>NZ_JBEXMY010000011.1:0-221239 GCF_040610805.1 Kribbella sp. NPDC003557
CCACTGGGTTGATAGGCCAGAAGTGGAAGCGCCGTAAGGTGTGGAGCTGACTGGTACTAATAGGCCGAGGGCTTGTCACACACCAACAAATACTTCTTTGTGGGTCGCTGGCTGCGCTACAAGTAACAGAAGGTTTCGCGTTCACTGTACGGTTCCCGGAATACGGTCAAACCCCAGCCGCTCGTGGCTTGTGTGTGTTTGATTTGATATTTCTATAGAGTTTCGGTGGCCATAGCGTCGGGGAAACACCCAGTCTCCATTCCGAACCTGGAAGTTAAGCCCGCCAGCGCCGATGGTACTGCGACCGGGAGGTCGTGGGAGAGTAGGACGCCGCCGGACATTCACACTGTTAAGGGCCACCCCACTAGGGGTGGCCCTTAACATTTCTATACCTAATCTCTGTACCTAAATTCTGTGCCCACATTTTTGTGCCGGCGCCTTCCCGCACGGCACGAGGCCCCAGCATCAGGCCGGGCCTGCAGCATCAAGCCGCGCCCGCAGCACCTGCCAGCGCACGAGCCGGGTCCTGGAGGTCGGATATGGCGCCGAGGGCTAGTATCCGCGCTGCGGGTTTGCAGCAAGACCCTGAGACACCATGGGTGGGGTCGTTGCGCGCGAGTCGCTGGGCTGGGTGCCCGAGCACCGTGCTGTGGCGGTCCGCCGGTGCCGATGCACTTCCGGCTCAGATCTTGGTGACGCGGGCCGTTGCACCAGGCCTCGGTGTGAGCAGACGTGGCGCCTGGACGCCCGCGCTGCGGGGTGAGGTGCGGCCGAGCCGCCGAGCCACCGCCGAGCCGCCGCCGAGCCGCCGCCGAGTCCAGGCGCGCTGCGGCTGAACTGCTGCCGAGCCGCGGGCGCGCTGAGCCGCCGAGCCCGCGGCTGAACTGCGGCCGAGCTCGGCTGAGCCGCGGGGGTGAGCTTCGGCTGAGCCGCGGGGTGAGCTGCGGTGACCTGCGGGCGGGCGGCGGGGTGATCTGCGGCCGAGCCGCCGCCGAGCTGCGGCGCGCTGGCGCCGAGCCCCAGGCGCGCTGCAGCTGAACTGCCGCCGAGCCGCAGGGTGAGCTTCGGCCGAGCTGCGGGGTGAGCCGCCGCCGGGCCCTGGGCGTGCTGCGGCTGAACTGCCGCCGGGCCGCGGGCGCGCTGTGGCTGAGCTGGCGCCGGGCTGCGGGCGCTGCGTGGGCGCCGGCGCCGAGTTGCGGGTGAGGCTGGCCGCATCGCATGCGGGGTCGTCCGGATCTTGGACGTCGGGTAGTAAGTGCAGTGAATTAGTTTAGTTTCGGTCGGGTGGAATCTGTCGCGTATCGGTGGCTGCCCTGTTCAGGTGGGTGGGGTGGCTACCGAGCCGCGTTCGATGAGGGTTGGCGTGAGGGTTGTGCGGCGGACTCGGCGGTTGGTGTCTACGGCCGAGGTCACGCGGGAGACGACGTGGCTGACCAGGTCGTCGAGGGGCCAGTGGAAGGTCGACAACGGCGGCGTGAGGAGCTGGGACATCGGCTGGTCGTCGTAGCCGAGCAGAGACAGATCCTCCGGGATGCGCAGGCCGAGTTCGCCGCTGGCGGCGTACACGCCGAAGGCCATCGAGTCGGCGAGGGCGAGAATGCCGGTCGGGCGGCCGTCGCCGGTGAGCAGGGAGCGGGCAACCTCGGTCGCGCCGGGCAGGTCGTGCGGGCACTGCAGGAGCCGGAGCTTCAGGCCGAGGTCGAGAGCCACGCGTTGTGCGATGACCTCGGCGGGGCGTTCGACCTCCAGGCGGCGGGTCGGGCTCAGGACGGCGATGTCGCGGTGGCCGGCGTTGGCGAGGCGGTGCAGCGCGGTGGTCACGCCGGTCTCGTTGTCGAGGATCACCTCGGACTTGGCTTTGGCGCCGGGCAGCTCGTCGCCGATCGCGATCACCGGGACCTCGCGGGCGATGTCGGCCCAGGCCTTCGCGGCCGGGTCGATCGGGATCACCACGATCGCGTCGGCGCGGTGGTCGACGAGGTGCTGGGCGAGCTCGAGCTGGCGACCGGCGTCGCCGGCGGAGTCGATGATCCAGGCGTTGCGGTCCGGGGCCAGGAGTTCGCGGCCGAGGGCCGCGGCGACGCGTTGCTGCCAGAGGTCCTCGAGCGAGGCGCACAGGACGCCGACCGAGCCGCTGCGCCCCGACGCGAGCGCGCGGGCGACCGGATCGGCCTGGTAGCCGAGGCGCTCGGCGGCGTCCTGGACCCGCTGACGGGTCTCGGGGGTGCCGTGCAGACCACGCAGTGCGTACGACACGGCGGCCATCGAGAGCCCGGTCTCGGCGGCGATGTCCTTGAGGGTTGGCCTCCGGCCGGTTCCGGACATGTCCAAGACCCTAACTCCCGCCGTGGACAGAAACTTGACAGACGCTCCTTTGAAGCGCTTCACTCTAACCATCCTGAAGCGCTTCAATCTGATCAAACCGGCGAGAGGAGGGCGCGATGATCGACGTCCATCAGCACCTCTGGCCGGAGGCGTTCGTCGACCGGCTCCGGGCCCGCCGCGAGCCGCCGTACCTCGACGGCTGGACGCTGCACTGCACGACCGAAGTGCCGTACGAGGTGGATCCGGCCGCGCACGAGCTCGGCAAGCGGGCCGCGATCGAGCAGGACGCCGGTACGGCGCTGGCCGCCGTCTCGCTGTCGAGCCCGCTCGGTGTCGAGGAGCTCGGCGACGCCGACCTGCTTGCTGCCTGGCATGAGGGTGCCGCTGAGTTCCCGAAGCCGTTCCGCGCCTGGGCTTCGGTGGATCTGCGAGAGCCTGACGTCGCAGGGCTGGAAGACCTTCTGGATAACGGCTTCCTGGGTCTGCAGCTGCCCGCCCACGTGCTCACGACGCCAGCCGGCTGGGAGGCCCAGGGTGAACTGCTGCGCGCCGTCGAGCGGCAAGGCAAGCCGATCCTCGTGCACCCCGGCAAGGCACGTTCGACCGAGGCGCCGGGGTGGTGGGCGCCTGTCGTCGACTACACGACCCAGCTGCAGGCGGCCTGGTGGGCGTGGCACGCGTTCGGCGGGCGACGCTCGTTCCCCGAGCTGCGGCTGTGCTTCGTCGCCGCGGCCGGCCTCGCGCCGGTGCATCACGAGCGGCTGACCGCGCGCGGCGGCCGGCTCGGCACCATCGACCCGAATCTGTACGTCGACACTTCGAGCTACGGCCCGCAGGGGATCGACGCGGTCGCGCGGGTCCTCGGCATCGACCAGGTCGTGCACGGCACCGACCGGCCGTACGCCGATGCCGCCGACCTCCGCCAGGGCGACGCCGCGACCGCGGTGATCCGCCACGACAATCCGTACCGGCTGCTGTTCGGCGCCGGTTCAGCTACTCCTGAGAGGGGAGTGCAGTGACTGCTCAGCCCATCGACGTTCCCGACGTCCCGGCGCGTCAGGCCAGCCGGCTCGTGGAGCTCAACAACTGTCTGTCGCTGGACGACCTTCCGGGGCGGGACCTGACGCCCGCGGAGCTGTCCGAGCTGGCGGCGTCGATCGCCGCGCAGCCGCACCTGTGGGAGGACCAGGTCGCGTACAGCGACGAGGAGCGGGTCTTCGCCTCGCTGCACCGGGACGCGAACGTCGACGTCTGGCTGATCTGCTGGACTCCCGTGAACGACACCGGCTGGCACGACCACGACGTCTCGTCCGGCGCGGTCGCGGTCGCCCGCGGCAAGCTCGTCGAGCACAACCTCGCGATCGGCACCGACTCGATCGAGACCGAGGTCGAGGCGGGCGACGTGTACGGCTTCGGCCCCGACCACATCCACCGCCTGACCGGCCTCGACAAGGGCAGCGTCACGGTTCACGCGTACAGCCCGCCGCTGTGGCGGATGGGGCAGTACTCGGTCAAGGACGGCGTGCTCCGCCGGGTCTCCGTCTCGTACGCCGACGAGCTCCGCCCCATCGACTGACGGAGCCACAACACCGAGGCCGGGCCCCTTCTGGGTCCGGCCTCGCGTCACGTGAGGCCGGTGCCGATGAAGGCCAGCGTCTGAGCCTCGATCCGGCGGAGGTCGGCCGCCGGCGCGTCGCGGAGCGGGCCCTGACCGGTGAGCACGGCCGTGCCGTGAACGATCGACCAGATCGGGTACTCGATGCCCTCGCGTCGTTGCCGGTCGAGAACGCCGGCCTCGACCAGTTCGTCGAGCGCATCACGGAGCAGGCCCAGCGGAGTGCGAGCATTCTCGGCGCCCGCGGCGTAGGCGTGCCGCTGCGGTACGGCGAAGGCCGTGGCGAACAGGCCGGGCTCCGCACGAGCGAACTCGAGGTACGCCGTTCCGATCGCGGCCAGCCGGCGTTGTGCCGCGCCGGGGTTCCCGCGCCCGCCGCGGACCCGGCCGATCCCGGCCGCCATCCGGTCGGCCAGCTCGTTCATCGCCGCGGTGCAGACCTCGGCGAGCAGCTCGTCGCGATCGGCGAAGTGCCGGTACGCCGCGTTCGGGACGACGCCGACCATCCGCGTCGCCTCACGCAGGACCACGGCGTCCGGCCCGCCGGTGCGCGCCAGCTCGATCCCGGCGGCGACCAGGCCGGCCCGGACATCGCCCCGCGGGCGCCGACGCCGCGGGGGCGCTACCTCCGGCTCGCTCATCGGCTCAGGATAACAATGTGGACACTGTCCACTTGCGCGAGCTAATGTGGACAGTGTCCACAAAGGGGGAGAAGATGACCGACCTCGCTATCCCGTACCGAACGGGCAGGGCCCGGACCGGCATCGAGCAGGCGCTCGTGGCCGCGGGCAAAGATCTGACCGACCTGCGAGCCGAGGATCTCGCGCTGCTGGAGGATTTCCACACGGGCGGCCGGCTTGCGACCGTCCAGCTGGCTGACCTGGTCGGCCTTACCGAGACCAGTGCGGTGCTGGATGCGGGTGCCGGTATCGGCGGTACGGCGCGCTATCTCGCCGCGAGGTTCGGTTGCGCCGTGACGGCTGCCGACCTGTCCGGCGAGTACTGCGAGATCGCCGACTGGCTCGATCACCTGGTCGGCCTGGAGGGCAAGATCGCCGTACGGCAGGCGGACGTGACCGCGCTGCCCTTCGACGACGCCTCGTTCCATGCCGTGTTCAGCCAGCATGTCCAGATGAACGTGGCCGACAAGGGTCGCCTCTACGGGGAGGCGAGGCGGGTTCTGAGCAGCGGCGGCCAACTGGCGTTGTGGGACATCACGGCCGGTGGCGGGGGCGAGCTCGACTATCCGTTGCCGTGGGCCGATGGACCCGGGCACACGCACCTCAGTACGCCCGCCGAGCTGCGCGACGCTCTCGAAGCAGCGGGTTTCACAGTCGAGCACTGGGTCGACCTGACCGAGCAGATCGGGCCCGTGATGCGGACGATCCAGTCGTTGCCACCCAGTCCGCTCGGCCTCCAGGCGTTCGTCCCCGACTTCCGCCGGCGTCTCGAGAACCTGACCGCGGCTCTGGGTGACGGCCGCCTCCGGGCGATCCAGGCGATCGCCCGGGCTCGCTAGCCGCGAGATATCTGACTAAAGTCAGAGAATGGATGTCGCGGAGGTCCGGCGGTTCAACCGGATGGTGACGCAACGCGTCGGGGCGTTGCAGGAGGACTACCTCGCGCGCGGCCGGCCGCTCGGGGAGGACCGGGTGCTGTGGGAGATCGGGGCCGCCGGGTGCGACGTGCGATCGCTGCGTGCTCGCCTAGATCTCGACTCCGGGTACGTGAGCCGGCTGCTGCGGTCGCTGGAACGCGCCGGGCTGGTCCGGGTCGAGCCGAGTACGGCGGACGCGCGGGTCCGGATGGCGCGGTTGACGTCGAAGGGACTCGCCGAGCGGCAGGTGCTGGACGAGCGTTCGGACCAGCTCGCCACCGCGATCCTGGAGCCTCTGAGCGAGGGCCAACGTCAGCGGCTGGTCGTGGCGATGGACGAGGTGACGCGGTTGCTGACGGCGTCGATGGTCCGGGTGGAGGTGATGGATCCACGGTTGCCGGCGGCGCAGTACTGCCTGTCGGAGTACTTCGCCGAGCTCGCGCGACGGTTCGACGCCGGCTTCGACCCGGCTCGCAGCATCTCCGCCGGCAACGCCGAGCTGACCCTGCCCGCGGGCTTGTTGCTCGTAGCAACGCTGCACGCGGAGCCGGTCGGTTGCGGCGGCCTGAAACTGCACGGCGACGAACCAGCCGAAATCAAGCGCATGTGGGTGTCTCCGGATGCACGCGGCCTGGGGCTCGGCCGCCGCCTGCTGTCCGAGCTCGAGCGTACGGCGGCTGCGCATCACGCACCCGCCGTACGCCTGGAAACCAACCACCACCTGACTGAGGCGATCGCGCTCTACCGCTCAGCGGGATACCAGGAAGTCCCGCCCTTCAACAACGAGCCCTACGCCCACCATTGGTTCGAGAAAGCGCTCATCGTCTGAGCTGGCCGAGCAGGCCGTGGGTTTCGTCGTCGGGGCCGGCGGAGAACCACAGGACGTCGGTGCCGCCGGTGGTGGCGGTGCCTTGGAGGAGGGCCCAGAGGCCGTCGATCGCCAGGGTCTTGCCGTTGGCGCCGCGGAGTTGGCCGGCGAAGTGATAGCCGCCGTACCGCCCCGGGCGGAACACGGTGATGTGGCCGTCGCCGAAGTTGCCGACGAGCAGCGTGCCGGTCGGCAGACCCCAGGCGGCCGGGGCCAGGGCGAGACCCCACGGAGCGTTCAGCGTGCCGCGGGACGCGACGCGGGTGATCAGCTTGCCGTCGACCGTGTACACGTCGACGAACCCGCGACCGGGGCCGGCGATCTCGTCGTCCGTCTTCGGGTCGAGCAGCGCGTAGGCGACGAAGATGCGTCCGTTCAGCGTCTGCACGTTGAAGGGTGCGTAGCCCCGAGGCAGCCGGACGTCGCGGAACGCCCAGCGCGGCAGCTTCACCGGCTGGAACGAGCTGTCGAAGACGTCGATCCGCTTCTGCGCGAAGTTGGCGGCGTACAACCGGTCCCCTGATCCGGTCGTCGCGAGCGCCAGCCCTTTGTAGTTCGCGCCGGGTGTCGTGGCCTTGATCTCGGCCGGGCCGATCAACGCGTCGACCTGTGGACTCCAGGCGGCGATCTGACCGGTCTCGGTGGCGAAGATGAACCGGGCCGGCGCGCTGGTGGTGCCGTTGCTGAGTACGAAGCCGGTGCCCGGATTCGACACCTGCCCGGTCGGCGCCGGCAGCGTCACCCGGACGGTGGGCACCTTGGTCGCGGTGCTGGAGCCCGGTGCGGACGAGTACAGCGTGGACGAGTCCGTACCGTTGTTCGACGACCACAACGGGGTGGTCGCGCCGAGCGACAGGCCCCACGGGTTGACGAGGTCGGCGTCCTGGAGCGCGGCCTTGCCGGCTTGGTCGGAGACCAGGTTGACCTGTTGTACGGCGAGTGGCGGACGGGACCGGTGTGCGTCGGCGGTGGCCGGCGCGATCAGCGCGAGACCGCTGACCAGCGCGGTCACGACCGCGAGCGGACGGCCTTTCGAGCGCAGTGACATGACACTTCCCCCTCGATAGGTATGCGGGACACCAGTCGATACGTCCCGTACGCCGAAGCGGTTCAAGGCCACTCGGCGGGAAAGTGGTTATGGAAGCGGCCCGGCTGGACTCGTTAGCGTCGGGGGATGAGGATCCGCGTGGTTGATGCGTTCGCCGACCGGCCCTTCACCGGAAATCCGGCCGGGGTCTGTGTGCTCGAGGCCGGGGAGTGGCCGGACGAGGACTGGATGCGGTCCGTGGCGGCCGAGATGAAGCACGCCGAGACCGCGTTCGTCCGGCCGTCGGCGGGGGCCGCGGCGGAGTGGGACCTGCGCTGGTTCACGCCGACGAAGGAAGTGGTGCTCTGCGGGCATGCGACGCTGGCGACCGCTCACGTGCTGGCGGCGGACGGGAAGGTGTCCGGGAAGACGTCGTTCGCGACGTTGAGTGGCGTGCTGGTGGCGGATATCGCCGAGGACGGGATCACCCTGGATTTCCCGGTCAACCGGCCGATCGAGGTCCCTGTTCCGGACGGGCTCGCGGCCGCGCTGGCGGTGGAGCCCGGCGAGGTCTACGTCACCGGCGAGCTCCGTGACCTGCTGGTCGTCGTCCGTGACGAGTCCACGGTGCTCGCGGCGGTACCGGACTACGACGCGATCGCCGAGATCACGCAGCGCGACAGCCTCCGCGGGCTGATCGTGACGGCACAGGGGTCCGAGTACGACTTCGTGTCGCGCTTCTTCGCGCCCGCGAGCGGGATCCCGGAGGACCCGGTGACGGGGAGCGCGCACACGAGCCTGGCGCCGTACTGGGCCGAGCGCCTCGGGCGGGACGAGCTGGTGGGTTACCAGGCGTCCGCCCGAGGCGGTGTCGTCCAGGTCGTACCGGCCGGCGACCGCGTCTACCTCAAGGGCCGGGCCGTCACGGTGCTGGACGGTGAGCTACTGCTCTAGGCCCAGGTCTCGGCGTGGGTGGCCACGCCGTTCGGGGCGATCAGTTCGGTGACGACGTCCTCGGCGTCCGCGTCGAGCGGCTCGAACGGCGCCTCGGGGACGACGTACGCGCGGGCGCCGGCGACCATCTCGATACCGGGCAGCTCGAACCAGGCCTCGCCGACCTCACGGCTGATCTCGTAGATCGCCTGCTCGGCGGAGTCGACCGGCTCGCGGTCGCCGGACTCGTCCAGCTCGGCCGGGTGCCGCTCCTGCGCGGCGCGACCGGCCTCCAGCAGCGCGTCCAGGTCGACCACGCGCAGGTCGAACCGTGAGACGACGCTGATCGCCTGGTCCTGCTCGACCTCCTCGTCCTCGTCGTCGACCGTGTCGTCGAGCAGCAGCGGCGCCGTACCGGTGTGTTCGAAGACCGCGTCGTTCCAGTCCTCGACCACGCCCTCGAGCGCGGCGTTGTGCTCGAACAGCGTGGTGTGGTCCTCGTCGCCCGTCATCGCGAGCAGCGCGTCGGTGTGTGCCTGGAGCCGCTCGGCGAGCTTGCGGCTCGCGTCGGCGAGCGCGGTCCGGGTCTCCGCGGAGAAGAACTGCTCGGCGGGGGCGGGGATGTCCAGTTCAGTCACGTGCGTGTTCTTCCCTCATCTGTCGACTGATGTGCCAGGCGTAAGTATGTGAGAAGCCTGTGAGAGCTGTGTCAGCGGGTGTGAGAGCCCTGCGAGAACCCTCCTGACCGGGCAGCTAGCGGTGTCCAGTTGAACCCATGAGCACCTTCATCGTGAGGTCGGGTCGTCATGGGTGACGTCGTCTACCTCGCACTCACCGTCGTCGTGTTCGCGGCCGTCTGGTTCGCGCTGCGCGGAGTGGAGAAATTGTGAGCGCCGAGAACATCGCCGGCCTGGTCGTGGCCGCTGCTCTGGTCCTCTATCTGATCGCCGCCCTGATCTTCCCCGAGAGGTTCTGATGTCCGACACCGCGGCCGGCCTGTTGCAGGTCGGCCTCCTGATCCTGTGCCTGGCGGCGGTCTACCGGCCGCTGGGCGGGTACATGGCTCGCGTCTACACCTCCGACAAGGACCTGCGGGTGGAGCGGGCGACGTACAAGCTGTTCGGCGTCGACTCGAAGGCCGACCAGACCTGGGCGGTCTACGCCCGGTCGCTGCTCGCGTTCTCCGCGGTCAGCGTCGTCCTGCTGTACCTGCTGCAGCGGCTCCAGCACTGGCTGCCGTTGTCGCTCGGGCTGCCGAACGTCGAGTCCGGGCTGGCGTTCAACACTGCCGCGTCCTTCGTCTCGAACACCAACTGGCAGAACTACGTGCCCGAGGCGGTCATGGGCCACCTGGTCCAGTTCGCCGGTCTCGCCGTCCAGAACTTCCTGTCGGCGGCCGTCGGCATGGTGGTCGCGGTCGCGCTGATCCGCGGGTTCGCCCGTGCGAAGACCGACCGGCTCGGCAACTTCTGGGTCGACCTGACCCGGACCACGCTGCGGATCCTGCTGCCGATCGCGGTCGTCGGCACCGTCGTGCTGGTCGCGACGGGTGTCGTCCAGAACTTCTCCGGCGGGCACGAGGTCACGTCGGTGGTCGGCCAGACCCAGCACCTCCCGGGCGGCCCGGTGGCCAGCCAGGAGGTCATCAAGGAGCTCGGCACCAACGGCGGCGGTTACTACAACGCCAACTCGGCGCACCCGTTCGAGAACCCGAATCCGCTGTCCAACCTGTTCGAGATCTTCCTGCTGCTGGTCATCCCGGTGTGCATCACCCGGACCTTCGGCCTGATGGTGAAGGACAAGCGGCAGGGGTACGCGATCCTCGGCGTGATGGGCACGCTGTGGGCGGCGTTCACGTTCTCCGCCACGTTCTTCGAGAACCAGGGAGCCGGTACGGCGACCCAGGCCGCGGGCGCCGCGATGGAGGGCAAGGAGACGCGCTTCGGCGAATGGGCGTCGGCGCTGTTCGCGACCTCGACGACGGGTACCTCGACCGGCGCGGTGAACTCGATGCACGACTCGTACACCGCACTCGGCGGCGGGACGACGCTGTTCCACATGATGCTCGGCGAGGTGTCGCCGGGCGGCACCGGCACCGGGCTGTACGGGATGCTGATCCTGGCGATCCTCACCGTGTTCGTCGCGGGCCTGATGGTCGGGCGCACCCCGGAATACCTGAAGAAGAAGATCACCGCCCGCGAGATGAAGCTGGTCTCGATGTACATCCTCGCGACGCCGACCGTCGTCCTGGTCGGCGCCTCGATCGCGATGGGACTCGCGGTGGCGCGGGCCTCGATCCTCAACACCGACAGCCCGCACGGGTTCTCCGAGGTGCTGTACGCCTTCACGTCGGCCGGTAACAACAACGGCAGCGCGTTCGCCGGACTGAGCGGGAACATCCCGTTCTACAACACTGCCCTCGGCCTGGTGATGCTCCTCGGCCGGTTCGTGCCGATCGTGCTGGCGCTGGCCCTGGCCGGGTCGCTCGCCCAGCAGCAGCCGGTCCCGGTGACCCAGGGCACGCTGCCCACCCACAAGGCCTTGTTCGTGACGATGCTCGTCGGCGTCGTCGTGATCGTGACCGGCCTGACCTACTTCCCCGCACTGACTCTCGGACCCCTCGCGGAGGGACTGTGACCACGCTGACCATCCCACCCACGCCGCCCGTCGCGAAACCGGCGGCGGCCCCGAAGAAGGCGCCGTCGGGCCTGTTCGACCCGAAGATGCTGCTCACCTCGCTGCCGGACGCGCTGCGCAAGCTCGACCCGCGGGTGATGGTGCGGAACCCGGTGATGTTCGTGGTCGAGGTCGGCGCGGTCGCGTCGACGATCTTCGCCGTCACCGACTCCAGCGTGTTCGTCTGGTGGATCGTGGTCTGGCTCTGGCTGACCGTGATCTTCGCGAACCTCGCGGAGGCGGTCGCGGAGGGCCGGGGCAAGGCCCAGGCCGAGACGCTGCGCCGCGCCAAGACCGAGACGACCGCGCGCCGGCTGACGGCGGACGGCGACGAGGAACAGGTCCCGGCCACCCAGTTGGGGCTCGGCGACCTGGTCGTCGTCGAGGCCGGACAGATCATTCCCGGCGACGGTGACGTCGTCGAGGGTGTCGCGAGTGTGGACGAGTCGGCGATCACCGGCGAGTCGGCGCCCGTCATCCGCGAGTCCGGCGGCGACCGCAGCGCGGTCACCGGCGGCACGAAGGTGCTCTCGGACCGGATCGTCGTGAAGATCACCACCAAACCCGGCGAGAGCTTCATCGACCGGATGATCGCGCTCGTCGAGGGCGCGTCGCGGCAGAAGACGCCGAACGAGATCGCGCTGAACATCCTGCTGGCGAGCCTGACGATCGTGTTCCTGATCGCGACCGTCACGCTGCCGACGTTCGCGAACTACGCGCACACGAACCTGAGTCTGGTGATCCTGGTGGCCCTGCTGGTCTGCCTGATCCCGACCACGATCGGCGCGCTGCTGTCCGCGATCGGGATCGCGGGTATGGACCGGTTGGTGCAGCGCAACGTGCTGGCGATGTCCGGCCGCGCGGTCGAGGCCGCCGGGGACGTGAACACCCTGCTGCTGGACAAGACCGGAACCATCACGCTGGGGAACCGGCAGGCGGCCGAGTTCATCCCGGTGGACGGCGTGTCCGACACAGAGCTGGCCGACGCGGCGCAGCTGTCCAGCCTCGCCGACGAGACGCCGGAGGGCCGGTCCGTCGTCGTACTCGCGAAGACCGGGTACGGCTTGCGCGAACGGCACACCGGGGAGTTGCCGCACGCAACGTTCGTGGAGTTCACCGCGCAGACCCGGATGAGCGGCGTGGACGTCGACGGCCGGCAGGTCCGCAAGGGCGCCGCAGGTGCGGTGAACACCTGGATCACCCGGCACGGCGGTACGACGGACCCGCGGCTCGGCGAGATCGTCGACGGCATCTCGGCCTCCGGCGGCACCCCGCTGGTCGTTGCCGAGAGCATCGACGGGACGGCCCGTGCGCTCGGCGTGATCCACCTCAAGGACGTCGTCAAGGAAGGGATGCGGGAGCGTTTCGACCAGATGCGCGCGATGGGCATCCGGACCGTGATGATCACCGGCGACAACGCGCTGACCGCGAAGGCGATCGCCGACGAGGCCGGGGTCGACGACTTCCTGGCCGAGGCGACGCCCGAGGACAAGATGGCGCTGATCAAGAAGGAGCAGGAGGGCGGTCGCCTGGTCGCGATGACCGGCGACGGCACCAACGACGCTCCGGCGCTGGCCCAGGCCGATGTCGGGGTGGCGATGAACACCGGGACGTCGGCGGCCAAGGAGGCCGGCAACATGGTCGACCTCGACTCGAACCCGACCAAGCTGATCGAGATCGTCGAGATCGGCAAGCAGCTGCTGATCACCCGCGGTTCGCTGACCACGTTCTCGATCGCGAACGACGTGGCGAAGTACTTCGCGATCCTGCCGGCGCTGTTCGCGGCGGCATACCCCGGGCTGGACAAGCTGAACATCATGGGCCTGCACTCGCCGCAGTCGGCGATCGTGTCGGCGATCGTGTTCAACGCCCTCATCATCGTGCTGCTGGTGCCGCTGGCGCTGCGCGGCGTCCGGTACCGGCCGTCCTCGGCGTCGGCGATGCTGCGCCGCAACCTGCTGGTGTACGGCGTCGGCGGCCTGATCAGCCCGTTCGCCGGGATCAAGCTCCTCGACCTGGTGATCTCGCTGATCCCGGGTCTGCGCTGAAAGGTAGTTGTCGATGACAAGCAGTTTCCGCCGGTTCGGCGTAGCGGTCCGAGTGCTCTTGTTCTTCACCGTGGTGCTCGGTATCGCCTATCCGCTGGTGATGACCGGCGTCTCGCAGGTGCTGTTCCACGGGAACGCGAACGGCTCGATCGTGAAGGTCGACGGCAAGGACGTCGCCTCGGACCTGATCGGCCAGGTGTACACGATGGACAGCGGCAAGAAGGACTCCGACGGCGAGCCGATCATGGTCGCCGACCCGAAGTGGTTCCAGACCCGCCCGTCCGCGAGCGACTACGACGGGGCCGCCAGCGGCGGGTCGAACCTCGGCCCGAACAACGCGGACCTGGTCGCCGCGGTCGACGAGCGGCGCCAGGCGGTCGCGGCGCTGGAAGGCGTCGCCCCGGCCCAGGTCCCGCCGGACGCGGTCACGGCCAGTGGCAGCGGTCTCGACCCGGACATCAGCCCGGCGTACGCCGCTCTGCAGGTCGACCGCGTCGCGCGGGAGCGGGGCCTGTCGGTGGCGAAGGTGCAGGAACTCGTCAAGGAGAGCACGGAGGGTCGCACCCTCGGCTTCCTGGGTGAGCCTCGCGTGAACGTCGTGAAGCTCAACAGCGCTCTCGCGGCACTCTGAGAGCATGGGCGTATGAGCAGGAGCGGCCGCGGGCATCTGCGGATCTATCTGGGGGCCGCGCCCGGCGTTGGGAAGACCTACAAGATGCTGGGCGAGGGCCGTCGCCGGCATGCCCGGGGCACCGACGTCGTGGTCGGCCTGGTGGAGACCCACGGCCGCAAGTACACCGAAGAGATGCTCGACAGCATGGAGACGGTGTCGCGGCGGATCCTCGACCACCGCGGCGCCAGCTTCACCGAGATGGACCTGGACGCGGTCCTGGCCCGGCGGCCGGAGGTCGCGCTGATCGACGAGATGGCGCACACCAACGTCCCGGGCAGCCGGAACGAGAAACGCTGGCAGGACATCGAGGAGCTGCTGACCGCCGGGATCGACGTGATCTCGACGCTGAACATCCAGCACCTCGAGTCGATCAACGATGTGGTCGAGAAGATCACCGGCGTACCGCAGCAGGAAACAGTCCCGGACCGGGTGGTCCGGGCCGCGGACCAGATCGAGCTCGTCGACATGACGCCGGAGGCGCTGCGCCGGCGGATGGCGCACGGCAACATCTACGCCGCCGACAAGGTGGACGCTGCCCTGGGCAACTACTTCCGAGTCGGCAACCTGTCCGCGCTGCGGGAGCTGGCGTTGCTGTGGCTCGCCGACCGGGTGGACGCCGGCCTGCAGCAGTACCGTGCCCAGCACGACATCGACTCGACCTGGGACACCCGGGAGCGGGTCGTGGTCGCGCTCACCGGCGGCCCCGAGGGGGAGACGCTGATCCGGCGCGCCGCCCGGATCGCCGCCCGGTCCGCCGGCGGTGACGTGCTGGCTGTGCACGTCGCGCGCTCCGACGGCCTGACCGGCGCGAACCCGACCAAGCTCGCCGAGCAGCGCAACCTGGTCGAGAAGATCGGCGGCACCTACCACCAGGTGGTCGGCGACGACATCCCGGCCGCGCTGCTCACCTTCGCGCGCGCGGAGAACGCCACCCAGTTGGTGCTCGGCGGCAGCCGCCGCTCGCGGCTCGGGTCGCTGTTCACCGGCCCGGGCATCGGCGCCACCACGATCCGCGATTCCGGCGACATCGACGTCCACCTCGTCACCCACTCGCAGATGGGCCGCGGCCGGCTGCCGCGGCTGCGTGGCGCGCTCTCCCGGCGCCGCAAGATCCAGGGTTTCGTGCTGTCGATCGTCCTGCCGCCGCTGCTGGCGCTGTTGCTCGGCCTCGGCGGTGACACGCTGAACCTGACGAGCAACGTGCTGGCGTTCCTGTTCGCGGTGGTCGTGGTCGCGCTGGTCGGCGGCATGTGGCCGGCGATGGTCACCGCGATCGGCGGTTCGCTGGTCCTCAACTACTTCTTCACCCCGCCGACGCGGACGTTCACGATCGCCGAGGTCAACAACGCGCTCGCGCTGGCGATCTTCGTGATGGTCGCGGCGATGGTCAGCTCGGTCGTCGACCGCGCGGCCCGCCGTACGAGGCAGGCGGCCCGGGCGGCAGCGGAGTCGGAGACGCTCGCGACGCTGGCCGGGTCGGTCCTACGGGGCGAGACCGCGCTGCCCGCCCTGTTGGAGCGGGTCCGCGAGGCCTTCGGCATGACCGGGGCGTGCCTGATGGAGCGTGTGGACGACGACGAGCTGACCGAGGTCTGGCGCCCGGTGGCGTCGGCCGGGACGCTCACCTGCACCCGGCCGGAGGAGGCCGACGCGGAGATCCCGGCCCGCGACGACCTGGTGCTGGTGCTGCAGGGCCATCAACTGGAGGCGGACGAGCGGCGGCTGGTCGGGGCGTTCGCGGCCCACGCGGCGGCCCTCGTCGATCGGGCCCGGCTAAGTGAGGCCGCCGCCGAGGCGAAGCCGCTGGCCGAGGCCGACAAGCTGCGTACGGCGCTGCTGCGGGCCGTAGGCCACGACCTGAGGTCTCCGTTGGCGTCGGCGAAGGCGTCGGTGACGTCGCTGCGCAGCGATGACGTGGAGTGGAGCGAGTCCGAGCGCGAAGAGCTGCTGGAGACCGCGGACGAGTCGCTCGACCGGCTCTCGCGGCTGGTGGACAACCTGCTCGACCTGAGTCGGCTGCAGGCCGGCGTACTGCCGGTCTTCACCCGGCCGATGGCGCTCGACGAGATCCTCCCCGGCGTACTGTCCGAGCTGGGCGACGACGCCGACCAGGTGACCGTCGACGTCCCGGACACGCTGCCGCTGGTCGAGGCGGACCCGGCACTGCTCGAACGCGTCGTGGCGAACTTGCTCGCCAACGCGATCCGCTACTCGCCGCCCGGCCGGGCCCCGCTGATCACCGGGAGCGCGCTCGGCGACACCGTGGAGATCCGGGTGGTCGACCGCGGCCCGGGGATCCCGCGGGCGGACCGGGACCGGGTGTTCGCGCCGTTCCAGCGACTCGGCGACACCGACAACACGGTCGGCGTCGGGCTCGGCCTGGCGCTGGCCCGGGGACTCGCCGAGGCGATGCACGGCACCTTGCAGCCCGAGGACACCCCGGGTGGTGGACTGACCATGGTGGTCGCCATCCCGACGGCGACTCTCCGCCCCGACGCACCGGTGCCGGGCGCCCGCGAACGATCGGAGCAGGAGTGACGAGAGTCCTGGTGGTCGACGACGAGCCGCAGATCGTGCGGGCGTTGCAGATCAACCTGAAGGCCCGCGGGTACGAGGTGCACCTGGCCGGCACCGGTACGTCGGCGTTGAAGGTCGCCGCGCAGCATCCGCCGGAGCTGGTGATCCTCGACCTCGGGCTGCCGGATTTCGACGGCGTCGACGTGATCCGCGGGCTGCGCGGCTGGACCGACGCGCCGATCCTGGTGCTGTCCGGGCGGACCGACCAGACCGACAAGGTCGAGGCGCTCGATGCGGGCGCGGACGACTACGTGACGAAGCCGTTCGGGATCGACGAGCTGCTGGCCCGGATGCGCGCCGTACTCCGCCGCAGCAACGTCGCCCAGGACCAGCCGGTCGTCACGGTCGGCGGCGCCGTCGTCGACCTGGCCGCCAAGCGCGTCACGCTGGAGAACGGCGAGGACATCCGCCTCACCCCGACCGAGTGGCACCTCCTGGAGGTGCTGGTCCGCAACCCCGGCAAGCTGATGTCCCAGCGCCAGCTCCTCACCGAGGTCTGGGGCCCCGGCTACGAGACCGCCGGCGGCAACCTCCGCTTCTACATGGGCCAGCTCCGCCGCAAACTCGAACCCGACCCGGCCCGCCCGAAACACCTGCTCACCGAGCCCGGCATGGGCTACCGCTTCGAGCCCTGACGTCCGATTCGTTCAAGACCTGCCGGCGCGGATGGGTCAGGGTGGGGGCATGGACATCTTCACGGCAGGACGGGACTTCGTACGGCGCGACGCTCGGGTGCTCGAGCGGCGGCTCTTCGCCTCGGTGTTCGAGGGGGCCGACCCGCAGGGGGTGGTCGACGCGTTGCGGGGCTTCCAGAACGCCGACGGCGGGTTCGGGCAGGGGCTGGAGCCGGACAAGCGGTGTCCGGACAGCCTGCCGCTGGACGTGGAGGTCGCGTTCGACACGCTGCTCGCGGCCGGTGCGCGCGACGACGACATGATCCGGCGGGCGGTCGACTGGCTCGACTCGGTCGCGACCCCCGACGGCGCGGTGCCGCTGTGTGGTCCGGCGGTCGAGGGGTACCCGCGCGCCGAGCACATCACTGAGTGGACCTACCAGCCCGGCATCAACCCGACCGCGGGCCTGGTCGGCCGGCTGCACAAGCTCGGCGTCGAGCACCCGTGGCGCGACAAGGCCGGCGCCTGGTGCGCCGCCGAGCTGGCGAACGGGTTCCCGGAGGACGCGCACGGCCTGCACGAGGCGCTGGAATTCCTGGAGCACACTCCCGACGTGGACCTCGATCGCGTGCGCGACTGGCTGCCCAAGCTCCAGTGGTTCCGTGCCGACGCCGCGGACCCGACGTACGGCGTGACGCCGTTGCAGTTCGCGCCGACGCCGGACAGCTTCTGGCGCCCGCTCTTCACCGAGGCCCAGCTCGAGGCCCACCTGGACCGCCTGATCGAGGACCAGCAGGACGACGGCGGTTGGGCGATCACCTGGGAGCCGCCGGGCCCGGCCGCGACCCTCGAGTACCGCGGCATCGTGACCGTCGGCGCCCTGCGCACCCTGAAGGCGTACAACCGGATCTAGCCGGACTCCGCCGGGTGCTCGACCTGGCGGTCGCCCCACTGGGTGAGGAGCCCGCGGGCGATCTCCAGGTCCTCCCGGAGCGAGCGGTCGGCCAGGTCGCCCGGGAGGGCCGCCAACGCGTCCGCCAGCCACGGGCCGACGGCGGCCGGGGCGAGGTCGTCCGGCGTCAGGCCGGCCAGGCGGATCGCGCGGACGGCCGTGACGAGTTCGCTGGCGATGACCTCGCGGAGGGCGTCGAGCAGCTGCTTGGTGAGTACGGCGGCCTGCGGGGCGAAGCTGGCGTGCAGCTCGGCGCCGCGCGACAGGGTCGCCGTACCGAGAGTGGCCGGCTGCGCCGCTGAGCGGACCGCGGCGAGGGCGTCGTGGGCGACGTACTCGATCATCATCACGCCCGAGCTCGCCTCCGCCCCGCTGGCCAGGAACCGGCTGAGGCCGGTGTAGTCCGGGTCGACCAGGTTCGCCACCCGGGTGGTCGACAGGGTCGCGACACTGTGCAGGCTGAGCCGCAGCGAGTCCAGCGCGAGCGCGATCGGCATCGCGTGCCAGTTGCCGTTGTGCAGCACGGTGTCGCCGGCCACCAGCGGGTTCTCCGCGGCCGCGTTGATGTCGATCCGCACACTGTTGCCGAGGGCATCGGAATGGTCGACGGCCGGGCCGAGGACCTGTGCGAACGCCCTGAGCCCGAACGGATCCTGGACCCGCGCGGGCGCGAGCGGCAGGTCGTCGAGCAGTTCGCGCATCCGGCGCGCGACCCGCACCTGGCCGGGCTGCGGACGGGCCTCGTGCACGCGAACGTCGTACACCTCGGCGTTGCCGCGCAGCGCGACATGGGACAGGGCGCCGACCAGCGGTACGACGTTGATCAGCGTGGACGCCTCGACGTACGCCAAGCAGCATTCCGCGAGCGTGAACGCGTTGCTGGACAGCAGGGGGAGCGCGCTCGTCCCGTCGATCACGTCGCCGAGCGCGAGGCCGAGCTCGGCGAGCGGGCCGAGGTCGCCGGTGCCGATCGCGCCGCCGCGGTGCAGGTTCGGCAGGACGTCGTCGTTGAGCAGGTCCACGATCGCGTCGGCGACGGCCGGCTCGAGCCCGGATCCGCCCGCGGCGAGCTGGTTCACCCGGATCAGCAGCCCGAGCCGTACGACGTCCTTCGGGTACGACGTCGTACCGGTCGTGGAGTGCGACCCGAGCAGCCGCGCGCCGTGTTCCGGGTCGGACGTCAGCACGTCCCGGTTCGCCCCGACGCCCGTGGTCCGCCCGTACACGGGCCGCCGCCCGGCCACGTCGGCGACCACCTGCGCGGACTCGTACATCCGCTTCCGGGCGTCATCGCTGAGCCGCACCGCCGTGCGCCGCTGCCCGAGCGCGACCGCCTCCAACGGCGACAGCCCGGCGCCCGTGAGCTCCAC
Organism: Kribbella sp. NPDC003557; assembly: GCF_040610805.1. Taxonomy (NCBI): domain Bacteria; kingdom Bacillati; phylum Actinomycetota; class Actinomycetes; order Propionibacteriales; family Kribbellaceae; genus Kribbella; species Kribbella sp. NPDC003557. Next base: position 19,276 of record NZ_JBEXMY010000011.1, read on the forward strand.
CGGTTCCATGCGCACAGTGTGATCCGCCCACCCGCTGTCCGACAGCACCGCCGCCGATCGGCCGTCTCGCATCCGAGACACGTCCGGCGTGGGGAGGATCGCGTGCCGAATCGGGCAGCAAATCCTCCCCAGACCTGTGGAGCAGGCGCCGCGCCCGCGCGGGCTCCGGCCGGGTGAGAATCGGGTGCATGACAGTCAAGGACGAAGTACGCGCCGAGGCAGCGTCGTCGGACGCGGTGCTGATCGGCAACGACGCCGAGCTGATCGCGAGCTGCTGGACCGACGACTGGGTGGCCGTCGACGCCACCGGAGTCACCTCCAAGGCCGACATCATCGGCTGGATCGCGTCAGGCCGGCTGCAGCATCACACGATGACCACTGTCGGCGGCGAGCGGCTCGCCCGGGTGGGCGACACCGTCGTCCTCACCGCCCGGAAGGCGAGCTCCGGCACCTGGGACGCGACGCCGTACGAGATCGAAGAGTGGATCAGCCAGGTCTACGTTCGCTCGGATGGTCGCTGGCTGCAGGCGTTCTGCCACAAGGCGACGGTTGCTGCTTGAGTGGCAAGCAAACAGCCCGTCACCCTCGGTGGGGGTGACGGGCTGGTGGTGTTGCCAGGGTTTACGACTGGCCGTAGCGCTTCTTGAACTTCTCCACGCGGCCCTGGGTGTCCATCACGCGCTGCTGGCCCGTGTAGAACGGGTGGCTCGCGGACGAGATCTCGACGTCGACGACGGGATAGCTGTTCCCGTCCTCCCAGACGACGGTCTCGGTGCTCTCGCGGGTCGAACCGGTGAGGAAGCTGAAGTTGCCGGACTTGTCCCGGAAGACGACCCGGCGGTAGTCGGGGTGGATGTCCTTCTTCATGCTGCGGTACTTCCTTCCAAGTAGGGGGCGAACGGATCGGTCAGGGGGTGGACCGCTTCGTCCGCACGCAGGACACAACCGTCGAGGCGCTCGCGTAATTCCCGCTCGTCCAGATCAGGGCCGGTGAGGGACAGGTACGACGCGCGGTCGCCGTGTTCGGGGTGCCATTCGAGGGCCGACCGGGTCTGGTGCTGCTGCCCGACACTCGCCCAGCGGTCCGCCGGGAGGTCGGCGAGCCAGGGCCCGAGGATGCCGATCGAGATGTTCGTGCCGAAGCTGTCCCAGCTCAGCCGGTTGCGGTGCTGTGTCGCGATCCAGAGCGTGCCGCGCCCGCGGACCGTGCCGGCGACCAGGTCCTCGAGGGCGTCGTACAGCCGCTCGGGGTGGAAGGGTCGGGTCGACTGCCAGACCAACGTGTGTTCTGACGGTGCGGCGATCGAGCCCGGCTCGACCTTGGGAACACTCTGGTGGAGGCCGAGCAGCCCGGCCGGTGTGGTCCTGACCAGCAGTTGCGGGTTGATCGCCGGCAGCAGTCTGCGGACCGTGTCGTCCTCGCTGCTCAGGACAGCGGCGTTGGCGGACTCCAGCTGCCGTACGACGACCTCGGCGATCGCGCGGCCGTCCTCGGCCGCGGTCGGGATGCCTCGCTCGCGGATCAGCTGGTCGCCGGTGAGATCGGCGGTCACGGTGCTCGTGTCGACGGTGGTGACGACGGCGTCGACGGCCAGGTCGGTGTCGTGGTCGATCTCGGTCGCGATCGCGTGCGTGTCGCCGGCCGCGGGGACGTTCACGATCGCGACGCCGTAGCGCTCGACGGCGGCGATGCTCGCCAGCAGTTGCACGAGCGAGCCGCGCATCGCGCAGGAGACGCACGGGTGGTCCATCGTGATCACCTCGCGGTCGATCACCCCCGCGGCGGCCCGGGCCGTGCGGACGACTTCGCCGCCGGCCAGCCTGCTCACGTCGTACTCCACCAGGACACCGGCAGGCCCGGCGGCGGCCAGCAGATTCCCCGCCGCGGCGCCGCGGAACCCGTCGTCGAGCCCCGTCAGCAAGGTCACCGGCAGCATCGACTCTCCTGTCTTGTTGAAAACGATAACCAGTACAAAGTACCCTGACGGGCGGAATAGCCGCCACCCGGCCGGCGTTCAGCTGAGTAAGAGAAAGGACAGCATGGCCAAGCGCAACGACCTCCGCCCGATCATCAAGCTCCGCAGCACGGCGGGCACCGGCTTCACCTATGTAACGCGGAAGAACCGCCGGAACAATCCCGACCGGATCGTGATCCGCAAGTACGACCCGAAGCTCCGCGAGCACGTCGACTTCCGCGAAGAGCGCTGATGGCGACCACGGCGAAGATCGCCCGCAACAACCAGCGCCGGAACACCGCCGCCCACTACTCCGAGCGCCGGTCCACGCTGAAGGCGATCATCGCCGACCCGCGGTCGACAGCCGCTGAGCGCGCCGACGCCCAACTGAAGCTCCAGAAGCTCCCCCGAGACGCCAGCCCGATCCGCATCCGCAACCGAGACGTGGTCGACGGGCGACCCCGCGGCTACATCGGCAAGGCAGGCATCTCCCGCATCCGCTTCCGCACCATGGCCCACCGAGGCGAACTCCCCGGCATCACCAAGTCCTCCTGGTAACCGAGCCACGCAGCCCCCTCCGATCCAGATGGACCGGAGGGGGCTCCTGCTTTGCCGGGATCCGGCGCGGTCTGGCTGCTTGTCGTGCGGTGGTGGCTCGACACCCGTCGCGTCCCACAGGCGGTTCCTTTAGGTTGGCCAGCCCGCCAGCCCGCCAGCCCGCCAGCCCGCCAGCCCGCCAGCCCGCCAGCCCGCTTGCCCACCGGCCTGTCCGCCTGTCCGCCTGCCCGCCGGGCGTTTCACGCCATACGCCGGCCAAGCACGCACCCGCGCGCCAGCGCGAACCCGCGCGCGCCAGCGCGCAACCCGTCGGCGCCAGCCGACAACTCCCGGCGGCAGCCGGAACCCCCCGGCGCTAGCCGGAAGTGGATGGTCCGGCGCTAAGCCGGGGGTGGGTGGGAGCGTGTGGAGTGGACGCGCTGAGGAGCGGAGCGACGAGGTAAGCGGCCGCGTAGCACGCGTGGGTTTGACTACCCCCACGTCTACCACCTCCAGTACTACCCGTGCAGCCGCCTGGTGAGCGCCTTCGCGGCAAGCCGGATCTTGTGCGCCAGGCCAGGCCGGTCCGCGGTGGGGACGGTGTCGGTGCGGAAGGTGACGCTGATCGCGGCTACCGGATGGCCGGCATGGTCCACCGCGGCGCTGGCGACGGACGCCACACCGGGGGTGATGAACGAGTCTTCGACCGCGTACCCCTGGCGTTTCTCGTCGGCCAGCAGGCGGCGTAGCTGGGTGAGGGTTTGCGGGCCGAAGTCGGTGCGGCGGACGAAGGACTCAGGGGTGGGGAAGAGGGCCCGCACCTGCGCAGGCGGGAGCTCGGCGAGCAGGGCGCGGCCGGACGCCGTGAGTGTGGCAGGCAGGCGTACGCCGACATCGGTGACCAGCGTGACCGGCCGTGGCGGCTGTTCCTTGAGCAGGTACACCAGCTCCCGCCCGTGCAGCACGCCGAGATGCGCCGTCTGCCCCACCTCGTGCACCAGCTGCGCCAGCAACGGCCGCGCCAGCCGCTCCAGCGGATCATGCCGCAGATAAGCGGACCCGATCTCGAACGCCGCCACCCCGAGCCCGTACCGCTTCTCCTCGGGCAGATGGACGACGAAACCCTCGTCGATCATTGCCCGCAGCAAGTGGTACGTCGACGAGCGCGGCAGCCCGACCGCGGACGCGATGCGCTCCATCGGTACCGGTCCCGGCTGGGTGGCCAGGAACGTCAGCACACGCAACGTGCGGGTCGACGCGGGAACGTTGCCGCTCACAACGGCAGCGTAACCTCACACGCTCGACGAGTCCCGCTTCTTCGCGCGGTTGCGGCGCAGCCAGAACCGGAAGCACTCGCCGGCGATCGCGACCGCGAACAGCCCGCCGGCCACGCCCCAGTCCATGAAGCCCGGCCCGGACACGAGGTATCCGATGACGAGCGACAGCACCAGGAAGAACGTCAGCGAGGTCGCGAGCCGCTTCACAGCGCCTTCTCCGCGGTCCACGCGCCCGAGGTCTCCCGGTAGCCGAGCCACTGGTTCACCGCGAGCATCGGCTCGTTCGCCGCGTCGTTCCCGGTCGACGCGACCGTGAACCCGGCGTCCCGCGCCCGGGCGAGTGCCACGGACTTCACCACCTTCGCCAGCCCGCGGCCGCGCGCCGAGGGGATCGTCCCGGTCAGGTTCGACCAGATGAGTTTGCGGTCCGGGTCCGCGGTCGTGGTCACGAACGACAGCACCTGATCCCCGTCGAGTACGGCGATGCTCAGGTCGTACCTCGTGTCCGGGTTCTCCCACGACGTCCGCACCCATTCCTCGTACGCCGGTCCGCCCGACAGCCCGCTCGGGTCGTCGTCGCGGACCTGGACCTCGGCGTCGTAGAGCTGCCGTGGGTCGAGTTCGTCGTACGTCGTCACGCGCAGCCCGTCCGGAGCAGCGAGCGGCTCACGCGCCGTGGTCAGGTCGGCGGCGGAGTGCGACATCCGCCGGCCGATCGTGAATCCGCGCTGCGCGGCGAAGGCCTTCGAATCGTCGTCGTCGGCCACGACCGCGAGCAGTCGTCCGGCGCCGAGTTCCACGGCCCGCTCGGTGATCGCGGCGAGCAACGCGCTGCCGATTCCTCGGCGGCGGTACTCCGGAGGCACCTGGATCGTCACCCGGACCCGCGGCGCCGCGGCGTCCGGCGGCGGCAGATAGATGTTCGCGTACCCGACGACGTCCGGCCCGTCGACGGCGATCAGCACCTCGAGGCTCCGGCCGTGCCGCAGCTGCAACTCGATCGCGCGCGCGGTCTTCACCAGTTGCGGCATCACCGCGGCCCAGACCCGGGCGACCCCGACCGCATCCTCCGGCCGCGCCGTCCGGATCTCGAACACCATGGCAGGACTCTACGGCTACCGAGGGTCGCCAACCCTGTCTCAGATCCGAGACGGAAAGTAGGGCGGCGCTGCTGTCGGGGACCGATCCGGCGAGGTGCAATGTTCGGGTGGAACACACAGTGAAAGTCGGCGTCGGACCGCTGACCCCGGCCGAGGTGGTCGCGGTCGCGCGGTACGGCGCGCAGGTACGGATCGACGACCAGGCCCTCGAGGAGATCGCGAAGTCGCGTGCCGCGATCGAGGCGCTGGCCCACGCGGACACCCCGCACTACGGCGTCTCGACCGGGTTCGGCGCACTCGCCACCCGGCACATCGCGCCCGATCTCCGCGCGCAACTGCAGCGCAGCCTGATCCGCTCGCACGCGGCCGGTTCGGGTCCCGAGGTGGAGACCGAGGTCGTCCGGGCGCTGGCCCTGCTGCGACTGTCGACGCTCGCCACCGGCCGTACCGGCGTGAAGGTCGAGACGGCCCAGGCGTACGCCGGTCTGCTGAACGCGCACCTGACGCCGGTGGTCCACGAGTACGGCAGCCTCGGTTGCTCGGGTGATCTCGCGCCGCTGTCCCATGTCGCACTCGCGATCATGGGCGAAGGCAAGGTCCGCGATGCCGATGGCAACCTTCTCGACGCGGCTGAGGCGCTCCCGGCGCACGGCCTGACCCCGGTCGTGCTGGCCGAGAAGGAAGGCCTCGCGCTGATCAACGGGACCGACGGCATGCTCGGCATGCTGCTGCTCGCGCTCGCCGATCTGGACCGGCTGTTCAAGACCGCCGACCTCGCCGCCGCGATGAGCGTCGAGGCGCAGCTCGGTACCGACCGGGTGTTCGCCGCGGACCTGCAGGCCCTGCGGCCGCATCCCGGCCAGGCCGCGGCCGCCGCCAACCTGCGCGCGATCCTCAAGGACAGCGCGATCGTCGCGAGCCACCGCGGCCCCGACTGCAACCGGGTGCAGGACGCCTACTCGCTGCGGTGCTCGCCCCAGGTCCACGGCGCCGCCCGCGACACCGCGGCGCACGCGACGACGGTCGCCGGCCGCGAGCTCGCCGCCGCGATCGACAACCCGGTCGTGCTCCCGGACGGCCGGGTCGAGTCCAACGGCAACTTCCACGGCGCCCCGGTCGGGTACGTGCTGGACTTCCTGGCGATCGCCGTCGCGGACCTCGCGTCGATCAGCGAACGCCGTACCGACCGGTTTCTGGACGTGGCCCGCAACCACGGGCTGAACGCGTTCCTGGCCGACGACCCCGGTGTGGACAGCGGCCACATGATCGCGCAGTACACCCAGGCCGCGATCGTCTCCGAGCTGAAGCGCCTCGCCGTACCGGCCAGCGTCGACTCGATCCCGAGCAGCGCGATGCAGGAGGACCACGTCTCGATGGGCTGGTCGGCCGCACGCAAGTTGCGCCGGGCCGTCGACGGCTTGCAGCGGGTGTTGGCGATCGAGATCCTCACCGCCGCGCGGGCGCTCGACCTGCGCGCGCCGCTGGACCCGGCCCCGGCCACCGCCGCCGTCCGGGCCGCCCTGCGGGAGCACGTCGAGGGGCCGGCCACCGACCGGTTCCTCGCGCCCGAGCTCGAGCACTCCGTCCGGCTTGTTGCCGACAGCACCTATGTCACCGTTGCCGAGGCCGTCACCGGCCCGCTCTCCTAGAAAGGCTGGATCACCCATGTCCGGACCACGTCCTGTCCGCGCACCCCGCGGTACCACGCTCACCGCCCGCGGCTGGCAGCAGGAGGCCGCGCTGCGGATGCTCCAGAACAACCTCGACCCCGAGGTCGCCGAGCACCCCGACGAGCTCGTCGTGTACGGCGGCTCCGGCAAGGCCGCCCGCGACTGGAACTCGTTCGACGCGATGGTGCGCACGCTGACCACGCTGAAGGACGACGAGACGATGCTCGTCCAGTCCGGCCGCCCGGTCGGCGTGATGCAGACGCACGAGTGGGCGCCGCGGGTGCTGATCGCGAACTCGAACCTGGTCGGCGACTGGGCCACCTGGGAGGAGTTCCGCAAGCTCGAGGCGATGGGCCTGACGATGTACGGCCAGATGACGGCCGGCTCGTGGATCTACATCGGTACGCAGGGCATCCTGCAGGGCACGTACGAGACGTTCGGCGCGGTCGCGGAGAAGAAGTTCGGCGGCTCGCTGGCCGGCACGATCACGCTGACCGCCGGCCTCGGCGGCATGGGCGGCGCGCAGCCGCTCGCGGTGACCATGAACGACGGCGTCGCGATCTGTGTCGACGTCGACGAGTCGCGGATCCAGCGCCGCATCGAGCACCGCTACCTCGACGTCCGGGCCTCCTCCCTGGACGAGGCATTGCGGCTGGCGGAAGAGGCCAAGAAGGCGCGCCGGCCGCTGTCGATCGGTGTCCTCGGCAACGCCGCGGTGATCGTGCCGGAGCTGCTGGAGCTGGGTGCGCCGATCGACATCGTCACCGACCAGACCTCGGCGCACGACCCGTTGATGTACCTGCCGGTGGGCATCGACTTCGCGGACTGGTCGACCGAGCGGGAGAAGGACCCGAAGGGCTTCACCGAGCGCGCGCGGGCCTCGATGGCGCGGCACGTCGCCGCGATGGTCGGGTTCCAGGACGCGGGCGCCGAGGTCTTCGACTACGGCAACTCGATCCGGGACGAGGCCCGCAAGGCCGGCTACAGCCGCGCGTTCGACTTCCCCGGCTTCGTACCGGCGTACATCCGGCCGTTGTTCTGTGAGGGGAAGGGCCCGTTCCGGTGGGCGGCGCTGTCCGGCAACCCGGCCGACATCGCGAAGACCGACCAGGCGATCCTGGACCTGTTCCCGGACAACGAGCACCTGGGCCGATGGATCAAGATGGCCGGCGAGCGGGTCGCGTTCCAGGGCCTGCCGGCGCGGATCTGCTGGCTCGGTCAGGGCGAGCGCGACAAGGCCGGCGTCCGGTTCAACGAGATGGTGGCCTCCGGTGAACTCGAGGCGCCGATCGTGATCGGCCGCGACCACCTCGACACCGGCAGCGTGGCCTCGCCGTACCGGGAGACCGAAGGCATGCTGGACGGCTCGGACGCGATCGCGGACTGGCCGTTGCTGAACGCGATGGTGAACGTGGCCAGCGGCGCGTCCTGGGTGTCGATCCACCACGGCGGCGGCGTCGGTATCGGCCGGTCCATCCACGCCGGCCAGGTATCGGTTGCCGATGGCACCGATCTCGCGCGGCAGAAGCTCGAGCGGGTCCTCAGCAACGACCCAGCGATGGGTGTGATCCGGCACGTCGACGCGGGCTACGACAAGGCGGTCGAAGTTGCCGATGAGAAGGGTGTCAGGGTTCCGATGCGGGAGTCCTGACTGCGGAGTGCGACCGTGGAAATCTGTACTGCTACGGTGCACTTTCCCAAGGAGCGAGAAAGCCCGCGATCGCGTGGCTTCGGTCTTTCGTTCCGCTAGGGTCGATCGGGCGACCGACGACGAGCGCGAAGGGGCGCCATGATCGAGTTCGAGGACGTCACCAAGCGGTATCCGGACGGCACCGTCGCCGTCGACGAGTTGTCCCTGCGGATCCCGAGCAACCAGATCACCGTGTTCGTCGGCCCGTCCGGCTGCGGGAAGACCACGTCGCTGCGGATGATCAACCGCACGATCGAGCGGACCGGCGGGACGATCTCGATCGACGGCGAGGACATCAACGGCAAGGACCCGGTCACACTGCGGCGCGGCATCGGGTACGTGATCCAGAACGCCGGCCTGTTCCCGCACAAGACGGTCGTGGAGAACGTCGCCACCGTGCCGAAGCTGCTCGGCTGGGACAAGCGCAAGGCGCACAGTACGGCGATGGAGCTGCTCGAACGCGTCGGCCTGGACCTCAAGCTCGCCGAGCGGTACCCGGCCCAGCTGTCCGGTGGCCAGCAGCAACGAGTCGGCGTCGCGCGGGCGCTGGCGGCCGACCCGGCGATCATGCTGATGGACGAGCCGTTCAGTGCCGTCGACCCGATCGTGCGTAACCAGCTGCAGGAGGAGCTGCTCCGGCTGCAGCGCGACATCGGCAAGACGATCGTGTTCGTCACCCACGACATCGACGAGGCGATCAAGCTCGGCGACACCATCGCGGTGATGCGGGTCGGCGGCAAGCTGGCCCAGTTCGCACCGCCGGCCGAGCTGCTCGCCGAGCCCGCCGACGACTTCGTCCGGGACTTCGTCGGGCGGGACCGGGGTTACCGTGCGCTGACGTTCGTGCATCCGGAAGACCTGCCGGTGCGACCGTTGCCGGACGCGCTCGCGTTGCAGGACGGCGTACCGCTCGGCTGGCGCAACGGCTCGCAGCAGCTGCTTCCGCTGGGCGCGGTGTTCAAGCGCGGCGACTCGCTGCGCGCCGCGCTCGACGCCGTACTCACCTCGCCGACCGGCTGCGGTGTCTGCGTGGACGACGACGGCAAGGCGATCGGCGTGATCGACCAGGCAACGGTCGCAGAGGCGCTCCGGTCATGACCTGGATCGGCGACAACCTCGGGCTGATCTGGGACCAGCTGGTCGAGCATCTGTACCTGGCGATCGTCCCGGTGATCCTCGGGCTGATCATCTCGGTGCCGCTGGGGTACGTCGCGACGCGCTACTCGTGGCTGGCGAACCCGCTGGTCGCGTTCGGCGGCATCCTCTACTCGCTGCCGTCGATCGCGCTGTTCATCGTGCTGCCGGCGATCCTCGGCACCAAGGTGCTGTCCACGGTGAACATCATCGTGGCGCTGACCATCTATACGGTGTCGCTGCTGATCCGGAACGTGATCGACGGACTCCGCTCCGTGCCGCCCGACGTCCGGCAGTCCGCGATCGCGGTCGGGTACGGCGCTCTGCATCGGGTCGTCGCGGTCGACCTGCCGATCGCCGTACCGGTCATCTTCACCGGACTGCGCGTCGTCACGGTCGCGAACATCTCGATGGTGAGCGTCGGCGCGGTGATCGGGATCGGCGGCCTCGGCGAGCTGTTCACACTCGGCTTCCAGAAGGACTTCCTGACCCCGGTCGTGGTCGGTGTCGTACTGTCGCTGGCCCTCGCGCTGCTCGCCGACGTCGTCCTCGTGACGTTGCAGCGGGTGCTGACCCCGTGGGCCCGTGTCGCAACCCCGGTGGGAGAGGTGGCCTGACATGTGGGAGTACCTGACCGACTCGTACAACTGGTCCGGCCCGGAAGGTATCTGGTCGCGCATCCTCGAACACCTCTGGTACACGTTTGCCGCGCTCGGCCTGTCGACCGCGATCGGGCTGCCGATCGGGCTGCGGATCGGGCACACCCGGCGCGGCGCGTTCCTGGCCATCAACGCCGGCAACGCGGCGCGGGCGCTGCCGAGCCTGGGGCTGCTGATGCTGGCGGTGCTGCTGACCGACCAGATCGGGTTCCTGCCGGTGCTGATCGCGCTGGTCGCGCTGGGGATCCCGCCGATCCTCGCCTCGACGTACGCCGGGATCTCGGGTGTCGATCCGGCCACGATCGACGCCGCCCGGGGGATGGGGATGACCGGACAGGAGATCCTGACCAAGGTGGAGATCCCGATCGCGATGCCGCTGATCATCTCCGGGATCCGCAGCGCGACCCTGCAGATCGTGTCGACCGCGACCATCGCGGCGCTGGTGTCGCTCGGCGGCCTCGGGAGGTACGTCATCGACGGGCTGAAGCTGCGCGACTTCCCGCAGATGTTCACCGGCGCGCTGCTGGTGGCGCTGCTGGCGCTGCTGCTGGACGCGCTGTTCGCGCTGATCGGACGGGTCACCGTCTCGCCGGGACTGAAGATCGGCTGAACTGTCCGGGGTACCTGATGAACTTGAGACACATCCATCGGCACCGGCCGGTGGCTGAACGAGAACACTGGAGGCTCTCGTGTTGAGATCCACACTCATCCGTACTGCGATCGCCGGGGTGGCGGTGCTCGGCCTGGCCGGTTGTGGGGGTGGGGGCGACCAGCTCGGCAACGACAACGCGGGGTCCTCGCCCGCGCCGTCGAAGGTGAGCAGCATCACCGTCGGGTCCGCCGACTTCTCCGAGAGCCAGCTGCTGGCGGAGATCTACGGCCAGGCCCTGGCCGCCAAGGGCATCGAGGTGAAGAAGAAGCCGAACATCGGCAACCGCGAGACCTACATGGCCGCGATCAAGGACGGGTCCGTCGACCTGGTGCCGGAGTACACCGGCGCCGCGCTGGCGTACTTCGACAAGAACTCCACCGAGACCGACGCGGACAAGGCGTACGACGCGCTGAAGAAGGCGCTGCCGTCCGGGCTCGAGGTGCTGGAGAAGTCGCCGGCCGCGGACGAGGACACGATCGTGGTCACCAAGGCGACCGCGGACAAGTACAGCCTGAAGTCGCTGGGTGACCTGAAGGACAAGAACCTGATCGCGGGCGGTAGCTCGGAGTTCAAGGTCCGGTCGGCGGGTCTGAAGGGGCTGAAGGAGAAGTACGGCGTCGAGTTCAAGGAGTACAAGACGCTGGACGCGGGTGGTCCGCTGAGCATCAAGGCGCTGGAGGACAACCAGATCCAGGTGACGAACCTGTTCACCACCCAGTCGGTGATCAAGGAGCAGGGCTTCGTCCAGTTGGACGACCCGGAGCAGATCCTGCCGCCGAACAACATCGTTCCGTTGATCCGGACCGACCACAAGTCCGACGACATCGTGGCGACGCTGAACGCCGTCGACGCCAAGCTGACCACGGACGCGCTGACCGACCTGGTCAAGCGGATCGACGCCGGCAAGGAGAGCGCGGACGCGGTCGCCAAGGACTGGCTGGCGAAGAACCCACTGTCTTGAGCTTCGAATCCCTCTGGGCCGACCAGTCCGCCATCGGCCGCAACCCCGACACCGGCGGCTACACCCGCGGCGGCTGGACCCCCACCGAACGCGAGGCGACGCACTGGTTCCTCGACCAGTGCGCCGCCCGCAACCTCACCGTCGAATCCGACGGAATCGGCAACCTCATCGCCTGGTGGGGTGCCGGTGACGCGCCGGGTGTGGTGACGGGTAGTCATCTGGATTCGGTGATTGATGGTGGGGCTTTTGATGGGCCTCTGGGGGTGGTGTCTGCGCTGGCGGCTGTGGATCGGTTGCGGGCGGAGGGGTTCGAACCCGGGGTGCCTATCGGGGTGGGGGCCTTTGTGGAGGAAGAAGGGTCGCGGTTCGGGATGCCCTGTTTGGGGTCTCGGGTCGCGGCCGGGGTTCTGTCGGCTGAGAAGGCGCTTCAGCTGACGGACAGGGCGGGGGTGCGCCTCGGTCAAGCCTTGGAAACCTCCGGAATTGATCCAGCGGGAGTCGGGCCTTCGCCGCTCCTGCAGAGGATGGGGACCTTCGTCGAACTGCATGTGGAGCAAGGCCGAGGGCTGACGGCACCCGTGGGCGTGGCCAGCTCGATCTGGCCGCACGGGCGGTACCGGTTCACGTTCGGTGGTGAGGCCAACCATGCCGGCACCACCCTGATGGAGGACCGGCACGACCCGATGCTCACCTACGCGATGACCGCCCTCGCCGCCAACAAGCAGGCCCGCCTCGCCGGCGCTCGCGCGACGTTCGGCCGCCTCTCGGTGGAGCCCAACGGCACCAACGCCGTACCGTCCCGCGTCACGGCCTGGCTCGACGCCCGCGCCGCCGACACCGCCATCCTCGAATCATTGCTCGCGGCAATCACCAAGCAGGCGACCGAGCGCGCCGAGCGCGACGGCACGACCCTCGAGGTGACACCCGAATCCGTCTCCCCGATCGTCGACTTCCCGGCCGGTCTGCGCGACCGCCTGGTGACTGTGCTCGACGGCGCACCCGTGCTGCCGACCGGCGCCGGGCACGACGCGGGCGTGTTCTCGGACGCCGGGATCCCGACCGCGATGCTGTTCGTCCGCAACCCGACCGGCGTCTCGCATTCCCCGGCCGAGTACGCCGAGATGGACGACTGCCTGGCCGGCGTCGACGCGCTGGCCGCCGTACTGAAGGACCTCGCCAAGTGACGTCGTACTGGTGCTCGACCGCTCTTCTTCCCACCGGCATCGCGGAGCGTGTCCTGGTGACCGTCGCGGACGGCCGGTTCACCTCGGTGGAGCCCGGTGCGGACCCCGGCGACGCGCACGTCCTGCCCGGCCTCGTCATCCCCGGCCTCGCGAACTGTCACAGCCACGCGTTCCACCGCGCGCTCCGCGGCCGCACGCAGACCGAGCGCGGCACGTTCTGGACCTGGCGCGACCAGATGTACTCCGTCGCCGCCGCGCTCACCCCCGACACGTACTACGAGCTCGCCCGCGCCGTGTACGCCGAGATGCTGCTCGCCGGCGTCACCGCGGTCGGCGAGTTCCACTACCTGCACCACGCCCCCGGCGGCGGCCGGTACGACGACCCCAACGCCATGGGGACGGCGCTGATCGAGGCCGCCCGGGACGTGGGGATCCGGATCGCGCTGCTCGACACCTGCTACGTGGCCGGCGGGATCGACCAGCCGCTCAACGAGGTCCAGCAGCGCTTCAGCGACGGCGACGCCACCGCCTGGGCCTCCCGGGTCGCGCAGCTCAAGGGCGCGGACGACGTCGTGATCGGCGCGGCGGCGCATTCGGTGCGCGGCGTGCCACACGACCAACTCGGCGCGGTCGCGTCGGCCTTCCCCGACGTACCGCTGCACATCCACCTGTCCGAGCAGGTCGCCGAGAACGCGGCCTGCCTCGAGGCGTACGGCCGAACCCCGACCCAGATCCTCGACGAGGCGGGCTTCCTCAGCGGACGCACGAGCGCGGTGCACGCGACGCACTTGACCCCGGTCGACATCGGTCTGCTCGGCAGCTCCGCGGCGTACTCCTGCTTCTGCCCGACCACCGAGCGCGACCTCGCGGACGGCATCGGCCCGTCGGTGCGGCTGCGGGACGCGGGCTCGCCTCTGACGCTCGGATCGGACAGCCACGCGGTGATCGACCTGTTCGAGGAAATGCGCGCCGTCGAGCTGAATGAACGCCTGGCGTCGCAGGAGCGTGGCCACTGGTCGGCCGCCGAGCTCCTCAAAGCAGCCACCACCGACGGCCACCGCTCGATCGGCTTCGACGACGCCGGAGCGATCGCCCCCGGCGCCCGCGCCGACCTGGTCGCCGTCCGCACCGACACCGTCCGCACAGCGGCTACCGGCGGCACGCTGGAAACAGCGGTCTTCGCGGCGACGGCGGCGGACGTCTCGGACGTGGTCGTCTCCGGCAAGCATGTGGTTGCTGACGGCAAACACAGTCGTCTGGACGTCGCGGCGCAGCTGACCACGTCGATCGCGGCGGTGACCCGATGACCTCGCTCCTGCTGACCGGCATCGGCTCCCTGGTGACCAACGACCCGACGCACGGCGGACCGCTCGGCGAGCTCCACGACGCGGCCGTCGTGATCGACGGCAGCACAGTCGCGTGGGTCGGGCAACGAACCGCGGCCCCGGCAGCGGACGGATCGATCGACGTCGGCGGCCGGGCGGTGATCCCGGGGTTCGTCGACTCGCACTCGCACCTGGTGTTCGCCGGCGACCGCGCCGAGGAGTTCGCGGCCCGGATGACCGGTACGCCGTACTCGGCCGGCGGGATCCGCACCACGGTGGCCGCCACCCGCAAGGCCACCGACGAGCAGCTGACCGCGAACGTGGCCCGTCTGGTGACCGAGATGCGCCGCCAGGGCACGACGACCGTCGAGATCAAGTCCGGGTACGGGCTGACGGTCGCCGACGAGGCGCGGGCGCTGCGGATCGCGCGCCAGTTCACCGACGAGACGACGTACCTCGGCGCCCACGTCGTGCCGGCCGACTTCGCCGACGACCCGGCGGGCTACGTGGCGCTGGTGACCGGGCCGATGCTCGACGCGGCCGCTGGGCACTCCAAGTGGGTCGACGTCTTCGTGGAGCGCGGCGCGTTCGACGAGGACCAGGCACGCGCGATCTTACAGGCCGGGATCGCGCGCGGGCTGCAGGCTCGCGTACACGCCAATCAGCTCGGCGAGGGACCCGGTGTCCAGCTCGCTGCCGAGGTCGGCGCTGCCTCGGCCGACCACTGCACCTATCTCACCGACGCGGACGTCGACGCACTCGCCTCGAGCGGCGTCGTCGCCGGTCTGCTCCCGGCGATCGAGTTCTCCACCAGGTCGCCGTACCCCGACGCCCGTCGCCTCCTGGACGCCGGCGTCACCGTCGCCCTCGCCACCGACTGCAACCCCGGCTCCGGCTACTCGTCGTCGATGCCCTTCTGTATCGCCCTGGCCGTCCGCGAGATGCACATGACTCCCGCCGAGGCCCTCTGGTCCGCCACCGCCGGCGGCGCCGCCTCCCTCCGCCGCCCCGACCTCGGCCACCTGACCCCCGGCGCCCAAGCCGACCTGGCCGTTGTCGACGCCCCGTCATACCTCCACCTCGCGTACCGCCCCGCCGTCCCCCTCGTCACCCAGACGTTCGTCAGCGGACGGCCGGTGTAGGCGGACCGCCATCACTCACCAGCCTCGCGTCACCTGCCCACCGCACGCTCAGCGGCCGCGTCAGGCGGCGCGCAGCAGGTGCTTGCTGAGTGACGGGAGTCCGGCTGCCCGTTCGATCGTGGCGACCACCCAATCGGGGTCGTACATGATGTCCTCCCAGCTGAAGCGAAGCACTCGCCAGCCTCGGACCGTGAGGTTCGCCTGCCTGCGGCAGTCCTTGACCAGAGCTCGCCGCGTCCCGTGGAAGGCGAATCCGTCCGCCTCGAGGCCCAGCAGCAGGCGGGGGTGACCGAGGTCGAGGCGAGCGGAGAACTCCTCGTCCCGTACCAGCAGTTGAGGAGTGAAACCCTCGATTCCCCGCTCGATCAGCAAGTAGCGCAGGACGGACTCCAGCACCGATTCCGCTCGACCGTCGGCGAACGCGACCATCTGCTGAATCCGCCGACGGTGTGGCCCTCGAAGCCGAGACGCTGCGTCGAGAAGCATGTCGTGCTCGACACAGCCCGTGCGTAAGGCCGAGTCCGCTACGGCGAGCCCTTCCGCGGGCGGCAAGGTACGCAGGCAGTCCAGGACAGTCCGAAGCGGGGTGGTGACGTCGTCGAGCGCGGCGACCTCCGCCCAGTGTGCGACGCAGGGCAGCCCGCTGCGGCGTCGGGCCCGGCCGGGCGGCAGTGTGACGTGTGGCAGGCCGGGCGGGTTGATCACCCCGAAACCCCAGTGCTGCGCAGCGCTGAGATGCGAGACGACACCGCCGTGGCTTCGGGCCGCGGTCAGTGCCGGCGGTGCGGCAGGCAACGCGTAGACACCTTTCGCCACCCGGTCGATCACTCCCGACGTGAGCGCGTTGCGGATGGCGCGTGCGGACACCACCGCGCGCAGATCCGCGAACGTCGCGGATCCGCCGCGCCTGCCGATCACCTCGGCCACATCTGCCATGAATCCAGCATGGTGAATTCGCGCGGCGCGGGGTGCGCGTTGTCCACAGGCGGACCGCCACCACCCAGTAAGCAGGCCGCGCGACCCGCGCTCACGCTCAACGGGGCGAGAGAGATGCGCGTTCCGGCACCTTGGTGAGTGGTGGCGGTCCGCAAAAACCAAATGCGCCGGCCACGGGGACAAGGGACCCTGGAGGCATGGACACGAGGGCACGGCTTCGGAGCGCGTTTCGGTGGCGGACGGATCGGGGCGTCTGAAGCAGTTATGCGGACGTCACCGGGTGGTGGCGGGACGCGGAGTTGTTGCGGGAGATCGGGCCGGCGCTCGCGGGGTTGTACGACGTGGAGCCCACGGTCGTGCTCGGGCCGGTGTCGCGGGGGTCGCTGGTCGGGGCGTTGACGGCGGCCGCGGTCGGGGTCGGGTTCGTCGAGATGCGCAAGCACGCGGGTTCCTCCGTCGACAGTGATCGGTGGGTACGGCGTACGACGGGGCCGGACTACCAGGACCGGCACGTGGTGTTCGGGTTCCGGCGGACGCTGGTCGGGGCCGAGGACCGCGTGTTGATGGTCGACGACTGGATCGACACCGGGGCGACCGCGCGGACGGCGCGGGCGCTGGTGGAGGACTGCGGGGCGCACTGGATCGGCGCGGCCTGCATCGTCGACGCCCTCACCGATCCGCGGCTGCGGCACGACCTCCCGGTCCGCTCACTCCTTGACATCCGCCAGCTCTGATCAGCCCGCGCCGGTCAAGTCCTTGGCGAGCAGGGACATGGCGGTGCCGTCGGGGAGGCGGCGGCTGGCGATCTCGACGTACCCGCGGCCGGTGTGGAACGCATGCGCCGGGGTGCCGGTGGAGACGGCGGCGACGGTGCGGTCGAAGGGGTGGGCGGCGCGTTCGATCGCGCGGTACACCTTCGAGCCGATGCCCTGGCGGCGGTGCTCGGCGGCGATCACGATCCGCTCGATGTAGAGGAAGCGGTCGGCGTACGTCTGGGTGAACGCCTCGTAGGCGAGCCCGTCGTACGCCGAGCCGGGGGTGAAGGTGAGCACGAAACCGGCCGGGGTGCCGTCCAGGTCGACGACGACGGCGTGCGCGGCGATCAGCCGGAGCCAGTCCAGGCGGTCGGGGCCCAGCGGCTCGACGAGACCTTCGGCGGTGGCGTTCAGCGCGAGAACCGCGGCGACGTCGGCAGCGGTCATCGGGCGGAGCTTCACAGTGATCAGGATCGCACGGTAAACGTTTGCTTCGGGAGGGGTCTCCCTGGCGTCACCCTGGCCGGGCCCCCGAAATCGGGGGCCGCCCTTGGGAATGACCTGACGGTTGTGCAATGTTGAGTCCAGTGAACTCAAGTTTGTTCAGTCACGGATTTGAAACCGAGGCGGACGAACGGCAACATTGAGTCTGCATCACTCAACTCTGTGGAGGTAAAGCATGGCCCGCGCGGTCGGTATCGATCTCGGTACGACGAACTCCGTCATCGCCGTACTGGAAGGTGGCGAGCCCACCGTCATCCCCAACGCCGAGGGAGCGCGCACGACGCCCTCGGTGGTGGCTTTCGCCAAGAACGGCGAGGTCCTGGTCGGCGAGGTGGCGAAGCGCCAGGCCACCACGAACGTCGACCGCACCATCCGCTCGGTCAAGCGCCACATGGGCGAGGCCTGGAGCGTGGACATCGACGGCAAGAAGTTCACCCCGCAGCAGATCAGCGCGTTCGTGCTGCAGAAGCTGAAGCGGGACGCCGAGGCGTACCTCGGGGAGCAGGTCACCGACGCGGTCATCACCGTGCCGGCCTACTTCTCCGACGCGCAGCGCCAGGCGACCAAGGAGGCCGGCGAGATCGCGGGCCTGAAGGTGCACCGGATCGTCAACGAGCCGACCGCGGCCGCGCTCGCCTACGGCCTGGACAAGGGCACCGAGCAGACCATCCTGGTCTTCGACCTCGGTGGCGGCACGTTCGACGTGTCCCTGCTGGAGATCGGCGACGGCGTCTTCGAGGTGAAGGCCACCAGCGGTGACAACCACCTCGGCGGTGACGACTGGGACAACCGGATCGTCCAGTGGCTGGTGACCCAGTTCAAGAACAAGAACGGCACCGACCTGTCCGGCGACAAGATGGCCATGCAGCGGCTGAACGAGGCCGCCGAGAAGGCCAAGATCGAGCTGTCCAGCGCCGCCGAGACCACGATCCACCTGCCGTACCTGAGCCTGACCGAGTCCGGCCCGCTGCACCTGGAGGAGAAGCTCTCCCGGGCCGAGTTCCAGAAGATGACCAACGACCTGCTGGAGCGCGCCCGCGCCCCGTTCAAGGCCGTCATCAAGGACGCCGGCATCGACGTGTCGAAGATCGACCACGTGATCCTGGTCGGCGGTTCGACCCGGATGCCCGCGGTGGCCGACCTGGTCAAGGAGCTCACCGGCGGCAAGGACCCGAACAAGGGCGTCAACCCGGACGAGGTCGTCGCGGTCGGCGCCTCCCTGCAGGCCGGTGTGCTGAAGGGTGAGGTCAAGGACGTCCTGCTGCTCGACGTGACCCCGCTGAGCCTCGGCATCGAGACCAAGGGCGGCGTGTTCACCAAGATCATCGAGCGCAACACCACGATCCCGACCAAGGGCTCGGAGATCTTCACCACGGCCGAGGACAACCAGCCGTCGGTGATGATCCAGGTCTACCAGGGCGAGCGCGAGATGGCCCGCGACAACAAGTCGCTCGGCAACTTCGAGCTGACCGGCCTGCCGCCGGCGCCGCGGAACGTGCCGCAGATCGAGGTCACCTTCGACATCGACGCGAACGGCATCGTGCACGTGAACGCCAAGGACCTGGCCACCGGCAAGGAGCAGCGGATGACGGTGACCGGTGGCTCCGCGCTGCCGAAGACCGACATCGACCAGATGGTCCGCGACGCCGAGCAGTACGCCGAGGAGGACCGCAAGCGCCGCGAGGCGGTGGAGAACCGCAACCAGGCGGAGAGCCTCGTCTACCAGACCGAGAAGTTCCTGCAGGAGAACGAGGACAAGGTCCCCGACGACGTCAAGACCGAGGTCAAGGACGGCGTCGCCGAGCTGAAGAAGGCGCTCGAGGGTGACGACGCCGAGGCGGTCAAGGCCGCGTCGGAGAAGCTCGCCCAGTCCAGCCAGAAGATGGGCGCCGCGATGTACGCGAACGCCCAGGCCGCCGGCGGCTCGACCGACGGCGCCACCTCCGAGGACGCGACCCCGGGCAGCAACGACGACGACGTCGTCGACGCCGAGATCGTGGACGAGGACCGGCCGCAGGACAAGACGGAGGACAAGTGACGGATCGACCGACTGGCAGCGAGTTCGGTGACGGCGAGCCCGTCATCCGCGACAAGCGCCGGATCGACCCGGAAACCGGCAAGCTGCGGGAGCCCTCGGACCTGTCCGGGGCCCCCGCGGCCGGTGGCCCCGCGGCCCAGCCGCCGCGGGACCCCTCCGACCTGATCGGTCCGTCCGCCCAGGAGGCCCTGCTGACCGAGGCGCTCGCGGAGCGTACGGCGGACCTGCAGCGACTGCAGGCCGAGTACGTGAACTACAAGCGCCGCGTCGACCGGGAGCGCGAAGCGTCCCGCGAGCTCGTCATCGGCACCGTGCTGGCCGAGCTGCTCGGGATCCTGGACGACGTCGGCCGGGCTCGCGAGGCGGGTGAACTGGACGGCGCGTTCAAGGCGGTCGCCGAATCGCTGGAACGGGTCACCGAGAAGCTCGGCCTGGTGAAGTACGGCGAGAAGGGCGATCCCTTCGACCCGCGGATCCACGAGGCCCTGCTGCACAACTACTCCGACGAGGTCGACGGTCCGACCGCGACGATGATCATGCAACCGGGCTACCGGCACGGTGAGCGGATCCTCCGGGCGGCCCGGGTGGCCGTGTCGGAGCCGACCGAACAACTGCCGGCCGACGCCGCGAAGGCCGACGCACCGGTGGAGAGCACTGATGACGAACAGGCCGCGGACAAGTCTGCGGAGTAGTCGACACGACGGGAGGGGAGGCGCCAGATGAGTACGAAGGACTGGATCGAGAAGGACTTCTACAAGGTTCTCGGCGTCTCCAAGACCGCCGAGGCCGACGAGATCAAGAAGGCGTACCGCAAGCTGGCCCGGCAGTACCACCCGGACTCCAACGCCGGGGACACCAAGGCGGAGGCCAAGTTCAAGGAGGTCTCCGAGGCGTACGACGTCGTCGGTGACCCGAAGAAGCGCAAGGAGTACGACGAGGCGCGGCGGCTGTTCGGCAGCGGCGGCTTCCGGATGCCGAGCGGCAGCGGTCAGGGCGGTGGCTTCGACTTCAACGTCGGCGACCTGTTCAACCGTGGCGGCCAGGGTGCCGGCGGTGGGCTCGGCGACATCCTCGGCGGGATGTTCGGCGGTGGCGGCCGGACCACGACCAGCACGACCGCCCGTCCGCGGCGCGGTCAGGACATCGAGACCGAGGCGACAATCGAGTTCGCCGAGGCCGTGAACGGTGTCACGGTCGGGCTCCGGATGACCAGCGACGAGCCGTGCCCGACGTGTCGCGGGACCGGCGCGAAGTACGGCACCGTTCCGAAGGTCTGCCTCAAGTGCGAGGGCACCGGCATGCAGACCTCGGTGCAGGGCGGCGTCTTCGCGATGACCGAGCCGTGCACCGAGTGCAAGGGTCGCGGCCTGGTCGTCGACCAGCCGTGCGAGACCTGCCACGGCTCCGGCCGCGGTACGTCGAGCAAGACCATGCAGGTCCGCATCCCCGCGGGCGTGCAGGACGGTCAGCGGATCCGGCTGAAGGGCAAGGGCGCGGCCGGCGAACGGGGTGGCCCCGCGGGCGACCTCTACGTCACCGTGCACGTCAAGCCGCACCGGATCTTCGGCCGTCAGGGCGAGCACCTGACGCTCAACGTCCCGGTGAGCTTCACCGAGGCGGCGCTGGGTGCCGAGATCAAGGTTCCGACCCTGGACGGCATGCCCGTCACGGTCCGGATCCCGGCCGGTACGGCGAACGGCAGCAAGCTGCGCGTCCGTGGCAAGGGGTCGGTCCGCCGGGACGGGACCAAGGGCGACCTGCTGCTCAGCCTCGAGGTGCAGGTGCCGCACGAGCTGACCGACGAGCAGAAGGAGAAGCTGCAGGAGTTCAGCTCCGCGTCGGACCAGCCTGATCTGCGGGCCGGGTTGTTCGGGAGTTCGTGATGGGCATCCCGTTCAGCCAGGTGCCGACCTGGGACGACCGCACCCCGATCTACGTGATCTCGGTGGCGGCCCAGCTGGCCGGTATGCACCCGCAGACCTTGCGCCAGTACGACCGGCTCGGCCTGGTGGTGCCGAGCCGGGCGTCCGGCCGCGGCCGGCGCTACTCGGCGTACGACGTGGCGAAGCTGCGCTACGTGCAGCACCTCAGCCAGGAAGAAGGCGTCAACCTGGCGGGTATTCGGCACATTCTCGCGCTACAGTCCGAAGTGGAGGACCTGCGTCAGCGGGTCAACCAGCTACTGGCAGAGGTCCAGCGCGGTGTCGGCGCCTCCCGGCGTCCCGCCGCCAGCCGGGTCTTCTCTGCCGGTCCCGCCGGCGACGTGATCGCCATGGGCCGGCAGCAGACCACGACCCGGTGGATCCGCACCCAGCCTCTGGAACTCGGCTCGCGCTGATCCCCCGCCCCCGAAGCCGCCGGAGGCATTCCGAAACCCACTCCTCGGAGCCTCCGGCCAGGTGGAGGTCGTTGTTCCCCCACGACGCCTCCACGAGTCGAGGGTGCGCTATCCCCCCAGCGCCCCTCGGCCCCCGCAGGGTGGTCCGTTCCAGGACCGCCCTGCGGCTCTCGTTTGCGCCCTTGCGCCGGGGCGCGCACCGCATACCCTGGCGGGGTGACCCTGAAGCTGGAGACGGACCGGCTGCTGATCCGGGACTGGGAGGAAGACGACGCCGACGCCGCGCTGGAGATCTTCGGATCCGCGGACGTGGCGCCCTGGTTGTCACCGGCCATCGACAAGGTGCCGGACACCGCGACGATGCGGATGATCCTGCAGTCCTGGATCGAGGCGCAGCCGAACTTCGTCGTCCCGGCGGGCCGCTGGGCGGTCGAACGCCGGACCGATCACGAGGTCGTCGGCGCGTTGCTGATCCGGCTGCTGCCCCCGTACGAGGAGGATCTCGAGATCGGCTGGCAGCTGCGGCCGAGCGCCTGGGGCCACGGGTATGCGACCGAGGCCAGCCGGGAGCTGATGCGCTGGGCGTTCAGCGGCGGGGAGGTCGACGAGCTGTTCGCGGTCGCACGGCCCGCCAACCAGCGCGCGATCGCCACCGCGCGACGCCTCGGGATGGAGTGGGTCGGCGAGACCGACAAGTACTACGACCTGAACCTGCAGGTGTACCGCATCCGCGCCTCCGAGTTCACCCGCTGAACGACGGCCGGCCGCAGGTCACCGGAACTGTCGCGGCGGTGCGGTGCTGCCGCGGAGGACGAGCCGGGTGGGAAGCACGAGGTCGGCGCCGATGTCAGCGTCCGGAGCGCCGAGCGCCTGCAGCAGAAGGTGTGCGGCGACGTTGCCCTGCTCGTGCGCGTCCTGGGCGACCGTGGTGAGCTCGACGAGCGGGGCCAGTTCATGGTTGTCGATGCCCACGACCGACATCGCATCGGGCACGTGCATTCCCGCACGCCGTAAGGCCCACAAGGCTCCCAGCGCCAACTCGTCGTACTCCGCGAAGACTGCGGTCGGCAGCACGGAGCCGGTCAGGAGCTGGGTCATCGCGGCCGATCCGCCGTCGAGCCCATGGGGTCCGCTCGCGACGAGCTCGGGGTCCTGGGGGAGGCCGGCCGCGCTGAGCGCGGACTCGTAGCCCTGGCGCCGGAGCTCGGAGGACACGAAACCGAACCGCGGGTCGTCGGGGGTGCCGGCGATGAAGCCGATCCGCTCGTGTCCTTGGTTGAGCAGGTGGTTGACCGCCGTTCGCGCGGCCGCGACCTCGTCGATGCGCACCGACGGCGAGCCCGGGATGTGCGAGCCCACGCTGACCAGCGGCAGGTCGAGGGCACGCAATGCCAAGGTGTGGTCCTCGGTCAGCGGCATCGACAGCGACAGGATGCCGTCGACCTTCCGGGCCAGCGGCATCTGCTCGAAGAACCGGTCCCGGTGGTCCGCGCCGCCGAGGTGGTAGAGCACGGCGTCGTACCCGGACTCCCGGAGCGCGTCGGTGACGCCGGCGACGACCGTGCTGAAGAACCAGCGGGTGATGAACGGGACCACCACGGCGACGGCGCCGGTGCGCCCGGAGGCCAGTCCGGCCGCCTGCGGCGAGGCGACGTACGAGAGTTCGGCGGCGGCGTCGAGGACCCGGCGGCGGGTCTGCGGGGCGACCTTCGCCAGCCCGCGCAGCGACCTGGACACCGTCGCGGGGGACACTCCCGCGCGCGCGGCGACGTCGAGAATGCTGGGCCGGTCCGGGCTCACGAACCCCTCCTGGTGAAAACGCTTGCATCGCAGTTCTCTCCAGCGTAACCCCGGGAAGGCGTCAGAAAATAAGGACCTTTGGCTGTCAAGTCGACACGCTCTTGTCGAGGTGAGTGATGGATGTCACACTCCGGGTGAAAACGCTTTTACCGTACTCCCCCCGAGGAGGAGCTGTGACTGCCAATGTCATCGTCACGGTGGAGCGCCAGTTCGACTTCCCCCGCGCCCAGGTCTTCAAGGCCTGGACCGAGCCGGCCGAACTCGCGCGCTGGCGTGGTTCGCCCGGCTGGCACGTGGAACTGGACTCGGTCAGCGGTGACCTGCGGCTCGGCGGCCGCCATCACCACGTCAAGGTGCGCGACAGCGATCCGGGGACGCGGGTCGGCACCGACGGCGTCTACACCGAGTACTTCGAGCCCGACGTGTTCGTGTCCCGCGAGCGGATCACGGGCGACCCGGGGATCGATCCCGACGTACCGCTCGAGCTGCGGGTCGAGTTCTCCAAGACCGGGCGGGACGGCACGCTGGTCCGGGTCATCCAGGGGCCGTACGAGCCCGACGTAGCCGGCTGGCACGGGGAGGGCTGGGAGCGGGAGCTCACCCGGCTGCAGGCCTACCTGGTGAGCAGCAACGGGCACGGAGCCGTGGCATGACCACGGTCGAAGGACGGACCGACCTGCAGCACACGGCCATCGTCCGGCAGAAGCCCTTGATGACGATGCCGCAGATCCTGGTGATGAACCTCGGCTTCTTCGGCATCCAGTACAGCTTCGGCATGCAGCAGACCGCCGTGAACCCGGTGTACGAGTTCCTCGGGGCGGACCCGGCCGACCTGCCGATCCTGAACCTCGCCGGACCGATCACCGGCCTGCTCATCCAGCCCTTGATCGGCGCCCTGTCGGACCGGACCTGGAGCCCGCGCTGGGGTCGCCGCAAGCCGTTCTTCGTGCTCGGCGCGATCGGCTGCAGCGTGTGCCTGTTCCTGTTCCCGTTCGTCACCGCGGTCTGGATGGCGGTCCTGTTGCTGTGGCTGCTCGACGCGAGCAACAACACCGCGATGGAGCCGTACCGGGCGTTCATCGCGGACAAGTTGCCGCCGTCCCAGCTGGGCAAGGGATTCCTGGCGCAGTCGTTCTTCACCGGCCTGGGCATCACGCTGGCCAACGTGTCGCTGTACGTGTTCCAGCAGCTGATCGAAGGCGGCACCGAGGCAGGCATCCCGTACTGGGTGCTCGGATCCTTCATGCTCGGCGCCGTCTGCTCGATCGGGTCGGTGCTGGTCTCCGTGCTGCGGACCCCCGAGATCCCGCCGACCGAGGCGGAGCTCGCCCAGTTGCGGGCGAAGAAGGGCGGCTTCGGCCCGGCCCTGAAGGAGATCGGCGAGGCGATCATCGAGATGCCGCCGGAGCTGCGCAAGCTCGGCCTGGTCTACCTGTTCCAGTGGTACGGGATGGTCTGCTACTGGCAGTTCGTCGCGCTGTCGATCGCGAAGTCGGTGTTCCCGCCGACTCCTCAGGGCAAGGAGGACGCGGTCGCCTGGACCGGCCTGGTGAACGGCTGGTACAACATCGTCACCTTCAGCGTGGCGTTCAGCCTGGTCGCGTTCGCCCGCAAGCGCGGGGCGAAGCTCGTGCACTGTGTCTGCCTGCTGCTGGCGGCCGTCGGCCTGCTGGTCTTCCCGTCGGTGGAGAACAAGTACCTGCTGTTCGTGCCGATCATCGGCCTCGGCATCGCCTGGGCGTCGATCATGGGTGTGCCCTACATCATGGCCGTCCGGATGATCCCGTCCACCCGCTACGGCGTCTACATGGGGATCATCAACATGATGATCGTGATCCCGATGCTGATCCAGTCGGTCACCTTCGGCGCGATCTACTCCGGTGTGCTCGGCGAGAACCCGAACAACGCGATCCGGTTCGCCGGGGTGTGTCTCGGGCTGGCTGCGGCCGTCATGCTCTGGATCAAGGAGCCGCCGATCGTCCGTGACGTCGACGAGGTCGGCTACCTGCCGGCCGCCGGGCACTGAGGAGGTCCGCGATGAGCATGAAGGACTACCACACCATCGTCGCCGGCACGGACGGTTCCGGGCTGGCGGATCAGGTGATCGCCCGGGCCGCCTGGCTGGCCGTCCGCGACGACGCGGATCTGGTCGTCG
Organism: Kribbella sp. NPDC003557; assembly: GCF_040610805.1. Taxonomy (NCBI): domain Bacteria; kingdom Bacillati; phylum Actinomycetota; class Actinomycetes; order Propionibacteriales; family Kribbellaceae; genus Kribbella; species Kribbella sp. NPDC003557. Next base: position 45,088 of record NZ_JBEXMY010000011.1, read on the forward strand.
TGTGCGCGTTCAGCGAGCTTCCTCGCCGTACCGAGGCCCGGAACGTGGCGACGCTCGGCGGTGATGCGCGGCTGGGGCAGGTGCTCGGCCGGGCGGCGGCCGGACAGGCGCTGCAGGCGGCGACCGTGACCGCTCGGGACGAGGGCGCGAGTGTCGCGGCGGCGTTGCTGGTCGACGGCGAACCCGCCATGGCGTTGCTCACCACCGCCGAGGAGCGGTCGGCCGACCTGATCGTGCTGGGCGCGATCCAGGATCGCTCGCTGATCGACCGGCTGCTCGGCACGGTCGCCACCGAGGTGACCAAGCGGGCCGGATGTGACGTGCTGATCGTCCGCCCGACCGGGGCCGGGGGAGACCTCGGCGTACCGGAGGACGCCCCGCCGGCCTGAGCGGCCGTCCGCCGAACCCCCGTCCTGTCCCCGCCGGGCGGGGGTCCGTCGTGCCCGGAGGAACCCTGAGATTTCCCCCAGCTTTTTCAGAGTTGAGTGGAATGGACTCAACTTTGGATAGGTTGTACCCAGTGACTGTTGTTGCTGGAACTTGAAAGGCTGGAACCAGATGGATGTTCAGCGGTTGACGACGCTGGCCCGGGAAACCCTGTCGGTCGCGATCCGTCAGACCTCCGCGGCGGGCAACCCGACCGTGGAACCGATTCACCTGCTGTCCGCGCTGCTCGCGCAGCCCGAGGGCACGACGATCGGGCTGCTCGAAGCGGCCGGTGGCGACCTGGACGCCGTCCGCCGGAAGACCGCCGAGCAGCTGAGCCGCCTGCCGAAGGCGAGCGGTGGCAGCGTGCAGGCGCCGAGCCTGTCGGGCAAGACCGGTGACGTGCTGAACCAGGCGGAGCAGCGGGCCCTCGGGCTCGGGGACGAGTACGTCTCCACCGAGCACCTGCTGATCGCGCTCGCGACGGTGGAGGGCGCGGCGCAGAGTGCGCTCGGCGTGACCGCGGACGCATTGCTGCAGGCGTTCGACCAGATGCGGGGCAACCGCCGGATCACGTCGCCCGAGGCCGAGGGGACCACCAAGACCCTGGAGAAGTACGGCGTCGACCTGACCGAGCGGGCCAAGGACGGCAAGCTCGACCCGGTGATCGGCCGGGACTCCGAGATCCGCCGCGTGGTGCAGGTGCTGTCCCGGCGTACGAAGAACAACCCTGTCCTGATCGGTGAGCCCGGCGTCGGCAAGACCGCCGTCGTCGAGGGGCTGGCCCAGCGGATCGTGGCCGGAGACGTGCCCGAGTCGCTGCGTGGCCGCCGGCTGATCAGCCTGGACCTCGGTGCGATGGTCGCGGGTGCGAAGTACCGCGGTGAGTTCGAGGAGCGGCTGAAGGCTGTGCTGACCGAGATCAAGGAGTCCGACGGTCAGATCATCACGTTCATCGACGAGCTGCACACCGTCGTCGGCGCCGGCGCGTCCGGCGAGGGCGCGATGGACGCGGGCAACATGCTGAAGCCGATGCTGGCCCGCGGTGAGCTGCGGATGATCGGTGCGACGACCTTGGACGAGTACCGCACGCGGATCGAGAAGGACCCGGCGCTGGAGCGCCGTTTCCAGCAGGTGTTCGTCGGTGAGCCGTCGGTCGAGGACTCGATCGCGATCCTGCGCGGCCTGAAGGAGCGCTACGAGGCGCACCACAAGGTCGCGATCTCCGACTCCGCGCTGGTCGCCGCGGCGACGCTGTCGAACCGGTACATCACCGGCCGGCAGCTGCCCGACAAGGCGATCGACCTGGTCGACGAGGCCGCGTCCCGGCTGCGGATGGAGATCGACTCGTCCCCGGTCGAGATCGACTCGCTGCGCCGGACCGTGGACCGGCTGAAGATGGAGGAGCTCGCGCTGTCCCGCGAGGAGGATGCCTCGTCGCAGGAGCGGCTGGAGCGGCTGCGCGCCGACCTCGCCGACCGCGAGGAGGAGCTGCGTGCGCTCGAGGCCCGCTGGGAGCGGGAGAAGACCGGCCTGAACCGGGTCGGTGAGATCAAGGAGCGCATCGACGAGTTGCGCGGCCAGGCCGAGCGCGCCCAGCGCGACGGCGACCTGGAGACCGCGTCCCGGCTGCTGTACGGCGAGATCCCGCAGCTCACCAAGGAGCTGGAGGAGGCCGACGCCGAGGAAGAGGTTGCCGAGGGCCCCGAAGCGATGGTCAACGAGGAGGTCGGCCCGACCGAGATCGCCGAGGTGATCGCGATGTGGACCGGGATCCCGACCGGCCGGCTGCTCGAGGGCGAGACCGGCAAGCTGCTCCGGATGGAGGACGAGCTGGGTCGCCGGCTGATCGGTCAGCGCGAGGCGGTCAAGGCCGTCAGCGACGCCGTCCGGCGGGCCCGCGCGGGCATCTCGGACCCGGACCGGCCGACCGGATCGTTCCTGTTCCTCGGCCCGACCGGTGTCGGCAAGACCGAGCTGGCGAAGGCGCTCGCGGACTTCCTGTTCGACGACGAGCGAGCGATGGTCCGGATCGACATGTCGGAGTACGGCGAGAAGCACAGCGTCGCGCGGCTGGTCGGCGCCCCGCCCGGTTACGTCGGGTACGAGGAGGGTGGTCAGCTGACCGAGGCCGTCCGCCGCCGTCCGTACTCAGTGATCCTGCTCGACGAGGTGGAGAAGGCGCACCCCGAGGTCTTCGACATCCTGCTGCAGGTGCTCGACGACGGCCGGCTGACCGACGGCCAGGGCCGGACGGTCGACTTCCGCAACGTGATCCTGATCCTGACCAGCAACATGGGTTCGGCGTATCTGGCCGACGTCACGCTGGACGACAAGGTCAAGCGCGATCAGGTGATGGCCGCGGTGCGGCAGTCCTTCAAGCCGGAGTTCATCAACCGGCTGGACGAGATCGTGCTGTTCGACGCGCTCGGCAGCGAGGAGCTGACGCAGATCGTCGGCCTGCAGATCAACGCGCTGCAGCGCCGCCTGACCGACCGGCGGATCACGCTCGTGGTCGACGAGGGCGCGATGGAGTGGCTGGCGATGACCGGGTACGACCCGGTGTACGGCGCCCGCCCGCTCCGCCGGCTGGTGCAGTCCGCGATCGGTGACGAGCTCGCCCGCGGCCTGCTGAACGGCTCGATCCGCGACGGTGAGACCGTCAAGGTCACGCTCAACGAGTCGAAGGACGCGCTGGACGTCACCGTCTGAGAGGTTGGTCGGGGGCCCGGTCATTCGTGACCGGGCCCCTTCGGCTCAGGTGGGTTGCTCGGGGACAATGGCCGGGTGACTTCGCGTGCCGACTGGATCAACACCACCCACGACTGGGCTGCTTCGGTCGATCACGAGCACTTGGAGCTGGTGCGCGCGAAGCCCGAGCTGTATGCGCCGGGCGGAGTGCTCCACCTGCTGCTGGAGGTGCTCGCGTACCCGGGCGACGAAGCCGAGTCGACGGGGCGCCGCCCGGAGTGCTCGGTGGAGCTGCACGCTGACGGGTCGATCGCGGTCACCGACTACGGGCGCGGCACGGACACCCGCGTCGACGAGCACGGCAATGTCGTGAAGAAGCCGGTCATGGCGACCAAGGACCTGCGTTTCTTCGAGGATCCGCAGGCGCCGCTGCTGCCGGACGGTCACCCGCGCCGAGGCATGTCCGTGGTGGCTGCTTCGAGCGAGTGGCTGGTCCACACCAACCGGCGTACCAACGGCTCGTGGACGCAGCGCTACGAGCTCGGCGTCCCCATCACCGACCTCGAGCCGATCCCCACGGACGGCACCACCGGCACCACGGTCCACTTCCTCCCGTTGCCACACCTGGCCCCGCTCTTCGGCTAGAGGTCCTTGCGGAAGAAGTAGTTCGCGTGGCCGGGTGGGTAGTCGCGCTTCACGCCGTACTCCTCGTAGCCGGCCCGGCGATAGAACTCCGGCGCCTGGAAGTCGAACGTCGTCACCTCGGCCCATCGGCACCCGCGTCCGCGCGCCTCGTCCTCGACCGCCCGGAGCAGCGCACCACCGATCCCGCGGCCGCGATACGCCTCGTCGACCCACATCGTGTCGATCGTCAGCCAGTGCCAGACCCGCTCGACCCGGCCCACACATCCGCCCAGCAGTACGCCGTCGAGCGCGAACGCCTGCACCGGCTCCGACTTCAGGTTCGCCGGCTCGAACCTCTCGCGGACGACCGTCGAGCGTGACTTGTTGAACTCGACCAGGCCGTCGACCAACTGCTCCTCGAGTGTCGCGTCCGAGCCGGTCCGCAGTTCGAACGTGTCCATGCGACGACTGTCCCGTCCGCGGCCGCGACCCGGCAAGGGAGTTTTGCGGGCCCGGCGTTTGCATTGGCCGCGAATGCCTTCAAACACTTGAACTTGCGGTCGTAGCGAGTCGGTATCTCTCCGCTCTTGAAACCAGTGGTTACTGCTTGGTAGGAACGTCCGTCAGCTGAGTACTGAACAGTAGTTCAAGTACCTGAAACTTGGATTTTCCGGCGGGGGGTCCCCGGAGTCCGACGGTGTGAGTGGAGGACTCAATGCAGCGCAGTACCTTGCTATCCGGTGCGCTGCTGGCCGTCGTCGCGGGTCTGTTGTGTCTGGTCGGGGAAGCTCTCGGTCTGGACACGCAGCACGTGGCACTGGTCGGCGGGGCACTGGGCGGTGTGGTGGGGCTGGTGCAGGATCGCACTCCGGCGATGCGCGCGGCCGGCTTCTTGATCGGGCTGTTCGTCGCCTGGCTCGGCTTCGCCGTCCGGGCGCTCTATCTGCCGGACTCGGCGTCCGGCCGGGCCGTCGCGGCCGTCGCCGTGGTGGCCGTGTGCGTGGCGTTCACGGCCGGCTCGGCCGAGCGGATCCCGTTGTGGACCTTGCTGCTCGGCGCGGCCGCGATGGTCGCCGTGTACGAGGAGACCTACACGGCGGACAGCCCGGCCTTCCTGGCCCAGTCGCCGTCGGCGGCCACCGGCGTACTGCTGTCGGCCGGGCTCGGGTTCCTGGCGACCTCGCTCCTGCGGCCACGACCGGTGCCGGCCGCCGGGCGTTCCGAGGTGCCGCCCGACGAGCCGACCGAAGAAGTCGTCTGGGTCCCTGCCGACGACACCCGTGAGCTTGCCTCGACCGAAGGAGACCGTGCGTGACCGCCCGACGCATCACCCGGGGACTGGCTGCCGCCGTCGCCGTCCCGTCCGCTTTCGTCCTGTCGACGTCCCAGGCGCTGGCCACGTCCAGCGCGGTCTCCGCCGGACCCGTCACGATCACCAACACCGAGACCGTTCAGGCCCGGCTCGACCCCAGCGGAAAGGTCCACGGCGCCCGCGTCTACGAGCAGCTCGCCTTCGTCGGCACCGGTAAGGTGCAGGTCGCCAACCCGGTGTCGACCGACAGCCTGCGCAACCTGGACAGCTTCGGCGGCTTCTCGGTCAAGGACGGCAAGATGGCCGTGGACCTGTCGGTGGACGGCGAGCAGCGGATCCGGACCGTCAGTGACTTCGACAAGAGGAAGCTGCCGATCAAGGTCGCCGTCACTTACACCCTGAACGGCAAGAAGCTGTCCAAGCCCAGTGACGTCGTCGGCAAGAAAGGCCGGCTGGAGGCGCACTACGTGGTGGAGAACACTTCGGCCAAGAAGGAGTCGGTGACGATCACCGACGGGTACGGCAAGCAGGTCGTCGAGGAGGCCGATGTCGTCATCCCGATGGTCGGTCAGCTCACCACGGTGCTGCCGCCCGAGTTCGGCGATGTCACCTCGGCCGAGGCGAACAAGGCCGGCGACGGCAAGGGCGGTACGAAGCTGAGCTTCACCGCGACGCTGTTCCCGCCGGTCGGCGCCGCGACCGCGGAGTTCGGCTGGGCGGCCGACGTCCGGGACGCGATCGTCCCCGAGGCCGAGCTGACCGCGTTGCCGGTCAGCCCGCTGGAGAGCCCGGCGTTCAAGACCGCGGTGTCCGGCTACCAGAGCGGCGCGGAGAAGGGCGCCGACCTGGTCGAGGGCGGCACGACGCTCGACTCGAACCTGATCCGGCTGCGGGACGGCGCGCAGAAGCTGCTCGCCGGCCTGCTCCAGCTGAATGCCGGTGCGAAGACCCTGAACGAAGGCCTCGCCAACCAGGCCGCGCCTGGTGCCACGAAGCTCTCCAGCGGTGCGTCGCAGCTGGCCGGCGGCATGGCCGAGCTCGAGTCAGGTGCCTCTCTCGTGCGTACGAAGACCGGCGAGGCCGCCAAGGGCGCGAACAAGCTGGACAAGGGAGCGGGCCAGCTGCAGAAGGGCGCGAAGGACCTCGCCGCGGGTGCCGGCAAGCTGAAGACCGGCACCGGCAAGCTCGCCTCCGGACTGGACGAAGCCACCGGCAAGGCTCCTGCCCTGATCGACGGGCTGAACCAGGTCAGCGGCGGTCTGAAGAGCGTCGAAGACGGACTCGGTCAGATGTACGGCGGTATTGGCCAACTGCCCACCAAGGCGAAACCCCTGCACGACGGCATCGCACAGCTCCGCGCCGGAATCGGCTCGGTCGGAACCGAGGGCACGCTGCTCGGCGGACTGGAGAGCCTGAAGAAGCAGCTCGCCGCGGCCGGTCCGGGAATCGACAAGATGCGCGGTGGCGTGCACTGCGCGGCGGATGCGCTCAACGCGGTCAGCAACGGCAAGCCGGTCGGAACGTACGACGAGGCGTGTTACGGCGCCGCCGCCGCGCAGCTGAACGGTCCGGCCGGGGCGCTGAACGTCGGGCCGGAGACCAACCCGGTCAAGAAGATGATCCTCGACTCGGTGATCGCCCAGATGGGCTCGATGGGTGACCCGGTGCCCGATCTCGACAAGCCGCTGCCGGATTCCGCCAAGCTGCAGGTTGCGCTCGCGTACCTGAAGGGCCGGCTGACCCAGCGCGCCGTACCAGGGATCGCGCAGCTGCAGTGCGGGCTCGACAACCGGGTCTCGGGCTGCCCGGACTCGGAGCCCGGTCTGATGCAGGGGCTCGCGGCGGTGGATGCCGGCGTGACTCAGCTGGTGTCCGGCGTGGTGGCCAGCGTGCAGGGCAGCGTCGGCACCTCGAAGGACACGCCGGCCGACAAGACCCTGCGTGGCGGGGTCAACGGTCTGCAGACCGGTGTCGGGCAGATCCAGGCCGGCGGTAAGACGCTGCTGGCCGGCCTCACCCAGCTGTCGGACGGCGCTGACCAGCTCGACACGGGTGCGGGTGCGCTGTCCAGCGGCACGGGCAAGCTCAAGGCGGGTGTCGGCGTGCTGGTGAACGGCACCGGGCAGCTGGGCAACGGGCTCGAGCTGCTGGCCGGTGGTACGGGCAAGCTGGCCGACGGCGTCGGCCAGGCCAAGACCGGCTCGGACCAGCTGGCGCAGGGTTCCAAGGATCTGGCGACCGGCATCGGCTCCGCAGCCGAGGGGTCGGGCAAGCTGGCGGACGGTCTCAGCACCGCCACCGAACAGGCGCCCGCCGTCCCCGACGGTGCCGACCGACTCTCCAAGGAAGGCGCGAAGGTCCTGGCCAAGAACGGCGCCGACACCGCACGCGACTTCGGCCGCCGCTACAGCCTGCTGTCCGCCGCCGCCGACCGCGCCAAGACCGAGTCGATGCCGTTCGGTGCCCCCGAGGGTGCGACCGGCGCAACGGCGTACTCGCTCAAGCTGGCCGGAGCCACCGGTGAAGGCGACCGCAGCTGGGTCCGCCTGCTCGCCGGCCTGGCGGTCTTCGGTGTCGCCATCGGCGCCACCAGCCTCCTCCGCAGGCGCACCACCTCCTGAGGTTCGCTGCCCGGGCCGGTCATGCCGACCGGCCCGGGCAGCGCTGTTTTGCCGATCTGGGAGGATCGGTGGTGGGGGTCGTGGAAGGACGTTGGATGACTGGGCAGCGTGGTGACGAGCCGGCGCGGGACGGGCCGGGGCCGTACAGCGGGTTGTTCGGTGCCGCTCCGGACACGTACGGCTACCAGACGGCGACGCCCAAGCAGGTCACCGTCGCCTCGGTGATCGCGATCGGGCTCGGTGCGCTGTGCCTGCTGCTCGCGGGCCTCACGCTCACCTCGGCCGGCGACCAGATCTCCGAAGTGCTCACCGGCTCCCGGGGCAACGTGCCGGTCGCGGTCGCGGCCACCCTCGTGTGCGCGCTCGTGTACCTGATCCCCGCGCTCTATCTCCGCAAGCGCCGCCCGTGGTCCCGCTACGTGCTGATCGCCGTCGGCGCGATGGGCATCGCGGGCGGGATCATGGCGCTGCCGGCCAGCCTGCTCGGTCTCGCCGTTCACGTGACCCTGCTGATCCTCCTGCTCCAGCGACCCACCAAACTCTGGTTCAACCACCGCTGACGCCGGGAGACCCCGTGGAGATCTGGATCAACCCTGCCTGCTCGAAATGCCGGGCGGCCACCAACGCCTTCGACGAGGCAGGCATCGACTACACCGTGCGGCGCTACCTCGACGACCCGCCCACAGCCGAGGAACTCGCGACCGTCCTGACCCGCCTCAACCTCGAACCCTGGGACGTCGTCCGCCACAACGAGCAGGCCGCGAAGCCGCTCGAAACCCTGCCTCGCGACCCGGCGCACCGCACCGAATGGATCGCCGCGATGGTCGCCGACCCCATCCTCATCCAGCGCCCCATCATCACCGCCGACGACCGGACCACCGCCATCGCCCGCGACCCGGAAACGCTCGCCAGGTTCCTTTCCTGATTCAGAGTTTGCGCAGGCGGTTCAGGGCCTCTTGCAGTACGTCGGGCTGCTTGCAGAAGGCCCAGCGGACCAGGGGGCGGCCGGCTTCGGTGTTGTCGTAGAAGACCTGGTGGGGGATGGCGACGACGCCGGCTCGTTCGGGGAGCATGCGGCAGAAGTCGATGCCGTCGGTGTGGCCGAGGGGGCGGATGTCGGTGGTGACGAAGTAGGTGCCGGCCGGGCGGTGGACCTCGAAGCCCAGGTCGGCGAGGCCGTCGGCCAGGAGGTCGCGGCGGGAGCGGAGGTCGGCGCGCAGCGCGTCGTAGTAGTCGTTGCCCAGGGCAAGCGCGTTCGCGACGGCGGGCTGGAACGGGGAGCCGGAGGTGAAGGTGAGGAACTGCTTGGCCGTCGTCACGGCGGTCACCACCGTCGGCGAACCGGTGACCCACCCGATCTTCCAGCCGGTGACCGCGAACGTCTTCCCGGCGCTGCTGATCGACACGGTCCGGTCCGCCATGCCGTCGTACGACGCCAGCGGCCGGTGCGTGCCGTCGTACACCAGGTGTTCGTAGACCTCGTCGGTGATGACGACCAGGTCGTGCTCGACCGCGACGTCACGGATGCCGCGCAGCTCGTCGTCGGTGAGGACCGTGCCGGTCGGGTTGTGCGGTGAGTTGATCAGCAGCACCTTCGTCCGCGGCGTCACCGCGGCGCGCAGCTCGTCGAGATCCAGCCGGTACGACGGCGCGCGCAGCGTCACCGGTACGCGCCGGCCGCCGGCGAACGCGATGCCGGCCGCGTACGAGTCGTAGTACGGCTCAAGCGCGATCACCTCGTCGCCGGGCTCGACGAAGGCGAGCAGGGCGGCGGCGACGGCTTCCGTCGCGCCGGTGGTGACCAGGATCTGCGTGTCCGGGTCGTACACCAGGTCGTAGAAACGCTGCTGGTGGTCGGCGATCGCCTGCCGCAGCGCGGGCACCCCGCGCGCCGGTGCGTACTGGTTCGCGCCCGCGCGGATCGCGGCGATCGCGTCCTCGAGCAGCGAGTCCGGGCCGTCGCGGTCCGGGAAACCCTGCCCGAGATTGACCGACCCGGTCGCCAGCGCCTTCGCGGACATCTCCGCGAAGATCGTCGTCCCCAGCCCGTCCAACCGCTCAGCGTGTGCGCGCATCGTCTAACCCTCGACCGCCGTGACCATGTGCGCAAGCCAGGCGCGCGCGGTGGCGCGGTCGCTCGCGGTGAAGGAGGCCTCGAGCTCCTCCTCGACCTTGCGGATCGCCGGGGCAGCCTCGGCGAGCCGGCGTTCGCCGCCGGGGGTCAGGTGCACCTGCTGGGTACGGCGGTCCTTCGGGTTCGGGCGCCGCTCGACCAGGCCGGCGCGCTCCATCCCGGTGATCAGCTCGTTCGCGGACTGCCGGGTGGTTCCGACCACGCGGCCGACCTCGGCCACGGTGAGGCCGGGCGACTCCCGGACGCACAGCAGCGTGCCGTACTGCTGGACCGACAGCCCGTGCTCGTCGAGCGCGACCGCGAGCGCGGACCGCATGCTCAACCAGGCATGCCGCACCAGGAACGTCACACAGCCGGTCTCGTCGTTCGGATCCATGCCCACATTCTGCCGAAAAGGAGATTGACAGGTTCCTGTCAATCGGTGCACGATGGGAAACCTCGTCAGGGTCCTGTCAATCATAGGAGACTTCGTGTCTGCGATCGACCCCCCACAAGGTTCAATCCATCAGCGCCGCATCCTCGCGATCCTGGTCGTGTCGGCCGTGCTGATCTGGATCGACTCGACCGTTCTCGGTATCGCCCTCGAACGCCTCGCCGACCCCGTGCGGGGTCTCGGCGCCACGCCCGGCCAGCTGCAGTGGGCCGTCGGCATCTACTCGCTCTTGTTCGCCACCGCCCTCTTCCTGGCCGGCGCCCTCGGGGACCGCTACGGCCACCGGACGATCCTGATGCTCGGCCTGCTGATCTTCGGCATCGCCTCGGCCTGGGCCGCCTGGGCCACCGATCCGGTCGGCCTGATCCTCGGCCGCGCGACGATGGGGCTCGGCGGCGCACTGATCATGCCCACCTCGATGGCGATCATCGGCTGGACCTTCCCGCCGGAGCGCCGGGCCGGCGCGATCGCGATCTGGTCGTCCTCGGCCGGTGTCGGCGTCGCCGTCGGCCCGGTCCTCGGCGGGGTGCTGATCGACCACTTCTGGTGGGGTTCCGTCTTCACGATCAACCTGCCGATCGTCGTGTTCGGCCTGATCGGCGCGGCCGTCGTACTCCCGAACCCGCGCAGCCCGCAGCGCCGCCGGCTCGACCCGCTCGGCCTCGGCCTGTCCACGCTCGGCCTGCTCGGCCTGTCGTACGGCCTGATCGAGGGCGGCCACCAGGGCGGCTGGGACCGCTGGCAGGTCTGGGCGAGTATCGGTGCCGGCCTGCTGCTGATCGCCGGCTTCCTGTTCTCCGAATGGCGCGAGCACAACCCGAGCTTCGACCCGCGGCTGTTCCGCAACCGCCGGTTCGCGGCCGGCAACTTCTCGCTCGCCGCGGTCTTCCTGACGCTCACCGGGCAGAGCTTCTACCTGGCGTTCTACCTGCAGGGCGCGCGCGGCATGGGCGCGCTGGACGCCGGACTGATGTCGTTGCCCGGGGCAATGGGTGTGATCGTCGGCGCGCCGCTCGGCGCCCGGCTGGCGGCCCGCTTCGGCGTCGCCAGGGTCTCGGGGACGGCGGTCCTCACGCTGGCGGCCTGCTTCGCGCTCAACCTCACGTACGACGTCGGCACGTCGCTGGTGGTGATCGGGATCATCGGCGGGATCGCCGGTCTCGCGATCGGCCTGACGGTCGCGCCGACGACCGCGGCCGTGATGGCGACGCTGCCGATGGACCGGATCGGCGCCGGCTCCGCGGTCAGCAACGCCCTGCGCCAGGTCGGCAGCGTGCTCGGTGTCGCGGTCCTCGGAACGGTCGTGTCGTCGACGTACCAGCACCGGATCGCTCCGGAGCTGACCGGCCTGCCGAACCCGGAAGCGATCGGTACGTCGGCCGAGGCGACCCGCCACGCCGCGGGCGTGCTGCACCGCCCGGACCTGGTGCAGGCTGCGAACGACACCTTCGTGCACGCCATGCACGTCGCCGCTCTCGTCGCGGCGGGCATCGTCCTGCTCGGCGCGGTCGTCCTCGCCGCAGCGTTCCGGATCCCCAGGCCATCACAATCCGCGGATCCGGAAGGAGTCACGCCGGAGCGCGCAGGCATCGGGCAATTGTGATGGCCGGGGGATCCGGAGGTACGGCGGCAGCGTCACGCGCCGCCGCCGTACCCGGCCTCACTTCCGGAACTGGCGGGCGCCCGCGTAGTTGCAGCGGTCCCAGAAGATGACGCGGTCGTCGGGGTTCGAGGCCCACTCACCGCGGCAGAGCTAGCCCTCCAAAAGGCTCCCCGGCGAGATCGTCTCATGTACGGCGGGTTAGCGCACGCTTCCGCTGCGCGGTCAGTTCCACGGCGACGGTGGCGGCGGCGGTACGACGGCGGGCCGGTCCTCGCACCAGGTCGCGCCGGTCCAGCCGCCGTCGTTGCCGCCGAGCAGCCGGACGTCGAACTCCGGCGGGCCGTCGAAGTGGAACGTGCCGCAGTTGTTCACGAACGGCGCCCCGACGTTGCGGGCGTCGACGTTCTCGAACGTCGCCCAGCCGCCGACCCGGGCGTTCACCACGTTGGTCCCGGTGCCGTCGACCAAGATGTCGCGCACGGTCACCCCGGTGATCGCGTAGTCGTCCTTCACCGGCCAGTCGACGACGAACATCATCGCGTTGTACGTCGAGTCCAGGAACGAGCTGTCGGTGATCTCGATCGTGCCGGACATCGTGGACTGCAACGCGTACAGCCAGATCGCGCCGAGGCCGAGGTCCCAGTTGAGGTCGCGCGGGCCGCCGCGGACCGTGGTGTTGCGGGCGAAGGTCAGCTTGCCCTCGAACGGCGTCGCGTTGAACCGCGAGCCGGCGTGCAGGGTGCTGCCCTCGCGGATCGGATCGGCGACCAGGTTGTCGGTGACGGCGTTGTCGCGGCCGCCGTAGATCGCGATGTTGTTCGCCAGGACCGGCGTCTGCACGGTGTTGTGGTCGTAGACGTTGTTGTGGTTGACGAGCCCGGCGGGGTTGGCCTCCGACCACATCGCGAGGCCGTCGTCGCCGCTGTTGCGGACGAAGTTGTTGGTCGCACGGACGTTCGACACCCCGAGGTGCAGGTTCATGCCGTCGGCGATCGCGTCGGTGATGACGTTGTTGCGGATCAGCAGGCCGTCCATCGGCCCGTCGAGCCAGATGCCGACCTTGGTGTGGTGCAGGTACAGGTTCTCGATCGTGGAGCCGCCGCCGATCGCACCGCCGATCCCGTTGACCTGGTCGGTGTCGATGCGCTCGCGGACATCGCTCTCGATCGCGAAGTCCGACAGGTGTACGCCGGTGCTCCCGCCGTCGGCGGCGTACTTGCCGTAGAAGCCGGGCGCGCTGTGCACCGACTTGTCCGGCGCGGGTTCGGCCAGCGGCAGGACCCGGCCCTTGATGATCGTCCACCAGTTCCCGGCGCCGCGGATCGTCACCCGGTCGACGATGATGTGCCGGTTCACCTGGAACGTGCCGGCCGGGATGAACACCGACCAGCCGAGGCGCTTCGCGGCCGCGATGGCGCGGTCGATCGCGGGCGCGGCGTCCCGGCGGCCGGTCGGGTCGGCGCCGAAGAGCCGGACGTCCAGCGAGTGCTTGGGCTGCTTCAACGGAGCCCCGACCAGCTCGAAGTCCGCGACGTCGAGGACGGTCCACGCCGCGGGCGTCGTCCGCGGTACGGCGAACCGGACGCGGTCACCCGCCCGGTACGTCCGGTCCAGCAGCACGCGCTGCTCGTCGTAGAAATGGTTCGGCCGGAACGGCTTCGCGACCGGGTCCGGCTCCGGCTTCCACCAGCCCGGGATCGGGTCGACGTTCGGGTCGTTGGAGAACGGATACATGCCGTACAGCCAGGCGTACTGCGACGTCAGCGTCATGGTCTGCTTGTGCTTGCCGTTGACGGTCACGTCCAGCGGCGCGGTGATCCCGCCGCCGGCCGGCGCGTCCGGGATGCTGTACCGCAGGGTGAACGCGTTCGCGGGACTCGTCAGCGTGAACTCGACGTACTGCTCGGGCTGCAGCCGTACGGCGGTCCGCCCGGAGGCCTCGGCCGGGAGTGTGTACGCCTCCCGCCCCGGGCCGATCTTCTCGCCGGTGAAGGCGGCGTTCTCCGCCTCCTGCTCGACGAACGGTACGTCGGCGCCGCGGCCGGTCACGAGCGCGGGGTCGAGCCCTGCGCGGGTGATGCGTGGAGCCGGGGCGGCGGCCGCCGGCTGGGTGACGAGGGCTGCACCGACGAGCGCGGCCGTCAGCGCAACCGCGAGCAGGTGTGAACGGGACATTGGTGGATCCCCTCCCGGACGAAGTGTCTGGAGGTTATGCAGCCGACGCCCGGCGCGCAAGATCTCGACAGGTCAGAGAAATTTCCGAACCATGAAGACGTCGACGGAATCCTCGGACTCGGTGACGAAGCCGTGGCGTTCGTAGAGCTTGCGGGCCGGACTTCCTTGGAGGACGTTGAGCCTGACGGTCGCCTGATCGGCGTCAGCGGTGGCGAGCACGGTGCGCAGGACGGCTGTGCCGAGGCCCCGGCCCTGGTGGCGTGGGTCCAGGTAGAAGTGCTCGAGCCACCAGGCGCGGGCGGCAGCCGGCCTGCCGTCCGGTGTCGCGGACGGTGCCGGATCGGACGGTGGAGCCGGGCGGACGGTGATCGAGCCCGCGAGTTCGTCGTCGATCTGGATGATCTGCGTGTGCTCCGAGGCGAACGAGTCGCGGAAGCGTTGCCGGACGCGGTGTTCGTCGTACCGGCCGAGGCGTTCCAGGTCGGGGCGCATGACGACGGCGCGGAGCTCGACGAGTTCTTCGAGGTCGGTGATCGTCGCGGGGCGCAGGGTCCAGTTCACGGCAGTTCCGGTTGTGGGACGGGGCGCAGGGCGCGCAGCCAGAGTTCGGTCTGGGCGATGTGCGCCGAGGCGGCGGTCGCGGCGGCCGCGGGGTCGCGGGTGGTGATGGCGGCCAGGATCTCCCGGTGGCCGCGGTCACTGGTCCGCTTGATCGCGTCGAAGTCCGCGCCGGGCTCGAAGATCCGGTAGTGCCCGCCGCGGCCGCGGATCACGTCGGTGAGCGCGGTGACGGTCGAGTTCCCGCCGGCGGTGCAGATCGCGTTGTGGAACTCGGCGTCCAGGTGCTGGATCTGGGTCGCGTCGGTGGTCGACTCGAGCCGGTCGAGGATCGTGGCGAGCCGCTCGGCCAGCTCCGGGTCCTGCCGGGCCGCGGCGGCGGCGGTGGCGTGCGCCTCGAGCACCCGGCGGACCTCGAGCAGTTCGAGGACGCCTTCGAGCGGGATCAGCTCGACCGACAGCGAGAACCGGCTGATGATCGCGGCCGGGTCCAGGGCCGAGACGTACGTGCCCGACCCGTGCCGGGACTCGATCACGCCGAGCGCGCCGAGCGACCGCACGGCCTCCCGCAGCGAGCTCCGGGACACCCCCAGGTGATCGCACAACTCGGGCTCCGGCGGGAACTTCGCCCCCGGCCCGAGCTCCCCGGACGCGATCATCTGCCGCAACCCGGCCAGCGCCTTGTCCGTGGCAGCCATCCCCTCACCTCCCTTACGAAGCGTAAGTCATCAGACCATTTCGGAGACATTGTGCCTGGTCTGCGCTCGACGTCGCGCATCGCGGCGGCAATTCATCAGACGTTTGCGCGCAGGAAGCCCGGCAGATCCCCGGTCCGCCAGCGCCGGGCCGATAGTTGCCCGGACGGTGTCCCGCCGGTCACCCAGACCGTCGTCATCCCGCGCTCGTGCGGCTCGGTCAGGTTCACCTCGAGGTCGTCGAACATCGCGGCCCGGGCCGGGTCGATCGCGAAGGACGCCAGGAACGCGTCCAGGCTCTCGGCGTACGGCTTCGGGATCAGGTCGGCCGCGAGGATGTCGAACACACCGTCGATACAGCCGGCCAGCCCGAGCCGCCCGAGCACCTGCTCGGCGTGGTACGCCGACCCGTTCGTGTACACGTACCGCCGACCGCGCAACCCGCCGAGCACCTCCGCCAGAACGGGGTCGGGGCCGAGGACCGAGTAGTCGATCGTGTGCTCCCACGCGAGGTAGTCGTGCGCGTCGATCGACCGCGTGTTCATCAGGCCGCGCAGGGTGGTCCCGTGCTCGGCGACGAGTTGCGTCTGCAGCCGCCGGGCTCCGGCCTCGTCGGTGCCGAACAGGCCGGCGAGGTACGTGCGGATCCGGACGTTCATCTGGTCGGCCAGGCCGACGTGCGGCGGGTACAAGGTGTTGTCCAGGTCCAGCACCCAGGTGTCGATGTCCGCCAGCATCAGGCAAGCGTAGGTGACACACTGGGGGCGTCACCGACGGGAGGGACTGGAGCATGCCTGGGTTGAATGGGCCGACCAGGGCGACCGCGCTCGTCACCGGGCCGGCGACCGGGATCGGCAGGGCGTTCGCGGACAAGCTGGCCCGAGAGGGCTACGACCTGGTGCTGGTGTCGCGCGACGAGGCACGCCTCAAGGAGATCGCGGCCGATCTCACCCGCCTGCACGGCGTCGGGTGCGAGGTGCTGGCCGCCGACCTCACGGACGCGGCCGATCTGGCGCGCGTCGAGGAACGCTTCCGGACCGGGCCGATCGAGGTGCTGGTGAACAACGCCGGCTTCGGGCAGAAGAAGCCGTTCTGGGAGAACCCGATCGAGGTCGAGGAGAAGCAGTTCGACCTCCTGGTCCGTGTCGTCCTGCGGCTCACGCACGCCGCCGTCCAGCCGATGATCGAGCGCGGCTCGGGTGCGGTGGTCAACGTGTCGTCGGTGGCCGGGTTCCTGCAGCGGAACATCTACAGCGCGCACAAGGCCTGGGTGACGAGCTTCTCCGCCGGGCTGGCGACCGGCCTGCATGCCCAGGGCGTCGCGGTGATGGCGCTGTGCCCCGGCTTCGTGCACACCGAGTTCCACGAGCGGATGGGCATGGACAAGTCGCTCATCCCGTCGTTCATGTGGCTGGACGCGGGCGACCTGGTCGACGAGGCCTGGAAGGACCTGCTGCGCGGCAAGGCGATCTCGATCCCGAGCCGCCGCTACAAGCTGCTGGTGCTCGCCGCCCGCTTCACACCGCGAGCCCTGATCGCGCGCGTATCAACCGTCGGCCTGGACGGCCGCCGCCGCTCCTGAGCACGCCTGGGATCCAACGCCTCTGGCCGGAAACGCCTGCGTGTGCGATCTTGCTGCTGTCGGCATCTGGGGGGGCCGCCCGAGGGTGGGCGGGCAGGTGCCGGTGGGGGAGGGTGGGATGAACAGACTGCGCAAGCATGTCGTGCCGGCGGTGGCGCTGCTGCTGATGTCGGCGACGCTGACGGTCGTCACGCCGGCCACGCCTGCCGTGGCGGTGGTGGCCAACGTCGCGATCTCGGCAGCCA
The DNA here is from genome assembly GCF_040610805.1 of Kribbella sp. NPDC003557. NCBI lineage: Bacteria > Bacillati > Actinomycetota > Actinomycetes > Propionibacteriales > Kribbellaceae > Kribbella > Kribbella sp. NPDC003557. The sequence continues at coordinate 62,187 of NZ_JBEXMY010000011.1, forward strand.
CGGCGTCGAACGGCACCACGACCTTGAGCTATCGGGCCACGGTGACCCGGGCGGGAACGCTTCGCTACATCCTCGTCTCGCTCCCGCCGGGATCCGGCGGCCGGATCACTTCGGTCAACGGCGCGGTGCGCACGGTTTCGCCGGGCGTGCTGCAGTGGCGCCCGACCCGGACGCTGACTGTTGCCGTCGGCGCCCGTTTCTCGATCCCGTTCTACGGCGTCCTGCTGCCGGGCGGTGGCCCGTGGACGTTGAGTTTCCGGGCGATCGGGACCACCGGGGTGGCGCTGTCCGCCGGCACCGGCACGTTGATCCGCCCGGCGAACGTCCGCATCACCGCGAGCAATCCGATCCCGGGACAGCGGAGCACGCTCACGTACGCCGGCACGGTCGGCCGCCCGGGCGTCCTGGCGTCCGTCCGGATGAAGCTGCCGACCGGCATCCGAGGAACGCTGACGAGTGTCAACGGGACACTGACGATCTCGAGCGGCTATGCGACCTGGCGACCGCGGTCCCGGCTCAGTGTCCGCGGCGGCGTACGGCTGGCGATCCCGATCTACGGAGCCCTGCTGTCCAAGTACGGCGGGATCTTCCGGCTCGGGATGACCGCGACCGCGTCGACCGGCGTACAGCTCATGGCGGGGACCGGGACGTTGCCGCTGATCGCGCCGCCCGCGCCGATGCCGACGATCCTCGCCGGTTCGTTCCCGGTGCGACCGGCGGGCTGTCCGACCGCCTGGCCGACGACGGTCGCCGAGAACGCGAAACCGGGCACCGGCGCGTGGGTCATCCCGACGACGATGAACGGCCCGCTGGCGGCCTACCTGACGAAGGTCTCCGCGACCTGCGGCAACACGGTCGACCTGAAGGTGACGTCCGGTCGGCCGGTCAGCGTGGTGGCGTACCGGATCGGGTACTACCAGGGGCTCGGCGGGCGTGAGGTCTGGCGGCGCGACGGCGTACCGACCGTTGTGCAGCCTGCCCCGACAATCGGTGGTACGGCCAACGGTCACCCACTACGGATGGCGTCCGCGGCGAACTGGTCGCGGACGTTGACGATCCCGATCGACCGGAACTGGATCCCCGGCACCTACCTGATCAAGGTGAGTGACGGCAGGTACGCCGCCTATGCGCCGCTGACGGTGCGCGACGACACAGGCCGCAAGCACAGCCTCCTCATCCAGCAGGCGACCACGACCTGGGAGGCCTACAACTGGTACGGCGGGCGGAGCTTCTACAGCAGCGCGACGACCGGTTCCGGCCGGCTGACGTTCGACCGTCCGTACGCCGAGGGCCAGGGATCGGGGCAGTTCCTGCCGTTGGAGCAGGGCCTGATCGTGTGGGCCGAGTCGATGGGGCTGGACGTCACCTACTGGACCGACAACGACCTGGACGTGTGGGGCGGCCAACTCGCCGCCCGGGCCGGGACGATCTTCCTGCCCGGACACGACGAGTACTACTCGTTGCGGATGCGGGCGTCGATCAGCCAGGCGATCAAGCGGGGCGTCAACGTGGCCAGCTTCGGGGCCAACACGTCGTACCGGCGGATCACCTTCACCGACAGCACCCGGCGGTACTGGGACGTCGACCGGTACACCGCGGGCGGGAACTCGACGCTGTGGCGATACCTGGGGGACGCGTACGCGTCGCAGCCGCTGCTCGGTGCGGAGTACGGATGCGGCATGTACACGGCGAACCTGAGGACCGCGAGCAGCTGGTTGTTCCGGGGCATTCCGGTCGGCACCGTCGTCCCGGGATTCCTCGCCGGCGAAGTCGACTACTTGTGGCCGGGGCTGTACAAGCATCCCGGGCTGGGCATCCTCGCGAGCGGCAGCGCCATCTGCAAGGCGACGGGCCGCTCGACACCGATGCACGCGACCGCGTTCGTCGCGCCGTCCGGGGCCCGGGTGTTCAACGGGTCGACGTTCACCTACAGCTGCTTCCTCGTGCGCCGGTGTCCTTCGAACCTGGGGATGCCCGCGCAGTCGGTCGCGTCCCGGCGGGTGGTGACGACCATGGTCACGAACGTCACCAACTGGGTCGGGCGCGGGACACTCATCGTTCCGAGCGGCGCGGCCGCACCCGAGCTGCGCGTCGCGGTCCCCAACCACGACCTGGCGCTGGACGAGAAGTGAGTCAGAGCTTCTCGGCGACCTCGGTCAGGACGTCGAGGGTGGCGGTGATGAGTGGGTGGTCGGCGCGGCTCGCCCGGACCGCGGCGTACACCCGGCGGGTCGGGGCGGGCTCGGACAGCGGACGGGTGAGCGCGAGGGTCGACGCCGGTACCGCGAGGCGCGGGACGAGTGAGACGCCGCCGCCGGCCGCGACCAGGGCGGCGACGGCGCGGAAGTCGTCGGACTGGTGCACGATCCGCGGCTGGAAACCCGCCTGCTCACAGGCGAGCAGGACCACGTCGCGGATCGGGTTGCCGGGTGCGGTCATCACCCAGTCGTCCCCGGCGAGCATGCTCAGCTCGATCGGGTCGTGGTCCGCGGCCGGGTGCGTCGGCGGCAGGACGGCGACGAACGGCTCGGCGTACAAGGGGATCCGGGCCAGGCGGCGGTCGTCGGGGCGCGGTGAGCCGCGGTGCTCGACCGCGATCGCGAGGTCCGCGTCGCCGTCGAGCAGATGGGTGATTCCTTCGTGGCCCTCGGCGTCGCGGACGACCAGGTCGAGGCCGGGGCTGGTCTCGCGGAGCCGGGTCAGCGCCGGCGCCACCAGCAGGGTGATCGCGGTCGCGAAGGCGACCACGCGGACCTCGCCGTTCGCGCCGTTGGCGTGCAGCCGCATCGCGTCCTCGGCCCGTTCGACCTCGGCGAGGATCGTGTCGGTGTGGGCCAGGAGCAGGCGGCCGGCCGAGGTGATCGCAACCCGGCGGCCGCGGCGTTCGAGCAGTTCCTGGCCGACCTCGGACTCCAGGGCGGCCAGTTGCTGCGAGACCGCCGAGGGCGTCAGGTGCAGCACCTCGGCGGCCGCGGTCACAGTCCCGTGGTCAGCAAGCGCGCGCAACACTCGCAGCCGTCGTACCTCGATCACGAACCTCAGCTTCGCACAGGTCGGTCGGGACCAGCTTCAGCTCGACCACGGGCGGAACCGGCGTACGGCGCTCGCGCCAGCGGCGGACGGCGTCCCGGATCGGGTGGCGGCGCGGGACGAAGGGACGCAGCGGGGCGTCGGGCATCGCGGAGTGGGTCTGTTCGTGAATCGACTTGATCATCGAGAACGGGATGTATTGCATGCCTTCGAGCGTAGAAATCCGGACGTTGATACGTCCAATGAAAGTTCTGCGCGGAGTTGATGTGTCTGATGCATGATAGAGCCATGGAACTGCGGCAGCTCAGATCGTTCGTGGTGGTGGCCGAGGAGATGAACGTCGGGCGGGCGGCCACCCGGCTGCACCTCACCCAGCCGTCGTTGAGCCGGCAGATCGCGGCACTCGAGCACGATCTGGGCGTCGAGCTGTTCGCCCGGGTGAAGCGGCGGTTCGTCATGACGGCGGCGGGGGAGACGTTCCTGGCCGAGGCGCGCGAGCTCCTGCGCCGGTCGGAGGAGGCGGTGCGCGCGGCGCAGCGGACACAGCGCGGTGAGCTCGGGACGTTGCGGCTGCGGTTCGTGCAGTCGGCGACGTTCGAGGTGCTGCCGCGGCTGCTCGGTGCGTTCCGCCGGGCGTATCCCGAGGTGGTGCTGGACCTGGAGTCGTGGACCACCCTGCGGCAGGCCGAGGCGCTGCGGGACGGCCGGATCGACGTCGGACTGCTCCGCCCGACGGCACCGGTCGCGCCGTCCGGCGGCAAGCAGGCAGGGTCGACAACCGTCGTACGGCTCGCGCCGGGGCTGTCGTCGCGCGTCGTCGCCGAGGACCCGCTGGTCGCGGTGCTGCCGGCCGGTCATCGGCTCACGCGGCGCAAGCGGCTGCGGCTGGACGAGCTGGCGGACGAGCCGTTCGTGTTCTACGCGCGGCCGAGCGGGCCGACGGTGCACGACACGATCGTCGGGTTCTGCCGCGCGGCCGGCTTCACGCCGCGGATCGAGCAGGAGGCGGCCGACGTCCAGACGATCGTGTCGCTGGTCGCGGCCGGACTCGGCGTCTCGCTGCTGATCGGCCCGACGCCGCCGTCCAACCCCGACGCGGTCGTGTACCGCGAGTTGTCCGACGACCTACCACCCTGGCAACTGTCCGTAGCCTGGTCCCCGGACAACCGCTCGCCGGTCCTCGCCCGCTTCCTCGAACTGGTTTAGCCGAACACGTCCGGGTCGCCGCCGGTGCGGACGCCGGTCTCCAGGTCCGCGATCGCGGCCATGTCGTCGTTGTCGAGCGCGAAGTCGAAGACCTCGAAGTTCTCCTTGATGCGGCTCGGCGTGACGGTCTTCGGGATCACCACGTTGCCGAGCTGCAGGTGCCAGCGAATCATCACCTGGGCCGCGGACTTGCCGTACTTCCCGCCGATCGAGGCGAGCACCGGGTTCGCCAGCAGCTCGCCGGAGGCCAGCGGGCTCCACGCCTGCGTGACGATGTCGTTCTCGGCGTTGAACGCGCGCAGCTCGTCCTGCGGCAGCGCCGGGTGCAGCTCGATCTGGTTCACCGCCGGCCGGATCGTGGTCTCCTCGAAGATCCGCCGCAGCGCGGGCTCGTGGAAGTTCGACACGCCGATCGCGCGGACCCGCTTGTCGGCGTACAGCTGCTCGAACGCCTTCCAGGTGTCGACGTACAGGTCGCGCTGCAGCGACTGCCAGTGGATCAGGTACAGGTCGACGTACTCGAGGCCGAGCTTCGCCAGGCTCTTGTCGAACGCCGCCAGCGTGCTGTCGTAGCCCTGGTCGGAGTTCCACAGCTTGGTGGTGATGAACAGCTCGTCACGCGGGATGTCCGACGCGGCGATCGCCCGGCCGACGCCTTCCTCGTTCCCGTAGATCGCGGCGGTGTCGATGTGCCGGTAGCCGGTCTCGAACGCCGTCGTCACGACATCGGTGACGACCGAGTCCTCGACCTGCCAGACCCCCAGGCCCAGCTGCGGGATCTCGACGCCGTTGTCCAGAGTGATGGAGGGGACTGTGCTCATCCACCCATTCCACCCGGCAAAGGGTTTCTGGCCCAGTCATCCGACGTGTGACAACAACCTCATTAACCGGTAGTAACCACCGCATAGGACTTGGCATCGGGCTCCAGGAAGCGGAGCAGCCCGTCGCCCTCCCGCTCCAGCTCGGCCTGCGTCTTCTTCAGCGTCCGGCCGAACGGCGCGAGCGTGAGAGTGGCCACACCACGCTTCTTCTCCGTCGTCCACAGCCCGGCGACCAGGCCGTCCACGGTGTACGTCGCCTTGACCCGCAGGTTCTTCGTGAACACGGCCGGCTTGTGCTCGTCGGCGATGATCCGCTCGCGTTTCGCGTGCGACAGCAGCACGTTGTCGAACTCCGGCAGGAACCGCGCCGGCGCCGGCGTGTCCGGATCGGGGCGAGGCGCGCCGGGTACGTCGTACAGCGTCTTGCCGGCCTCGTCGGTGAAGGTCTCGAGCTCCAGCTCGTCGAACACCGGCTTCGCCTTCTGCAGACCGGACCAGGTCTGGAAGTCCGCGGGCGTGGCCGGGCCGAACGCCTGCAGGTAGCGCGTGACGAGTTCCTTTGTCCGGGCACGCTTCTGCAGCTTCTTCCCGATCCACTCCTCGGCTGGGGTGAACTTCGAGTTCGCCGCCCAGGACCAGCGCACGTCCGTCGGGTACACCACCAACGGCACCAGCATCCGCGTGCAGAACCCGAGGGCCCGCTCGTTCACGTCCGGGAACTGCTGCTGCAACGCGTCGCGCACCTCGGTGAACGTCAGCGGTTCCTTCGCGAGCAGCTTCTCCGCCGCGGCCACGACCTTCTCCGGCTCGAGCCCCGCGCCGCGATCGCCGAGCACCTTCAGACCGGCCTCGAGCACCGGCGCGACCGTCACCCGGAACCGCAGGTAGTCCGCCGCGGTCACCAGATGCAACGTCCCCCGGAACAACGTGCCCCGGACAACCTCGCGCTCCCGGACGGCGCGGTCCAGCTCGGACTCCTCGAACCCGTCGATCCGCGTCCACAACCCGACGTACGGATGCTTGGCCTCCTGGCCCTGCATCCCCACCAGCCGGCCCACCACGTCCGCCGCCGGCACCGCTTCCCTGGCCAGCAGCACCTGCCGCGCCAATGTCGCCCGGTTGATCGCCCGCCCGCTCATCACCGCCATGCACGCATCCTCGCGTACCGCGCCGACAAGTTCAGCCGACAAGTTCAGCTGTAGTCCTTCTCGTCGTACTTGGGGAGGCCGAGGAGTTGGCGGATCTGCGCGGAGGGGGCTTTGCCGCCGGCGGCCGTGGCGAGCTTTAGGTGGTCGGCCATCTCGGACTTGCTGTCGCTGGCCGCGACCTTGAGCCAATGCGGGCGCGCGGCGGCGTCCGCTTTCGCCAGGGCCCGCATCTGCGTCGAGACCCTGGCCGGCCAGACGGTCGACCTGAGCGCGGTGTACTCGGCGAGGTTCGCCGCGGCCACCGCCTTGGCCCGGTTCTGCAAGGTCGACAGCGACATGTTCTCGTTCGCCGCCTTCTCGAACCGCTCCAGCGCCACGTTGTACGGCCGGGTGATCCGCAGGTACTTCGCGCCGGCGGCGGCGACTGTCAACGCCGCGGGCGACGACCGCGAGACCGGAACGCTCTGCGCCGGACTCGGCGGCGCATAAGCCCCGGCAGGCTCCGACGGCGTCACCGACGGCGCATCGGCCAGCGCCGGCGACGGCGCCGTCACAGCCGGCCCGCTATCGGCCCCGCATCCCGCCAGACACGTCAAACCCAGCACCCCGACAACGGCCAGCATCTGGCGCATAAAGCTCCTCACCCAGTGCGAACCGGACAACCCTAGCGGCGGCGGCCCGGCGGCGCCCAGCGGCCTTCGCATCGAGGGCTCATCCCGAATCTCGCCCTACGCGGATGAGTCGGACCAGGTACGGCAGGTGCGATCTTGCTCCTGGAAGAGCCGAGACAACGAAGGGGCAGGAGCCATGGCCTTTGACACCTTCATGGTGTACGTCGGGGTGTACGACGACGTTGCCGGTGCCGAAGCGGATTACGACATCGTCAAGGAATTGCACACCAAAGCCGACCTGATCGACGCCTACGACGCGGCCGTCATCGAACGCCGCGAGGACGGCAAGGTCAAGATCGCCAAGAAGCACGAGACGCCGACCCGGGCCGGTGGGGTGCTCGGTGGCGGCATCGGTCTGGCCACCGGCGTGGTGGTCGCGTTGTTCCCGTTCGCCGCGATCGGCGGCGGGTTGCTCGCGGCTACGACTGCGGGCGGCGCGGTACTCGGTGCGGTGACGGGACACGCCGCGGCCGGAATGAGCCGGAGCGACCTCAAGGAACTCGGTGAGAGCCTGGACGCCGGCCAGGCCGGCCTGGTGGTCGTCGGTGTGTCCGACATGGGCGCCAAGATCGAGCGGTCGATGAAGCACGCGAAGAAGACCGAGGCAAAGCAACTCAAGGCCGACGCCGCGGAAATCGAGAAGGACGCCCGTTCCGCGGGTGCCGCACCCGCGTAGGCGGGTGTGGCCGGGGGGCGGGACGAGCGCACGATGAGCACGCGCAGCAGAACCGGCGCCGCCGTCACGCTGATGGTGGCGGCGCTGGTGCTCAGCTCCTGCGAAGGAGGCGGCGGTACCAGCGGGTCGACGGCGACGCCGACCCGCCCGGAGCCGACGCTTGCGAATCCCACCCGTACGCCGGAGCGCACCGACGCGCCGACGGCCCCGAGCCCGACCCGCTCGCCCGAGGGCGCGCAATCCCCGACGGCACCCGAGCCGGGCCGCACCACCAGGACGCCGGTGCTTCCGGTACCGACCCGGGCGACCCAGCCGGAACCCACGAACACATCGAAACCGCCGGAGCCGACCCAGACGGCGCCGCCGGAACCTGTGGCGACGTCCCAGCCGGCGCCGACCGTCACCGTCACGCGGACGACAGAGCAGCCCGCGCCCACGGAGACAGTCACCCGTACGCCGACCGCGCCCACGTCGGAACCCGAGCCGACCACCCAACCGCCGGCGAGCCCGACGAGTTCGGCCTCGGTAGCACCCACGGCGTCGGAGTCGGACAGTCCGCCCAGTTGGTTGTGGTGGCTCCTTGCCGCGATCGTGATCGCGCTCGCGGTCGGCATCCCGCTGCTGCTCAGAGCACGCCGCCGCAGCGCGTGGCAGGAAGAGTTCGCCGCGGCTGAGCAAGAGGTCGTGTGGTTCGCCCGCACGCTCCTCCCGGATCTCCGTCGGCTCAGCTCGTCCGCAGAAGTCGTCGGTGGCTGGAACGTCGCACAGAGCCGGGTCGTCGCGGCCGAGGACCGGCTGACCGGTCTCGAGCCGACGGCGCCCGACGAGGAATCCCGGCAGCGGGTGACGACCCTCCGGGACGCTGTCCGCGTGGCACGAGACCAGATGAGCCGAGCGCCGACGCCTCAGCAACTCGATGCGGTGGCAGCCGGCCTCGAGCAGGCCCTGTGGCCGCCGCCACCGCCACCGGGTCCGCCGCCGTTGGATTGAGTCAGCCCGCGAGAGCGTCCCGGGCCTCGATGAAGGCCGCGATCGCGGTTTCGACGTCCTGGGTGGAGTGCGCCGCGGACAGCTGGACGCGGATGCGGGCCTTGCCCTGCGGGACGACCGGGTAGGAGAAGCCGATCACGTAGATGCCGAGGTCGAGGAGCTTGTCGGCCAGCCGGCCGGCCTCGGCGGCGTCGCCGATCATCACCGGAGAGATCGGGTGGTCGCCGGGCAGGACGTCGAAGCCGGCCTCGGTCATCTTGGTGCGGAAGAGCTTGGTGTTCGCGGCCAGCTTGTCGCGCAGGTCGCTCGACCCGCCGATCAGCTCGAGCGCCTTCAGCGAGGCGGCGGTGACCGCCGGCGCCAGCGAGTTCGAGAACAGGTACGGGCGGGAGCGCTGGCGGAGCAGCTCGACGATCTCCCGGCGGGCGGACACGTAGCCGCCGGACGCGCCGCCGAGGGCCTTGCCGAGGGTGCCGGTGACGATGTCGACGCGATCCTTCACGCCGAACAGCGACGGCGTGCCGGCACCGTCCGGGCCGACGAAGCCGACCGCGTGCGAGTCGTCGACCATCACCAGCGCGTCGTACCGCTCGGCCAGGTCGCAGATCTCGTCCAGCGGCGCGACGTACCCGTCCATCGAGAACACGCCGTCGGTCGCGATCAGCCGGTACCGCGCGTCGGCGGCGTCCTTCAGCTGCGCCTCGAGGTCGGCCATGTCGCGGTTCTTGTACCGGAACCGGCGGGCCTTCGACAGCCGGATGCCGTCGATGATGCTGGCGTGGTTCAGCTCATCGGAGATGATCGCGTCCTCGGCGCCGAGCAGGGTCTCGAACAGGCCGCCGTTGGCGTCGAAGCAGGAGCTGTAGAGGATGGTGTCCTCAGTGCCGAGGAAGGTGCTCAGGGCACCTTCCAGGTCCTTGTGGATCTGCTGCGTGCCGCAGATGAAGCGCACCGAGGACAGGCCGAAGCCCCACCGGTCGAGGGCGTCCTTGGCGGCGGCGACCACCTCCGGGTGGTCGGACAGGCCCAGGTAGTTGTTGGCGCAGAAGTTCAGCACCTCGTTGCCGGTAGCAACAGAGATCAAGGCCTGCTGGGGTGAGGTGATCACCCGCTCGGACTTGTACAGCCCGGCGTCCCGGATCTCGCCGATGGTCGCCGTCAGGTCGTCCCGCATCCGCCCGAACATCAGTGCTTCTCCTCCAGCGTCTCAGCCGTCCAGTCCATGATCACCTTGCCGCACTGCCCCTGCCGCGCCACCTCGAAGGCGCGCTCGAAGTCGCCGTACCCGAACCGGTGGGTGATCACCGGCGTCAGGTCGAGTCCGCGCTCCAGCATCACCGACATCGAGTACCAGGTCTCGAACATCTCCCGGCCGTAGATGCCCTTGATGGTCAGCATGTTGAGCACCACCGTGCCCCAGTCGATCGCGATCTCGTCCGACGGCAGGCCGAGCATCGCGATCTTCCCGCCGTGGTTCATGTTCGCGATCATGTCCCGCAGCGCGGCCGGCTGCCCGGACATCTCCATCCCGACGTCGAACCCCTCGCGCATCCCGAGACTCTGCTGCGCCTGCGCGATCGACTCCTCGCCGACGTTCACCGCGTGGGTCACGCCGATCTTCCGGGCCAGGTCGAGCCGGTACTCCGACAGGTCCGTGATCACGACGTTGCGCGCACCGGCGTGCAGTGCGACCGCCGCGGCCATCACCCCGATCGGGCCGGCGCCGGTGATCAGCACGTCCTCGCCGACGAGCGGGAACGAGAGCGCCGTGTGGACGGCGTTGCCGAACGGGTCGAAGATCGCGGCGACGTCCAGGTCGACGGTGCCGTTGTCGTCCTTGTGCACCCATGCGTTCGTGGCCGGCAGCGCGACGTACTCCGCGAACGCGCCCGGCACGTGGACGCCGAGGCCGCGGGTCTTGATGCACAGGTGCCGGCGCCCGGCGCGGCAGTTGCGGCAGCGGCCGCAGACCAGGTGTCCCTCGCCGCTGACCAGGTCGCCGACCGCGACGTCCCGGACGCCGACGCCGATCTCGACCACCTCGCCGCAGAACTCGTGCCCGGTGACCATCGGCACCGGCACGTTCTTCTGGGCCCAGTGGTCCCAGCTCTGGATGTGCAGGTCGGTGCCGCACAACCCGGTCCGCAGCACCTTGATCAGGACCTCGTCGGCCTCGATCTTCGGCTCCGGTACGTCCTGCAACCACAGGCCCGGCTTCGCCTCGGCCTTCACGAGCGCCTTCATGCCCACATCGTCGTCCGCGGCAACCATCGGCGTCCATCGACACGTCGTGCACAGCCTTTTCAGCTCCCCTGCATACTGGACCGTATGCGGGGCGTAGTCAGAGGACTCGGGATCGTGTTCCTCGTGGTCGGGGCCGGTCTGCTCGGATGGGTCGGCTGGCAGTACTTCGGGACCGGCGTCGTCTCGAACCAGAAGATGGGCGAGGCGGAAGGCGCGCTCCGGGAGGACTGGACGAAGCCGTCCCCGGCGCCGGTGACGCCGCCGGCCGGGAAGGCGTTCGTGTTGCTGCGGATCCCGAAGTTCGGCGCGGACTGGGAGAAGCCGGTCGTGGAGGGCGTCGACGCCGACGACCTGGCCCGCGGGATCGGGCACTACCCGCACACGCAGCTGCCGGGTCAGCCCGGGAACTTCGCGATCGCCGGGCACCGCGTCACGCACGGCTCGCCGTTCCGCAAGCTGCTCGAGCTGGAGAAGGGCGACCAGGTCGTGGTCGAGACCGCGGACGCCGTCTACACCTACGAGCTCGACGCCTCACCCCGCGACCTGACCGTCCCGCCGACCGACACCTGGGTCCTCGACCCGGTCCCGGGCAAGCGGGACGCCCCGGCCAAGTCGATCATCACCCTGACCACCTGCCAGGACCTGTTCCACTCCCCGGACCGGTCGGTCGCCTTCGGGCAACTGGTGCGCGTGAGCAAGAAATAGGTGCGCCCCGCTGGTGATCTAAGCTCAAGGCTCATGAGCTACGACCGGGACGGACTGCTGGAGCAGGTCAAGAACAAGGCGATCGTGCACGGCCGGGTGACGCTGGCTTCGGGCAAGGAAGCCGACTACTACGTCGACCTGCGCCGGATCACCCTCGACGCGGCCGCGGCGCCGCTGATCGGCCCGGCGATGCTCGAGCTGACCAAGGACCTCGAGTACGACGCCGTCGGCGGGCTGACGCTCGGCGCGGACCCGGTCGCGATGTCGATGCTGCACGCGGCCGCGCAGCAGGGCCGGACGCTCGACGCGTTCGTCGTCCGCAAGGCCGAGAAGACGCACGGTCTGCAGCGGCGGATCGAGGGGCCGGACGTGAAGGGCCGCCGGGTGCTGGCGGTCGAGGACACGTCGACGACCGGCGGATCGGTGCTGACCGCGGTCGAGGCGTTGCGTGAAGCCGGCGCCGAGGTGGTCGCGGTCGCGGTGATCGTGGACCGGTCGACCGGCGCGCAGGAGCGAGTCGAGGCGGAGGGCCTGGAGTACCGGTCGGTGTTCGGCCTCGAGGACCTGGGGCTCAGCTGATGCAGAGCAGCACCCTCCTCACCGTCCTGCTGGCGATCGTCATCGGCGTCGGTCTCTTCTACTTCAGCTACTACCGGGCGAAGAAGCGTCGCGAACAGTTCGCCGCGTTCGCCGCCCAGCACGGCTGGTCGTACGTCCCGGCCAACCACGCGCTGGCCGGTCAATGGGCCGGTACGCCGTTCCGCACCGGTGACAACCGGCGCGCCAAGAACGTGCTGTCCGGGCCGTACAACGGTCACCAGATGGTTGCCTTCGACTACAGCTACCAGACCCACACCACCAACGGGAAAGGCCAGCGGCGGACCACCACCCACAACTTCGGCGTGGTCGTGCTGCAGCTGCCCGGCGCGCTGCCGCACCTCGAGGTGACGCACGAGGGGATCTTCGGCGGCGCGGTGGCGAACGCGCTCGGGTTCCGCGACATCCAGTTCGAGAGCGAGCAGTTCAACCGGGCGTTCCGGGTGAAGGCCGACGACGAACGGTTCGGGCACGCGGTGGTGACGCCGCGGATGATGGAGATGCTGCTCGCCCGCGGCGAGATCGGCTGGCGGGTCGAAGGAAACTCGCTGGTCGGCTGGGACAACGGCGCCCACGACCCGAACGAGGTGCTGAACCGGCTCGCGCTGCTCGAGCAGGTCGTGCTGAACGTCCCGCCGTACGTCTGGCGCGACTACGCCGGCGTCGACCCCCGGATCGCACAGCCGCCCGGCGGACCCACGTACCCGTAGAGTCGGCTCCAGCACTGCCAATAACTCGGGAGCTGGGAAATGGTCTGGGTCATCATCGCGATCCTCGTGGTCGTCGTCGTACTGGCGATCATGCTGATCACGTCGTACAACCGGTTCGTCAAACAGCGGAACCTGATCCAGGAGTCCTGGCGGCAGATCGACGTCGAGCTGCACCGCCGGTACGACCTGATCCCGAACCTGGTCGAGACCGTCCGCGCGTACGCCGCCCACGAGCGGCACGTGTTCGAGGAGGTCGCGCGGCTGCGCACCCAGGCGGTGAACGTGCAGAACACCACTCCCGAGCAGCGGGCGGCGGCGGAGGGTGAGCTGTCCGGCGCGCTGCGTCAGATGATGATCTCGGTGGAGGCGTACCCGCAGCTGCAGTCGAACCAGAACTTCCTCGGCCTGCAGCGCGAGCTGACCGACACCGAGGACCGGATCGCGGCCGGCCGCCGGTTCTACAACGCGAACGTCGGCGACTACAACACCCGGATCGAGGCGTTCCCGTCGAACCTGATCGCGAGCGGCTTCAAGTTCGAGAAGGCCGGCTACTTCGAGGTCAAGGACGAGCAGGTCCGCGCGGTGCCGCAGGTGTCGTTCGGCACCATCGGCTCGGTCGCCGGTGAGCAGGCGCCGCCGCAGATGCAGCCGGGTGCGCCGTCGTCGGGGCAGATCCACCCGCAGATGCCGGGTGACCAGGGCAACTACCCGCAGCAGCAGATCCCGGGCGGCTACCAGCAGCCGCCGTACCAGCCGCCGTACCAGGGCCAGCCCGGCCAGTACCCGGGGCAGTACCAGGGAGAGCCACCGGTGGGCGGGCCGCCTGCGGGTTCCCCCGCGCCACAGGACGGTCAGCCGCCATTCACCGGTGGCCAGTAGGCACCGGTCCCCGTAGTCCAGGACCCCCGACCCCGGACTCTCTCCCAGTGCCAGGCCCGGTGTGACGGCGGTCAAGTCGCCACGTCCGGGCCTGCCCTCCCCCCGGTACCTGTGTCAACAGTGCCGGACAGAGATACATCCGGCGTACATCGGCCTTCCCGGCGGGCAGGGCCGGATGCCACGATAGGGCGGTTCAAGAGTGGAGAGGCCGGGCGAGTGGACAGTCTGAGGTACGGGATCCTCGGACCTCTGCGGCTCGTTCACGTCCAGGGCCAGCCGCTCAAGGCCGCCAAACCGCGCCAACTGCTGGCCACGCTGCTGCTGCATCCCAACCGCTTCGTCTCGACCGATCTGATCGCGGACGCGCTCTGGGAGAACACCCCGCCGCGGTCGGCCACGGCGAACATCCGGACGTACGTCCGCGCGCTCCGCGGCGTGCTGCAGGACGCTGGTCTGCCCGCGCCGATCGACACGTCGGCCGCGGGATACAGCATCGAGGTCGGTGTCGACGAGCTCGATGCCAGCCTGTTCGAGTCCCTGCTCGCCGAGGGCGGCCACCTGCGGGACGCGGGTGATGGCCGGCAGGCGATGCAGGTCCTGTCGCGTGCCTACTCGCTGTGGCAGGGCCGTCCGCTCGAGGACCTGCCGATGCCCGCCGCGTGGGAGGGCTCGATCTCCCGGCTCGAGGCGCAGCACCGTGGCCTCGTCGACAGCCTGCTGGACCTGCGGCTCGAGTACGGCGACGCCAGCGGTGCCGCCGTCCTGCTGAGCGCACGTCTCACCGAGGACCCGTACGACGAGCAGCTGTGGCGGCGGCTCGTCGACGCGCTGGTCGCGGCAGGCCGGGTGGGTGAGGCGCGGGCGGCGTACGCGAAGGCGGTGCAGACGCTCGCCGACGAGCTGGACATCAAGCCCGGCCCGGAGCTGGAAGCCGCGGGCGCCCGCGCCGAGAACGGCCGCTCGGCCAACTGGCCCAATCCGGGCATCCCCGCCGACCGTACGGCGGACCGCCCGGAGCCGGCCGCCCAGCCTGGTCCGATGGCCGCGCCAGAGCTGACCGACCCGCTGCGGCCGCCGAGCCAGCTCCCGCTCGACCTGGCCGATTTCAGCGGCCGCCAGGACCAGCTGGAGCAGCTGCGGGACCTGGTCTGCGGCCGCGACCCGGTCCGGCCGCCGATCGCTGTCATCTCCGGCGCACCGGGGACCGGTAAGACCTCCCTGGCCGTCCGGCTCGGCCATCTGGTCCGCGAGCATTTCCCGGACGGGCAGATCTATCTGGACATGCACGGCGCGACGCATCCGCGCGATCCGGCCGCCGCACTGACGGATCTGCTGCTCAGCCTCAACCTGCCCGACTACGCGATCCCGACCGATCCGGAGCGGCGGTCCGCGATGCTGCGGTCCGAGCTGGCGAGCCGGCGGGTGCTGATCCTCCTCGACGACGTCGCCACGGCCAGTCAGGTGACCCCGCTGATGCCCGGTACCGGGGCGTCGGCGGTCGTGGTGACGAGTCGCAACCGGCTGATGGATCTGGCCGGCGCGGACAACACGTCGCTGGACACGTTCGACGACCGGGAGGCCGCGCTGCTGCTGTCCTCGGTCGCCGGAGCCGGCCGGATCGACCCGTCCTCGCCCGAGGCGGAGGAGATCCTGTCCGCGTGCGCGAACCTGCCGCTGGCGATCCGGATCGTCGGCAGCCGGCTGGCGCAGCGCCCGGATCTGAGCGCGCGTGAGCTGGCCCGCCGGCTGCGGGACGAGACCTCGCGGCTCGACGAGTTGAGCATCGGCGAGCTCGCCGTCCGGTCGAGCGCGGACCTGAGCTACGACGCGTTGAGCCCCGAGGAAGCCCGGCTGTACCGGTTGATCGGCCACTTCGCGGTGGGCGTCTTCTCCGCGCGGGCGCTGGAGGCGGTCGCGTCACCGGCCGCCGTACGGCGGAGCCTGGACCGGCTGATCGAGGTCAACCTGGTCCGGATCAGCTCGGTCGACCACCGCGGTACGGCGCGCTACCGCGTCCACGACCTGCTCCGGCTGCACGCGCTCGGCGTCGGCGACGAGGAGCAGAAGGCGCGGGCGGTGCGGGACGTCGAGGCGGTGGTCGACGCGATCCTGAACAAGATCCGTCGCGCCAACAACGCGCTGTCCTTCGAGTACTTCGGGGTCCTGGAGCACACCGGGCCGCTGACCGCGCCGGATCCGTCGCCGTTCACCGAGACCGACGCGATCGCGTGGTTCGACAGCGAGCGCAGTACGTTCGTGCCGGCCATCCGCGCCGCGGCGCAGAACGGGCTGCACGAGCACGCCTGGCGGATCGCGGCCGCGTGGGGACCGTACCTGGACCTGCGGGCCGGGTTCGACGACTGGAACGGCTCGCACCAGCAGGGTCTGCGGAGCGCGATCGCGTGCGGGGACCGGCGCGGCGAGGCGATCATGCACCGCAACCTCGGCCAGTTGGCCCTCTACCAGGACGACTGGGAGAACGCGCGCCGGCACTTCGACGCGGCCGCGCAGGCGTTCGCGGACGTCGGCGACCGGCTCGGCGAGGGTGTCGCCGCGGTCGGCCTCGGCACCTGGCTGCGGGAGCGCGGCCAGCGCGAGCAGGGCCTGAAGCAGTACGAGAAGGCGATCGAGGCGTTCGTCGAGGACGGCAACGCGAACGCCGAGGCGCTGGCGCGGACAGCGGCCGCGAACGTGTACCTGGTCCGTGGCGACCTGGTCACCGCCCGCGGGTACCTGGCCCAGGCGTTCCTGATCGCCGTCCGGCGGGCCGACGCGCACCGGGAGGCCAAGGTCCGCCGCCGGATCGCTGCGCTCAGGGTCAATCAAGGGCGGCACGACGAGGCGGTCCGGCAACTGCGCAAGGCGTTGGCGATCTTCGACGGGATGGGCGACGACCACTGCGCGGCGTACACCCGGGCGCTGCTCGGGCGGGCGCTGATGGAGCGCGGCGAGGTGGCCGCGGCCCGGAGGACCCTGCTGGACGCGATCGACATCGGTCACCGCCTGGGTGACCGCAGCGTCGAGGGCGAGGCGGCACAGCACCTCGGCGAGCTCTACCTGTCCACCCGGAGCCTGGACAACGCCCGCCGTACTCTCGAACGCGCCGCGCGCGTCTGGCAGCAGGCGGGCAACGACGCCGCCGCGGCCGAGTGCCGGCGGCTGCTGGTCGGATCAGAGGCTGCTGCCGCGGCCGGCTGAATGTACGGCGGCTGTATTCGCCTCCAGCACGATGTGACCATGCCGCGGCACGCAGGCCGAGGACGGGGGATCGGGGGAGGACACCTATGGCCTGGGGGGAGGTTGCCGTGGATCGCCGGAACGTCCCGCGGGTGGCGAACCCGCGGGACACCGAGGCGGCGCTCAACTGGCAACTGGAGCGCGTCGGATCGGCGGCGTGGCTGGACTGGCCGCTGAAGTTCCAGCGGATGGCGTTCGGTTACGCGCACGACAGCGGCTGGCACGACGCGGCCGATGCGGTTCGTTGGCTCGACCACCATGCCTTGCTCCGTGAAGGGGCGGCGCCACGGGGGGCGCTGGTCTGGTACCAGGCGGCAGACCGGATCCGGGTGGCGTGTTCACTCGGCTCCGGCCAGGTGGTCGGCCCACTGCCGACCGGACCGGTCGACGTCGCGGAGCTGTCGCTCCTGAGCACCGACTGGGTCTGGTCAGACCCGCACTTCCCCTTCGGTCACTGACCGTTGCTGATCGGGTGCTTGGGGGCGGCGTGCCTCGGCGCGTCGCCGGCCTGGCTGTTGCGGTTGCGGCGGCGGGCCAGGAGGTACTCGACGACCATCGGGATCAGCGAGACCAGCACCAGCAGGATCAGCGCCGACTCCAGGTGGTCGTGGATGAACTTCACGTTGCCGAGCGCGTGCCCGAGCAGCGTGATGCCGCAGGCCCAGATCACGGCGCCGATGCCGGTCCAGAGGAAGAACTTCTTCGCGTCCATCCGTCCGGCGCCGGCGACCACGGTGATGAACGTCCGGACGATCGGCACGAACCGGGCCATCACCAGCGCGCGAGGGCCGTACCGCGCGAAGAACTCATGCGTTTGCTCGATGTACTTCGGTTTCAGGAACCGGGCGTTCGGATTCCGGAAGAGTGACGTCCCCAGCACCCGGCCGATGTAGTAGCCGGACACGTTGCCGAGGAACGCGGCGACGGTCAGCAGCACACAGGCCAGCCAGAGCGGCACGTCGATGCTGCCCTGCGCGATGAACAGCCCGACCGCGAACAGCAGCGAGTCACCGGGCAGGATCGGGAACAGCAACCCGCACTCGATGAACACCACCAGCAGCGTGCCCCAGAGGGCCCAGTCACCCAGCCAGTGCAGCAGGTACTCCGGGTCCATCCAGTTGGGCATCAGCATCGCGACGAGAGCAAGCACGCGGACAGGGTAGCGTCCCGACCTGTGCATGAGCTGAGCAGCGACCTGCGGGGAGCGGACATGGTGGGGCCGAACGAGGTCGGCGTGGGCCCCTGGGAGGGTGACCGGCCCGACGACCCGCGCCTGGATCCGGAGCTGCTGGAGAGCGGTGACCGACGCAACGTGGTCGACCGGTACCGGTACTGGAAGCTCGAGGCGATCGTCGAGGACCTGGACCGGCAGCGGAACCCGTTCCACGTCGCGATCGAGAACTGGCAGCACGACCTGAACATCGGCTCGGTCGTCCGGACCGCGAACGCTTTCCTGGCCTCCGAGGTGCACATCGTCGGCAACCGGAAGTGGAACCGCCGCGGCGCGATGGTCACCGACCGCTACCAACACGTCCGCCACCACCCGACGCTGGCCGACCTGGCCGCCTATGCGACTGAGCGTGAGCTCCCGGTCATCGGTATCGACAACCTGCCCGGCTCGGTCCCCCTGGAGACCTATCACCTGCCCCAGGCCTGCATCCTGCTCTTCGGTCAGGAGGGTCCAGGGCTGACGGACGCGGCCCACCAGATCTGCACCGCCGTCCTGTCCATCGCCCAGTTCGGCTCGACCCGCTCGATCAACGCCAGCGCCGCGGCCGCGATCGCGATGCACGCCTGGATCCGCCGCCACACCTTCGATCAGCATGTGGGCTGACCACGCGATCTGGTGGCAGGTCTATCCGCTCGGCTTCACCGGCGCGGAGCCGGCCGCCGTACCCGGCGTCGTGCACCGCCTGCCCCAGCTGGAGAACTGGCTCGACTACGCGATCGACCTCGGCTGCTCAGGCCTGCTCCTGGGCCCGGTCTTCGCCTCGGAGACCCATGGCTACGACACCGTCGACCACTTCCGCATCGATCCGCGCCTCGGCGACGAGGCCGACTTCGACCACCTCGTCGGTGAAGCCCACGCCCGGGGTCTGCGGGTCGCGCTCGACGGGGTGTTCAACCATGTCGCCCGCTCGTTCACTCATCCGGAGTGGTTCGGCCCCGGGACGTTCGAGGGTCACGAGCACCTGGTCGACCTCGATCACGGCAACCCCGAGGTCGCGCGGTACGTCGGGGACGTCGTGCGGTTCTGGATCGACCGTGGTGTCGACGCGTGGCGGCTGGACGCCGCGTACGCCGTACCGCCCGGGTTCTGGCGCGACGCGCTGCCGCGGGATCGCGACACCTGGTACTTCGGCGAGGTGATCCACGGCGACTACGCCGCGTACGTCGAACAGAGCGGTCTCGACTCCGTCACGCAGTACGAGCTCTGGAAGGCGATCTGGAGCTCGCTGAACGATCGCAACTTCTACGAGCTGTCGTACGCGCTCGGCCGGCACAACGCGCTGCTCGACACGTTCGTCCCGCAGACGTTCGTCGGCAACCACGACGTGACCCGGCTCGCGACGCGGCTCGACGATGAGCGCCATCTCGGTCACGCGCTGGCGATCCTGTTCGTCGTGGGCGGCATTCCGAGCATCTACTACGGCGACGAGCAGGCCTTCCGCGGCCTGAAGGAAGACCGCGCCGGGGGCGACGACGCGATCCGTCCGGCGTTCCCGGCGTCACCGGACGAGCTCGCGCCGTACGGCCTGCCGACGTACCGGCTGCACCAGGAACTCATCGGCGTACGCCGGCGGAACGCGTGGCTCACCCGCGCCCGGACGACCGTCGAGCACCTGACCAACGAGACCATCGCCCTGCGCGGCCGGCACGGCGACGACTGGGTCCTGCTTCTGCTGAACGTGTCCGACCAGGAGCAGCATTTTCCGCTCGACGGCACGCCGCCGGTCCCGGCCCACAGCTGGGAATTGTTGACAGCTCCGTAACCTTGCTGCGCTTGCGCCCGTTGTTCTCGGTAAGACAGAAGTGAGGCCTTCTCGTCGCACTGCCTTTGTGACGGGGAACATGGGGGTTTGCCGATGAACGCTCTATGGGACGAACTGATACACG
This sequence comes from Kribbella sp. NPDC003557, assembly GCF_040610805.1. NCBI lineage: Bacteria > Bacillati > Actinomycetota > Actinomycetes > Propionibacteriales > Kribbellaceae > Kribbella > Kribbella sp. NPDC003557. Next base: position 82,218 of record NZ_JBEXMY010000011.1, read on the forward strand.
AGTTGGGCACCGTGCGCGCGCTGAGCGCGGCCGCTCTGGAGGCGCGCTCGGAGACCTCGCGGGTCGCGCTGATCACCCTGCTGGACGCCGAGACCGCGGAGATCTCGGCCATCCTGGACCGGATCCTCTCCGCGGACGCGACCTCAGCGGCCTAGCAGCCGGCTGACCACTTCCTTCAGCGTTTCGCTCGCGTCGACGGGCTGGTCGAACGCGCGGTAGGCGATGTGCGCGTCGGGCCGGACGAGCAGACAGCCCTCGTCCGGGATCTCGCGCACCCGCGCCCAGTCGCCGTACAGGTCGTCCAGCTCGCGGCCGGGACCGATCACGAGCGGCTCGATCGGTACGCCGAGTTGCTCCGACACCGACTGCGCCGCCTTCACCCACGCGTCGCCGCCGATGCCTGTGAGCAGGGTGAACCGGCCCTTGCCGACCACGTCGAGCGTGCTCACGGTGTCCGATCCGCGCGTCAGCCAGCAGTGCGGGATCCGCGCGCCCGGCCAGGTCGTCGGGTGGTAGTACAGCTCGTGGTCCCGCTCGTACGGTGGCTCCGGCGTACCGTCGTCGAGGACCGCGGAGGACCGGTAGCGCTGCCCGAGCTCGACGCCGTGCGCGTTGAACTCGTAGTCCTTCAGCTCGATCGCCTTCCGCAGCTCTTCGCGCTGCTCGGCCGCTGCCGGGGTGTCGTCCTTGCGGGAGTCGATCGTGCGGCCGGCCGGGGCGTCCGGCGTCATCCCCAGCGCGCGGAAGATCTGCCCGAACTGGGTACGGCTCTTGTTGGCGCGGTCAACGATCTGCCGCGCGATCGGCGCACGCTCGGCGTCGTAGCTGTCCAGAAGTTGTGGACCTGCTTGGCCTTTGAGGACCAGCGCGAGCTTCCAGGCCAGGTTGTACGCGTCCTGGATCGAGGTGTTCGAGCCGAGGCCGTTGCTCGGCGGATGCCGGTGGATCGCGTCGCCCATACAGAACACGCGGCCCGCGGAGGTCTTCTCGGCGTACATGTGGTTGACGCTCCACACCGACGTGCTCTTCAGCTTCACGTCGATGGTGTCGTCGCCGACCAGGTTGTGCACGATCTCGGTCGCCATCGCCTCGTCGACCACCGGCGCGGGCTGGTTGATGTCGTAGCCCCAGACGATCAGCCACTCGTTCCACGGGCGGACCATGCGGACCAGGCCGGCGCCGATGCCGCCGATCTGCGCGCCGGGCTGCAGGACCCAGTACAGGACGCTCGGGCGATGGGCGACGTACCGGCTCAGGTCCGCCTCGAAGACGATGTTCATCGAGCCTTCGATGTCCATCGCGCCCGCCATCGGCAACCCGATGTCCTGGGCCACCTTGCTCCGCCCGCCATCGGCGCCGATCAGGTACTTGGCGCGGATCTGGTACGTCGTCCCGCTCAGCCGGTCCCGCACCGTGGCGGTCACGCCGTCGTCGTCCTGCTCCAGGCTCTCGTACTCCGTGTTGAACCGGAGCCGCGCGCCGCGACTCGCCGCCGTACTGACCAGGATCGGCTCGAACAGCGTCTGGGGGAGATCCATCGGCAGGCACGGACTCGCCTCCGTGTAGTCGGCCAGGCGCCGGGGATGCGTGCCCCAGGTCCGGATCCGGCCGATCTCCTCACCGGCGAGGCTGGTGCAGGACGCGGTCTGACCCATCAGGTCGTGCGCGGTGCCCTTGTCGACGACCTGGTCCTCGATGCCCATGTCGCGCATCAGTTCGATCGTGCGCTGGTTGGTGATGTGCGCGCGCGGCGTGTTCGCGGTCCAGCCGTACCGGGTCAGGACGATGTTGTCGATGCCGTACGTCGACAGGAACAGCGAGGCGGCGCCGCCGGCGGGGCCGCTGCCGACGATCAGGACGTCTGTGGTGATCACTGCTGCGTCTCCTCGGTGGTGGCGAGCACGAGGTCGTAGTTGACGGTGTAGTAGGTCTTGTCTTCGTCGGTGTGTTCGGTGAAGTCGGCGATGAGCGACTGCTTGACGCCGAAGACGGCGTCGGTGTCGAGGTATTCGTCGCCGGCCGCGAAGACGTGGGTGATGAGACGCGCGTACCCGGGAGCCGTGACCATGAAGTGGATGTGTGCGGGGCGCATCGGACCACGACCGCCGGCGCGGAGCAGTTCGCCGACCGGCCCGTCGTCGGGGATCGGATAGGCGACCGGTTTCACGGCCCAGAACTTGTAGTTGCCCTCGGCATCGGTTGTCAGGTGCGCGCGATTCTGCGGCCCGTCGAGCTCCTTCTGCACGTCGTAGAAGCCGTCCTCGTCGGCCTGCCAGGTCTCGACGAGTGCCCCGGGGATCGGCTCGCCTTTCGTGTTCAGGACACGCCCGCTCACCAGGCACGGCTGTCCGGGAGCACCGTTCGCGATGTCGTCACCGAGTTGTGCCGCGGGGGAGCCCTCCACGAAGAACGGGCCGAACACGGTGGACTGCGTGGCCTCGGCCGGCTTCCGGTTCCCCAGGCCGACGGTCAGCATCGACAGCCCGAGTACGTCGGCCAGCAGTACGAACTCCTGCCGCGTGCCGGTCGAGATCTGGCCGGTCCGGGTGAGGAAGTCGATCGCGGTGAAGTACTCGTCCTCGGTGAGGTCGACCTCGCGCGCGAACGCGTGCAGGTGGCGCACCAGGGCGCCCATCACCTCCTTGTAGCGGTCGCTCGGACTGCCGTCGAAGCTGGCCACCACGGCCGCGGTCAGGTCGTCGCCTTGCAGGTCCATCCGATCTCCTCGTTCATCAAGGTCGCGTACCGGACCAGGCGCTGGTCAGGATGTCCCGCACCAGGTCCTCAGTCACCGGGACCGGGTTGTCCGTCGGCTTGAACTTCGCGGCCGCTTCCGCGACCTGAGCCTCGGTCAATCCCAGCTCCCGCAAACTCGTCGGCACCTTCGCCGACCGGAACAGGTCGAACAATCCCTGTGCCAGATCGGTGGTGCCCAGGGCGGCTTCCAGTCGCGCTTTCGCTGGTGGGACTGAGGAAGCGTTGACGCGGGTCACCTGTGGGAGGACGGCCGCGTGGGTCTCCGCGTGTGGCAGGTTGTAGGTGCCGCCCAGTAAATGGCAGAGCTTGTGGTGCAGCCCGGTGCCGGCCGTCGCCAACGCGGATCCGGCCAGGCAGGCGCCGTACAGAAGCTTGCCTCGAGCATCTGTATTGGCCGGCTCGATCAGCACCTCGCGCAGACCTTCGCTCAAGGCCCGAAGCCCTTCAACTGCGGAGAGTTCGGTGATCGGGTCGGCCTTCGGCGTCCAGACCGCCTCCACGCAGTGCGCGATCGCGTTGGCCACGCTTGCCGCGGTCACCTTCAACGGGAGGTCTTTGGTCAGCTCCGGGTCGTAGACAACTACACGAGGGAGCACCCGCACATCAGTCCCCGTCGTCTTGCTCCGGCCGGCGGTCTCACCCCACACCGGCGTCATCTCAGATCCGGCATAGGTCGTAGGCACCGCCACGATCCTGGCTTCAGCTGTCAGCGCGATGGCCTTGGCGAGGCCGATGGCTGAGCCGCCGCCGATGGCGACGACCGTGTCTGCGCCGACCTCGCGCGCCTTGGCGCGGGCGGCCTCGGCGACCTCGGTCGGGACATGTTGGGCCACACCGTCGATGCGTCCGGCGAAGCGGCTGCCCAACTGGTGTTCCACCGCGTCGGCGGTCTGGCGCGCCGAGTTCGTCGCCACCACGAGCGCACGCCGTACGCCGAGCGCCTCGACCTCAGCCGCGACCCGGCTCAGTGAGCCGGCCCCGAACACCACCCGGCCGGGCAGGAACGTGTGGACGAACCCAGCCCCGGACGGCGTCGCATCGGGCTCGGCTGGACGTGGCATCGGCAGCTCCGCTAGGATTTCGCTCAGCGAATAGTTCTTCTTTCAACGAAAAGTAGGCTAGCCGATGCCGGGTGACGCGTCTACAGGCACGTTTCTGCAGGGTCTGGAGCGAGGTCTCGCGGTGATCCGCGCCTTCTCAGCGGAAGCGCCTTCGCTGACCCTCAGTGAAGTGGCCCGGGCTGTCGGCATCACTCCGGCGACCGCCCGCCGGATCCTGCTCACGCTGGAGGAGCTCGGCTACGTCCGCAGCGACCACCGCCGCTTCTCGCTCACCCCGCGCGTGCTCGCCCTCGGCTGGGCGTACCTGTCCTCCCTCGACCTCGGCGAACTCGCCGGCCCGTTCATGGAGGAGCTGAGCGCCAAGACCCGCGAGTCGTGCTCGATCGCGACACTCGACCTCCCGGACATCGTGTATGTGGCCCGCGTACCGACCAGCCGGATCATGACCGTCGCGCTCGGCGTCGGTGCCCGGCTCCCGGCGTACCCGACGTCGATGGGCCGCGTCCTGCTCGCAGGCCTGCCCGACGACGACCTCACGGCGTACCTGGAGACGTTGCGGGCCGAGCCGCTCACCGACCGCACGCTGACCGCTCCCGAGGACCTCCGGGCCGCCGTCACCCAGGCGCGCGCCGACGGGTACGCGCTGGTGGACCAGGAGCTCGAACTCGGCCTGCGCTCCATCGCCGCCCCGATCCGCGACTCCCGCGGCCGCGTCATCGCCGCGCTCAACGTGTCCGCGCACGCGTCACGATCGACGCCGACGTCGCTGTGCGAGGAGTTCCTGCCGCACCTGCAGCAGGCGGCCCTGCACATCACCACAGCCCTCACACATCGCGGCCATTTCTGACCCGGAACCGGACGTGATGTGTCCGGAACCGCGCCTAGCATCGGGCCATGGACCAGTCGTTCACCGGCGAAGTCATCGAATGGCGCGGACCGGCGCCGTACTACTTCGTCCCCGTGCCCGAGGAGGACGGCGAGGCACTGCGGGCCGTCGCGCTGTCAGCCAGCTACGGCTGGGGCATGCTGCCCATCCGTGCCCGGATCGGCACCACCGAGTGGAAAACGTCCCTGTGGCCGAAGGACGGCAGCTACCTGCTCCCGCTGAAAGACGCCGTACGCAAACCGCGGGGTCTCGACGCCGGCGACACGGTTGAGGTCCAGCTCACGTTCGACCCCGGGTCCCGCCAATCGAAGCAGGCCAGGGAGCCAGCGTCCGACCGTGAGGCGCCCACGCGGGCAGCTAACGGTGAGTCGGCCGGGCTGGCGTCCGGCGGCGCGGCGCCCACGCGGGGTCACCTGCCTCGGTCGGCCGACCGTGACCTGCCCGAGCGGGCTCGCGTTCCTCGGTCGGCCGGGGCGCGGGAGCCGATCAGCCCGGGGCAGCTCACGATCGTCCCGGCCAACCAGGCGACCGCTGCGGATCTTCGGGCGGTCTTCGGTGAGCGAGGCGACACCGCGCGCTGCTGGTGTCAGCGGTTCCGGATGCTGCCGAAGGAATCGTGGGCCTCGGAGGGTCCTGAGGAACTCGCCGCCCGGCTCCGCGACCAGACCGCCTGCGGAAACCCGAAAGCCGATGCCACGACCGGCCTGATCGCCTACCTGCACGGCGAACCCGTCGGCTGGTGCGCGGTCGCGCCCCGCGCCGACCACCCGAGATTGCTCCGCGACTTCCGCGTCCCGTGGCAGGACCGTGCCGAGGACAAGACCGATCCGACCGTCTGGGCGGTCACCTGCTTCGTCACCCGCGTCGGCTACCGGCGCCGCGGAATCAGCCGCGCCCTCGCCCGCGCCGCCGCGGACTTCGCCCGGGACCGCGGCGCCCGCGCCGTCGAAGGCTACCCGGACCTCGTCGACGGCGGGTACGTCGGCACGCTCGCCACGTTCGCCGACGCCGGGTACGCCGAGGCGAGCCGCCCGGGCAGACGCCGCGCCGTCATGCGCATCGACTTCTGAGCCTCAACCCTTCAGCTCCTCGAGGATCTGCAGGTAGTGCGGGTTGTTCATGATGCCGATCAGGTTGCCGAACGGATCCACCACCGACGCGGTACGGAACCCCGTGTTGTTGCCTCGCTCAACGATTCCTTCGTTGAGCGTCGCCCCGAGCTCAAGCAGCCGCGCGAGCGTGCCCTCCAGGTCGTCCACATGCCAGTTGACGATCGCCCCCGCAGCCGTCGGCCCGACCGCGTGCGGCGCGTACTTCGCATCGATGATCCCCAGCTCGCACTGAAAATCCCCGAACCGGAACTCGACGTACACCGGCTCCTCCGCGCTCGGCACCGCGTAGTACGCCCCGATCCCCAGCAATTCCTCGTACCAACGCCGCGCCGCCTTCACGTCGCTCGCGTAGAAACTGACGGTGGCAAGTCCTCGCAACATCGTGGTGGTCCTCTCTCAGGTATCCCCGGTTGACGACCACCACGATTCCACCCAAAGTGCTCACCGAGTGAGCACTTTGTTCAGTCGGTCTGGGTGACCTTGCGGAGGCCGCGCGGGGCGTCGGGGTCGAGGCCGAGTTTGCGGGCCAGGAGTTCGATGGCGCGCTGGGCCGGGATGACCAGGGCGAGCGGGGCGAGTGTTTCGGGGAGGTCGGGGCCGGCGAGGTTCACGTCGCAGCGGGAGGCGAACGTGGGGTCGCCGCCGATGCCGAGGATCTTGCTGCCCTTCTCGCGGACGATGCCGGCCAGCTCGGTCATACCCGGCAGGGCGGGGCCGTCGCCGGCGGAGACGAGGATCGTCACCAGGTCGGCGTCGACGACCGCGATCGGGCCGTGCTTCAGGTCGGCGTACGAGAGTCCGCGGACCGGCTGGAGACAGGTCTCCTCGAGCTTCAGCGCGACCTCCAGCGTCGTACCGAAGGTCAGCCCGCGACCGCTCGCGAGGACGTCGTGGGCGCCCGCCAGCAGGTCGGCGGCCGCCTCGACCGATCCGGACAGCATCTTGGTCGCGGCGTCGGGGACCCGTGCGATGTCGGCGTCGAGCGTCCCGGGCCGCGGCGCCAGCGCGTCCACGGCGACCGTGATCGCGGCCAGCTGGGTCGTGTACGTCTTGGTGGCCGGGACGGCGAGCTCCTGGCCCGCCTGGGTGATCAGGGCGACGTCGGCCGTCGACGCCAGCGGGCTGTTGCCGTCGTTCGTGATGCCGACGATCGCCGCGCCGTTCCGCTTGGCCCACTCGGCCGTGTCGACGATCTCCTGGGTCGCGCCGGACTGGCTGACCGCGACGACCAGCGAGTTCGAGAGGTCGAGGTTCGCGCCGTACAGCGTGGCCACCGACGGCGCCGCCAGCGACGCCTGCCGGCCGGCGTGGATCTCGGTCAGGTAGCGGCCGTAGACCCCGGCGTTGTCCGACGAGCCGCGGGCCACGAAGATCACGTTCCGGCGCCCGGCGGCCAGCCGGGTGATGTCGTGCCGCAGCGGCAGAACGTGCTCGAACGTCGCCGCGAGTGCGGCCGGCTGCTCGGCGATCTCGGCCGCCATCCGGGTTTCCTGGGCGGGGACAGACACCACTGCGATCACTGGTCCTATCTGGTCTTAACAGGTATGCTGCGCACGATAGCAGTGAGCGGCGCCCCGGGGCACCCCCGAGGCCCGCCCAGGTCTGGAGGATCGAGATTCCATGGTGGCGACGAAGCGGGCCCAGGTCCGATCGGTGCTGGAACGGCTGATCGACGTCGAGCTGCATCCCGGGGACCCGATCCCCTCCGAACGGGCCCTGGTGGACAAACTCAACGTCTCCAGGGTGACCGTCCGGCAGGCGATCAGTGACCTGGTCGAGTCCGGCGCTCTCGAACGGGTGCACGGCAAGGGAACGTTCGTCACCGGTCCCCAGGTCGACTCCCAGCTGCACCTGACCTCGTTCTCCCGGGAGATGCGGGCCCGTGGGCTCGAGCCGGGGACCGTGGTGCTGTCGGCGAGCGAGATCGAGGCCTCCGACGAGACTGCGAAGGGCCTTCGGGTCGCGAAGGGCACCAAGGTGATCCGGGTCGAGCGGCTCCGCACGGCCGACGCGTCGCCGATGGCCTACGAGGTCGGCTACTACCCGTCCGCGCTCTTCCCCGGCCTGCTGGGCCGTGAGCTCGGCACTCTCTACGACGTCTTCGCCAGCGAGTACGACGTCGTCGTCACCTCCGGTGAGCAGACCGTGCGGGCGGACAACGCCGACGGTCATGTCGCCCGGGTGCTCGGTGTGGCCCGGCGGGCACCCCTGCTGGTCCTCGAGCGCACCACCTTCGCCGGCCGCAAGGTCGTCGAACTGTCCTGGTCGGCCTACCGGGCCGACCGCTACCGGCTGCACATGGCCCTCACCCCCCGCGGCCCGCGCACCGGGTCCGCCTGACCGGCTCCGGAGCGTCCTCCGCCCCTGGAGGACATCCGGACGCGACGAACTGGATCGGTCCTGTTCACGAACTGGTCTACATCCCTGCCGATCGCTCCCCGGCCACCGGGCCGGTTCAGCAGGTGGGCCGCCGGATCCGACGAAGTGCCCGGCGGCAATACTGGAGCCGAACCCACAAGAACTGTGTTGTGAGGAGTACCGCGAGACATGCCTATTGCTACCCCTGAGGTCTACGCCGAGATGCTGGACAAGGCCAAGCAGAACCGCTTCGCCTACCCGGCCATCAATGTCAGCTCCTCGCAGACGCTGAACGCCGCGATCCGCGGTTTCGCCGAGGCGGGCTCGGACGGCATCATCCAGGTCTCCACCGGCGGTGCGGAGTACCTGTCCGGTCCGACCGTCAAGAACATGGTCTCCGGCGCCGTCGCGCTGGCGGCGTACGCGCACGAGGTCGCCAAGGGCTACCCGGTGAACATCGCGCTGCACACCGACCACTGCCCGAAGGACAAGCTCGACGGCTTCGTCCGGCCGCTGCTGGAGATCTCCGCCGAGCGCGTCGCGCGCGGTGAGAACCCGCTGTTCCAGTCGCACATGTGGGACGGCTCGGCGGTGCCGCTGACCGAGAACCTCGAGATCGCCAAGGACCTGCTGGCCAGGACGGCCGCGGCGAAGATCGTCCTGGAGATCGAGGTCGGCGTCGTCGGTGGCGAGGAGGACGGTGTCGCGAACGAGATCAACGACAAGCTCTACACCACCATCGAGGACGGTCTGGCCACGGTCGAGGCGCTCGGCATCGGCGAGAACGGCCGCTACCTGACCGCGCTGACCTTCGGCAACGTGCACGGCGTCTACAAGCCGGGCGCGGTCAAGCTGCGGCCGGAGATCCTGGCGGAGATCCAGGACGCGGTCGGCGCCAAGGTCGGCAAGGAGCGCCCCTTCGACCTGGTGTTCCACGGTGGCTCCGGCTCGACCCTGGAGGAGATCCGGGCCGCGGTCGACAACGGCGTCATCAAGATGAACGTCGACACCGACACGCAGTACGCGTTCACCCGGCCGGCGGCGGCGCACATGTTCAAGAACTACGACGGTGTGCTGAAGGTCGACGGCGAGGTCGGCAACAAGAAGGCCTACGACCCGCGCGCGTGGGGCAAGGCGGCCGAAGAGGGCATGGCGAAGCGCGTCGGCGAGGCCTGCGAAGACCTCCGCTCGACGGGCACGTCGTTGAACGCCTGACATCATCTGGTCCTCCGGTAGGGGGTCTGTGAGGGGCTCGTCGCCGTTGGCGATGGGCCCCTCGGTCACATCCGGGCGAGGTCGAAGTGGCGGATTCCGGTGCGGCGGGCGGCTCGGGTGAACGTGGTGCGGATGCGGTCGGCCACGGTCGGCGGGTCGGTGAGGTCGGTCCAGGAGATCCAGCAGTGCTCGACGGGCTGTGGTCCGTCGGGATCGGGCGCGATCGGCTCGGGGAGCGGTTCCTCGGGGGACGGCTCGAATTCCTCGCACCAGAAGGGGAAACGCGGCTCGAACTCGACGACGGTGCGCTCGTCGGGGAACCACAGCGCCTCGGCCGCGGACACCTCGCCGTCGGGTGGGTCGGTGTCCGGTGGCGGTGCCGGGCTGGGCGTCGGGAGCCCCGCGCCGGCGAGGATGAAGCGCAGGCGGGACTCGGCGATCGAGGCCGATCCGGTGAGCCGGTCGAGCACCTTCAGGGCACGTTTGCCGCCGTGGTCGAGCCGGGTGACCGCGTGGCTCAACGTGCGCCGGTTGACGAGCCCGGCATACATCGCGGCGTCGGCGAGCACCACCGCCGGCTCCGGTGGTGCGGTCGCGGCCACCTCGGCGATCGCGCGGGCCGGCGAGACCATCCGGAGCTTGTTCCACAACTCGAGACTGGGGCCCACGGGGTCGCGGATGTGCCGGTGGACGCCACGCAGTCGTCCGGAGCGACCGTCCGGCGCGGTCACGTGAACGCGCGTCAGATCCAGCCCCCAGACAGGCAAGGCGTGCAGGGCCGCGGCCGACTGATGGCTCGCGAACACGCTGGGCCCGCTCGCCCGCAGGACATGGTGGATCCGGCGCAGGTAGAGGACCTCGTCGGTGACGAGCATGAGCGAACGACGGGCGGCATAGGTGCCCCGCCGGATCCGGCGCCACGAGCCGGATCCCAGCAGGGCGTCGATGTCGGCATCGGGGTAACCGCAGGCACGAGCGTCGGCCCGGGTGAACACACCACCCCGGATCGACGCCATCACGGCAAGCTGAGGATTCATGCCCAAGAACGTGCCGCGATCCACCCCCGCCCGGACCCACGATTTTCAATCTGTGGAGAACCGGCGCCTACCCCTGGAAGAGGGCATAAAAAAGGCCCGTCATGTGTCTATGACGAGCTCCGCGCGGGTTGGTACCCAGGGTTGCCAGAGGAGGGGCATGTCGGCCTCGGACGGGGTGCGGTTGCCTTTGCGCTCGTTGCACGAGGCGTGGGCGGCGACCGCGTTCAGCCACTCGGTGCGGCCGCCCCTGGACCTGGGTTGGACGTGGTCCATGGTGTCGGCGTTCTCGAGGCCGCAGTACGCGCACCGGAACTTGTCCCGGCGCAGGACTCCGTGCTTGCTGTACTTCATCCGGCCGGCGGCGTAGCGCCAGTGGGTCACCACATACCGGACCAGACGGAGGACCCGGGGGACCGGGAACGGGCCGATCGTTCGCTCTCCGTGCGCCTCTTCCACCACTGCGACCTCACGCACCAGCATCCGGATGGCGTGCTGGATCGAGACGGTGTGCAGCGGTTCGTACGACGCGTTCAGGACGATGACGCTCATCCGGTGCCTCCTTCCGGCCGTAGCTGGGAACCACGGCGGTTGACGCAGGGTCTCAAGCATCCGTGGCCGTCGGGTGAACGGTCAACGGATTTCGCCAGACGGTCACGTGCCGGTACGGATGCGTGATCGGCGAAGATGTGCCTATGGAATTGAACAATCTGCTGTCCGGTCCACCCGAGACACTACTACCGGTCGACCCTGCCGCGGCGGAACTCGCCGACGGGGCCGCCGCCGCGGACGTGGCCGCGAAGTACCCGACGTCCTCGCTCGCCTGGGCCGTGCTGGCCGAGGGAGCGCTGGCCGACGGGCGCACGGTCGAGGGGTACGCGTACGCCCGGACCGGCTACCACCGTGCGCTGGACCTGCTCCGGCGGAACGGCTGGAAGGGTCACGGCCCGGTCCCGTGGGAGCACGAGCCGAACCGCGGGTTCCTGCGCGCGCTGGCGGCGCTCGGGAAGGCCGCGGCGCTCATCGACGAGAAGGACGAGGCCGAGCGCTGCGCCACGTTCCTGCGGGACTCGTCGCCGACCGCCGCCGACGTGCTGAGCTGAAACCTGCTTGTGGGGCTGGTTGTCCGGCGGAATGATCTGCCCGGTGACCAGCCCTTACGCACAGGACGGATTCGGCGTCGGGTTCGACTGGGGCCCGGTCGGCGCCGAGGTGGTTGCCGGGGACATCGTCGCGGTCGTCGACGTGCTGTCGTTCACGACGGCGGTGACGGTGGCGGCCGATCGCGGCATCGACGTGTACCCGTACCGCTGGCGTGACGAGACGGCGGTCGCGTACGCCGAGCGGTACGACGCGGCGCTCGCGGTCGGGCGGTCCGCGGCCGGGCCGGACGAGGTCAGCCTGTCGCCGGTCTCGATCAGGCGAGTCACGGGAATCACCAAGCTCGTGCTGCCGTCGCCCAACGGGTCGACGATTTCGAGGCAGCTGAGCGACACGGGCGCGACCGTGATCGCGGTGTCCCTGCGTAACCCCCAAGCGGCGGCGGACTGGGTCAGCCAGCGGGTGCGGAGCGCGGGCGGTGGCGACGTGGGCCCACAGCCCCGGATCGTTGCGATAGCCGCGGGGGAGCGGTGGCGCGATGGGTCGCTGCGGCCTGCTGTCGAGGACCTGTGGGGCGCCGGCGGGTTTCTGAGTGCGCTCGGGCGCGATGACCTCTCGCCGGAGGCGCGTGCGGCGGTGGCGGCGTACGAGGCGGTTGCGGGTGAACTGCCGAAGTGCCTGCACGAGTGCGCCGGCGGCCGCGAGCTCACGCAGTACGGCTTTCCGGAGGATGTCGCGATCGCGGCCGAGGTCGACGGGAGTCGCAGCGTGCCGGTGCTCCTGGACGGTAGACTGTTCCGGTCAACCTGAAGCTTTCGAGGTTTCTGCCCGTTGACAGTGCCGGCAGGCGGCGAGCGTCCCCGCTTCTTGCCGAACATGGACGGTTCTAGGCGGACGGACAGACCGAAGCAGCTGGACGCCCACGGTCGGGTCCCCGCCCCATCGGGCAGCGGAAGGTCACCCGTGCCGGCTCTCACCGGACGGATCGACGCGCCCACCAACACCTACGCAGAGGTACTGCGTACCCCTGGCGCGTGGAAGTTCTATCTCGCAGCGGCCCCGGCGCGGATCGGGATCGCGATGACCGGCCTCGGCATCGTCTGGCTGGTCCACGGATCGACCGGCTCGTACGCCGCGGCCGGTAGCGTCACCGGCGGCTTCGCCGTCGCCGAAGCGGTTGCCGGGCCGCAGGTCGCCCGGCTCATCGACCGTTTCGGTCAGACCCGCATGTTGCCGGTCACCCTGCTCGCGCACGCGGCCGCGGTCGCCCTGCTCATCAGCCTGACCGTGACAGGTGCACCGCTGGCCGCCCTTGTCGCGACCGGTGTCCTGGCAGGCGGTTCGCTGCCGCAGATCGGCGCGCAGACCGCGGCACGGTGGTCCCAGGCGCTGCGTGACACGCCACTGCTCTCGGCCGCGTTCGCACTGGAAGCACTGAGCGTAGGCATCGCGTTCATGGTCGGCCCCGGACTCGTCGGCATCGTGAGCTCGGCGAGCAGTCCGGTGGCCGGCTCGGTCCTCGCGACGAGCCTCTTGCTGGCCGGCGGATTCCTGCTGGCGGTGCAACGAGGTACCGCGCCGCCGCCGCGCTCACCCGGGCAGCACCAGAGCTCGAAACGCCTGCTGCACAAGCGCTTCGTGGGTCTTGTCGGTACGAACATCGGCGTCGGCCTGTTCTTCGGCAGCATGCAAGTCTCCGTCACGGCGTTCGCCGTCTCGCGAGGTACGCCGGGCCTGGCCGGACCGCTTTACAGCATCACCAGCCTGGTGAGCCTGTTCGCCGGACTCGTGTACGGCGCGCGCCGCTGGCGGACCGCCCCTGAGACGCAGTTCGTCATCGCCTTCGTCTGGCTGACCGTGAGCTGCGTGCCTCTGATCGCAGCGCACAGCCCACTGGCAGCAGCTGTCGCGTTGGCCCTTCCCGGGTTGGCCATCGCACCGTTCCAGACCTTGTCGGCGGTGCTGACCGAGTCGTCCGTCGACTCAGCGGTCCTGACCCAGGCCTTCACCTGGCTGAACTCGGGCGGCGCGGCAGGGATCGCACTGGGCTCCGCCTTCGCCGGCTGGATCGTCGACGGGCACAGCGCGCAGTACGGCTTTGCCGTCGCACTGGGAGCGGCGCTGACGGCAACGATGATGGCGGTGGCGGTGAAGTTCAGCGATACGTGATCTGCCGCTCGGCCGCGGCGCGCGCCGCGTACTCGGCCGGCGTCAGCCCGATCTGCTGTTTGAACTCGTTGGAGAAATGGGCCTGGTCGAAGTAGCCGAGCGATGCGGACAGTTCCGCGAGCTCGGCGGCTTCGCCCCGGGCCAGCAGCTCGGCGCCGTCGTGCAGCCGGTACCGCCGGAGCACCCACTTCGGACCGACGCCGACATACCGGCGGAAGAGCCGCTGCAGCGTGCGGATCGGTACGTCGAAGCGCTCGGTGATCTCGTCCACGCGGGCCAGCGAGCGGTCGGCGGCCATCGCCGTGACGATCTCCCGGACCAGCTCGTACGACGGGTCGGGCGGCGCCAGGTGATCACGCAGGAACGCCTCGAACACCGCGCGCCGCCGGACGTCGGACTCGGCCTCGAACATCAGGTCCGCGAGCCGGTCGCCGTCCGGGAACACCGCGGTGAGCGGCAGCACCTCGTCGCGGAACGAACCGACGTCGAGCCCGGTGATCGCCCCGAAGCCGCCGGCCCAGAACTTCACCCCGAAGGCGCGTCCCCGCCCGCGCAGCTCCCGCTCGAACTTGCGGGTGCAGACGCCGTTCACGAACGCACCACCCGGCTGCTCGAACGTGACGTTCACGCTCGGGAAGGGCAGCACCTCGGCCGTGTACGGCTCGTCCAGGTCCCACTCGACGATCCAGTACCACTCGACGAAGCGCCCGGCCTCGGGCCCTGGCGCGAGCCGGCTCAGCGAGCGATGACGGGCCTGCTCCCGAGGATGCAGGATGCCCTTCTCGCTGTCGGATGGCTGGGTCACAGCGGGCTGTCGCTTTCTTCCAAGACCGTGCGGCGGGCAGCGGATTGACTGAGCGTCATGACGACGAACACGGTAAACCCCATCCCCGACGGTTATCACTCGCTGACCCCGTACCTGGCTGTCTCGGACGGCCCGAAGGCGATCGAGTTCTACCGTGAGGTGTTCGGGGCCGAGGTGGTCAGCCGGCAGGACATGCCGGACGGGCGGGTCGGACAGGCCGAGCTCAAGTTCGGGAACTCGATGCTGCAGATCAGTGACCAGATGCCGCAGATCGGGCTGCGGGCGCCGAACGGCGAGTGGGTGCACTCGTCGCTGGTGCACTACGTGCCGGACGTGGACGCGACGTACGCGAAGGCGGTCGAGGCCGGCGCCAGGTCGGTCGAGCCGGTGCAGACCTTCATGACCGGTGACCGGTTCGGCACCGTGATCGACCCGTTCGGGCACCGGTGGGCGATCCTCACCAAGGTCGAGGACGTCTCGCGCGAGGAGGCGGACCGGCGGGTGAAGGAGTGGCTGGCCTCGAGCCCGGAGGGCCTGGAGTAAAAGAGGAAGCGGCCCGCCGGAACCGTCCCCTGCGGCAGTTTCGGCGGGCCGCTGACTAAGAGTGTGCACGCGATCACGCAAATTGGCAACCCGTCAGCTGATGAAACAGAGACTTGAAACGATCGCTTAGGTGTTGTGGACAGGCCCGAAACGAGAGCTCCGGTGTCCGGTAGGCTTTGGTCGCAAGAGCCTGGATGCGTCGCCGGATGAATGTCCGGTGAACGTCTCCGGGCTTCACCGTTTCCAGCGCGGGCCGCCACGGGGTGTGAGGCCGGCGCGTGAAAGAGGAGGGCTGAGATGCCCGCAATCGTGCTCGTCGGCGCCCAGTGGGGCGATGAGGGCAAGGGTAAAGCGACCGATCTGCTCGGTAACACGGGCGAGGTCATCGACTACGTGGTGAAGTTCAACGGCGGCAACAACGCCGGCCACACGGTGGTGATCGGGTCCGAGAAGTACGCGCTGCACCTGCTGCCGAGCGGCATCCTGACACCGGGCGTCACGCCGGTGATCGGCAACGGGGTCGTGGTCGACCTCGCGGTGCTGTTCGAGGAGCTGGAGGCACTGCAGGCGCGCGGGCTGGACACGTCGCGGCTGGTGGTGAGCGCGAGCGCGCACGTGATCCCGCCGTACAACCGGACGCTCGACAAGGTCACCGAGCGCTTCCTGGGCAGCCGCCGGATCGGGACGACGGGCCGCGGGATCGGTCCGACGTACGCCGACAAGATGAACCGGATCGGCATCCGGATCCAGGACCTGTACGACGAGAAGATCCTCGAGCAGAAGGTCACCGGCGCGCTGGAGCAGAAGAACCAGCTGCTGGTGAAGGTGTACAACCGGCGCGCGGTCGAGATCCGCGAGGTCCTCGACGAGCTGCTCGGGTACGCCGACCGGCTGAAGCCGATGGTCGCCGACACCAGCCTGCTGCTGAACAACGCCCTCGACGACGGCAAGACCGTGCTGATGGAGGCCGGTCAGGCCACGCTGCTCGACGTCGACCACGGCACGTACCCGTTCGTCACCTCCTCGAACGCGATCTCCGCCGGGGCCTGCACCGGCACCGGCATCCCGCCGACCCGGATCGACCGTGTGATCGCGGTCGTGAAGGCGTACACCACGCGTGTCGGCGAGGGCCCGTTCCCGACCGAGCTGCTGGACGCAGACGGTGAGTGGCTGCGGACCCAGGGCGGCGAGTTCGGTGTCACCACCGGCCGCCCGCGCCGCTGCGGCTGGTACGACTCGGTCATCTCCCGGTACGCCGCACGCGTCAACGGTGTGTCCGACTTCGTTCTCACCAAGGTCGACACCCTGACCGGCCGCGAGCGGATCCCGGTCTGCGTGGCGTACGACGTGAACGGCGTCCGGCACGACGAGATGCCGATGACCCAGACCGACTTCCACCACGCGACGCCGATCTACGAGGAGTTCGACGGCTGGTCGGACGACATCTCGGGGTGCCGCACGTTCGACGAGCTGCCGAAGGAGGCGCAGACCTACGTCCGCGCCGTCGAGTCCCTCAGCGGTGCGCGCATCTCCGCCATCGGCGTCGGTCCCGAGCGCAGCCAGATCGTCCAGCTCTGAGACGAGCCCAGGGCCTCCCCGTCGTCAGTTGCCGATGATGGGGAGGTCCCGGATGAACGGGGCGTTCCGCAGGTCCCCGAAGGTCGGACGCTCGATGTTCGGCGTCTGGATCGGCGAGCGCGCCCAGTCCGCGCCGGCGCCCTGCGTCGCCTGGTAGAACGTGAGGCCGCCGATGGCCAGCAGCACGACGGCGACAAGCGCGGACAGCCAGTGCGGCCGGAAGATGTTGCGTGCCGTGATGTGAGCCCCGCGGCGCAACGAGCTGCCGCCAGGCCCCCACCAGCAGCAGAACAGTGCGGTCAGGGCCGCGCTCCCGAACCCGAAGGCGGACAGCGGCTGCCAGTCGAGCCCGTACGTCGAGGCGGCGACGCCGGTGACGATGCCGCCGACCACTGCCGCCGTGAGCAGCGGGAGGATCAGGCAGGGCAGCGTGATCAGGGCCGCCGTTGCGAGCTGCAGCGGGCTGGCAGCGGCGGCGACAACGCCGTCCGACCTGCCAGACCGGCCTCGCACCTGCCGGCGGCGCATCAGCGCGGTGCTCGAGCGATCGACCGTCCGGGCGAGCACCAGCAGCAGGATGGCTACGACTGTGCCGAGTCCTGGCGTCAGGGCCACCAGCCCGGTCAGCGCGAGCATGAAGCCGACGATGACCGCCGTACGTCGACCGGTCGGCGGAGCCTTGACGGGCTTGACCGGCTGGTCCGGCTGCACAGGCACCGGATGAGAAGGCTGCTGATACGGCGCCGGCGGACCACCCTGGTACGGCGCGGGCACGTACTGGGCCGGACTGTAAGGCTGCACAGGCGGCGCCTCCGCGACAGGCGTCTTCGCGGCAGCGTCCCGGATCTTGTCCCGGATCGGAGTGAACGCGGACAACGGCGGAATCACCGGCGGAACCAGTTGCGCCACCTCGGTCGGCGTCGGCCCTGTCGGCTCAGGGGCCGCAGGCACCTCCGTCGGCATCAGCTTGGTGACCAGCCGGGTCGGCGGTGCGGCGGCCATGGTCGGAGCCTCACGCGGCGGGAGCGCGTCGCGTCCCTCGGCGTACCGGCTCAGGCCGGTCATGATCTCCTGCTGCGTCGGCCGGTCGGTCTTGCTCGGTGACAGCGCCGCGGCGAGCAACGGCTTCAGCCGTGGGTCCAGCCCGTCCAGGTCGGCCTGACCGGAATGCACCCGCGCCAGCACGGCCTCGAACGGTCCCTTGCCGAACGGGCGGCGTCCGGTCGCGGCGAAGGCGACTGTGGCCGCCCAGCCCCACCAGTCCGCCGACTCCGACACCATCTCGCCCTCGATGAGCTCGGGCGCCAGGTAGCCCGGCGTACCGATCACCAGACCGGTCTGGGTCAGTCGCAGGTCGTCGGCGGCCTGGGCGATGCCGAAGTCGATCATCACCGGCTTGCCGTTGCACATCATCACGTTGCCGGGCTTGAGGTCGCGGTGGATCACCCCGACCGCGTGGATCGCCTGCAGCGACTCGGCCAGGCACCCGGCCAGCGGCAGCCACTTGCGCGGGGTCAGCGGCCCGCGCTCGTCCACCTGCTCGTCCAACGGACGGCCGGGGACGAAGCGGGTCACCAAGTAGGGCTGCTCGCCCTCCAGGTCGTGGTCGAGGATGCCCGCCACACCGGGGTGGCTCACCTTCTGCAGCGTGGTCGCCTCGCGCTGCAACCGTGCGCGGGCGATCGGGTCGTGTGCCACATGCGGCCGCAGGACCTTCAGCGCGACCTCTTGGCGCTCGGGGCCCTCGGCCAGGTACACGACGCCCATGCCACCCTGCCCGAGCCGCCGGATCAACCGGTACGGCCCGACCCGCTCTTCCACCTCCTCCTCGCGAGTGGAAGGCGGTCCCCCTGTGACTGACATGCCATCTACGGTACGTCGGCATCAGACCAATCAGGTGATCGGCAGCGTGAAGGTCAGCAGACCCGTACCGGTGGCGTTCGTGATCCACGGCCCGGCGCGCAGATGGGCCTGGTAGGTGAGGCTGGTCGCTCCGGTTGGCGGACCCGACAGCTGGAGCACCAGCTGACCCGGCTGGTAAGCGACCGACGTCACCGTGACGGCCGCACCATCCACCCGGAAGTCAGCAGCGACGCCGTCCTCCACAGTGAGCGGATCGGTGGACCGGAGCTGGACGATCAGCTGTGAGCCGCTGGCCGTGACAGTGCGCGGGTTCGGCGGAGCCACGCCGGCGGACGGCCCGCCGTACAGGTCGCGGGCGACCACGGCGTACGTGTGGTCGCCCATGTCGCGGTACCCGCCGGCGTACGCGTAGTGGCAGCCGTCGTGACCGGACAGGCCCGTGGTCGACAGCACGGTGACGCCGAGCGTGTCTCCCATCTCGCGCTGTGCCTCACGCAGGTTGGTGCTGGTCGAGTTCCCGCACGGCGACGTGCGCACTTGGTAGACGTAGTACTTCGGCGTCGTGCCGAAGTCGGTGCGCCAGTCCTGGAGGAGCGCGGTGAAGCCGCTGACGTGCACGGCCGCGTTGTCGTTGTCGGACTCGCCCTGGTACCAGAGCACGCCGCGGATGTGGCCGATGACGCCCGCTGCCACGAGACGCTGCCGGAGCCGGCCGTAGTTGGTGGTGATGTCGTCCGGGTTCGCGTCGTTGCGCTGGAAGAAGCTGATCGGCTGCCCACCGTGCGCGCCGTTGATCAGCGCGACCGGGACCTTGTACTTGTCGACGAGCTGCCTGCCCATCCGGATCGCCCACTGCCCGACGGAGCCGGACTGCCGGGACACGTCGCCGGTCGCGTAGTTCCAGACCCGGTCCGCGGCGGAGATCGACGGGTCGGAGACGGGACTCCCGAAACTCCGCAGGTACGGCGATTCCTCACCGCTCGCAGCGCCGTTGTACATCGACGACTCGGCGTTGGACTGCCCGTGGACGACGTACACGTCACCCGCCACGATGCCTTCCCGCCGCGCGACGACCCGGCCGAGTGCCTTCAGCTCGAACGTGTACTCGCGCAGCCCGGCCTTGATCCGCGGGGTGAAGCGGAAGTCCCGGGACGCGGACGTGTAGACCTCGGTCTCACCGTTGCCGGTCACCGTCAGCTGCACGCTCTTGACCCGAGGGTCCGTCATCCGCCCGGCGACCGGCACAGTCGCGCGACCGTTGACGTCACGCGGAACCAACTGGCGGTCCTGAGGAGCCTGCGTGAGGCTGACGAGCGACTTGCGGACGTACGCCGTCAGCCGGCGCTGGGTGTACTGCGCGGCGTTGCCGGCGAACGTCCAGTCGGGGTCGGCTGTGGGCCGCGCGCCGATGCCGAGCGAGAGCAGGCTGGTGTCCGACTGGGTGAAGGTGTTGATCGCGAACACCGGCTTCGCGGGCACGCTCGACGGTCGCGTCGCGCCGACCTGCGACACCTGGAACGAGCCGTAGCCGAGCGGTGTGGTCGGGCTGTCGTCGGCGTCGTACGTCGTCGCCGACCCGTTGGCCACCTGGGCACTGGCCGTCTTCGCGTACTGGTTCGGCCACATCTCCAGGTAGCCGGACTGGCCGGTGCCCTGGGTCACGCCCGGCACGTTGGACTGTACGTCGAGATCGCCGACGCGTTGGCGGACGATCTCGCCCGGCCGGGTCGGCAGGCCGATCCGCCGGGCGTCGGCGCTGAACGGCTCCATCGCGGTCCACACCCACTGCGGACCGTCCGGCCCGTTCAGCTCCAGGCAGTACCCGACGCGGTCGAAGCCGGTGCCGATCTCCGCGGTCCGATCGAGGCTGTACGGCGGTGTGGTGTTCAGGTAGTTCGCGCGTTCGGGCAGATCGAGCTGCAGCACCGGCGTGAAACCGGCGGACGCAGCGTCGCAGCCGGTGGCTGCTGCGGCCTGCGTCGGAGCGCCGGTGACGGTGAGGCCGGCGAACAGCGGGAGGAGGGCGACAGCGGCAGCACGTCTCATGGGTGGACCTCCGGGGCGGCGGGGGTGTCCCCACCAGATGTAGCTGCTCGATCACCCCGAGTGCGAGCGGCAAGCGCTCAGCGGTGCGAACCGTGCGCCGAGAGGTTGGCCGGAATCTTGCGAACACCGGCTTCGTGGCCACTGGCTCGCGTCCGCGCGGGACAGTTGGGTTGGGTTATGCGGATCGAGATTCTGGTGTTCGACGGTGTCGACGAGATGGACGTGATGGGACCGTTCGAGGTGTGGAGCCACGCCTCGCGGCGGCCGGGGTTCGACCTGGCGCTGGTGGGACTGGACGGCCCGACCGAGGTGACCGGGCTGCACGGGCTGCAGTTCAAGGCGCCTGAGGGGCTCGGCCGGCCGGATGCGCTGTTCGTTCCGGGTGGTGGGTGGATGAACCGCGCGGAGAAGGGATCCTGGGCCGAAGCGCGTCGCGGCGTGATGCCGCGGCGGATCGCCGAGCTCGCGCCCTCCCTGCAGTGGATCGGTTCGGTGTGCACCGGCTCGATGCTGCTCGCCGAGGCAGGCCTGGTGAAGGGCCGGGTGGCCACGACGAACCGCGGTGCGTGGGCCGAACTCGAAGCCTTCGGCGCCGACCTCAAGACCAACCGGGTCGTCGACGACGGCACGCTGGTCACCGCGGGCGGCATCACCGCGGGGATCGACCTGGCCCTGCACGTCGTCGAGCGCGAACTCGGCGCCGAGACCGCCGACGGGATCGCGGGTGCGATGGAGTACACCCGCGATCGCGACATCTTCGTGTCAGCGGGCTAGTTCGGGATACACGGCAGTCAGGTCCAGCGCCGTGGCGGCCTTGGCGCCGCGGGCGGTGTCGTCGGCGAGCACCTCGTACGCACCCGACTCGATGCCGTCGAGCGCGTGCTTGGCGATGTCCTCGGGGCGTGACTTCGGCGCGGTCACGGCGGTCACCATGTCGGTGTCGACGTAGCCCATGTGCAGGCCCGTGACGCCGATGTTGCGGTCCAGCAGTTCGAGGCGGATCGCGTTGGTCTGCAGCCAGAACGCGGCCTTGGTCGCGGAGTACGCGCCGTGCCGGGCGACCCACGACAGGGCCGAGTGCGCGTTCAGGATGTGGCCGCCGCCGTTGCGCTCGATGATCGGGACGAACGCGCGGGTGAGCTGCAGCGGGCCGAAGAAGTTCGCGTCGAAGACCGCGCGGACGTCCTCGATCGAGGCGTCGAGGTAGCTGTTCGGCGAGCTCGCGCCGGCGTTGTTGATCAGCACCGTGACGTCCGGTGCGGCCGCGGCGAGCGCGTCGATCGAGGCCTGGTCGGTGACCTCGAGCGGCAGCGGGACGACCCGCGGGTCGGTGCTCGGGCGCGGATCGCGGGCGGTCGCGTAGATCTTGGCCGCGCCGCGGGTGAGCAGGTCGTCGACGATCGCCTTGCCGATGCCGCGCTGCCCGCCGGTGACGAGGACGACGGCGCCTTCGAGTGTGGTCATGAGAACTCCCTGAGAGCTGGAAACCGATCTGTTTCAGTCACCGTAAACCGATCGGTTTCCGATTTCAAATCGAGCCGGTACGCTTCAAGGCATGAGTACTTCGGCGACACCCCGTGAGCGGCTGCTCGACGCCGCGGGGGAACTCTTCTACCGCGACGGCGTCAACATCGGCGTGGATGCGCTGTGCAAGGCGGCCGGGGTGTCGAAGAAGTCGATGTACCAGTTGTTCCGCTCGAAGGACGAGCTGATCGCGGAGAGCCTGGCCAGCCGCGGCCCGGCGTACCAGACGCTGCTGCAGCCGGGGCCGGAGGACGACCGGTCGCCGCGGGAGCGGATCCTCGCCGTGTTCGAGCGGCAGGACGCCATGGTTGCTGGGGGCAATTACCTCGGCTGCCCGTACGTGAGTACGGCGGTGGAGCTGAAGAATCCCGAGCATCCGGGGTCGGTGGTCGCGCGGCACTTCAAGCAGCAGCTCACCGACTTCTTCCACCGCGAGCTGGTGAAGGCCGGTGCGGAGGACCCGTCGACGCTGGCGGTCCAGCTGACGATGATCTTCGACGGCGCCGCCGCGCGGGCGGTCGTCCGCGCCCAGCCGCTGAACGGCATCGGCGCGGCCACGGCCGCCGCCCTGATGGAAGCCGCCGGCCTGCACGCCGCGGAACTCGCGTTCCGGTGAGCGGCCGAGTGGCTGATCCGGCCGAGATCCCGGCGGTGTTCCACGACCTGCTGTCGTCGACGGCGGTCGCGATGGTGGGCACGATCGGGAAATCCGGCGAGCCGCAGGTGACGCCGTTGTGGTTCCTCTGGGACGGCGAGCGGGTCCGGATCAGCCTGGTGGACGGGCGGCAGAAGCTGCGGAACCTGCGGCGCAACCCGCGGATCTCGGTGGTGGTCGTCGATCCGGCGCGGCCGACGTACTACGTCGAGCTGCGCGGCCGGATCGACGACCTGGTGCCGGATCCGGAGCTGGCGCTGGAGCAGGCGATCGCCCGGAAGTACACCGGCGGCTGGTCGGACGTCGAGCCGCCGGGCACGACGCGGTACGCGACGAGCGTGATCGTCGACCGGATCACCAGCCAGCTCGGTCATTAGTGGGACGAGAGCGCCCTTTGTTCCATGGGAGATGGGACAGAGCAGCGTCGTGTTCCACGGAAGTTCCGGTACCGGCGGGGTCTTGACCGCGGTTGCGGGACGTCGTGAAACTGCCGTGGAAACCGCTGTCCTACCGCCCCCCAAGACAGGACACCGCCATGCGAAAGATGCCCTTCGTCCTGGCCACGGCTTGTGCCGCGCTGGTTGCCGGCACTCTCAGCAGTCCAGCCGTCGCCTCCTCACAGGCCGTCGACGCGCCCGCGACGTTCACGCACCCCGGCGTCGGGTCGAGTCAGGCCCAGCTCGACTTCGTCCGCGCCAAGGTGCAGGCCGGCGCGCAGCCGTGGACCAACGCCTTCAACCAGGCCAAGAACAGCGCGTACGCGTCGCTGTCCCGGACGCCGAAACCACGCGCGGTCGTGGAGTGCGGCCCGTACTCGAACCCGAACTACGGCTGCACCGACGAGCGTGAGGACGCCATCGCGGCGTACACCGACGCGTTGCTCTGGTACATCACCCGTGACGACCGCTACGCCCAGAAATCCATCCAGCTGATGGACGCGTGGTCCGCGACCGTCCAGGACCACACCAACAGCAACGCACCGCTGCAGACCGCCTGGTCGGCGTCGTCGTGGCCGAAGGCCGCGGAGATCATCAAGCACGTGTACGGCAACTGGCCGAACGCCGGCCGCTTCGCCACCATGCTCCGCAACGTCTACGTCCCCGAGATCATCAACGGCTCGAACTCCAACGGGAACTGGGAGCTGAGCATGACCGAGGCCCTGCAGGGCATCGGGGTGTTCCTCGAGGACAAGGCGATCTACGACAAGGCGATCGCGCTGTACCGGCTGCGCGTCCCGGCGTACGTCTATCTGGAGTCCGACGGCGCCTTGCCGAAGACGGTCCCGAGCCAGAACCTCAATACCCGCGACAAGATCGTCAGCTATTGGCAGGGCCAGGGAACGTTCGTGACAGGCTTGACTCAGGAGACCTGCCGCGACTTCACCCACACCGGCTACGGCATCTCGTCGATCTCACACGTGCTGGAGACAGCGCGGATCCAGGGCATCGACATGTACCCGGAGTTCGGTGAGCGGCTGCGCCAGGCGCTGGGCTTCCAGTCCAAGTGGGAGCGCAATCTGGAGCCGGTGCCTTCGTGGCTGTGCAAGGGGTCGCTCAACCGCGGCCTGGGTCCGATCACCGAGGTCGGCTACAACGCCCTGCACACCCGCCTCGGCATCGCGATGACGAACACCCAGGCGCTGACCGAGTCCCGCCGTCCGGCCGGCTCCAACAACCTGTTCGTGGCATGGGAGACGCTGACCCACGCCGAGAACCCGTCCTAGTAAGTCTTCCGGGAGGGCTGGAAACTCTGCCCTCCAGCTCTCCCGGATCCCTCAGCAGTGCGCTTCGCCGCGCTTCCAGTAGCCCTGGAACGAGATGGCGCTCTTCGGCATCCCGATCGCGTTCACGAGATGCCTGCGTACCTCTTTGATCATCGAGGACTCGCCGGCGACCCATGCGTAGTCGACGTCGAACGGCAACGCCGCTGACTTCACCGCGTCCACCAGCGAGCCGTCGGTCACCCAGGTGACGTCGGCGGAGCCGGCCAGCGGGCGGATGTCCGCAGCATCCGGTACGGCGATGAACACCGTCGCCTGGACTCCGGCCGGGAGCTCCTCGAGGATGCCCGCCACCGCCGGCAGCGCGGTCTCGTCCGCGACCAGGACCCGGCGCACGCTGGTCGCCGGCGGGACGTAGTCGACGCCGGAGTGCAGCAGGCCCTTGGTGCTGGTCTTGTCGACCGCGAACGGGAGCAACAGGCCCACCTGGTCGCCCAGCTTCGCCTCACTGACCCAGGCCGACGCAGGTCCGTTCACACCGTGCAGGACGAACTCGACGTCCAGTTCGGCCACCTCGGGCCGCAGTGCCCGCACGGTGTACGTACGCATGATGAAACGCTCGTCGACCGGCTGCGTGCACCACTCGGTGTACCACTCGGGTCCGGACGGCAACTTGATCGCGCTGCCGTCGGGAGGAGTCAGCAGGACCTTGATGCGCTGGTCCGGGCCGGCCGTGACCGCCTCCGCGATCCGCGGTGCGACGAACGTCACGCGCCGCAGGTGCGGGCTCAGGTCGTCAACGGCCGCCACGGTGGCCAGGAGCGAGTCGAAAACGATCGGCCGCTCGAGCACAGTCGTCATGCTGTGGTTTCTCCATTTCCTTGCGAGCCCCGCCCCACCGCCCCAGTCAGGAAACTGAGCAGGGGGACCTCGGATGCGGACCCGCGGACGGCCGGGTTATTCTGAGGTGTCTAGAGGTTAGCCTTACCTAAGAGGATCCCCAAAGTCCAATGCCCCCGCCCACTGCCACGGCCGACGCCGGCCTCGACAGCGTCGCGCCGTCGCGCCCGCGCCGGGCTCGGCGGACCACGCTGGTCCTCGGGCTGGTCGGGTGCGTCGCCCTCCTGGTCCTGGTGTCGCTGCTCAGCATCGCGATCGGCTCCAAGCAGATCCCGCTGTCCACGGTCATCGACGCCCTGCGGCACTACAACGAGGCCGACACCGATCACGTGATCGTGCGGTCGCTGCGGGTCCCGCGGACGCTGATCGGTCTCATGGTCGGCGCGGCCCTCGGCCTGTCCGGGGCGTTGATGCAGGGCGTGACGCGGAACCCGCTGGCCGATCCGGGCATCCTCGGCGTCAACGGCGGCGCCGCGCTGTTCGTTGTCGGGGGCATCTACTGGTTCGGGTTGTCGACGCTGACGTCGTACGTCTGGCTGGCCTTCCTGGGCGCGGCCGCTGCCTCGGTCGTCGTGTACCTGCTCGGGTCGCTCGGCCGTGAGGGCGCGACCCCGGTGAAGCTCGCGCTCGCCGGTGCGGCGCTGACCGCGATGCTCGGCTCGCTGACCACGGCGTTGCTGATCGGCGACGTCGACACGTTCGACCAGTTCCGGTTCTGGTCGGTGGGATCGTTCGCCGGCCGCGGCTCCGACATCGCGGCCCAGGTGGCGCCGTTCATCCTGATCGGGATCGTGCTGGCGCTGTTCTGCGGGCGGGTGCTGAACGCGTTGTCGCTGGGGGACGACGTGGCCAAGTCACTCGGTCAGCGGGTCGGGTTGGCCCGCGCGTTCGTCGCGGTGGTCGTCGTACTGCTCTGTGGCGCGGCGACCGCGGCGGCCGGGCCGATCGGGTTCGTCGGGCTGACGATCCCGCACGTCGCACGGCTCGTGACCGGGCCGGACTACCGCTGGATCCTGCCGTACTCGGCCCTGCTCGCCCCGATCCTGCTGCTCGGCTCCGACGTGATCGGCCGGGTCGTCGCACAGCCCGGTGAACTGCAGGTCGGCATCGTGACCGCCGTCATCGGTGCCCCGTTCTTCATCGCGCTGGTCCGCCGCCGGAAGCTGGCCGACCTGTGACGGCCGAGGCGGTCCAGGTCATCGCCCGGGCGCGGACAGCCCGGCAGACCCGGTCCCTGATCGTCATCGTCGCCCTGGCGGTCCTGGTGTTCGCGACGTTCTGCGTCTCGCTGTCGCTGGGTGACTTCAAGATCCCCGTGGTCGACGTGGTGAAAACGCTGTTCGGCGGCGGCGACCGGGCGACGGAGTTCATCGTCAACCGGCTGCGGTTGCCCAGGGCACTGACCGGGCTGCTGGTCGGGACGGCGCTGGGTCTGTCCGGAGCGATCTTCCAGAGCATCGCGCGGAACCCGCTGGCGAGCCCCGACATCATCGGCGTGACGTACGGCGCCAGCGCGTTCGCGGTGTTCGCGATCGTCACCCTGGGGCTCACCGGGGTCGCGGTGTCCGTGTCCGCGATCGTCGGGGCGGTGCTGACCGCCTTCATCATGTACGTGCTGGCGTGGCGGCACGGGGTGTCGAGCTACCGGTTGATCCTGATCGGGATCGGCATCGGCGCGATCGCCACCAGCATCACGTCGTACCTGCTGACGAAGGCCCGGGTCGAGATCGCGCAGCAGGCGCTGATCTGGCTGACCGGCAGCCTCAACGGGCGGGACTGGTCGAACGTCCGGTCGCTGGCGGTCACGTTCGTCGTCCTGCTGCCGGTGATGGTGTTCCTGGTCCGGCAGCTGCGGATCCTGCAGCTCGGCGACGAGACGGCGTACGGGCTGGGGCTGCGGGTGGAGTGGGCGCGGCTCGGGCTGATCGTGGTCGCCGTCCTGCTGGCCGCGGTGGCGACGGCGGCGGCCGGACCAATCGGCTTCGTGGCGTTCGTCGCGCCGCCGATCGCGCGGCGGCTGACCCGGTCGCCGGGGCCGGCGATGATCGCGTCCGGCCTGATCGGGGCACTGGTGGTCGGCCTGTCGGACCTGGTCGCGCAGCACGCGTTCGGCGACACCCAGCTGCCGGTCGGTGTGGTGACGGGGGTGGTGGGCGCGCCGTACCTGATGTTCTTGCTGGCGCGGGCGAACCGAGTCGGGAGTGGTGGCTGAGATGGAGGAGAAGTCCGTGGAGCACAGCTTGGCCGCCGATGGTCTCGCGGTCGGCTACGACCAGCGGGAGATCATCCACGACCTGTCGGTGCGGATCCCGACCGGGAAGATCACGGTCATCGTCGGCGCCAACGCGTGCGGGAAGTCGACGCTGCTGAAGACGCTGGCGCGGCTGCTGAAGCCGTCGCGCGGATCGGTGCTGCTGGACGGGAAGAGCATCCAGCAGATCCCGACCCGGGAGGTGGCCACCAAGCTCGGCCTGCTGCCGCAGTCGCCGACCGCACCGGAGGGCATCACGGTCGCGGACCTGGTCGGCCGTGGCCGGTACCCGCGGACCCGGTGGATCCGGCAGTGGTCGCGCTCCGACGACGAGGCGGTGGCCGCCGCGATGACGTCGACCGACGTGCTGGCGATCGCGGACCGGCCGATCGACGAGCTGTCCGGCGGGCAGCGGCAGCGGGTCTGGATCGCGATGGCGCTCGCGCAGGAGACCGACATCCTGCTGCTGGACGAGCCCACGACGTTCCTCGACCTGACGCACCAGTTCGAGGTGCTCGACCTGCTCGTCGACCTGAACAAGTCGCAGGACCGGACCATCGTGCTGGTGTTGCACGACCTGAACCAGGCGTGCCGGTTCGGCGACCACCTGATCGCGATGAAGGACGGCGCGATTGTTGCCGAGGGCAACCCGTCGCAGGTGATCACCGAGGACGTGGTCCAGGACGTGTTCGGCCTGGCCGTCAAGGTCGTCCCGGATCCGGTCGCCGGCACACCGATGGTCGTGCCGATCGGCCGGCACAAGTCCGTCCAGGACGCCGCCCCGACCAGCCCGGCAGCCGCGGCACTGGCCGCCAGCGCCGCGGCCAACGGTGTCTGCCGCCCGACTGCCCGCTAGAGCCCCAGACCGTCCTGCTCTCGTACTCCAGGACGCGGGGGTCGGTTTTCGTCGGTCGGGGTGGTTATGGTGGCGGGCATGTTGTCAGCGCTCGCGTATCACCGGTCCGTCCTGGCGGTCGTCCGCCAGGTGGATGAGCGTGCGTGGACGGCGTTGCACGGCGGACCCGAGGGTTCGCTGGACGAGATCCTGCTGCGGAACGCGTATCGCCTGGAGGCCGACGCGCACCCGACGGTGTTCCGCGCCGGGCAGCGGGCGGCGGCGGCACTGGAGCTCGACCCGGACATCGACTACTTCCAGGTGAGTGGGGAGCCCAACGCGGCGTACCTGCACCAGGCCGGCAAGGCGGTGATCCTGTTCCAGGGGGCGTTGCTCGACCGGCTCGACGAGGACGAGTTGACCGCAGTGATCGGTCACGAGTTGGCGCATCGCCTGCTGTGGCAGGCCGATGACGGCGGGTATCTCGCCGTCGACCGGTTGCTCGACGCGGCGGCGGGTGACGCACGGACCCCGTCGCAGTATCTCGAGACGCATCGCCGCTGGTCGCTCGCGACCGAGCTGTTCGCGGACCGGGGTGCGTTGACCGCCTGCGGCGACCTGACCACGACGATCCGCGCGTTGCTGAAGCTGGAGACCGGTCTGAGTACGGCGGACCCCGCGGCGTACCTGCGGCAGGCCGAGTCGCTCGACCTCCGCTCGGGCAGTCGAGGGACGTCACACCCGGGGGCGGTCGGCCGGGCGTGGGCGTTGAAGAACTGGCTGGACGGCGAGGACGTCGAGGTTCTGGTGACCGGACCGCTCGACGTGGACGCGCCGGACCTGCTCGACGCTGTTCTGTTGCGAGAGCTGAGCCGGGACTTCGCGGCGGCGATCGCGCACGCAGACGGGTTACGGACCGACGCCGTTGCGACGGCAGCCGCAGGTTTCGCGGATCCGCCCGGGCCGCTGGGCGTGCCAGGAGGAGCGGTGCGCTTCGACGAACCGTTGGCGGTGCGTCCCGTGGACGGTGCACCGTTGCCACGACCACGTCCGCTGGCCGCGGCCACGAAGCGCTACCTGTCGTACCTGCTGCTCGATCTCGCCACGGCCGATCCGGAGGCCGGTGACGCCGGGTTGATCGCGTCGCTGGTCGTCGCCCGGCGGTCCGGGCTGCCTGGGTACGTCGACGTCGCGGACGACGAGCTGGGGTGGAGCGACAAGCAGCGGACGCGGTTCGTGCAGGCCGCCGCGGAGGTGGTCGGATGAGCGTCAACGACCTGGTCGCGCTGGCCGTTTCGCAGGGCGGCCTGGGCAACGACGCGCTGCTCGCGGCCGTGCTGCCGTTGTTCCACGAGACGGCCGCGGTGCACGAGCGCGGGCTGGTCGCGCCCCTGCGCGGCCTCGACCGGATCGTGGTCGACGAGCAGAACAGGCTCGGCTTCGCACCCGAGGACGCGGGCCGGCCGAAGCCGGCCACGCGCGAGATCGACGTACGGCAGGGCAAGCGGCCGTCAGCCGTCGAGGTGGTCGCGCAGCGGCAGGCCGACTACGACCTGGGGGAGAGCGGCGGCCGGGAAACCACTGTCGTGCCCGAGCCGGTCCCGGACGCGATCACGGCGCCGACGCTGGTGGCCGGGTGGCAGAGCTGGGAACACGTGGTCGGGCACCACGACCAGCTCACCGACATCTTCAGCCTGGGACAGCTGCTGCTCGCGCTGGGCTGCGGGCTCGACCTGTCCAGGACCGCGGATGTGGCCACCCTGATCGATGCCCGAGGCAACTTGTACCGGCTGGACCCGGACCTGCACCCGGTGATCGTCTCGGTCGCGGCGCAGATGGCCGAGCCGGACCGGCACCGGCGCGCGCAGGACCTGCACTCGCTCATCGAGCAGTTGGAGAACTACCGCGACCAGCCGCTCGACTTCGACGTCGAGGCGATCGTCCGGGGTGTCGCGGACCGGCGGACGGCGGTGCTCGGCGCGCTCCGCGACCGGCTCTTCGACCTCTCCCGGCGGAACCGGCTGATCAATTTCCGGCCGACCGCCCAGACGCTGAACCTCACCGAGGTCTCGGTCCCGCTGATGCTCGACGTCCGGACGATCCGCTCCGAGCAACTCTTCACCTGGCGCGACGACCTCGCGGCGCCGTTGCTGAAGAAGGCCCAGCCGCTCGGCAAATGGATCCGGTACGACGAGGCGCCGTACGCCGCGAACACGCTGGACAAGCTCATCTCCACCGCGCGCCGGGACCGGGCCGACTACGGGCAGGACCAGCTGCGGCTGGTGCCGGCGTTCCTGCGCTGGCACGACCTGAAGAACGACCGGGACACGCGGCTCGCGTCGCCGTTGGTGCTGGCCAAGGTCCAACTGACCAAGAAGCGCGGCGTCCGGGATTCGTACACGTTGCAGGTCACGGATCCGATCGCGGAGGTCAATCCGACGCTGCGGCACAGCCTGCGGCAGCTGTACGGGATCTCCTTGCCGGAGACTGTCGACTTGTCGGCACCTGATGCGTTGCGGGGGTTGCACGAACGGCTGGCGAAGGAGATCCAGGCGACCGAGCCGGGGCTGCAGCTGCATCTGCGGGAGAAGCCGCGGATCGACCTGGTGCGGCAACGGGCGATGACTCGCCTGCGGACGTACAACCGGCGCCGGCACGGGAATGTGGCGACCGGGTTCGGCGGGAAGCAGTATCCGTACTCCTACCGGCGGACCGACTACCAGCCGCTCGGTGTGCAGATCTTCCGGACCCAGATCGCGCAACAGACGCTCCCACTCGGGATCGCGCTCGGCGCGGAGCCGCGGCGGCCGGGGGCGATCGAGACCGACACGTATTCGCTCGACACCGAGGGCGGGCCGTACTCCTGGGACGTCGACCTCTGCGCGGTCTCGCTGGCGAACTTCAACTACCGGACGCTCGGCCTGGTTCGTGACTACGACGAGCTGCTGACGACCGGGGAGTCCGCGGCCTCGTTCGACCACCTGTTCTCGGACCGGCCGCGGCCGGTGGGGACCGCGCTGCCGGAGCTGCCGTCGGCCGACCGCTACCTCGTCGTGCCCGCGGACGGGTCGCAGGTCGCGGCGATCGCGCGGGCAAGGCGCGGCGAGAGTTTCGTGATCCAGGGGCCACCCGGGACGGGCAAGTCACAGACGATCACCAACCTGATCGCGGACTTCGTCGCCCGCGGGAAGCGGGTGCTGTTCGTCTGCCAGAAGCGGGCCGCGCTGGACGTCGTGCACGCACGGCTCGCGAGCCGGCGGCTGGATGGTCTGTGCGCCCTGATCCACGACTCACAGGGCGACAAGAAGGCGTTCGTCCACGGGCTCCGGGACACCTATGAGGCGTGGCTGTCCGCGGACGACGACCTGGACGCGTTGACCGCGCGCCGGTCGGATCTCGTCGCGCGCGTCGATCGGCTGTTGGCGACCGTCGATGCGTTCGAGCAGCAGCTGGCCGCCGGCGGTCCTCGTCTTCGTGACGTCGTGAATCGCTTGGCCGAGCTGCGCGAGCACGCCTGGGCGCCGGACTCCGAGCAGAACGCACGGTTCGGGGTGGGGTTGCCGGCGGTCGGGGACTGGTGGGCAGCTCGGGACGTCGTCCGCGAGGTGGCCAGCGGGCTGGCCGCGGCGGATCCGTCGACCGGCGGGGTGCTGGCGCGGAGTTCGCTCGCGTTCGTCGCGGCCGATCGCTGGGACGACGCCGAGGTGCCGGCCGCGGCCCGTGAACTCCGCACCCGCTGGGACACAGTGGCAACCACCCTGACCACGATCGACCGGCCAACCGACCCTGCTCCCGCCGGAGCCGGAGCCGGAGCCGACGCTGACGCTGACGCTGACGCCGGAGCCGACGCCAGTGCCGGAGCCGGAGGCGGGGTCGACGCCGGGGCCGACGCTGACGCCGGAGCCGGAGCCGGAGCCGGAGCCGGAAGCGGAAGCGGTGCCGGAGCCAGTGCTGGTGCCAGTGCTGGTGCCGGGGGCGGGGCTGTGAGTGTGCGGGACGTGCGTGAGTTGGCGGGGCTCGGGCGGTTGCTGGAGCCGTTGGCTGCGGTGGATCGGGTCGAGGCGATCGTTCCGCGCTCGCCGGCGGCGCAGGACCTGGCGGCGGCCGCCGCGGAGCGGAAGCAGCTTGTGGGCGCCGAGCGGGCCGCGTGGAAGGAGGCCGCCGGCTGGCAGGAGCCGCTGGCGCCGGCCGACGCGCGGTCCGCGCTGAAAGTTGCGCAGAGCAAGGAAGGCGGAGTGCTCTCCTTCCTCAGCGGGGATTGGCGCCGGGTGAAGAGCCTGGTCCGTAGCCGCTTCGACGCGACGACCCGCGCCGTACAGCCGTCGGTCACCGACATCCTCACCGATCTGGTCACCGCGCAGTCCGCCTCCGCGGCGGTGGCACAACACGCCGAACAGAGCCGGCGCGACTGGGGCGTGGACGACCCGCGCGACCTGATCGACCAACTCGCCGCCGCCCGCAAGAACATTCCTGACTGGCGCTTCGTCCTCCGCGACGGCGCGTCCACCCGGCTCTCCCGCCTGGCCGACCGCTTCGAGGAGGCCGAGGAGCCGACGCGTGACCTGCTCGCCTACCAATGGGACGCGCTGGCGGTCGACGACCTCCGCGAGCTGCTCGGTCGGCTGGAGTCCGAGAGCCCGACCGCCCGTGCGGTCGCGCCCCGGCTCCGCGACCTCGCCGGCGTCCCGTCCCCGGTCCGGACGGCGCTGCGTCACCTGGATGCCACACCGGACCAGCTTGAGTACGCCGTGTGCGCCGCCGAATGGGACCGCGCCCGCGCGGCCGCGCCGCTGCAGCTGTCGTCGGAGCGCGTCGATGCGATCGTCGGCGAGCTGGGCATGGTGTACGACGACCTGACCGCGCTCAACGCCGACGTCGTCGTCGCGCAGGTCCGGCGTCGCTTCCTGGCCGAGGTCGACCACTCCGAGCGCAGCGTGACCGGCATGTCGGCGGAGGATCGCGAGCGCAAGAAGACCTTCGCGACCGGCCGGCGCGAGCTGGAGCACGAGTTCGGCAAGGTGATGCGGTACCGGTCGATCCGCGATCTCGCGTCCGGCGCCCCGGGCGAGGTGGTGTCCGTCCTGCGCCCGGTGTGGTTGATGAGCCCGTCCTCGGTGTCCGACACGTTGCCGCTGACCACCGCGTTCGACGTGGTGGTGTACGACGAGGCGAGTCAGATCCCGGTCGAGGAGGCGATCCCGGCGTTGCACCGGGCGCCGCAGGTGATCGTCGTCGGCGACCAGATGCAGCTGCCGCCGACGCAGTACTTCCGGGTCCGGAGCGACGCCGACGATCTCCAGGCGGACGACGAGGCCGCCGAGCAGGTCGGGATCGCGCTGACCGAGGACAGCTTCCTCTCGATCAGTGCGCTGAGGCTCGCGTCGACGATGCTGACGTGGCACTACCGCAGCCGCTCGGAGGCGCTGATCTCGTTCAGCAACGCGGCGTTCTACCAGGGCAAGCTCGCGACCGTCCCGGACCGGCTGCCGCCGCACGCGGCCCCGCCGTGGACCGTGCGGGCCGACTCCCCGGTGCCGGAGGTGTGCGACAGCGTGCTGGCCGGGAGTATCACGGCGGTCCGGCTCGTCGACGGCGTCTATGTCCGGCGGACCAACCCGGCCGAGGCCCGGTGGATCGCCTCGCTGGTGCGGGAGTTGCTCGCGCGTGAGACCGGCAAGAGTCTCGGGATCGTGGCGTTCTCCGAGGCGCAGCAGGGCGAGATCGAGCGGGCGCTGGACGAGCTCGCCGACAGCGATCCGGAGTTCGCCGCGCGGTTCGAGGCGGAGCAGGTGCGGACCCACGGCGAGCAGGACGCCGGGCTGTTCGTGAAGAACCTGGAGAACGTGCAGGGCGACGAGCGCGACATCATCCTGATGAGCGTCTGCTACGCCGCCGGCCCGGACGGCCGGATGCTGATGAACTTCGGCCCGATCAACACCTCCGGCGGCGAGAAGCGGCTGAACGTGATCTTCAGCCGGGCGCGCGAGCACATGGTCATCGTCAGCAGCATCGAGCCCGACGCCATCACCAACACCTACAACGACGGCGCGAACACGCTGCGCCGGTTCCTGGGGTACGCCGCGGCGGTCTCCCGGGGCGACCAGGCCGCCGCCAAGTCCGCGCTCACGTCGTACAGCTTGCGGACACCACCCGTGACCGGCGCTCGTCCCACCCCGGTCGTCGAGCAACTCGCCGCCGCGCTCGAGGCGCGCGGTGTCGAGGTCGACCTCGCGGTCGGCGAGTCCGTCTTCCGCTGCGACCTCGCCCTGAAGCTCCCCGGCGACGCCGGCCACCGGCTCGCGGTGCTCGTCGACACCCCGGAGCGGGTCGCCGCCGACACGCTCCTGGAGCGTCTCACGACCCACCCGACCGCACTGAAGACCACCGGCTGGCGAGTCCACCACGTCCTGACGACCGACTGGACCCGCTCACCCGACTCGGTCGTCACCCACCTCCTCGAAGCCCTCCACCGCCCGACCGACGACTGACCTCCGTGGCAGGTCGCCGAGTCGTGAGAATCGGCTCTGCAGAAGTGCCGCGATCCACGACTCGCACATCCCCGCACCAGCCATTCGCCACGACTCGGCGAAGCGGTCGGACGTCCGCCGACGCCGCCTGATCCCACCTCGAGCTGGTCAGTCCGCTGGTCGGCTAGCTGCCGGTCGCGCCGTCGAGCAGTAGCTGCGCCGCGGTCGTCGCGCCGTCGGGCTTGATCGCGCCGGATACCTCTGCCGCTCGCGAGCGGACCTCGGGGGCCAGCACTTCGCCGAGCGTCTCGGACAGCGAGTCGACGGCCGGCGTCGAGCCCTCGTACGACGTACCGATGCCCAGCGCGACGACCCGGGACGCCCAGTACGGCTGGTCTCCCAGCAAGGGCACGACAACCTGCGGTACGCCGGCGCGCGCGGTAGCTGTCGTGGTGCCGGCGCCGCCGTGGTGTACGACGGCTGCCAGTCGAGGAAAGAGCGCCTGCTGGTTGACCTCGCCTATGACAAGGCAGTCGTCGCCGTAGTCGGCCAGGTCCAGCTCCGACCAGCCACGGGAGAGCAGCACACGCCGCCCGTGACGGCGGCTCGCCTCGACGGCGGTGCGGGCGATGTCCTGAGGCGCGTGCGCGGACATGCTGCCGAACCCGACGTACACCGGCGGCTCTCCGGCGTCCAGGAAGGTCTTCAGCTCTGCAGGGAGCGCACGGCCGTCAGCCAGGAACCAGGCGCCGGTCTGTACGACGTCGAGCTCGGTCAGGCCCTTCGAGGGGCACAGGGTCGGATCGGCGGCGAGCCACGGCTGATCCGTTAGTACGTAGTCCCGGACGTTCTCCACGGGCGGCAAGCCGAGCGTTGAGCGGTGGCTGTTCACCGCGGGGCCGTACAAGGCGTTGACGCGCTGGGCGTCCTGCTCCCACAGCACGCGCCTGTCGGTCTCGTCCTGCGGCGACGGAGTCCCTGGCCGGGCGCCGGGCGAGTAATGCCGCGAGGGAAGTCCGAGTAGGTGGTAGCACGCGAGGACGTAGCGAAGGCCGAGCCGATCAGCCACGTCCCGCGCACCGGCCGGCATCAGCCCGGTCGCGACCAGCGCGTCACTGCCTTCCGCCACGGCGCTCAGTGTCTCGAACCGCGCGGCGACCAGCTCTGACGCCAGTTGGAACGGGTCGGGCCGAGCCGCGGACTTCGTGCGGGCCACCACCGACCGCACCGGCGGGCCGAGCGGCACCAGCGGGATCTCGGCCCGCCGCAGGAGTACGGCGAAGTCCTCGTCCGGCGGCGCGCAGACGACCGCCTCGGCGCCGAACTGGCGGAGCGCCACCGCGAGCGCGACGAGTGGTTCGACATCTCCCCGTGATCCCCAAGCCGTCAACACAACACGCACGTGCGATCCCCTACCTGTCGGTCGGTTTCCTACGGAACTGATACAGCACGAGCCCCGCCAGCAGGGCGCCCGAGGTGCCCAGCGTCAGATCGCCGAGGGTATCGGTGTAGGCGGTCGCGAGCTCGGGCGAGTTGCGGACGAAGGTGACGTACTCGCCGACCTCCCAGACGATCGCGGCGGTGGCGCCGAAGCCGAGGGCGACGAAGGTGGTGATGGGGCGGGACAGATCGCGGGGCGCGAAGGCCAGCAGGACGCCGGCGGTGAGGAAACCCCACAGTACGAAATGCATCGCGTCGTCCCACCAGTCGACGGTGTCGAACAGGTTGAGCCGGTTGCCGATCAGATCGATCAGCCACGGCAACGTCATCAGCAGGTCCGCCGACCAGGGAAAGCTGCGGTGCAGTGTGCTGCGCGCCCGCCCGTACGCCCACCACCACAGCGGCAGGATCATCGCGCCGATCGGGTACACGATCAGCCGGGCGGTCGACGCCTTTCCCTTGATCCCGCTGAGGTCCGGCCAGATCAGTGCCGACAGCAACAACCCGAAGAGCAGGATCTTGGCCGGCAGAGCGCCGTACCGGATCCGGTTCACGCGTATCGCGGGTGTGGCAACCATCGTCGTCATACCACCAGTCAATCGGCCCGCCACGGGCGGCGGATGAGTACAACTACCCGAACATCAGACGCCCAGCCAGCCGCGGCGGGAAGCTTCGTGGCCCAACTGGAAGCGGGTGATCACCTGGGCGCGGTCCATGAGCTGGCTGACCCGGCGCTGCACCGTGCGCAGCGACATGCCGAGCTGGCCGCCGATGGCCTGATCGGTGAGACCGGCCAGCAGCAAGGTCAGGATCCGGGCGTCGACGTCGTCGAGGCGGTCGGCCGCGAGCTCGGTCGTGCCGGTGTCGGTGGGCAGCACTTCGTTGGCGCTCGCCCAGATCAGGTCGAACAGGTGCAGCAGCGCGTCCAGCAGCCCCGACGGGTGGACGAGCAGCCCGCCGCCCGCGGAGTCCGTGGCGGTAGGGGCCAACGGCAACAACGCGAGTGAGCGGTCGGCGACCACCAGGCGCAGCGGCAGGTCGCCGGTGACCCGGATCAGTTCACCGGCCTTGAGCGACTCCGACACCAGGTCGACGAAGCCGGGTTTGCTGAACGCTGCTCGCTCGACGACCACCCGATAGGTGACGCCACGCGCCAGCGCGACGTCCTCGTCGACGTTCTCGTCCGCCGACACGATCGCCACCGACGCCTTCACCAGCGCGAGCACCTCGTCCGACGCGCCGCGCTGCATCTGGCCGAAGCGTTGCGCCACCGCCTGCGCGCCGCGAACCACCTCGATCACGTCGGTGTCGGACCGGTCCGCCATCACGCCGCGGTACTGCTCGGCGAGCCGCCCGAGCTCGAGCTGTGCCCGCCGGATCTCCTCCTGGCGCTGCACGATCAGCGAGCCCAGCGCGAGCGCCGGCGGGGACGCGACGAAATGGCCCGGCATCGCGGTCGACCGCGCCACCAGACCCTTCTCCTCGAGCCCGTCGAGGGCCGCGGCGAGGTCGGCGACCTCGACCCGCATCGAGGCGGCCAGCGTCTCCAGCGACTCCGACGGCAGCGCGATCAGCCGCCGGTAGGCACCTTCCTCGATCGCATCCAGTCCCAGCACGTCGAGCATCGTGCGCTCCTTCGAGGGCCCTCCGGTGGTGTCCGGCCTGGCGGACACCTGTCATGCCGCAATCCCGCCATTGAGCAGTCTACGGCCGCGTGACATGTTCATGCCATCCGTTCCCCAGATCCTCCCCAGGAAGGGTCCGCCCATGTCCCGATCCGCCCGCGCCGTCGCCGGTGGGCTCGCCGCACTCGTGGCTCTGGCCGCGGTGGCGACGACGCCCGCACAGGCCGACGGCGTTGCCATACCTGCTGCCGCTCCATCGACCCAGCCCGCCACCGGGGCCACGCACCGCGTCACGCTCGTGACGGGTGACGTGGTGACCCTCACCGAAACGGCCGGCGGCCCGCCGACCGCGGCCGTCGAGCAGGCGGCCGGTAACGCCGGCGGCGTCCAGATCCAGCAGGTCGGCGACGACCTGCACGTCGTACCGGACGTCGCGCTGCCGTATCTCGCCTCGGGCCGTCTCGACCCCGAGCTCTTCAACGTCACCTCGCTCGTCGACCAGGGGTACGACGACGCCTCGGTGAAGTCGATCCCGCTGATCGTGCAGTACCGCGCCGGGTTGCGCGCCGCCGCGGCGACCCCGCAGCACGCCGATCGTGGCGCCACGCTGGAGAGCATCGGCGGTCAGGGCCTGTCGGCGCGCAAGGCTGAGGCCGCGCAGTTCTGGTCGGGCATCACCGCCAGCACTGCTCGGTCCGCGACGCCGGGGCAGTTCGGCGCCGGGATCCAGAAGGTGTTCCTCGACGAGAAGGTCGAGGCCAGCCTGGCCGAGAGCGTCGCCCAGATCGGTGCGCCGGACGCCTGGGCCCAGGGTCTCGACGGCGCCGGGACGACGGTCGCCGTCCTGGACACCGGGATCGACCAGAGCCACCCCGACGTGTCGAGCCGGATCGTCGAGACCAAGAGCTTCGTCCCGGGCGAGACCGCCGAGGACGTCAACGGCCACGGCACCCACGTCGCCTCCACGGTCGCCGGCACCGGTGCCGCGTCGGACGGCGTCGAGAAGGGTGTCGCGCCGGCCGCGCAGCTCGCGATCGGCAAGGTGCTCAGCGACAGCGGCTCGGGCGCCGCGTCCTGGATCATCGACGGGATGGAGTGGGCCGCGCACCGGGCCAAGGTCGTCAGCATGAGCCTCGGCAGCACCGAGGCCAGCGACGGCACCGACCCGATGGCGCTCGCGGTCGACGAGCTGAGCGTCGAGACCGGCGCCCTGTTCGTGATTGCCGCCGGCAACTACGGCCGGGTCGGCGGGATCGGCTCGCCGGGCGCAGCGTCGTCCGCGCTGACCGTCGGCGCCGTGGACAAGAACGACGAGCGGGCGTACTTCCAGGACATGGGCCCGCGGCTCGGCGACGCCACCGTGAAACCCGAGATCGTGGCACCGGGCGTCTCGGTGCTCGCGGCCCGCGCGTCCAAGTCGTCGGGCACCGGCTTCTACAAGTCCCTCAGTGGTACGTCGATGGCGACGCCGCACGTGGCCGGCGCTGCGGCGCTGCTCGTCCAGAAGCACCCCGACTGGACGGGTGAGCAGGTCAAGTCCGCGCTGGTCAGCACCGCGAAGCCGCTCGCCGGCGAGACGGCGTACCAGGTCGGCGGCGGGCGGCTCGACGTACCGGCCGCGGCGTTCGGGAAGATCACCGCGACCGCGACGCGCGAGTTCGGGTTCCACGCCTGGCCGCACGGTGACGACGCGCCGGTCGAGCGCACCGTCACGTACACGAACCTCGGCGACACCGCTGTCACGCTGGACCTGTCGACCGACGTGACCAGCGACGGTACGACGCCCGCGCCGGCCGGACTGTTCACGCTCGGCGCGGCGCAGGTCACCGTACCCGCGAACGGCACCGCCTCGGTCAGCGTGACCGCCACGCCGAACCTGGCCACGCCGGGACTGTCCTACTCGGGCACCGTCGTCGCGAAGCAGGACGCCAAGCAGATCGCTCAGACCGCGATCGGCCTGGTCATGGAGGGCGAGCGGTACGACCTCAACGTGCACGCGACCGGCCGTGACGGCAAGCCCGCGGGTGGGTTCCTGACGCTCTACAAGTACGGCGACCAGTTCGTCACCACGCTCGAGATCGACCCGGCCACCGGGACCGTCTCGAAGCAGCGCCTCGAGCCAGGTGTGTACGCGGCGTACTCCTGGCTGCCCGTCGACGGCGAGGACGGTGTCGCGCTGGTCGGCAACCCGCACCTCGTGGTCCAACGGAACACCGATCTCACGCTCGACGCGCGGCAGGCGAACCCGATCACGCTCAGCACGCCGTTGCCCGGCGAGGACGTCTACCGCCGGTCCGGCTGGTACCACGACTCGGGGATCGGCGGGCAGTACGCGACGTTCCTCAGCCAGTACGTGCCGACGCCGGTGGTGACCAAGGTGTACGCCGCTCCGACCGGCGCGGTGGCCGGCGGCGTGTTCGACTTCTCGTCCCGCTGGCGCCGGACGTCGCCGCTGGTGTCGATGAGCGTCGACCTCACGCAGCTGCACCCGTTGCTGCAGCGCGGATCGAAGCGGTGGGACGGCAAGGCGACGCTGACCGCGGCGTACGCCGGTGCCGGTGCGGCCGCGGACTATGTGGGCAAGGACGTTCGTGGCAAGGCCGTGTTCGTGACGGCGAGCGGTGCGGTGACACCGAGCGCGCGGGCGACGGCTGCTCGCGACGCCGGAGCGCGGTTGCTCGTCGTGGTGAACAGCGGTGCCGGCAAGTACTACGACCTCGCCGGTGGGACCGATCTGCCCGTGTACTCGCTGACGGCTGCCGAAGGTGGTCCGCTGGTGACGCGGATCGGTGCTGGCGGCAACGTTCGGCTGCGGGTCATGGGCACCGAGGCGCCGCCGTACCTGTACGACCTGGTGAAGGCCTACACCGGTTCGGTACCGGCCGACCTGCGGTACGCGCCGCAGGTCGGGGAGCTGGCCACGGTCGTCAACCGGTTCGTCGGGCCGACCGGCGAGCTCGCGTTCGAGAGCCGGGCCGACTGCCGGATCGGGTTCTGGCCGCCGTGCCTGCAGGTGACCGAGCCGATCCACCTCGGGACCCAGCGGGTCGACTTCGTGTCCACGCAGGCCGGGACGGACTGGTACGAGCAGACGAACCACCCGCAGGGCTGGGAGCAGCGCGGCGAGCGGCACACGTACAAGCCGCTGTCGGTGCAGACGAACTCCTGGTTCGCGCCGGCCGCCCGGCCGCGGGTCGGCTCCGGGTACTGGAACCCGCGTCGCAGCGGTGACTTCTTCGCGGTGAACGTGCCGACCGCGAGCAGCGGCGACCAGGGGGTCACCGGGTCGATGGACGACGACTCGACCGTCGAGACGCGCCTGTTCCAGAACGGGACGCTGGTGCGGAAGAGCACGTTCCAGGCGGTGCAGACCGGCGTGCCGGCGACGTCCGGCTGGGCCGACTACCGGTTCGAGATGGACACGACCCGTCCGGCGAGCTGGAAGCTGGGCACCAGGACGGCGAGCGCGTGGGACTTCCGGGCGCAGACTGCCGACTCGAGCGACTGGGTGTATCTGCCGCTGATCCAGCTCGACTACCACCTGGCGACTGACCTGAACGGCGCGTTCGCGGGTGGCAGCAAACAGCGCATCGGGCTGTCCGCGTTCCACCTCGCCGGTGTGGAGGGCGCGGGGAAGGTGAAGGGCGCGACGCTGGAGGTCTCGTACGACGACGGCGCTCACTGGCAGGCGACCTCGCTGTCCCGGACGGGTGCCGGCTGGTCCGCCGACGTCCGGCTGCCGAAGGGGCCGTCGTACCTCTCGCTGCGGGCGACCGCGGCCGACGACGCCGGGAACAAGGTCAGCCAGGAGGTGATCCGGGCGGCCGCGATCCGGTGACGACATGAGACAGCCGGCAGCGACCCCAGGAGGTCACTGCCGGCTGTTTGTCTGTGTACTCAGCTGACGCTGATCAGGTCCACGACGAAGATCAGGGTCTCGCCCGGCTTGATCGCGCCGCCCGCGCCGCGGTCGCCGTACCCCAGGTGCGGCGGGATGACGAGCTTGCGCCGGCCGCCGACCTTCATGCCCTGGACGCCGGTGTCCCAGCCCTGGATGACCTGGCCGACGCCGAGCTGGAACGCCAGCGGGGCGCCGCGGTTGTACGACGCGTCGAACTCCTCGCCGGTGGAGTGGGCGACGCCCACGTAGTGCACGTTCACCCGCGAGCCGGCCTTGGCCTCGTCGCCGTCGCCCACGGTGATGTCGGTGATCTCGAGATCCGCCGGCGGCGGCCCGTCCGGAAAGTCGATCTCTGGCTTCTCAGTCATACCCCCAGCTAAGCAGACTCCTTTAGGCTCGCGGTCAGGAGGCCGACCAATGGGGGTGGGCCGGACCTTTGGGGAGAT
This sequence comes from Kribbella sp. NPDC003557, assembly GCF_040610805.1. NCBI lineage: Bacteria > Bacillati > Actinomycetota > Actinomycetes > Propionibacteriales > Kribbellaceae > Kribbella > Kribbella sp. NPDC003557. The sequence goes on from NZ_JBEXMY010000011.1 coordinate 124,510, forward strand.
GTGATGACGGAGCCTGTGACCCGGACGCTCGAGGTGCCGGGCGCGACGCTGACGTACGACGTTCGCGGCGACCTGGCGCGGCGGCCGGTGCTGTTGACCATCGGGTCGCCGATGGGGGCGAGCGGGTTCCCGACGCTGGCCTCGCATTTCGAGGACCGGGCCGTGGTGACGTACGACCCGCGCGGAGTCGAGCGAAGCGTCCGTGAGGGCGAGCTGACCGAGCTCTCACCGGAGGACCACGCTTCCGACCTCGCCGCGTTGATCGACCACCTGGACGTCGGCCCGGTCGACATCTTTGCCAGCAGCGGCGGCGCGGTGAACGCGCTGGCGCTCGCGGCCCGTCGTCCCGATCTGATCAACACCCTGGTCGCCCACGAGCCGCCGCTCGCCGCGATCCTCCCGGACAGCACGGCCGCGCTCGCGGCTGTCACGGACATGTACGAGACCTATCAGCGCGACGGACTCGGGCCCGGGATGGCGAAGTTCATCACGCTGGTCATGTACGACGGCGCGATCCCCGCCGATTACACGCAGCAGCCCGCGCCGGATCCCGCGATGTTCGGCCTGCCGGTTGCGGACGACGGGTCGCGTTCGGACGCGCTGCTCGGGCAGAACCTGCGCGGTTGTACGTCGTACCAGCCCGACTTCGACGCCCTGGACAAGGTCCGGGACCGCATCGTGGTCGGGGTCGGCGAGGAGTCGCACAACGCCCTCGCGGGCCGTGGCGGAAAGGCCGCCGCCGAGCGGCTCGGTCTGACGCCCGTCGTGTTCCCGAGCAACCACGGCGGCTTCCTCGGCAACGAATACGGCCAGCCCGGCAAGCCCGCGGAGTTCGCCGCCAAGCTCCGCGAGGTGCTCGGCTAGATCCCTGAGGCGGGGCGGCGTCGTCCGCCCGCACCAGCCATTTCAGGGGTTCACCTCCGCCATTGCCCCTTCACCTGCGTTGTGCGACGGGAGAAGGGGCAATCTGCGAGGTGAACCCTGCAATGGAACCGGCGCGGCGGGGGACTTGGACGGGGTTGGGTTAGAGTCACGGTCTGTGATCAGAACGCTTGGCCTGGTGATGGGTCTCTCGGCGCTGCTGACGACGGTTGGCGCGGCGGCCGATCGGCGGACCTCGGATGCGGCGACCGAGACGTACGCGGAGTATTCGCTGATGTTCGAGAAGTCCGCCGGCCAGTACTTCGCCGGCGGCACCGCGGCCGGTCAGTGGGCCTGGACCCCGCTGAGCGCGACCGAGTCCGACATCTCCTGGGGCGACCCTGCGGCGTGGCCGCCCGCTTCAGCCGAGCACTTCATCCACGACGGCGACTGGGTCCTCCTCGACGGCTACAACGACGGCGCGGGCCGGCCGCTCACCCAGATCCAACGCGTCACCTCCGAAAAACTCGGCGACGCCAACTGCAACAACGTGCAGCCCATCCCGTCCAACGGCGGCCGCCAGCACTACGTCCGCTGGACCATCCCCTCAACCGCCTACTGCCTCGACGCCACCGGCACCATCAAGCCCCCCAACGGCTCCACCACGGTCAACTTCCGCCACCTCCAGAAGTGGCTACCGCCCCATCCCTGCTCCAACCCGTACTACAAGAACCAGACCTGCATCACCCAGTACGAGCAATGGTGGGACGACAACCAACACGCCTTCTCCTTGCAACTCACCCGCACCGTCGAGCTCGCCAAGGGCCTGGGCATGGCCTTCACCAACCGCACCACAGTCCCCCTCCCCTGGAACGCCGACGGCCGCAACTACTGGCACTACTGAGGTCCCGGGGGCAGCCGGTCGCTTCCGGCGATGGGTCACGCCCCACCCGCGGCGGTCGCCGGCGAGCGGTAGCGAGCAGATTGTCGGCGGCAGCCGACCACCCCCGGCGCCAGCCGGAAACTGTGTTCCGGGCGCTAGCCCGGGGCTGGGTGGGAGCAGGGCGTAGCAAGGCGACGAAGGAGCCGCGCGTAGCACTGCGTGGGGCTGAACGAACAGCCGCCCGAAGAGGATGTCTTCGGGCGGCTGTGGTTACCGAGAAGCTACTTCTTGACTGTCTTGTTGTACTGGTCGATCTGGGGCTTGATGGAGTCGGCGGCGGCCTTCATGGCGGTGGTTGGGTCGGTGCCCAGGACGGCTTTCTCCAGGCCGTCTTCGGCGGCTTTGCGGGCCTGGGGCATGACGCCGAGGATGCAGCCGGAGGAGGCGTTGGTGGGCTTGGTGTTGTGGAGTTGGGTGATCGCGGTGGTGAACTGCGGGTACTGCGCCACCCACGCCTTGTCCGAAGGCTCGTCCAGGGCCTTCTTGTTGATCGGGAAGTAGCCGGTGCCGGTGTGCCAGGCCGCCTGCTGCGCGGGGGACGACGCGAACTTCACGAACTCCCACGAGGCGCGCTTCTCGGCGTCCGAGTGGCCGGGGCCGTCGATCCACAGCGACGCGCCGCCGATGATCGGCCCGCCGGTGTCGGACGCCGTCAGGTGCGGGAACGGCGCGGTCATCACGGTGAACTTGCCCTTCGCCGCGTCCAAATAGCCGCGCAGCGATCCGGTCGACTCCAGGTGCATCGCCGACGTGCCGGACTTGAAGACGGCCTGCGCGTCGTCGGTCTTCTTGCCGGTGTTCGGCATCAGGCCCTGCTTGACCATCTCCTGGTACCAGGTCGCGACCTTCACGCCCTGCTCGTCGGCGAAGTTGACCTTCGTCGCGAGGTCCTTGCGGCCGTTGTCGTTGTCGCAGTACGTCGTCCCGGACTGCGCGATCAGCTGCTCCATGAACCATCCGTAGATGGCCGCGTTGAAGCCGTACTGGACGGTCTTCCCGCCCTGCTTGATGGTCAGCTTCTTCGCCGCCGCCATGATCTCGTCGAGGTTCGACGGCGGCTTGTCCGGGTCCAGGCCGGCCTTCACGAAGGCTTCCTTGTTGATGTACAGCAACGGCATCGAGGTGTTGAACGGCATCGAGTTCAACTTGCCGTCGATCGAGTAGTAGTTCGCGATGTTCGGCTCGATCGAGTCCAGCGTGTAGCCGTCCTTGTCGGCGAACTTCTGCACCGGCACGGTCTGCTTGGAGTCGATCATGAACCGCGACCCGATGTCGTAGATCTGCACGACCGACGGCGTGTTGCCCTGCTGCACCGACGTCTTGTACTTCGTGATCGTCTCGTCGTAGTCACCCTGGTAGACGGCGGTGACCTCGATCTTCCCGCTGTTCGCGGCGTTGAACGCCTTCACCAGCTTGTCGACGGCGGCGCCGTTGGCGCCCTTCATGCCGTGCCAGAAGGTGACCTTCGTGACCCCGCTCGCCTTGTCGAGCGCGCTCGCGTCCGGAGCGTCCAGCGCCCCGCTGCCGGAGTCGTCATCGGAGGAGTTGCCACCGCAACCGGCGGCGACCAGAGCCAGCACCGCCAGCAGGGACGCGGCACCCGCCGTACGTCGGACGGATCTCATCAGCACCAACCTTTCTCAGCGAATCGCACCCGCGGTCAGCCCGCGGACGATGAAGCGCTGGCCGAAGACCACGATGGCCAGCGTGGGCAGGATGGACAGCGTGACGCCGGCCAGGATGAGTCCCGGGTCGGCGGCCTCCGCGTCGTTGAGCTGGCTGATGCCGATCTGCAAGGTACGGCGGGACGCCGAGTCGCCGATCAGCAACGGCCAGAAGAACTGGTTCCACGCGGCCAGGAACACGTACAGCCCGACCGCCATCAGCGCCGGCTTGTTCAGCGGCAGCAGGATCCGGCGGAGGAACCGCCAGTGCCCGCAGCCGTCGATGGTGGCCGCGTCGCGCAGCTCGGACGGGAACTGCAGGAACGACTGCCGCAGCAGGAACACCCCGAACGCGTTCGCCAGGAACGGCAGCACCAGCGCGATCATCGTCCCGGCGTACGACGCGGTCAGCCGCTCGCCGCCGATCGACCAGCCGGTGATGGTCAGGTAGTTCGGCAGCACGATCGACTCCCACGGAACCATCAGCGTGGCCAGGAAGAGCCCGAACAGCAGTGTGCGGCCCCACATCTTCATGAAGACGAACGCGTACGCCGCGAGCACGCTGGTGATCAGCTGGGACAGCGTGATGATCGACGTCTGCAGGATCGAGTTCACGTACTGCTGCCCGATCGGCGTGCCCGACGACGTCGCGCCCCGGTAGTTGCCGGTGAAGATCCCGTGCGGGAACAGGTCCGGCGGGTACGACGAGATCTGCCCGGGCGCCATCACCGACCCGGCGATCACGTAGTACACGGGGAAGATCACCAGCAGCGCGGCCCCGATCAGGACCACGTAGGTGACGACACGACCCACCCTCACTTGTAGTGCACCCGCCTCTCCAGGACGCCGAACTGGATCGCCGTGCAGGCGAGCAGGATCACCAGCAGCACGATCGCCTGTGCGGACGCGGCGCCGAAGTCGCTGGCGTTGTTCGCGAACGCGGTGTGGTAGATCGAGTAGACGAGCGTCTTCGTCGACTGTTCCGGGCCGCCCTCGGGGGTCAGGATCTTGATCTGCCCGAAGCCCTGCAGGGACTGGATCGTGGAGATCACGACCAGGAAGAACAGTTGCGGGCCGAGCAGCGGGATCGTGATGTACCGGGACGCGCGGAACCCGCCGGCGCCGTCGAGGGTGGCGGCCTCGTTGATCTCGGTGGGGATCGCGCCGATGCCCGCGGACAGGACCAGCACGTTGTACCCGACGCTCATCCACACCGTCGTGATCGAGACGCTGATCAGCGCCCACGACGGGTCGGTCAGCCACCCGATCCGGTCGATGCCGAAGCGGCCGAGCAGACCGTTGGCGAGGCCGATCGCCGGGTTGTAGACGGTGGCGAAGATGACCGAGGCGCTGGCGACCGAGAACGCGAACGGCAGCGCGAACGCGGTCCGGAAGATCCGGATGCCCTTGATGTGCTGCTCGAGCAGCAGTACGACGACGAGCGCGCCGAGGACACCGGGGATGACGGTCAGCAGCACGAACGCGAACGTCACCCAGAGAATGTGCCGGAACTCGGCGGACCCGAGCATGTCCTTGTAGTGCTGCAACCCGACGTACGCGTCCGGCCGGCCGAACAGGTCGGAGCCGTGCAGCGACAGCGACACGGACTTGCCGAGCGGCCAGACGATGAACAGCCCGAACACCACCAGGCAGGGCACGAGCATCAGCCAGGACAGCAGGGACGCCCGGGCGACTCGTCCTGGTGCGGACGGACCTGGCGGAGCCGGGGTCGGGCGGCGGCGAGCACCCACCGTTGAGCTTGTTGTAGTCAATCGTTTACCTCCAGTAAGAGCGCAGTCTTACACCACCAAGGGCCTTTCCGGCGCGGGCACGCTAGGCTGAGCGCCCGTGAAGGTCTTGGTGATCGGCTCGGGTGGTCGCGAGCATGCTCTGGCCTGGGCGCTGTCCCAGGACTCGGAGGTCGAGCAGGTGGTGGCGGCCCCGGGAAACCCTGGCATTGCCGCGTTGCGTCCGGCGTACGAAGGGCAAACGATCGTTTGCCGTCCGGTGGACATCTCCGACCACGACGCGGTCGTCGCGCTGGCCCGGGAGCTGGACGTCGACCTCGCGGTCGTCGGTCCGGAGGCTCCGCTGGTGGCCGGTCTGGCCGACCCGCTGCGGGAGGCCGGGATCGCGGTCTTCGGCCCGTCCCGGGAGGCCGCGCAGCTGGAAGGCTCGAAGGCGTTCGCCAAGGACGTGATGGCCGCCGCGGGCGTGCCGACCGGCCGGGCGTACGTGTGCACGACAGCCGAGGAGGCGGCGACGGCGATCGACGCATTCGGCCCGCCGTACGTCGTGAAGGACGACGGGCTGGCCGCGGGCAAGGGCGTGGTGGTCACATCGGACCGTGAGGCGGCGCTCGCGCACGCGGCCGAATGCGACCAGGTGCTGATCGAGGAGTTCCTGGACGGCCCGGAGGTGTCGCTGTTCGCGATCACCGACGGCACGACCGTGCTGCCGATGCAGCCGGCGCAGGACTTCAAGCGCCTCGGTGACAACGACGAGGGCCCGAACACCGGCGGCATGGGCGCGTACACCCCGTTGCCGTGGGCGCCGGACGACCTGGTCGCCGACATCACCGAGAAGGTGCTGCAGCCGACCGTCGACGAGCTCCGCCACCGGGGTACGCCGTTCAGCGGCCTCGTGTACGCCGGCCTCGCGCTGACGTCACGCGGCGTCCGGGTGATCGAGTTCAACTGCCGCTTCGGGGACCCGGAGACGCAGGCGCTGCTGCCGATGCTGAAGACCCCGCTCGGCGGCCTGCTGTACGCCGCGGCGACCGGGAAGCTCGCCGATCACGGCGACCTGAGCTGGCGGAACGCGTCGTCGGTCGCGGTGGTGGTCGCCGCGAAGAAGTACCCGGCGAGCCCGCGCAGCGGCGACGTGATCACCGGGATCGAGCAGGCGGAGAGCGACACCGTCCGCGTCTTCCACGCGGGTACGGCGCTCGAGGACGACGAGCTGGTGACGGCCGGCGGGCGCGTGCTCGCGGTGAGCGCCGTCGGCAAGGATCTCGCCGAGGCCCGGCAGCGCGCGTACGCGGCCGTCGGCCAGATCCGCATCAAGGGCTCCCAGCACCGCACCGACATCGCGCTCAAGGCCGAGCGCGGCGACATCACCGTCTGAGCTCCGGACGCGACAGAGCCGCCGGCCCAGGCGCGGTCGGCGGCTCTGTCTGTCCTGGGTCAGGCGGTGTGCGGAGTAGGCCCGGTCAGCTTGGGCATGACCTCCGCACCGGCGGGCACGGTGCGCAGGTGCGCGTACCCGAGGATCGACAGGATCAGCAGCACCCCGGCGGCCGCGAAGGCGGCGATCCCGGCGATGAGAGCGATCTGGCCCATCTTCCAGAACGCGTAGGCGTTCAGCAGCAGGCCGCGCAGGGTCTCGCCGCGGAAGGCGGTCTGCACCTGGCCCGCGAGCTTGGTGTCGTCGGGGTTCGCCCGCGACGCCTCGGACAGCTGCGCGTAGGTCTTGCCGCCGGCCATCTCGTCGATGTGCACCTTGATGTAGTGGTTCGCGTAGGCCTCGGCCTGCGCGCCGTTCACCAGCTGCTGGCCGGCGTACTTGGACAGGTACGGCTTGACCGCCGGGTCCTCGAGCGACTCGCTGCCGGCCTTCGGGAAGTAGATCTGCTGGGCGGCCAGCTGGTCGTGGACCTGGTTGTCGACGAAGGCGTGGGCCCACAGCAACAGACCGCCGGCGGCGACCAGGACGATCGCGAGGACGAGTCCGGCGGAGGTGAGCAGCGCGTCGAATGTCTTGCGGCGCATGGCGGATTCCTTTCGGGCCGCGGTCTTCGGGCCGCGGAGTGTGGTTGTTCTTCACTCCGAGTGTTCGCCCGAACCCACCCTCACGCACAGGCACCGAACGGCCCTGATCGCCGGGCCCATGGACCCCAACCCGCCGGGCCCTGTCGCTACCCGCTCAGCGCCGGCGAGGAGGCCAAGCGGCCTCGTATGTGGTCAACTTGGTCATGTACTCAGAGTGACTTTGGACAGGGTCACCGATTCAGGGAACCGGATCGCCGGGTCGGGGGTGTAGGTGGGTATGGAGACGGAGGGGCTGCGAGACTTCTACAGCGCCCACCAGCCGCGGCTGGTGGGTGTCATCTCGCTGCTGACCGGGTCACGTGCCGAGGCCGAGGACATCGTCCAGGAGGCGTTCGTCCGGCTCGTGCCCCGCTGGGAGAAGGTGTCGCGGTACGAGGCTCCGGAGGCCTGGGTGCGACTGGTCGCGATGCGGCTGGCCGCCAACCGGCACCGGGACGGCAACCGGTTCACGCAGCTGTTCCACCGGCTGCCGGCCGAGCACGTCCCGGACCCCGCCGACCGGTATTCGGGTGATCTCGAGCAGGCTCTCGCCGGCCTGCCGATGCCGACCCGGCAGGTCGTCGTCCTCCATTACGTCTGTGACCTGAGCGTGGCTCAGGTGGCCGACGCCCTCGGGATCGCGGAAGGCACGGTGAAGTCGCGCCTGTCCCGCGCCCGGGACGCCCTGTCCGAATCATTGCTGTTGAGGAGTGACGACCATGCCTGAGCTGCAGGAGGACCTGCAGGCGCTGGCCGACCGCCGCGCTGCCGAATCCACCGGAGACTTCGACTCCGTCCTGACCACGGCCCGGACGCGCAAGCGCCGCCGGACCGCCGGCCTGACCGTGATCGGCGCGGCGGCGGTGGTGGGCGCCGTCGCGATCGTCCCCACCCTCCGTCCGGCGGCGAACAACGTGCCGGTCGCCGAGAGCCCGGTGCCCACGAACGCCGTCGTCCCGCCGTCGGTCGAGGCGATCCCGTCCACGCAGCCGCTGCCGAAGGCGGGCGCGCTCGGGCTGAAGTCCGCGGTCGCGGTGGCCGGCGGCCAGTTCGTCGCCACCTTCCCGGACAAGCAGGTCCGCGCCGCGACGTTCTCGCTGTCGTCGGCCTCCAAGCCGGACGTCGCGCTGTACACGCTGGTCGCGAAGATCCCCGGCGACGCCACCACGCCGTACGCGATCCGGATGGGCGGCGAGGTCGGCATCAGCATCCCGTCCTACAGCGGCTCCGGCCCGTACACGCTGGCCATGCCGAAGGGCCTGCCCGCGGGGTCGTACCGGGTGTGCACCCTGTCCGGTGCGCTGCTCTGTGGTCTGGTGACGGTCAACTAGCAGCAATCTGGGAGAATGGGGTTCGTGACCAAACCCCGGATCCCGAACGTTCTCGCCGCGCGCTACGCCAGTCTGTCGATGGCGGAGCTGTGGTCGCCGGAGCACAAGATCGTGCTCGAGCGGAAGCTCTGGGTCGCCGTCCTGAAGGCCCAGAGCCGGCTCGGGGTGACGGTGCCGGACGGGGTCGTCGAGGACTACGAGCGGGTGATCGACCAGGTCGACCTGGCGTCGATCGCGGACCGCGAGCGGGTCACGCGGCACGACGTGAAGGCGCGGATCGAGGAGTTCAGCGCGCTCGCCGGGCACGAACACATCCACAAGGGGATGACGAGTCGTGACCTGACCGAGAACGTGGAGCAGCTCCAGATCCGCGCCGGCCTGGAGCTCGTCCGGGACCGCGCGGTGGCGACCGCCGTCCGGCTCGGCCAGCTCGCCGCCGACCACGCGGCGCTGGTGCTGACCGGGCGCTCGCACAACGTGGCCGCGCAGGCGACGACGCTGGGCAAGCGGTTCGCCTCTGCCGCCGACGAGCTGCTGGTCGCGATCGCCCGCCTCGAGGAACTGATCGAGCGGTATCCGCTGCGCGGCGTCAAGGGCCCGGTGGGTACGTCGCAGGACATGCTGGACCTGTTCGGCGGTGACCCGGCCAAGCTGGAGCAGCTGGAGCAGGACATCGCCCAGCACCTCGGGTTCAGCCACACACTGACGAGCGTCGGCCAGGTGTACCCGCGGTCGCTCGACTACGAGGTCGTGTCCGCGCTGGTGCAGCTGGCCGCGGGGCCGTCGAGTCTGGCGACCACGATCCGGCTGATGGCCGGGCACGAGCTGGTCACCGAAGGCTTCAAGGAGGGCCAGGTCGGCTCCTCGGCGATGCCGCACAAGATGAACACCCGGTCCTGCGAGCGGGTGAACGGTCTCGCCGTCATCCTGCGCGGGTACGCGTCGATGGCCGGTGAGCTGGCCGGCAACCAGTGGAACGAGGGCGACGTCTTCTGCTCCGTCGTCCGGCGGGTCGCGCTGCCGGACGCGTTCTTCGCGCTGGACGGGCTGTTCGAGACGTTCCTGACCGTGCTGGACGAGTTCGGGGTGTACCCGGCCGTCATCAGCCGCGAGCTCGAGCGGTACCTGCCGTTCCTGACCACGACCAAGGTGCTGATGGCCGCGGTGAAGAACGGCGTCGGCCGGGAGACCGCCCACGAGGTGATCAAGGAGCACGCGGTCGCCACCGCCCTCGACCTGCGCAAGGGCCTGGCCGCGAACGACCTGTTCCACCGCCTCGGCGCCGACGGCCGTCTCGGCCTGACCGAGGAGCAGATCGTCGGCATCGTCGGCGAGCCGCTGTCGTTCACCGGCGCGGCCGTCGCGCAGGTCGGCGCGGTCGTCGCCAGGATCGACGAACTCGCCAAGCGCTACCCGGAGGCAGCCGCCTACACGCCGGGTGACATCCTCTAACCCGTGTTCGCACCGCTCACCTGGGTTCTCGTCGGGTTGTCGCTGGCCGCTGCGGTGTACGCCGTCGTCCTGGCCGCGCGGAACAAGCGGATCGACTGGCCCGTGCTGGGTGTGCTCGGTGTGGTCGAGGTCCTGCTGGTCGCGCAGCTGGTCGTGGGGATCGTGCAGCTGAGCGGCACCGACCGGGACGTGTCGGGGCCGTTCTTCGTCGGGTACCTGATCGGGTCGCTGCTCATCCTGCCGATCGGCGCGTTCTGGGCGCTGGCCGAGAGCAGCCGGTGGGGCGCGGGTGCGCTGGCGATCGCCTGTCTGGTGATCCCGATCCTCGAGCTGCGGCTGCACGACCTGTGGGCGGTCTGAGATGACGGATCCGGCGGCCACCAAGCACGGGCCGGGCAGGATCCTGATCGCGGTGTACGGCGTGTTCGCGCTGGCCGCGACGGCGCGCGCCGGCGTCCAGATCGCGACCAAGTTCGACGAGGCGCCGATCGCGTACCTGCTGTCGGCCGTTGCCGCGGTCATCTATTGCGCCGCGACGTTCGCGCTGGCCAGAGCCACGGCGGTGTCCCGCAAGGTCGCCACGGCCGCGATCGCGATCGAGCTGGCCGGGGTGCTCGCGATCGGCGCGTTCAGCTACGCCGTACCGGACGACTTCCCGGACGCGACCGTCTGGTCCCACTTCGGCCAGGGCTACGGCTTCGTCCCGCTGCTGCTCCCCGTACTCGGACTGCTCTGGTTGCGTCGCACCCGGTAACTCCCAGGAAACTGCCAGCCACCCACAGGGGCTGACTCAGCTTGGCCGGACAGCATCGGTGGCATGCAGATTCCAGGTCATCCTCGGGTCGAGATCGTCGTACCCGTCAAGAACGAGGAGAACGACCTCGGACCGAACATCAGACGGTTGCGGGAGTTCCTCGACACCGCTTTCCCGTTTCCGGCCGAGGTCTGCATCGCGGACAACGGAAGTACGGACGCGACCTATGAGATCGGCGCGTTGCTCGCCGCCGAACTGCCCGGGGTCCGGGTGGTCCGGCTCGAGCAGTCCGGGCGCGGCCGCGCGCTGAAACAGGTCTGGTCCGCGAGCGGCGCCGAGGTGCTCGCGTACATGGACGTCGACCTGTCCACCAACCTCAACGCCCTGCTGCCGCTGGTCGCGCCGCTGCTCGCCGGACACAGTGACGTTGCCATCGGCACCCGGTTGGCGAAGAGCTCCCGGGTGGTCCGGCGGCCGAAGCGGGAGTTCATCTCGCGCTCGTACAACCTGTTGCTACGGGCAACGTTGAGCGCACACTTTTCGGACGCGCAGTGCGGGTTCAAGGCGATCCGGGCCGACGTGGCGCAGGAGCTGCTGCCGCTGGTGGAGGACACCAGCTGGTTCTTCGACACCGAGCTGCTCGTCCTGGCCGAGAAGGCCGGCCTGCGGATCCACGAAGTGCCGGTGGACTGGGTGGACGACCTGGACTCCCGGGTCGCGATCGCGAAGACGGTCGGCGAGGATCTGCGGGGGATCGCCAGACTGATGCGCGGCCGCGTCGACCTGGAGCCGATCCGGCAGAAGTACGGACGGCCCCGGATCCTCGATCCGCGGACGGCGATGGCCGCGCGGGTGCTGCGGTTCTGCGCGGTGGGTGTGGTCAGCACGGCGGCGTACGCGCTGCTCTACCTCGTGCTGCGCCAGGGGATGCCGGCCCAGGTCGCGAACCTGCTGGCGCTGCTGATCACCGCGGTCGGCAACACCACGCTGAACCGGCGGATCACGTTCGGGGTCCGCGGGGTGGAAGGCCGCTGGCGGCACCAGCTGCGCGGCCTGGTCACCTTCGGGATCGGCTGGAGCCTGACCGCGGCGTCGCTCTGGCTGCTGCACACCGCGGTCTCGGCGCCGCACCAGGCGGTGGAGATCACCGTCCTGACGATCGCGAACCTGGCCGCCACCGTGGTCCGGTTCAGCCTCTTCCAGACGTGGGTGTTCGACGACGACGCGCCTACCTTGCACACCTTCGAACCGCCGGTTCTCGAGAACACCCGGAGCAACTGACATGACCACGCTGTCCGATCCTGTCGAGGCGACCAGACCTCGCACGATCAGCACGCAGTACACGCTGGGCAAGGACAAGGTGCTGTACGGCGGCCTGCTCGCGCTGACCGCGATCGCGTACCTGTGGGGCCTGTCCCGCAACGGGTACGCCAACGAGTACTACGCCGCCGCCGTGCAGGCCGGGTCGACGAGCTGGAAGGCCTGGTTCTTCGGGTCGTTCGACGCGTCGAGCTTCATCACCGTCGACAAGACGCCCGCCTCGCTGTGGGTGATGGGCCTCTCGGGGCGGATCTTCGGGTTCAGCACCTGGAGCATGCTGGTGCCCGAGGCGCTGATGGGCGTCGCCAGCGTCGGCTTCGTGTACGTCTCCGTGCGGCGCTGGTTCTCCGCGAACGCCGGGCTGCTGGCCGGAGCGATCCTCGCGCTGACACCGGTCGCCGTGCTGATGTTCCGCTTCAACAACCCGGACGCGCTGCTGATCCTGCTGCTGTGCGCCGGCGCGTGGGCCGTGACGCGGGCCATCGACTCGACCAAGCACGCGGCGCGGTGGATGATGCTGGCCGGCGCGCTGGTCGGGTTCGGCTTCCTGACGAAGATGCTGCAGGCGTTCCTGATCCTGCCGGCGTTCGGGATCGCGTACCTGGTGGCCGGGAAGCCGGCGCTCGGGAAGCGGCTGGTGCACCTCGTGCTGGCGACGGTGTCGCTGATCGTCAGCGCCGGCTGGTGGGTCGCGATCGTCGAGCTGCTGCCCGCCTCGGCGCGGCCGTACATCGGCGGGTCCTCGACCAACAGCATTCTCGAGCTGACGCTCGGCTACAACGGGCTCGGCCGGCTGAACGGCAACGAGACAGGCTCGGTCGGCGGCGGTACAGGGAACGCCGGCTGGGGCGGCGCGGCCGGCGTCCAGCGGTTGTTCGGCGGTGAGTTCGCCTCCCAGATCGCCTGGCTGCTGCCGGCGGCGCTGATCGCGACCGTCGTCCTGGTCGTTGCCGCGGGCAAGGCGCCGCGAACCGACCGGAAGCGCGCGTTCGCGCTGCTGTGGGGCGGTTGGCTGGTCGTCACCGGGCTGGTGTTCAGCTACATGCAGGGCATCATCCACAGCTACTACATGATCGCGCTGGCGCCGGCGATCGGCGCGGTGGTCGGTGCGGCGATGGCGGTGCTGTGGCGGCGGCGTTCGGAGTGGTTGCCGCGGACAACGTTGGCCGGTGGAATCCTGCTCACGGCCGGGTGGAGCTTCGCACTGCTGAACCAGACGCCGTCGTGGCAGCCGTGGCTGCGCTGGGTGGTCCTGATCACCGGTGTGATCGCTGCCGGCTTGCTGATGCTGCTGCCGGAGCTGAAGCTGCACCGTACGGCGGCACGGCGGGCTGGGCTGTTCGCCGCCACGCTGCTCGCGGTGAGCGCGCTGGCCGGGCCGACGGCGTACTCGGTCGAGACGATCAGTGCGGCGCACGCCGGTGCGCTGCCCTCCGCCGGGCCGGCGGGCGCCGGCGGGATGGGCGGAATGGGCGGCGGACGTGGCGGGTTCGGTGGCCGGATGGGCACGCCGCCCGGGCAGAATGGCACCGGTACGACACAGCAGCCCGGCACGGGGACTGGAACCGGCACCGGTACGACGCAGCAGCAGGGTGGACCTGGCGGTGTCGGCGGGTTCCTCGGTGGTGGCGGGACCAGCGGGGTCTCGAGTGAGCTGGTGACGCTGCTACAGAACGGTGCGAAGGGGTACACCTGGGCCGCCGCGGCGGTGACCGCGAACGGGGCCGCGCCGCTGCAGATCGCGTCCGGCGAGCCGATCATGGCGATCGGCGGGTTCAACGGGACCGACCCGGCGCCGTCGCTCGAGGAATTCCAGGAATTGGTTGCCCAGGGCAAGATCCACTACTTCGTCGGGAGTGGCGGCGGCGGGATGATGGGCGGCCGCAACGGCACCTCCAGCGAGATCGCCACCTGGGTCAGCGAGAACTTCGAGTCCCAGACCGTCGGTAACACCACCGTCTACGACCTCTCCACCGGAACAGGAGCCTGAGAAAATGAGTCAGTCCACAGAAGCCCAGTTCCAGGCGGCGCAGGCCGCTCAGAACAACCTGGCCGCGCCGCCCCAGCAGCCTGGGGCTCAGCAGCCGCCCGCGCAGTACTCCCCGGCGCCGCCGCCCGAAGCGGTGAAGCCCGAAGGGACCAAGGGCGGACGGCCGAGCAACCTGATGCTGGCGGGCGCCGGTTCCATCCTGGCCGTGCTGGCCTTCCTCGGCGGTATGGCGGTCGGGCACTCGTGGGACGGCACGAGCAACCAGCAAGGTCAGTTCGGCGGTCCCGGCGGCGGTTTCCGCGGCGGCTTCCCACAGGGCAACGGCCAGGGAACGGGCCAGGGCAACGGGTTCGGCCAAGGCACACTCCCGGGCCAAGGTCAAGGCCAGGGCACCCAGCAAGGCCAGGGCACCCAGCAAGGCCAGGGAACTCAGCAGGGGCAGGGAACGCAGCAGGGGCAAGGCACCGGGACGCAGCAGGTCCCCGGTCAGACGCGCACCAGCTGATCCGCTCCCGAACCAGGCAGCCCGGCGGGCCCCGAGCGGACACTCGGCCCGCCGGGCGTCGTTGTCTGGACAACCGTCAAGCATGAGACGACACGCAGGATGGTTCGCCGGTGCATCGGGTGGGGTAAGGATCGGGACGTGGAATGGTCGAACGTCACCTGGTTCCTGACCGCGCTCGGGGCGGTCGTCGTACTGATCACGCGTGTCCGCCTCGGCGGGACTGTTGTCGACGGCACCGGTCACGGCGCGGGCCGGCACGGGTACTCGGCGGTCCTGCTGCGGCTGCACACGCTGGTCGGTGTGATCACGCTGCTCGGCTGGGTCGTTGCCCTGGTCACCGGTCGGCGGGAGATCGCGCTGGTGATCCTGACCGGCTGGTGGCTGCTCACCGTCGTCGGACTGTTGCTTCTCGCCCGCTGGTTGCCGAGCGGCGGAAAGCACTCCGAGGATGCGCAGAGTGATTCCTGGGGTTCCGGCGCCGGCCTGTCGGTCCTCGGCCACGTCGGCATGCTGCTCGGCGTCTGCTACTTCACCTTCATCACGGTCACGGACCGTCTCTGAGTCCGGCGATCAGCGCCGTGACAGAGCGTCGTACGGCGGCCTCGAACGCTTCTGGTGAGAGCGTGCCCCCGGCCCCGGCGACCCGGTCGTACAGCAGGCCGTCCATCATCGCGGCGACCGGCCACGCCGCGGCCTCCGGATCGGGGATGCCGAGTCCGGCCAGCAACTGTCCGAGCATCGTCCGCAACTGCTGCCCGCCCGCGTTGATCGCCGCGCGCAGCTCCGGCTGACGACTCGCTTCCAGCGACAACTCGTACCGGGCCACCAGGTCGTCCGGCCGGTTCCGCGCGAGTCCGAGTGTCATCGCCACCATCAGCTCGATCGCATCGGCGCCGGCCGGCGGCATCCCGGTCAGGTCGCGGGTGAGCATCCGGTTCACGCACGCGGTGAGCAGGGCGTTGCGCGTGCGCAGGTAGTACGACGTGGAGCCCGGTGGCAGGCCGGCCTCGGCGTCGACCGCGCGATGGGTGAGGCCGCGCAGCCCGCGGGTCGCGACCAGGTGGATCGCGGCGTCCGCGATCGCCTCCTGCCGGTCGGCCCCGAGCAACCGCTCCTTCGTCACGCCGCACAGTCTCGCACTTCCCAACCAAACTCTACAGGCGTAGAGTCTGGATCATGAGTACGGCGATCGTGGTCGGAGCGGGGATCGGTGGGGTCACGGCGGCCGTCGCGCTGCAACGGTGCGGCTGGCAGGTCACGGTGCTGGAGCGCGCCGCGGAGCTCGGCGAGGTGGGGGCCGGCATCTCGGTCTGGCCGCCGGCGGTCGCCGTGCTCGAGGAGCTCGGCGTGAAGGGTGTCGCGAAGGCATCGGTGCAGTCGAAGCCCGCGGGGATGCGCAGGCCGGACGGTCGCTGGGTCGTCACCGCGCCGGACCTCGGCGTCGAGCTCCCGGTGATGATCCACCGCGCGCAGCTGCACGACCTGATCACGGCCGAGTTCGGCCCGGCGGTGACGGTCCGGACCGGGTACGACGTTCGTAGCGTCACGCAGGACGCGGACGGGGTCACGGTCGACGACGACCTGCGCGCCGATCTGCTGGTCGCCGCGGACGGGATCCGGAGCGCGGTCCGGACCGCCCTGTACCCGCAGTACGCCGGACCGCGGTACTCCGGTTTCACGGCGTACCGCGGGATCGCGGACGTCGACCTCGACGACGGCGGCGGGGAGACGTGGGGCCGCGGGCAACTGTTCGGCTTCGCGCGGCTGATCGACGGGCGGTTCTACTGGTACGGGACCGCGAACCAGCCGGCCGGCGCGACGGGCGAGCCGGCGGTGTTCGGGAGCTGGCACGACCCGATCCCGCGGCTGATCGCGGGCAGCGAGAAGATCCTGCAGAACGACATCTACGACCTGACGCTGCCACTGGTGCCGTTCGCGCGGGGCCGGGTGGCGCTGCTCGGGGACGCCGCCCACGCGATGACGCCGAACCTGGGCCGCGGCGCGTGCTCGGCGATCGAGGACGCCGGTGCGCTCGGCCGCCACCTGATGCGGACCGACGATCCGGTGCGCGCGCTGACGGCGTACGACGCGGAGCGGCGGCCCGCGACGACCAAGCTGGTGAAGCGGTCGCGGAGCGTCGGCCGCCTGGCCCAGGCCGGGAACCCGGTCCTCTGCACGGTCCGCGACGGCCTGTTCGCGGTGGGCGGGAAACTGATGGCCCTGCGCGCCCGCAGGTAGGCGGATGGAACAATCGGCGCTGTGATCACACCCCCGCGGGCCCCTGAGATCCCCGGCGCCAAGCACCTGCACTCCGGCAAGGTCCGGGACCTGTACGAGTTGGAGTCCGGCGACCTGCTGATGGTCGCGAGCGACCGGATGAGCGCCTTCGACTGGATCCTGGAGTCGGTGATCCCCGACAAGGGGAAGGTGCTGACCGCGATGAGCCTGTGGTGGTTCGAGCAGCTGGACGTGCCGAACCACATCATCTCCACCGATGTCCCGGCCGAGGTCGCGGGCCGGGCCGTGGTCTGCGAGAAGCTCGCGATCTACCCGGTCGAGTGCGTGGCGCGCGGGTACCTGAGCGGCACCGGTCTGCTCGACTACAACGCGACCGGCGCGGTCTGCGGGATCCCGCTGCCGGCGGGCCTGGTCGAGGGTTCCCGACTCGACACCCCGATCTTCACGCCGGCCACCAAGGCCGAGCTCGGCGAGCACGACGAGAACGTGTCGTACGACGCCGTGGTCGCGACCGTCGGCGCCGACACCGCGGCCGTGCTGCGCGACACCACGCTCGAGATCTACACGACGGCGCGGGCGATGGCCGAGGAGCGCGGGATCATCCTCGCCGACACCAAGTTCGAGTTCGGCGCCCGCGCGGACGGGACGCTCGTGCTGGCCGACGAGGTGCTGACGCCGGACTCGAGCCGGTTCTGGCCGGCCGACCAGTGGGCCCCGGGCAAGCAGCAGCCGTCGTACGACAAGCAGATCGTGCGGGACTGGCTGCAGTTCGAGTCGGGCTGGGACCGCACGTCCGGTGAGGCGCCGCCGCCGCTGACCGACGAGGTCGTCGAGCGCACGCGCTCGTCGTACATCGCCGCCTACGAGCAGCTGACCGGCCGGCAGTTCGAGGGCTAGAAAAGGCTCACGCCGAGCGCGAGCAGGACGAAGCGGGCGCCGCGGCCGAGCAGCACCGCCACGGTGAAGACGGCGGTCCGCATCCGGGAGGCGCCGCCGATCAGCGCCACGCCGTAGAGCGGCGGGATGCCGACGAACGCGCTGAGCAGCGTGACCGGCATGCCCCAGCGGCTGTCGCTCATCGCGTCCAGGAGGCGCTTGCTGAGGTCGCGGTTGCGCTGGACGAAGCGGCCCCAGCGGGTGTCGAGGTCGACCGCCCTGGGTTCCTTGGTCTTGCGGGCCGCGTAGCCCGGCCGGTACCGGACGGCGAGGAACATCGCGACCTTGCCGATGGTCTGCCCGACCGCGACGCCGACCGCGGCGACCACCGGATTCAGGGTGTGGGTGACGCCGACGCCGAGCACGTACGCCTCGGCGTTCAGGAACGGTACGACGGCGGACCCGATTCCGAAGCCCACCGCGAGTACCAGTTGCCACAACCACATGACATCGAGGCTATGCGCGATCAAGGCCGTTGCCACGGAAGCCAGCACCACTTCCGGGAGGGACCAGGGTCACACCTGAGTCTCACCGGTCGTCCCCGGGAACGGCGGCCCGCCGGCCGCACAGGATCATGATCAGCCGGTACGACGAGACCACCTTGACCGCGCCGGCCGTGATCGCGACGGCGTACGGCAGCCACTGGGCGCCGGTCTGCGCGGCGACGACCAGCGAGACGACCACGGCGCCGGTGTTCAGCGCCTTGGCCGGCTTGGACCAGTTCCAGACGTAGATCGGCCGGTCGACCTTGTAGAAGTAGTTCGGGCTGAGCATCCACGGCCAGAGCAGGAACGAGAACGTCAGCATCGTGTCCAGCACGCCGAACTGGACCAGGTAGATCGCCAGCGGCCCGATCGTGTCCGGGTACGTCGCCATGAACGCGGCGGCCAGCAGGAACGAGCAGGCCCGGTCGCAGACGATGTCGAACACCGCGCCGGACAGCGACTCCTCGTTGCGCCGGCGAGCCACCCAGCCGTCGAGGCTGTCGCCGAACCAGTAGGCGAAGTACCCCACCACGAGCCAGGTCAGCTCGCCGGTGCGGAACGCGTAGGTCGCGACCGCCATCGCGATCACGGTCCGCGCCAGCGTGATCCGGTTCGGCACCCCGAGCAGCAGCGCGGGCCGGACCAGCAAGGGAACTGACGTCATGCTGCCCTCAGATTCTCGGGATCGAGTGCGTCCCGCAGTTGGTTGCGAAGCAGGAGTCCGGCGACGGCGCCGCCGAGGTGACCGAGCAGCCAGCCGCCGGCCGTCAGGATCGCCGCGAGCAGCAGGGTGCCCGGCGCGAACGGCCCGACCGCGCCGCCGGACACGCGGTTGATGCCGATCACCGTGCCGAGCAGCAGCCCGGCGGCCAGCGCCGGAGCGGCGACCACGGTCAGTTGGCGGCGGATCACGCGGCGGAGGAACGGCAGGTCCACGCCCAGCGCGGTCAGGCTGGCGAGCTGCCGGCGCTGGTCGACCAGTTGATCGGCGACGCCGACGATCAGCGCGGCCATCGCGGTCAGCACAACCAGGACGAGGCCGGCGATCGTCAGGCCGAATCCGGTCGTGTAGAAGGTCGCGGACGTGACGGTCTCGTCGGCGACGACGCTCGCGATCCCGTTCGCCATCGAGCCGACGAGGAAACCGCAGCAGCCCAGCAGCATGCAGATCCGGGAGCTGGGCCGTGAGTCGGTCATCAACCGGACGCCGGTCAGCAGGTTGGCGGGGTCGCCGGACCGCTGCAGCCGCCGCCCGAGCCAGCGGATCCAGACGCCGGAGGTGCTCAGGAACAGCAGCGCCATGCCGGCAAGGGCGATCGTGGACCCGACGTAGCCCAGGTACGGCGACGTGAGGAGCCCGAGTGCGATGAGGAACGGTCCGGCGATGATGCCCGTATGACGCTGCGTCGCGGACCGCGGTTGCTGGGCGGCCGGCCCGTCGCGGTGCAGGAGGCTGCCGATAACCGCGCCGGCGGCCGTCATCATCACGACCACTGGGATCCACAGGAGCGCGTCGACCGGCTCCGCACCCGGCAGGATCCGGGCCATTCGGGGGAGTGCTCCGAACAGCAGGCTGAGCACCAGATAGGCAGGACCGGCGAGCAGTCCGCCGGCCAGACCGGCAATGGCTGCATCCGCGACAGTCAGCTGCCGCAGCTGCTTGCGCGACGCGCCGGCCAGTCGCAGCGCGGCCAGTCGCCGTTCGCGGGCCGCAGTACCGAGCCGTAGCGCCTGGACCGCGAGACCGCCGGTCAGTGCGGCCAGGATGATCAGGATCGCGATCAGCCCCGAGCGGAGGCCGCTCTCGGCGATGTAGTTGCTGTAGATGTCACTGCCGAGCTCACCCTTGCCGAGACGCGCGATGCGGAGTGCGCCGAGCAGCAGTGCTCCACTGAGCGCGAGCGCCGCGGTGGCCAACTGGACCCGGCTGCGGTCCGCCGGTGTCCGCGAGCGTGCCAGCTGGACCAGGGTCTCGAGAGTCATCAGAGCGCTACCTCGTGCTGGATCAGGCCGTCGCGCAGCCTGATCTCGCGGTCCGCCGACGCGGCCACGAGGTTGTCGTGCGTGACCATCAGCAGGGCGGCGCCACGGTAGCGGGCCGCCTGCAGCAGTACGTCGAGCAGCTCCTGGCCGGCCCGGCTGTCCAAGCTGCCGGTGGGCTCGTCTGCGAGGACGACGGAAGGCCCCGTGATCAGTGCGCGCGCTACGGCAGCACGTTGGGTCTGCCCGCCGGACAGCTCGGCTGGAACCGCGTCGGCGTCCTCGGCAATGCCCACCTGTTCCAGCCATCGCATGGCGGCCTGCTGTGCCTCGCCGCGCTCATGTCCGCCCAGCAGCAACGGCAACGCCACGTTGTCGACCAGTGGCAGGTCAGGCACCAGCTGGCCGAACTGCAACACGATGCCGACCTTCGTCCGCCGCAGCGCCGCACGCTGCTCCTCAGGCAGCTCTGCCAGGTCTTGGCCGTCCACCTGCACCGCACCGGTGTCCGGGGCGAGGATGCCGGCGGCGCAGTGCAGCAGCGTCGACTTGCCGCAGCCACTCGCACCGGTCACTGCGACGACCTCGCCCGGCTTGAGCCGCAGGCTGACGCCCCGCAGTGCGGTGTTGCGGCGGTAGGCGTATTCGACGTTGTCCAGCTCCAGAACGGCATCCATCAGCGAGCCCCCCTCTGCTCGGAGATGCGGTCGAGGGCGCTGTCCAGCCAGCGCAGGTCGGCGTCGAGATGGGCCACGATGTACTCCCGGACGAGTGGTGAGGTCGGGTCGTCGTCGGCGGGTGTCTCACGCAGCTCCCGGATCCGGCGCAGGTGGCTGGCGCGCTGGCGGGCGAGGAAGCCTGCCGCGTCGCCGCCGGTCCGGATCGCCGCCACGAGCTTCCGCAGGACTTCGTCGGCACTGCCCCAGGCCGGCGGCACCGGGTCGTTGAGCCAGTCGCTCAGATGGTCGCGGCCCTTACTGGTGAGCGCGTAGACCGTCCGGTCCGGTCCGCCGCCGGACGTCTTGTCGACCACCTCGACCAGTCCGTCGCGCTCCAGTCGCCCGAGCGTCGTGTAGACCTGCCCGAAGGCGAGCGGCCGGCTGTCCGGGAACCAGGCGTCATGGCCACGCTTCACGTCGTACCCGTGGGCCGGGCCGGCGGACAGCAGCCCGAGAACGAGCTCAGCAGTGGCCATGGCCAGAACTATACACTGCGTGTATGTACTGAGTGAATAGTCCAGGATGCGGCGATCCTGGCCGTGGTCGGTAGGATTCAGGCGTCACCCCGCAACGAACCTGGAGTAGTCAGTGGCTCGCGTTGTCGTCGACGTCATGCTCAAGCCCGAGATCCTCGACCCGCAGGGCAAGGCGGTGCACGGCGCGTTCGGCCGGCTCGGCTTCGACGGCGTGGCCGACGTCCGGCAGGGAAAGCGCTTCGAGATCACCCTGGACGGTGAGGTGACCGAGGAGCGCGTCGCCGAGATCCGTAAGGCCGCGGACACGCTGCTGGCCAACCCGGTGATCGAGGACTACACGCTGCACGTGGAGAACCAGTGAAGATCGGGGTCGTCACCTTCCCGGGTTCGCTCGACGACGCCGACGCGCGCCGCGCGGCCGCGGTGGCCGGCGCCGAGGCGGTCGCGCTCTGGCACGGCGACGCGGACCTGCACGGGGTCGACGCGGTCGTCCTGCCCGGCGGCTTCTCGTACGGCGACTACCTGCGGGCCGGTGCCATCTCCCGGTTCGCGCCGGTGATGGAGACGATCATCAAGCGGGCCGGCGAGGGGATGCCGGTGCTCGGCATCTGCAACGGCTTCCAGGTGCTGTGCGAGTCGCACCTGCTGCCCGGCGCGCTGATCAAGAACCACCACCGCAAGTTCGTCTGCAAGGACCAGGCGCTGCGGATCGAGAACAACCGCACCGCGTGGACCAGCGACTACGACGCGAACCACGAGATCACCATCGTGCTGAAGAACCAGGACGGTTCCTTCGTCGCCGACGAGGCCACGCTGGACCGGCTGGAGGGCGAGGGCCGGGTAGTGGCCCGCTACCTCGGCAACCCGAACGGTTCCTACCGCGACATCGCGGGCATCACCAACGAGCGAGGCAACGTGGTCGGCCTGATGCCGCACCCGGAGCACGCCGTCGAGACACTGACCGGCCCGACCACGGACGGCCTGGGCTTCTTCACCTCGGTGCTGAAGGCCGTCGTCGCCTCCTGATGAGCTTCACCGGGCGAGGGCCTGTCTGGCGATCCATCACCGGACGGGCCTTGGTCCGCGCCGTTCTGCTCACGGCCGCGGTCCTGCTCCTGACCACCGGTACGGCGTCGGCGCAGCCTTCGAGCCTGCTCGCCAAGGTCGTCGTCATCGGCGTACCCGGCCTGACCTGGAACGACGTCCAGGCCTCGCCGGAGCTGACCGCGCTGGTGAACCAGTCGCACGTCGGCTCGATCTCGGTGAAGACGGCCGGCCCGCACACCTGCCCGGTCGACGGGTGGCTGACGATCAGCGCCGGCACCCGCGCCTGGGGAAGCGTCCCCGACGAGTCGTGTGAGCTGCCAGAGGTGACCAACGGCAGGGTGTCCGACTGGCAGACGTACGTCGACCGCCAGGCCGAGCACCACACCGGTGCGCCGATCGGCCGCCTGGGCCAGACCGGGTACCCCATCTGCGGCTTCGGCCCCGGCGCCGCGATCGCCCTGGCCCGGACCGACGGCTCCGTCCGCAACTGGCAGCCGGAGTTCGACGCGGCCCAGCTGGCGAAGCCGGAGTGCGGGGACGCGATCGTCGACGCCGGTGCGATGCCGCCGCGGGAAGGCCGGGCCGAAGCCCGGCAGAAGGTCGCACAGCTGGTCGAACAGGCCCGTGCGGCCGGTGGCTGGGTGCTGCTGGTCGGTGTCGGCCAGGAGCTCGCGAACGCGCACCAGGAGCCGCTGGTCGCGATGCAGTTGCCGCCGGACAACGGACCGCGCTGGCTGACCAGCGACAGCACCCGTCGCCCAGGGCTGATCCAGCTGACTGACGTGACCGCGACGGTCCTCAAGGGACGGGACGCGGCAGAGGTCGACCCCGCGGGCACTGCCAAGCCGGGTCCGCTGGACGGCAACGAGATCCACTTCACCGGGGACGTCCACACCGACGCGGCCGCTGTCATCGAGGACCGGCTGGACGCCAACGAACGGTTCGAGCAGCCGCGGCCGATGCTGTTCGCGGTAGCGCTGACGATCGTCGCGGCCGAGGTGCTCGCGCTGCTCTGGTTCTACTTCCGGCGCACGCCCGCAGCGCGGCGTACAGCGGTGTTCACGCTGCTGATGCAGGGCGGGTTCTTCCTGGCGGTCTTCCTGTCCACGCTGACCGTCTGGTGGCGCTGGCCGTCGCCCGGATTCTCCTTGTACTGCGTGATCATCGGGATCAGTGCCCTGTCCGCAGCAGTGGCACAGCTCGTCCTGAAGAAGTATGCGTTCCTGGGTCTCGCCTTGGCGGCGTACGTGATCCTGCTGGTCGACGGTGTGCTCGGTACGCCGCTACAGGTCGGCAGCATGTTCGCGGACGGGCCTGTCATCGGCGGGCGGTTCTACGGCTTCGGGAACTCCACCTTCGCGACACTGGCGGTCGGAGCACTCGTCACTGCGGGCTGGGCGGCGCAAAAGCTCATCAACAAGAGCAGGGTCCAGGCCGCGGTCGCAGTACTCGTCATCGGCGGCGCCGCGATCGTCGTTGACGGCCGACCGGGCTGGGGGACGGACTTCGGCGGCATCATCGCGCTGACCCCGGCCGTGCTGCTGATGGCCTGGCTGACGTGGCGCGGCAGCATCTCACTGCGCGCACTGATCGGCGTGGGCGTGGCCGGTCTGCTGGCCGTGTCTGCGGTCGCCTTCCTCGACTATCTGCGCCCGGCGGACCAGCGCAGCCACTTCGGCGCGTTCGTCGCCCGCCTGCTCGACGGCGACGTCAGTGACGTACTGATCCGGAAGCTGCAGATGGCGGTGCAGTTCTTCAGCGGGCCGTCGGGCTGGGTGATGCTCGTCGCTGTCATCGCCTGCATGCTGGCCACGGTCCTGCCGCAGCGGGTGCCCTCGGCGTCGTACCGCGCCTTCTACGACAGCTTCCCGATGGTCCGGCCGACGCTGCTGGCGCTGTCCACCTGCGGCCTCGTCGGCATGCTCCTCAACGACGCCGGCGTCGCACTGCCCGCGATCATGGCAGGTTTCGCCCTCCCACTCCTGGTGGCCCATCTGATGGCCTCCCACCAGCCAGCTACCGTTTCACCTGAGTCCCACCTAGTGCAGGAGTCCTGAGTTGTCGACCGACACTGTTAGCAACGCAAGTAACACGCCGGACGTCGAGCAGCCGTGGGCTGAGCTCGGGCTGAAGCCGGACGAGTACCAGCGCATCCGGGACATCCTCGGGCGGCGCCCGACCAGCTGCGAGCTGGCGATGTACTCGGTGATGTGGAGCGAGCACTGCTCGTACAAGTCGTCCAAGGTGCACCTGCGCAAGTTCGCCGACATCCCGCAGGAGACCCCGGCCGGCAAGATGCTCGCCGGGATCGGTGAGAACGCCGGCGTCATCGACATCGGCGAGGGGTACGCCGTCACGTTCAAGGTGGAGTCGCACAACCACCCGTCGTACGTCGAGCCGTACCAGGGCGCGGCGACCGGTGTCGGCGGCATCGTCCGCGACATCATCGCGATGGGCGCCCGCCCGGTCGCGGTGATGGACCCGCTGCGGTTCGGGCCGCTGGACGCTCCGGACACCAAGCGGGTGCTGCCGGGCATCGTGTCCGGCGTCGGCGGTTACGGGAACAGCCTCGGCCTGCCGAACATCGGCGGCGAGGTCGTCTTCGACCCGACCTACCTCGGGAACCCGCTGGTGAACGCGCTCTGCGTCGGCGTGATGCGGCACGAGGACCTGCACCTCGCGAACGCGACCGGCGTCGGCAACCAGATGATCCTGTACGGCGCCAAGACCGGCGGTGACGGCATCGGCGGCGTGTCGGTGCTGGCGTCGGAGACCTTCGCGGAGGGCGGCCCGACCAAGCGGCCGGCGGTCCAGGTCGGCGACCCGTTCATGGAGAAGCTGCTGATCGAGTGCACCCTCGAGCTCTTCGCCGCGAACGTCGTCGAGGGCATCCAGGACCTGGGCGGCGGCGGACTGTCCTGTGCGACGTCGGAGCTGGCCAGCGCGGGCGACGGCGGCATGCGGGTGTCGCTGGACAAGGTGCCGCTGCGGGACGCCTCGCTGTCGCCCGAAGAGATCCTGATGAGCGAGTCGCAGGAACGGATGATGGCCTGCGTCACCCCGGACAACGTCGAG
The DNA here is from genome assembly GCF_040610805.1 of Kribbella sp. NPDC003557. NCBI lineage: Bacteria > Bacillati > Actinomycetota > Actinomycetes > Propionibacteriales > Kribbellaceae > Kribbella > Kribbella sp. NPDC003557. The sequence goes on from NZ_JBEXMY010000011.1 coordinate 150,095, forward strand.
GCGTTCCTGAAGATCTGCGCCAAGTGGGACGTCCAGGCCGATGTGATCGGTGAGGTCACCGACACCGGGCGGCTGGAGATCGACTGGCACGGCGAGCGGGTCGTCGACGTACTGCCCGAGACCGTCGCGCACGAGGGCCCGGTCTACCACCGCCCGTTCGAGCGGCCGTCCTGGCAGGACGAGCTGCAGGCCGACGGCGCCGAGAAGTTGCCGCGGGCAAGCAGTGGGGCGGAGCTGCGGGACACCCTGCTGAGGCTGGTCGCCTCGCCGAACCTGTGTGACAAGTCCTGGGTGACGGACCAGTACGACCGGTACGTGCTCGGCAACTCGGTGCTCTCGCAGCCCGAGGACAGCGGCATGATCCGGGTCGACGAGACCAGCGGCCTCGGCGTCGCGGTGTCGACCGACTGCAACGGCCGGTTCGCGAAGCTCGACCCGTACACCGGCGCCAAGCTCGCGCTCGCCGAGTCGTTCCGCAACGTCGCGACCACCGGGGCCCGCCCGGTCGCGGTCACCGACTGCCTGAACTTCGGCTCGCCGGAGGACCCGGCGGTGATGTGGCAGTTCGCCGAGGCGATCCGCGGCCTGGTCGACGGCTGCAAGGCGCTCGGCATCCCGGTCACCGGCGGGAACGTGTCGTTCTACAACCAGACCGGCGAGACCGCGATCCTGCCGACCCCCGTGGTCGGTGTGCTCGGCGTCATCGACGACGTCACCCGCCGGACGCCGATCGGGTTCACGGCCGAGATGGAGGGCCACCAGCTGTACCTGCTCGGTGAGACCGCGGAGGAGCTGTCCGGGTCCGAGTGGGCGCACGTGATCCACGGGCACCTCGGCGGACGCCCGCCGGCGGTGGACCTGGCGGCCGAGCAGCAGCTGGCCGACATCCTGATCAACGCGTCCCGCGACGGGCTGATCGACGCGGCGCACGACGTCAGTGACGGCGGTGTCGCGCAGACCCTGGCCGAGTCGGCGCTGCGTGGCGGCGTCGGCGCGCGGGTGTGGGCGCCGGACGGGCTGGACCCGTTCCTGTTCCTGTTCGCGGAGTCGGCCGGCCGGGCGGTCGTCGCCGTCCCGCGGACCGAGGAGGTGCGGTTCACCGACATGTGCACCGCCCGCCGCTTCCCGCACGCGAAGATCGGCGTCATCACCGGCGACACCTTGGACGTCCAGGACCAGTTCGAGGTCCCGCTGACCGAACTGCGCGAGGCCTGGACGTCCACACTGCCATCGGTTCTCAACTGACGTCGCGTCAGCCGACCAGGGCCACTCGCTGGGTGGCCTCGGTCAGGACCTTGGTGAGTCCCGCCTGGTCCTGGGGACGGCCGGCGACGGTGATCTCGATGTACGCACGGCGGCCGTTCTCGAAGGTGTCGACGAAGCGGGTGGCGACCCACCGCTGACCACGGGCGCCGTCGCGGTAGGTGTAGGTGATCTGCGTGTAGGCGACGCGCGGCGCGTCCCAGACGACCTTGGACGCGGTGCTGCCGTTGCCGCGGGACTTCAGCTTGAAGCCGGCGACGCCGTGCAGGGCGTGCACCCGCTGGTCGGCGGCGCGGCTGGTGCTGACCTTGCCGCCGAGGCCGCCGTTGACGCGCAGCATCCAGGTGTTCGAGCTGTCGGTGAACTTCGCCTGCTCCCGGCTGAGCTGGGTGAACTTCCAGCCCGTCGGCGCGTACACCGCGACGTTGCAGTGGCTCCCGCGGCCCCAGCACTTGTAGCCGAAGTGCAGGCTCGACGCCTTGAGGGCGGGCTTGGCGTGCGCGGTGACGGCGGCGGTCCGGGCCGGAACCGCGGCGTCGCTCGGCGCGGTCCCGACGAACAGCCCCGCGGCGGCGATGATCGCGGCGCCGGCCAGAACGCGAGCGGTGAGCGTCTTCTTCATGTCTGTTTCTCCATCGTCAAGGGGGCTCCGTTCGGCCCGTCGAGATCAGAGATGGCTCGGTGTTGCGACGACGTTGAGTGCCGTTCTTGTGATCAGCGTCTCGGCAACCAAGTGCCTCGGTGCGACGTCTGACGACGCCTTCCGGCGCGTCTGGCACACTCGAAGGGACGAGGTGAGGTGAGGCGGATGGCGGAGCGGCGGCCGGTGAAACCGGGCGATCTGATCGGGTTCGCGACGGCGGCCGGTCAGGAGGCCCGGGAGGTCGCGGCCCGGCGGCGGATGATCAACATCCGGCTCACCGACGAGGAGCGGCACGCCTGCACCGACGAGCTGGCCGAGCAGTTCGCGATCGGCCGGCTGGACGAGGGCGAGCTGCACCGCCGGGTGGATCTGCTCAACGACGCCGTCACGCACGGGGACCTGCAGCCGGTGTTCGCCGGTCTGCCGACGCCGTCGCTGTACAAGCCGGCACCGCGCAAGCCCGGTCGGTGGCGGTGGGCGGCGTTCGTGGGCGCGGTGTGGATGGCGCTGCCGTTCGCGCTGCTCGGGCTCGTGTTCCTGGTGTTCGGTCGTGAGGTCGTGGCGGCGATCTTCGGACTGCCCGCGCTGGCGTGGGTGTTCTTCACCTACCGCTGGGCGTCCCGGCCGCTGCGCGAGGAGCGCCGGCGGTCAGGCTCCTAGCGTCGATTCCCGCGTAACCAGCTGCGTCGGGAGCTCCAGCACGCCGTGGTGCGGCTTGCCGTCCATGGCCTCCAGCAGCAGCGTGGCCGCGCGGCGGCCGAGGTCTTCCAGGCGGAGGTCGACGGTGGTGAGCGGCGGGCGGCTGGCCAGCGCCATGACGGGCCAGTTGTCGTAGCCGGTGACGGCGACGTCCTCGGGGACCGAGTGGCCCAGTTCGCGGAGGCGGTCGCAGACGCCGCGGGCGATCTGGTCGCTGCCACAGGTGATCGCATCCGGGCGCTGACGCAGGACCAGGTCCGTGGCCTGGCGGCCCCAACGCTCGCTCCACTCGCCGAACAGTGGCTCGGTGCAGAGATCCGGGGTGATGGCCTGGGCGCGCTCGGCGGCGGAGCGATGATCGGCCGGGCCGGTGATGTGGGCGATGCGGGTCCGGCCCAGCCCGCGCAGATGCGTGATGGTGGCGGCGGCGCCGGCCGCGTCGTCGACGATCACCGAGGCGTCGGCCGGGTTCGTCGAGGCGGCGAGCGCGTAGACGACCGGCAGCGGGACGTCGATCGGCCGTCGCGGCTCGGTACGGCGGCCTGTGACGACGATGCCGTCGACACCGCGCGCGACGAGCGATCGGAGGTACGTCTGCTCGCGCAGCGGGTCGTCGCGGGTGTCGCAGAGCACGGTCGCGAGCTCGCCCGCGCTGAGCACGTCCTCGACGCCGCGCATGATCGGGATGCTGAAGCGGCCCGAGCTGTCGGTGGTCAGCAGCGCCACGGTGTACGTGCGGCCGGACGAGAGCGCGCGACCCCGGGCGTCCGGGGTGAACCCGAGTTGCGCCGCGGCCCGGCGGACCCGGTCGCGGGTCTCCTGGCTCAGCTGGCCGGTGTTGCTGAGCGCCTTCGACGCGGTCCCGGCGGACACGCCGGCGAGCGCGGCGACATCCACCATCCGTACCGCTGGCCTCTTCATCAGGTTTCCTTCCCGTCCTGCGCGGAAGCCTAGCAGGATCCCCGGTGCACCCTGCTGACCTGCGCTTTGATCTTGACCGGCGCGGTCCGCAGTCCTACGTTGTCAACGACGGAAAACGTGTGCGGTCTTTCCGTCGGTGTGATGTCCGCCCCCGTCACCCGAAAGGCACACCCATGCCCGACCCCACTCCCGAAGGAATGCCCCGACGTGACTTCCTTGGTGTCTCCCTCGCCGCGGCGGCTGTCATGACTGCCATCGATCCGGCGCTGGCCGAGGCCGCGCAGCCGTCCGGGCCGCCGGCCGCCCGCGGCGGGCACTACGTCCCGCAGCGCGCTCCGCTCCGGCCTGTCCCGTTCCAGAAGCTCCCGCCCGGTGCGATCGAGGCCCGCGGCTGGCTCGCGCAACAGCTCGACCTGCAGGTCCACGGCCTCTGCGGCCGGTACGACGAGATCTCGGACTTCCTGACCTACGAAAGCAACGGCTGGGTCGATCCGGCGCAGGGGGCCTGGGAGGAGCTGCCGTACTGGCTGCGCGGCTTCGGCGACCTCGGGTACGTCACCGGCGACACCGGCGTACTGACCAGGATGCAGCGCTGGATGGACGGCATCCTCGCCACCCAGGCGCCGGACGGGTGGTTCGGTCCGGAGCGGCTGCGGACCTCGCTGGAGAACGGACCGGACTTCTGGCCGGGTATGCCGCTGCTGGCCGCGTTCCGGTCCTGGTACGAGTACTCCGGTGACGAGCGGGCCATTCCGTTCATGACGAAGTACCTGCGCTTCCAGAACACGCAGCCGCCGGAGGTGTTCAACCGGTCGTGGGGTGCGTTCCGCTGGGGCGACAACATCGACAGCGCGTACTGGCTCTACAACCGCACCGGGGAGTCGTGGCTGCTCGACCTGGTGACGAAGATGCACAGCGGGTCGGCGGACTACGTCGGCGGCATCCCCACGTGGCACAACGTCAACCTGGCCCAGGGGTTCCGTGAGCCGTTGCAGTACTGGCTGCTGTCCGGCGACGCCGAGCACCGCGCGGCGACGTACCGGAACTACGCGACCGTGATGGGGACGTACGGCCAGTTCCCGGGTGGCGGGTTCGCGGGAGACGAGAACTCGCGGCCCGGGTTCGTCGACCCGCGACAGGGCTTCGAGACGTGCGGGATCGTCGAGCTGATGCACAGCTGCGAGATGCTCACCCGTTTCACCGGGGACGTCGCCTGGACCGACAGGTGCGAGGAGCTGGCGTTCAACTCGCTGCCGGCGTCGTACGACCCGCGGCAGCAGGTGATGCACTACATCACCTGCGCGAACAGCGTGCAGCTCGACGACGGGCGCAAGCACGGGCAGTTCGAGAACCCGTTCGCCATGCAGGCTTACAAGTACGGCGTGCACCAGTACCGGTGCTGCCCGCACAACTACGGCATGGGCTGGCCGTACTACGTGCAGGAACTCTGGCTGGCCACGACGGACAACGGTCTGGCTGCGTCGATGTACGCCGCCAGCAAGGTGACCGCGAGGGTCGGAGCCGGCTCGGGTCAGACGGTCACCGTCGTCCAGGACACGGAGTACCCGTTCTCGGACACCATCACGTTCACCGTGGAGACCGCGCGGCCTGTCCGATTCCCCTTCTACCTAAGGCGTCCTGGGTGGACACATGACGCCACTGTGAGGGTCAACGGGCAGGAGGTGCGTACCTCCGGCGACTGGATGAAGGTGGACCGCACCTGGCAGACCGGCGATCGCGTCGAGCTCACCCTGCCGATGCGCACTACGACCCGGGTGTGGAAGGACAACCAGCACTCGGTGTCCGTCGACCGCGGCCCGCTGACGTACTCGCTGCAGATCGAGGAACGCTACGAGCGCATCGGCGGCACCGACGAGTGGCCGGAGCTCTCGGTCTATCCCGAGTCGCCGTGGAACTGCGGGCTGGTCACCGGCGCGACTTTCGACCTCGTACGGCGGGACGCGGGGGAGAACCCGTTCACCACGGACGGAGTGCCGCTCGCGCTGACCACACAGGCCCGGCGGATCCCGCAGTGGGAGACAGACACCGAGGACGTCGTCGGACTGCTGCAGCCTGGTCCGGCCCGGTCGGGCGAGCCTGTGGAGACCGTGACCCTCATCCCGATGGGGGCGGCCCGGCTGCGGGTCACGTCGTTCCCACAGGTCGCCCCGGACGGCGAGGAGTGGACTTACCGCACCAGGATCACCGCGTCCCACGTAAACGACGGGGACTCGCTCGAGGCGCCGGACTCGGGTCGTACGCCGCAGTCCTCCGCGGACACGTCGATTCCGCGCTTCACCTGGTGGGACCGGCGTGGGACGACGGAGTGGATCGAGTACGACCTGCGCTCGGTACGGGAGTTGTCCGAGGCGTCGGCGTACTGGTTCGACGACACCGGCTCCGGGCAGTGCCGGGTCCCGCAGTCGTGGCGGGTGCTGTGGCTGGACGGTGAGACGTGGCGGCCGGTCCAGAACACCACGGCGTACGACGTGGCGGTGGACCGGCTCAACACGACCGCGTTCACGCCGGTGCGGACGCAGTACGTCCGGGTGGAGGCCGTACTGCGTCCGACGTACTCGGGAGGCTTGCTCCAGCTCCTGGTTACTTGACGGGGGTCGGGCTGACCAACAGGGAGACCTCGCCCTCGGCATACGTGGAGGCGTCGTCGACGTACCAGTTGCCGGGCGGGGACTTCACCTGGTTGAGGTTGCGGCCGTCGCTGATCAGGTACTCGATCTCGCGGACACCGCGGGACTTGACCAGCGGCAGGACCTGGCCGATGGTCTTGTTCTTCACGGTCAGCCCGGCCAGCACCTCGCCCTTGTCCGTCGCCGATGACGAAGTGTGGACGTAGAGCTCACCCGGCTTCGCCGTGCGGCCGAACTGGATGTCGGACTTGCCGTCGTAGTTCTTCGGCAGTTCGACACCCTCCTGGCAGCCCGGGTCCGAGGCGTTCAGCGTTCCGTTGCACTGCTCGCCGGGCTCCAGCAGCTTGAGCTGGCTCATGTCCTTGTCGTTGCGGCCGCTGAAGCTGATCATCCTGCCGACCCACGGCGGGCTGACCGGGACGCTCTGGACCTTGACGTCCAGGCCCATCTTCTTGAACTCGGCGTTGTAGCGCTTCGGGTCGGCGGTCGGATCGACCACCCGGACGATCAGCTTGTCGCCGCGCTCGGTGAACGACAGGGCCTGCGGCTGGTTCTGGTCCGGGCGGTTGACAACCGTCGCGGCGACCACGCCGCCGATCAGCAGGGTGCAGGCAGCAGCCAGCACGAGACGGCGGTGCTGCGACGGGCGGCGCAGGGGCACCACCGGAGCGGACTCGGCCGCGGTGACGGCGTCGGCCAGCTCACCCCACGCGTCGTCGGTGACGTGGTCGGTGGCCTGGTGCGGGTTGAGGCCGCGGACGGCGGCGTCGATGTCATGCGTCTTCATGGGAAACCCCTTCGTTCAGGGTGGGCTCAGTGCTGAGGGCGACCACAGAGCGGTTCGCGAGTGGGGCGGTGAGCAACTTGGCGAACCGCTTCCTGGCGCGGTGCAGCCTGATGCGTACGGCGTTGCGCGAGATGCCGAGGACCGTGGCTATCTGCGCGGTGTCCAGCTCCTCCCAGGCGACCAGGGAGAGCAGCTCCCGGTCCTGCTCGGGCAGCGCGCGGAACGCCCGTGCCGCCGGGCTGTCCTCCTGCAACGGGTGCTGGTCCGGTACGGCGTCGCTGAGCTCACCGCGCAGCTTCGTCGCCAGGGCGTGCCGGCGGCCCTCACCTCGGCGGTGATTGGCCAGCACCCGGCGCGCCACGCCGTACAGCCACGGTCTGGTCTGCGGGTCGAGCGGTACGTCGTCCAGCCGGCGCCAGGCGACCAGGAACGTGTCGGCGAGCAGGTCGGCGGCGTCGTGGCCGCTGTCCGTCCTGCGGCGCAGGTAGCCGAGCACAGCGTCCCGGTGCGTCGCGAAGACCTGCTCGAACCGCTCCCGGCGCGCATCTGGTGGTGAGTCGGCCACGACTCCCTCACTCACCGGCCCACTCCGAGCCTCGATCGGTATCAGCGTCATACCCGGGATATGTCCACCGGCCCGGCCATCCATTTCACCCCGCCGAGATTGCAGCTTCCTGCAGCTTTCCGTGTGGGTTCGATGACCACGGGTGCCTGCGACAATCGGGTGGGGCCGTCGAGGGGGGAACCTGTGGAGAACGACCCGGCGCTGGAGCAGGCGCTGCTGGAGCATTTGCGGTTCGCGCCGTTGAGCCGTGCGGAGCTCGCCCGCCGAACCGGTGTCAGCGAGAGGCGGGTCCAGGCCTCGCTGAACGACCTGATCACGGGCACGTTCGTCGCCCGGCGCCCGCAGGACGCGGGCCCGGCGGACTACGAGCTGACCAAGGCCGGGACCGGTCGGCTGCAGCTCATGGAGGACCTGGTCGAGTCGCCGCTCAAGACCATGGCGAAGGTGTTCGGCGCGATGGTCGTTCAGGTGGTGCGGCCGCTGCAACCACCGGGTACGCCGCTGGAGAAGCTGCGGCTGTCCGACGACGACCGGTCGGTCTGCTCGTCCGCGCTCGCGGACCAGTTCGCCGCCGGCCGGCTCGACCGGGCCGAGTTCGGACGCCGGACGGACCAGCTGCTCGCCGCGCGGATCCGGGAGGACCTGGAGCCGATCTTCGAGGGCCTGCCACAGCCCACCCTGGCCGCGCCGTACCAGCCACCGCCCGGGACCAAGCCCCCCACCTGGGGGACGCTTGCTTGGATCGCCCTGCCCGTGCTCATCGTCGTCGCGATCATCCTGGACCACGCACTGTCGTCGAGCGCGAGCGCCGTCACCGTCGTGATCTTCCTGCTGCTGGTCGCCGCGAGGATCGCCTGGGCGTACCGCGGAAAACGCTTCCGCAAGTGAACCCGCTGCTCGAGCCTCGTGTCGGCGTACCGCGACGGGTGGCCGGAAGTCGTGAACTAGCCTGTGGGCGTGGAGGCTGTGTTGCGGTTGGCGGTGAGCGAGGACGGGCCCGCGGTGGCTGAGTTGGCTCGGGCCGCAGTGGAGATGCAGTTCCCGGCGTACTACGACGCGCAGCAGACAGCCAGTGCGGCCGAGCACATCACCACGCTGGACACCGCACTGATCGACGACGGCACCTACTACGTGCTGGAGGCGGGCGGTGAGGTTGTCGCGTGCGGCGGGTGGAGCCGGCGCAACAAGCTGTTCAACGCGAGTACGGCGGGAGCCGACGAACGGCTGCTGGACCCGGCGACCGAACCGGCCCGGATCCGGGCGATGTTCGTCCGGGCGGACTGGACCCGGCGGGGACTCGGCCGGGCGATCCTGACCGCCTGCACCGACGCGGCCCGCGCGGAGGGGTTCACCAGGCTCGCACTGATGTCGACCCTGCCCGGCGTACCGCTCTACAAGGCTTTCGGCTTCACCGAGGTGGAGTCCGCCCAGCTGCCGATGCCGGACGGCACCATGCTCGCCGGTGTCGCGATGGAACGACCGATTGAGGAGAAGGCATGACCGCAGGTACGACTGTCACCGCCCCTGACGGCACCGAGGTCGTTCTCGGTGAGATCGGGACCCGCGTGCTGCTGAAGAACTCACGCGTCCGCGTCTGGGAGGTGTGGCTGCAGCCCGGTGAGGCCCAGGGCTGGCACCTGCACCACAACCCGTACGTCGTGCTGTGCCTGTCGACGTCGCCGTGCCACATGGACTGGCTGGACGGCAGCCCGGCACGGCACCTGAGCGAGACGGTCGGCGGATCGGTCTACCGCCCGGTCTCCCCGGTGCACATGCTGACCAACGACGGCGACGCGCTGTACCTGAACCGCCTGATCGAGGTGCTCGACCTGGGCGAGGAGGCCTCGGGCGACCCGTACTTCGGGATCGACACCGCCGCGGCAGGGTTCGAGCAGGCCGGTGAGATCCCCGCCAAGGTCGTCGTCGACGAGGACGACGTACGGGTCCAGCACGTCACCCCCGAGGCCGGCGAGTCCTACACCTGGCACACCGGCCCGTACCCGGCTCTCGTGGTCGACTTGGACCTGTCGCAGCCTGACGTGACCTATCTGGAGCCGGGGGAGTCCTACACCCTTCCTGCGAAGCCGGAGCGCACGTCCGGCTTCAACCTCGTTGAGCTGCGCTACTACAGCAGGCCGCGTACCTGAGCCGCGTCGCGGGCAGCCAGCGCTGCTGCGGTGTCCAGTTGCGTCAGGTCAGCCTGGCGTAGCTGGGCTTTGACGAGCGGGACCTGAGGGCCGACAGCGCTCAGTTCGGCGACACCGAGCGCAGCCAGCAGTACGGCGGCCTGTGGGTCACTGGCCAGGTCGCCGCAGACCGCGACGCGGACCCCGGCGTTGCGGGCGACGTGGTCGATCAGCTGGAGTACGGCGGGATCGAGGCCGTCGGCCAGTGGAGCGACCGCCGCGTTGGTGCGGTCGGCCGCGGTCGTGTACTGCGTGAGGTCGTTGGTGCCGATGCTGACGAAGTCGAGGTTCGCGGCGAGTGTGGCGACCCGGAGCGCGGCTGCTGGGACCTCGACCATGATGCCGACCTCGAGGTTGTCGCGCGGTCCGAGTTCCTCCAGCGCCCAGGCGACCTCGTCGGCGGTCGTCACCATCGGGAACATCACGTGTACGGGCGTCTCGGCCGCCGTACGCCGGACTGCTTCGAGCTGGTCGCGCAACAGGTCGGGGCGGTGGCGGAACACGCGGAGGCCGCGCTCGCCGAGGAACGGGTTCGCCTCCGCGGCCTGCGGCAGGAACGGCAGAGGCTTGTCGCCGCCGACGTCCCAGGTGCGGATCGTGATCGGCTTGCCGCCGAGCGCTCGCGCGATCGCCCGGAAGGTGTCGGCCTGCTCGTCGACGGTCGGCGGCGTCCGGCGGTCACCGAACAGCACCTCGGTCCGCACCAGCCCGGAGCCGTCCGCGCCGCGCGCGTCCACGGCGTCCTGCACGACACCCACGTTCACGAGCACGTCGATCGTCCTGCCGTCCCGGGTGACCGCGGGCCGGTCCGCCTCCTCGAGCGCCCGGCGCCGCTCGCCGACCCGCTCGGCGATCGTTTCGCGCACGACCTGCTCGTCCGGAGCGATCTCGAACGCTCCCGTCCGCGCGTCGAACGCGACCGTCGTCCCCGCGGATACCTGGACGTCCCCGATCCCGGTGATCAACGGAATCCCCCGCGACCGAGCCACGATCACACCATGCCCGGTCGTCCCCGCCGCCCGAACAGCGATCCCGGCAACCTGGGTGGCGTCGAGCGTGGCCGCCGTCGCCGCATCCAACTCAGCCACGACGAGGATCACGGGAACGTCCGGCCGCCCACCTTCGCCGGCCTCCGCCGGCCGCTCACCGTCGCCGACCACCGCCGGCCGCTCACCTTCGCCGGTCGCCACCGGCCCACCCACCGCCGCCCCGTCGGCCGCCGTTGCCCCGTCGGGGGTTGAGTCGGAGGTGCCGGTCAGGGTCCGGAGGACTCGGTCGCGGACTGCGCGGACGTCCTGGGCGCGTTCACGTTGGTACGCGTCGTCGAGTGCCTCGAAGGTCGCGGCGAGGTCGTCGTACGCCTGCTTCCAGGCGACCGGCGCCGAGGTCCCGGCGGAGATCGCCGTCCGCACCTCCTCGAGCACCTTGCGATCGGTGAGCAGCGCGAGATGCGCCGCGAAGATCCCGCCGTGTTCCCCGTCCTGCAGCGGCCTGAGCTCGTCGGCCGCGACCCGGACCGCGTCGTCCAGCCGGCCGAGCTCGTTGTCACCGGCAACGTACCCGCTCAGGTCCACCGCGTCCCCGGCCAGTACAGCCGGCCCGATCGCGACGTCCAACCCGGACCCGCCCGGCGCGGGAGCCGCCTTCGCGGCCGGCTCGTCGCCGAAGTTCTCGGCCGCCAGCTTCTCGATCGCCGCCAGCGCCTCCGCCGCCTGAGCGCCGCTCGCCCCCACCCGCAGGCGATGCCCCTGCTGGGCGTTCAGCGTCGCGACCATGCTCAAACTGCCCGCATCCACCGGTCCGCGCCCGGTGTCCAGATCGGTGAGTGTGACCACGGCGTCGAACCCGTTCACCAGCCCGACCAGCCGCGCGGCCGGCCGAGCGTGCAGCCCGTGCTCGTTGCCCACCAGGACTTCGACGGTGCGATCAGCCTCGGCGAGCGGGGTGGTCTCGGCGACCGTGGCATCGCCGAGATGGTCCTGCTTGCCGGCCAGACCACGCGCCGCCTCGGCCGCAACCGCGTCCAGCGAAGCACCGGTCGACGCGGTGACCACCGCGGCGACCAGGCCCTCGACCAGCGGAGCGCTCGTCAGCCGCACCCGCGCGGCGACCTCCGGATCGACGAACTCCAGCGCCAGCTCCGCGCTCAGCACCGCGCTGCCCAGATCGAGCAGCACGAGGACGCCGTCCGCGCTGTCGGCGGCGCCGATCGCCTCGGACACCGCCATCGCGTCGGTCCCGAACGTCGTCGCGTCCAGCCCGGCCGCCACCGCGATCACCGGACGCTTGTCCTCGGCAACCATCTCCGCGGCGAGCCCGACCGCCGCATCAGCCAGCGCGCGGCTGTGCGACACCACCACGATCCCGATCATGACAGTGTGCGGGCCGCGGACTCCAAGATCAGCGTCGTACTGGTCGCGCCGGGGTCCTGGTGACCGGCGCTGCGTTCACCCAGATAGCTCGCGCGGCCCTTCCGCGCGACCAGCGGGATCGTCGCGTCCCGGCCCTTCGCGGCCGCCTCGGCCGCCGCGGTCAGCGCCGTACCGAGGTCCGCTCCGCCCGCGACGGCGGTGTCGTACGCGTCCAGGGCCGGCGCCCACGCGTCGTACATGGTCTTGTCGCCGAGCTCCGGCTTGCCGCGCGCGAGCACGCCCTCGACCCCGGCGTGCAGCGCCTTGCCGATCGTCTCGGGCGTCAGGTCGGCACCGGCCAGCGCGGTCCCGAATCGCAGGAAGAACGTCCCGTACAGCGGCCCGCTCGCCCCGCCGACCTTGCTGACCAGCGTCATCCCGGCCTTCTTCAGCAGCTCGTCGGCCGACCCGAACTCGGTACCGTCCAGCACCTCCACGATCGCGGCGAACCCGCGATCCATGTTCGCCCCGTGATCCGCGTCCCCGATCGCCGAGTCCAGCTCGGTCAGGTACGCCGCGTTCTCGTGCAGCACCCCCGCGCTGTCCCGCAACCAGTTGACGAAGGAATCGACTTCTGTGCTCACCTGTGGCGCCGCGGAGCAACTCGGTTGGTCAGGATTCGCTGCGGCCGCGACTGCCTCCCTTCGGAGATCGGGGACTGTCGGTCCGTGCTGATTGGATACGACCCGTGTCCCGGTTCCGGATGTACCCGACGCGAGCAGAGCAGGCCGGTCTGCTCGAGCAAAGCAGACACGCCCGGTACGTATGGAACCTGGCCCTGGAACAGTGGTCGATGTGGACCCGTGACAAGGGACCGGCTGCGGGCTTCGTCGAGCAGTGTCGGCAATTGACCGAGGCGCGGGCCACGTTCGGTTGGCTCCGGGCAGGGTCGCAGACCGTGCAGCAGCAGGCGCTGCGGGATTTCGACCAGGCCGTCAAGAATTTCCACGCCCGCACGCACCAACGGCCGGTCTGGCGCAAGGCCGGCCAGCACGACGGCTTCCGCGTCGAGGTGGTCGGCGTGGATCGCGGCGTGGTGGTCTCGGCAGCGTTGAGTACGGGGGAGCTTCTGGCTTGTCCTGGACTGTCGTTGCGGGAGCGGTCCCGGCTCAACCAGTTGGAACGCAAACTCGCCAGATGCCGCCGTGGGTCGAGGCGCCGACGAAAGGTGGCGACGGCAATCGGCAAACTGCACGCACGGGCTGCTGATCGGCGCAAGGATTGGGTCGAGAAGACCAGTACCGAGCTCGCTCGCCGGTACGACGTGATCCGCGTCGAGGACTTGCGCATTCCGCAGATGACGAGGCGGCCCAAGCCCAGACCCGATCCGGCACGACCGGGGCACTACCTGCCGAACCGTCGACGGGCGAAGGCCGGCCTGAATCGCGGCATCCTGTCCAACGGCTGGGGGGACCTGGTACGTCGACTGGAACAAAAGGCACCCGGGAGAGTTGAGAGAGTAAGTCCTGCCAACACGTCTCAGACCTGCAGTGTCTGTGGGCATGCCGCACCGGAGAGCCGCAAGAGCCAAGCGGTGTTCCGTTGTGTGGCCTGCGGGCACGAGGCGAACGCGGATGTGAACGCAGCAGTCAACATCGCGGCCGGGCGGGCCGTCAGCGCACGCAGAGAGACGCCGGTACAGGTCTCGCCGAAGCGTGAACCTCAACTGGCTACCTCCGCGTAGAAGTTGGAATCCCCGCCCCCTTCGAGGCGGGGAGGACGTCAAGCGCCCCAGCGTAGGCCGGGGGTGTTTACCGGGGCGTCCCAGAGGCGTACCAGTTCGTCGTCCGCCTTCAGCAGTGTGACCGAGCAGCCGGCCATCTCCAGCGAGGTGATGTAGTTGCCGACCAGCGAGCGGGCGACGGTGATCCCGGCGCGGTCGAGGAGCTGGGCGACCTCGTTGTACATCAGGTACAGCTCGATCAGCGGCGTGCCGCCCATGCCGTTGACGAACGCGATCACCGCATCGCCCTGCTGGTAGGGCAGATCGGTGACCACCGGGTCGACCAGGAGCTCGGCGATCTCGCGGGCCGGAGCCAGCGGCAGCCGCTGCCGGCCGGGCTCGCCGTGGATGCCGATACCGACCTCCATCTCGTTCTCGGCCAGTTCGAACGTCGGCTTGCCGGCGGCCGGGACGGTGCACGACGTCAACGCCATCCCCATGCTGCGGCCGTTGTCGTTGACGCGCTTGGCCAGGTCCGCGACGTCCTGCAGCGGACGGCCCTCCTCGGCGGCCGCGCCGACGATCTTCTCCAGCAGCACGGTCACGCCGACCCCGCGCCGGCCGGCCGTGTACAGGCTGTCCTGGACGGCGACGTCGTCGTTGGTCACCACCGACAGCACCTCGGTGCCGGCGTCGGCGGCGGCCAGTTCGGCGGCCATCTCGAAATTCATCACGTCGCCGGTGTAGTTCTTCACGATGTGCAGCACGCCGGCGCCGGCGTCGACCGCCTTGGTCGCGGCCATCATCTGGTCCGGGACCGGGGACGTGAACACCTCGCCCGCGCAGGCCGCGTCCAGCATCCCGAGGCCGACGAACCCGCCGTGCATCGGCTCGTGCCCCGACCCGCCGCCGGAGATCAGCCCGACCTTGCCGGACCGTGGCGCGTCCTTGCGGTAGACGATCCGGTTCTCCAGGTCCACCCGCAGGCGGTCCGGATGCGCTGCGGCCATCCCGCGCAGCGCCTCACTCACAACATCAGCAGGGTCGTTGATGAGCTTCTTCATGCTCTCCATCTGAGCACAGGAGCCCGCCGAACGGGAGGCCCCGATTTCAGTCCTTGGGGCGCAGCAGCGGTCGGACGACCTCGCGGGCGTCGTGGATCCGGGACTTGACGGTGCCGAGCGGGGCGCCGACCTCGGCCGCGATCTCCTCGTACGACAGCCCGTAGACATCCCGCAGTACCAGCGGGGTCACCATCTGTGGCCGGTCCCGCTCCAGCGTCTCCAGGGCCTCCAGGAGGTCCAGGCGGGTGCCGGCGATCACGCTCGTGGTGCGCGGGTCCGGCTTCTCCATGGTCTCCGGGTTGTGCGCGGCCTGCGCGGAGCGCTTGAGCTTGCGGTACGTCGAGCGGGCGGAGTTCGCCGCGACCGAGTGGACCCAGGTCGAGAAGCTGCTGCGGCCGGAGTACGTGTTGATCTTGGTGGCGATGTTCAGCAGCGCCTCCTGAGCCGCGTCCTCCGCGTCCGCGGAGTAGGGCAGGACGCTGCGGCAGATCCGCAGGACGCGCGGATACACCTGCCGCAGCAGGTCGTCCATCGCGTTCTTGTCGCCCGCCTGGGCCTGCTCCGCGAGGGTGGCAAGGTCGTCGGTCGGACTGGTGCTCTCGCTCATCTGCGCCTTTGCTTCTCGATGGGCCCCGGTAGGGACACTCCAATGACCCATAATGCCCTGTATGGGGGTCCCAACCAGACTCGGTCGCTACGTCGTGCGCCGACGCCTCGGCTCGGGTGGTTTCGCCACCGTGTGGCTGGCTCAGGACGAGCAGCTCGACGCCGAGGTGGCGATCAAGGTGCTCGCCGACAACTGGGGGCACGACGACTCGGTCCGGCGGCGGTTCCTCGAAGAAGGCCGGTTCCTGCGCCGCGTCGAGTCCGAGCATGTCGTCCAGGTCCACGACGTCGGTGAGCTCGAGGACGGCCGGCCGTTCCTGGTGCTCACGTACGCCGACCGCGGCACGCTGGCGGACCGCCTGAAGAAGGAGCCACTCCCGCTGGCCGGCGCCGTGGACGTGGTCGTCCAGGTCGGCCGCGGCCTGCAGGCGCTGCACCGGCGCGGCCTGCTGCACCGCGACGTGAAACCGGCGAACGTCCTGTTCCGCAGCACCGACGACGGCGAGCGGGCGGTGCTGTCCGACCTCGGGCTGGGCAAGTCCCTCGACGAGGTGTCCCGGATCACCATGCCCGGCGGCACCCCGTCGTACGTCGCTCCCGAGCAGGCTCTCGGCGAGCGCCTGGACCAGCGCGCCGACCAGTACTCGCTGGGCGCGGTCGCGTACGCCGCTCTCACCGGGCGGTCGCCGCACCAGGTCGACGGGCTGGGCGCCGCGAGCCGGGTGAAGGTGGCGCCGCCGCCGAGCTCACTCGGGTTCGAGCTGCCGGGACAGGTCGACGCGGCGATCGTCCGTGCGCTCGACCCGGACCGGGAGAACCGCTGGCCGGACGTCCAGGCGTTCACCAAGCAGCTCGTCGGTGCGCTCGACGAGACCACCCGCAACTTCCCGCTGGCGGGCCGCGAGACGGTGACGATCACGCCGGACGACCTGGACGCGAAGACCGCACTCAGCGACGAGAACCAGCCGACGATCGTCAAGCCCAGCGACCTGTCCGAAGCCGACGTGGAGACCGTCGCGATCGGGACCACCGCCGGCAACAGCGCCTCGGCAGCCACCGCGGCCGGGGGCGACGCTTCCAGGCGCAGCGAGTCTGACCACGGCTCTGCCGTGGGCACGTCCGGAAGCGGCTCCGCCGGTGGCGCGTCCGGAGATGGCTCCGGTCGTGGCGCGTCTGGAGACGGCTCTGGCGGCGCGTCCTGGGACCGCTCCGCCGGGGACGCGTCTGGTGACGGATCCGGCGGGGGTGCGTCTGGGCACGGCTCCGGCGGGGGCGCGTCTGTGGACCGCGCATCTGGGAACGGCGCCGCCGGGGACCGCGCCGAGGACCGGGCTGCAGAGGACCGTGCCGGGGACCGTGCCGCCGGGGACCGCGCCGCCGGAGCGGCAGCTGGGGACCGTGCGCCCGGGAGCCGCGCGGCTGGGGACCGCGGGGCCGGAGAGCGTGCAGCGGTCGAGGGTGGTGCCGCGGACGCCGAGACCGCAGCCGTCGCGACCGCGGAACCCGCGGTGCCGCGCAAGCGGCGTGGCCGCTGGGTTGTCGCCGCCGTGCTGGCGCTGCTGCTCGGCGGTGGTGCCGGGTACGCCGGGCATTGGTACCTCTCCGGCCGCAAGATGATCCAGGTCTCGGAGGGCCAGTTCTCGGTCCGGCTGCCCGAGTCCTGGGCCCGCTCGATGGCGCAGTCGACCTGGACAGCCCCGGGCACCACCGGCACCGGCCCGGCGTTCCGCGTCAGCCGCGACGCCAACTGGTCGGGCAGGACGCCGGGCGTGTTCATCGGCGTGTCCAAGTCGAAGCTGGCGGTCCCCGACGGCAAGCAGTGCGACAACGCGGGCACTCCGTTCCCGCACACGGTCAGTGAACGGCCGGTCACCGACCGGCTGTCCGGGGACTGCTTCGGAGCAGATATCGTGCTCCTCCAACGGGTCGTCGATCACGGGGACGGCGGCTCGCTGCTCGTTCAGGTGGTCGTACCGGGATCGGACAGTTACCGGGCCACCGAGATCGCAGATTCGGTGCAGTACGTCCCCTAGGAAGTCTCCATGCGTTTTCCGACCGAACGGTTCCGGCCGTCGCCGGCCTTGCTCCAGTCCGCCCGCCGCAGGTTCTACCGCTTGCGCTCCCAGATCTTCCGCACCATCTGGCCGGTCGACTGACTAGGCAACAGTGAGCCAAGTGACAGCCAGGCCCAGCACCCAGAACGCCCCACCCAGCCAGCCGACCGTGTGCAGCCCGGCGGTGAAGGCGGGGGAGTGGCTGAGGATGGCGCTGTAGAGAGCTATGCCCAGTGCGCCGACCCCTTGGCGTGCAGTGTTGTTGACGCCGCTCGCGAGGCCCGCGCGATCTGGGGGTAAGGCAACGACCGCGGCGTTGACCACGGCGGCGGTGAGGAAACCCATGCCGATGCCCAGGCACAGCTCCACCGGAACGACTGCCGCATAGCCGCTGCCGGGGTGTACGCCGAGCAGACAGATCGACCCGACCGCTCCCAGTGCCAGCCCGACTGACATCGGGAGACGTGGCCCGTAGCGACCGGTGACCCGGCCTGAGATCGGACCCAGGACCGCCAGGGGCAACAGAACCGGCAGCAACTCCAGCCCGGCCCGCAGAGCACTGTGGTGCAGGTACTCCTGCAGGTACAGCGTGAGGGCCAGCAGCGTGCCCAGACCGACCAGGTTCATCAGACCGGCCACTACGTTGGCGCCGACGAAGTCCGCGCCGATCCGCAAGCGACGACGGGCCTCAGGCCGGGCCGGCTGATACCGCGGCACGATCTTCCACGCCACCGGCCACGCGATCGCGACGACCGGCAGGTTGACGAGGAACACCGCGCGCCACCCCAGCCCGCTCACCAGTACGCCGCCGCACAGCGGGCCCGCGACGAGTGCCAGGGCACCCGCGCCCGCCCAGATCCCAACAGCCCGAGCCTTTGCGGCCCTGTCGGCGTACTGCTCGGAGATGACAGCCAGCGTGCTCGGCAGCAGCAGGGCCGCGCCGACGCCCTGGACTGCTCGGGCTGCGATCAGGAGCTCGATGTTGGGCGCCGCACCGCAGGCCAGCGAGGCCCCGCCGAAGACAGCCAGCCCGGCCAGAACCGTACGCCGATGGCCGACGCGGTCACCCCATGCGCCGCAGACGAGCAGCAGCGCGGCGAGCACGATCATGTACCCGCTCACCACCCACTGCTGCGCCGCTGCACCGGTCGCCAGGTCGGTCCGGATCGTCGGCAACGCCACGTTGACGACGGTGACGTCCAGCTGGATCAGGAAGATTCCGACGCACAGCAAGGCGAGCAGCATGGTTTCCACGCTTCCACCGGAACAGTTCGGGTTGTGTCGAAGTGTGCCGGTGTGAGCATGGAGGGCATGGACGGAGATGCCGATGTCGCCCGGGCCGCGAGCCTGATGGCCGAGCCTGCGCGGGCAAAGGTCCTGATGGCACTTGCGGACGGCCGCGCGCTACCGGCGTCGCTGCTCGCTTCGGAAGCCGGTGTCTCACCCCAGACGGTGAGTGCTCACCTGCACAAGCTGCTGGACGGTGGTCTGGTCACAGTAGAGCGCTCCGGCCGGCACAGGTACTACAGGCTGGCCGGCCCGGAGGTCGCGGCGGCCGTTGAAGCCCTGGCGCGTATCGCGAAGCCGCAGCCCATCACGTCGCTCCGCCAGAGCACCCGCGCCGCGGCCCTGCGCGAAGCACGCACCTGCTACGACCACCTGGCCGGCCGCCTCGGTGTGGCCCTCCTGGAAGGCCTGGTACGCCGGGACGCCCTGAAACGCACCGACGGCGGCAAAGGGGCCGAGCGCCGCCCAGACGACCCCCTGGCCCAGCAACTCCCCGACGGCCCGTACGCCCTGGGACCGAACGCTGCTGAGGTCTTCGCCGACCTAGGCGTCGACCTGACCACACAACCGACCCGCCGTCCCCTTCTCCGCTTCTGCGTCGACTGGAGCGAGCAACGCCACCACCTGGCCGGCCAACTGGGCTCCGCTGTCACAGAAGCCTTCCTCGTCCGCGGCTGGCTCCGCCGCCGCAACGGCCAACGAGCCGTTGACCTGACCGAGGCCGGCCGCGAAGCTCTCGCCGGGCTGCTCTGAGTCAGAGCGAGCTGTCGCGCCGCTCGACGCTGTCCGTCGCGTGGTCCAGCACGTCCAGCAGCGCGTCCTTGTCCTGCGGGAGACCGGTCGAGCTCATCTCGACGGCGCAGTTCCCGCTGTCGTCGGCGATCCACCGCACGACGACGTACCGCAGGATGCCTTCGGGGGAGAGCTCTTCGTCCGGCACGTACGTGTAGGTGAGCGTGGCGTGGTTCGCCTCCACGTCCTGCGACAGGACCTTCACCATCTGGTCCTTCGAGATGATCGCGAGTTGCTTCAGCCGGGCGGCCAGCGAGTCCGCGGGCGGCCGGGTGATCGTGAAGCCGGCCTCGATCCGGATCCAGCGCTTCTTGGTCCGGTCGGTGAACCGGCCGGCCTTCGGTGACGTCTGCTTCGTGTAGACCCAGTCCGACGGCACCCGCACCGAGATCCGGGAGCGGAACATGTCGGTCACCGTGAAGTTCCGGGTCACGTAGCGCAGGTCGTCGGCCCGCAGCGCCGGCGAGTCGTCGTACGTGACCTTGCGGGGCGGACCGGTGGGCGTCGGCGTGGGGGAACCCGGGCTCGGGACCGGCCCGACCGCGAGTGGGCTCGCGGTGCCGGCCAGGCTTGGTTCTTCGGTGAGGAACAGGCCGACGCCGTACCCGCCCGCTCCGCCGACCCCTGCCAGCGTCAGCAGGCCGGCGCCGAGCATCGCTCGCCGGGTCACCGTCCTCGCCACGTCCTCACCTCCCCAGACCTACTTACAGAAGACACTTGAGCCCCCGCGCAGGTTGCGCCGGCTGCGTAACGATTTCGTGAAAACGGGTCAGCCGACCTCGCTGACGGAGGCCGTGGCTTTCTCGAGGATCTCGTGCAGCGCGTCGGCGTCCTGGGGCAGGCCGGTGACGCTCATCTCCACGTTGGTGTTGTCGCCGTTCACGGCGATCCAGCGGACCATCACGTACCAGAGCGTCTTGCCCGGGATGTAGGTGTAGACCAGCGTCGCGACCGACCGTGGTTCACCGTCGTCGCCGGTGACCACCTCCGTCGTGTGGTCGAGGATGCGGACGTCGTTCTCCGGTGCCTGGCTCTTCTTGAGGTCGACGATGAGCTGCGACATCTCGGCCTCCGGAGTCGCCTCGGCCGGCTCGTCCGCCTGGACCCGCACGCCGCGCTGCTCGATCTGCTCCACATACCTGACCTGGTCGGTGTGCTTGGGATCCCTGGTCAGCCGCCAGCCCTGCGGGATCTCGAGGGCGAGCCGGACGGACTGCCCGTCCTTCGCCGTCACGGAGAACGTGCGCTCGCTGTAGTCCAGACCGGTCGCGAGCGGCTCCTCGTTGTTCGGGACCGGGGTCTTCACCGGAATCGACGGCTCGGTGGGTGACGGGCCGGCGGACGGGGAGATCTCGCCGAGCGGGCCGGCGGTGCCGGACGCCGTCGGCTCCGGGGCGTCCAGGTAGTCGCCGGCGTAGTAGCCACCGCCGACGCCGAGCGCCAGGGCCAGCAACAGCAGCCCGGCCAGGAGGACTCGTCTCACGCCGGCACCCGGCCACACGTCGGCGCAGGCGGTACGAGCGACGTCGTACCGGCCGGATGCGGGGAGGCGGTCACGGGCACGTCGCCCATCTTCTCAGGCGAGACAGGCACCCGCCCACAACGCCGGGGGAGGCTGGTGGAATTCCTTCCCCGCCGCACCGCCCCGGTCATTTCACACCATCCGGACTGAATCCTTTCAACGAGGTCTTGACACCCTCCCGGGCCGTCCGTAGCGTCCCGCGTGACAAAAGTAACACGATCTTTCGGTTACTTCACATTCTTGGCCGGTACTTCGGCGCTCAGGAGGAACCCATGGCACTCGATCGGTCCATCAGCCGCCGGCGGCTCCTGCAACTGGCCGGCGGTGCGAGCCTGGCCGGCGCCCTGTCGTCCTGCGGTGGTGGCAACGGCAGCTCCGCGTCCGGCGGCACCCTCAAGGTGATCGGCGCCGGCAGTCAGGAGGCCGGCCTCCGCAAGGCCCTGGACGACTTCAAGAAGGCGAACTCCGACTTCGACTTCAACCTGTCGTTCTCGCCGGCCGACCAGCTGCAGACCGCGCTCCGCGCGCAGCTCGCGGCCGGCAACGCCCCCGACCTGCACGCCGTGTACCCGGGCAACGGCAGCGCGATGTCGATGGCGCAGCTCAGCAAGGCGAACCTGCTGACCGACCTCAGCAGCCAGTCCTGGACGCAGAAGATCCCGACCGGTTTCAAGGGCGCGTTCCAGAACGACGGCAAGACGTTCATCTTCTCGCCCGGCACCAGTGTGCTCGGCGCGATCTACAACAAGAAGGCGTTCGCGACCGCGGGCGTCGAGGTGCCGACGACCTGGTCGGAGCTGCTGTCGGCCTGCGACAAGCTGAAGAAGAAGGGCATCGTGCCGATCGCGCTCGGCGCCCAGACCCCGTGGGTCACGCAGCTCATCGACTACGCGCTCGTCCCGGGCACGGTCTACGCGAAGACCCCGGACTTCGACGACAAGATGATCGCCGGCAGCGCGTCCTTCGCGGACTCCGGCTGGGCGGACGCGATGGACAAGTACCTCGAGCTGCAGAAGAAGGGCTTCTTCAACGACAACCCGAACGGGACGACGTACGAGCAGGCCACGTCGATGGTCGGC
Source organism: Kribbella sp. NPDC003557 (assembly GCF_040610805.1). Taxonomy (NCBI): domain Bacteria; kingdom Bacillati; phylum Actinomycetota; class Actinomycetes; order Propionibacteriales; family Kribbellaceae; genus Kribbella; species Kribbella sp. NPDC003557. Next base: position 172,285 of record NZ_JBEXMY010000011.1, read on the forward strand.
ACCGGCAAGGCCGCCATGGCCGTCCAGGTGTCGGCGGTCCTGCAGGCCTTCCGGCAGGCGTCGCCGACGCCCGACGACCTGGGCATGTTCCCGTTCCCGGCCACCGACGTGGCCGCCGACAACTGGATCCCGGGCGGCGTCGTGGTCGGCATCGGGATCAACGTGAAGAGCAAGCACGCCGACCAGGCCAAGAAGTTCGTCGAGTACTGCGGTCAGCCGGACGTCGTGAACGCGTGGGCCGAAGCCGTCGCGTGCGTCCCGCTCTACTCCGAGGGCGACGCCAAGGTCGACCCGGTCCTGAAACCGTTCCTGCCGTACCTGAAGGACAACAAGGCGGTCCCGTTCATGGACCAGCGCTGGCCCAACGCCGAAGTACAACCGACCCACTTCGCCGTCGTCCAGGAACTCCTCGGCGGCAAATCCACGGTCCCCGCCGCCCTGAAGAAGATGGACGAGGCCTACCGGAAGAGCGCTTGACGTCCTCCCCCGTCGTGCGGACGGAGGATTCCAAACCACTACGCGGAGGTAGCGAGTTGAGGTTCACGCTTCGGCGAGACCGGTACCGGCATCTCTCGGCGTGCGCTGACGGCCCGTCCGGCCGCGATGTTGGCTGCCGCGTTGACGTCTGCGTGTGCCCGCCGTCCGCAGGCCGCGCACCGGAAGACCGCTTGGCTCTCGCGGTTCTCCGGTGCGCAGTGCCCGCAGGCGCTGCAGGCCTGAGACGTGAACGCAGGATTCACTCTTTCGATGCGTCCCGGTGCCTTGTCGTCCAGGCGGCGTACCAGAACACCCCAGCAGTTGGCCATGATGCCCCGGTTGAGTCCGGCTTTGGCACGGCGCCGGTTCGGCAGGAACTGACCGGGCCGCTCGGGATCAGGCTTCGGCCTCGGGCGCCTGACCATCGCCGGGATGCGCAGGTCTTCGACGCGAATGAGGTCGAACCGGCGCGCGAGGTCGGTCGTGGTCTTCTCCACCCAGTCTCGGCGGCGGTCGGCGAGACGGGCATAGAGCTTGGCCATCGCTGCCTTCACCCGCAGGCGACGGCCGGACCCGCGACGGCACCGCAACAAACGACGTTGCAGGTGCTTCAGCCTTCCCCGTTCGGCGTCGGATGGGCCGCTGCACGACAGGAGCTCGCCCGTGGACAGCGCGGCCGAGACAATGACTCCGCGATCCACTCCGACGATCTTGCCGTTGTCGGGCGCCTGGATCGGCCTGGGGACCACGGCGAACGCGAGGTGCCACCGCCCAGCAGCATCACGGGTGACGCGGTAGGACTTCGCTTCGGGTACCGCACGGGACAACCGGATCCGCACCCAGCCGACCTTCGGCACGTTCACCGCCCCCCACTTGCGGTTGTGCGTCAACACCCGCAGGGCCTGAGCACCCACGATCCGGAATCCCTCGTGGCGTCCAGCTCTGCGCCAGGTCGGCCGGCCGTGGGTCCCCGCGCGAAAATTCCTGACCGCTTGGTCGAAGTCCCGCAGCGCCTGCTGCTGCGCGGTCTGCGATCCTGCCCGCAGCCAGCTGAAAGTCGCACGCGCCTCGGTCAGCTGCCTTGCCTGCTCCAGGTATCCCGGAGCCGGACGCCGGCCGCGGGTCCACATCGACCACTGCTCGAGTGCCAGATTCCACACATACCGGGCATGCGCACAGTGTTCGAGCAGCACAGCTTGCTGCACTGCAGTCGGGTACATGCGGAACCGCGCCATGCCGACCACCTAATCAGTCGGGACCGACAGTCACTGGTCTTCGAAGAGAGGCAGTCACAGTGACAACACTCGTTAGTCCGCCACCAGAATCAGTACGCCGGGACGCGGTCCGGCCTTCGTGGCGGCGGCGTGGGAGGCTCGGGCCTCCGTGGTTGTTCGCGGTGCCGGCGTTGCTGGTTTATGCGCTGGTTGTCTTGTATCCGGCGTTTTCCGGGGCCGGGTCGGCGTTCACGGACTGGTCGGGGGTGGGGGCGCAGCGGTCGTTCGTGGGGCTGGACAACTTCCAGGAGTTGTTCCACGACGACCAGGCGCTCGGCGCGTTGCGCAACACCTTGCTGCTGACGGTGGCGATCGTCGTCGTGCAGAACGGGATCGGCCTGCTGCTGGCGCTCGGCGTCCATACCGGCATCAAGAGCCGGATGCTGCTGCGGGTGATCTTCTTCGCGCCCGTCGTGGTCAGCCCGGTGATGGTGTCGTTCCTGTGGAAGTACGTGTACAACCCCGCGCCGGATGCCGGACTGAACGCGGCGCTCGGCGCGATCGGGCTCGACGGGCTGCGGCAGGACTGGCTGGGTAATCCGTCGATCGCGTTGTGGTCGGTCGCTTTCACGGTGATCTGGCAGTGCGCCGGGTACTCGATGGTCATCTTCCTGGCCGGCCTGGAAGGGGTGCCGGCCGAGTTGCACGAGTCCGCGATGGTCGACGGTGCGGGCACCGTGGCCCGGTTCCGGCACATCACCTGGCCGCTGCTCGCACCGGCCGTGACGATCAACCTGATGCTGTCCACGGTCGGTGGCCTGACGCTGTTCACGCAGATCATCGCGATGACCAACGGCGGCCCGGGGTACGCGACCGACACGCTGTCGACCGTCTTGTACAAGCAGGCCTTCGTCTTCGGGAAGTTCGGCTACAGCACCGCGGTGGCGCTGGTGCTGGCGATCTTCGTCGCGGCGGTGTCCTTCATCCAGATCGGGTACCTGCGCTCGAGGGAGACGACGGCATGAAATACAAGCCCCGCACGTTCGTGCTGGAAGTCGTCATGGTGGCGGCCGCGGTCGCCTTCCTGTTCCCTGTCTACGCCCTGGTGACGCTGGCCTTCAAGGACCCCGGCCAGATCGCCAACAAGCCGCTGTCGTTGCCGGATCCGCCGACGGTCGGGAGCTTCGGCGAGGCGTGGCAGTCGGCGTCCCTCGGCTCCGCGCTGCTGAACAGCACGCTGATCACGGCGAGCAGTGTGCTCGTGCTGATCGTGCTCGGCTCGCTGGCGGCGTACTTCCTGGCCCGTACGGCGACGCGGCTGAGCTATACGCTCTACATCCTGTTCCTGGTCGGCATCATCCTGCCGTTCCAGCTCGGGATGATCCCGCTCTACCAGCTCGTCAACGACCTGGGGCTGCTCGGTACGTACCAGGGGATGATCCTGTTCTACACAGGTATCCAGCTGCCGTTCACGGTGTTCCTCTACACCGGGTTCATCCGCTCACTGCCGGCCGACTACACGAACGCGGCACTGATCGACGGAGCCTCGCACCTGCAGGCGTTCGCGCACGTGATCTTCCCGCTGCTGCGGCCGATCACGGGCACGGTCCTCATCCTCAACGCCGTACACATCTGGAACGACTTCTTCACCCCGCTGCTGTACCTGGGCGGGTCCGGCCGGGAGACCGTCCCGGTCCGCGTCTTCGCCTTCGTCAACGAATACACGTCCGACTACGGTCTGGTGGCGGCCGGGCTGGTGCTCGCGGCGCTCCCGATCCTGTTGCTCTTCCTTGTCCTGCAGCGCTACGTGATCCGCGGCTTCGCCTCCGGGCTGAAGGGGTGACCTCTCCTCCGACGACACTGAGCACACACAAACAAAGAGGGGGCGTGGGATGGTACGTCGACTTGTGGCCGGGCTGCTGTCGGTCGGGGCCCTGCTGGGCGGGGCAGTGGTGCTGGGAACGGCGCCGGCCGAGGCGCGGACCGTGGCGGTCTCGGACACGCTGCTGCCGGGGCAGAAGCTGCTCGCCGGGCAGTACATCCGGTCGCGGAGCGGGGTCTTCACGTTGATCGTGCAGCCGGCCGGGGACGTCAAGCTCTACCAGCGCGGAGTGAAGGCTCCGCTGTGGGCCTCGGGGACCTGGCGGCCGAACTCGGTGCTGATGATGGGCACGGACGGCACGCTGCAGGTCATCTACGGCCGGACGAAGATCTGGTCGATGAGCATCAAGAGCCCCGGCGCCAAGCTCGTCCTGCCCGACAACGGGAACCTGGCGATCTACAACACCCGCGGCAAGGCGAACTGGAACCGGCACATGGTGGTCGGCACGCTGATGCCGCAGAGCAAGCTCGCCGCCCCGGACGCGTACTGGGACGAAGTCATCATGTACTCCGTCAACCGGGTCTACACGCTCAAGTTCCTGCCGACCGGCAACCTCGTGCTGCTGAAGAACGGCACGACCGTGCTCTGGAGCACCGGCGTGAAGAACGCTCCCGGGGCGTACGGCTGGGTGAGCCCGAACGGTGACTTCGCCACGGTCAACAACTTCGGCGACCTCACCTTCTTCTACCAGACCCGCCGCCCGGGCAGCGTCCTCCAACTCACCGACGACGGCCACCTCCGGATGGTCAACGGCCGCACGATCGTCAAGACGTTCCACTGAGCGAGGCCCGCGCCTCCATCAACGCGAACCCGAGCAGGTTCAGACCCCGCCACCCGGCGGGGTCCGCCGCTCGCGGGTCGTCGGCCGCGAGCCCGATACCCCACACCCGGTCCAGCGGACTCGCCTCCACGAGAACCCGGCGGCCGGTGTTCAGCAGGTACGAGCGCAGCGCCGGATCCTGTCCGAACTTCGCCGTACTGCCCGCGACGACGATCCCGAACCGAGCAGCCTCCCACGCCTCGCCGTCGAACCCGCGAACCTCCCGCCCCAGGTTCTTCGCCTCGGCCGGCGTCCGCGCCGCCAGGATCCGATCCACTGCCGCGAGGTCCCCGAACAGGCGGGCCTTCTCGGTCATCATGTAGTGCTCCGCGCTCGGGTAGCGCACCCCGTCCACGGTGAACTCTGCCGGCCACCACTGGCTCAGGCAGCCCGGCCCGATGCTCCCGTCCCGTTGCGGCTGGTGGCCCCAGAAGTACAGGAACTTCACCCGTTCCCCGGACGCGATCCGTTGCTGGAGGTCTTCGCTGTTCACGGGGCCCAGGGTGTCAGTACACCTCGATGCGGTCCAGGCTGATCACTGTGCTTGTCGAGGACGGGTTCTTGTCGCCGGTTACGCGGACCTTCAAGGTGTGCGGGCCGGACGGCAAGGTGGGGCTGATGTACATCAACTGCTCGCCGACACGGATCGAGCTGTAGTAGTCGATGCGTTGTTCGGGGCCGCCGTCGACCGAGATGGCGGCGATGCCGTTGCCGGTGTCGGCGACGCTCAGCAGGGCTACGCGGGTGCCGGTGAACTGGATCGTGGCTGTCGCGTTGGTTTCCCAGCTCCAGTGGTCGTTGCCCCAGAAGCACTGGTTGCCACAGCCGGATCCGGAGCTCCACGCGCCGGTGTAGCTGACGGCCGTGTCGGTGTCGTTGATCCAGTAGTTCGCCGAGCCGGGGTCGCCCGACGGCAGGTTCTGCGTCGCACCGGCAGCAAGCGGCCGGCCGAGGTTCGGCGTACCGTCCGCGTTCCAGGTGATCTTCTGGACCCGCGTCGTGCGGTACGAGTACGTGTAGGTGCTGGTGTTCTTGCCGTGGTACGCGATCCAGTCCTCGGTCCCGTCCGGCGACTTGAAGAACGAATGGTGCCCGGGGCCCCACACGCCGGTCGCGTCGTTCCGCGAGAACACCGGGCCGGGGTGCTGCACCCAGTTCGCCGCGACCATCGGGTCGGCGCCGTTCGCGATGCTCTTCATCCACAGCTGGTAGTCCGGCTTGCCGGTGTCGCAGGTCGAGTAGGTCAGGAAGGTGCGCGTCGCGCCGTACAGCGGGGTCGGGCCCTCCCGGACCTCGGTGCACCCGCCGTCCGCCGGGATCGCGACACGGCCGCCGGTCGCGGTCCACGGGTTGCTCATCCGGACGATGTACAGCTGCGCCGGTCCGCCCTGGCCGCGGCCCGGGCCGGTCCACACGAAGTACTGCTGACCGTTGACCGTGATCGGCTCGCCGTCGATGGCGTACTCGCCGAAGTCCGCGATCTTGGCCTTGAAGCTGTACGGGCCGAGCGGGTCGTCGCCGGCGGACTCGAGCACGTACATCCGGTGGTTCGCGTCCACGCCGTCGGAGGCCGTGTAGTAGATGTACCAGCGGTTCCCGACGTGCCGGAACGCCGGCGCCCACATCTGGGTGTCGCGGCTCGGGTCGGAGTCCCGCCACACCACCTGCTCGGGTTGCACGAGCAGCGTCGCCAGGCTGGCCGACGACCAGATCCCGATCCGGTCGCCGCGGGTGGTCGCGACGTAGTACCTGCCGTTGTGGAACATCAACGACGGATCGGCGGACGGATTCACCGGATTCCGGAACGTCTGGGACGTCACTGCGTTCTCCCGCGTCTCGGCGGCTGGGGCGGTCGGCGCCAGTACGGCAATCAGCAGTACGGCGACCACGGCGGCACGGACGAATCTCATGACTCACCTCTCGAAACCTGGGGGGCGGACCGGTCTCGCCTTCGGTTGTACCGTCTCTTTACCATCGTTGTAAACGGTTCGCCCGAGGATCGAACGGTCCGCCGTACCCGGCCCCGGGTCAGCGCTCGTTCTTGACGGCCTTCTCGGCTGCCTTGACCGCCTTCTGCGCCCTGTTGATGTTGTCGGCGCTGGACTTCAGAGCTTCCTTGTAGCCCGGCATCCCGCGCAGCTCGGACAGGTCCTTCTGGTGCTGCTTCGCGCCCGAGAGCTGCTTCTGAGCGGCCTCGAGCTGCTCGGCCGGGCTCGGGTTCCGTCCCCATCGTCCCACGGTGTTTCCTTCCCTCGGTTCGTTGTGCTGACGGGGCTCGGACGTGGCCGAAAAGCCTTGTGGTTCCAGGGTTCCGAGCCATTCGATGCACGTCGAAAGGTGGCCTTCCGGAACCCCTGGACGGGGTATGGCGTCGTACCGCACATGAAGCTCAAGGTGCGGGTCGTGCACTACCGGCACGATCGCTGGTATGCCGACATCGACGACGCCGAGGACCGGCAGCCGGACGATCCTTTCTGGTACGCCGACTGCCGGACGCAGGCCGAGGCGATCGCCCTCGCCTGCGCCGAACTCGCCGCCCTCGACCAGCGCGTCGCCGCCGGCACCGTCCCGCCGCGGCTCAGTGAGACTCGCGTCGAGGCCGCTTAGACCCCGGCCCCGGCATGATTGAGCGATGCTCGGGGAATCGGACGGCACCAGAGGCAAGGCCACGATCGAGCAGATCGGTCGCCGACGGACGTTCACCAAGACACTCCAGCTCGCGGTTGTCCTCGCGATCGTGCAAGTGCCGATGCGGGCCGCGGTCAACGAGTCCGCCGGTGCGTCGGCCGGCTGCGAGGTGCCCGGCCGGCTCTCGATCCTCGTCGACTCGGCATTCGTCCTGGCCTACGTGTACGCGGCGTACCGGGCGTACAAGTACGTCCGGTACCTGGATCGCCAGTCCTGGAAGACGATCGCGGCCGTCGGCTCCTGGACCGTCTTCGCCGCGGCCGTCCTCGACATCGCCGAGAACCTGACGCTGTGGGGCGACTCCGGCTCGGCGCCGTGCGCCGACCTCTCGACCGGCTGGTTCACCTGGCTGATGCGGGCCGTCTTCGTGGCCGGCGTACTCGTCCTCGCGGTCTGTCTGCTCGCGACGAGCCGCTTCGGCCAGCAGAAGTGGTACGGCGTGGAGCTGGCGCCGCCCGCGACATTCCGGCGCCCGAAGCGCGACGGCAAGGACGACGGCCGGCTCGTCATCACCTGTTCCGGCGGCGGGATCCGCTCGGCGTCGTTCTGTCTCGGGGCGCTGCAGCTGCTGTCGGAGCGCGGCCTGTACGACAAGGCGTCGACCGTGATCGGCGTCAGCGGCGGGGGCTACATGGCGGCTGCGTTCCACATACTGCGGCGTACCTGCACCGACCCGTTCTCGCCGGGGTCGCCCGAGCTGGCGCGCCTGCGCCGGCAGACGCGCTACCTGTTGTCCGGTGGCCGGGCGATGTTCCGCGCGGCCCTGTCGGTGCTGTTCGGCCTGGTCGTGAACCTGCTGCTGATCGGCATCACGCTGCGCGCGATCGCGTGGGTGCTCGGCTGGTTCCTCGCCGACCAGGGCGTGATCACGCCCGGCCCCGACGTGAACTGGCGGCCGGACGACTCCTGGTACTTCGTCGGGATGTCCGTGTTCCTGCTCGCGGTGAGCGCGCTGATGTTCCTGATCGAGAAGGTCTGGGACCGCTGGGCGCGGATGCCGGACGTGGTGCGGACGATCCTCACCACGATCGGCAACGTGACGCTGCGGTTCGGCGTACCCGTCGCGGTCCTGCTCCTCGGTGTGCCGGGAGGCCTGTACCTGTTGGGGAAACTCCCTGGTGACTCCGCGGACCAGCCGAGCCTGCCGTCGGCGCTATTGGCGTTGGTCGATCCAACGAAACAGGGGGTCGCATCGTTCGGCGCGCTGGTCGTCGTCCTGATCGGCCTGGGCAAATCGGTCTGGAACGGGCTGACCGTCGAGGGCAAGGCAGCGACCGGGCTGCGCGCGCGGCTGCTGATGTTCGCGCGCACCAAGCTCGCTCCGTGGGCCGGCAGCACGATCATCGTGCTCGCGGCCGTCATCGTGCTGCTGCGCTGGACCGGCGGCTACGCGACCGACCCGGCGTACCAGCAGGACTGGGACGTCGCACTGGTCCTGGTCGCGATCGCGCTCGCGATCAAGGTGCTCACCGACGCGAACCGGACCTCGCTGCACTCGTTCTACCGCGAGCGGCTGTCACGCGCGTTCCTGGTGAAGCGGCAGGACAACGGCGCCGCGGTCGCCCTGGACTATCACCTGCGGCTGCGGTACTCGGACTGGGCGAAGCCGCTGGACGGCGGGCCGCAGCTCGTCATCGCCGGCGTCGCGAACGTCGACGACCCGGACTTCGTGCCGACGCAGCGCGACTGCGTGCCGTTCGTGTTCGACGCCGAGCAGATCGGCATCGTCGGCGACCGGTCGCTGCCGGACGGCGGCCGCCGCGCGACGGCCGACTACGAGCGCGAGGCCGACGTCCTCAAGCGGGAGGTCACGGTGCCGGCGGCGATGGCGATCAGCGGCGCCGCGTTCAGCCCGCTCACCGGCCGGGTGAACGCGCGGACGCGGCCGGTCCGGCTGCTGCTGGCCGTCCTCAACGCGCGGCTCGGCGTGTGGTTGCCGAACCCGTACTGGAACAACCGCGCCGAGGCGTCGTTCCCGGACCGGCACGGCGTCGTCGCCAAGGTCCGGCGGTACGTCGGCAGCGTGATCGACAAGCCCGGCCCGTACCGGCTGCTGCACGAGGCGGTCGGGTCGCCGTCGATGTACGAGCGCCGCATCTACGTGACCGACGGCGGGCACTACGACAACCTCGGCCTGGTCGAGGCGCTGCGCCGCAAACCCGCGCAGGTGATCGCGATCGACGCGTCGAACGACGCCGAGGACCGCTTCACCGCCCTCGCCGAGGCGATCGCCACCGCCCGGATGGACCACGGCATCGACATCGACATCGACCCGTCGCCGATGGTCCGCGGCGGCAAGGCCCGCGCCGACCGCCCGTGGGCCTACGGCATCGCCACGCATCCGCTCGAGGACGACGAGGAGAAGCCGTACAAGACCGAGATCTTCTTCGTCAAAGCAGTCCTCGCCGGCCACCTGGACTGGGACCTCGAGCAGTACGCCGTCGAGCACACCGACTTCCCGCGCCGCACCACCGGCGACCAGTTCTACGACGAATGGGACTTCGAGGCCTACCGCTCCCTCGGCCACACCCTCACCGCCTCCCTCACCGACCACCACCGCGTGAAGGCCCGCCTCGAAGACACCTCGACACCCTGACAGTGACGGTGTGGCCTGTGAGTGAGTGGGTCGGCACGGTGCGTATTTCCTGTGGATAACCGCTGTGGACAACGGACGATTGCTGTGGACAACCAGGGGATGAGTTGTGGAGGAGGCAACAAATGCCGGTGCCTCTGCACGTGCAGTCCGGCTGGTGAGAGAGCGGTTGCCGGGGGCCGCTTTCGGTGCTGAGATTGGTCCCCGTACAGCGGATGAAACTTTACGAAGATTTATCCGTGACGATCGGTGCGTCAGGTCGTTGATCTGTCAGACAGTTCGCGATCAGCGGATCGCTGGGGAATCCGGAGGGACCCGCTCGTGCACAAGTTCAACCCGCCACCGGACTGGCCGGAGTTGCCGACCTCGGAGTGGCGTCCGCCGCCCGGCTGGACGCCGGACCCGACCTGGCCTGCACCGCCCGCGGGCTGGCGCTTCTGGCTCAATCGGAACGGCCGGCACAGCAGCGGCCCGATCGGTGCGTACGGCGCCGTCGACGCGGGCCGGCTCGAGCTGGCCGGCGTCGACCCGGCGCTCGTCCTCATGCACTCCTGATCAGAAGCCCTTCGGCTCCCACAGGCCAGACCGGCGTGTGGGAGCCGTCTCATGTCCGCCTTCGGTCAGGGGTGGCGCGTTCTTACCGTCTTCTGGTGTTATGTTATCAACCTAGATAACACTCACCTGGGAGGCGCTTCGTGGGCTGGATCGGTCTCGACCTCGGCACGCAAAGTGTGCGGGCCGTGCTGGCCGATGCCAAGGGCGGCGTTGTGTCCCGTGCAACGCGCCCCCTCACCAGTCACCGGGACGGCGTCCGGCACGAGCAGGACCCGCAGGCCTGGCTGACCGCCGTCGACGAGGTCCTCGCCGAGGTGGGAGTGACCGACCTCGACGGCATCGCGATCTGCTCCACCTCCGGCACCTTCCTGCTGACCGACAGCGGCGGCCGCCCCGTCACCCCGGCACTGATGTACGACGACGCGCGCTCGGCCGCCCGTCGCGACCAGATCGTGGACGCCGACCCGGACCGTTGGGCCACGAGCATGCAACCCACCTGGGCGCTGCCGAAGATCCTCGATCTGGACCTGGCCGGCCGGCGCGTCGTCCACAGCGCCGACTTCGTCGCGGCCCACCTCGTCGGCCACCCGGTCGCCACCGACACCAGTCACGCGCTGAAGACCGGGTACGACCTGATCGCCGACGCCTGGCCGACGGCGGCGTTCGACAAGCTCGGGCTCCCGCTCACCGCCTTCCCCGAGGTCGTCCGCCCCGGCTCCGAGCTCGGCCGCACGCCCGCGGGAGTTCCGGTGTACGCCGGCATGACCGACGGTTGCGCCGCGCAGATCGCGGCCGGCGCGCTGAGCCCCGGCGCGTGGAACTCGGTCCTGGGCACGACGCTCGTCCTGAAAGGCGTCAGCGATCAGTTGCTGACCGACCCGACCGGCGCCGTCTACAGCCACCGGCACCCGGACGGCGGCTGGCTCCCGGGCGGCGCGTCCAGCACCGGCGCCGGCCTGCTCACCGAGCTTCTCCCCGGAGCCGACCTCGACGCACTGGATCGGGCCGCCCACCCGATCGAGGCCGTCACCTACCCGCTGACCAAGACCGGCGAGCGGTTCCCGTTCGTCGCCCCGCAAGCCGAACGGTTCACGCTCGGTGACACCCCGGATGAGCTGCACACCTACGCCGCCGTCCTGCAAGGCGTCGCCTTCATCGAGCGACTCGCGTTCGAGCACCTGGAGACGCTCGGCGCGGACCCGGTCCGCTCGGTCTCGCTCACCGGAGGCGCCACCCGGAGCAGGTACTGGAACCAGTTGCGCGCGGACGTCCTCGGCGTACCGGTGGAGCTTCCCGCCGTACCCGACCCGGCGTACGGCATGGCGGTCCTGGCCGCATCCGGCGGGACCGACCTCACCGGGACAGCGCGCCGGATGGTCCGTGTGGACCGCGTCCTCGAACCGCGCGGTGACCGGCTCGACGACCTGTACGGCGCCTTCGTCGCCGAACTCGACCGCCGGGGGTATCGCGGATGAGAACCACGATCGTGCTGGCCCGCCACGGCCGGACCGCATGGCATCACGGCAACCGCTACACCGGTTCCACGGACCTGCCGATCGACGAGGTGGGCGTCCAGCAGGCGCGGCAGCTGACGGAGTGGGCGCTCGACTACGCACCGGACGCGCTGTGGTGCTCGCCGATGCTCAGGGCTCGCCAGACCATCGCGCCGCTCGCGGAGGCCCTCGCGGCCGAGCCGACGGTCGACGCCCGGCTGCGGGAGGTCGACTTCGGGTCCGCCGAGGGCAGGATGCTGGGCGAGCTGCCGCCGGCGGTGGGCAAGGCGTTCGAGCTCGACCCGGTGCGGAACCACTTCCCGGGCGGCGAGGACCCGGCCGCGGCGGCCGACCGGGTGCGCGAGGTCTTCGACGAGATCGGGCGGCGGCACGAGGGGCAGAAGGTCTTCGCGGTCGCCCACAACACGCTCATCCGGCTGCTCGTGTGCAGGGTGCTCGGCCTGCGGCTGAACGACTACCGCAGACTGCTACCTGCGCTCGGTCCCGCGGCGCTGGTGCGTTTCCGGTGGCAGGACGGCACAGTGGGTCTCGAGGCATACAACGTTCCTCCTCTGCGTTTGGAGACCCTGGCATGACAACGGATGTCGACGGCGACACCACCGAACTGAGTCGTCCCGCGCGCCGGCAGGCCGAGATCGCGGCGTACGTCGTGAAGCACGGCTCGGTCTCGGCGAACGACCTGGTCGAGGCGTTCGGCGTGAGCGTGATGACGGTGCACCGCGACCTGGACGAACTCGAGCGGCAGGGTGTGGTCCGCAAGTACCGCGGCGGCGTCAGCGCGCAGCCGACGAGCGTCTTCGAGAGCAACGTCGCGTACCGGCTGAACACCGCGCACGCGGAGAAGGCCGCGATCGCCCGGCACGCCCGCGCGATGATCGAGCCGGGGATGTCGGTGATGCTCGACGACTCGACCAGCGCGCTGGCCCTGGTCGACCTGTTCGAGGACATCACTCCGTTGACCGTGGCAACGAACTTCCTGCCGGCGATCACCAGACTGGCCCAGCTGCGCGACATCACCCTGCTGGCGCTCGGCGGGATCTACTCGGCGACCCACGACTCGTTCGGCGGGATGCCGTGCGCGGAGGCCGTCGAGGCGCTGCACACCGACCTGCTGTTCTGCTCGGTCTCGGCGGTGTCGGCGACGCACGCGTTCCACCAGGAGGAGGAGATCGTCCTGGTCAAGCGGGCCATGCTGCGCTCGGCGAGGACCAAGGTGCTGCTCGTCGACCACGCCAAGCTGCAGCGCACCGCGCTGCACCGGCTGGCCCCGCTGACCGACTTCGACGTGGTGATCGTCGACGAGAAGACCCCGAAGACCCTGATCGACCCGCTGCGTGACCACGGCGCGACGGTGGAGGTCGCCAAACTCTAGGAGGGGGCATGTATGGACGTTGGCGTTGACGTAGGCACCACCGTCACGAAGGCAGTCGCGTTCGGCGCCGACGGCCGTCCACTGGCCGAGGCATCCCGGCCGACCAGGCTGTTGCACCGCAGTCCCGGGCGGTTCGAGCACGAGACGTCGGAAATAGTTGCTTCAGTCAACGAGGTGGTCGGGGAACTGGCCGCGACCGTCGGCACGCGCCCCGACGTCCTCGCGATCACCGCCCAGGGCGACGGGTTGTGGCTGGTCGACGACGACGGCACACCGACCCGCCCCGCGATCTCCTGGCTGGACGCGCGCAGCAGCACGATCCTCGAGCGGTGGACCGCGGACGGCGTCGCGGAACACGTGTTCCGGCGTTCCGGAAACCGGATGTTCCCGGGCGCGTCCGGCCCGCTGCTGGCCGCCGTCCTCGCGGAGGAACCCGCCGTCATCGAGCGGGCCGGTACGGCGGCGTACTGCAAGGACGTCGTGATGCAGGCGCTGACCGGCGTCCGCGCGACGGATGTTTCCGACGCGTCAGCGCCGTTCCTCGACCCGCGGACCGGTGCGTACGACGAGGACGCGTTGGCCGCGACCGGTCTGTCCGAGGTGCGGCGATTGCTCGCGCCGGTGGCTGCGGACGGGCCTGTCGGGGAGTTGCGCGACGACTCGACCGGGATGGCGGCGGGTACCCGCGTGTCCGCCGGCCCGTACGACCTCCCGGCCGCAGCTGCGGGCGCCGGTGTGACAGACCCCGGCGACGCCCTGCTGACCGTCGGCACGACGCTGGCCTGCCAGGTCGTGACCCGAGAGCTCCCCGTCGACGGTGAGCCGGCGGGCCTGTTCCTCGGCACCTGGACGCCGGGCGTGTGGCTTCGCGCGATGCCCGCCATGGTCGGTACGGCGGCCCTCGACCGCGTACTCGCCCTGGTCGGCGTCGGCACCGATCAACTACCGTCGCTGCTCGCGGACAGCCGGCCCGGTGCGTCCGGAGTGACGGTCCTGCCGTACCTGTCCGAGGCCGGCGAACGCGCGCCGTTCGTCGACACCCGCGCCCGCGGCACGATCGACGGCATCTCGCTGTCCACCACGACGGCCGATCTGGTGCGCGCGACCTGCGAAGGCATCGCGTACGCCGCTCGCCACTGTCTGGAGGCGGCCGGCTGGACCGGCCGCGTCACGGTGTGCGGCGGTGGAGCCCGCAGCAGCGAGTGGACGCAGATCCTCGCCGACGTCCTGAACGCGCCGTTGCACACGGCCGAGGCCGAGCAGGTCGCCGCGCGCGGTGCGGTGATCTGTGCCCGGCGCGCGGTCGATCCGGACAGCGCCGGGGACGGGTGGATCGCCGAGACCCGCCAGATCGACCCGGACCCGTCCCGTGCCGCTTTCTACGCCGACGGCTACGCCCATTACCTGCGCCGCATCGAGTCGGCCCGCCCGCGCTGGTCCGACCCAGCCCCCACCTTTTCAGGAGATCGATGAGAACCGTCAAGACGCTGCTCGCCGGCGACCACTTCGTGCGCAACGACCTGCTCGCCGCGGCGCTGACCACGATCCCGGACGTCGGGTTCGAGTTCCGTGAGGTCACGCTGCCCTGGCCGCTGACGCCGTACGGGCGGGTGGCCGAGGTGGACGAGGCGAGTGACGCGGAGGACCAGCTGATCGAGGCCCTCGCCGGGGTCGAGCTCGCGGTCACCCAGATGGGGCCGTTCACCGAGCGGGTGCTGGACGCCGCGCCGGACCTGCGATTCCTCGTCGTGTGCCGTGGCGGTCCGGTGAACGTGAACCTGGCCGCGGCCGCCGAGCGCGGCATCGCCGTCGCGTCGACGCCGGGCCGCAACGCGGTGGCGGCCGCCGAGCACGCGGTCGCGCTGATGATGGGTGCCCTGCGCAACCTTCCCCGGTTGCAGCGGACGCTGGAGCAGGGGGAGTGGCGCTCCGACCTGTACGCGTACGACGAGTGCGGGATCGAGCTCGACGGGTCGACCGTCGGCCTCGTCGGGTACGGCGCGATCGGCCAGCGGGTCGCCCGCGTACTGCTGGCGTTCGGTGCCCGCGTCCTGGTCGCCGACCCGTTCGTCGACGAGGCGCCCGAGGGCATCGAGCTGGTGGCGCTCGACGACCTGCTGCGGCGGTCGGACGTGGTGAGCCTGCACGCACGGCTGACCGACCAGACCCGCGGGATGATCGGCGCGGAGCAGATCGCCGCGATGCCACGTGGCGCCGTTCTGGTGAACACCGCGCGTGGCGGATTGCTCGACTACGACGCGACGGTGGACGCGCTGGAGTCGGGGCAGCTCGGGGCGGCGGCGTTCGACGTCTTCCCCGCCGAACCGGTACCGGCCGGGTCGCGCCTGCTGACCGCGCCTAACATCGTGATGACACCGCACCTGGCCGGTGCCACCCGGCAGACCGCTCACCGCGCCGGTTCGATCGCCGCCGAGGCGGTGGCCGCCTTCCTCGCCGGACAGGAGCCCGTCGGACTGGTCTCCGCCTGAGCGGGGAACTGGACACGGATCATGAAGTTGGCAACCTCCACTACCTGGACCGAGCTGCTCCTGTTGCTGATCGCGTTCGTGCTGTCGATGGTGATCGGCATCGAGCGCCAGATGCGGCAGAAGAGCGCCGGGATGCGTACGCACACACTGGTCGGCACCGGCGCGGCGTTGTTCACGCTGGTGTCCGGCTTCGGCTTCAGCGCCGTCCTCGGGACCGACGTCAACCTCGACCCGTCCCGGATCGCGGCCCAGATCGTCTCCGGCGTCGGCTTCCTCGGCGCCGGGGTGATCTTCATGCGCCGCGACGTGGTTCGTGGCCTGACCACGGCCGCGACGATCTGGATGACGGCCGCCATCGGGATGGCGTGCGGCGCCGGGATGCCGGTCCTGGCGGTCGCCGCGACCCTCCTGCACCTGGTCGCGGTCGGCCCGTTCGCCCGGCTCGCGCGGTTCCTGCCGTCGCCGGACCGGCGCCGCATCGTCACGGTGCGGTACGACGACGGGGCCGGGGTCCTGCGGTCGATCCTGGGGACCGCGACGTCGATGGGATTCGAGGCGTCGGTGCTCGGGACCGAGGTGCACCGCGACGGGGCGCGGCCCCAGGTGCGGGCCTCGATGCGGTTCTCCGGGCGCGCGCCGCTGCAGAACCTGGTGCTCGCGCTGGACGACCTCGACGGCGTCACCGGCGTCCGGCTGCGGAACGACGACGACGATTGAGGTCATCAGCTAAGCTGATGATATGCCCGCGTCCGAGGTTGCCGCGCACGAGATTCGTACCAGCCTGTTCCGGCTCGTCCGCCGGCTCCGCCAGGAGCGTCCCGAGGGCGAGCTGAGCTACTCACGTCTCAATGTTCTCGGCTGGTTGGAGCGCGAGGGCCCGATGACGAACGCCGATCTGGCAGTGGCCGAGCGCGTCACCCCGCAGGCCATGATGCGCGCGACCGCGGACCTGGTCGCCGCCGGGTTCATCAACCGTGCTGATAATCCTGCCGATCGTCGCCAGGTCCTGCTGGAAATCACGCCCACCGGTGCCGCCCATGTCCGCGAGGATCGCCGCCGCCGGGACACCTTCCTCGCCAAGGCGATGGCGGCCACCCTCACGCCGACCGAGCAAGAGCTCCTGCACCTCGCCGCCCGCTTGATGGACAAGCTCGCCGAGATGACGCCCGAGGAGAGCCGCGGAGGAGGCGGTGCGGCGTGACGAAGGTTGCGGAGGAGGTTCGGGCAGAGGCGCCGGGACTGCCCGCGAAGTACGCCGCCTCCGTGGGGCTCGGGACGCTGCTGCAGCCGCTGAACTCGTCGATGATCGCGGTCGCGCTGGTGGCGATCGGAGCGGAGTTCCACGCCGGCACCGAGACGCAGTGGCTGGTCTCGGGGCTGTACCTGGCGACCGCGGTGTCGGCGCCGACAGCCGGGCGGCTGGCTGATCTGCTGGGCGCGCGCCGAGTGTTCCTCACCGGGCTCGTCCTGGTGGCCGTGGTGTCCGCCCTCGCGCCGCTGGCGCCGAGTCTCGGCTGGTTGATCGTGGCGCGGGTGCTGCTCGGCATCGGGACCGGCGCGCAGTTCCCCGCGGGAGTCGCGATGATCCGGCGTATCGCCGACCGCCGCAAAGCCTCCGCGGTCGGCGCCCTCGGTCTGCTGTCGGTCTTCGCCCAGACCTCGGCCGCGCTCGGCCCGAGCGTCGGCGGATTCCTCGTCGGCACCTTCGACTGGGAAGCGATCTTCCTCGTCAACCTCCCGGTCGCCGCGATCGCCGGCCTCGCCGTGCTGCGTCTGGTCCCGAAGGACCCGCCCCGGCCGGCGGGCGACGGCCGCAAGCTCTGGCGCGAGATCGACCTGGTCGGGCTGCTCCTCTTCACCCTCGCGATGACCGGCCTGATGCTCGTGCTGCTCTCGCTGAGCACGGACCCGACCTGGTGGCTGCTGGCGGCAGCGATCCCGCTCGGCGCCGTCTTCATCGTCTGGGAACGCCGCTCCGCCACGCCGTTCGTCGACGTCCGCCTGCTCGCCCGCAGCGCGCCGCTCTCGCTCGGCTACCTGCGCACCATGCTCACGTACGTGGCGTTCTACGCGATCTTCTACGGCCTGCCCGGCTGGCTCGAGCAGGGCCGCGGCCTCGATCCGGCGCGCGTCGGCCTGGTCGTGCTGCCGATCGCCACACTCGGCGCGATCACCGTCGCGGTCGCCACCCGCCTCGCCCGCCGCCACGGGCCCCGCCTGCTCCTGCTCGTCGGTTCGGCCGGTCTGCTGATCGGCGGCGCCGCGCTCGCGTTCGGTGTCCATGCCGGTACGCCGATCGTCGTCCTGGTGCTGATCAGCGCGATCCTCGGCGTACCCAACGGTTTCAACGGGCTCGGCAACCAGCTCGCGGTCTACCGGGCCGCCCCGCCCGAGGTGGCCGGCGCCGCGGCGGGCCTGTTCCGCACCTCGCAGTACGTCGGGGCGAACCTCGCCGCGGCGGCGATCGCGATCGTCTTCGCGGGTCCGGCGACCGACGCGGGTCTGCACCGTCTCGGCCTGCTGGTCGGCGGGATTGCAACGATTCTGCTTCTCGATGTGATCTTCGTGAGAAAATCACAGTGATTCTCTATACGTAACCATCGTTCGGTGATAATTTCACCGGCATGCCCGCTCCCCTGAACCCCGCTGACCTGCGCGAACTGGCCGTCCGGCTGGCGATCGCGGCGGGCGAGGAGCTCCTGGCCCGTCAGCGGAGTCTGTCGATCGACGCGGCCGGTGTCGAGACCAAGAGCTCGGCCAGTGACCCGGTCAGCGCGGCCGACCGCGCCTCCGAGAAGCTGATCACCGACGGCCTGACCGCGGCCCGCCCCGGCGACGGACTGCTCGGTGAGGAAGGGGCTTCGCGTCCTTCGAGCACCGGTCTGACCTGGGTGATCGATCCCCTCGACGGCACGGTCAACTACTTGTACGGACGTCTCGACTGGTGCGTCTCGATCGCGGTCGAGGACGAGGCGGGCGCGCTGGCCGGCGTCGTCCACCAGCCACGGACAGGCACGACCTGGTCCGCCGTACGGGATCACGGCGCGTACTGTGACGACCGGCCGCTCGGTGTGCTCCGGGAGACCGAGTTGCCGGGGGCCCTGGTTTCCACCGGCTTCTCGTACCTGCCGGAGCGCCGCGCCGAGCAGGCAGCACTCCTGCAAGACTTGCTGCCCGCGGTCCGGGACATCCGCCGCGGCGGTTCCGCCGCACTCGACCTCTGTTCGGTCGCCGACGGTACGGCGGACGCGTACTACGAGCACCTGATCCAGCCCTGGGACGTCGCCGCGGGCGCGCTGATCGCCCGCGAGGCGGGTGCGACGGTCGTCCGCGGACCCGTTGTCCCGCACGGCATCCTGGCCGCCGCCCCCTCGGTGGCCGCCCCACTGCAAGAGCTACTCACGAGGAGGTAGGTGTGACAGTAGTAGACCTGCCGGCCCGGACCCATCCGGACGAACGAACCATTGCTGAGGGCAATGACCAGCGGAAGCGCCGGAGGCGGCGCGAGTACGGCCTGTTCGCACTGCTGGTCGCGCCGAACCTGCTGGTGATCGCGGTCTTCGCGTACTGGCCGATCATCTACAACGCCTTCCTCAGCCTGACCGACTGGAACATGATCGCCGCCCGCCCGAAGTTCGTGGGCCTGGCCAACTACGGCCGGACACTGACCGACCCGGCGTTCCACAAGACGCTGTGGATCACGGTCGTGTTCACCGGTCTGATCGTGGTCGGCAGCCTGGTGATCGGGCTGGCGCTGGCGTTCCTGTTCAACCTGCCGCTGAAGGGCCGCGGGGCGGTCCGGACGATCGCGTTCGCGCCGCACATCCTGTCCGGCGCAGCGGTCGCGACCATCTGGGCGTTCATCTTCGACCCCGGGTACGGTCTGATGCGGGCGCTGATCGAGCCGTTCGGCGCCGAGCCGCCGGACTGGATGAACAACTCCGACTGGGCGCTGCCGGGACTCGTCATCGTGTACCTGTGGAAGAACGTCGGGTTCGCCGCGCTGATCTACCTGGCCGGCCTGCAGGGCCTGCCGAAGGAGCTCGACGAGGCCGCCGCGATCGACGGCGCGTCGACCTGGACGCGGTTCCGCTCGATCAAGCTGCCGCTGCTCGCGCCGATCACGTTCTTCCTGCTGATCACTACGGTGATCGGCACCTTCCAGGCGTTCGACGTGATCGCGGTGATGACCGGTGGTGGCCCTGGTGATGCCACCACCACGCTGAGCTGGTCGATCTACAACGAGGGATTCCAGGCGTTCAACGCGGGCCGCGCGGCGACGCTGTCGATCATCATGTTCGTCATCCTGCTGCTCGTCACCACCGTGCAGGCCCGGGTGATGGAGAGGCGGGTGCACTACCGATGAAGACACGCGCGATCCAGTACGTCGTACTGATCGGTGTGGCGGCCGTGTTCCTCGGCCCGCTGTACTGGTTGCTGTCCACGGCGTTCAAGCAGCCGACGCAGATCTACCAGTGGCCGCCGGCCTGGTGGCCGCACCTGACCTGGGAGAACTTCAGCCTGGCCTGGAAGGCCGCGCCGTTCGACCGGTTCTTCCTGAACTCCACGATCATCACCGTGATCGGGACCGCGCTGAAGGTGGTCAACGCCGTCCTGACGGCCTACGCCTTCGCCTACCTGCGGTTCCCGTTCAAGAAGATCCTGTTCTTCGCCGTGCTCGGCGCGATGATGGTGCCCGGCCACGTGACGCTGCTGCCGAACTACCTGACGGTCGCGACGCTCGGCTGGATCAACACCTACGCCGGCCTGATCATCCCGGGCATTGGCTCAGCGTTCGCGACCTTCCTGATGCGCCAGCACTTCCTGACACTGCCGACCGAGGTCACCGACGCGGCCGCGGTCGACGGCGCCGGGCACCTGCGGACCCTGTGGCGGGTCGTGCTGCCGATGTCGCGGCCGATGCTGATCACGGTCGTGGTGATCACCGCGGTGGAGGAGTGGAACAACTTCGTCTGGCCGCTGATCGTCACCAACACCGCCTCGATGCGGACGCTGCCGGTCGGGCTGCTGATCCTCAAGGACGAGGAGGGTCTCGCGGCCTGGGGCACGATCATGGCCGGCACGCTGCTGGTGCTGGCGCCGATGCTGCTGATCTTCCTGATCGCGCAGCGGTACATCGTCGGTGGAATCACGGCCGGAGCTCTGAAGGGATGACGATGCTCAAGCGCAGGATGTTCCTCGGGCTGGCGGCCGGCGCGACGCTGGCGGGCTGCGGTTACCGCTCCGTGGACGCGATCTACTCACAGCCGGCCGGCGAGGTGCCGTCGAAGTACGCGAAGCGGACCCGCGTGGTCTTCTGGTCGCCGTACGGCGGTGTGAACGGCAAGGCGGTCGACAAGCTCGTTGCCAAGTTCAACGACTCTCAGGCCGACGTGTACGTCGAGGTGCAGTTCCAGGGCAGCTACGACGACGTCGCGCAGAAGGTCGCGGCCGCGCTGGTCGCGAAGCAGGCGCCCGATCTCGCCGTCCTGTCGGACGTCACCTGGGAACGGTTCTTCCTGAACGAGGCGCTCGAGCCGCTGAACGGCTACTTCGACGACGGGTTCGGCCCGGGCGTCTTCCAGGAGAAGCTGTTCGGGGAGTACGTCGTGAAGGGGCAGAGCTGGGCGGTGCCGTTCGCCCGCAGTACGCCGATCATGTACTACAACCGGGACGCGTTCGCGAAGGCCGGGCTGCCCGACCGGGTGCCGCGGACCTGGAGCGAACTGCGCTCGTGGGTGCCCGAGCTGGCCAAGGTGCAGTCCGGCGGTCGGTCGCTGCGGACGATCGCGTTCGCGAAGATCGACGGCGACTGGCAGTTCCAGGGCAACGTGTGGCAGTTCGGCGGCGCGTACTCGAAGGGCCTCGACGTCACGATCGACGAGGCCGGCGCGGTCGCGGCCGGCGACTGGCAGCGCGAGATGGTGCACGAGCTCGGCGCGGCGTACATGGCCAGCAGCCCGAGCACGGACTTCGCGAACGGCCTGGTCGGGGTCATCCAGGAGTCGACCGGCGGGATGAAGACCATCAGCAGCAAGGCGAAGTTCAAGGTCGGCGCCGGCTTCATCCCGTCCGAGGTCGCGTCCGGGATCGCGACCGGCGGCGGCGGGATCGGCATGCTGCGGAACATCTCGACCGAGCGCAAGCAGGCCGCGGCGACGTTCCTGCAGTTCCTGGCCCGGCCGGAGAACTCGGCCTGGTGGACGACGCAGACCGGCTACCTGCCGGTGGTGAACAAGGCCCGCGAGGACGCCGAGCTGAAGAAGCTGATCGCCGAGCAGCCGAACTACGGCGTCGCGATCGCGCAACTGGAGAACGCCCGCCAGCAGGACGCGATCCGGCTGTACGGGCGGAACGCGAACGTCCAGATCTACACCGGGCTGCAGCAGATCTACGCCGACAACGCGCAGCCGAAGAAGGTGTTCGCCGCGGTCGCGCGCCGGCTCGAGGCGATCGGCGACGAGGTCCAACGGCTCTACGAGGAGAAGGTTCTGTGATCATCACCGGCCACCGGGGCGCACTCGGGACCGAACCGGAGAACACCCTGCGCTCGTTCCGGCGGGCGGTCGCGGACGGCTGTGACGAGATCGAGCTCGACCTGCGGGTGACGGCCGACGGCGAGCTCGTGATCATGCACGACGCCACTGTCGACCGCACCACCTCGGGGTCGGGGGAGGTGGCGTCGCTGACGCTCGACGAGATCCGGGCGTTGGACGCCGGCCTCGGTGAGCAGGTGCCGACGTGGTCCGAGACGGTCGCGGCCGTCGGTGTCCGGATCCAGGCGGAGGTGAAGGCGGAGGCCGCCGTACCGCTGCTGGCGCAGTCCCTGAAGGAGGACCGGTCGCTGGCCGAGCGGACCCTGGTCACGTCGTTCCACCCGGAGATCCTGCTCGCCGTCCGGGAGGCGTTCCCGGAGGTGACGACCGGTCACATCTTCGGGCGGACGCCGGAGATCCCCGAGGTCATCGCCCGCACCCGCGCGGCCGGCGCCTCGTGGGCCCTCTGCGGCATCGCCGGGCTGACCGCCGAGGGCGTCGCCGAGCTCCACGCGGCCGGCCTGCTGACCACCGCCTGGCCGGTCCCCGACCCCGAAACCCTCGCCGAGGCCACCGCCCTGGGCGTCGACGGCATCACCACCGACCACCCACACCTCCTCACCGGCGTGTCCTGAGTCACACAAATCAACGTCCGAATATGTTCTTCCGTGGAACATAAATGTGTGATTGCCTTGTCCGCATGGGAATCAGCATCGGTGTGGCCGGGGCCGGCCAGTTCGCTCCTTCGTTCCTGCGGCTGTGGTCCGCGCACCCGGAGGTGTCCGAGGTGCGGCTGACCGACGTCATCCCGGAGCGGACAGCGGAGATGGCCGCCGAACAGGGCATCACAGTGACGCACTCGTCGTTCGAGGAGATGCTCGAGTCGGACGTGGACGCGGTCGCGATCTTCACCCAGCGCTGGCTGCACGGTGAGATGGCGATCAGGGCGCTCGAGGCCGGCAAGCACGTGTACTCGACGGTCCCGATGGCGATCGAGGCCGACCAGATCGCGCGCATCATCGAGCTGGTGAAGGAGACCGGGCTCACCTACATGATGGGTGAGACCAGCTACTACTACCCGTCCTCGGTGTACTGCCGGCAGAAGCTCGCCGACGGCGCGTTCGGCCGGGTGTTCTACAGCGAGGGCGACTACGTCCACGACATGGACCTCGGGTTCTACGCGGCGTACCAGTACTCCGGCGGCGAGGACTGGAAGAAGACCGCGTCGTTCCCGCCACTGCTCTACCCGACGCATGCCGTCGGCAACGTGTTGTCGGTGACCGGTCAGCACGCCACCCACGTGTCGGCGATCGGCGTCAAGGACGACCGCGGCGACGGGGTGTTCGACAAGGACGTCAGCCAGTTCGACAACGACTTCTCGAACGCGACCGCGCTGTTCAAGCTCGCCGACGGCGGCATCATGCGGACCAACGAGATGCGCCGGGTCGGGTACCCGTCGCACATCCGCGAGTCGCGGCTGCGGGTGTTCGGCACCGAGGGCAGCTTCGAGCAGCTCGCCACCACGACGCTGTGGCAGAACAAGGAAGGCGTCGAGGACGTCAGCCACCTGATGGAGACCAAGCCCAGCGGCTCGCACGACGACGCCGACCTGGCGAACGTCGACCCGGCCCTGCGCGACGCGTTCCGCTCCGGTCTCTCCCCGGTGCACGACCGCTCCCGCCTGCCGGAGGAGTTCGCCGGCCTGCACAACGGCCACGAGGGTTCGCACCACTACCTGGCCGACGACTTCGTCCGCGCGGTCGCCGACAAGACCCTCCCGCCCATCAACGCCTGGGTCTCCGCCCGCTACACCCTCCCCGGCATCTACGCCCACCAGTCCGCCCTCCAGGGCGGCGTACAACTCGAGATCCCCGACCACGGCGACGCTCCCGCCTGACAGACCGGGCGAAGAACCTCCGGCGGATAAGATCTGGTATGGATCTGTTCGCCGGAGTTTCCGTCCGTGACTACCAGACCGCGGTCGCTTGGTACGAGCAGCTGCTCGGCGGGCCGCCGAGCTTCCTGCCCAACGATGTCGAGGCTGTCTGGGAGCTCGGGGAGCACCAGTTCCTCTACATCGAGGTCGTGCCCGAGCATGCCGGGCATGCGCAGCACACCTTGTTCGTCGAGGACTTCGACGCGGCACTGGCCGGGATCGCCGAGCGCGGGCTGGAGCCCGCGGTGCGGGAGACGTACGAGAACGGTGTGCGGCACGCGACCTTCTTCGACCCGGACGGGAACGAGGTCTCGTACGGCGGTGCGCCGGTCGGGTGACCCGTCAGGCCTCCCGGTCGGCGCGGTAGCGGTACAGGTCCGGGAGGAAGTTCTCCAGGTTGCCGATCTCCTCGATGTGGTGGCGGATCCAGGCGGAGAGCTTGGGGCCGGGGAACGCGCGGCGGTGCGCGGTCCGGTTGAGGAAGAGGCGAGCGAGCGGCGTGGTGTCGCCGATCGTCAGGTGGGTCGTGTAGCGGCAGCCCGAACCGGTGCGGGTGAACTCGTTCTCGAGCCGGACGATCGAGCTGCCGAGGATCCGCTTGCTGATCACGGCGGACTGGCTGTCGACGGTCTCGACCATGACCTCCAGATCGAGCAGCATCGACGGGTCACGCCCGAGTGCTTCCTTGATGTGCAGCCGGGCGCCCGGCTCGATCTGCCCGGGGGTGGTCGCCTCGTACGAGATGTGGTCGAGCGGATGCCAGACCAGGTACCGCGGCCAGGTCGAGCCGGCGTACCGCATGTCGCCCGGGACATGGGTGTACCACCAGGCGAGCATCTCCGGCGTCACCTGCTCGAGCGGTGCGTGGGCGATGGTGACGAGGGTGCGGCTCTCGTCGGAGGAGGTGGAGACCGCCGCGGATTCGAGTGGACGCAACGGCCACAGGACGGGGCGTGGCGCAGGCAGTTCCATTCTCCACCTGGTGCCCGGTGCCGATGGGGTCAAACGGGGACGGCGATGCGGTCCAGCTCGCTCCACGGCAGCACCCGGACGGCGACCGTCGTCCGGCCTTCGAGCTCGGCCCGCAACAGCCGATGGACCCCGTCGAGGACCGTGACGCGGCCGTCGGGCCGGCGGACGACGTCGAGCGGGTGCCGCAGGTCGGCGGCCAGGGTTCGCGCGTACTGCTCCTGGTACACGGCAGGTGCGGCGGCGACCTGGTGAGGCGTGACCTGGAACGGGCGACCCTCGTACGCCCAGAACGGAAGGTCCAGGTGATCGGCCAGATCGGCGACCTGGAGCGAGGTCGTGGGGAGGTCGAGCGCGTGCAGCCGCTCGAGATCCCAGTGGAAGTCCAGGATGTGGTGCTGCAACCCGGGAGGTACGGCGAGTGGGAACGGGCGCCGGGTCATTCGTAGATTCGACGCAGGCGAAGGGTCATCGAGTTCTCGATGTGCCGGGTCATCGCCGACTCGGCGGCGACCGGGTCGCCGGAGGTGATGGCCTCGACCAGCATGCGGTGCTCGGTGAGGACCTCGGGGCCGATGTCGCGGTCGTAGTGCAACCGGAAGATGTGCAGGTGGCAGTGGGTCCGCTCGAACGCCGATCGCACCTGCTCGCTGCCGGACAGCGACGCGATCAGCGAGTGGAACCGGTTGTCGTGCACGGTCAGCGACTTGTATCCGGCGTAGTCGATCGAGGTCGGCTCGACCGCGGTCGACAGCTCGGCGCGCAACTGTTCGGCACCCTCGGGGGAGATCAGCTCGGCCGCCCGCCGGGCCGCCCAGGGCTCGAGCAGGAGCCGAAACCGGTAGAGGTCGTCGAACTCCTCGAGCGAGAGCAGCGGCGTCGCGCGATAGCCCTTCAGCGGCTCCTTGACCGCCAGCCCTTCCGACTCCAGCCGCGCCAGCGCCTCCCGCACCGGCGTCGAGGACACCTGGAACTCCCGGGCCAGCCCGTCGATCGAGATCCGTGCCCCGGGGCGGATGACGTGGTCCATGACCATCGTCTTGATGGCCTCGTACACGTCGTCGGCCAGCATCTGCCGCCGGAGCAGTCGCCGGTCCACCGGTGCCACTGACTCGCTCATCTGGTGTCTCCGGAATCTGGTCGCGGGCTTGACCCCACCGGTCAGGTTTCGGCAGGGTAACACTGGTAATCATGCATCATGCACGATTCTGACCCGAGGAAGCCAGGGAAGGCGCGAATGGTGAGGTTCGAACAGATCGGCGTCCTGCCCGAGTCCGGCGACAACGTCGCGATCGCCTCCCGGCGGCTGGAGGCCGGGACCGAGGTCGAGCTCGACGGTGCGACGATCACGCTGCCGCACACCGTCCTGGAGGGGCACCGGTTCGTGGTCGCGCCGGTCGCCACCGGCGACGCGCTGACCTCGTGGAACACCGCGTTCGCCCGCGCCTCCCGCGACCTGGTCCCGGGCGACTACGTCTGTACGCCGACCAGCCTGGCCGCGGTCACCGCGCGCGGGGTCGACGGCCTGCCCGACGTCCCGAGCGCGACCAACGAGCCGCTCGACCCGTTCGAGCTGGACGAGTCGGCGCTGCACTTCGGCGCCCAGGTGACCAGCGTCGAGCAGCCCGGCACGTTCCTGGGCTACCCCCGTGAGCAGGGCCCGGCCGGCACCCGGAACCACGTCGTACTGCTGGCCACCAGTTCGCGGAGCAGCGGGTTCGTCACCGAGCTCGCCCGGCGCTTCGACGGCGCGGCCGCCGGCGACGGCGTCGTCCCGGTGGCGCACACCGAGGGCGGCGAGGACGAGGTCCCGAACAACCTGCACTTCCTGCTCGCCACGCTGGCCGGATTCACCCTGAACCCGAACGTCGGCGCCGTTCTGGTCGTCGACGCCGAGGGCGACGTGGTCTCGGGCGACGCGATCAAGAACTTCATGGCCGAGCACGACTACCCGTCGATCACGGTGCCGCACGCGTACTTCACCCGCGCGGGCGGCTTCGAGCACGACCTGACCGCGGCCGGTGCGCTGATCGAGCCGTGGCTGCCGATCGTCGACGCGCAGCCGCGCGAGGAGGTCCCGCTCGCGGATCTCAAGATCGCGCTGCAGTGCGGTGGCTCCGACGCCTTCTCCGGGATCTCGGCCAACCCGCTCGCGGGCCAGGTCAGCGCCGAGGTCATCCGGCACGGCGGTACGGCGGTGCTCGCGGAGACCGACGAGCTGATCGGCGCCGAGCCGTACGTGCTGAAGAACGTCCGCGACCTCGCGACCGCGAAGCGCTTCCTGGCGACGATCAAGTCGTTCAAGGAACGCGTCGGCTGGCACGGCCACACCGCGGAGGGCAACCCGTCCGGCGGCAACGTGTACCGCGGCCTCTACAACATCGTGCTGAAGTCGATCGGCGCCGCCCGAAAGCTGCCGCGCGAGGTCCGGCTGGACCACGTCATCGACTACGGCGAACCGCTGCCCGGCGACGGCTACATCTTCATGGACAGCCCCGGCAACGACCTCGAGTCGGTGGCCGGCCAGATCGGCAGCGGCTGCAACCTGATCTTCTTCACCACCGGCAACGGGTCGATCACCAACTTCCCGTTCGTGCCGACGCTGAAGTTCGTCACCACCAGCGCCAGGTACGAACGGCTGCACGCCGAGATGGACGTCGACGCCGGCAAGTACCTGACCGGTACGTCGATGGCGGACCTGACCGCGGAGACCTTCGACCTCGTCGTCCGCGTCGCGTCGGGCGAGAAGAGCGCGGGGGAGCGGGCCGGCCACAGCCAGGTGTCGATCTGGCGGAACTGGAAGCAGACCGGCCCGCGCGAAGGTATCTCGATCACCACGGACGGCCGGATGAGCCGCAAGCTCACCGACCTGCCGGGCGAGGATCGTGACGCCCCGCTCGACGGGCTGCCGCACCGCGGCCTGACCTCCGACGGCCGCACGCTGACCGAGCTCCTGAAGGTCGACGACCGGCTGGTTCCCGAGGCCGTCGGCCTGATCCTGCCGACCAGCCTCTGCTCCGGCCAGATCGCGCTGCGCATCGCGGCCCAGGCAGAGCTGGAGAAGTGGGCCGGCGACGCGGTCACGCGGATGGTCGCGCTCCCGCACACCGAGGGCTGCGGCAGCAGCGGCGGCGCGTCGGAGGAGACGTTCGCGCGGATCATGCTCGGCTACCTCCTGCACCCGAACACGCGGATGGCCCTGCTCCTCGAGCACGGCTGCGAGAAGACCCACAACGACTACTTCCGCTCGCGGCTGGTCGAGGCCGGCGCGGATCCGTCCCGGTTCGGCTGGGCGAGCATCCAGGCCGACGGCGGTCTCGACGCGGTCGGCGGCAGGGTCAAGGACTGGTTCAGCGGCTTCCGGATCCCGGCGCCGGTCGAGCTGGACGGCGACCTCGGTGCGCTCACGGTCGGGCTGGAGGCGCGCGGTCCGCTCTCGGACGAGACCGCCGAGGCGCTCGCGCTGGTCGGCCGCGAGATCGTCGGCTCCGGCGGTTCCGTCGTACTGTCGTCGCGTGGCGCGTTGCTGGCACACGGCGGATTCCGTACGGCGGCGTTCGGGTCGGCGGACCCGGTCGGCCCGACGGTCGCGCACGGGCAGCGGCTCGCGGAGCCGGGGTGGCACGTGATGCGGATGCCCGGCACCGACTGGATGGAGACCGCGACCGGCTTCGGCGCGACGGGTGTCCAGCAGATCCTCGCGCACGTCGCCGGCGGCACGCTGTCGGCGCAGCGGTTCGTGCCGGTCGTCGAGTTCAGCAACGACCCGGAGACGGTCGCGACGTACGGCGACGACCTGGACGCGGTGGCCACCGGCGACGCGGCCGAGCAGGCGCGTACCGGGCTCGACACGATCGCCGCCGTCGCGTCCCGCCGGCTCGTCCCCAAGGCTGTTGCCTCCGGCAACGTAGGTTTCCAGATCACCCGCGGTCTGCTCGGTACGTCGATGTAACTGTGCTTTTGAAAGAAAGGCCCTTCCATGCACCTGGTCCGTTTTCTCTCCCCGGTCGACGGCCGCCCGATCCCCGGCGTGCGCACCGGGGACACGGTGGCGTCGCTGCAGGGCGTCAACACGTTCGCCGAACTGCTCCGGCTCCCGCTCGCCGACCTGCAGGCGGAGGTGGACAAGGTCGGCGAGACGCTTCCCGCCGACGGACTGAGGTTCCTGCCGCCGCTCGACGGCCGCGGTGAGGTGTGGTGCGCCGGCGTCACGTACGAGCGGTCGCGCGGAGCCCGGATGGAGGAGAGCACCGAGCAGTCGGTCTACGACAAGGTCTACACCGCCGACCGGCCCGAGCTGTTCCAGAAGGCGCCGGCCTGGCGGGTGGTGGTCGACGGCGAGCCGGTCGGGATCCGGTCCGACTCCGGCCACGACGTCCCCGAGCCGGAGCTGGCCGTGGTCGCGAACAGCCACGGTGAGATCGTCGGCTTCACGGTCTGCAACGACATGAGCTCGCGCTCGATCGAGGGCGTCAACCCGCTGTACGTACCGCAGGCGAAGCTGTTCGCGGGCGGTTGCGCGCTGGCGTCCGGGATCCGCCCGGCGTGGGAGGTCGCGGACCCGAAGGCGCTGACCATCGACCTGGTGATCCGCCGCGGCGGCGAGCAGGTGTTCAGCGGTACGACGTCCACCGAGAAGCTGGTGCGCGAGCTGCAGGACCTGATCGACGCACTCTTCCTGCCGAACGACTTCCCGGACGGCGTGATCCTCGCGACCGGCACCGGGATCGTGCCGGAGCTGGACTTCGCGCTGGCCGAGGGCGACGTCATCACGATCACCATCGACGAGGTCGGCACGCTGACCAACACCGTCGCCACCGGCCGGGAGCCGTTCCGGTTCCTGGCCACCGACAACCTGGAAGGAACGCGATGACCCCGGCCCCCGACCCCTCGAGCGTCGCCGACACCACGCCTGCGGAGCTGGAGCAGGCCCTGGCCGCCGCCACCGCGGCGGCACCCGCGTTCGGGACTGCCGAGCCCGCCGTACGAGCGGGCTGGATCCGTGCGGTGGCGGACGCCTTGGACGCCGCCTCCGCGGAGCTGGTCCCGATCGCGATGCGCGAGTCCTCGCTGCCCGAGGCGCGGCTGACCGGCGAGGTCGCGCGCAGCACCGGTCAGCTGCGGATGTTCGCCGACGTGCTCGAGGAGGGCTCGCTGCTCGAGGTCGTCATCGACACCAAGGACCCGCAGGCCAAGCCGGTCCCGCGGCCGGATCTGCGCCGCGTGCTGGTGCCGCTCGGGCCCGTGCTGGTCTTCGCCGCCAGCAACTTCCCGTTCGCGTTCAGCGTGTGCGGCGGCGATACCGCGTCCGCGCTGGCGGCCGGCTGCCCGGTGATCGTCAAGGCGCACCCGGGCCACCCGGAGCTGTCCGTCCGTACCGCCGAGGTGATGATCGAGGCGTTGGCGGCGGCCGGTGCACCGGAGGGTACGTTCGGCCTGATCTCCGGCTTCGACGTCGGCGTCACCGCGCTGAAGGACCCGCGGATCACCGCGGCGGGGTTCACCGGCTCGGTCCCGGCCGGCAAGGCCCTGCACGAGATCGCGGTGACCCGTCCGGAGCCGATCCCGTTCTACGGCGAGCTCGGCAGCCTGAACCCGGTGTTCGTCACCCGGGCCGCGATCGATGCCCGGGGCAAGGACATCGCCACCGGGTACGTCGGTTCGTTCAGCCTCGGCGTCGGCCAGTTCTGCACCAAGCCCGGCCTGCTGTTCCTGCCGGCCGGCCACGGCCTGCAAGACCAGCTGTCCGAGGCCGCGGGCGGTGTCGCCGAAGCGCCGATGCTGAACGACCGGATCAAGGACGGCTTCACCTCCGGGCTCGGCCGGCTGGAGAAGATCGACGGTATCCGCGTGTGGGCGTCCGGCGGCGCGACGCTGCTGCAGACCACCGTGCCCGAGCTGCTCGCCCGCCGTGACGAGATCCTCGAGGAGTGCTTCGGCCCCGTCTCGATCGTGGTGGAGTACGGCTCTCATGACGAACTCGTCCAGGCGCTCGAGGCGTTCGAAGGCAATCTCACCGCGACTCTGCACGCGGAGGAATCGGACGCCGAGCTCGCGCAGGAACTCCTGCCGAAGTTGACCGCCCGCGCGGGCCGCGTGCTGTGGAACGGCTGGCCGACCGGCGTCGCCGTGTCCTGGGCCCAGCACCACGGCGGGCCGTTCCCGTCATCGGTCGGCTCGATCCACACCAGCGTCGGTGTGACGGCGGCGCGGCGGTTCCAGCGCCCGGTGGCGTACCAGGACGCGCCCGACGCGGTGCTGCCCGACGTACTGAAGGACTCGAACCCGGCCGGGATCAGCCGCCGGGTGAACGGAACCGTGACCACAGGTGAGGTGTCGCGATGACTGATGTGCCCCCGACGAACGACCCGGCCGAGGGCAACGTCCTGCCCGGTGAAGAGGCCCCGGCGTCGACCGGCCGGCGGAGTTTCGACCACTGGTTCGGTGAGCACGGCCGCAACGGCTTCATCCACCGGTCCTGGATGAAGTCGCAGGGCTTCTCCGAGGAGGCCTTCGACGGTCGCCCGGTGATCGGGATCTGCAACACCTGGTCCGAGCTCACGCCGTGCAACGCACACCTGCGCCGGCTCGCCGAATCCGTGAAGCGCGGGGTCTGGCAGGCCGGCGGGTTCCCGCTGGAGTTCCCGGTGATGTCGCTCGGCGAGACGCTGCTGCGGCCGACCGCGATGCTGTTCCGCAACCTGCTGAGCATGGACGTCGAGGAGTCGCTGCGCGGCAACCCGCTCGACGGAGTGGTGCTGCTGACCGGCTGCGACAAGACGACACCCGGCTCGATCATGGGCGCCGCGAGCGTCGACCTGCCGACGATCGTCGTCACCGGCGGCCCCATGTTGAACGGTAAATTCCGTGGCTGCGACATCGGCTCCGGTACGGCGGTCTGGCGGTTCACGCAGGACCTCAACGCCGGCCGGATGTCGGCCGAGGACTTCGCGGCGGCCGAGGCGGGCCAGTCCCGCAGCAACGGCCACTGCATGACGATGGGCACCGCGTCCACGATGGCCTGTATGGCCGAGGCGCTCGGCCTGCAGCTGACCGGATCCGCCGCGATCCCCGCGGTCGACTCCCGCCGGTACGTGATCGCGCAGAAGTCCGGCCAGCGGATCGTCGAGATGGTCAAGGACGACCTGAAAATCAGCGACATCCTCACCCGGGACGCGTTCGCCAACGCGGTCCGCGCGAACGCGGCGATCGGCGGCTCGACGAACTTCGTCATCCACCTGCTCGCGATCGCCGGCCGGGTCGGCGTCGAGCTGACCCTCGACGACATCGACGAGTGGGCCCGCGGCGTCCCGTGGCTGGTCGACCTGCAGCCGTCGGGCAAGTACCTGATGGAGGACTTCTACTACGCCGGCGGCCTGCCCGCAGTCATGAAGGAGATCCTGCCGCTGCTCAAGCCGGACGCGATCACGGTCACCGGCAAGACGATCGGCGAGAACGTCGCGAGCGCCGAGCGGATCGAAGCGGTGTACCCCGGTGCGGCGCCCGGCAGCGAGACGTACGCCGTCATCCGCCCGGTCGGCGACCCGCTCGGCAGCGGCGCGGGAACCGCCGTACTGAAGGGGAATCTGGCCCCGGACGGCGCGGTCATCAAGCAGTCGGCCGCCTCCGAGCGGCTGTCGCGGCACCGCGGCAAGGCGCTGGTGTTCAGCAGCATCGAGGAGTACGACAAGGCGGTCGAGGACCCGGATCTCGACGTCGACGAGGACACCGTGCTGGTGCTGCAGAACGCCGGACCGCGCGGATACCCGGGGATGCCCGAGGTCGGCAACATGACGATCCCGCGCAAGCTCGCCGAGATCGGCGTCGACGACATGGTGCGCATCTCGGACGCACGGATGAGCGGTACGGCGTACGGCACCGTCGTCCTGCACGTCACGCCCGAGGCCGCGGTGGGCGGGCCGTTGGCGCTCGTGCGGACCGGGGACTGGATCGAGCTCGACGTCCCGGCGCGGCGGCTGCACCTCGACGTGCCGGACGAGGAGCTGGAGAAGCGCCGCGCGGACTGGCAGCCGCCGACACCGCCCACGGACCGCGGCTGGGCCCGCCTCTACGTCGACCACGTGACCCAGGCCAACCAGGGCTGCGACCTCGACTTCCTCATCGGCCGCACCGGCTCCGCCGTCGCCCGCCAGAGCCACTGATGTCCTGGGGACCTTTCGAGGCGGTTCGAGGGCTGCGGCCTGCGGGGACCCTCCCGCAGGTGACGCCGATCCGGCGGATCCTCACGGATCTGCCGGTCTCGGCCGACCCGTACGGCGACGCGCGCGCGGCGCTCGAACCGCTCCGGGACCGGGTGCTGCCCGGCGCCCGGATCGCGGTGACGGCCGGCAGCCGCGGGATCCACGACCTGGTGCCGGTGGTGAAGGCGGCCGTGGACTGGCTGCGGGACACCGGCGCCGCGCCGTTCGTGATCCCGGCGATGGGCTCGCACGGCGGTGCGACCGCCGACGGCCAGCGGGAGATGCTCGCCGGTCTCGGGATCACCGCGGAGACCGTCGGCTGTCCGATCGAGGCCACGATGGAGACCGTCGTCGTCGGCACCCTGGCGGACGGGACCGAGGTGCACCACGACGCGATCGCCGCCAAGGCCGACGGCGTCCTGCTGGTGAACCGGATCAAACCGCACACCGACTTCCGCGGACCGATCGAGAGCGGGATCGCGAAGATCCTCGCGATCGGGCTCGGCAACCACCTCGGCGCGGCCTCGTTGCACGCCGGCGGCATCCCGTCGCTCGGCGCCAACATCGAGGCCGCCGCCCGGATGGTGGTCGCGCAGGGCAAGATCCTCGGCGGTCTGGCGATCCTGGAGAACGCCCACGAGCAGACCGCGGCGGTCGAGTTGCTGGCCGCCGACGGCATCGCCACGGCGGCCGAGAACGCCTTGCTGCAAAGGGCATCGAGCCTGCTGGGGCGGCTGCCGTTCGACCAGCTCGACGTCCTGGTGGTCGACGAGCTCGGCAAGGACAAGTCCGGCGCGGGCATGGACACGAACGTGATCGGCCGGTGCTGGGTGCACGGCATCCCCGAGTTCGAGTCGCCGTCGATCGCCGCGATCAGCGTGCACTCGCTGTCGCCGGCCTCGCACGGGAACGCGTCCGGGCTCGGCCTGGCCGACGTGATCCCGGCGCGGCTGCTGGAGCAGATCGACCTGCGCGCCAGCTACGTGAACGCGCTGACGTCGGGCGCCGGCGGTGCACGGCGCTCGCGGCTGCCGATGGTGATGGAGGACGACGAGGCTGCCGTCCTCGCCGCCGTGACGATGTGCGGGCGGCGGCACTGGTCCGAGCTCCGGCTGGCCCGGATCAAGGACACCTTGTCGCCGAACGAGCTGATGGTGACACCGGCCCTGCTGACCGAGGCGGCCGAACGATTCGACCTGGAGATCACCGGTACGGCGCGGGACCTGACGCCGGCCGGACGACTCGGACCTTGGAGCGAGACATGAACCTTCGCGAAGCACGTGCCCTGCTCGCCGACCGCGGCTTCCGGCCCGGGGAGGCGTCCACGAAGACCTTCCCCGACGGGTCGCCGTACAAGGTGGAGATCCCGTCCTGCGAGGGGCCGCGGGTGATGACGGCGGTCCTCGAGGAGGCCAAGGAGCGCGGCGTCACGATCGACCGGGTGTCGCAGGGCAGCGGCGTGATGATGCTGACCGACGGCGAGATCGAGGAGATGCTGTCGCTCGGCGCCTCCGCGGGTGTCGAGGTCTGCCTGTTCCTCGGGCCGCGCGGCGCCTGGGACATCGGCGGCCAGGCGAAGGTGTCGGCCGCGGTCGGCGGTGTCGCGCGGGGCAACGACCAGGTGGCCGCGTCGTTGTGTGACGCGTACCGCGCGGTCGAGCTCGGCGTGCGGAGCCTGCTGGTCGGCGACATCGGCGTCCTGGAGATCCTCGGCCGGCTGAAGATCGAGGGCGAGCTGCCGTCGGACCTGGTGCTGAAGACGTCGGTGCTGATGCCGTTGCCGAACGCACCGACCGCGCGGTTGTACGAGCGGCTCGGCGCGACCAGCCTGAACGTGTCGACCGACCTGCCGGTGCCGGTGCTGGCGGAGATCCGCTCGGTGACGACGGTGCCGATCGACATGTACATCGAGGTTCCCGACGACCAGGGCGGCCACGTCCGCTTCTACGACGTACCGGACGTCGTCCGGGCGGCGGCGCCGGTGTACCTGAAGATGGGGCTGCGGAACGCGCCGAACATCTATCCGGTCGGCGCGCATCTTTCGGCTACGGCGGAGGCCCTCGGTCGTGAACGCGTCCGCCGGGCGGAGCTGATCCTGCGGTTGCTCGCTGAGCAAGATGAGGGATGATTTCGCGGACCGGCTCCGGTCGGTCCTCGGCGACGTCGTCGACGATCCGGAAATCCTGGAAAATCACCGGAACGACCACGCCACGTTCTGTTCCGCGGGTTCTCCGCGCGCGTTGGTGCGACCAACGAGTACCGCCGAGGTGCAGGACGTTCTGCGGCTGGCGTCCGAGTTCCGGGTGCCGGTGGTCACCCAGGGCGCGCGGACCGGGCTGTCGGGCGCCGCGAACGCGATCGACGGCTGCCTGCTGCTGTCGACGTCCCGGATGACGCGCATCCTCGAGGTGTCCGTCGAGGACCAGGTGGCCGTCGTCCAGCCAGGCGTGGTGAACGCGTCGTTGTCCCGCGCCGTCCTGGAGCAGGGGTTGTTCTATCCGCCGGACCCGTCGTCGTGGGAGATGTCGACGATCGGCGGGAACATCGCGACCAACGCCGGCGGGTTGTGCTGCGTGAAGTACGGCGTGACGTCGGACTTCGTGCGCGGCCTGGAGGTCGTGCTGGCGTCGGGCGAAGTCGTCCGGACAGGTCGCCGGGCGGCGAAGGGCGTTGCCGGGTACGACCTGACCCGGCTCATCGTCGGCTCCGAAGGCACGCTGGGTGTCGTGACTGAGGCGACCCTCGCACTGCAGCCTGCCCCTGAAGCCGCGCTGACCGCGGCCGCCACCTTCCTGACCATCGAGGATGGGATCGCGGCCGCTGCCGCAGTGATGGCGTCTGGTCTGAGGCCGTCGTTGCTGGAGTTCCTGGACCAGCCGACGCTGCGGGCGATCCAGAGCTACCGGGACATGGGCCTGCCCGAGAACGTCGGCTCGATGCTGCTGGCACAGTCAGACCGGGGAGAGCGGGCCGCCGAGGATGTGGCCCGGATCGCTGCGATCTGCTCCGACCATGGCGCCATCGACGTCGCCGAGGCCTCGGACGCCGAGGAGTCGCGGATGCTGCTCGAAGCCCGCCGCCTCGTCAACTCGGCGCTGGAGCCGCTCGGCGTCACCTTGATCGACGACGTCTCCGTGCCGCGCTCGCAGCTGGTCACACTGTTGCGCGGGATCGCCGAGATCAGCACGAAGTACGACGTCCTGATCTGTTGCCCAGGGCACGTAGGCGACGGCAACATGCACCCGACCGTGGTGTTCGACCGCGACGACGCGGCCGCCGAGGCGCGGGCGCTCGAGGCCTTCGGGGCGGTGATGGAGCTGGGGCTGCGGCTCGGCGGCACGATCACCGGCGAACACGGGATCGGCACGCTGAAGGCACGCTGGCTGGAGACCGAGCTCGGACCGGTCGGGCTCGAGCTGCACCGGCGGATCAAGGCCGCCTTCGACCCCTTGAACCTGCTCAACCCCGGGAAGGTGCTGCTGTGATCGATCCGTCCGCCGTTCGTCCGTCGGCGCGGCAGTTGGCGTGGCAGCGGCAGGAGCTGACCGCGTTCGTGCACTTCGGGCCGAACACGTTCACCGACCTCGAGTGGGGGACCGGTCTCGACGACCCGGCCGCGTTCGAGCCGACGGCGCTGGACTGCTCGCAGTGGGTTTCCACGCTGGTCGCCGCCGGGTTCAAGAGCGTGATCCTGACGGCCAAGCACCACGACGGGTTCTGCCTGTGGCCGAGCAAGTATCTGCCGCACACCGTTGCCGCGTCGTACGGTCGTGACGTGGTCGGCGAACTGTCGATCGCGTGTGAGGCGGCCGGTCTGGGGTTCGGCGTGTATCTGTCGCCCGCGGACCTGTACCAGGAGAAGGCGCCGGGCGGGTACTACGGCAACGGCAGCCCGGCGGTCGCGTCGCGGATCGGGGAGTTCTCGTATGTGGTCGACGACTACAACCGGTTCTACCTGCAGCAGTTGCACGAGCTGCTGACGTCGTACGCGCCGATCGCCGAGGTCTGGCTGGACGGCGCGAATCCGACGAGCAGCGCGCAGACCTATGCGTACGACGCGTGGTTCGACCTGATCCGGCGGCTCGCCCCGGACGCCACCATCGCGATCGGCGGGCCCGATGTGCGGTGGGTCGGCAACGAGGACGGGTTCGCGCGGGAGACCGAGTGGAGCGTCGTCCCGTTCGCCGGCGGCGAGATGGTGGCCGCGCAGACCGCGGCCTCGGTGGCCGGGCCGGAGGAGTTGGCCCAGGCCGACGAGCTCCGGTGGTACCCGGCCGAGGTCGACGTGTCGATCCGGCCCGGGTGGTTCTACCACGCGTCCGAGGACGCCGCGGTGAAGCCGGTGCCGGAGCTGCTGGACATCTATCGCAAGTCGGTCGGGCGGAACGCCGTACTGCTGCTGAACGTCCCGCCCGATCGGCGCGGCCTGTTCGCCGATCCGGATGTTGCCGCGCTGGCCGGGTTCGGGGCCGCGGTGCGTGAGTACTACGACACACCGGTGACACTGCCCGGCACGGTCAACGTGCTGGACCTGCGAGAAGACATCTCTCTGGGACAGCAGGTCGAGTCCTTCGCGGTGGACGCGCTGGTCGACGGCGGGTGGCAGGAGATCGCCCGGGAGACGACCATCGGGCATCGTCGCCTGCTGACGCTGCCCTCGCCGATCACGCCTGCCGACGTACGCGTCCGGGTCCTGTCCAGCCGGGCCGAAACGGACGTCTCGCTGACCGTCCACTTCGACCCGTTGCTGGATCGGTCAGGCCAGGCGAACGAGTGAGCCGCCCGCGGTGATACCGATCGACGTGCGGACGCCGGCCACGCTCAGGTCGACGACGTAGGTCGTACCGGACCAGCGGGTCGCGTACGTGACGCCCCCGGAGGCCCTGACGGGCGCGATGAACGACAGGATCGATGCCGTGGTGCCGGACCGCGCGAACATCAGGGTCGGCGCCGGGAGCCGCGTGTTGATGTTCGGGTAGGTCCAACCCTGGATCGGGTTCGTCTGCGCCTGCTTGAGCAGGATCGCGCCCGGCGGCAGGGCCTGCCGGTACGGCACCTGGAAGAGGATCGTCCGGGTGTCCTCACCCGGCTTCGCCGCCAGGGCGGTGGTCCGTGAGTACACGGTCGCCTTCTGGTCCGCGGGCAGGTGCCACAGCGTCTGGAACTGCTGCGCGGTCTTGGACGACGCACGGTCGAGCGTCACGACCAGGTCCGGATTGCTGAGCACGAGGACGCCGCGGACGCGGCTGATGCCGGCTCCCGGCACGTCCGAGAACTCGAAGAAATCGGCGTTCGGCTTGACCTGCGACCGGGTCAGCTTGGTTACCGGCCGCGTGTCCGCCGACAGCGGCGTCGTCATCGCGCTGCCGGCGAAGGGGCTCTTCGCCCAGGTCCGCCAGACGTCGTTCTGGTAGCCGGCGTGCCCGCCGTCGATCAGGATGTCCCGCCCGCGAGCGGTGTACGTGAGCGACGTGTGGTCGCTGTGACCGTGCAACTGTCGCGTCGGACCGTACCTGATGCTGTACGACGACTGGTCCGCGAACTTGCTCCATCCGGACCGGCCGAAGACATAGCCCGCGGAGAACATGCCGACACGCTCGGTCGGCGCGGTGCCGGTCGCGCCGAGGCTTCCGGCGTACTCGAGCGGCGTTCCGGCGACGGCCGCAGTACGGACGACCTCGGAGTCACCGATCTGGTGGAGGTTGCCCAGGGAGTTCGTTGCCAGGGTGAGCCAGTCGGCCAGCAGTGCGCGGCGCGCCGCGATCGTCGTACCGGGGTCGGCGCCGCAGGCTCGCAGGACGTCGACGGCACGGCCCCAGAGGGAGTAGTTGAACTGCGCGTACGCGGTCGACTGTTCGTTGGTCGAGCCCTCGGCGTCGATCGAGGTCGTGATGCCGGT
This sequence comes from Kribbella sp. NPDC003557, assembly GCF_040610805.1. Taxonomy (NCBI): domain Bacteria; kingdom Bacillati; phylum Actinomycetota; class Actinomycetes; order Propionibacteriales; family Kribbellaceae; genus Kribbella; species Kribbella sp. NPDC003557. Next base: position 211,430 of record NZ_JBEXMY010000011.1, read on the forward strand.
GTCGAGGCGCTGCTGCGCGAGCGTCAGGTAGTCGGGGCGGTCGAGCGTGCAGCCGACGCCGAACAGCGCGATGCTCTCGTCGGTGCCGTGGTTCCAGGCGCCGCTCCAGTTGTTGACCAGGAACTGGGCGTGGTCGAGCAGCGCCGCGTCGAGCCAGCCGTACTGGGCCGGCAGCGTAGTGGCGTCCAGGGCGGCGAGAACTGCTTGCCGAGTGCAAATGATCACGTTGGTGCGGTGCATCGTCGACTCCCAGGCGCCGACATCACCCTTCCAGGAGTACGGATTGTCGCGGACCCAGTCGCGGACGATCGTCGTCACGCGGTCGAGCGCGGCGGTGTCGCCCTGCGCGGCCGCGGTGATTCCTTGGCCCAGCCAACGAAGCGAGTGGAGCCACATGTACCAGCTGGGATTGTTGTACGGATTCAGTCGCCAGTTGACGTTTCCGTTGCCGTCACCAACCTTGTACGGCTTGAATCCGCCCCAGGTGTAGGTGTCCTGGAGTATCGACGACACCGGCGTGGCGTCGTCGACCGTGCTGAAACCGGGGCAGGTGTAGGTGCCACCTGCCCCGGTAGTGATCGCTCGGGCACTCTTCGCGACCACAGCGGTCGCCGGGACGACGTTTGTTGCCCCTGGCATGAACTGTGCGCCCTGCGGCTCCGGCAGATCCGCGGCGATCGCGATCCCCGGACCGGTCTCGGCCGCAGCGATACCGGCGGTACCCGCCAGCCCGCCGGCCACCAGGCCGAGCACCGGCAACCATCTGATCATGCATTTCCCCACCCACTCGTCCGCGGCCCCCCAGCCCGGCGGTGACAACCTGTACAACCGCCACGATGGTCAACCGGCGGAGAAAGTTGCGGCGGGTTTTGTTGCCTGGGACGGCGTGATCGGGTGACTACTCTTCGACAGAGACCACGCGGATCCAGTCGGAGCATTCGGCCTCGCACCACACGTGATCCCCACGCTGGGCGATCCGATCGCGCTGCACATGCCCGCAGGCAAGCAGCACGCGTCGCATCGAGTGTCCCTGCCGGACTGGAGCACCGGTCCTGCCACTGGGCACTCGCTTCCTGTTCCTGAGGTCGGCCACGGCCGGTCCTCCTCTCTGATGGTTGTTGTCAGACGTACCGGCGTACGGTCGCGCGGTACTGCCGGTACATGGTTCCGAACTGCTCTTCCAGCCGGCGCTCCTCGGCCAGCACCTCTCGGTGGACGACCACCCCGGCCGGCGGCACCGTCGCCACGACCCACACCGACCCTGCAGCCAGCCCGATCCCGAGATGGATGAGCGACCACCCGACGTACATCGGGTTCCGGCTCAGTGCATACGGCCCGCTGGTGACGAGTTGCCGGGGGTGGGCGAGGTCGGTGGTTGTTGCTGCTCGCAACGCGCCCGCGATGACGAGGCCGCCGGCGGCGACGAGCGCCCACCCGGCGCGGCGCCTGCGGAGATGCCCCGGGCGTAGCTGCTCGAGGGCGAACCCGATCGCGATCCCGGCGACGGTGGCTTCGGGGATCGGGATGTTGGTCAGCCTCGTGTCCGTGTGAGTTCCTCGAGGAAGGCGCCGGGTCGCTCGATGTGCGGGACATGCCCGGCGTCGTCGATCACCTTCAGCGGCCAGTTCAGCCTGCTCGCGGCCTCTTCGGCAAGCCTCAGCGGTACGAATCGGTCCTTCGCGCCCCAGAGAAGCGTCGTCGGTACGTCGATGTGGTCGCGGATCTGCTTCGTGCAGGTGGTGACGAGGTGGCGCATCGTCCGCTTGACGTGCGGCACGCGGGCGCGGGTCCTGGTGTACGTGGTGAAGGCGTGCATCCAGTCCGGGTCGCGGCGGCGGGCGGAGTCGAGGTCGGCGAACGCCCACTGCTCGAACCGCACCATGTTCGCCTCGGACGGACGGAGCGCGAACCTGATCGCTGTGATCTGCAGGCCGATCGGCAGCCGGTACGGCCCGACGCCAGGTACGGCGTACAGCACCAACCGCTGCAGTTGCTTCCTGTGATGCGCGGCGAAGCCCGCGGCCAGTGTGCCGACGAGCGAGTGCGCGACCAAGACCGCCGGCTGCTCGCAGGTCAGCTCGAGCAGCTTCGCCAGCCAACCGTCGAAGGTCGCCTGGTCCAGCCGGGCCACCGGCTCGGACTCGCCGAGCCCCGGCACGTCAGGTACGACGAGCCGGTGCTGCTGCGCGAACGCCGGAATCACCGGCGCCCAATAGGCCCCTCCGCACTCGATCCCGCCGTGCAGCAGCACGAGCGGCGCCCCGTTCCCACCCTCGAGAACGACCGTGGACACACCGCCGACATCCACCCGTCGCTCACCGACAGGCAGCCCGTCCAGCAGCCGCTCCCGCTCGATCATGACGCCAACGTAAGAGGCGACGCCGCACGCCCGCTTCGGAAGAACTACCCAAACTGCTCAGACCACCCCTGCGAACAACCACGTACCCAGGGTTGGCAGGGTGGCCGGTCCATCCCGGCCACCCAGCGGTGAGAGTGAGATTCGAACTCACGAGCCGACATGCCAGCCGACCGACGGTTCAGCAAACCGCTGCCCCTACCAACAGGCGGACCTCACCTCGAGGTTCCTGCCGTGTCCCCTGAACACGGCAGGAACCTGTTCAGCCCTTGACGCAGATGACCTGCTTCAGGTGGGCGACGACCTCGACCAGGTCGGACTGGGCGGCGATGACCGAGTCGATGTCCTTGTAGGCGGCGGGGATCTCGTCGACGACGCCGGCGTCCTTGCGGGACTCGACGCCCTTGGTCTGGGCGACCAGGTCGTCGACGGTGTAGCGGCGCTTCGCCTCGTTGCGGCTCATCCGCCGGCCTGCCCCGTGCGAGGCCGAGTAGAACGAGCGCTCCGAGCCGAGCCCGCGGACGACGTACGAACCGGTGCCCATCGACCCCGGGATCAGCCCGAGGTCCCCGCGCCCCGCCCGGATCGCGCCCTTGCGGGTGACCAGCAGGTCGAGCCCGTCGAACTGCTCCTCGGCCACGTAGTTGTGGTGGCACGAGATCGGCTGCTCGAACCGTACGTCGACCTCGAACGACTCCCGCACCGCCTGCATCACCAGCGCGAGCATGACGGCCCGGTTCCGGGCGGCGTACTCCTGCGCCCACGTGAGGTCCCGGCGGTACGCGTCCATCTCCGGCGTACCGGACAGGAACACCGCCAGGTCGCGGTCCGGCAGATCGGCGTTGTGCGGCAGCTCCCGCGCGATCCGCATGTGCCGCTCCGCGAGCTCCTTGCCGATGTTCCGGCTGCCGGAGTGCAGCATCAGCCACACGCGGTCCTCGTCGTCGAGGCACACCTCGATGAAGTGGTTGCCCCCGCCCAACGACCCCATCTGCTGCTTGGCCTTGCGCTCCCGGTCCTGCACCCCGTCGTGCAGACTCGTGAACCCGCCCCACAGCCGGTCCCACGGACGCGGGTCCAGCCCGAGCCGCCGTACGCCGACCGGGTCCTCGTGGGCCCGGAAACCGACCGGTACGGCGGCCTCGATCCGCGACCGGATCGCCGACAGGTCGTCCGGCAGGTCCGCCGCCGTCAGCGAGGTCAGCACACCTTCCATGCCACACCCGATGTCGACCCCGACCGCCGCCGGCGACACGGCCTGGTACATCGCGATCACCGACCCGACCGTCGCACCCTTGCCGAGGTGCACATCCGGCATCACCCGGACGCCGTGCACCCACGGCAGCGCCGCGATGTTCCGCAGCTGCTGCAGCGCCTTCGCGTCGACGTCGTACTCCTGCGCCCACATGAGCGTGGAGCTCTTCGCCCCACTCAGCTCAACCGGAAGCTCCACGATTCCCCTCCTCGTTCGTCTGTCTGGATGCATGCATGCAGCTGCCAGGGCAGGGCTCGAACCTGCGGGACCTCGGGTCAGAACCGAGGGTGGGTCACCGTCGCCCACCTGGCATCGCGCTCGTCGGCGGCACCGGTGGGTGTCGCGTCAGAGCGCTATCTCGGCACGGGAAGGGATCCACGGCTGCCACAACAGCGGCATGCCGGCCTCTTCCGGTGTTCGCGAGCCTTTCTTCTCGTTGCACGCGGAGTGCGCGGCGACGGCGTTCAGCCACTCGCCCCGTCCACCCCGTGATCGTGGCACCACGTGGTCCATCGTGGTGGCGCCGAGCTTGCCGCAGTACGCGCACGTGTACTTGTCGCGCTTCAGGACGCCGGCCCGCGTGTACTGCAGGCGGCCGGAGGCGTAGCGCCACTTCATCACGACGTACCGGACGAGCCGGAGCACGCGCGGGAGAGGGAACGGTCCGATGCTGGCGCCGTCGTGGGCTTCCTCGACGACCGCGACCTCGCGGACGAGCATCCGGATGGCGTGCGGGATCGACACGACGTGCAGCTGCTCGTACGAGGCGTTCAGGACGATCACACCGCTCATGTGGTTCCTCCTCCCTCCCAGTGTGCCCGACCCGCGGTCGGCAGGTCGGGGAAATCGGTGTCGGTCAGTGCGTGCGGCCCCAGGGATTCGAACCCTGAACCTCCTGGTCCTAAGCCAGGCGCCTCTCCCAGTTGGGCCAGAGCCGCGGGGTACTGCGTTGTGTTACGTACGGCGACAGTCGCGTACGGCGACAGTCGCGTACGGCGACGGTTGCGTGTGGCGACGGTGTGTCGCACGGGCGTCACCCGAGGTGTCATCCCGGGTGCCACTCAGGGTGTCCGGCGGGGCTCGAACCCGCTTCCTCCGGGTCCACATCCCGGCGCATCGCCCGCTTCTGCCTCGGACACAGCACGCCCGGCAGGATTCGAACCTGCACCCTCCTGCTTCGTAGGCAGGCGCTCTGTCCGGTTGAGCCACGGGCGTTCGTGGCGCCCTGCGCCGGATGTACTGCGGATTTCCGGCGCAGGGCACGCTTGTGGCGCCCGCTCGGCCGGTAGCAGAGCATCCTGCGGGCGCCTGGTCCAGCTGGGAGGACTCGAACCTCCGATCCCCTCAACCCAAATGAGGTGGCCTGGCCGCTGGCCTACAGCTGGAATTGCGATAGATATCCAGTTGTCAATTGTTCGTGCCGATATCCGTGAATACCGGAAAAGCATCGGTGGAAGGAGTCGAACCCTCGTGACGCGGGTTTGGAATCCGGTCCGCAACCATTGCGCACCGACGTGGCCCGTTCCCGGGCAAAAGAAAAGAGCCGCCTGCTGCCGGAACCCGGCTCAGACGGCTCGCTGGAGACCTCCCAACACGGAGATCACCCAGGCGGACCGCCCGAACGCGGGCTGAGCTGGTGGTATTCGAAGGCCATGTCGCCCACGGGTCGCAGGCACACCGACAAGACCACACGGCGCCGCCGCCAGGCCTCGTTCAGAATGTCCGTCCCGTACACGATCTTCTCCTCAGGTTTCTCGGTCTTGCGGGAAATAGTCTCACCCAGCACGTCGGTTCAAGTCAACGCATTTCCCGAAACAATTCTTCCCCCACCATTTCCACACCCCTCCGACGGCCGCCCTGTGCAGTCGGTTCCGCATCCACGCGCGGCATCCCACGAGGCATTCCCGCCGACGGCTGATGTCCCGGCTGTATTCGCCGGCGTCAGCTCCGTCGTACGTCGGCGTCGTCAGTTCCGTCGCAGCCCGGCTGCGCCCGGCCCACCCACGCGATCGACCCCTCCCGTCGTACGGCGCCCTCGGCCGACCGGTGTGCCGCGGCTTGTGACCCGCTGCGCGGCCCTATTGCCGGTCATGGCGCCCCCGTACCCCAGACCCGAGGAAGGTGACTCCGACCACACCCGCCACCCCGCCGTACCCTCACCAAGGATCCGATTCGGAATCCACGCCCTCCTCCCGCTACACTCTTGCCTCGGTACACGCCGCCTTAGCTCAGTCGGCAGAGCGTCTCACTCGTAATGAGAAGGTCGTCGGTTCGATTCCGACAGGCGGCTCCACTCCGGTAGACGGAGAAACCCCAGGTCACGGGCAACATGACCTGGGGTTCTGCATGTCCGAGCTGTCTCGTGGTGCCACTCATGGTGCGAGTTTGCTAACACCCTTGCTAACTGGGCACCAGCGCGGAGGCCTCCGGACCGTCTTCATCGTCTGGCTCGTCGGCGTCGTCCTCGTATGTGTTAGCAGGCTCCGACTTTGCAGCGGCAGTGGCGAAGATGCCGGCGACGCCGGCTGCGTGGGTCCGGATCACGTGCGCGTAGATCCGGAGAGTGATGGCCGGATCAGCGTGCCCAGCCGCTCGGCCACGACATGCACCGGTACGCCAGCGATGAGAAGCAGTGTCGCGTGAACGTGCCGCAGATCGTGCAGCCGCGCGTGGGGGAGCGGCGTCTTGTCCGGGTTCTCAGGGTCGGGCATGTTGTACGCGCGGATGACCTTGCCCATGAACTGCGTGACCGTGTCCGGATAGATCGGCTCACCGAGCCCGGTCGTGAACACGTGGCCGGTGTCAGGCCAGGCGTCTCCGATCTTGGCTTGGTCCGCCATCTGGCGGCGGCGGTGTGCTTTGAGTTCCGTCACCGTGTCGGGGTCGATACTCACGACCCGTTCCCGTCCGCCCTTCGTGGTCCCCTCCACCCGTTCGCCCTCCACGATGCCAACCGAGCCGCGGATTCGGACAGCCGGCGCCTTCCAGTCGATGTCAGCCCATCGCAGGTTCAGCAGCTCTCCACGCCGAGCGCCTGTATACGCCGCCAGCCGGTAGAACGCCCGGAGTCGATGGGTGGCCATGAGGCCCAGGAACAGACGCAGCTCGTCGGCGTTCCAAACCTCCACAGACGGGCGAGCGGTACGCCGTGGACGCTTCGCGCGGTCAGCCGGGTTACTCGACAGAACGCCCTCGAACTTCACGGCATCGTTGAACGCCTTCCGCAGTACCGCGTGAACCTTGTCGACGGTTGCCCTAGCGAGCGGGTCGCCGTCGGCTCGACCACCCTTAAGAAGATCCTGATACAGCTTCGTCAACGTGGTGGGCCGGATCGCCTGGAGACGCTGACGGCCAATGCGCGGCTCGACGTACTGCCGAATGAGCCAGCGGTAGCCGGCCAACGTCCGCGGCTTGGTCTCCAGGGCGTGAGCATCGAGCCAGTCACCGAGGTACTCCTTGACGGTGATTGCCGAACGGTCGACGTACTCACCTCGTCGTGCCGCCCGTCTAGCATCGTCGCGGGCTTCCTTGGCGTCGTCTTCGGTCGCAAAGCCGCCGACCCACTTGGGTTTGCTCAGACCGGTGTCCGGATCGATCACGCGGATGACGTACGACCACGTCTTGCCGCGCTTCATCACGCCGTCCTTGAGCTTCCCCATCAGGCGGCCCGATCCAGGTCAGCCACGAACTCCATGAGATCGGCGGCTCGGATAAGGCGTGAGCTGTCGATCTTGACCGACCGCAGAGCGCCTGACTGGATGAGCTGATACACCTTCGCGCGGCTGATGCCTAGCGCTTGCGCGGCCTCCGGGACGCGGTACAGGAGCTTGATGTCTTGCATGGGTATCCCTCGTGTTCAGGCCGCAGACGCGGCGGTGCCGGTTGCCGAATTGGGTTCGTCAAGTGGTGATGTGCCGTCGCGGGCGCGTTGTTTGGCCGCCTCGTATTGCTCGCGCCAGCGGATGCGTTTGGTGATGCTGTAGGCCAGGACTTCCTTCTGTGTGGGTGCGTCCTCGTCGCCGGGGCGGACGGGGGGCCAGATGAACCGCAGTTGCTCGTCGTCGCTGGTGGTCTGGTCGACGGACAGCGCGGCTTGGTCGTCCATCTCGACGCCGGCGGCGGCCAGGGTATGGCGGATGACTTCGGCGCGGTCGGCGCGGTGGTCGGTCAGGGTCTTGCCGGTCCACTGACGGGAGACCAGGACGCGGCGACCACCGAGGCCGAGATGTGAACGGTCGTGGGCTTTGCTGTCGCATTCGCCGGGGACGAGGTTGCCGGTCGCGTCCTTCGGGGTGATCCCGTAGAGGAGCCAGTTCGCGCAGGCCGGCGAGCAGGGCAGCACCTTGACGTGCTCGTGAAGCCGGTTCAAGTGGTCGAGTTGGGCCGGGTGCAGGTCGGCGCGGTCGTCGCCGTAGGTCTCGCCGATCGCCTTGCCGAGGTACTTGGTCAGGTAGCCGATTGCCTTGCCGACCTTGGCGTCTGAGTCCGCGACGATGCCCTTGTAGTCGACCTGTTCACCGAAGCGGACGACGTGCGCGGGTTGCGCGGCGGGGTCGGCGGCGAGGTCGTCCAAGGCGTTGTCCCAGGTGGGCAGCAGGACGCCCGTGGCGGGGTCGAGGAAGCGTTCAGTGTCCTCGTCCCAGACAGGGAGATCACAGCCGGTCTGAGCGCCGTAGACGGGCGTCTCCACCAGACTTGGTGGTAGGTCGCGGCGGCGACCTGACGGACGAGCTCACGCGGCACGGTCCCCCGGACTGCCATGTGCAGATGCGGCGCGAGGCGCTTCTGTGGCTCGACCACGGCGAAGTACTGCGCCTTGTACCCGGCGCACCTGCGCAGGTTCTGAACGAAGCGGTCGACGCCCTTGGAGAAGTGCAGCGCGTCGAGTGCGGCGCGGCGGTAGTCGTACGTCGACGGGTCGACCGGCGTCGACAGGACGGGCGAGGTTAGGCTGTGGTGGACGCCGCACGAGCACGGCACGAGCTTGCCCTTGACCCGGTACGGGAGACGGTGTGTCGCGCCGTACGAGTCGAGTGTGACGGTGATGAACATCGAGGGGCGGTAGGTCTTGCCGTTGGGTGCGTGGAACGTCGTACCGACCGTGCGCTTGCTCATCGGGACCCGCGGCAGGTCCGGCGCGTCCTGGCGTCGACGGGTCGAGCGCACCCGGCGAGTGGAGTCCTCGTCGGTGCCGGCGTCCTCGGGTTCGGCTTGGTCCTCGTCCTCGAGCTGGTCAGTGTCGGCGGGGAGTTCGAGTTCGGTGTCTCGGTGCCAGCCCTCGCGGCACTGCTGCATCCGCAGTCGCCGGTTGGCCTCAGCGCAAGGCGGGCACTTCGAGACGAGGGTCGACCCGCAGGAGACACCGACGATGCGCTCGGTGCCGGTCTCGGTGTCGACAACGCGGTTCAGGATCGGCCGGACGCAAACGCCGTTGGTGATCGCGAGATCTTGTACGACGTCCAGCGGGAAGCGGTCCAGCGTGATCCTGCCGTGCGTTGCGGTGTCGGTCATCTGGACCACCTCCCTACTGGATTTGATCCGGCGTCAGCGGCTCGGATCGGTCGTGTTTGTTGGGGATTCGGGCGGTGACGTAGCAGCGAGCGCCCGCGGCTCCCTGGTTGGTGTCCAGCCGCCCGGAGCCGTCGAGTTGGAACACAACGGCGAGGACCTTGACCATGACCTCGATCTCCGCTGGGTCGCCGGACAGACGCATTTGCACGGTCATCACAAGGCCGCCCAGCCAGCGAAGGTTCGGCCGGCGTTGCTCATGCTGCGGCTCTCTCTGCGTCGCGCGGTACCGGAAGGGGCTTGGTGGGGTCGAGCGCCTTGGGTCCCGGCGTCCATTCGGTTCGGCAGGCGGCGGGGAGCGGCCAGGGCGCGATCCGTGCCCAGTACGCCGAGAGTCCGGCGAGCTTGGCTGTGATGGCGTCCCGGTCCGTGTCGGTGGTGCCGCCCCAAACGCCTTGTTCGTCGTTGAGCAGTGCGGAGGCGAGGCAGGATCGGCGGACCGGGCAAATCGCGCAGACGGTCTGCGCTGCGTCGGTCTGTTCCCTGGCGGTGGGTTCCTCGCTGGTGAACGCGGGATCGGTGCTGCCGAGGCAGGCAGTTGCGTCCAGCAGAGTGGTGTACGACGTGGTGGTGGCCGGCCCGGGTGTGGACGTGGGTGCGGTCACCGCGTGATTCTTCGAGGAATCTCTCA
>NZ_JBEXMY010000012.1:0-210843 GCF_040610805.1 Kribbella sp. NPDC003557
GTGCGGGTCTGCACGCGCAGCTTGGCGTCGAGGTTCGACAGCGGCTCGTCCATCAGGAAGACCTGCGGGTTCCGGACGATCGCGCGGCCCATCGCGACGCGCTGGCGCTGACCACCGGACAGTGCCTTCGGCTTGCGGTCGAGGTACTCCTCCAGACCGAGCAGCTTCGCGGCCTCCTGCACGCGCTGGGCGCGCTCGTCCTTGTGGATGCCCTGCATCTTCAGGGCGAAGCCCATGTTGTCGGCCACCGACATATGCGGGTACAGCGCGTAGTTCTGGAACACCATCGCGATGTCGCGTTCCTTCGGCGGGGCGTTGGTGACGTCGCGGTCGCCGATGAAGATCGCTCCCGCGTTCACCTCTTCGAGCCCGGCCAGCATCCGCAGCGCCGTCGACTTACCGGAGCCGGACGGTCCGACGAGCACCATGAACTCGCCGTCGGAGATGTCCAGGTCGAGCTTGTCGACCGCGGCGATATCGGTGCCCGGGTAGACCCGGGTGGCTCCCTTGAACGAGACAGTTGCCATGTCGCGCTTCCTCTCCTTCGCCGGCAGGAACGTGCCGGACGATCCGTAGCAAAGGCGCCCAGGTCTTGGGTGTCTTCTCGGTGCCGCATCACCAAGTACTGGTGACAACGAACGACAGCCCACTTACATTCCCGGGTGATATAAATCCGCCGTTGATGCGCCTAGAAGTACGGACCCTCGGGCCGGGTCGAGTCGCCGATCAGGTCGAGCAGGGCGGTGACCGCGCGGCTCGGCCGGCGTCCGCCGGCGGTCACCACGGACAGCGTCCAGGTCAGCTCGGTCCCCTCGATCGGGAGCTTCGCGACGCCGTGCGCGGCGGGCAGTTCGAGGTCGGGGACGATGCCGACGCCGAGCCCGACCCGGACGTAGTCGGGGATCGTGGTCAGCTCCGGCACCTCGACCTGGATCCGTCGCGGCGTCCCGATCGCGTCGAAGGCCCGGTCGACCATCTTGCGATTCCCGAACCCGGCCGGCATGTCGACGAATCGCTCCCGGGCCAGATCCTCCAGCCGTACGCCGGTGTGCCCCGCGAGCGGATGCGCCGACGGTACGAGCGCCACGAACGGCACCGTGGCGATGTCCCGCACGTCGAGGCCGCTGAGTTCAGGCTTCGGGAGGCCGAGCAGCGCGACATCCAGCCGACCGTGCCGTACGTCGTCCGCGAGGCCGGTCGACCCGGTCGGCGACGTCGCCACCTGCACCTCAACCAGCGGGTACATACGGTGGAACGCGCCGAGCAACTCGGCCATGTTCACCAGGCTCAGCCGCGCCAGCGTCCCGATCCGGATGCTGCCGCGCAGCCCCGACGACGCCTCCTCGACCGCGGCCCGTGCCCGGTCCAGCGCCTCGAGCGCGGCCTTCGCCTCGGGCAGCAGCGCCTGACCGGCGGTCGACAGCACCACGCGCCGGGTCGAGCGGTCGAACAGGGTCGTCTTCAGGTCCGTCTCGAGCGCCCGGACGGCGGCCGAGACCGTGGACTGCACCGTGAACAGCCGCTGCGCCGCGCGGGTGAAACTCAGCTCCTCGGCGACGGCGACGAAGTACTCCAGCTGGCGACTGTCCACAGCATCGAATTATCGGATCTGACGATAAGAGCGTGCAAGAACTTTCGTTGGACTCGATAGATGCCGCGCGGCACGCTGGAACCATGTCCACCATGACGTCTTCGCGGACCGGCGTACGGCTCCGGTTCGCTTATGCACCGGGGTTCTGGGTGATCGCGGCGGCCTTCCTCACCACGATGGCCTTCTCGACGATCCCGACCCCGCTCTACGCGATCTACCAGCAGCGCGACGGCTTCCCGACGTACGTGATCACGGTGATCTTCGCCAGTTACGCGGTCGGCGTGATGGCGTCGCTGTATCTCGCGGGCCATGTGAGCGACTGGCTCGGGCGTCGGCGGGTCGCGCTGCTCGCGGTGCTCGCCGAGGCGTTGTCGGCGGCGATCTTCCTGATCTGGCCGGAGGTCCCCGGCCTGCTGGTCGCGCGGTTCGTCTGCGGTGTCGGGGTCGGCGTACTGACGGCGACCGCGACCGCACACCTGTCCGAGCTGCGGCAGGTCGCGCGTCCCGGTGAGGACCCGAGCCGGTCCGCGCTGATCTCGAGCATGGTGAACCTCGGCGGGCTGGCGTTCGGTCCGCTCGTCGGCGGGCTGCTGGCGCAGTACGTGTCGGCGCCGCTGGAGCGGCCGTACGAGATCTTCCTGGTGCTGCTGCTGATCAGCGCGGTGGGGATCGCGCTGGTGCCGGAGACGGTGGAGCGTCTGGAGGAGCGTCCGGCGTACCGGCCGCAGCGGGTAGCGCTGCCGTCTGCGGCGCGTCCGCTCTTCTTCGCCTCCGCGATCGGGGCCTTCGCGGCGTTCGCGATCTTCGGGCTCTTCACGTCGCTCGCGCCGACGTTCCTGGCCGGCGTCCTGCACCACACGTCGCGGTTGCTCGCCGGTGTCGTGACCTTCGCCGTGTTCATCGCGGGCGCGGCCAGCCAGGTCGTCTTCGTCCGCCTCTCCCGCCCGGCGCAGCTTCGTCTCGGCCTGATCGCGATGTCGGTGGGGCTGGTCGGGGTCGCGGTCGGCGGCCTGCTCCCGAACCTGTACCTGTTCGTCGTCGGCGGGGTCGTCGCCGGCGCCGGTGTCGGGCTGGTCTTCCGCGGCGCGGTCGCGACCGCCGCCTCACTCGCCGACCCGTCGTCGCGCGGCGAGGTGCTGGCCGCGCTCTTCCTGATCGCGTACGCCGGCCTGGCGATCCCCGTCCTCGCGATCGGCCTGGGCATCGCGCTCCTCCCCGCCGAGGTCGCCCTGCTGCTGTTCTCCGCGCTGATCCTGATCCTGGTCAACGCCGCCGTATTACGGATGCTCGCCGCCCAGCAGAGGTGATCTGATGCCGGGGTGGATCTCGAACGCGACTACGGGCTGACCGTCACGGAACTGATGCCTCACGCCGGCGGGTTCGCCACGGACGGGTGGGTGGCGGACGGCCGGTGGTTCGTGAAGGCCTGGAAGCCGGGCGAGCCCGCAATCGGTTTGGAGCGGCTGGAGGATCTGGGAGCTCTCGGGCTGCCGGTGGTGGAGCCGCTGCGGACGGTGGAGGGACATCTGTCCGCGCTGAGTGGCGACCGGGTGTATGCCGTTTTCCCTTATGTTCAAGGGCGTACGGCGGACTGGGGCGACTGGCGGGTGGTGGCTCGCGCGTTGCGGCAGGTGCACGAGGCGCCGGTGCGCGTGACCCTGCCGGCGCCGGACGTCAGCGAGCCGCACATCCGCGAGCTGATGGGGTATCTGCAGCACCCGTGGATCGCGGATCGCGCGGACGAGGTGGCGGCGGCGATCGCGCGGCTCGACGACGTCCGGACCCGGCTCGAGCCGGTGCGCGACGTCGTGTGCCACACGGACTTCCACGGGTTGAACGTGCTGATCGACGACGCCGGCGAGGTGGCGGCGATCCTCGACTGGGAGAACGCCGTGATCGGGCCGCGGGAATACGACGTGTGGGTCGCGGCCGACGGGGACCGGCTGGTGGAGTTCCTCGACGAGTACGGCGCGGACGACCTCGACCCCGGCCACCTGGAGTTCGCGCTGCTCGCCCGCGGCCTGCGGGACCTGTCCGCCCGGGTGATCCACGAGGTCGACCGCCCCGGCGTCGACACCTGGGGCTTCGACCGGATCAACCGGGTCGACAGCACCCTCGAGGTGTTCCGCCGGTACTGCGGCTAGGCGGCAGCTCGACAGTACGTGTACGTCTACTGCGCGCCGCGCCTACGCTCAGCCGCCGCGCGGATCGGGCGGTGGAGGCCGACACCTCCTGTCGAGCTGCCGATCAGGCTGCGGCGCCCGGTCCGGGCAGGACGTCGACGTCGTCGGCGTGCATCGGCTTGCCGCAGTGGGCGCAGGTGAGGTCGACGTGGCTGATCTCCCCGCACGCGTGGTGGCGGTAGAGGACCGGCGGACCGGCCTCGCCGGCCAGCCATTTGTCGCCCCAGGCCACCATCACCATCAGCACGTCGACCAGCTCCCGGCCCTTGCCGGTCAGCACGTACTCGTACCGCGGCCGCTGGTCGTACGGCCGGCGCTCGATCACCCCGCGGTCGACGAGGTGGTTCAGCCGCTCGGTCAGCACCTTGCGCGAGATCCCGAGATCCGCCTGGAGCTGCTCGAACCGGGAGAAGCCGACCCAGATGTCGCGCAGGATCAACGGCGACCACGGCTCGCCGATCACGTCGAGCGTGCGCGCGATCGAGCATGCCATCTCACTGAAGTTCGTCCGCTGCATGACAGCAGTCTAGCGTTTGGGGTTCCCTCAAGGAACTCCAGTATGTTAGCGTTCCTTCAAGGAACCCCGAGGGAAGGTGAAAACGATGAGCAAGGTGATCTGCGCGCTCGCGGTCTCGGTCGACGGCTACATCACCGGACGCGACTCCGGTCCCGACCAGGGTCTGGGTGACGCGCCGATGCTGTTCGACTGGTACTTCGACGGCGACACTCCGAGTCAGGTGTTCGACGGCTTCAAGCTGAGCGCACCGAGCGCGCGGGTCTTCGACGCGCTCGCCGGCCGGGTCGGCGCGGTGGTGGCCGGGCACAAGACGTACGACGACTCGGGTCACTTCGGCGGCGGCAGCCCGCACCCGAAGGCCTCGCTGGTCGTGCTGAGCCACGGCCCGGTGGCCGAGATCAGCGAGCGGCAGACTCTCGCCAACACCATCGACGACGCGATCGCCGCGGCCCGTGAGCTGGCCGGCGGGAAGGATGTCGGCCTGATGGGTGGCGGAGCCGCGACCGCGGCGCTGCGGGCCGGTCTGGTCGACGAGCTCGTCCTGCACCAGGTGCCGATTCTGCTCGGCGGCGGCCGGCCGTTCTTCCAGGAGCTGCCGGAGCACGTGCGGCTCAACCTCGTCGAAGCAGTGCCCGCGCCCGGCGTCACCCACCTCCACTACGAGATCGTCCGCTGAAGGAGCAGAGCCATGCTGAAGCCCGCCGTACGCAACGCCGTCGAGAGCACGTCCATCGCGCACCTGGCCACGGTCCTGCCGGACGGGTCGCCGCACTCCATCCCACTGTGGGTGAGCACGCTCGACGAGAAGATCATCTTCCTGACCGGCCCCGACTCCCGGAAGGCCCGCAACCTCCGCAACGACCCGCGCGTCGCCCTGTCGCTCGCGCCGGTCGACAACCCGTACGAGCCGGTCATCGTCCGCGGCCGCGTCGTCGAGTGGATCGACGGCGACGCCGGCTGGCAGCTCGTCGACCAGATCGCCCAGAAGTACATCGGCCGGCCCTACGGCCGCGACGTCGAGCGCGTGATCGGCGTCATCGAGGTGGACCACCAGACCGTGGGCGTCAGCTGACCTTAGGATGCGCGCATGGGTGTGACGGTGACGGTTGGGGAGCAGGACGCTTATCTCGCGCGTGTCGGCCGGGTCGGCATGTTGTTGCTGCCGATGATCACCGGGATCGGTGAGCAGGTCCGGGCGTGGGCCGACGAGCTGGCCGGGGAAGGGGTCACCGCGCTGGCGTGGGATCCGTTCAAGGGACGCAGCACCGACAACGCCACGCGGGAAGAGCTCTCCGGGATGCTGCGGGAGATGGACGACGACGCCGCCCTCGGCGAGCAGAGCGCGTTGCTGGACTACCTGTTCGACGAGCTCGGGTGCAGCAAGGTCGGGGTGATCGGCTGGTGTCTCGGCGGCCGTTTCGCGTTCCTGCTCGCGGCGCGCGACCAGCGGGTCTCGAATGTCGTCGCCTTCCACCCGACGGTGCCGTCGGACCGGCCGCCGCACCACACGTACGACGCCATCGCCGAGTCGGCCGGGATCACGGCGCCGGTGCTGGTGAGCTACCCGAGCGCGGACGCCGCCGTACCCAACGCGGACTTCGAGACGCTGCAGACCGTGCTGCAGGCGCGGACCGCGGGCGCGACGTTCACGCAGTACTTCCCGGGCGCGGACCACGGCTTCTCGGACAAGTCCCGGCACGACAAGGACGTCAACAAGGACGCCTTCCGGCTGGCGTGGCCGCAGGCGCTCGCGTTCATGAAGTCGACGATCGCCTGAGCTCGGTCTCCACCTGACGGTGCAGTTCACCGAGCCGGCCGCGGCCGGGGGTGCCGAACGGGTAGCGCGCGAGAACCTCGCGGACGGTGGGTGGTACGCGTTCGACCGCCCAGCGGATGACGGCGTCGGCGGCCGACGGATCCGCGGTCGCCAGTTCGTGCGCATAAGCGGCGTACTGCGCGGACGCGACGATGTGCTTCACCTGCGTGGCCGCCGCGAACGGATGCAGGTACGCCGAGCCGGCCGCGCCGACCGCGGCCCGGGCGGCTGCTTCCGCGGCCGGGTCGTCCAGCTCGCCGGCCGCCTTCAGCGCGGCGAACGCAGCGGTCCGGATCGCCTTCGTCCGCTTGCCTCCGGCGCCGAACGTGCGAACGACCTCGATGGCCTCACGCGGTCGCCGATCGCCCGGAGCCACGGCTTCGTAGAGCGGCAGCGACTGCTCGGCGCAGTCTGCGGTCCACAGGCTCAGTCGACGCAGTTCGCCGAGCTCCAGCGGGATTGCTTCATGACCCATGAGCCTCAATCGTATCGTTGAACCCGTCCGTTGAGGCTTTCACGCCGCCCGGCGGTGCGCGGTAGGCGTGATCCCCCGGACCCGCTTGAACGCAACGCTCAACGCGAAAGCGTTCGCGTACCCGACCCGCCGGGCGATCGTCTCGACGGTGTCCCGGGTGGACCGGAGCTGATCGGCGGCGAGCGTGATCCGCCAGCCGGTCAAGTAGCTCATCGGCGCCTCGCCGACGACCGCGGTGAATCGCCGGGCCAGGGACGCCCGCGAGATCCCGACCCGGTCCGCGAGCTCGGCGACGTTCCACGGGTACGCCGGATCCTCGTGCAGCAACCGCAACGCGGTCCCGGCCACCGGGTCGGTCTGCGCCTGGTACCAGCCGGGCGCATGCGAGTCCGGCCGGTCGAACCAGGCCCGCAGCGTGGTGATCAGCGCGAGGTCGAGCCATCGGTCCAGGACACTCTGCTGCCCCGGCGCGTCCCGCTGGATCTCGCTGGCGATCATCTCCATCACCGACCCCGCGACGTCCCCCGCCGGGACGACGAGGACCGGCGGGAGGGCCGTGACGAGCCGGCGGCTGACGTCGCCCGCGACCTGGTAGGTGCCGCTGGCAACCATCACCTCGCCGGACTTGCGGCCGCCGTAGGTTCGCACGCCGAGCCGGGCCGAATAGTCGATCGGTGCCCCCGGCAACGGTTCGCAGAGGCCGCCGGGGTGGATCCGCAGTTGCGGCGCGGTGGTCAGGCTGTCGCTCACGACGTACGGCTCCGGGCCGGTGACGATCGCGACGTCACCCTGCTCCATCCGCAGCGGCTCGAGGCCGTCGCGGGCCAGCCAGCCGGAGCCGCGGACCAGCGTCGCGAGCGCGAGCGGCGCCTCGTCCCGGATCTCCAGCGCCCAGGGCAGGTCCAGGATCGTCAGGTTGAACACCCCGTCCTGCGCGCGGGTCCCGGTCAGCAGTTCGTCGAGCACGTCCATACGAGGAGCCTACGACAGGCTGAGCGTTCCGAACATCGAATTGCGGCATACGGCCATGGTTTGTCTCACCTCGCTCCGGTGAACTGGAGCCATGAACCCGATTCTGATCCTCAGTGGCAAAGGCAAGACCGGCCGTCGCGTGGCGGCGCAGCTCGACGCCCGGGGCGTCCCGTACCGGTTGGCGTCCCGCTCGAGCGCGCAACCGTTCGACTGGTACGACGAGAGCACCTGGGCGGACACGCTGGCCGGCGCGGACACGGCGTACCTCGCGCCGCCGGTCGGGCCGACCGGACTGGCCCAGGCCGGCAAGTTCGTCGAGCAGGCCCGCGGGCTCCGGCGACTCGTCCTGCTGTCGGGCCGTGGTGTGGGGAGCCCGGGGCGCGACTTCGCGGTGTACGACGGTTCGCTCGACCTCGAGAACGTGGTGACGGCGAGCGGTCTGGACTGGACGATCGTGCAACCGGCCTGGTTCGCGCAGGGCTTCAGCGAGGACTTCCTGCGCTACCACGTGCTGGCCGGCGAGATCCGGCTGTCGGCCGGCACCGGCGGCGAGGCGTGGATCGACACCGACGACGTCGGCGACGTGATGACCACGGCCCTGCTCGACGAGTCGTACGCCGGCCGGACGATCGCGATCTCCGGCCCACGCACGCTCACCATGACGGAGATCGCCGCCGAGCTCACCGACGCGACGGGCCGCCCGATCTCGTACGTCGACCTGGAACCCGAGGCGCACATCGCGGAACTGATCGAGCAGGGTCTGACGCCGGAGGACGCCGACGCGGTCCGCGACCTGTTCGCCGTCATCCGCAACCACCGCTCGGAATACGTGTCCGACGGCGTCGAGCAGGTCCTCGGCCGCAAGCCCCGCGACTTCACCGACTGGGCCCGCGACACCGCGAAGACCGGCGTGTGGGACGTCTGAACACAGCGAGGCCCTCGCACCCACCTGAAGGTGCGAGGGCCTCGGGCCTGTTCAGCGGTGCTGCATCTCGGTCCACTCGTCGTGGGTGAGTTCCTGCAGCTCCGTGGCCGGGGTCTTGGACTGGAGTTGGCTGCCGCCGCCGACCGCGCCGCCGCCGAAGACGATGTTCGCCCAGTTGTTCTGCGCGATCAGGATCGACGTGGTCTTGTCGCCGTTGATGTCGGCGGCCGTCGTGGTGTCCGTGGTGTCGCCGTCGCAGTTCCAGTCGATCGGCCGGTTCGCCGCGCCGGCCGTGGTCCGGGTCGAGCCGTTCGGGCACTTCCAGCTCGTCCGGTACGCCGCGCCCAGGCTGCCGAGGCCGACCGTCTCGTCCGGCCGGGCCTCGTTGATCGACGTCGGCTGGACACTCGAGTAGCCCCAGTACTTGGTGCCGTCGGCCTTCAGCACACCGCCGAGCTGGAACGAGTAGTTCATCACGCTCAGATAGTTCGGCTTGTAGTTCAGGTTGTCGGTGCCGCCGTGCTTGAGGCCGATGTTGTGTCCGAGCTCGTGGATGAACGTGCCGACGTTGACGTCGTCGGTCGCGTTCCAGTTGCACTTCGGGCCGACCGTGACGATGAACGTGTCGTTCGGGATGTTGAAGGCCTGGCCGCTGCTGCAGCCGCCGTCGTAGCTGTCACCCCAGAGCATGTAGTGGAAGACCGCTTTGCGCGCCGACGCGAAGTTGGCCGCCTTGATCGCGTTCGTCTGGGTGGCCGACGGGTTCAGGTCGGCGTCGTAGGCGACCTCGTTGCCGCCGCCGAGGTTGTACGCCGTACCCCGGGCGGAGCCGGCGTCGAGGTGGATCTTGACGCCGGTGCTGCCGTCCGGGTTGCTGACCGGGGCGGAGGCGAAGACCTGGACGATCCGGTCGAGCGCGGCCGTCGTCGCGAGCCGGCCGGACATGTAGTCCATCTCGACGAACAGGTCCTTCTTCTTCGGGTTCGCGCCCATCGCGGGCAGGTCCACGTCGACGGTGCCGTCACCGTTCGCGTCGTACCCGTTGGTCTCCCAGGTGTCCGGCAACGAGTCGCCGTCGGTGTCGGTCGCGGCCACCACCGAACTGGCGGTATCGGCGGCGGGAACCGGCGCGGCCACCGCGCTCGAGGTGGCGAGCGCGGCGGCGGCCAGTGAGGTCAGTACTGCGAACAAGGCGGGGCGGGGCCTCATCAGATCTCCTTCGGGGCGGTGGGTGATCTGAGCGCTACCGTAGGTGATTTCTCTCGATGAAGACGGCCCAGCCGGGACACTGACCCATTTGGGTCAATCGGCTGAGCGGAGCATCGTCCGGATGCCGACGGTCAGTCCGAAAACCGCGGTCACGATCGCCGCGACCCAGCCCCAGAGCACCGCGCTCGACAGCACGTCGCCCGAGAACAGCGTCCGCTCGGCGTCCACGACGTACGACAACGGGTTGAACTTCGACGCGACCCGCATCCAGCCGGGACCCGTCTCGAGCGGCAGCAGCATGCCCGACAGGATCATCAGCGGGAACAGGAACGTCTGCTGCACCACCCAGAACATCCAGTCCTGCTTGCGGACCGCGATCGCCAGCGCGTAGCTGAACGAGCCGAGCCCGACGCCGAACACCGCGAGCAGGGCCAGCCCGACCAGCGCGCCGCCGAGGTGCAGGTCGAACGCGAACGGCGTCATCACCGCGATCACGATCACCGCCTGCCCGAACAGCGGCACCATCTCCTTCAGCGCCCGGCCGATCAGCAACGAGGAGCGCGACAACGGCGTGACCAGCATCCGCTCGTGGGCCCCGGTCTGGAACTCGAACAGCAGGTTGGCCCCGGTGGTCGACGTACCGAACAGTGTGGTCATCACCAGGATCGACGGGACGAACCACTGCCAGACCCCGTCGCCGAACGCGCCGCCCATCGAACCGGACAGCAGCGGGCCGAACAGGGCGAGGAACACCAGCGGCTGGATCATCCCGAACAGCAGGCTGAACGGGTCGCGCAGCACCGGCTTGAGCTCGCGCGTCATCACGATCCGCACGTCCCGCAGCAGGTTCCGCGAGCTCTCGGCCGGAGCAGCTACCGAAGTCGTGGACAGGGTCAGGGTGGTCATCAGGCTGCCTTTCCGTCGGTGGCTTCGCGCAGGCTGCGGCCGGTGAGGTTGAGGAAAACGTCGTCGAGCGTCGGGCGGTGCACCTGTGCGGCGGCGACCGGTACGCCGTGCTGCTGCGCGGCCGCGACGAGCTCGGGAAGCGCCGCCGGACCGTCCGCGACCCGGACGCTCAGCTCGTCGCCGACGGCCACCACCTCACGGACCCCGGACACCTTCTCGGCGACCTGCTGCAGGCGGCTGAGGTTGCTAGGGGCAACGGTCAGCGCGATCCGGTCGCCGGCGAGCTCGGCCTTCAGGCCGTCGGCGGTGTCGTCGGCGATCACCTCGCCGTGGTCCACGACGACCACCCGCTCGGCCATCGAGTCGGCCTCGTCCAGGTAGTGCGTGGTGAGCACGATCGTCATCGCGTACTGCTCGCGCATCCGCAGGATGTGGTCCCACAGGTTCGCCCGGTTCTGCGGGTCGAGCCCGGTCGACGGCTCGTCGAGGAACAGCAGCGACGGCGCGTGCACCAGCCCCATCGCGACGTCGAGCCGCCGGCGCTGACCGCCGGACAGCTCCGACACCTTGCGGTGCGCGAGGTCGGTGAGCTCCAGGGCCTCGAGCAGTTCGCCGGCCCGCCGCTTGGCGGTGCGGCGGTCGAGCCCGTAGATCACGCCCTGCCCGACGAGTTCGTCACCGGCCCGTTGTGTGTGGCCCGCGCCGTTGCCCTGGCCGACGTACCCGATCCGCCGCCGGACCTGGCCGGGGTGCTTGGTCACGTCGTACCCGGCGACCGTCGCGGTGCCCGCGGTCGGCGTGATCAAGGTGGTGAGCATGCGCAGCGTGGTGGTCTTGCCGGCGCCGTTCGGGCCGAGCACGGCGACCAGTTCGCCGGGTTCGACGTCCAGGCTGATCCCGCGGACGGCGTGCACGGTCTCGGTCCGGCTCACCACGAAGTCCCGGGTGAGCGCTCGGGTGCTGATCACGATCTCTCCTTCGGTCAGGTTCTCTGCGGCTCACATTTCCAGTGGAAGAGGACAGGTTCTGGCCGCTACTCGTGGCAATCTGAAGTCATGTCCGAGACCTCAGCCCGCTTGCTCGCGCTGCTCTCCTTGTTGCAGGCGCGCCGCGACTGGCCCGGCCAACTGCTGGCCGATCGCCTGGAAGTCAGCCCGCGGACCGTCCGCCGCGACGTGGACCGGCTGCGCGACCTCGGGTATCCGGTCCGCGCGACCAAGGGACCCGACGGCGGGTACCGCCTGGACGCGGGCGCCGATCTGCCGCCGTTGCTGTTCGACGACGACCAGGCGATCGCGGTCGCGGTGGCGCTGCAGACCGCGACGACCACGGTCACCGGGATCGAGGAGGGCGCGTTGCGGGCGCTGGCCACGGTTCGTCAGGTGATGCCGGCGCGGTTGCGGCAACGGGTCGACGCCCTCCAGGTGACCACGGTCGACCGGTACGCGAACCGCCGGACGACGGTCGACTCCGACCAGTTGATCGCGATCGGTACGGCGGTCCGGGCGCGCGAGATCCTGCGCTTCGACTACGCCGCACCCGGCGCCGCCACCGACGAGTGGGTGCCGCCGCGCAAGGTCGAGCCGCATCACCTGGTGACGTGGGGCGGGCGCTGGTACCTGGTCGGCTGGGACCTGGATCGCAACGACTGGCGGACGTTCCGGGTGGACCGGATGACGCCGAAGACGCCGACCGGGCCGCGGTTCACGCCGCGGGAACTGCCGGCGCCGGACGTGGCGACGTACATCTCGGCGAAGTTCCACGGGCAGGACCAGAATCCCTGCCGTGGCGAGGCGATCCTGCAGGCGCCGGCGTCGCTGATCGCGCAGTACGCCGGCCGCGGGGCGATCGTCGAGGAGGTCACGCCGACGACCTGCCGGCTCATCCTGACCGCCTGGTCGTGGACCGGACTGGCGGCGACGTTCGGGATGTTCGAGTGCGATCTGGACTTCGTCGGACCGCAGGAGTTGAAGGATGCGGCGGCGCAGTTGGCCGCCCGTTACCAGGAGGCTGCCTCATGACCACGGAACTGATCGTCGCGGACGCCGCCGCCTGGCTGGCGTGGCTGCACGAGAACCACGAGGAGTCGGACGGGGTCTGGCTGGTGCTGGCGAAGAAGAACGTCACGACGCCGACGAGTCTCAGCTACGACGAGGCGCTCGAGGAAGCCTTGTGCCACGGGTGGATCGACGGGCAGCGGCGGGGACGCGACGAGCACACGTTCATCCAGCGGTACACACCGCGGCGGCCGCGCAGCCTGTGGTCGAAGCGGAACGTCGACCTGATCGCGCGGCTGGAGACCGAAGGCCGGATGCGCCCGGCGGGCCGCACGCAGGTCGAGCTCGCCAAGGCCGACGGCCGCTGGGACAAGGCGTACGACGGGTCGCGGTCGCAGGAGGTGCCGCCCGACCTCGCGGCGGCGCTGGCCGCGGAGCCGAAGGCGCAGGCGATGTTCGAGATCCTGACCAGCGCGAACCGGTTCGCCGTGGTCTTCCGGGTGAACGACGCGAAACGCCCCGAGACGCGGGCCCGGCGGATCGCCCTGTACGTCGACCAGCTGGCCCGCGGCGAGACGATCTACCCGCAGAAGCGGACGCTCTAGACGAGGTCGAGCGTCGCGTCCTGGCCGGCGGTGAGCGGGAAGTACGCGAGGAACGTGACGCCCTCGTCCTCGGTGTCGAAGCGGGCGATGGTGTCGACGGCCGGCTCGTAGAACACGTCGCCGGGGCCGAGCACCTGCGGCTCGGCGTCCGCGGACTGCTGGTAGACGGCCGACCCGGACACGATGTTGCCGAACACGGGGCCGTTGTGGACGTGGGCGCCGAGGGCGGTGTGCGGGTCGATGGTGATCCGGCGGACCTCGACGCGCTGCACCGGGAGCTCTTCGGGCAGGTGCTGGTCGAGCACGACGACACGGCTGATCGATGAGTTCATGGCAGCATCGTACATACCAATAGGTACAGAGCGCGTCCGAGTTGCGGTGGCGGCCGGGCGGGGCCGGTCAGTACAGGATCGGGTTGAGCGGGGAGGTGACCGGATCGCCGGGCTGTGCGCCGGGCATCCAGTGGGCGAGATCGATCTCCTGGTTCTTGTTCGCCGGGGCGGCGATCCGCATGCCGGCGTCCATGTAGATGATCGTCATCACCCGGCGCGGGACGTCGGTGGTGTTCGGCGGCGCGTGGTGGAAGGTCCAGCCGAGGTGATAGCTGACCTCGCCGAGCTGGTACGGCTCGGAGACCTCGGGGAAGTTCTGCTCGGCCAGCGCTTCCTGCAGCACGCGCTCCGACTCGTCGCTGATCGGCAGGTCCCGGCCGTGCTCGAACGTGTGGCTGCCGGCCGCGAACGACAGCGGGCCCATCTCCATCGGCGTTTCCTGCAGCGGGATCCAGACCGTCACGCACCGGTCGGACGCGAACGGCCAGTAGTACTGGTCCGCGTGCCACGGGGTGACACCGCCGCCGGACTCCTTGTACAGCGCCTGGTCGTGGTACAGCCGGACCGACTGCACGCCGAGCAGTTGCGCCGCGATCCGCGCCAACCGCGGTGAGGACACGAACTCCAGCACTCGCTCGCTGTCCTGCCAGAGGTTCGTCACCTGCAGGAACGCCTTGCCGTAGGTGTCGCGCTCCTCCAGCGGCACGTCCTGGGTGTTCAGCTCGATCACCTTGTCGGTGATCTCCGGCTCGTACTCCGCGATCGTCTCGGCGCTGAGCACGTTCTTCAGCTTCACGAAACCGTGCTCGCGGAAGTGTGCGAGGTCGGACCGGCCGAGGGTGTAGTCGGTCTCGAGCTCCGGGCGGGTCAGAGTCATGCGACCTAAGGGTTCCGGCACGTTCCATCGCTGTAAAGATCAGTGATCAAATCTTTGCCCGCCGTGCACGTGCACGTGCAGCAGGCGGCTCTAGAAGACTCCGGTGTAGGTGAGGGCGAACGTTCCGCAGGGAAAGAGGAACAGGCCGGCCAGGACGATGATGCCCTTGAAGGATTGACGGGGGCCGATGAGTTTGCCGTACGCCGCGATCAGGACCGGGACCATCACCACCTCGAGCAGCAGCATGCTGTGCGGGATGATCGTGCCGGTCGCGGCGAGGATCACCGACAGCGCGGCCGCCGCGACCCAGGCGCCGTACCCGATCAGGTATGTCGTGCGCGCGCCGAAGCGGACCGCGATGGTCTGGTAGCCGGCGGCGCGGTCCGCCTCCAGGTCTGCGAGAGTCGTCGGCAGGTAGAGGCCGATCGCGGCGAGCGTGCCCTGCAGGCCCATCAGCCACGGGAAGTCGCTCAGGTCCGGGTTGATCGCGGCCCAGCCTGCCAGCGGCCCGAACGCGCCCAGGGCCAGGGCGTTGACGGCGACATCGAAGCCGGCGCGGGTCTTGAGGCGGACCGGCGGGACGGAGTACGCGTACCCGAGGAGCACCGCGAGCAGCACGCCCAGCGCGAACACGATCCCGACGTGCAGGCTCAGCCCGACCGCGGCGACCGCCGCCGAGAAGGCCAGTCGCTTCACCGCCCGGAGCGTGATCCGCCCGTCGAGCAGCGGCGACTTGGCCTTGCGCGGGTTGAGCCGATCGCTCGGCAGGTCGTACGCGTCGTTGACCGCGAGCACCGCCAGCCAGACCAGCGGGCCCATCACGACCGCCCCGACGATCAGCCGCGGCCACTCGTCCACCGGCGGGATCAGCCGGTGCGTGGCGAGCAGGATCCCCGTGTAGTAAGGCACGATCGACACCACCCAGAACGCCGGGCGGCCGACCGCGATGACATCACGAACCCGCGGTCCCCGTACCTGCACGTCCGTGCTCACACCACCACTGTGCTCCCGCGTGGTCCCATGCGTCCTCCCTCCAGCGAGTGAACCTCCTCACCCGCCCGGCCGGATGTGAGCCACGGAACCCTTCTCCAGCGCGACCCACACCGAGCCGTCCGCGTACAGGCCGTGCGGCTCGGCGCCCGCGCCGAACGCCACCCGCTCGGTGACGTTGCCCTTGGCATCGATATGGACCAGCTCGGCCGTGCCCCACAGCGTGAGCCAGCAGCCGCCGTCCGGCGTCGCCGCGGCGGCGTGCGGTTTGGAGTCGGCAGCGAGAGTGAACTCGACGATCTCCCCGTCGGCGTCGATCCGGCCGGCCTTACCCGCGAGCAGTTCGGTGAACCAGACACCGTCCGGCCCCGCGCTGATCCCGACCGGGCCGGCGCCGGCGGTGGGCAGGGGATAGGTGGTGACGTCGCCGCCCGTGGTCATCCGGCCGATCGCGTTGGCCTGGTTGAGCGTGAACCACAGGTCGCCCACGGCCGTCGTGATCATCCCGGGAAACGCACCCGCCGTACCGATCGGGTACGTCGACGTGTCGCCGTCGACCGTGATCCGCCCGATGGTGTCGGTGCTCATCAACGTGCACCACAGCGCGCCGTCGGGACCGACACACAGCCCGTACGGCGCGCCCGCGAGCTCGATCGCCGACACCGCGCCGTCGTACCCGATCCGCCCGATCCGGTCGTCGCCGTTGCGCGTGAACCAGACGGCCTTGTCCGGCCCGTCCACGATCACGCTCGGCCGCGACTCCGGCGCGTCGAGGTCGAAGACCCGGCCCGAGACGGTGGCGACCCGGCCGGTGTGGACGAGCGTCGTCCACACCTCACCGCCGGCCGCGACCACGCCGTACGGGGCGCCGTCGACCGCGATCTCACTGACTGACATAAGCGTTCTCCTTCAGGTCGATGACGGTCCCGCGCCAGCGGGAGACGAAGCGGCGGTCGTGGCTGACTACGACGAGCGCACCGGCATATCTGTCGAGCGCCGCCTCCAGTTCCTCCACGAGCACGAGCGACAGGTGGTTGGTCGGCTCGTCGAGCAGCAGTACGTCGTACGGCGTGGTCAGCACCCGGGCCAGCGCGAGCCGCCGGCGTTGGCCGGTCGACAGCGCACCGACCCGGGTCTGCAGCGTGTCCTGACGAAACAGCCCCAGACCGGCCGCGCCGGGATGCCGCGCGAGTGCCGCGCGCAGCGTCTCGTCCGGCCGCGGTTCGGTGGTCTCCTGCCGGAGGTAGCCGATTCGTCCGCGGCGGTCGACGTACCCGGAGTCGGGCTGGAGCACACCCGCGAGGACGTCGAGGAACGTCGACTTGCCCGCTCCGTTCGGTCCGGTGATCAGCACGCGACCACCAGCGGGTACCTCGAGCGACAGCGGCCGCAGCCTGTTCTCGACCGCGACACCGACCACGTCCAACCCGGCCGCGGCGCCGGTCGTGCGGATCGCGGCCGTGAACCGCAACGGCTTCGCCGGCACCGGTGGCGGGTCCTCCTCGAGCCGGCGCAGCCGCTCCTTCGCGTTGCGGATCTTGCTCCGCTCGGCTTCGTTGACGCGGCCGGTCGCCCGGTCGTAGGCCACCTTGTTGTTGTCCTTCATCGGCCGGCCGTACGCGACCCGGTCCGCGGTGGTGCGGACGAGCACGCGCATCTCTGCGACGTCGTCCTCCCACTGCTGACGGGCCTGTTCCTGACGCGCCCGCTCGGCCGCTTTCTCTTGCAGGTAGCCCTGGAAACCGCTGCCGTACCGGGTGATCCGGTGCGTGTCGCCGTCGACCTCGAACAGCGTCGACGCCACCCGCTCCAGGAACGCGCGGTCGTGCGAGACCACGACCGTCGTACCGCGGCGGGACCTCAGGTGGTCCTCCAACCAGGTCGCGGCCGACACGTCCAGGTGGTTGGTCGGCTCGTCGAGCAGCAGGATCTCCGGGGAAGACGCGAGCACCGCGGCCAGATGCAGCCGTGCGAGTTCGCCGCCGGACAGCTCGGACAGCCGGCGATCACCCGGGACTGCCGACAGCCCGAGACCGTGCGTCGCCCGGGCGAACCGGGCGTCCGCGTCGTACCCCTCGCGGATCTCGAAGACGGTCTGGAGCTCGCCGTACTCGTCCAGGACGTCGACCCGCCCGGTGGCCAGCAGGCCTTCGAGCTCGCGCATCCGCGCCTCGATCCGGCGCAGGTCGGCGAGGGCGTGATCGGCGAGCGCCCGGACGTCGAGGTCGAGCGGCAACGGGTTGTCCTGCGCCAGGAAGCCGATGCTTCCGGCTGCCTGCGTCGTGCCTTCGGTCGTGGGCTCGAGGCCGGCCAGGATCCGCAGCAGCGTGGACTTGCCAGAGCCGTTCTCGCCGATCAGGCCGCTGACCTGTCCGGGTGGGAAGGCGCAAGTGATCCGGTCGAGCACCAGGTGGTGGTCGTAGGACTTGGTGACGTCGTGCAGGGACAGCTGGGTAGACATGAGGATCCTCCTGACCTCTCGCGGGTTCGTGACGGCGAACGGCGGGTCAGAAGATCACTGGCTGCTCCCTAATACGACGGATGTTGCGTTAAGATCATGCCATGACCGATGACGTTCGCGCAAGCAGGCCGGGGGGACGGACCGCCCGAGTCCGGTCCGACGTGCTCGCGGCGGTGGAGTCCGAGCTGGCCGAGCACGGGTACGACGGGCTCACGATCGACGCGGTCGCGGCGCGTTCCGGCGTCCACCGCACGACCTTGTACCGGCGGTGGAAGACCGTGCCCGGCCTCCTGGTCGACCTGCTCGAGGCCGGAGCCGACGACGCGTGGGAGCCCGCCGACACGGGCACGCTGGAAGGCGATCTGATCGAGGTCAACCGCGAGGTGCACGCCGCGCTGACCGCCCGGCCGTCCGTCACCCAGGCAGTGATCGCCGCCTCGTTCCGTACGCCGGAAGCGGCCGACGCGCTCACCTGCTTCTGGGAGGACCGCTACGCGCGCACCGCGCTGGTCGTCAGCCGGGCCGTTGCGCGCGGCGAGATCCCAGCCGGCACGAATGCCCATCAACTCCTGCTCACCGCGACCGCGCCGCTCTACCACCAGCTGGTCCTGCTCCGGCAGCCGATGACCCGCGACCAGGCTGATCGGCACGCGCGGATCGCCGCGGCGTCGGTCCGCTAATTGCTTTGCGGTGCCGATCCGCCCCGCCCTACGGTGAAATGCCACGGCCGATGAGGAGATCCGATGAGCATCAACCTTCATGCACTGTCCGTCGATGCGAAGGATCCCGCCGGGCTGGCGCGGTTCTGGGCCGGACTGCTGGGTTGGGATCAGGCCGACGCGACCGAACTGCTCCCCGACGCCCGGACGACGTTCCGGCTGCGGTTCCTGCAGAGCGACGTGGAGAAGGATCGTCCGAACCAGATCCACTTCCACCTGACCAGCGAGACGCCCGAGCAGCAGCAGGAGACGGTGGCGCGGGCGGTCGAGCTCGGCGGCCGGCACATCGACATCGGGCAGCAGCCGGAGGAAGGACATATCGTCCTCGCGGATCCGGAAGGCAACGAGTTCTGTGTGATCGAGGCGGGGAACAAGTTCCTCGCGGACACCGCCTTCCTCGGCGAGCTGGCCTCGGACGGCACGCAGGCGGTCGGGTACTTCTGGAGCAAGGCGCTCGACTACCCGCTGGTCTGGGACCAGGACGAGGAGACCGCGATCCAGGCACCGGCCGGTGGCCCGAAGATCGCTTGGGGCGGACCGCCCGTCAGCCCGAAGCCGCCCAAGAACCGGATGCACTTCGACCTGACTGTGCCGGCCGACGGTGACGTCGACGCCGCGGTCGAGCGGCTGGTCGCCCTCGGAGCGACCCGGCTCGAGAGCGGCCAGGACGGTCCGGACGCGATCGCGATGGCCGACCCGGACGGCAACGAGTTCTGCATCCTGACCACTCCGCGGGGGTAGCCGCCGGCTCCGACTAGGGTCGTCCCCGAGCCCTAGTCGAGGAGGCGTTTGTGACAGGTCGGTTGGCGAACGAGGTTGTGCTGGTGACGGGAGCCGCGCGCGGGATCGGGCGGGCCGTCGCGGTGAAGGCAGCCGAGGAAGGTGCCGCGGTCGCGCTCGTCGACGTCCTGGCCGACGCACTGACCGCGACGACCGCGGAGCTGGCCGAGGCCGGTGCGACCGTGGCCGCCGCGGTCGGCGACATCACCGACGAGGCGTCGGTCCGGCAGGCGGTCGGCAAGCTCACCGACGATCTCGGCAAGCCGGTCACGGTGCTGGTCAACAACGCCGGCAAGAACTCCTACGCCGACCCGGCGAAGATGTCCGTGGCCGAGTGGGACGACGTGTTCGACGTCGACCTGAAGGGCGCGTTCCTGATGTCGCGCGAGGTCCTGCCGCCGATGATCGACGCCCGGCGCGGCTCGATCGTCAACATCGCCTCGATCCACTCCAAGCTGACCACGGCCGGCATGTTCCCGTACGCCGCGGCGAAGTCCGGCCTCGTCGGCATGACCCGCTCGCTCGCCCTCGACGTCGCGCAGTACGACATCCGGGTGAACGCGGTCAGCCCCGGCTACATCTCCACCGACCTGCTCGAGGAGTTCTTCGACACCATCCCCGGCGAACGCGAGAAGGCGCTCGGCGTGCACCCGCTCGGCCGGATCGGTACGCCGGAGAACGTCGCCGAGGTGGTCTGCTTCCTCGCCTCGTCCGCCGCCGCCTTCGTCACCGGTGCGAACTGGGCGGTCGACGGCGGCCTCGGCGTCCGCTACGCCTGATCACCCGGGCGGTCCCGGGTTGTAGGCGCAGGCCGAGGCGAGATCGCCGGCGTCGGGTTTCGCGGTGGTCCGCGGCTGGACAGCGGCAGATGGCGGCGCTGTGGTCGACGGCGCCGTACTGGTCTTGCGCGGCGCAGTTGTACGGCGGGCCGGGTTGAGGGCCTGCGCCACGATCTCGCGCATCCCGGCGTAGTTCGGGTTCCGGCCGGTCGGGAAGTTCTTCTTCTTGTCGAGGTCGACGTTGGTGATCTTCGCCGTCTTCACCCGCGCTCCCAGGGTGGCGAACGCGCCCAACTGGTTCCGCGGGATGTCGGTGCGGATCAGCTGTTCGCCGGCCTTCGCGATCGCGTCGTAGTTCGTCAGCACGTTCTGCGGGGTGGCGCGCTCGACGATCGCCTTGATCGTGCAGCGCTGCCGGGCCTGGCGTGCGAGGTCCGCGGTCGGCACCTTGTACCGGCCGCGCGCGAACCAGAGCGCGTCGGTGCCGTTCAGCTTCCGGTCCCGCCCCGGCTCGAGGTACCGGCTCGGCGGGATCTTCCGGTCGTCGTTGCCGCCGACCGGAACCGGGTAGTTGATGTTCACGGTGATCCCGCCGAGCGCCTCGACCAGCTGCGCGAAGCCGGCCAGGTTGATCTGCACGTAGTAGTGGATCTGCAGCCCCAGCGCCTCGCCGACCGACACCTTGAGGATGTCCGCGCCCTCGTTGTCCGAGGGGCCGAGGACGCCGGGATGCAGCCTCGGGATGTTGCGGTACATGGCGTCCAGGTAGAACTCCGACTGCTCCTTCGGGCCGTTCGGGTCCCAGAACCCGGTCGGGTAGATCTTGTGCAGCGGCGAGTCCTCCGGGAACGGCATCCGCATGAAGTTCCGGGTCAGCGAGATCAGCGAGGTGTTGCCGGTCCTTGTGTCGATACTCGCAACCATCACGGTGTCGGTCCGAGTCCCGCCGCGGCCCTCGCCGTCATCCGCACCGAGCAGCAGGATGTTCAGCCGTGGCAACTGTTGCCAGATGTCCTTCTTCGCGATGATGGTCGGCCGCGTCTGGCTCTTGGTCTCACCGAACACCTTCTTCACCAGGCCCCGTTGCGCCATCAGCGTCTGCGCGCCGGTGGCCGAACTCACCGTCAGCGCGAAGCAGACCACGCCCACGACCAGGGCACCGAGCAGCCGGGACCCCGGCCCGGCGGTGAGCGGGCGGAGCATCTTGTACGACGTGACCAGCACGACGATCCAGGTGACCGCGACCGCGACCAGCCCGACGATCATCCAGAGCAGCAGCCCGGGGTCCAGCGCCCACCCGATCACCGCGTCCCGTTTCCGCAGACCGACGTACGCCGCGCCGCCGTACAGCGCGAGGCTGAGCGCGATCAGCGTCGCGCCGAGCTTGGTCCGCCGGGCGACGAGGTACGCCGTGCCGGGCAGCAGGACACCGAGCACCGCGATCGTCAGCGCCGCGAACGCGGACCGGCGCCGCGACGTGGTCCGGCGTGCGCGCGACGCTCTGCTCGGGGCCATGCCCTCTACGATTCACTGACGCGGCAAAAAGTTGGCATGATCGATCAAGTGACCGACATTCAGGTACGACGGGCGAAGCCCGACGATGCGGAGTCGCTGGTCCACCTGCGCGGACTGATGCTCGCCGCGATGGGCAACGACACCGGCGGGCCGGACGCACCCTGGCGGCGCACGGCGCGCGACTGGTTCGCCGACCAGTTGGCCTCGCCGGACACGTTCGCGGCGTTCGTCGTCGACGACCCGGGCGCCGGTGTGGTCGCCGGTGCTGCGGGCAACGTGTACGTGCACCCGCCGGGCCCGCGGGACAGGACCACGCTCCGCGGCCACCTGTACAACGTCAGCACCCACCCGGACTTCCGCCGCCGCGGTCTGGCGCGGGCCTGCGTGGTCGCGCTGATGGAGTGGTTCCAGGACGAGACCGGCGTCGGCCAGGTCGAACTGCACGCGACCGACGACGGCATCGACCTCTACCGCGGACTCGGCTTCAGCGAGTCGAGTTTCCCGACCCTCCGCTTCCGGACCACCAGGGCGTAGCGCCGCGGGTGTCGCGGAGCGCGTTGGTCGCGCAGTGCACCTCGCCGCCGCCGAGGTGCGCCCAGAAGAAGTCCTCGACCCAGTGCACCCGGACGCCGTTGCGCCCGAGCGCACGTTCCGCCGACTGCCGGAGGACGTCCCGGCCCTGCAGCCGCGGCCCGTGCGGAGCGGGCGCGGCGAACTCGCGGTCGGTGATCGAGAGCCCGTTCACCAGCCCCGGAGTCATGGCCTTGAGCAACCTGTAGCCGGGCACCTTCTCGAAGAACACCGGCAGCCGGACCAGCTCGTCGGCGCGCAGACCGGTCGCCGCCAGCAGGATCTTCAGCTGGTCGTCGATGTGCCGCGCCGCGGCCTCGTTGCCGGGCAGGCCGGTGCGCAGCACGTCGTCGACCGTCGGCTTGTGCTTCGCGTTGGTGTCCGCGAACAGCCGCTGACCGCCGCCGCCGTGGCGCTGCACGTCGCGCAACAGCCGTACGGCGAGCCGCGGGTCGGCGACCGCGAGTGTCCAGCCGCGGGCGTTGTTCGCGCGGACCACGTGTGTCGTCTCGTCCGCGTGCCCGACCATCAGCCAGGACGTGTCGATCACGACCGGCGGCTGGTACCCCTGACCCGTCACCATCGTGATGAACCCGGCGTCGGGGCGTCGCTCGCCCGAGCCGTACACGATCCGTCCGTGCGGGTACCCGGCGTACGGCGGGAGCGACTCGAGGTTGCCGCCCATGTTCAGCAGGTCGTCGAGGCCGGGGGAGGCGTTGGCGGCGAGTTCCTGGACGATGCCGATATCCGGTCCGCGCAGGTCGCGGTACAGCAACCGGCCGGCCGGGCGCGGGGTCGCGGTGCCGCCGAAGTCCCAGACGTTGCCCGAGCGGATCAGGATGCGCATCGTGTGCGGACCGCCGACGGCCGGCATGCTCGCGGTCGCGGGCTCGAAGGTGTCCTGCAACCACAGGTCCTTCCAGCCGTCCGGCGTGCCCCGGACGAACCGCACATCGGTTGCCTTGCGCAACGTCGAGGCGAACTGCTCCCACTCGCCCGGTACACCGTCCTGGTACGGCGCGTCGCCGCCCCACCAGCCGTCGCCCTCGGCGGGTCGGCCGGCCAGGACGGTCTGGGCGCGCTGGAGGTCGTTCTGCAGCATCAGCGGTGCGACCCGCATCCGGACCTGGTCGGTGCTGGTCCGGCCATGGTCGGTCACGGAGAGCGTGACCGTGATCTGACCGTTCCACTGCTTCGGATCACGGACGATGTCGCGGCCTTCGAGTTGCAGTCGCACGCCCTGCCGGAGCTCTGTCGCGGTCAACGCGCCGACCGGGCGGCCGTTCGCGAACACGCGGGCCTTGCCGGCCGGGGTGATCGTGACGGCGCCGGTCGCGTCGCGTGAAAGGTTGCGCTGGGCATCGATCGTCAGCGGGGCGAGGTCGGCCGCGTCGCGCGGACCGTTGATCCGGTCGTCGGCGGCGTCGGTGCAGGCGGCGAGCTTGTCGTCGACCGCACGGCCGGGTGCGTCGAGGTCCGCCGGGTCGACCGTGCAGCGGCGCTCGTCGTCGTCCAGGTTGGGCAGGAAGACCGCTCCGCGGCTGTCGGTCCAGGCCGACTTGCCGGCGTCGTCCGCGCGGGTCAGCAGTCCGTCGCGGTTCACGTCGGCCGTGAGCCGCGGCGCAGCCGCCGTACCCCAATAACACGGTCGTATCAGAAACAGCAGGTGGAAATCGGGCCTCCACCTGTGGACGGAGAAGGGTTTCGGGGCACAGTGGCAAGAAGAGAGTGAGGACACGCCCGCCCGGGGCGTGGTTGTGAGGAGCTCACCGGATGCGCCGTCGCAGTGCTGTCAGGACGATCGGGTTCACGGTCGCGGTCGTGGCCGGGATCGGTGCGTTGTGCCAGCTACCCGCCAGTCCGTTCGCCCGGCACGGGTATCCGGAGCGCGGGGTCGTCCCGGCGTCCGCCCAGTCGCCACAGCCTGAGCGGGCACCGGCACGATCCGTCGTCACGCAACGGCCGGCGGTGCGACCCGCGGAGGTGATCACGTACCCGGTCGACGGCACGCGGTCGTACGCCGTACTGCCCGGGGACACCGCGGTGATCGGCAGCGCCGGCCGGCTGATGCGCTTCCAGATCGCGGTCGAGGGCGGCATCGCCGGGATCGACCGTGCCGCGCTCGCGCGGTTCGTGCGGGCGACGTACGGCGGCGCCCAGGGGTGGGCGTCGCACGGGCTGTGGCGGTTCCAGCAGGTCGGACCGGGGACGAGTCCGGACTTCACACTGATGCTGGTGACGCCCGGGACGCGGGACGTCATCTGCGGCGCCGCGCCGGACCGGTACACGAGCTGCCGGATCGGGAACCGGGTCGTGCTCAACGTCGCGCGATGGGTTCACGGCGTACCGAAGTACGGCGCGGCGCTGACGACGTACCGGCAGTACATGATCAACCACGAGACCGGCCACCGGCTCGGCCGCGGCCACGAGCTCTGCCCGGGCCCCGGCCGGCCGGCACCGGTCATGCAGCAACAGACCCTTGGCCTGCATGGCTGCACCGCCTACGCCTGGCCGTACCTGAACGGCCAGCGCTACAAGGGCCGCCTAGGGCAGTACGACGACCATGTGCCTCACTCCTGAATGATCGAGAGCACGTTGCCGGCCGGGTCCTTGAACCAGGCGATCAACGGGCCCTGCCCTCGATAGATCCCGAGCTCGTCCTGCTCGTCGTTGTACTTCTCGAAGGTCACGCCGCGCGCGGTCAACTCACGCACCGTGGCCTCGACGTCGGCGACCGGGAAGTTCACCGTGGTGTATTCCGCCGGCACGTGGTTCGCCTTCGGGTACACGAGGATCGGGGTCCCGCCCGCGATCCGCAGGCGCAACATCCCGTTCTCCTCGTCGACGCCGATCCCCAGCGTCTGCTCGTAGAACTCCTTGGCCCGCGGCACATCATCCACCGAGAACCCACTGAACGCCTTGCTGTCCTGCAACATGCTGATGCCTCCTGGCTCACTCGACATCAGGTACGTCGGCACCGCCGTCCCGTTCTCGACACAACCACACGAGTGGATTGGCCGCTAGGGGCGGCGGCGTGCAGGTCAGTTGTGGGCGACCTGCGGGCGCGAGTCGCTGACGGCCGCGGCCACGGAGGCTGATTGGAGCCCGTCGGCGACGGTGTGCAGCAGGCGGGCCAGGTGGGCGGCGTCGGTCGGGCCGAGGATGCCGGTGACCACGTCGAGCACGCGCACCGTGAGGCCGTCGAGCTGCGAGAGCCGCGCCTGGCCGAGCCCCGTGACGCCGAGGGCCGGAGTGGTCCTGGCCATGCCGAGTGTCTCGAGGTCGGCGATCGCGAGCTCGGCCTCCCCGGCGGTGATGCCGACCTGCTGGGCGACCTCGGCGATCGTCGCGCAACCGTTCGCGATCGCGCTCAGGACGAGCGCGGCCGGCATCGTGATCCCGACCGCTTCCTGCAGGCCCATGATCAACGGATGCGCGTGCCCGCGGACGCGCTCCAGCGCGTCGAGCAGTCGCAGCGCCGTGCTGACGTCGCTGATCAGCTGCTCGGTCTGGACGGCCACGATCCCGGCCGGTCCCGGCCGGACAGGCGACGGGACGACACCGCCGATCACCCGCTCGGGCACCACGAGTGCGTTCGCCACGACCGGCCCGTCCCCGGATCCGGCCTCCTGGGATCCGTCCGTCAGCGGCCTGGTGCGAGCGTCTTCGATGGTCACGTCTCCCAGCCTACGGAGCCGTTCCGACAGCTTCGGCGTGTCTTTCCTGAGGAAACCCTGTGAATCTCGTGACGCCGGTGATCTACGCTCCGGCCATGCAGCTGAACGGGAAACGCGTGCTGGTGATCGGTGGCGGCGGTGGCGGGATCGGCCGCGCGACAACCGAGGCCCTGGGCAACGAAGGTGCCGCGGTGGTGGTCGCGGACCTGGATCCGGCCCGCGCCGACGAGGCCGCGCAAGCGGTGCGCACGCACGGCGGTACGGCGTACCCGATCTCCGGTGACGTCCGCTCGGCGGCCGATATCGAGGCGATGGTCGCGGGTGCGGCGGACCGGCTCGGCGGGCTCGACGTCCTCGTCACCGTCGTCGGCGGCCAGGTCGCGTTCGTGCCCGCGGTCAAGCTGCACGAGATGGCCGACGAGGACTGGGACACGATCTACGAGGTCAACCTCCGGTACGTCGCGCGCGCGGTCCGGGCCGCGCTCCGGGTCTTCCTCGCGCAGGGCACCGGCGGGGCGATCGTCAGCGTCGGATCGGTGACCGGCTTCATGGCCGCGCCCGAGCAGGCGGCGTACGGCGTGATGAAGGCCGGCATCCTCAGCCTGGCCCGTACGGTCGCGGCCGAGTACGCGCGGGACGGGATCCGGATGAACGTCGCCGCGGCCGGCGCGATCGCGACCGCGGTCGCCAACGGAGTGGTCGCCGCCGACGTGGTCGAGGAGATCCCGGTCGGCCGGTTCGGGCGGTCCGACGAGGTGGCCCGGGCGGTGGTCTACCTGGCGTCCGACGCGGCGTCGTACGTGACCGGGCAGCAGCTCGTGCTGGACGGCGGGGTGTCCGTGCGCGGCCCGTTCGGGTAATCGAACAGACGGGCGAAAGAAATGGGTCCTGAGGGGTCCGAAAAAGTTTTGCCGGCCGGCCAGAAAATCCGGATTCGGGCGTGACCTCGGCTCGGCGTCCTCCGTTGGATCTGACGTGACGGTGAACACAACACGGCGCACCGGCACCGCGCTCGCCCGCGTTTTCCAGGCCGTCCACCCTCGAAGTAACAGCCAGGAGGACCAGTGACAACCGCCACCGCCACCCAGACCGTTGAGCGCCGACGCGTGCGTGTCTGGTTCGGTGAGCACGTGATCGCCGACTACAACGCCGAGCCGGCGTTGGCCGAGCGGTATGCAGACGCCATGAGCCGTCGATTCGCCGGTCTCCGGGTCACGAACGACCCGATGCCGACCGTCGACAAGCTCCCCGACCCCCTGCCCGGCGAGCGCATGTGGGACGTAGCACCCCGCTGAGAGCCTCCGGTACCTTTCGCCGTTCCGAACTCACCAGACAACCCACGCGGAACGACGCCAGGTCGAGTCGCCTCACCTCGACCAACCAAAGGCACCGGTGATTCGGCGGCAAGCGAGCGTGGGCGCTCTGCCCCTCGCTTGCCGCCTTTTTCTCCCCTGCAAATGCGCCTGACAAAAACACCACCGTTCGCACCGGATCCCCCAAGGTCCGGTGCGAACGTTTTTCATTTCTGTGCGTAGTACTCGGGTTTCATCTGGATGAGTTGGACGTAGTTGCCGTCCGGGTCGACGAGGGTGGCGAACCAGCCGATGCCGCGGTCCTCCGGTGGTACCAGCCATTCGACGCCGAGTGTCCGCAGGTGTGCGGCCGCGGCCTCGATGTCGTCCACCGCGAAGTTCACGATGTGCCGGCCGGGCTCGGGGGTCGTCGTCGCGACGTCGTCGCGCTGCTCGATCACCAGACCGAACCCGCCCAGGTCCAGATTCCCGTAGCCGTCGACCTCCGCCCGGAACCCCTCGCGGTACCACGCCTTCAACCGCTCGGCGTCCGTACTGCCGAGCAACATGCTGTTCAGAATCACGATCGTCCCTTCCGCCTGACGCTGACGCCGGTACGTCGGAGTCGCCCGCCGGATCTCGACATGACCTGCCGGATCCGGATGATGGGTGGATGAAGTTCACCGCCGAACTGCTGGCCACCGGTAAGAACACCGCCGGGTTCGAGGTGCCCGACAGCGTCGTCGAGGCGCTCGGCGGGGGCGGCCGGCCGAAGGTCAGTGTCACGGTCAACGGCTACACGTTCCGTACGTCGATCGCGCGGATGGGCGGGCGGTACCTGCTCGGCTTCAGCGCGGACCGCCGTACCGAGGCCGGCGTCACGGCCGGCGACGTGCTGGAGGTCGACGTCGAACTCGACACCGCGCCGCGCGAACTCGACATCCCCGAACCCCTGGCCACCGCCCTCGCCGCGGATCCCGAAGCCAAGGCTTTCTGGGACACCCTCAGCTACAGCAATCGCCAGTGGCACACCCTGCAGGTCACATCGGCGAAGACCGACGCGACCCGCGACCGCCGGATCGAGAAGTCGATCGCCGCCCTCCGCGAGGGCCGCGCCCGCTGACCCCGTTCGTCGCGACGGCCGCCTGGTCCTCCAGGCGGCCGGTCGGCGACGTCCTCATCCCCCTTCGAACTCCAGCCTCAGCAGACGTGCTGCGCGGACCACTAGCTCCCGAAGCCGTAGTCGTTCAGCGACAGCTTGTCGCGCGTCGTCCCGCAGCCGAGACAGCGCTGGTAGCGCTGACCTTCCTCGTTGTGCTCGGTCTTCCACGTGTGCAGGTGGAGCCGACACCGAAGCGGCTTCTTCATCTTTCGACGGTAGGCCGCTAGACCGGTACCGGCCAGACCGTCAGCCGCGAATGTCCCAGGCCGGCGAGTCCTCGAGTACGTCGGGTAGCGCCCCGACGACGCCGAGCCGTTGCGTGCAGCGGGTGAGGGCGACGTACAGGTCGCGGAGGCCACGGGGCGACTCGATCACGATGCCGTCGGGGTCGACGACGAGGACCGAGTCGAACTCGAGGCCCTTGGCTTCGCGGGCGGTGAGGACCGTGACGCCGGACAGGCCGTCGACCGCCTCCTGGATCAGCTCGAGCCGGCTGCGCGACGTGATCACGCCGACCTCGCCGTACGCCGTCTCCTCGGCCGCCATCTTGTAGACGTACAGCGCCTGCTCGGCCGCCGGTACGTCGACGTGCCACGGCCGGACGCCGGTGGAGCGGACCGACTGCGGCGCCCGGGCCGAGGGATCGACCGCGAGCAGGACGGCCTGCGCGAGCTCCATCACCTCGGCCGGGGTGCGGTAGTTCAGCGTCAGCTCGGCCAGCCGCCAACGGTCGCCGAACGTCTCGCCGAGCGCGGACGACCACGTCGTACCGCCGCCGATCGAGCTCGTCTGGGCGACGTCGCCGACCACGGTCATCGACCGCAGCGGGCACCGCCGCGCGATCGCCCGCCACGCCATCGGCGACAACTCCTGCGCCTCGTCGACGATCACATGCCCGTACGTCCAGCGCCGGTCCGCCGCCGCGCGGTCGGCGAGCGTCCGGTCGTCGTCCGCCTCGTACCGCTCGGCGAGGGCCTCGGCGTCGAGGATATCCTTGGCGGTCAGGATCTCCGCGTCGTCGTCCTCGTCGAAGTCGGTCGAGCCCGACCCCGAGAGCACGTCCAGCGCGCCTTGCGCGTAGGCGATCGCGCGCGCCCGCGCGGCCCGCTCGCGCGCCGCCTCGGATCCGTCGTCACCGAGCAGCTCCGCCGCCTCGTCGAGCAGCGGTACGTCGGAAGGGCTCCAGTCGTCGCCGTACCGCAGCAGGTGTTCGCGATCCAGCACGGACAGCTGCGGCGCCGCCGACGCCAGCAGGTCCTCGTCGCCGTACAGGTCCTCGAGCAGCCGCTGCGGACTGAGCAACGGCCAGAGCCGCTCGAGCAGCGCCTGGACGGCGGGTTCGGCGAGCACCTCGTTGCGCAGTTCGGCCAGGTCGTACTCGTCGAGCAACTGCTCGCCGTCGAGCGGGTCCGTGCCGATCAGGTCCGCGTACTGCTGGGTGAGGTGGTCGGTGAACTCCTTCAGCACGAACGGCCGCGCCTGGTTGTGGGTGAGGTTCCGGTTGCGTACGCGGGCGTGCACCGCCTCGCACACCGACGGGTCGAGGGTCAGCTCGGTGCGCTCGACGGTCACCCGGACCGGGCGCTCCGGGATCCACTGCCGGTCGGCGACCGCCCGCGCGATCACGTCGGCCATCACCGTGCGGCCCTTGACCTCGGCGCTCTCCGGGGACTCCGGGCGGGTCGCGGTCACGCCCGGGAACAATTCGGCGATCGTGACCAGCCGGACGCCGTCCTCACCGAGTGACGGCAGCACCTGGCCGATGAACCGCAGGAACGCCGCATTCGGGCCGACGACGAGAATTCCGCGCTTTTCCAGTTGTTCGCGGTGGGTGTACAGCAGAAATGCCGCGCGGTGCAGCGCGATGGCGGTCTTCCCGGTGCCGGGGCCGCCCTGGACGACCAGGATTCCGGGCAGTTCGGAGCGGATGATCCGGTCCTGGTCGGCCTGGATGGTCTGGACGATCGACTCCATCCGGCCGGTCCGGCGGGCCTCCAGCGCCTTCATCAGCACGGCCTCGCCGATCACGCCGGTCCCGGGCTTCGACGCGTCGGCGGCCTCCCGGCCGAGGTCGAGCTGCTCGTCCTGGACGTCGACCACACGGCGCAGGCGGGTCTGGATGTGCCGGCGGCGGACGATGCCGTGGTTGGCCACCGCGGTCGCGATGTAGAACGGCCGCGCCGCCGGCGCGCGCCAGTCGACCAGCAGCGGCTCGTAGTCGTCGTCGTGCAGCCCGATCCGGCCGAGGTGCAGGACCTCGCCGTCGGCGGTGTCCAGGCGGCCGAAGTACAGGCCCTCCTCGGCGGCGTTCAGGCGCGCCTGCCGGAGCTTGAGGTCACGGATCCGGCCGTCGCGCTGGTGCAGCGCCTGCGCGTTGCGGGTACGGACGAGTTGCTCGTCGTCGGTGCGGGCCTCGGTCCGCGCGCGCTCGGCGTCCAGCGCGGCGTAGAAAGTGGTCAGGTGTGCCTGTTCGGCATCGACTGGATTCGGCAATTCCTGTCCTTCGTGCTAAAATACGTCCCGTTGGTTTTCAGGCCGCATTTCTGGAATTCTCCCGGCGGCAGCCACAAATCCTTGAGTTTATCCCGTTCCCGGCATTTCCTGAAGTGCTGTTCCGGGACTGTGGGCTGAGACGGCTTGACCTCAAGTCTTGTTGAGGTATTAGCGTCGTTCGACGTGACTGTTCATCCGCTGCGGCTCGTCGTGCTGACACGCAATCTCGAGGTGGGCCGGTTCGGGACGGCGGTCACGCGGTGGTTCGCGCGGGAGGTCGACCGGTCCGACGAGTTCAAGCTGGACCTGATCGACCTGAGCGTGCTGCCGCTCACCGAGCTGCCCGCGCGGATCGAGGACGCGGACGCGGTGATGATCGTCACCGCGGAGTACAACCACGCGTATCCGGGCGATGTGAAGACCGCGATCGACGCCGTCCGCCGGCCCTGGTACGCGAAGCCGGTCGGCTTCGTGGTGTACGGCGGACGCTCGGGCGGACTGCGGGCCGCCGAGCAGCTCCGGCTCGTCTTCGGTGAGCTGCACGCGGTGACGGTCCGCGACAGCCTCGGCTTCCGCGAGGAGGACTTCGGCGCCGACGGCGAGCCTGTCGATCCGAGCACCTCCGCCGCCGCGGCCGCGCTGCTCCGTCAGCTCGCCTGGTGGGCCCGCTGTCTGCGCGACGCTCGCGCCGACACGCCGTACCCGGAATAGGTGGCCGCTGCCCTTGGTTGGCAGTTGAACGTGAGTGCTGAAGCGATGCCCCTGTCCGTGCTCGACCTCTCGCCGGTACCGACAGGTACGCGGCCGTCGCAGGCGTTGCACGAGACGCTGGAACTGGCCCGCACCGCGGAGGCGGCCGGCTATCACCGGTACTGGCTGGCCGAGCACCACAACATCCCGAGCGTGGCGAGCTCGACTCCCGAGGTGATGATCGCGGCGGTCGCGGCCGCGACGTCGACGATCCGGGTCGGATCCGGCGGCATCATGCTGCCGAACCACTCACCGCTCAAGGTCGCCGAGACGTTCCGCGTCCTCGGCGGGCTGTACCCGGACCGCATCGACCTCGGCATCGGCCGCGCCCCGGGCACCGACCAGCGCACGGCGCTCGCCCTGCGCCGCAGCCGCGAGGCGCTCGGCGCCGACGACTTCACCGAGCAGTACGCCGAGCTCCGCGCGTACGCCGAGGGATTCCCGGCGGGGCACCCGTTCGAGCCGATCAGCGCCCAGCCGGACGACGTACCGCTGCCGCCGGTGTGGATCCTCGGCTCCAGCACGTACGGCGGTCAGGCGGCCGCCGCGCTCGGCACCGGGTTCGCGTACGCGGGCCACTTCGGGACGCTCGACCCGGCCGGCGTGATCTCGGCGTACAAGACGAACTTCCAGCGCTTCGAGCACGACAGTGGCCCGCACGCGATCCTGGCGCTCGCCGCGATCGTCGCCGAGACCGAGGAGCGCGCGCAGCAGCTAGCCCGTGCCAACGCGCTGTCCATGCTCCGGCTCCGCTCCGGCCGGCCGGGTCCGCTCCCGTCCCCGGAAGAGGCCGAGGCCTACCCGTGGTCGGACGCGGAAGAGGCCGCTGTCGAGGAGTGGGCCGGGCTGGTGTCCGTCGGCACGCCCGACCAGGTGGCCGCCGACCTCCTTCGTCGAGCCAACTCAGCCGGTGCCGACGAGCTGATCATCACCACGAACATCCACAACCCGGCCGAACGCCGCCGCTCGTTCCAGCTGCTCGCCGAAGCCTGGGGCCTGAAGCCGCGCTGAGTCGCGGACACGCACCACCCACCAACCCGCTCCAACGCCCCGATCACAGGGTCGCGTGAGCGTCAGCCGGCCGGCGTCCGGGAGGTTGGTGGGTGATGCACGTCCGCGCCTCCGCGGACGTGCTCGAAGATCAGGCTGGTTTCCGCGTGGCTGACCGCCGGATCCGCTGTCAGGTGGTCGAGGACGAACTCCCGTAGCGCGTCGGGCGTGGCGGCGGACACGTGCAGCAGATAGTCGTTGGCGCCGCTGACGTGGAACAGCGAGAGCACGCCCGGTAGGCCCGGCACCTTCGTGCGGAAGCGGTCGATCTCGTCGCGGGAGTGTGCCCCGATGCGGATCGCGATCAGCGCCTGCAGCGGCTGACCCAGCGCGGCCAGGTCGACGTCGGCGTGGAACCCGCGGATCACGCCGCGCTCGCGCAGCGACCGGACCCGGGTCAGGCAGGTCGACGGTGCGATCCCCGCCGCCTCGGCGAGCGCGTTGTTCGGCATCCGGCCGTCCGCGGTGAGCAGACCGACGAGGGTCCGGTCCACCTCGTCGAGCCCGTCCGGGCCGGTGCCGGGCGCAGTCCGCGGAGCCGGTCCCGGGCTCCGACGATCCTTCGGCATGCCATCACTGTAGAGGTCATCCACAGAATCCACAGCGTGTGGATGAGCCTGTGGACGAATTTTCTTCGGAACTCTTGCGGCTTGTGCGCAGAAGATTCCATCCTCCTCCACAACCACGGTGAGGAGGCAGTGATGACCCAGCTCGACACCCGGTCGGTGCACGCCGGCCGCGACGACCTGGCCGCCCTCGGCGTCCACGTCCCCCCGATCGACCTGTCCACCACCTACCCGCTCCCCGGTGTCGGCGCCGGCGGAGCGTCGTACGACGAGCTCGCGCAGGGCCGCGGGCCCGACGGCGGGAGCCTCGTCTACCAGCGCCTGTGGAATCCGACCGTCGCGCGGTTCGAGGACGCGCTGGCCGAGCTCGAGCAGACCGATGGCGCGGTCGCGTTCGGGTCCGGCATGGCCGCGCTCACCGCGTGCCTGCTCGCGAGCGTCGCCGGAGGCCGCCCGCACGTGGTCGCCGTACGCCCGCTGTACGGCGGCACCGACCACCTGTTGTCCACAGGCCTCCTGGGGACAACTGTCACCTACGCCGAACCTGCCGGGGTCGCCGCCGCGATCCGCCCGGACACCGGCCTGGTGATCGTCGAGACGCCGGCGAACCCGACCGTCGACCTCGTCGACATCGCGTCGGTCGCCGCGGCCGCGGGCGACGTACCGGTCCTGGTGGACAACACGTTCGC
Source organism: Kribbella sp. NPDC003557 (assembly GCF_040610805.1). NCBI lineage: Bacteria > Bacillati > Actinomycetota > Actinomycetes > Propionibacteriales > Kribbellaceae > Kribbella > Kribbella sp. NPDC003557. The sequence goes on from NZ_JBEXMY010000012.1 coordinate 33,899, forward strand.
GACGCCGGTGCTGCAGCAGCCGGCCCGGCACGGGGCGAGCCTGGTGTTGCACTCGGCAACCAAGTACCTCGGCGGTCACGGCGACGTCATGGGAGGCGTCGTCGCGGCCGGCGTGGAGTGGATCAGCCGGCTCCGGCAGATCCGCGCTGTAACAGGTGGCCTGCTGCACCCGTTGGCGGCGTACGAACTGCACAGGGGACTGCAGACGCTGCCGGTTCGAGTACGGGCGCAGCAGGCGACCGCGATCAAGGTCGCGGACTGGCTCTCCGCACAGCCCGCGGTCGAGCGGGTCCACTACCCGGGACTGACCGACCCGTCCGGCCTGATCGGCCGGCAGCAAGCGGGACCGGGCGCGGTACTCGCGTTCACGCTCAGCGGCGGGTACGCAGCCGCTTCACGGGTGGCGAGCGGGCTGAAGCTCATCACCCACGCGGTTTCGCTCGGCGGTGTGGACACGCTGATCCAGCACCCCGCCGCGCTCACCCACCGCCTGGTGGCGGAGGACGCCAAACCGTCGGACGGTCTGCTCCGGCTCAGCCTCGGCCTCGAGGACCCGGAAGACCTCATCGCCGACCTGGCGCAGGCCATCGCCGAGGCCCACTGACCGGCCGGGCGGACCGGCGATTCTGCGCAGGGCAGAAAGTCTGCTCAGGGCAGATTCGGGGCGGGGGACCTGCGCGGGGTGGCACACTCGGTACAGGAGATCCGGACGCGAGGAGGGCCAGACGTGTTGCTACGCCAGGTGATCGGGAACGTGTTCCGCCGGCTGCGGCACGAGCGGGGAATCACCCTGCGTGAGCTCGCCGAGCTGGCCCAGGTGTCGGTGCCGTACCTGTCCGAGATCGAGCGCGGCCGCAAGGAGCCGTCCTCGGAGATCCTCGCCGCGATCTGCCGGGCGCTCGGGCTGGAGCTGTCCGATCTGCTGTCCGAGGTCCAGTTCGACCTGACCACCGCGGTCCGGTCGACGCTGCCGATCCGGCTGCAGACCGCTGCGATCCGGGTCGAGGACCGCGGCGCGCAGCGCATCCCGTCCGGTCCGCGCGCCTACTCGGCCCCCGCCACGGCGTACACGCTGGTCGCCTAGAAAAATCAGTCACGTCCGGCGGGCCCGGGTCCCTAGCCTGGCCTGGTGCCGAACTACGTGAAGCGCCGGGAGCCCGCCGCGCCTGGCTCGATCCCGGCCGCGCTGAAGATGTTCGAGAACGAGGTGCGGTTCTACCAGGAGGTCGCGCCGGTCGTCGGCGTCCGCGTGCCCGAGTGCTACCTGGCCGAGTCCGGCCCGGACGGAACGCGCCTGGAACTGGAGGATCTGTCCGGCTGGTCGCCTGGCGCGGAGCCGGAGGCCGGTGCGCGGACTCTGCGCGAGCTGCACGACCGGTGGAGAGGGCGAGCGCACAACGAGTGGGCCTGGCTGCGCCAGCCCGGTGCCGGTGATGCGTTGGTGGCCGAGCTGTACGACCGCACCTGGCCGGCGTTGGCGAAACGATCAGATCTGTCCCGGCCGGTGCGGGCGTTCGGCGAGCGCATGGTCGGAAGGGTGCTCGACGCGGAGGCCGAGGTGGCCTGGGCGGGCGAGCCGACGTTGGCGCACGGCGATGCGTCGGCGCCGAACATGCGGACCGGGCCGGACGGTGTGGTCGCGCTCCTCGACTGGGAGGACGTGTCGGCGGCGCCGGGTGTGCTCGATCTGGCGTGGTTCTTGGTCTCGTCGGTGGAGCCGGCCAGGTGGCCCGAGGCGATTGCTGCCTACGGTGACCTGACCGGCCTGCGCGCTGTGCTGCCTTCGGCCGCTGTCCAGGGATATCTGAGCCTGTCCGACCTGCCGGACGGTTCGGGCGCCGAGTGGAACGCCCGCCTCGAAGCCGCGGTGGGGATGCTGTGAGGTACGTCGTACGGTTCCCGGTCGACGATCGCGAGCTGTCCGCGCTGCATGCGGCCGCGTTCGAGAGCGCACTGAACGTGCAGCCGTGGGGCGCGCAGCTGGAGCGGTGGGCGCTGACCTGGGTAGGGGCTTTCAGCAACGATCAGTTGGTCGGGTTCGTGCAGGTGTGCTGGGACGGCGGCGCGCACGCGTTCGTGCTGGACACCGCCGTCCACCCCGACCACGGCCGGCAGGGCATCGGCAAGCAGCTCGTGCTGACCGCGGCCGAGGAAGCTCGTCAGGCCGGGTGCGAATGGCTGCACGTCGACTACGAGCCGCACCTCAAGCCCTTCTACGAGGACGCCTGCGGCTTCCGCCCGACCGACGCGGGCCTGCTCAAGCTCCGATGACGGTCAACCGCTCGGTGGAGATACAGGACGTCAGGCAGCGTTCCTTCGCGTCGCCGAGCAGGTCGGCGGTCCACGTGGTGAAACCGCCGTCGCCCAGCCCCTCGCCGCCGCGGTCGATACCGAGACCCGTGCCGGCGTAGTAGCTCGCGCTCTTCGTCCGCTCGGCGTCCTCGGTGAACGCGACTCCGAGGGCCGGGCGGACGGTGTCCTCGATCCGGTCGCGGAGCGCGGACTCCGTGAACGCGGTGAACGTGAGCTCGGCCTTCTCACCCAGCACGGCGTGCCAGAAACGCAGGTGGTCGATCAGCAGCTCCGCCTCGGTGCGGCACGACCCGGTGTCCCGCGCGCTCGACACCAGCACGAACAGCTCGAAGTGCGCCGACATCCCCGGACCGTCGAACGCCTGCGCGCGCACCACCCGCTGACAGGCCGCCAGGTGGACGCGGTCCTGCCCGGCACGACGCCGTACGGCGGCCTCGACCGCCAGCTCGTTGGTCGGATCGCTGGCGACCTCGGTGCCGCGGATCGTGCTGACCACCTGGTGCTGGTTGATCGTCGCGACGGCCGAGCACGTGCCGAGCGGGGTGACGGGAGACAGCTGCACACCATCGAACTTCTCCGGCAGCAGGTCCCACAGCCGCTGCTGGGTCTTGACCAGCTCCCGCGGATCGATACTGGACGGTCGCACGAACCGGTCCTGCTGCCAACGCTGCAGAAGCCGCGCCGGCGTGACCTTTGCGGCACGCTCGCGCGTCACGTCCAGCAGGACGGACTGCAGCTCGGACTGGCTCAACCCGTCGACGAGGGCGTCCCGGCTGCCTTCCGGCAGCTTCGCCCAGAATCGTTCGCTGACGTCTCCCATCGCTCTACTCTGGCGGACAATTCGGGTGCTCCGCGCGCCATTTTTGCCGTATCTTCGGATCTATGAGCCCCCCACGTTGACGCACCGACCGAGGGTTGTCGCTCCGGATCATCGCCTTCGAGGCGTTGCAGGACTTCATCCCGCTCTACCCGCTGTACCAGCTGCTGTTCGCCGATCACGGCCTGTCGGCTGCCCAGATCTCGACGCTGTTCGTGATCTGGTCGGCGACCGGGTTCGTGCTCGAGGTGCCGTCCGGTGCCTGGGCCGACACGTACTCGCGGCGCAAGCTGCTGATCCTCGGCGCCCTGCTCGGCGCCGCCGGCTACGCGGCGTGGATCACCGTGCCGTCGTACGCCGGGTTCGCGCTCGGCTTCGTGCTCTGGGGTACGTCGTCCGCGCTGATCTCGGGCACCTACGAGGCGTTCGTGTACGACGAGCTCGCGGCGCGGGACCGGACCGAGCGCTTCCCGGCGCTGCTCGGCCGCGCGCGCTCGGCGTCGTTCGTGATGAACCTGGCCGCGACCGCGCTGGCGACTCCGCTGTTCGAGCTCGGCGGCTACGTGCTGGCCGGGGTGGTGAGCGTGCTGAGCTGCCTGGCGCAGGCCGTCGTCGCGTGGTCGTTGCCCGAGGCGCGCGCGGTCGAGGCCGCGAGGGAGTCGGACGATCCCGGTGCCCGGGCGGCCTTCGCGGCTTACCTGGCCATGTTGAAGTCCGGCGTGGCCGAGGTGCTGACCCGTCGGCTGGTGCGGCGGGCGGTGCTTCTGGTCGCGCTGCTGGGCGGGTTCCTGGCGTTCGACGAGTACTTCCCGCTGCTCGCCCGCGAGACCGGCGCGGCGACCGGGGTGATCCCGCTGCTGATCGCCGGAACCGTCGCCGCGCAGGCGATCGGCGGTGCGCTCGCCGGCCCGGCCTACAAGTTGCCAGCAGCAACCTTTGCGGCGGGGATGGTCGCGACGGCGGTGCTGATCGCGGCCGGTGCGCTGAGCGGATCGGCCTGGGGCTTCCTGCCGATCGCGCTCGGGTACGGCGTGATGCAGCTGGTCATCGTGGTGTCCGAGTCGCGGTTGCAGGACGCGATCACCGGCCCGGCGCGGGCGACCGTGACGTCGGTGTCCGGGCTGTTCGCGGAGGTCTCCGCGATCGCGGTGTACGCCGGGTTCGCGCTCGGGTCGGTGTGGTTCACGATGGCCGTCCTCGTGGCGGCGTTGACGGTCCCGGTGCTGCTGGCGGCATTCGTCGTACCGTTCGCGCTGCCGGCGCCGCGTAGTTCGGCCAGCGCCGAAGCGAGTGACACCTAGCCTCACATCATGGGCTTCGAGGACGTTCCACACGTATGAGGAAACAGGGTGCGCTCGCCGCCGGCGCGGCCGCGGTGACGGTGGTGCTGTGGGCGTCGGCGTTCGTCGCGATCCGGCATGTCGGCCAGGAGATCTCGGCGGGCGCCCTGTCGCTCGGCCGGCTGCTGATCGGCAGCGTGCTGCTCGGGATCTTCGTCTTCAGCAGGCCGCGCCGGTGGCCGGCTCGGGCGGACTGGAAGTACCTGCTGGTGTGCGGGCTGCTCTGGTTCGGGGTCTACAACGTCGCGCTGAACGCGGCCGAGCGGCACCTCGACGCCGGGACCACGTCCATGCTGGTGAACACCGGGCCGCTGCTGATCGCCCTGCTGGCCGGGATGGTGCTGGGTGAGGGATTCCCGCGGCAGCTGGTGATCGGCAGTCTGGTCGCGTTCGGCGGAGTGGTGGTGATCGGCCTGTCTTCTTCGTACGGCAGCGCCGATGCCTGGGGTGTGATGCTCTGTGTGGTGGCCGCGGCTGCTTACGCGATCGGTGTCGTGGCCCAGAAGCCGTTGCTCGGCCGCCTGCCCGCCCTCGAGGTGACCTGGTTGTCCTGCGTGATCGGCGCCGTCGCGTGCTTGCCGTTCGGGCCGACCCTGGTGCGTGAGGTGGCCGATGCACGCCCGTCCACGGTCTGGTGGGTGGTGTTCCTGGGGGCGTTCCCGACCGCCATCGCCTTCACCACCTGGGCTTACGCGCTGGCTCGGACGACCGCGGGACGGATGGGCGCCACGACCTACCTGGTGCCGCCGATCACGATCTTCCTCGGCTGGCTGCTTCTCGGTGAGAGCCCGGTGCTGCCGGCGTACGCCGGAGGCCTCCTGTGCCTCGGCGGGGTCGCGATCTCGCGCTACCGGCGGATACCGGCGACCAAGGTGGACAGTCCCGATTCGAAGCCGCTGTCGAAGTCGTAGGCGAGACCGTCCGCGCCGAGCTCGGTGACGATCCGGGTCAGGGTCGGGGCCTTGTCCGCGGGCAGCCCGCGGACGCGGGTGAGCAGGTCGGGGGCGAGCTCGAACGTCTCCGCACGGACGGACGCCTCGCCGAGGCTGAAGCCGTGGATGAAGTCGATCAGGGTGTTGGCGGCCTCGAAGATCTCGCGGGGTGCGAGACCGGCGCGGTCGAGGGCCCGGTAGAACGGCTCCATCGTGACCACGACGACATCCGACACCGCGGACGTGTCCGACAGCACCTGGAGCGCGAGGTTCGGGTGCCGGCGCAGACCGTCGCGGTAGGCGCGGGCGGCCACCTTGAGTTGCTCGTCCCACGGCACGGTTTCGCCCGGGTCCGGGAGCTCGAGGCCGGCGAACACCAGCTCCGCGAGGCCGGCCAGGACGGCGGCCTTGTTCGGCAGGTGGTGGTAGAGCGACATCGGGTTGACCTTCAGCGTGGCCGCGAGCCGGCGCATGGTCAGCGCGTCGATGCCGTCGTCGTCGACGATCCGCAGCGCGGCGGTCAGGATCGCCTCCCGGCTCAGCCGCTCCTCGCCGGCGCGGGGCCGACCGGAGCGCTTGCCGTCGTCAACCATACGCCGTATGGTACATAATCGTACAACGTATGGATAAGGAGGGCGGCATGCAGCCGTTGGCGGGGAAGGTGGCGCTGGTCACCGGGGCGACCCGGGCGGCCGGGCGGGGGATCGCGGTCGAGCTCGGCGCGGCCGGCGCGACCGTGTACGTGACCGGGCGGAGCACGCGGGAGCGACGGTCCGAGATGGATCGCCCCGAGACCATCGAGGACACCGCCGAGCTGGTCGACCGGGCCGGCGGCCGCGGCATCGCCGTACCGGTCGATCATCTGGATCCGGTGCAGGTCCGGGCGCTGGTCGAGCGGATCGAGCGGGAGCAGGGCGCGCTGCACATCCTGGTGAACGACATCTGGGGTCAGCACGGCGAGCCCGAGTGGGACAAGACCGTGTGGGAGAGCGACCTCGAGGGCGGTCTCCGGCTCCTGCAACTGGGCGTGAACACGCACGTGATCACCAGCCATTACGCGCTGCCGTTGCTGATCAGGTCACCCGGTGGGCTGGTGATCGAGATGACCGACGGCACCGACGAGTTCAACGCGGACAACTACCGGGTCTCGTTCTTCTACGACGTCGCGAAGGGCGCGGTCAGCCGGATCGCGTTCGCGTTGGCGCACGAGCTGGACAAGTACGACGCGACCGCTGTGCTGCTGACACCTGGCTGGCTGCGGTCGGAGGCGATGCTCGAAGGCTTCGGCGTCCGCGAGGAGAACTGGCGCGACGCGACCGAGCGGATCCCGCACTTCGCGATCTCCGAGAGCCCGGCGTACGTCGGCCGCGCGGTGGCGGCGCTGGCCGCGGACCCCGACGTCCGGCGCTGGAACGGCAAGTCCACGTCGAGCGGCGAGCTCGCCCGGCTCTACGGCTTCACCGACCTGGATGGCAGCCAGCCGGACGCCTGGCGCTACATCGTCGAGGTGCAGCACCCCGGCAAACCCGCCGACACAACCGGCTACCGCTAGCCCCGAGACGTGAAGGTTGCCCGCTTGGTTGGAGGGTTGCCTACTGGAAATTCGAGGGGGCAACCGTCCAGTTCAGTGGGCAACTAGATCCGGTATGGCGTGCAGGCGCCGTGGTCTGCGTCGGCCGTAGGGATCTGCACCGCCCTCACCGAGGACTCGTCGACCGACAGCGGTGCGTGCGGGTGGGCGGCTGCGATCGGGACGCCGGTCGCGGCCGCCAGCGCGAGGATCTCGCGGCGCGAGGTGACGGCGACGGCCGGGTCACGCTCGTACACGTACGGCAGCTCCGGCCACCGCGCCTGTGCCGGATGGACCAGCACGTCACCGCCGAGGATCGCCCGCTCCGTCACCACCGACTGATGCCCAGGCGTGTGCCCCGGCGTTGGCACCAACCGCATCCCCCGCAGCGCGACCTCACCGTCCACCACGCGTAGCTGCCCCGCCTCCTCGATCGGCCTGATCCGGTTCGAGTACGTCGACCCGCCGCGGACGTGCTCGAGCTCGGCCCGCTGGACGACATACTCCGCCCGGGGAAACCCGGCTCGTACCCCGTCGGACACCCAGCCCACGTGATCCAGATGCACATGCGTCAACACGACCGCATCCACATCCGCCGCTTCGACTCCCACCTGCGCCAGCAACCCGGGCAGCCGGCCCGCGACGCCCAACCACTCAGCCGCTTCCCCTCCCGCCGGCCCGACCCCCGCGTCAACCAGCACCACTCCGGCCTCCCCGACGACGAGATAGCTGTGGAAATGCAGGAGCCACCCACCGTCACGAACGTTCCCCGGCATCACCAGCCCCGTCCAAGCCGCTGCCTCTTCGCCCCATTCCGGCAACGCCGTCGAAACGTCTTCGGGAAAAACCGCCACCGCGTCACACAGCACAGTCACGTCCACCGCCCCATTGTGTGATCAGGACAGGAGCATCCAGGTGGCGAGCGTGGTCATCAGGAGAGCGATGGCGGAGTCGAGGACCTGCCACGCGCGGGGCCGGGCGAACAGGGCGGAGAGTTTGCGGGAGAAGAAGCCCAGCGAGAAGAACCAGGTGAAGCTCGCGGTGACGGCGCCGAGGCCGTACAGCCAGCGGCCGTCGGTGCCTCGCTGGTTGGCCAGGGAGCCGAGCAGGACGACCGTGTCCAGGTAGACGTGCGGATTCAGATAGGTGAAGCCCAGGCAGGCGAGTACGACGCTGCGCAGGGCAGCCGGAGCGTGGCCGGCGGGCGTGATCGAGCCGGGGTTGACGGCGCGTTTCGCGGCCAGGAACGCGTACGCGTAAAGGAAGGCGGCGCCGCCGAACTTGGCGATGTCGAGCGCCAGCTGGTTGCGGGTCAGGACCGCGCCGAGGCCGAGGATGCCGCTGGAGATCAGCAAGGCGTCCGAGAGCGCACAGGTCAGGACCACCGGCAGGACGTGCTCGCGGCGAAGGCCTTGGCGCAGGACGAAGGCGTTCTGGGCGCCGATCGCGACGATCAGTGACAGTGCCGTGGCGAAACCGGCGAGGAGGGGCATGTCTTTGACGGTAAGCAGCCGAGGTCCTTCAAACCAGCTAAAGATTCTGAAGGAGCATTAGGATTGCTTCATCATGCCGTTCGACTCCGCACAGCTCGAGACGTTCGTGGCCGTCGTCGACGAGGGCAGCTTCGACGCGGCCGCGCGGCGGTTGCGCGTCACGCCGTCCGCGGTCAGCCAACGGATCAAGGCGTTGGAGAGCCGGCTCGGTCAGGTCGTGGTGATGCGCGGCCGGCCCGCCCGGGCGACCGCGGCGGGCGCCGCGCTGCTGCGGCTCGCTCGTCAGGTCTCGCTGCTCGAACTGGAGGCGATCGCCGCCGTCCGCGGCACGATCGACGCGCAGCGGATCCCGATCGCGGTGAACGCGGACTCGCTGAACAACTGGTTCCTGCCCGCGATGCTCGACCTGTCCCGCACGCACAACGCCCGCTTCCTGGTCCACCAGGAGGACGAGGAACACTCGGCGGAGTACCTCCGCAACGGGACGGTGCTGGCCGCGGTGACCGCTGATCCGCGCCCGGTGCAGGGCTGCCGCGTCGTCCGGCTGGGGAAGATGCGCTACCTGCCGCTCGCCACCCCGGAGTACGCCGAGCGCTGGCTGCACGGCAAACCGCTGCCGGAGGCCCTGGCCGAGGCGCCGATGGTGGTGTTCAACGAGAAGGACGTCCTGCAGCACCGGCTGGTCCGCAAGGTGACCCGGCGGAAACTGGATCCGCCGTCGCACGCGATCCCGGCGTCCGCGCCGTTCCACGAGGCCGTCCGGATCGGGCTCGGCTGGGGAATGATCGAGGACCAGGTGGCCGGCCCCGAGATGGCGGCCGGCCGACTGGTGGAAGTGGCCCCGGGCAAATACATCGACGTCCCGCTGTACTGGCAGCACTGGAAACTCGAGTCGGGCATCCTCGACGCGCTCACCGCCGCGGTTCTCCGCGCGGCCGATGCGGGTCTTCGGACGTCCTAGAGGTCACTCCCAGCGCATGGCCATCGGGTTGTCGGCCGGGATGAGGCCGTCGGACATCAGTGCGGCACTCAGCGGCCGGACGAGGTCGTGCAACTCGGTGGTCAGTTCGTCGCCCAGTGCTCGCCATCCCTGGTCGGCCAACGAGTCCGTGGTGTCCTCCACCTGCTGCCGCAGCGCGCGTCCGTCGGCCGTGAGAGCGCCTTCGGCATCAAGGAGTCCGCGGCTTCGGAGGTCGTCCGAAGCGGTCGCCCACTCGTCGTCGCTCCAGCGACGGTTGAGCTGGAACACCTCCTTGGACGGTCCGCCCGCCGCCGAGATCGTCACCAGCGCCTGACCCGGGGTGAGGCCGGCGGCGACGAGTGCCGCGACATGCCCGTCACCCCGTGACTCCCGCAGGATCGTGGTCGCCTGCCACAGCACGAGTTGCGGGTCGTCCGGCCAGTCCAGCGCAGCGTTCGCGGCCGCGATCGGCCGCCCGGCGATCGGAGCGAGTTCGGCCGCGCGGCGCCCGAGCTCGGCCGCCCGGTCGAACGACCCGCCCGGGAACAACCGCCGTACGGCGTGGTCCACCGCCGTCAGCCGGGCGTCGAGGAGCTGGGCCGGACTGGCGTAGCTCCAGGCGTCCGGCAGTGACCGCGCGACCATCGCCGGGTGGAAGTTGTAGAACACCGCGGCCACGAACTCCGGGCCGACCGCGCCGAGGGGCGCGGCGCGGCAGCCGAAGTAGCTCATCCACCCGCCCTTCAGCCCGAGCGCGTCGGTCGCCCGTCGCGTCTCGGGCGCGAAGTACGTGATCGCGTGGTACGGCTCCAGCGCCTTCCACATCCGGCGGGCGCGGCTCATGGCAGCGGGCGGTACATGACGTGCAGGCCGACGTACCCGAGCTTGGGGTGGTCGAAGGCTTCCGGGACGGTGCCGGCGATCCGGAACCCGAGCGACTGCCACAGGTGCACGGCGGGTTCGTTCGTCTCGACGACCGCGTTGAACTGGATCGAGCGGAACCCGGTCCGGCCGGCCCAGGCGATCATGTCCTCGCAGAGCAGCCGGCCGACGCCCTTCCCGCGGGCCTTGCCGTCGACCATGAAGCTCGCGCTGGCGACGTGGGCGCCGGGACCCGGGCGGTTCGGGTACATGTTCGCGCTGCCGAGAACGGTGCCGTCGGCATCGACCGCGACCGTGGTCCGGGCCAGCGGCGAGCTGGACGGCGACATCCAGAGTGCGCGGGCCTGCTCCTCGGTGAGGTCCGGATCATAGGTGTAGGTCTCGCGCGCGGTGACGATCTCCCGGAAGAACGGCCAGATGGCCTGCCAGTCGTCCGCGGTCGCTTCCCTGATTTCAACAGTCATATTGGGAGAAGCATCACCCGTGATCCGCCGGATGCCAAGGGGATTGCCGATAGGCTGTCTGAGGATGACAAACTCCGTGATCCAAGGGCTGCCGCGCTGGACGCTGGCCGTGCCGCCGCTCGCCTTCCTCGTCCTGGTCGGGACCTGGCACCGCGACCTCGGGGCGCTCCTGCTGATCCTGGTCTGTCTCGGTCTCGGCGCCGCGGTGATCGCCGCCGTGCACCATGCCGAGGTCGTCGCGCACCGCGTCGGTGAGCCCTTCGGCACGCTGATCCTCGCGCTCGCGGTGACTGTCATCGAGGTCGCGCTGATCGTCACGCTGATGGCGTCCGGCGGCGAGAAGGCCGCGTCACTGGCCCGTGACACGGTGTTCGCCGCGGTCATGATCACCTGCAACGGGATCCTCGGGCTGGCGCTGGTCGTCGGCTCGCTGCGGCACCGCGTGCAGGAGTTCCGGGTCCAGGCGTCGTACTCCGCGCTGTCGGTGACGACCGCGTTGGTGACGCTGAGCCTGGTGCTGCCGACGTTCACGACGAGCGCGGAGGGGCCGCGGTTCAGCTCGGCGCAGCTCGCGTTCGCGGGCGTGACGTCGCTGGTGCTGTACGGCGTGTTCGTGTTCATCCAGACCATCCGGCACCGCGACTACTTCCTCCCGGTGGCGGCGGACGGCGCCGTCGACGAGGACGAGGACCATCACGCGGCCGCGCCGAGCGGGAGGACCGCGCTGCTGAGCCTCGGCTTGCTGTTCGTCTGCCTGATCTCGGTGGTCGGACTGGCCAAGACCGTGTCGCCGAGGCTGGAGTCGGCGGTGGAGTCGGCCGGCGCCCCACTGGCCGTCGTCGGTGTCGTGATCGCGCTGCTCGTCCTGCTGCCGGAGACGGTTGCGGCCGTGCGGGCCGCACTGCGCAACCGTCTCCAGACCAGCGTCAACCTGGCGCTCGGGTCAGCGCTCGCCAGCATCGGCCTGACCATCCCGGCCATCGCCGTCGCCTCGATCTGGCTGAGCGGTCCGCTCGTCCTCGGGCTCGGCGGCAAGGAGATGGTGCTGTTCGCCCTGACCGTCGTGACCGGGCTGTTCACCCTCTCGACAGGCCGGGCGACGCTGTTGCAGGGAGCCGTTCACCTCGCGGTGTTCAGCGCCTTCCTGTTCCTCGCGGTAAGCCCTTGAGGTAGTCGATCACCGCTTGCTGGTGACTGTGCTCGGCCCAGCTCAACGCGTCCCCGTTGTAGTTCGGATCGCGCACCGTCGGGTCGGCGCCCAGTTCGACGAGTGTGCGGACCGTCTCCAGGTGACCGTTGAGCGCGGCCCGGTGGATCGGCGCCGCACCGCCGGAGACCCGGCTCAGGTCGAACCCGAGCCGCTGCAACGGTTCCATCGCCACGGCACGACCGACCTCGGCGGCGCGGACGGGCAGTTGCGGCGTCCGGGCCACCGCCCTGGCCGCGAGGTCCGCGTCGATGTCGGGCGTCTCGCCACGCATCGCGGCGGCGTACACCTCGTGGATCTCGTCCAGCGGCGCCGCGCCCCGCGCCCGGAGCAGGTCGGCGATCTCGGTGTGCCCCTGGACGGCGGCCAGTTCGTACGGGCGATGTCCGCCGAAGACCGGGTGCCGGGTGCCGACCCCCTCCGGATCGGTGCCCTGGGCAAGTACCAGCTCGGCCCGGTGGGTCAGGCCGGACCATGACGCGAAGACCAGTTCGTCCTCGAGCAGTTGCCGCGGTGTCGGGTGTGCCGAGGTCAGCCTGGCGTGCCACGGGCCGCCGTCGCCGCGCCCCAGCCCGTACTCCAGCAGGAGCTCCAGGTGCACGTCGTCGTACGGCGGGGGACATCCGGGGCCGCAGTTGTACATCGTCTGGCTGTCGTTCGGGTCGGCGCCGGCGTCGAGCAGGAGCCGAGCCAGTTCGACGCGTTGCCGGTGCGGCGGCTGGTCGCCCTCGCCGCGGCCGAACACGCCCGTGATCGCGGTGAACGGCGACGGCAGGCCTTGCCACAGGTAGCCGGCGTTCGGGTCGGCGCCGTTCTCCAGCAGGACTCGCGCGATCTCGACCTGGTTGGGCGCGTCGAGGCGGCTGTAGGTGAGGTAGAGGAGCGGCTCCCAGCGGTACGGTCCGCCTTCGGTCCGCGCATCGGCGAGGTTGGCCCGTACGCCGTTCAGGTCACCGGCCACCACCTGTGTGTAAATGTTGCTCCGGGCAATCTCCGGGAAGCGTTCCAGGAGATCGCGCGCGGACCGTTGCCGGGCCGGATCGTCCTGTCCGTAGTGCAGTGTCGCGAGACGGAGGAACTCGTCGGCGCGCTGGGCGGGCGTGTCCAGTGGGCCGCCGACCGACTGCCGGTGCGGCGAGCGGCTGTAGCGGTCGACGAGTTCGAGGTGCCGCACGATCCGCGGCCAGCTGGGGAACCCGTAGCTGCGGGCGAGCACCAGTTGGGCGTCCGCCAGCGTCTGCACGGGATGGAACTCGGCTGCCAGTGCGACGGCGGCGCTGTCGCCGGCGCGGACCTGTTTGAGCAGGGTCTTGGCCTGACCGCGCAGGTGGTCGAGGTGCGGGTCGTTCGGAAGATTCCGGGTCGGCATCGCCGACCTCCTCTCTACGAGCCTGCTGTCCGCGTCGTCAGGCGAGAAAGGAGGTCAAGCGGTACTACGCCTTGGCTCTCAGGTGGGCTGAGCCCTTCCCGCGGACCGGTGGCACCCTGAAAGCGCCTACCGGGCAGCGTAGCTCAGCGCGGCTTCTCCATCCACCACTCGGTGAACTCGTAGGCGCGGTCCTTCTCCAGCCGGATCACCCAGAGATTGCTGAACTCGCCCGGCGGGTTCGTCAGGTACGTCGTCCAGCCGCGGACGAACCCGACGCCGTCCCCGAAGCCGAGCACCTCGTACTCGAACCTCGTCTCGCCCGGCGCGTCGGAGACGTCCAGCCAGGCCGCGACGATCGCCTCCCGGCCGGTCACCGGGGCCTCGTCCGGCCGCCGGTACCAGGCGGCGTCCTCGGTCCAGAGCGCGGCGATGTCCTTGGGGTCGTTGCTCTCCCACGCCTTCCGGTACTTCTCGACCCAGCGGTCGAGGTCCTTCTCCTTCATGCGATCCGCCGGTTGTTGAGGACGACGGCCGCCGGTCGCGCGAGTACGCCGGGATGCTCGCGCGGGTCCGCGTCGTACGTGACGAGGTTGCCGGCGCCGGTCAGGCCGAGGAAGTCCTGCGCGCCGGTCGAGGCCGCGGTGAGCGCCTGCTCCACGGTCAGCCCGTGCCGCACGAGCAGGTCGATCTCGCCGGCGACGGTGCCGACCACGTCCGATCCGGTCAGCACCCGCACGCCGTACCGTTCGGCCAGCGGGAGGATCGACGCGAGGTACGCCGACCGCTCCTCGCGCCGGGCCCGCCGCTCCGGGGTCTCGTCCGGGCCCGGGCCGACCGAGGCGCAGAGCGTCGGCGTCCACGCGCCGCCGCGGGCGCCGAGCGCCTGTAGATCCTGCTCGGTGAGCGCCGTGCCGTGCTCGACCGAGTCGATGCCGGCCCGGATCAGCTCGCTGACGTGATCGGTGTTCACGTGGGCCGCGACCCGGGCGTTCCGCGCGTGCGCCAGCTCGACCATCGCGGCGACCAGTTCCACGTCGTACGACGGGCTCACCTTGCTGCCCCGGATCGGGCCGTCCGGGCCGACCTCGGGGAAGTCGCCGACCAGCTTCAGCCAGGTCGCGCCGTCGGCGATCTCGGCCTCGACCGCGGCGAGCAGGTCCTCCGGGGCGACCGGCTCGTACGCCTGCGGGAAGTAGCGGCCGTCCGGGGCGAGGAACCGGCCGGCGGCGAGGACGAGCGGGCGGCCGTCGTCGGCGGTTCGGGCGAGCGCGAGCGTGACGTCCCGGTTGCCGCCGACGTCGCGGAGCGCGCTGACCCCGGCGCCGGCGAGTTCGCCGAGCCGCTCATCGGCGAAGTCGGCGCCGCGCAGGACCGGCCCGTTCGCGCCGGGAGCCATCGTCAGGTGACAGTGCGAGTCGACCAGGCCCGGTACGGCGTACCGACCGGGCAGCTGCTCGCCGGACGCGGCCGGCCCGAACGTCAGCCGGGCGGTGTCGCCGGAGGGAAGGACGGTTCCTTCGAAGACCCAGGTCGTCATGCGGGCCATTCTCGCCCCGGGGGAGACCCAGATCACGCGGCGCTCGACTTGAACATGTTCAAAACAGCGGCGTACGGTCAGGGCATCGAGGATTTGAACGTGTTCAAGAAGTGGGGAGAACGATGGACATGACGGTCACGACCTACCTGGCCTACCTGCTGATCGCCGTACCGCTGACGATCTGGGTGGCGCGCACGCTGAGCCGGAACGGGCGGATCTTCCTGGTCGACGTGTTCCACGGCAACGCGGAGTTCGCCGACGCGGTGAACCGGCTGCTGGTGGTCGGGTTCTACCTGATCAACCTCGGCTTCGTGACGCTGTTCCTGCGCAGCCGCAACCCGGTGCTGGACGCGAGCGGGGTGTTCGAGCAGCTGAGCGTGAAGCTCGGGATCGTGATGCTGGTGCTCGGAGTGGTGCACCTGACCAACGTGTGGATCTTCAACAAGATCCGCACCCGGAGCCGGCTCGACAGCATGACCCGCCCGCCGGTGCCGCCGAACGACAACCTCCAGGGCCCTGGATTCGTGGGCGGCGGCCCGCAGATGTGGCCGATCGAGAATGCGTGAGCTGACCGTGCTGTACGACGCCCGCTGCGGACTGTGCCGCCGGTTCAAGGACTGGCTGGCGGCGCAGCGGCCGGCACCGGACGGGTACGGCGGGGTCGTGCGCCTGCGGTTCGTCGCGGCGGGGTCGGCGGACGCGCGGGCGCGCTACCCGGCGCTCGACCACGCGGCGACCTTGCGGGACGTGACCGTGGTCGGCGACGACGGGTCGGTGTACGTCGGCGATCGCGCCTGGATCGTGTGCCTGTGGGCCACGGGGGAGCACAGGCACACCGCCGTCCGGCTGGCGAGTCCGGCGATGCGGCCGGTCGCGCGGGCGATCGTGCAGGCGGCGGCTGGACTGCGGCGGGTGAGCGGAGGTGATTACGCTGACGGGTGTGACGGACAGTGCGACCGCGAAGGGCGAGCAGACGCGTGAGCTGATCCTGTCGACCGCGTTGCGGTTGTTCCGGGAGCAGGGGTACGGGAAGACCACGATGCGCGCGATCGCCAACGAGGCCGGCGTGTCGGTGGGGAACGCGTACTACTACTACGGCTCCAAGGACCACCTGATGCAGGCGTACTACGACCTGCTGCAGGACCAGCACCGCGAGGCGGTCGAGCCGATCCTCGCCGCGGAGAAGGCGTTCGTGCCGAGGCTGGCCGGCGTCCTGCGGACCTGGCTGGACGTGTCCGCGCCGTACCACGAGTTCGCCGGCACGTTCTTCAAGACGGCGGCCGATCCGCGCAGCCCGCTGTCGCCGTTCAGCGAGGAGTCGCGGCCGGCGCGCGACGCGAGCATCGACGTGTTCCGGCGGGTGATCGAGGGGTCCGACCTGAAGCTCCCGGCCGACCTGAAGTCCGAGCTGCCCGAGCTGCTCTGGCTGCTGCAGATGGGCGTCGTCCTGTTCTGGGTGCACGACCAGACCGACGACGTACGCCGGACGCGCGCCCTCGTCGACCGGGCGGTCCCACTGGTGGACCGCCTGCTGCGGCTGACCCGGATCCCGGGCGTCCGCGGCGTCTCGAACGAGCTGGTCGCGCTGATCCGCTCGATCAAGCCCTAGCTATTCGCCGACGGCCCCGTCGATGCTCTGCCGGAGCAGGTCCGCGTGGCCGTTGTGGCGCGAGTACTCCTCGATCATGTGCAGATAGAGGTAGCGCACCGAGTGCAGCGGCTCGTGGCCCGGACGCAGGAACGTGTCGTCCAGCGAGTAGTTCGCGGCCAGCTCGTCCGAGGTCTTGACGATCTGCCGGAAGTCCTCGAGGTCCGCGGCGACGATCGCCGGATCGACGTGGTCGAAGTCGGCGTCGGGAAACTCGGCACTCCAGTACTTCGGCGGCGAGTCGTGGTTGGCCAGGGTGCGGTGGAACCAGTACTTCTCGACCTCGCTCAGGTGCCGCACGAGGCCGATCAAGGACATGCTGGCCGGCTCCACGGCGCGCTGGACGAGTTGTTCGTCCGTCAGCCCGGAGAGCTTCCACAGCAGTGTGCCGCGGTGGAAGTCGAGGAATCCCTGCAGGAGTGCACGCTCGTCGGCGACCGTGGGTGGGGCCGCCCGGAACTGTTCCGTCACGGACAGAACCTAGCCTGTGTGAGGAGCATCCCGCGAGTGACGGCCTGTCGGTGCCGTAGACTGGTCCCGACGGCCCGCCCAGTTCTGCCTCGGGCCGGTGAGCGCAATTACACTGCGCCAGCAGTCGACCACCACGCGCCGCGGCCCTCGGCCGCGCCGGGCAGGACGACCCCCGATCTTTGGAGTACTTCTATGGCGGCCCGCCGCCCCACGTCTACAACCACGCACAACAACCAGTCCCAACAGACCACCGGCGCTACGTCCGCGAAGAACTCGCGCGACGGCCAGTCGCGACCGCGGCGTCGCCGCCGTTCGGGCACCGGACGCAGCGAGACCGCCGGTGCGACCGAGCAGGTCGTCGAAGTTGCCATTGGCAACGATGAGGAAACGGTTGCCCCCGACAACCGCACGTTCGCGGAGCTCGGCGTTCCCGAGCGGCTCGTGAGCACGCTGGCCGCGGCCGGTGTGACGAAGCCGTTCCCGATCCAGGCGGCCACGCTGCCGGATTCGCTGGCCGGCAAGGACGTTCTCGGTCGCGGCCGGACCGGATCCGGCAAGACGTACGCGTTCGTCCTCCCGGTCCTCGCGAGGCTCGCGGCCAGTGACACGAAGCGCCGGCCGAACCACCCGCGGGCGCTGATCCTGGCCCCGACCCGCGAGCTCGCGACCCAGATCCAGGCATCGATCAGCCCGCTCGCCGACACCCTCGGCCTGCGTTCGATGACGATCTTCGGCGGTGTCGGTCACGGCCCGCAGATCAACGGCCTGCGCAAGGGCGCCGACATCGTCGTCGCCTGCCCGGGCCGGCTCGAGGACCATGTCCAGGCCGGGCACGCGAAACTCGGCGCGGTGGAGATCACCGTGCTCGACGAGGCCGACCACATGGCCGATCTCGGCTTCCTGCCCGCGGTCCGCCGGATCCTCGAGGCCACCCCGTCGTCCGCCCAGCGGCTGCTGTTCTCCGCCACGCTGGACGCCGGTGTCGACGTACTCGTCCGCCGTTTCATGACCGACCCGATCACGCACAGCGTGGACTCGGCCCGGTCGCCGGTCGCGCGGATGACGCACCACGTCCTGCACGTCCGGCCCGACACGCGCCTGCCGGTGCTCGTCGACCTGACCGCCGCGCCGGGACGCACGCTGGTGTTCACCAGGACGAAGTACGGCGCCAAGGCGCTGACGAAGAAGCTGATCGCCCAGGGCGTTCCGGCCGTCGAGCTGCACGGCAACCTGTCCCAGGGCGCTCGTACGCGCAACCTGGAGGCGTTCGCCGACGGTTCGGCGCGGACGCTGGTCGCGACCGACATCGCGGCGCGCGGCATCCACGTCGACGGCGTCACGCTGGTGATCCACGCCGACCCGCCGATCGAGCACAAGGCGTACCTGCACCGCTCGGGCCGGACCGCCCGCGCCGGCGCCGAGGGCACGGTCGTCACGCTGATGACCGACGAGCAGGTCCGCGACGTCCGCGACCTGACCCGCAAGGCCGGTATCGCCCCGAAGGTCACCAAGCTCACCGCCGACGACCCGCTGCTGTCCGAGCTGGCACCCGGCGAACGTACGTACGTCGCACCGGCGCCGAAGCAGGAGCCGGCCACCCGGTCGGCGGGCACGCGGTCAGCGGGCACCCGGTCCGGGGGCTCCCGGTCGTCGGGCCGGCGGCGGTCGGCCAAGCCGGACTCGGCTCAGCGGGCCTCGGCCACGGGCGCGTCGGTCAAGCAGCCTGCGGGTGAGGGGCGGGGTAGTGCCGCCGGACGTCGGCCGGCGCGCCGTGGGCGGCGTCGTCGCCCCGCCGGGCAGCAGGCGGCCTGAGGTCGAGCCATCTGTCGGGTTACGGTTCCCCTGCTGGAGCCGTGACCTGACAGAGAGGCAATGATGCGGATCCGTACGGTCCTGAACGACCTCGTACCGGAAGCGCTCGGCGTGACCGATTCGCACGACCACCTGTTCTTCCGCTCGGCCGTCCTGCCAGGTCAGGACCTGGACGACGAGGCAGCGGCGGTTGCCGAGGTTCGCGCGTTCGCGGACGCGGGCGGCCAGGCGATCGTGCAATGGACGCCGCACGGCCTGAACCGCCGAGCCGGTCTGCTGCCCGGGATCTCCGCCGGCACAGGGGTTTCGATCGTCGCCGCGACCGGCCTGCACCGCCGTGAGCACTACCCGGACGGGTACGTCGACAAGGTCTGGGACCAGCTCGCCGAGATCTTCGTGCGCGAGCTGACCGACGGGATCGGCGACACCGCGGTCCGGGCCGGCCTCATCAAGGTGGCCGGCGGTTTCCACGTGCTCGACGCGCACGCCGAGTTCGTGATGCGCGCCGCGGCGGAGGCGCAGCACGCGACCAACGCGCCGATCGCCGTTCATCACGAGCTGGGCTCGGCCGCGGACGCCGTACTCGATCTGCTCGTCGACACCCTCGGCGTCCATCCGGGTGCGGTGATCCTCGGGCATCTCAACCGGTTTCCGGATCATCGGGTGCATCTCGAGCTCGCGGAGCGCGGCGCCTGGCTGGCGTTCGACGGGCCGTCGCGGGCCAACAACGCGACCGATCCGCGGCTGACCGACTGCCTCGCCGCGTTGATCGACGCCGGGTACGCGGATCGCCTGCTGCTCGGCGGCGACACCACCTCGGCGCGCGCCCGGTCGACCGCCGAGGGGCCGGGCATGCCGTACCTGCTGACGCATCTCCGGCCGCGGATCACCCGGTACTTCGGGGCGGACGTCGCCGACGCCGTGTTCCGGAACAACCCAGCGCGCGCCTTCGCCACGGATTGGCGTGCGTAGCGGTACTTTCCCGCCATGAGCGTCGCTGCGCAGGTCTTCGTGGTCGTGGCCGGTGTGTTCCATGTGGTTGTGTTCGCCCTGGAGAGCGTGCTGTTCCGCAAGCCCAGCACGTACCGGCGGTTCCTGGTGAAGGACACCGAGGTGGAGACGGCCCGGCCGTGGGCGTTCAACCAGGGCTTCTACAACCTGTTCCTGGCGGTCGGTGCGCTCGGCGGCCTGATCTGGGGCGGCGATAAAGGGCACGCCATCGCGCTCTTCGCGTGTGCGTGCATGGCCGGCGCCGGCATCGTCCTGGTCGCCTCCGACCGCCGCATGCTCCGCGCCGCCGCCACTCAGGCGGTGCCGCCGATCCTCGCGCTCCTGCTCGCCGCGATTCTCTAGTTGACTTAAAGTGCACTTGAGCAGCGATGGTCATCGACATGACCATCACTGCCGAGCCGGCCGTTGAAACAGGCGGCGTCCTCTCACCGCGGTACCGCGCCCTGACCGTCGGGATGGTCGCGCTGATCACCCTGGTCGCGTTCGAGTCCCTGGCGGTCGCGACCGCGATGCCGACCGTCGCACAGGCGCTCGACGGCCTCAGCCTGTACGCGCTCGCGTTCGGCGGCCCGCTCGCCTCCGGCGTGGTCGCGATGGTCGTCTCCGGCACCTGGAGCGACCTGAAAGGCCCGACCCGTCCGCTCTGGCACGGTACGGCGTGGTTCCTGGCCGGCCTGCTGATCGCGGGCCTGGCGCCGTCGATGGAGATCCTGGTCGCGGGCCGGATCATCCAGGGCTTCGGCTCCGGGCTGCTCACGGTCGCGCTGTACGTCGTCGTCGGGCAGCTGTACCCGGCCCGGCTCCGCCCGCGGATCTTCGCCGCGTTCGCGACCGGCTGGGTCGTACCGTCGCTCGTCGGACCCGCGATCGCCGGACTGATCGTGGAACACACCAGCTGGCGGCTCGTCTTCCTCGCCGTACCGGCGATCGCGGTGCCGGCCGCGCTGGTGATGCGTCCCGGGCTGGCCCGCGGCAGCGCGTACGACGTACGGCAGGGGAGGCTGTGGGACAAACGGGCGCTGTGGGCGGTGGCGGCCGCGGTGGGTGTGGGTTTGCTGCACTACGGCGGGCAGCAGCGTGGTGTCGTTCAGCTAGCGCTGCTAGCCATCGGGCTGGCGGGTGTGATCGCATTCGGTCCGCGGCTGCTGCCGTCCGGGACGTTCGCCTTCGGGCGCGGGCTGCCGTCGGTGGTCGCACTGCGCGGGCTCGTCGCCGCGGCCGGGTTCGGCGCCGAGGTGTTCCTGCCGTTGATGCTCACCCGCGAACGCGGCCTGTCGCCGTCGCTCGCGGGTCTGGTCCTGACCGTCAGCGCGCTGAGCTGGAGCGCCGCGTCGTGGTACCGCGGCCGGCCGAATCAGCCGTTCTCGCACGCGGTCTTCCTGCAGGCGGGAATGGTCGCGATCCTGCTCGGCATCGTCACGGCCGCGCTGACGCTCAACCCGCACGTGCCGGTGCTGGTCGGCATCCTCGGCTGGAGCCTGACCGGTCTCGGGATGGGGACCGTTTTCCCGACGCTGTCGGTGCTGGTGCTGGAGTACTCCGAACGCGACGAGCAGGGCGCCAACAGCTCGGCCCTGCAGCTCAGCGACTCGTTGTCGACAGCAACGATCCTCGCTGTTGGTGGTTCGCTGTTCGCGGCGTTGGAGCCGCATTCGGCGATGACGGCGTACCTGGTCGCGTTCGGTCTCCCGGCGTTGCTGGCACTGCTCGGCGTCCCCGCGGGACGGCGTACCGCGGTTCCGTCGAGCCAGTAACGCCGGTCATTCGTTCGAGCTGGTGACGGCGATTGTTCAGCTCTTCTGCTTGATGTGGGTGGTTGGCGTGTCTGAGGTGGTGCCGCAGGCGCGTCGGCGCGCATCCGGACAGGAGGTGTCGGCCGGCTGAGCCTGATCTCGCCTCTGTGTACGGCGTCTCGCCGACTGTTCGTCGAGTCGTGGGATTCGGCGGTAGGAAGACGACCCCATTCCACGACTCGCGGTTATAGATAGCGGCCGAGCGCCACGACTCGGTGTGCGGCCGAGTCGGTTGCCAACTGCCGAGGTGGTTCCGCGATCGCACCGGCGCGAAGCCACCCGGTGGCGGGGTTTGCTGCACCGCCGCCGACTCGCCAGCGGCACGACAACCCGCCGGAACACAGGGCGGTCCGACGAAGGCCCACACAGGTGACAGGAGAGTCGATTATTCCTTCGAGCCGGTGACCGCGATGCTGGCGCCGAGGCCGATGATCATCAGGCCGCCGGTGCCGCCGACGAGCTCGAGCCGGCGCGGCGACCGCGCGAACCACTCCCGCGCCGTACCGGCCACGACCGCCCACACGCTGTCCGAACCGAGCGCGATCAGGATGAAGATCAGCCCGAGGATCAGGATCTGCGCCCACGCCGGAGCGCTCGCCCCCTTGTCCACGAACTGCGGCAACGCGGCCGCGAAGAACACCGCGGTCTTCGCGTTCGTGACCCCGACCAGGAACCCCTGCCGCACGGTCTTCCGGCTGCTGCCCGGCTTCCCCGCCCCCGCCAGCGCTTCGGCGAGCGACTTCCGCGAGCGGAAGGCGTGCACGCCGAGATAGATCAGGTACGCCGCCCCGGCCAGCTTCACCACCGTCAACGCGACCGCGCTGGCTGCGATCAACGTGCCCAGCCCGAGCGCGATCAGCACGAGCATCACCGCAGCGCCGAGCGTGTTCCCGACCATTGTCAACACGGCCTCGCGCCGCCCGACCGCCAGCGCGCGCCCGACGATGAACAAGACACTCGGTCCTGGGATGACGATGATCACGAAGGAGGTGATCGCAAAGGCGAGCAGATGGTGAGCGGATGGCATGGTGTTCAGGGTAAGTCAGCCCACGCGCGCTCCGCAGCCGCTTACTTCGTCGCTGCGCTCCTCACCGCGGCCGCTCCGCGCTCCCACCCGCCCCCCGCTTAGCGCGGTGCATCTGTTTCCGGCCGGCGCCGGGGTGCTCCGGCTAACGCCGGGAGTTCCGGCTGACGCCGGGTGCTTCGGCTAACGCCGGGATGTTGCTGGCTGGCGCCGGCGGGGTTGCGAGCTGGCGCTCGCCGGTGAGTGCTTGGCCGGTGTGCATCATCAAGTGGATTGCGTCGTCGAGGTGTGAGGGATCGCCTGCGCCGGCGAGCGTCGTGACACGCGGCCGAGGCCGTGGGCGTCTCAGTCGCCGGCGATGCAGATGCCGGTCGGCACGGGCCGCGCGCATGCGGGCCAACCACGATCGCGTGTGCAGCGGCCACCTCCCACGTGGTACGGCCCGTCTGTCGCCCGCGAGCGCCAGCTCGCAACACCGGCGTCAGCCGGAAGCACCCGGCGTCAGCCGGACCACCCCGGCGTCGCCGGCACACCCGGCGGTAGCCGGAATCTCCCTGGCGCCAGCCGGAACTCCCGGCGTCAGCCGGAACTCCCCGGCGCCAGCCGGAACTCCCGCGTCAGCCGGAAGCAGATACACCGCGCCAAGCGGGGGGCGGGAGGGAGCGCGCGAAGCAACCGCGCTGAGGAGCGCAGCGACGAAGTAAGCGGCTGCGGAGCACGCGTGGGTCAGCTGCTAGGCACGCGTGGGGTCGGCTGGTAGGTGCGCGCGTCGGCAGGTGCTCGTGGGATAGGTCACCGGCGCGCCGTGGTGCGTTGACCGGGGTCTGGTGGGGACCTTACGGTTCGAGGGTCAACCTGCGGTGCCATGAGGGAAGCCGGTGAGAGTCCGGCGCGGCCGCGCCACCGTGATCGAGTTTCGGCTCGTAAGTCAGGACGCTCGGGTATTCGCAGCCTTTCTAAGGGGACGCGCACTTCCCCAGGAGGTTCAGTTCAGATGGCAGCTCCTGCCCGCTCGGTCGCCGTACCGGCTCTTACGCCCAAGCTTCTCGCTGTCGCGATGCTCAGTGTCGGTCTGATGCTGATGCTCGCTTATCTGGTCGGGTTCGACCAGGGTGCGGTGTCCCGGTCCGGGATGTTCCTGCACGAGTTGATGCACGACGGTCGCCATCTGCTCGGCGTGCCCTGCCACTAGATCAGATGCGCACCTTCGGACAGCTCCTGGTGCGCGGACTGATCGTCGGACTCTTCGCCGGCCTGCTGGCCGGAACCGTCGCCTTTGTCTTGGGCGAGTCGCGTGTCGACGCGGCGATCGCGATCGAGGAGTCCAACGCTCACGCGCACACTCATGCCCCTGAAGAAGACCACCACGACGAGGAACCGCTGGTCAGCCGGGAAGGCCAGAAGGCCGGCCTGTTCCTCGCCACCAGCCTGTACGGCGTTGCGCTCGGCGGCCTGTTCGCCGTCGCGTACACGGTGCTGCGCCGCAAGCTCCGCACCGGGAACGACGCGTACGCCGCGCTCGGTCTCGCCGCGGCGGGGTTCGTCGGCATCGTGCTGGTCCCGTTCCTGAAGTACCCACCGAACCCGCCGGCGGTCGGCGACCCGGACACGATCACCCGCCGGACGGTCACCTACCTGCTGACGCTGGTGATCGGCCTGCTGGCGGTCTGGGCCGGTGTCGCGCTGTCCCGCTGGGCGGCCCGGTACGGCGAGGTCGCCCGGCTCGCCGGCGGTGTCGCGGGACTGGTCGTCACGGTCGTGGCGGCGTACCTGATTCTGCCGCGGATCAACGAGGTTCCGGAGACGTTCCCCGCTACGCTGCTGTGGCAGTTCCGGTTCGCCTCGCTCGGTACGCAGGCGACGCTGTGGCTCCTGCTCGGATTCGGGTACGCCGTGGCGGTCGATCACCGGCCTGCCCGACAGAAGGTGACAGTTTGACGGGGCTGACCTTGATCGCGCACGCGTTGACGCCTGCGCTGCGTGGGCTCGTGCTCGGCGGTGACGCCGAGCCGGATCCGGCGAGTCTCGAGGCGGCGCGCGAGCTGAAGCTCACCGCCGACGCGGCGTACGCCGGGCCGGAGCAGGCTTCGGTACGTACGGCCGCGGCGCTCGGGCTCGACCCGGTGGTGGAGCCGGCGCTGCGGGACCGCGAGTACGGCGACTGGACCGGGCGCGGGCTGGAGGAACTGCTCGCGTCCGATCCGACCGGCGTCGCGGCGTGGCTGGACCGGCCGCACACCGCGACTCCCGGTGGCGAGACCGAGAACGACGTGCTCGCCCGGGTCGCCGACTGGCTGGGCGACGTCGCGGCGCGGGATCACGGCGCGGCGGTCGCGGTCGTGCACCCGGCGATCGTCCGCGCGATCGTCCTGTACGTCGTGGACGCCCCGGCGGAGTCGCTGCGCCATGTCGACGTCCGCCCGCTCGCGGCGGTCAGCCTCTCGCACCACTCCGGCAACTGGTCACTTTCGCTGGCCCGCTGGAGCTGACAAACTGCGGTTGGCCCGGTTACACGCCCAGGTGACCGGCTGTCACGGGGAGTCACGATGGCTGAGTCGGACCAGCTTGCCGAGCGGTTCCGTGCGAACCATGCCTTGCTCGTCGCGGCGCGCGACCGCCTGCAGTCCGCGGTCGACGACGGGACCGCGAGTGACGCGGACACGAAGCGGCTGGCGACGATCGAGGAGCTGCTCACTCCCGTCAAGGTGTCCGAGCAGGATGCCGACGGCAACGTCGTCGAGGTGGAGCGGCCGCGGCAGTTCTACTCGGTGGACCCCGACGGCCAGGGGCGCGCGGTCGAGGTGCTCGGCGATCTCCGGCAGGCGGAGAACGTCGCGGTGCTGGTCCCCGGCATGGGGAACAGCCTCGACACGTTCCGCGGCCAGTCGGACCGCGGTGGCTTGATCAAGCAGGAAGCCGGCCCGGGTACGGCGGTCGTGGTGTGGCTCGACTACGACTCGCCGCACGGCCTGGTGGAGGCCGCGAGCAAGGACGCGGCGATCGAGGGCGGCCCCCGGCTGGCGGGATTCCTGAACGAGCTCGACGAGCTGAAGGCGGACGACACCGACGTCACGCTGGTCGCGCACTCGTACGGCACCGACGTGGCCGCGCAGGCGGTGATGGCGGGCGCCCGGCCGAAACGGCTGGTGATGACGGGATCGCCGGGCATCGCGAAGTACGTCGACGAGGCGGCGGATTTCGTGCAGCCGCCGACCCGGTTGTACACCGAGCGCGCGCCGGGCGACTACGTGTCGTACTCCGAATGGCACGGGCCCGATCCGGCGACGTTCCCGGACGGGATCCGGATGGCGACCGCCGATCCGCGCGGCGACGACCCGGTGTCGGTGCACTGGCACAACGAGTATTACCGGCCGAACAGCGAGGCCCTGCGCAACATCGGCCGCGTGGTCCGGGGCGCCCTCCAGCAGATCACCACGACGAACACCAGCCGGGCGACCGAGACGAAACTCTTCCTCGGTACGTCGTGGGGCGGTGCGCTGAACGGTGTCGCGAGCGCGGCCTCGAGGGTGTACGACGGAATCGTGGCGCTCACCAAGCCGTCCAAACAGTCGGCCGGCACCGCCGCCGGGCAGCCCGCGGCGAACCGGACGAACGGCGCGGCACGAGGCCCGGGAGGGCGGCAGCGATGACGAACGACCGGGAGTTCCTGCGCAGCGAGTTGCTCGCGGTGGCGGAAGCCGTCGTACCGGATCAGCGTCCGGTCGTCACGCACGACCCGGGGCCGGTGAACCCCGGCGTCCTGTTCGACGGCCGCGGCACGGCCACGGTCTGCCGCGTCACCGTCGAGACCGGCAACCCGAAAGCGCCTGACCCGTCCGCGGCGGTCGACGCGGCGGCCGCAGCCCTCCGTGCGCGAGGCTGGACCGCGGACGTCGTACCTCCGGAGGACGGCCACTTCCGTGTCGCCGCCACCCGTGACGGCTTCGACGTCGCGGTCCATGCGTGGGCGACGGACTGGCGGATAACGTTCACCGGGGAGACACCGGTCGTTTCTTGACGGCCGAAACGCGGCGTGTCCTCGCGAGCCTTGGCCGCACGGTGTATCACGGAAGCGTGACCCTGACCGAAGCCCGCAACTTCCTCCGCTCGGAACTCCTCGCGGTGGCGGCGACCGTCGTCCCTGACCAGAAGCCGACGGTGACACAGGACGTCGGCCCCGTCGACCAAGGCGCGCTGTCCGACGAGAGCGGCCCCGAGTCGGTCTGCACGATCACCGTCGAGACCGGCGACCCGACCACCGCCGCGCCCGACCCCGAGGCCCAGATCGGTTTCGCCGCCGAAACCCTGGAGTCCCGCGGCTGGAAGGTGACCGTGTCCGAGCCGAGTGAAGGCCGCCACGAGCTCACCGCCCGCCGCCAGGGCTACGACCTCACCGCCACCGCCCGGACGACCGACTGGCGCCTGACCTTCACCGGCCAGACCCCGTACGTCGACGAGCTGTAGCAGGACGGCCACCCTCCTCACTTACGATGCACCGGCAAGCGTTTGTCGCCGTGTCTCGTGAGGTGAGGGATGTCCGAGGACCTCGATGCGCTGATCGTCCGGGTGCGGGATCTGCCGCACGACCGGGCGGTCGCGGAGGTGGACGCGTTCTTCCGGGCGCTGCCCGCCGAAGCGGCGACCGCCCTGGCGGAGAGCCGGCCGGAGCAGGTCGGGCCGTTGGAGGGCGCGCCGATCGAGCTGCGGTACCGCTCCAATCACCTGATCCTGCGCGCGGCACAGCAGCGGCTGCACGCGCTGGTCGAGAACCGGCAGGCGACCCTCGCGCAGCGCCGGCGGCTGGTGACACTCAACGAGATGCTGAAGCCGGCCCGGACGCGCCTGGACGTCGACGACGACGGCAACCGTGTCGAGGTGGAGGTTCCCCGGCAGTTCCTGCTCGTCGACCCCGAGGGTCAGGGCCGGATGATCGAGGTCCAGGGCGATCTGCGGACCGCCAAGAACATCGCCGTCCTGGTGCCGGGGATGAACAACGACCTCGAGCGGGTGCGATCGCAGTCGGTGCGGGCGAAGGAGATCGGTGAGGAGGCCGGCCCGGGGACGGCGACGGTCGTCTGGCTCGGGTACCACGCGCCGCTCGGGCTGACCCAGGGCAGATCCACCGAGAGCGCCCGGGCAGCGGCGCCGTTGCTGTGCCGCTTCCAGGAGGGGCTCGCGATGGTGCGATCAGCGGCTGCGAAGGTCACGCTGATCGGCAACAGTTACGGCGCGCAGGTCGTCAGCCGGGCCATGCTGCAGGGGGCCCGCGCCCACCGGTACCTGCTGACCGGCAGTCCCGGTGTCGACCCGGCCGTCACCTCGGCAGCTCAGCTGACCCCGCCCGGTACCGAACTCTTCGCGGTGGCGCGGTCGCGCGGCGACTACGTGTCGTACGCCGAGCAGCACGGCCCCGATCCGGCGTCGTTCGCCGATGTCGTCCGGATCAAGACCGACAACGAGCAGGTGCAGATCACCGGCCACATGGCCTACTTCGCCAAGAACAGCGAGTCGATGAAGAACGTCGGCCGGATCGTCCGCGGCGAGCTGGACGCGGTGACCCTGGCGGCCCGGACCACGCCCGCCGAGGAGACCCGGATGCTGGGAATGTCCTGGGCCGGGCCGTTGCGTACGCTCGGCCAGTCCTCCGTGGCAGTGCCGATCTCCAAGGCGTTCGACGGACTCGCGACGCTGCGAACGGTCGCGTCGACACCGTCGAGGAAGACTGTCCTCGAAGGGACCCAGCGTTCGCGGCAGCAGGAAGGACCTGAACGATGACGTTGACCGAGGCCCGCGACTTCCTTCGCGCCGAGCTCCTCACCGCCGCCGCGGCCGCCGTGCCGGGCTTCGAGGGCATCGTCGCCCACGACGCCGGCCCGGTGAACCCGGGCGTGATGTCCGACGGCAGCGGACCGGACACGGTCTGCTCGATCACGGTCGAGAACGGCAACCCGGCCGTGGTCGACCCCGCCGGACAGGTCGCCGCGGCCGCCGCCGCCCTGACCGCCCGCGGCTGGCAGACCGCCTCCGAGCCGGTGGAGAACGGTCACCATCGGGCCACCGCGCAGTTCAACGGCTTCCAGGTCACCGTGCACGGCTGGGACGACGACTGGCGCCTCACCCTGTCCGGCGAGACGCCGTCGATCCCGGAGTAGACCGTCAGCTGGTCGCCGCGCGTTCGGCGGCGCTGCGGAGGACGCAGAACTCGTTGCCTTCGGGGTCCTGCATGACGACCCAGCCGGTGCCGTCGGGTTCACGGCGGTCGTGAGCGATGGTGGCGCCGAGGGTGAGCAGCCACTCGACTTCCTCGTCACGGGTGGTGTCGGGCTCGAGGTCCAGGTGGGCCCGGTTCTTGACCGACTTCTCGTCGTTGTTCTGCTCGAACAGGACCGTCAGACCGTCGGTGGGCACGGCGGCGTACGGGTCGCCGGGATGGTCGTCCTCGGGGCGCTCGGCACGCAGGACCTGCAGCCAGAAACCGGCCAGCTCGTACGGATCGTGGGCATCGAACGTCACCGTTCGCACGCGAGAAGTCATGCCCCAGAGGCTACTTTCCGGAAGAGCAACCGGTCCTCCGGAAGCTCCGACGGGTACGGCGTGAGCCCGGCGGCGACGGCCCGCTCGGTCAGGGCCGGGGCGGTCCACCGGTGGACGTGGATGTTCATCGGATGCCCGCCGTACCCGGAGGTCTTGTGGGTGGACTCGGTGCCGACGTGGAACCCGATCAGCAGCACGCCGCCGGGCGCGAGGACCCGGTGGAACTCGGCGAACGCCTGTGGGACGACGTCACGCGGCAGGTGGATGATCGACCACCAGGACACGATGCCGGAGACCGAGCCGTCCGGGAGGTCGAGCGCGGTCATCGAACCGACCCGGAAGTCGAGGTCCGGGTGGTCGCGGCGGGCGACCCCGATCATCCCGGGGGACAGGTCGATCCCGACGACCCGCAGATCGCGCCCGGCCAGCAGCCCGGTCGTCCGCCCCGGCCCGCAGCCGACATCCAGCACCAGGCCCCCAGCCGGAACGAGCCCGGCGAGCAGGTCGAAGGCCGTTTCCTCGCCGTCGGCGCCGTCCGCCACGAGCTCGGCGTACGAAACCGCGACGTTGTCGTAAGAGGTGCTGATATCAGCCAGATAATCGGTCACCCGGCCGACCCTAGGGACGGCCGGGGACAGTTTTTCAGGCCTTGCCGAGGGACTGCTTCTGCCGGCCGAGGCCCTCGATCTCCATCTCCATCTCGTCGCCCGGCGACAGGTACGGGAACCGGCCGGACAGCGCCACGCCCTCCGGCGTACCGGTGTTCACGATGTCGCCGGGGCTGAGCACCATGTACTGCGACAGGTCGCGGATCAGCGCGGCGACCGAGAAGATCATGTCCGACGTGTTGGAGTCCTGCCGCGGCTCGCCGTTCACCCAGGAGCGCAGGTTCAGGTTGGTCGGGTCGACCTCGTCGGCCGGCACCAGCGCCGGGCCGAGCGGGTTGAACGTCTCGCAGCACTTGCCCTTCGACCACTGGCCGCCGGACACCTCGATCTGGAACGCGCGCTCGGACACGTCGTTCGACACGGTGTAGCCGGCGATGCAGGCAAGCGCGTCCTCGTCGGTCTCGACGTACCGCGCCTGCTTGCCGATCACCACCGCGAGCTCGACCTCCCAGTCGGTCTTCGCGGAGCCGCGCGGCACCAGCACCTCGTCGTACGGGCCGACGACGGTGTTCGGGTGCTTGAAGAACACGATCGGCTGCTTCGGCGGCTCGGCGCCGGACTCGGCGGCGTGCGCCGCGTAGTTCTGGCCGATGCACACCACGGCGCCCGGCCGGGCGACCGGCGCGCCGACCCGCAGGCCCTCGGTCTCGGCGACCGGCAGCTCGCCGGCCTCGAGCGCGGCACGGGTCCGGGCGACGCCGTCGGCGGCCAGGAACGCACCGTCGATGTCGGCGGTCAGCGGGGTCAGGTCGTGAACGGTGCCGTCGGCGGCGCGCACGTACGGGCGCTCCTCACCGACCGCGCCGAGGCGGAGCAGTTCCACAGGTGTCTCCCTGGATCAGTCAGACTTGGTCGTGGCGTCGAACATCGGCCGCAGCCGGGCGCGGGAGGCCTCGATGTGCGACCGCATCGCCGCGGACGCCTCCTCCGGATCACCCTTGCGGACGGCGGTCACCACTGCCTTGTGCTCTCGCAACGCCTTCGTCGCGATGCCGCCACCGTAGTACAGCCGGAACAGGTGCAGGTGGCAGTGTGTCCGCTGGAAGGACAGCCGGGCCGTTTCGTTCCCGGACAGCTCCAGCACCAGGTCGTGGAACCGCTGGTCGTGCGCGGCCATCGCCCGGTAGCTCTCGTACGACGGGCGGTCCGGCACGTCGGTGTAGCTCAGCATCTCCGCCTTGAGCCGGGCCAGATCGTCGGCGCCCACCCGATCGGCGGCCCGCCCGGCCGCCCACGGCTCGATGTGCAGCCGGTACTCGAAGAGGTCCTCGAACTCGTCGCGGGTCAGCCGGGACGACACCCGGTACCCCCGCAGCGGCTCCTTGATCACCAGGCCGTCGGACTCCAGCCGGGCCAGCGACTCCCGGATCGGGGTCTGCGAAATGCCCAGCTCACGGGTCAGCGCGTCGATGTTCAACCGGGTCCCGGGCTCGACCACGCTGTCCATGATCAGGCCCTTGACCGTCTCGTAGACGTCGTCGCTGAGCACCTGACGCTGGGGCAGGCGGCTGAGCTGCCCGGCCAGACCTACATGCGCATCAGTCACCTTCACTCCTCCCGGGAAGCATTCTGCCCGACGGGCAGTCCGACTCGCGGTCCGTCTTGACGCGTCCAGTGTGAAGCGGCAGCATCAGGTTGCGCAATATCCTATAGGATCTTGGGAGGCAATGTGAGTACGGCGATCGTCCGGGCCGAGGCCTATCTCGTCGACCTCGAGGTCGAGACCGTCCGGACCGACGCCGTGCAGTCGTTCCTCAAACAGGAGACGATCTTCGTCTCGCTGTCCACGGCGGACGGGCTGACCGGGCTCGGGTACTCGTACACGATCGGCACCGGCGGCACCGCCGTCCTCGCGCTGCTCCGCGACCACCTGCTGCCGCGCCTGGTCGGTGCGGATGCGCGCAACGTCGAGGCGGTCTGGTCCGACCTGTTCTGGTCCACCCACGCCACGACCGTCGGGGCGATCACCTCCCTGGCGCTGGCTGCCGTCGACACGGCGCTGTGGGACCTGCGGTGCCTACGGGCCGGGGAGCCGCTGTGGCGGCTGGCGGGCGGGTACCGGCAGCGCGTGCCGCTGTACGACACCGAGGGTGGTTGGTTGCACCTGACAACCGATGAGCTCGTCGCCGGCGCGCTGGCGTCGCAGAAGGCCGGCTGGCCTGGGGTGAAGCTGAAGGTCGGGAAACCGCGGGTCCACGAGGACCTGGAGCGGCTACGGGCCGTCCGGGACGCCGTCGGACCCGCGATGGACATCATGGTCGACGCGAACCAGTCGATGACGTACCCCGAGGCTCTCCGCCGGGCCGCGGCCTTCGAGTCCGTGGACCTGTCCTGGTTCGAGGAGCCGCTGCCGGCCGACGACGTGACCGGACACGTGCGGCTCGCCGCCGGGACCTCGATTCCGATCGCCGTCGGTGAGTCGCTGTACTCCGTCTCGCAGTTCCGGGAGTACGTCGCTGCCGGTGGCGCGGGGATCGTCCAGGTGGACGTGGCGCGGATCGGCGGCATCACGCCGTGGCTGAAGGTCGCGCACCTCGCGGAGACGTTCAACCTCGAGGTCTGCCCGCACTTCCTGATGGAGCTGCACGTGAGCCTGACGGCCGCCGTACCCAACGGCCGGTACGTCGAGCACATCCCGCAACTGCGGGCGATCACGTCGACCGAGATGGATATCGTCGACGGGCACGCGGTCGCTCCGGACACCCCCGGTCTCGGAATCGACTGGAACCAGGACGCCATCGACGACCGCCGGGTCGGATGAGGAGAGGCTGCTGATGAGCAGGGTCGACGCACATCACCACGTCTGGGACCTGACCGTGCGTGAACAGTCCTGGATGGTCGGACCGGAGCTGGACCCGATCCGGCGCAACTTCTCCCTGGAGGACCTGACCCCGCTGGCGACGGCGGCCGACGTCACCGCAACGGTCCTCGTGCAGACCGTCGGGCTCGTCGAGGAGACTGCCGAGTTCCTGGAGATTGCCTCTGGCAACGATTTGGTGGCGGGTGTCGTGGGGTGGGCCGACCTCACCGCGGCTGATGTCGCCGACGTCCTCGACGGATTGTTGTCCCGTCCGGACGGCTCGTATTTGAAGGCGATCCGGCATCAGGTCCACGACGAGCCGGACGTGAACTGGTTGCTGCGCCCCGACGTACAGCGGGGTCTGGCGGCTGTCGCGGAGGCTGGTCTGGCGTACGACCTCCTCACGAAAACCCCACACCTCCCGGCGGCGATCCAGACGGCGCGCAACCTGCCGCAGCTCACCTTCGTCGTCGACCACATCTCCAAGCCCGTCATCGGCGAGCCGTTGTCGCCGTGGGCTTCGCACCTCCGCGAGCTGGCTGCTCTCCCCAACGTCACCTGCAAACTCTCCGGCATGGTCACCGAGGCCCCGTGGACCACCTGGAAACCCGCTGACCTCCAGCCGTACGCCGACACCGTCCTGGACGCCTTCGGCCCCGACCGAGTCATGTTCGGCTCCGACTGGCCAGTCTGCCTACTCGCCGCGACATACGCCGAGGTGGTCGAAACCGCCCAAACCCTGACCGCCGCCCTGACCCCCACCGAACAAGAAGCCATCTTCACCACCACAGCCACCCACACCTACAAGCTGTAGCCCCCCGCGCGCTACGCAGGCGCTAACTTCGTCGCTACGCTCCTCACCGCGCCCGCTCCACGCGCTACCCACCCACCCCCGGCTTAGCGCCGTGCATCCGCGTCCGGCTGGCGCCGGCTCGTTGCGGGCTGCCGCCCGCGATTCGCGCTGCCGCGCAGGCGACTACAAGGCCGGCGTGGGCGTGGCAGTGCGTCATGTGGCGACTATGCACTTGTTCGAACGGCTTGCGCCGCTGGCCCTGCGCCGGTCGGCTGGGACCCGACAAGTCTGATCTATTCCGCCGTCCGGTGGGATCCAGGCCCGAACTCTGAACGCCGCGGGACTGTCAGCCGCGGCGGCCGGAGCGGGAGGCGAAGTTGTCGAGGGCGGAGATGACCTCGTGTGCGATCCAGGCTCGGTCGCGCTTTCCCGTCGAGATCTGCTTGAGGACTTGCGCTTCGACGAGTTGGTCGACGGCGCGCTGTGCGGCCGGTTGTGAGACGTCGAGGTGGTTCTGGATGTGCTTGACGGTGACCGCGGGCTGGCTGAGCAGGTGTGGCAGGAGGCGGCGGGCGGCAGAGCCCTTTCGGGACGGGACAATCTCCTGCCAGGTCGCGTAGATCCCGGTGAGGTCGCCGACCAGTCGCCGGCCGTTGCCCACGGCAGCGAATGACGCGCGGCTGAACTGCGTGATGATCGGCGTCGGGTCACCCTCGCGGTACGAACCGAGCGCCGCGAAGTATGCATCGGTGTCGGTGAGCAGGCCCGCCGAGACCGGGACCGTCAGGCGCCGGGTCACGCCGGAGCGGCGCAGCATCGCATGCACGAGCGTCCGGCCAGTACGTCCGTTCCCGTCGTTGAACGGGTGGATCGTCTCGAACTGGGCGTGCGCGATCGAGACCTGGGTGAGGACTGGAATGTCGGTCCGCTTGCAGAACGTGACGAGATCGTCCATCAGCGCCGGGACCCGTTCGTGCAGTGGAGGGACGAACGTCGCGGTGTGCGGGGTCGGGCCGCCACCGATCCACACCTGGCCGTCGCGCAGTCGTCCGGGGAGTGCGTACGGCTGGTCGTGCATCAGTGCGCGGTGGGCGGCGAGGATGGAAGCCGTACTGAGGTCATCGGCGAGGTCGATCGCCTTCTGCATGGCCTCTACGTTGGCGGCGACCATTTGTGCGTTCTGCCCCGCGGACTCGTTCAGCGTGGCGATGGCCAGCGCCTTCGCTCCGGCTGTCACCCCTTCGATCTGCGACGACGACGCCGACTCGGTGCGCAGCAGGACCACGGCGAGCGGCGCGAGCTCGCCGTCAGCGCGCGGCAGGGACGCGGCCAACTCGGCATCGAACCGAGAGATCTCGACCAAGGCATCTTCAGCTTCGGCGGCGACAGCGGAGGGGATGTCGAAACCCATGCCGGAGATGGCGGGCGGGATGGAGGCCAGATACGGGCCCTGTGCCTCGGCCCGTTCACGACGGGACATGGGAGTATCGCCCTCGTCCCAGTCGCAGCGCTCCCAGCCGACCGCGAGCTGAGGCTCAGTGGGTTGGTGCACATTGTCCACTATACAACTTTCTTTCAATAAAGTTATATAAGCGAGGGGCAAGTGGAGTTTCAGCCTTTTTCGCGGGACGTCGGCGCGTTTCAGCGTGGGCTGACGGGTGCTGAGGTCGAGGCTGTTTGTCGGCGGGCGTTCGGGGTGGGCGGCGTGCCGGTGCGGGCTGTTGAGCTGGGGTTCGGTGGGTACAACAGCGTTTATCGGGTCGAGCTGGCGGGGTGGGACGAGGCGGTGGTTCTTCGGGTTGCGCCGGAGGCGGGGGTGCAGTTCGGGTCTGAGCGGGGGCTGATGCGGAACGAGTACGCCAGCCTCCCCTGGCTCGCGGGGATTGCGGAGCTGATGCCGCGGGTGCTGGCTGTGGACTGGTCGCACGAGGTGGTGGATCGGGACTGGATGATTCAGAGCTGCTTGCCCGGTGTGCCGGCGCCGGAGCAACTCGGGCGGTATCCGCGGGCGGGGCGTACGACGTTCTTCCGGCAGCTCGGCGCGATCGCGCGGACCGTGCACGACGTCCGCGGGCCGCACTTCGGGCGCCCGGGCGGGCCGGCGTACGCGTCCTGGAGCGAGGTCGTGATCGCATCGCTGACGCAGATCGCCGACGACATCGAGCAGGTGGGACTCGACGCGTCCGACGTACGAGAGGCGGTCGCGTTGGCGGCAGAGCACCGGGCGACGCTCGACGAGGTGCGGGAGCCGCGGCTGTTGACGGGTGATCTGTGGACGGTGAACTGCCTCCTGGACGCCGACGCGCCCGAGCCGCGGATCTCCGGAGTCCTCGACTTCGACCGGACCGAGTTCGGCGATCCGGCGGCCGACTGGACGATCCGGATGGCGCAGGCGAAGGACGACGAGCGGGAAGCGTTCTGGCAGTCGTACGGCGATCTGGACCGATCGCCGGACGCGACCCGGCGAGCGGCGATCTACGAAGCCCGCCACCTCGCGGCGATCCGCCTGGAGCGGTATCGGCTCGGCAAGCATGAAACCGTCAAGGAAAGCTACGACGCGATGGCGAAGGTCCTAGCTGTCGGGCGGGACGAATTCCACGCGGACACCCAGTAGCCGGATCGGGCGGCGTAGTTCGAACTTGTCCAGCAAGGTCAGCGCGGTGGCTGCGACGACCGACGGGTCTTGGGTCGGCTCGGGGAGTTTGCGGCTCTTGATCGGGGTGTAGAAGCTGATGAAGCGGATCTTGACCGATACGCGCTGGATCGTGCGGCCGTCGGCGACGACCTCCTGGGTGACCTCGGTGGCGATGCGGTGGAGCTCGCGTTCGATGTCCGGCCGTTCGACCAGGTCGGTGGCGAAGGTTTCTTCGTGGCTGCGGGAGACGGGTTCGCGGGGTACGTCGGTGACCTCGGTGTCGCCCAGGCCGCGGCCCAGGGCGGCGTACCAGGTGCCCATCTTCGGGCCGAAGCGTTTCTTCAGGACGTCGAGGTCGGCGGCGGCGAGGTCGGCGACGGTGGTGATGGCCAGTTCGGCGAGGTTGCGCTCCATCCGGGGGCCGATGCCCCAGAGGTCGCGGACGGGGCGGTGGTCCATCACCTCGCGCCAGTTGGCGGCGGTCAGGCGGTAGATGCCGGCTCCGCCCGCGGCGCCTTCGAACGGTTCGGCGTGGGACCGTTCGTGCTTGGCGAAGCCGGTCGCGAGTTTGGCACGGGTCTTGTTGTCGCCGATCCCGACCGAGCACGTCAGTCCCGTCTGCGCGGCCACGGCCGACCGCAACGAACGAGCCAGCGATTCCGGGTCGTCGGTCTCGGCGCCGACGAAGCACTCGTCCCAGCCCCAGACCTCGACGACGACCGGGAAGGACCGCAGCGTGTCCATCACCTCGGTCGACGCGGCTTCGTAGGCGGCCGGGTCCGACGGGAGGAAGACGGCCTCGGGACACTTCTTGTACGCCGCCCGCACCGGCATCCCGGAGTGCACGCCGTACTCCCGCGCCTCGTACGACGCCGTGGCGACCACCTGCCGTGGCTGGGTCGGGTCGCCGGACCCGCCCACCACGACCGGCAGCCCGCGAAGCTCAGGCCGCCGCCGGATCTCGACAGCAGCGATGAACTGATCCATGTCCACATGTAGGAGCCACCAGCTCATAGCTGACAGGTAACCACATCAGCTGGACGCACTGGAGTACGTCAGCAGCCCGCGCCGCCACACCAGCCGCACCAGCCCTTGAGCCACGACCGCGAGAGCGACACCCGTCGCCACCGTCCCCCAGCCGAGATCGCCCGACAGCGCCTGCACCGGGAACGTCGTCGCGAACGCCACCGGGAACGCAAACGTCAGGAACGTCCGGACCGCGACCGGGAAGAAGACCAGCGGGTACCGCCCGGCTTCCATCAGGTTCAGGTACACGAACCCGATCGGGTTCACCGACTGCAGCCAGAACGCCAGGAACGACAGCGCCGACCAGACCGCGGTCAGCAGCACCAGACCGCAGACGACCAGCACAACAGCCTGCACGACCTGACCGGCGCCGAACGCGATGTCCGCCTGCACCAGGCCGATCACCAGCACAACGATGCCACTGGCAACGTTCGTCAGCTCCGCGACGTTGATCCACCGCAGGGTCAGGTAGAACTGGCTCGACACCGGCCGCAGCAGCACGCCGTCCAGCTCGCCCTCGGTCAGGTACGTCGTCATCCGGTTCAGGTTCGGCGCGACGAACGTCGCCATCAGCCCGGTGACGATCTGGAACACCCCGACCAGCGCGATCACCTCGGCCCGCGACCAGCCGTGCACCTCGTTCGTGAACCCGAACAGCAGCAGCGTCGGCACGATGCCGAGCCCGAGCTGTACCAGGCCGACGAGCAGTGTGGTCAGGAAATGCGCACGGAAATGTGTTTCCCGCACCACGGCCTGCGCGAAGAAGCGCCGCCACAGCCGCAGATGCCGCCATTGCTTGTGCCACCAGGTCGGGTCCAGCGTGTTCATGCGCCCACCGCCGAGTACGCACGGATCCCGGCGGACCACACCAGCCGGGCGATCGCCGCGAAGACCACGACGTACCCGAGCTGGATCCCCAGCCCGACCAGCAGTTCGCGCCCGGTCAGCTGACCCGCGACGATCTCGACCGGGAACGACACCGTGTACCGGAACGGCTGGTGGTCGACGAATCCCTTGGACCACGCCGGCATCAGCGCCAGCGGGACGACGGCGCCGGACAGCACGCTCGCGACGATCACCCGGGCCTGCACGAGCGCGCTCACGTCGTCCATCCAGAACGCCAGGGACGCGATCAGGATGTCGATCGTGAACACCAGCATCGCCCCGAGCAGGATGCTGACCGCGAACAGCGCCCAGCGTCCCGGTCCGGCCGGGATGGTCATCGAGTCACGGAAGATCCACCAGACGATGCCGATCATCGGCACCAGCGCGAACAGTTTGAGGAACTTCTCCGACAGGTTGTTCGCGACGAACCCGACCAGCAGCGACGCCGGCCGGATCATCCAGCTGGACAGCTTCCCGAGCCGGATGTCCTGGGCCAGGAACCCCGCCATCCACGACGACGTCGCCATCGTGACGAAGCCCAGCAGCACGAAGTACGTCGTGACGTACCGCTCGTCGACCGGCAGCTGGGCCCCGCTCGCGAGCGCCGTCCGCCAGATCAGCAGCGAGATGATCGGCATGGTGATGTTGGCCAGCATGAAGATGATCCACGCGCCGCGGTACACCGACTGCTGGGCGATCTCGGCCGCGGTCATCCGCCGTACGACGCGGACGTTGCGCGCCATCGTGCTCATCACGCGTCTCCGAGCGTGCTGCGGCGCAGGAACAGGTCGCGCATGATGTCCTCGATGTCCGCGTCCGACACGTCGAGGTCGACCAGCGGGCCGAGCCGGGTCAGTTGCTCCATCACCACACCGGCCTGCTCACGGTCGGCCTCGAGCTCGATCGTCTGCCCGGACGCCTCGACCGCGGCCACGCCGTCCAGGCCGCTCAGCGGGCCGGCGTCGACCGAGGTCGCGTACGTCGCCCGGACGAGCTTGCGCGGACGCGCCGTACGGACGAGCTCGTCGAGCCCGCCGTCGAACTGCAGCCGGCCGTGGTCGATGATCATCACCCGCGAACAGAGCGCCTCGATGTCGTCCATGTCGTGGCTGGTGATCAGGATCGTCGTCCCGCGCACCTTGTTCAGGTCGGCGAGGAACGAGCGGACCCGGGCCTTCGCGACCACGTCCAGGCCGATCGTCGGCTCGTCCAGGAACAGGACCTCCGGGCCGTGGACGAGCGCCGCCATCAGCTCGAGCTTCATACGCTCGCCCAGTGAGGTCTTGCGGACCTGCACGTTCAGCAGGTGCTCGACCTCGAGCAGCTCCGCGAGTTCCGCGACGTTGCGGTCGAACTCGGCGGTGGACAGGCCGTACATGTCCTTGTGCAGCAGGAGGCTCTCCATCGCCGGGACGTCCCACCACAGCATGGTCTTCTGGCCCATGACGAGCGCGATGCGGCGCAGGTAGTCGTGCTTGCGGTCCGACGGCGTGTGGCCGAGCACCTGCAGCTCGCCGGAGGTGGTGTAGAGCAGGCCGGACAGCATCTTCAGCGTGGTCGTCTTGCCGGCGCCGTTCGGCCCGAGCAGTCCGACGACCTCGCCCGGCCCGATCGAGAAGGTGACCCGGTCGACGGCGAGCCGGGTCTCGTACTTGCGTTTCACCAGGCTCTTCAGCGCACCGCCGAGCCCGGCGCGCTGCTGGTGAAAGGTGTAGGTCTTGGTCAGATCATGGGCCGAAATGACAGGCGTCACGAAGCAACACCGCTTTCGAAAATGTCGGTTGATTGCAGGACCGGGCAGCGCCACCGCGCAAACGCGCAGAGCGCAGGACGAGCACCGAATCAGCCGTTATCTCGGCGTGGTGTCGACATCGCTCCCTGTGGGTCCTTCCGACGTGCGGCTGCCACCGACCACGGTAAGCCGTGCCGGAAAGCGCCGTCCAGCGGCTTTTTCAGAGGTCCTTGCGCATCTGCTGCGAGATCACCGCGTAGCCGAGCGAGTCGTACAACGCGATCGCGGTGGTGTTGTCGCCGAAGACGTTCAGGTCCAGCTGCGTGTAGCCGAGCCGGCGGCACTCCTCCTCGCCGGCGAGCATGATCGCCCGGCCGTAGCCCTTGCCGCGATGGGCGCGGTCCACCTCGATGCCGAAGATGAACGGCACCTTCGCCTTGGTGCTGATCCACAGACTGCCCACCGGCTCGTCGCCGGCGACGGCGATCCAGATCAGCTGCTGATCGGTCGCCGGGCCTTCGGGCAGCAGTTGCTCGGTCTGCTCGTACGCGACGGCGAGCGCCTCGTCCGGCGTCAGCCCGCGGGCCGGTCCCACACCGGCAGCGAACGACGCGGCGGCGCGCTCCATCCAGCTCGGGTACTCGTTATCGGTGATCGGGCGCAGGTGCGCCGTCTGTGTCGTCACGTGCTGACCTTAGGCCCTGTCTGGTGATCCAGACAGGACCTAACCGGGTTAGCTTGATCGCATGGAGCTGACTTTCGAACTGGCCGCGAAGGTGCTCGCCGAGCAGCCGTTCAGTGTGCTGCTGGGGACCCGGCTCACCTCGTTCGGCGATGGTGCGGCGACGCTCGAGCTGACGATCCGTGACGAGCTGCGGCAGCAGAACGGCTTCCTGCACGGCGGTGTCCTGAGCTACGCCGCCGACAACGCGATCACGTTCGCCGGCGGGTCGGCCCTCGGCCCGGACGTGCTGACCGGTGGCTTCACGATCAGCTACCTCCGACCGGCGCAGGGCGCCGTGCTGCGGGCCGAGGCCAGGGTCGTGCACGCGGGCGGCCGGCAGGCGACCTGCACGTGCGATCTCGTCACCCTGGACGAGAACGGCGACGGCACCCTGTGCGCGATCGCCCAGGGCACCGTCGTCGGTCGTCGGTGACGCTCAGTCGAAGAGCTCTTCGAGGAACGACTTCTTCTTTTTCTTGTGCTGGTACTGGTTGCCGTAGCGCGGGTCGTAGCGGCGGTCGTCGTCGTACCGCCGGTCGTCACGGCGATCGTCACGGCGATCGTCACGGCGATCGTCACGGCGGTCGTCGTAGCGGCGCTTCTCCTCGTACCGCTTCTCCTCGTACCGCGGCTCCTGCGGGGCGTTGTACTTGAGCTCGGCGTCCACCAGGTGCTCGAGCTCACCCCGGTCGAGGAAGATGCCGCGGCACTCACCGCACTGGTCGACGGTGATGCCGCTGCGCTCGTACGTCCGCATCGCGCCACGGCATTTGGGACAGATCAGGCTCTCCATCCGGCAACGGTAAGTGACGAAATCCCCGTCCGGCCGCGCTTTCAGCCAACTCTCAGGAACTTCCTACTTGAAGCTGGACAGGAAGGTCTTCAGGATCGGGCCCGCCGTGTGCGAGCCGGACTCGCCGCCCTCGACGATCACCGCGAAGGCGATGTCGCCGCGGTAGCCGGCCATCCAGGCGTTGGTGGCGACCTTGCCGTTGACGACGACCTCGGCGGTACCGGTCTTCGCGGCGACGGCGCCGTTCCCGGCGAGCACCTTCGCGGTACCGCCGGTGACCGTCGT
Source organism: Kribbella sp. NPDC003557 (assembly GCF_040610805.1). NCBI lineage: Bacteria > Bacillati > Actinomycetota > Actinomycetes > Propionibacteriales > Kribbellaceae > Kribbella > Kribbella sp. NPDC003557. The sequence continues at coordinate 75,418 of NZ_JBEXMY010000012.1, forward strand.
CCGCATGAAGGTCCGCAGCGCCGCCACAGTTGCCGCGGGCAACGGAGAGGCGGCCGCGCCGGCGGCGTCCTTGCCCGGCACCAGCACCGGCTTCATCGCGGTCCCGTGGTCGACCGCGGCGGCGACCAGCGAGATCGCCAGCGGGCTCGCGGTGACGGTGCCCTGGCCGATCATCGACGCGGCCTCCTCGACGTCGTCCTTCGGCGCCGGGACCTGGCCGCCGTACGCCGAGAGCGACAGGTTCAGGTCGCGCCCGATACCGAACATCGCCGCGGCCTTCGTCATCCCGTCCTTCGGCAGCCGCGCGTGCTGCGAGATGAACGCGGTGTTGCAGGACTGGTTGAACGCCTGCTGCATCGTGCCGTTGCCGTACGCCTTCAGCGCGTCGTAGTTCTTGAACGTCTTGCCGAACACGTTGATCGTGTTCGAGCACGGCAGCGGCGTCGCCGGGGTCAGCCCACTGCCCAGCAGCGCGGCGGAGGTGACGATCTTGAACGTCGAACCCGGCGCGTACCGGCCCTGGAAGGCGCGGTTGTAGCTCGCCACCTGCGGCCCGTTCGCCGCGGCCAGGATCTGGCCGGTCGAGGCCTGCACCGCGACCAGTGACGCCGGCAGCTTGCTCGTCGCCAGCGCAGCCTCGGCGGACTTCTGCATGGTGGTGTCCAGCGTGGTCTTCACCGGCTTGCCGGCGGTGCCCTTCTGGCTGAACACGGTCTTGATGGTCAGCTTGGTCTTGCCGTCGCGCAACGTGACCGTGCCGCCCGGCGTACCGGCGAGCTGCTGCTGGAACGCGTACTGCAGGCCGGTCGTGCCGACCTGGTCCTGCGCCGACGCGGTCGGGCCGGCGTTCTTCAGGGTCTCGTCGGTCGCGGTCTTCATGGTGCCGATGAGCGACCGGGCGAAGGTCGCGGTCGGCGGCAGCGACTGCGTGCCGCCCATGGTGAGGATGCCGGGCAGCTTGCTCATCGTCGGCCGCAGCGCCTCCCACTCCTCGGCGCGGATCGTGATCGCGTCCACGAACTGCCCGGCCGGCGCCGCCTTCGCCCGCGCCGCGAGCTTCGCGCCGTCCACGTCGAGGTACTTCGTGAACGCGGCGTACGTCGCGGCCGTCGCCTTCGTGCCCGACGCGACGCCGACGATCACGACCGCGCGGTTCGCGGTCAGGGCGACGCCGTTGCGGTCCAGGATCGAGGCCCGGGCCGGCAGCGCGCGGACCCGCTTGAGGTAGTTGGCGTCGCCCAGCCCGGGGTAGATCGTGTCGCCCGACGCCTTGATCTTCCATGCGTCGCCGGTCTTCACCGCGGTCGCCGTACTGGTCCACTTCATCGCGCCGATCCCGCGCAACTGCGCCTCGACGGCGAGCTCCTGGGTGCAGTTCGCGTCGTCGGTGCACTTCGGGTCGCCCTGCGGGGTGACCGTGACGGTGCTCGCCACCAGCGCGCTGTCGACGTCGTCGAGCCGCTTGCCGAAGACCGTCGGGTTGTCCGTGAGCGCACCGGCCGCGTCCGGCTTCCCGTCCGGGGCCCACGCCTTGACCCAGGCGTCGGCGAACTGCTTGATGACCGCGCCGGACGCCTTCTGCTCGTCGCTCCCGGATTTCCCGCCGCCGGACTTGCTGTCCGAACAACCAGCGGTGATCAGCAGACTACTCAGGCAGACGATGGCAGTGGTTCGCTTCACGTTCTCAACTCTCGCACGACGACGGATGGACACCGGGCACAGTCTTCGGCGTGTGGCTCCTGACCACGAGGGCGAAACTACTCAACCCGCCCAAGTACGACGCGCGCACCCGCTCGGGAGTTGGCGTCAGACGGTGGGCGAATCGGGACCGAGACGGTCCGTGTATCGGCCCACCCGGATTCTGGAACCGCGTTCCACGGGCGCCGTCGCGAGCGTATTCTGCTCCTTTGTGACCCGCCTTGCTCTGCACAGCCGCCTGATTCCCGGTACCGAAGAGGCCTACGAGATCGAGCACGCCCGCGTCTGGCCGGAACTGATCACGGTGATGCGCGCCGCCGGGATCAGCGACTGGTCGATCTGGCGCAGCGGCCGCGATCTGTTCCACCTGGTCGTCTCCGACGATTTCGAGGCCGCCGTCGCGCAACTCAAGAACGACCCGGTCGACCAGCGCTGGCAGCAGCACATGAGCCAGTTCGTCGAAGGCTTCGCCCAGAACCCTGAGGGCGTCGCCGGCCAGTCCCTGCGCCACGTCTGGACCATGAGCGAACAGACCGACTAGTACGAAGGTCCTAGCTGCTCAGGACCTTCTGTCGTGGCAGGGCCTCGGCTGCTGCGCGACCGTGGTGGCTGTGGGCGGACAGGTCGAGCACTTGCGGGCGGGGATCGCACTGCCGCGCCTGGCGGCGTGCGCGGGGCGGACCGCCGTACAACTCGCCCGGAGACGTATCCGCTTCCCGCGGGGTCATGTCGGGCAGCGAGTGCGGTTCGCCGACGGGTCTACCGCGTGGGTCTACCGCGAGACGGTGATGGAGCGGCCGCCGTCGCTGGACCCCTGCGTGCTGATCGTCCAGTTCCGGCTGCGGCGCGTCAGAGGCGTGGGCCATCAGCTGTTCCGGGCCGAGAGCTGGCTGAACACCCCACTCTTCGCCGGCTTCCCCGGGTTCGTGTCCAAGCTATGGTTCGCGGCTGACGATTTCGGCGTGTACCGCGGGCTGTACGACTGGGACGGCCCGCACCACGCCGACGCGTACGTGCGTGCCCTCTGGTGGCCGCTCGCACTCGTCTCCGAACTCGACTCGATCCAGTACCACGTCCTGCCGGGCCTCCGGCGCGACGACGTGATCGCCGACCCGACGTGCATCGCCGGACCAGCAGCCGCCGATCAGTGGTGGCGCCCGGCGGAGTCCTGGTGACACGCGTCCTGGTCGTGGGCGCGGGGCCGACCGGACTCGCCCTCGCGCTGCAGGCCCAAGCCTTGGGAGCCGAGGTCCGCGTGATCGACCGGCGTCCCGAAGCGGCCCGGCCCTCGCGGGCGATGATGCTGCACGCGCGGTCGCTCGAGGTACTCCGGCCACTCGGCGTCGCCGACGCGTTGCTGCGGTACGCCGACAGCGCGCCCACCGTGCGGCTCCACCTGCGAGGGCGTGTCCTGCCGGTGTCGATCGCGCAGCTCGCGGTGCCGGACACGCCGTACCCGCATCTGACCTTGCTGCCCCAGGCCCGCGTGGAGTCGGTTCTCGCGGCGGCGCTGGAGAGCCGGGGCGTGACGATCGAGCGCGGGGTCGAGCTCGTGGGTCTCACGTCGGCGCGGAGCGGCGTACGGGCGCGGTTGCGTGGAGCTGACCCGGCGTCGTGTGACTACCTGGTCGGATGCGACGGCGCGGACAGCACCGTTCGCCGGGCGGTCGGCATCCGGACGACCGGCGGTGTGTACGACCGGGAGATCGTGCAGGCGGATTTGGAGCTGGACGGCGGGCTGGGGACCGATACCGCGCATGTGTCGACCACGCGTGCCGGTCTGATCTTCCTGTTCCCGCACGGCGACCAGGCGACGTGGCGGCTGCTCGCGACGCGGGCGGTCGGCGGCGGCCCGATGTCCTCGGGAGACGTGCAGCAGCTGCTGGACGCGGCTCGGCTGAGGACCCGGGTCACGAGGGTGGCGTGGTCTGAGGTCGTGCCGATGCGCTACGCGCTTGCCGACCGCTACCGGGACGGCCGGGTGTTCCTGGCCGGAGACGCCGCGCATGTCCACTCACCGGCTGGTGGTCAGGGCATGAACACCGGCATCCAGGACGCGGTCAACCTCGGCTGGAAGCTGGCCCGGGTGGCGAGTGCCACGGATCCGGAGACGCTGCTCGACTCGTACGGGCTGGAGCGCCGGCCGGTCGCCCGTACGACGACGGCCTGGACGAACCTCGTCTTCTGGGCGGAGTCGGGTCTGGACCCGGTGGCGTCGCTGATCCGCACTGTGTTGCTGCCGGTCGGCGCACCGTTGGCAGTGCCTACCGTCCTGCGATGGCAGCGGCTGACGGCCGCCGGGTTCCGCATCCTCGCGCAGTTGCGCGTCGGGTACCCGGTCAGCCGGCTGTCGGTCGACGACGGCGGGCCCGAATCGCTCCGGCTCCGGGTGGGTGATCGGTTGCCGGATCTGCCGGTCACTGTCGCGGACGGCCGTACCCGGCTCCAGACGCTCACCGCCCGGCCCGGTACGCACCTCCTGCTGCTCCGTGACGCGCCGACGGTTGAGGTGGCCGACGCGTCGATCCACGTGCATCGGCTGCTGGATCGCGGCGGCCGCGGGCTGATCGCCGTACGCCCTGACGGTTACATCGGCCTCCGTACGACGGACGCCTCGTCCCCGCACGTGGCACGCTGGCTCAGCTTGACCGGTGCATCTCCCACAGCAGAAGCTCGGCCCCGGCAGGGCCTGCGGTGACGCGCCTGTCCGCGTCGTTCAGTCGTACGGCGTCCCCGGTGCCGAGCTGACCAGCGCCTTCGAGTTCCGCCGTACCCGTCGCGACGAAGAGATGCACGTACGGCGCCGCCGGCAACTGGACCGCCTGCGCCGGCCCGAGCCGCGCGGCCGACATCCCGGCCGCGGGCTGGTTGATCCGGATCGCGGTCGAGCCCGCATGCTTGGCGAGCCCGGACGCCACCGGGATCAGCTCACCGGTCGACAGATCCAGCTCCGCCTGCTCGTACGACGGCGGCAGATCGAACCGATCCGGCCGAACCCACATCTGCACGTAGTGCACAGGCTCAACTCCGTCGTTCCACTCGGAATGCCGAATGCCCGACCCAGCACTCATCCGCTGCGCGAGCCCCGGATGCACGCTCCCACTGTTCCCCTGCGAGTCCCGGTGCGCCAACGCACCCCGCAGCACCCACGTCACGATCTCCAGATCCTGATGCGGATGCGTCCCGAACCCGGCCCCAGGAGCAACCGTCTCGTCGTTGTGCGCCACCAGAAACCCGAACCCGACATTCGCCGGATCGTAGTGCTCCCCGAACGAGAACGAATGCCAAGACTCCAGCCACCCCTCAGCAGTCCGAAACCGCTCACCCGCCCGATGGATCTCCACGAGTTCTAGTAATACCTTGTCACTCGGTCGCCCAATGACGCCCAGGTTCGAACCAGCCGCGGTCCGGGAACCAGGCAAGGCATCTGCCGATCGGCCAGGGCCAGATCCACACGTGGGTGACCTCGGATGGTAGCCGTGGGGCCAGCTCGGGCAGGTTCGAGTACCGCGAACTGAGTGCGTGGTAGGCGCCCCACGCGGTACTGAAGGACATCCCGACGAAGACGTGGCGCTCCGCGGCGTGGGTGGCTGCCAGCTTCGCCCGGACGTCGGCGCGCTCCGCGTGATGCAGGTATTCGTGGAGCCAATCGTCCAGGTGCGCCCAGTCCTGGCCTACCGGGCCGCCGGCACCGTCGGCATAGATTCGAACCTCGCCGTCCTTGGCAGGTGCCGATGCAAGCTCAATGACGCCGTCGGCCGCGAGCCGACGAACATCGGGGTGTTCGTTCTGCGAGAACGTCGCCTGAGCCTGCACCGTGTCGAACAGTTGGTCAGCAGCCTGGAAGACCTCGAGCCTGCTGACTAGGCTCCGCACCAGTCGGTTCACGTTGGCTGATGCACCCATGGTCACGTACCAGATTCGTCCCAGGCGAGCCGCTGGCAGCTTCTGGTGCTGACGGACACCACTGACCATCCGGGAGTACTGCTGATCAATGTCGGTGACGACCTCGACGTACGCCGGCGGACGATCCGCGTAGTCGATACGGAGGTCCACCATGCCTGCACGGCTGTTGTCGTCCTGGACGACGACGCGCTCGCCGGTGAATCTGGCCACGACGCGTGCCGCGGCCAGCTCGACGTCACCGAGATGGCCCTTCTCCATCCGTGCTCGCTGATCAGGTATCCGCTCGTCGATCGGATAGCCGGGCCGGTAGTCCTTCACCGGCACAGCGTACGAAGACAGAAAACGGACTGCGCCGCTCGGTGGGCGGCGCAGTCCGGTCTTGGTTGGACGGTTGGTCAGCCGGTGGGGTTCCCGTTGTCGGAGCCTAGGGTGGCGTTGATGGTCTGGGGCTTGCCGTTGCGGGTGACGGTGAGTTTCACCTCGTCGCCCGGGCGGTGCGAACGGACTGCGGCGACCAACGCGTCCCCTGACGCGATCGCCTTGCCGTCTACAGCGGTCACCACATCACCCGACTGCAGACCTGCCTTGTCCGCCGCACCGCCGGACGTAACCTCGCCGAGGCGTGCTCCGTTCGTGAGCCCGTCGGAGGACTGCGCGTCGCCGACCGTCACACCGAGCCGCGCATGCGTGGCCTTGCCCTTGGCCACCAGCTCGTCGATGATCGGCTTGGCCTGGTCGATCGGGATAGCGAAGCCCAGGCCGATGTTCCCGCCCTCGGATTGTCCCGATCCGCCGGCGGTCTTGATCGCGCTGTTGATACCGACCACCTGGCCGGCGAGGTCGATGAGGGCGCCGCCCGAGTTGCCCGGGTTGATCGCGGCGTCCGTCTGGATTGCTGGGAAGACTGTCGTACTGTCCTGCTCCTGGTCGCCGGACGTCACCGGCCGGTTGAGCGCCGAGACGATCCCGCTGGTCACGGTCGCCTCCAGGCCGTACGGCGAGCCGATCGCGACCACGCCCTGCCCGACGGCGAGCTTCCCGCTCTGGCCGAGGGTGGCCGGGGTCAGGTCGGTCGCGTCGGCGTGGATCACCGCGAGGTCGGTGAGCGGGTCGGTGCCCTTGACCGTGGCCGACACGGTCCGGCCGTCGTTCAGGATCACGCTGAGCTGAGCGCCCTGCCCGGCGCCGGACACGACATGGTTGTTCGTGACGATCAGCCCGTCCTTGCTGATCACGATGCCGGACCCGGTCGCCTGGCCCTGCTGGGTCGCGACCGCGATCTTCACCACGCTCGGCAGGACCTTCGAGGCCGCGCTCTGCACGGAGCCGTCCGGCGCCGAGGCGGGTGCCGCCTGGTTGCCGTTCAGCGGGGCGGTCACGGACGGGGTGTTCGCGGTGTGGTCGGTGGTGGCCGAGTAGACCGCCGCGCCGCCGACACCGCTCGCGGTGCCGACCAGCAGCGCGGTCAGCGCCACCACGGCCAGACCGGCCCGGCGCTTCGGCTTCGGCGCGGTGGCCGTGGCCGGCTGCGGCCCGAGGGGCCAGCTCGGGCCCGGAGACGCCCCCTGATGCGTCCCCGGCGCGCCGAACTGCGGATACGCACTCCCACCTGCGGAGTACTGTCCCGGCCGCTGCCCCTGCGGCCCCGAGTCCAGCCGCGGCTGCCCGCCCTGCGGCGCGAACTGCTGCTGCTGATGCTGCCCGTACATCGGCAGTTGCTGCGTCCGCTCCGGCCCCTGCGGTCCCTGTGCGTTCTGGCCGGGCTGGTTCTGCGGCTGCTGCGGCTGGTTCTCGGTCATGGCAATTACTTTGTCGGCCGGACCTGAGAGGGCCCTGAAGATCCGCTCGGAGTGACCGAAGAACTCCATGAAGATCCTCTGAAGGACCTGTCAGGGAACGTTCAGCGAGTCTGGGTCGCCGCGTGCGGCAGCCACAGCGTGAACTGGGCGCCGGCGCCCGGCACGTTCCGCGCGTAGATCATCCCGCCGTGCTGCTCGGCCGCGTGCTTGACGATCGCCAGGCCCAGCCCGGACCCGGGCCGGCTGCGTGCCTCGCTGGAGCGGTAGAACCGGTCGAACACGTGCGGCAGGTCCGCGTCGGCGATCCCCGGCCCGGAGTCGGTGACCGTGAGTACGCCGTCCACGAGCCGGACCGTGACGTGCCCGACGGGCTGCCCGTCGGCGCCCTGGGCCGCACCTTCCGGAACGCTGTACTTGGCGGCGTTGTCGAGCAGGTTCATGACCGCGCGCCCGAGCAGCCGCTCGTCGCCCCAGACCGGGAACGGCGTCAGCTGGACGTCCCACTCCAGCCCGGGGGCGCGCCGCCGGACCTTGATGACCGCGTCCTCGACCACGTTGGACAGCTCGATCAGCTCCGCGTTCCGCACCTGCGGGGTGTCGCGGGCCAGCTCGGTCAGGTCACCGATCAGCGTGGTCAGCTCGTCCATCTGGGCTCGGACGTCGTCCAGCAGTTGCTGCCGGTCCTCGGCCCTCAGACCGCCGCGCTTGTCGGCCTGCGCGAGCAGGTCCAGGTTCGTCCGGACGCTGGTGAGCGGCGTCCGCAGCTCATGGCCTGCGTCGCCGACCAGTCGGCGCTGCCGGTCCCGGGATTGTGCGAGCGCGCCGAGCATCGCGTTGAACGCCATTGCCAGCCGGGAGATCTCGTCCGTCCCGGCGACAGGGATCGGCTTCAGGTCCTCGGTCCGCGCGACATGCTCCGCCGCTCCCGTCAGCCGCGCCAACGGCCGCAGACCGGATCGCGCCACCGCGTTGCCCGCGAGCGCGGCGCCGATCACGCCGATCAGTCCGAACGCCCACAGCACGATGCCGAGGTTGTGCAGTGTCTGATCGATCGCACCCAGCGACTGTGCGACGACCAGCGCGCCCGGCTGCAGCAAACCCGGCTCGAGGTTGCACGGCGCCTCGTCCGGGCAGAACCGGGCGGGCACGGCGACCACACGGAAATGCGTGCCCCCGTTGCGTAAGCCGACCGTCCGGAGGCTCGCCTCGTTGCCCTGGTCGCGGGCGATCGCCAGCTCGTCGTCACCCATCGGCGGCAGCGGGCTGTTCTGCGCGCCGTACTTGTCGCCGTCGGCGCTCAGCACGCCCACCCTGATGTCGCTCAGGCCGAACGCGTCGGCCGAGGCCCGCTTCAGGTTGGTGAGGTTGGTGAGGACGCCTTTCTGGGAGGCCTGGCTGGCGCGCTGGATCAGGCTGTCGTCCAGGTTCTGGTACATCTGCTGGCGCACCGTGACGTACGCCGCGACGCTGACGATCGCCACCGCCAGGCCGACCGCGACCGCCGCGAGCAGCGTCACGCGGGCGTGCAGGGTCAGCTTGTGGAGCGTCTCGTTCCACCAGCTCTGGGTGCGGGCGGCGGTCGCCGCCACACGGTTTCCATTGCTCTTGGCAACAGGCGGTGCGGGTTGCGGTTGCGGCCGATCGGCGTACGAGGGGAGGCCCTCGGGGTGTTGCTGGCTCACGGCGGGGTGTCTCTCAGCACGTATCCGATACCGCGGACGGTGTGGATCAGGCGGGGCAGGCCCTCGACCTCGGTCTTGCGGCGCAGATAGCCGATGTAGACCTCGAGCGAGTTCGCCGTGGTGGGGAAGTCGTAGCCCCAGACCGCGTCCAGGATGACCGCGCGCTCCAGCACCCGGCGCGGGTTGCGGATCAGCAACTCGAGCAGCGAGAACTCGGTGCGGGTGAGCTGGATCGGCACGTCGCCGCGGTGCACCTCGTGTGCGTCGACGTCGACCACGAGGTCGGCATACTGCAGCACCTCGCCGCGCTGGCCGCCTTCGCCGGGCGTGGTGCTGCGGCGCAGCAGGGCGCGCAGCCGGGCCAGCAGCTCCTCCAGCGCGAACGGCTTGGTCAGATAGTCGTCGCCGCCGGCGTCCAGGCCGTCCACCCGGTCCGCGACCGCGTCCCGCGCGGTGAGCACCAGGATCGGCACGTTGTTGCCCGCGGCCCGCAAGGCCTTGGTGGTCTCGAGCCCGTCCAGCCGCGGCATCATCACGTCCATCACGACGACGTCCGGCTCGACGTTGCCGATCACCGCGAGCGCCTCGGCGCCGTCGGACGCCGTCACCACCTCGAAGTCGTTGAACTCCAGCGAACGGCGCAGCGAGTCCCGGACCGCCCGGTCGTCGTCCACCACCAGTACCCGCATGTCTGCCCCGCTCCGCTCGAAGTTCCGTCACCGAGACTAGGTCGCTTCTGTGAGAATCGCCTGAGAACCCGCTGATCCTCACCCATAGGTTGCCAGACGTGGACATTGTCGAGTTCACTCCCGAGCCCGCCGAGTTCGCCTGGACCTTCGGCGGGGCCCCTCCGGTACGGCGGGTGCGGCCGGGCACCGCCCTGCGCCTGTGGACCGAGGACGCCTTCGCGGGCAGCCTCCGCAGTACGACCGATCTCGCCGGCGCCTCGCTGACGATGCCGTTCGTGAACCCGCAGACCGGGCCGTTCTACGTCGAGGGCGCCGAGCCGGGCGACACGCTGGTCCTGCACTTCGTCGAGCTGACCCCGGCGCGGAGCTGGGGTGCGTCCGCGACCATCCCGTTCTTCGGCGGGCTGACCAGCACGGACCGGACCGCCACGCTGCAGGACCCGCTGCCGGAGCGGACCTGGATCTACGAGGTGGACAGCGCTCGCCGGACGGTCGGGTTCCAGGCGCAGGGCAGTGACCTGGAGGTGGCTCTGCCGCTCGAGCCGATGCTGGGCACGGTCGGCGTGGCCCCGGCCGGCGGTGAGGTCCGCTCGGCGCTGGTGCCGGACACCTTCGGCGGCAACATGGACACGCCGGAGATGCACGCCGGAACCACCTGCTACCTCAACGTGAACGTCGAGGGTGCGCTGTTCTCGGTCGGTGACGGCCATTACCGGCAGGGTGAGGGCGAGTCCTGCGGCACCGCGGTCGAGGGCGCGATGAACGTCGTCCTGATTGTCGACCTGCTGAAGACGCCGGGACCGGTCTGGCCGCGACTGGAGAGTGACGAGTACCTGTCCGTCGTCGGGTCCAGCCGGCCGCTCGAGGACGCGTGGCGAGCCGGTCAGGTCGATATGGTCCGCTGGCTCGGTGACCTGTACGGCCTGGACAAGCTGGACGCGTACCAGCTGCTCAGCCAGGTCAGTGAGGTCCCGCTGGCCAACGTGGTCGACGCCAACTACAGCGTGGTCACCAAGATCCCGAAGCGCCTCCTCCCGGACGTCACGGCGTACGACGGGATGCACCGGCGGCTAGCTGAACTGGGGAACGACCTCCTCGGCGAACCGCTGTAGCGGCTCGTGGTCGTAGGCGACGCCGGGGATGTACGAGATCACGTAGTCGATACCGGCGTCCGCCAGCCGTTCCACGTGCTCGCTGAGCTGCTTCGTGGTGACCACCTCCGCGAGAACATGTGACGTCCCGCCGGAGCCGATCTCCAGGAACTCCTCCAGGCTGTACCGCCCGCGGGCCCTGGCCGTCGCGGCCACCGGATCGGCGCCCGCCTCGACCGGGAACACGTTCAGGCTGGTCGACTTGATGATCTCGTCGTAGTCGCGGCCGACCTCGTCGCAGTGCTTGCGGAGGATCGCCAGCTTCTGCTCGATGACGTCGACGCGTCCGGTCCCGAAGTTGCAGGCGTCGCCGTACTTGGCCACCAGCCGCAGCGTGACCTGCTCGCCACCCCCGCCGATCCAGAGCTTCGGCCGGCGGCGCGGGACGACGTACGGCTTGTCGACGGCGTGGTACTGCCCTTGGAACACGACGTCGTCCTCGGTCCACAGCCGGTGCAGCAGCTCGACGGACTCCTTGAACGAGCCCATCCGGTCCTTCTGACTCGTCCACGGGTAGCCGTACGCCCGCCACTCGTGCTCCGACCAGCCGGCGCCGATCCCGGCGTACATCCGGCCATGACTGGCCACGTCGACCGTGGCCGCCATCTTGGCGAGCAGTGCGGGGTTGCGGTACCCGTTGCAGCCGACCAGCTGACCCAGGTTCACCCGTGTCGTGTCACGCGCCAGGGCCGCCGTTGTAGTCCACATCTCGAAGACGGTCTCGCGGGTGGGCTCCGGGACGGTGTGGAAGTGGTCGAAGAGCCAGATCGAGTCCCACGGCCCTGCGTCGGCTGCCTTGGCGACAGCCGTCATCGCCTCCCACTGCTCCACGGGGTCGGCCAGTTCGACCAGATCCATCCGCCAGCCCTGCGGTACGAACACACCGAACTTCATGCAGTCCTCCTGGAGATCGCGACGCCGGCCAGGCAGAGTGCGCCGCCGGCGAGGGCCAGTGCGGTCGGAGCCTCGCCCAGCGCCAGCCAGGCGAGGACGATCGCGACAACTGGTACGGCGTACACGGTGACGCCCATCCGGCCTGCGCTGGTCCGTCGGAGCGCGAAGGCCCACGTGGTGAAGCCGAGCGCGGTCGGGAACGCCGCCAGGTACACAACCCACCAGATGGTCGCTGCGTCCGCAGCCCGGAGTTCAGTGACCAGCGTCGGCGCGAACGGCAGGCAGACGACGGCACCGATCGTGCAGGCGAGCCAGGTGACCTCAGCGGCGGGCAGTCGGCTGAGGAGCGGCTTCTGCGTCACCACGCCGACGGCGTACGAGACAGCGGCGACCACGCAGAGCACCACGCCCCACGTCTCGGCGCGGCCGCTGGAGGTCGACGTACCGATCACGACGATGCCTGCGAACGCGACCAGGCCGCCGATCACCAACTGCCGCGGGAAGCCTTCACCCAGACCCAGCCCGGCGAGTACGGCGATCAGCAGCGGGGCGATGTGGACGAGCATGGCCGCCGTACCGGCGTCGAGCCGGCGCTCGGCCTCGTTGAGGGCCAGGTTGTAGACGCCGAACCAGAGCACGCCGCACGCGATCAGCGGCAACCAGTCGCGCCGGACCGGCCAGCGCCGTACGGCGGGCTGCTGCCGCTTCACCAGCAGGACGCCGAGGAAGAGGCTGCCCAGGCCGAGCCGGGCCAGGGAGAGCGGGCCGGCGGAGATCTGGGTGCCGACGTGCCGGATGGCGACGAACGACGACGCCCACAGCACGACCGTGGCGGCGGCAGCGCCGGCCGCGAGACCGATCCGCGGCGGGGCTTCGGTAAGTGTTGTCACGCTCATTACAGTAGGAACGAAGTCTGCGGCCAACCATGGCGATCCGGAGTCCAGGAGGCGGTTGTGCTTACCGAAACGAGAAGTCAGATGCTGGATGAGCTCAATACCCGAATCCTGGACGAGCTGCGCGCGGATCCCCGGCTGCGGACCACGGAGCTCGCCCGCCGGCTGGGGGTGTCGACGCCGACGGTGCGCGAGCGGGTGGCGCGGCTCGAGGAGTCCGGCGTGATCCGCGGGTACCGCCTCGACATCGACCCGGCCGCGCTCGGCCGGCCGGTCGCCGCCTGGGTGCGGCTGCGTCCCGGCCCGAACCAGATCCCGAAGATCATCGAGCTCGCGGGCCGCGTCCCGGAGGTCGTCGAGTGCCACCGGATCTCCGGCGAGGACTGCTTCCTGATGCGCGTCCAGGTCGCCGAGATCGCCGCGCTGGAGGAGGTGCTGGACAAGTTCCTGCCGCATGGCCAGACGACCAGCTCGTTCATCGTCTCCACCCCGGTGCCGCCGAGGTCGGTCCCGCTCCGCGGACCTGGGACACTCACCAACCCCGCCTAGCGTCGCGGCTCACGCCGCTGCTCAGCGTGGGACGAGCCCGTCGGAGCGACTTGGTGAGTGATGGAGGTCCGCATCACGGCCCGACCACTTCCCACAGTGGTCCGCATCACTAGTCTGGTGGCGACTTCAGCGACTTCCGGAAGGACCCTGACCCATGGCTGCCGACAAGTCTGTCCGCAGAGTTGCCCTGCTCACCGCCGGCGGGCTCGCGCCCTGCCTGTCGTCCGCCGTCGGCGGGCTGATCGAGCGCTACACCGAGGTGGCGCCCGACGTGGAGATCATCGCCTACCTGAACGGGTACCACGGCTTGCTCAGCGGCCAGTTCCTCGAGGTCACGCCGGAGGTCCGGGAGAAGGCGGCGCTGCTGCACAAGTTCGGCGGCAGCCCGATCGGGAACAGCCGGGTGAAGCTCACCAACACCGCGGACCTGGTCAAGCGCGGCCTGATCCAGGACGGGCAGAACGCGCTGCAGGTCGCGGCCGAGCGGCTGGTCGCGGACGGCGTCGACGTCCTGCACACGATCGGCGGCGACGACACCAACACCACCGCCGCCGACCTCGCGGCGTACCTGCAGGAGCACGACTACAACCTGACCGTGGTCGGGCTGCCGAAGACCATCGACAACGACGTGGTCCCGATCCGGCAGAGCCTGGGCGCCTGGACGGCCGCCGAGCAGGGCGCGCTGTTCGCCCGCAACATCATCGCCGAGCACAGCTCGAACCCGCGGATGCTGATCGTCCATGAAGTGATGGGACGCAACTGCGGGTGGCTGACCGCGGCCACCGCGCAGGCCTACCAGCAGTGGGTCGACGAGCAGGAATGGAACCCAGGCATCGGCCTGCGCAAGGGCGGCTGGGACGTCGACGCGGTGTACGTGCCGGAGGCAACGATCGACCTGGACGCCGAGGCCGAGCGGCTGCGCACGGTGATGGACGACGAGGACTGCGTCAACATCTTCCTGTCCGAGGGCGCCGGCGTGGAGTCGATCGTCGCCGAGCTGGAGGCGCGCGGCGAGGAGGTCGGCCGGGACCCGTTCGGGCACGTGAAGCTGGACACCATCAACCCGGGCGCCTGGTTCGCGAAGCAGTTCGCGGAGCGGATCGGCGCGGAGAAGACGATGGTGCAGAAGAGCGGGTACTTCAGCCGCTCGGCCGCGGCCAACGACCGCGACCTGGCGCTGATCAAGGAGTGCACCGACTACGCCGTCGACGCCGCGCTGCGCGGTGAGTCCGGCGTCGTCGGCCACGACGAGGAGCGCGGCGACGAGCTGCGCGCGATCGAGTTCCCGCGGATCGCCGGCGGCAAGGCCTTCGACCCGGCCGCCGACTGGTTCGTCGCCCTGAAGGCCGGCATCGGTCAGAGCTGATGACGGAGGCGGTCGACCCACTGGTCGGCCGCCTTCTCGATCTGCGCGAGGACCTCGTCGAAGCCGTCGTCCTCGCCGTAGTACGGATCCGGTACGTCGTCGGGCGCGAACAGCTGCGCGGCGGCGCCGTACCGGGTGAGTGTGTCGAGGTGGCCCGCGTCCATCGCGAGGATCAGGTCCGGCGTCCACGACCGGTCGAACTGACGGGCCCGGTGGGCGCTGCCGTCGTACCCGCGGCGCCGGAGCGCGGCCGCGGCCCGCGGGTCCATCCGGTCGCCGACGTGCCAGCCGCCGGTGCCCGAACTCGTCACCTCGACGTCGTCGAGGCCGGCCTCGGCGAGCTTGGCGCGCAGCACCACCTCACCCATCGGTGACCGGCAGATGTTCCCGGTGCAGACGATCTCGACGCGCACTAGTGGACTTCGGCCTTGTCCGGCAGCACGACGTTGATGAGCATGCCGACGACGCTGATGATCAGCGCGCCCCACAGCGCGGCCCAGAATCCGTCGACGTGGAACTGGACGTCGAGCTTCCCGGTGATCCAGGACGTCAGCCACAGCATCACGGCGTTGATCACGAAGGTCAGCAGGCCGAGGGTGAGGATCAGCAGCGGCAGCGACAGCAGCTTCACCACCGGCTTCACGATCGCGTTAACGACGCCGAAAATCGCGGCGACGATCAGCAGTGTGAGCACACGCCGGCCGGTGGTCGCGCCCTCGAGGGTGATCCCGGAGACGAGCCAGGTCGCCACGCCCAGCGCGATCGCGTTGGCGAGCAGCCTGATGATCAAGTTCTTCATGTCGTCGATCCTCCCACCTCACGGGTAACACCACGCTCAGCATCACCCCTGATACTGCCCTGACTCTTGACACCGAAAATGACCAAGTGATCTGATCATTTTCATGTCCCGTCCACTGATCGCGGTAGTCGCGTTGTCACTCACGGCAGCGGGCCTCGCTGTCCCGGCAGCCGCAGCCCCGTCGAGCTGCAGCGCTGTCAGCACCAACTGGACCGCCCAGGCGTCGCCGCACGCGGCGCCCGAAGGCCTCCTCAACGCATACAGCAACACCGGGAAGGGCTGGACGGGTGCGGACAGCACCTACTCCGTCCCGCTCCCCGGCGGGCGTACGGCGTGGGTCTTCTCCGACACGTTCCTCGGCCCGGTGAACGCGGACGGCACCCGTCCGACCACCACGCCGTTCATCAACAACTCGTTCGTGATCCAGCAGGGCACGAAGCTGAAGACGGTCACCGGCGGTACGGCGGCCGACCCCACCGCGCTCGTCCCGCCGCCGTCCAACGGCTGGTACTGGTTCGGCGCCGCGCAGACCAGCCACGCCGGCCGCGACCTCGACGTGGTCGCCCTGCGCTTCGAGAAGACCGGGACCGGGCAGTGGGACTGGCGCTGGGCCAGCAACTACCTGGCCCGGTTCGACAGCGCGACGTACAAGCTGAAGAGCCTCACGCCGATCCCGTCCGGTGCGAACGTGCAGTGGTCCGGCTGGCTGCTGCGAGACCACGGGTACACCTACGTGTACGGCGTCGAGGACCTGGGCGCCGCGAAGTACCAGCACGTCGCCCGGGTCCGCGGCGACGACCTGACCGCGAAGCCGTGGGAGTACTGGACCGGGTCGGGCTGGTCGGTCGACGAGTCCGCCTCGGCCCGCGTGCTGCAGGGCGTGGCGAACGAGCACAGCGTGACCCGCTGGAGCGACGGGTATCTGCTGGTCACGCACGACACCAACGAGCTCTTCAGCAAGCGCGTCCTCGGGTACTTCTCCTGCTCGCCGACCGGTCCGTGGGTGAAGCCGGTCGAGCTGTACCAGACCCCGGAGACGGGCGGGAACATCATCACGTACAACTCCCACGACCACCCCGACCTGCGCCGCGGTACGTCGCTGCTGGTGAGCTACAACGTCAACAGCCTGGTGAGCGACGAGCTGTACGGCGACGTGAGCATCTACCGCCCGCGCTTCGTCTCGGTCACGCTGGCGGCGGCCGGATGAGCGCCACCGGAGGCGTCGTACGGCGCAGTCTGCTGGACGACCTGGCGACGTCGATGCTCGCGCTGATCGCGGAGCGGAAGCTGGCGCCGGGTGATCAGTTCGAGGCCGTGCGGTCGCTGGCGGAGCGGTTCAAGGTCGCCGTACCGACGGTCCGGGAGGCGCTGCGCCGGCTGGAGGCAACCGGGGCTGTGGAGCTCCGGCACGGCTCCGGCGTGTACGTCGGCCCGAACGTCGGCCGGCTGGTCCTGGCGAACCCGCTGGCGCTGGCACCGAGCCCGGACCGGCTGGTCGAGCTGCTGCAGGCACGTGCCCTGATCGAGCCACCTGTCGCCGCACTGGCTGCGCAGACCCGTGGTGCGGCCGCGCTGGAGCAGATGGCTAAGGACCTGGACAGTGCGGCCGAGCTGATCGCTTCCGGCGACCATGCGCAGCTGGCCGAGGTGAACATGGACTTCCACCGCTCACTGGCGCAGGCGTCCGGGAACTCGACCCTGGCCGAGGTGGTCGAGTCGGTCACGGTCGTGAACGCCCGGGAACAGCTGGAGATCCTGCACATCCACGGCGACCGCCAGGCCGACCTCGACGAGCACCGCGCCATCTACGACGCGGTCCGCTCCGGCGACGCCGACCTGGCCGAACTACTCACCCGCGAACACCTCGACGGCGTCCTCGCCGTCATCAACGAACGACTTCAGCATCCCTGAGCTGGAAGGACGCATCACATGCAACGCACCAACAATCGCAAGGCGCTGGCGGCTCTGGTGATCGCCGGCGCGCTCGCGCTGTCCGCCTGTGGTGGCGGTGGCGGCGCCGCCGGGCCGGCGAAGGGTGAGGACAAGCCGGTCGACTCGCTCAAGTTCTACAACGACAAGGGCGGCTGGAAGGACGCGTTCACCCAGGTCGGCGCCGCGAGCAAGAAGGATGTCGGCGTCGGCATGGAGCCGGTCGGCTACTCCGACTCGAACACCTACACCGCGTTCATCCGGTCCTCGTTCCGGACCAAGGAGAAGGCGGACCTGTTCACCTGGCACACCGGCAAGGAGCTGCAGGACCTGGTGGACCAGAAGCTCGTCGCCGAGACCACCGACCAGTGGAGCAAGGCGATTGCCGACGGCAACATCCCGGAGCAGCTCAAGCAGTACTTCACCTTCGGAGACAAGCAGTACTGCGTCCCGCTGAACGCCGGCTACTGGGTGATGTACTACAACAAGGCCGTCTTCAAGAAGGCCGGGATCACCCAGACCCCGAAGACCTGGGCCGAGCTGACGCAGGTGGCCGACAAGGTCAAGGCCGCGGGTGTGAAGCCGTTCTACCAGACCAACATCCTGTTCTCCTTCGTGTGGTTCGAGACGCTGCTGGCCGGCAAGGACCCGGACCTGTACGACAACCTCGCCGCCGGCAAGGCGAAGTACACCGACCCGGGTGTGGTCGAGGTGATGAACGAGTGGAAGAAGATGATCGACGCCGGGTACTTCAGCGACCCGGGCGCGAAGACCGAGCCGCAGGCGCAGCTGAAGAACGGCGACGTCGCGATGATCAACTTCGGCACCTGGTTCAGCGGCAACCTGAACACGCTGAAGATGAAGGCCGGGACCGACTACGACTTCTTCGTCATCCCGAACGTGAACCCCGACCTGCCGAAGACGTCGATGATCTTCGAGACCGGCCCGGTCTGCTCGGCCGCGGCCAGTGACCACGCGTCGACGGTGAAGAAGTGGACCGACTGGTGGGTCACGCCGCAGGCGCAGACCGCGTGGGCGAACTCCCGCGGCGACCTGTCGTTCAACCCGAAGGCCGAGGTCAAGGACCCGGGTCTGGCCCAGCTGAACAAGGACGTCAACGGGTACCGCCTGATCAACCGCTGGTTCGAGGCGACACCGGTCCCGGTGGCGAACAAGGCGCTCGAGGTGTTCGGCGCGTTCGTCACCAAGCCGGGTGACCCGATGCCGGGCCTGCAGAAGATCCAGGCCGAGGCGGACGCGTACTGGGCCAAGCAGAAGTGACTGCTGTCACCGAGCGGCCGGTGGAAACCCGCCGGCTGAACGCCACCCGCGCCGCGCGGACCGGAGCCCGAATGGCACCGCTGTTCGGGCTCCCGGCCGCGGGGGTGGTCGCGCTGCTGCTCTACCTGCCGTTCCTCTGGACCACGTACGTCAGCTTCACCGACTACGACGGTCTGGCGTCACCGGTGTGGTCCGGGCTGGCCAACTACAAGGCGATGTTCAGTGACCCCGATCTGATCGGGGCACTGGTCAACACCCTGCTGTGGGTCGCCGGCATGATCACGCTGCCGGTCGTCCTCGGGTTGCTGGTGGCCGTACTCACCTACGGCCACAAGTGGGGCACCTGGCTGCGGCTGCCGTTCCTGCTGCCGTACGCGATCTCCGGTGTGGCCGTCGGTGTCATCTGGGGCTTCGTGCTGCAGCCGGACGGCGCACTCGGCCAGGCACTTGGGTTCTTCGGGCTCCCGGGTGCCCACACCGGCTGGCTACAGTCCGGCCCCGGCAACACCCTGATGATGATCGTGGCAACGACTTGGCAGGCCGCGGGCGTCAATGCTCTGCTCTTCGTCGTGGGCCTCCAGTCGATCCCCACGGAGCCCCTGGAAGCCGCCCGGCTGGACGGTGCCGACGGCTTCAAGCTTTTCCGGTATCACCTGTGGCCACAGCTCAGAGCGATCACCACGGTGGTCATCGGGCTGTCGATCGTCGGCAGCCTGAAGACCTTCGACGTGGTCTGGGTGATGACGCAGGGCGGTCCGGGCACCTCCTCGGAGACGCTCGCGCTGTCGATGTACAAGGAGACGTTCGTGCTGAACGACTACGGCCAGGGCGCGGCGATCGCGCTGTTCCTGAGCCTGGTCACCTTCGCGGCCTCGATCCTCTACCTGCGCTACCAGTTGGGGGACGCTCGTGAGCAAGGTTAAGACGGGATTCCTGGTCCTGCTCGGGCTGATCTGGCTGGCGCCGGTCTACCTGCTGATCGTCAACGCGTCCAAGTCCGTCGACGGCTACGACGCCAAGACGGTGTGGAAACCGGCCGGGTTCGACCTGTTCACGAACTTCGGGGACGCGTGGAGCAAGGCGGCGCTCGGCGACACGCTGGTGGCGACCACGATGTACAGCGTGGTCGCGCCGGTGCTCGCGGTGCTGATCGGCGCGGCGGCCGGGTACGCGATCGTCGTCCTACGGCTGAAGCGCGGCTTCCTGTGGTTCGTGTTCATCTTCGGCGGGACGATCTTCCCGCTGCAGATGATCCTGATGCCGCTGTTCTCCGGGTACGCGAACTCCGGGCTGTACGACACCCGGACCGGGATGATCATCGTGTACACCGCGATCAGCGTGCCGTTCTCGGCGTTCGTGATGCGGAACTTCTTCACCGGGATCGCGCGCAGCGTGTTCGAGGCCGCGGTGGTCGACGGCGGCGGGCTGTTCCGGATCTTCCGCAGCATCTACCTGCCGATGGCGGGGTCGGCGCTGGCCGCGATCTTCATCCTGCAGGCGACGTTCGTCTGGAACGACCTGCTGCTCGGCCTCACCCTGAGCCAGTCGGAATCGGTGCGGCCGATCATGCCGGCCCTGACCGGCCTGCAGAGCACGTACGGCGGCGCGGCGCTGCCGACCGTGCTGGCCGGCGGCCTGCTCGTCTCGCTCCCCACCGTGATCCTGTTCCTCGCCGCCCAACGCTTCTTCTCCCGGGGCCTCGCCCTGGGTCAGTTCTGATCTCTCGGAGGACATATATGAGTAGCCGCACAGTCGTGGTGACCGGCGGCGCCGCCGGCATCGGCCGCGGGGCGGTGGAACGTTTCCTGGCTGCCGGCGACCGGGTCGTCGTGCTCGACCGCGACCCTGCCTCGCTCGCCGCACTGGGCGACGGGGTGACCGGCGTCCAGGTGGACGTCTCGGACCGGGCCGCGCTGGCTTCCGCCGCGGAGGAGATCGGCGCGATCGACGTGCTGGTGTGTGCGGCCGGCGTCCAACGCTACGGAACCGTCGTCGACACGCCCTTCGAGGTGTACGACGAGGTGATGGCCGTGAATGTCGGCGGGGTGTTCTTCGCCTGCCAGGCGTTCGTGCCCAAGCTGCCGCGGGGCGGGAGTGTCGTGGTGGTGGCCTCCGTGCAGGCGTACGCGGCGCAGCAGAGCGTCGCGGCGTACTCGATGGGCAAGGGTGCGTTGCTGAGCCTGGTCCGGGCGATGGCGGTCGACCACGCGCCGGACGGGATCCGCGTGAACGCGGTCTGCCCCGGGTCGGTGGACACCCCGATGCTGCGCACCTCGGCCGCGCAGTTCAGCGGCGGGCGAACGACCGACGAGGTGGTCGCCGAGTGGGGCCGGTCGCATCCGCTCGGCCGCGTCGCGACACCGGGAGAAGTTGCCGAGGTCATCTACTTCCTGTCGTCCCCGGCCGCGTCGTTCGTGACCGGCGCGGACGTGAAGGTCGACGGCGGGCTGACCGCCGGGCTGGCCGTCGTACTGCCGGAGGACGCGAAGTGAAAATCGTCGACGTCCGCGCGACCACGGTGACGATGCCGCTGGAGGCGCCGCTACGGCACAGCAACGGGGCGCACTGGGGACGCTTCGTCCGGACCGTGGTGGAGGTCGAGGCCGACAACGGGCTGATCGGTCTCGGTGAGATGGGCGGCGGCGGGCAGAGCGCCGAGGCCGCGGTCACCGGGCTGAAGGAGTACCTGGTCGGCCACGACCCGGCCCGCACCGAGGCGTTGCGCTGGATGCTCGCCAACCCGACCGCGAGCCTCTACAACAACCGCACCCAGCTCCTGGCGGCGATCGAATTCGCCTGTCTGGACCTGCAGGGCCGCGAACTCGGTGTCCCCGTGCACGAGTTGCTCGGCGGCAAGGTCCGCGAGCGCGTGCCGTTCGCGAGCTACCTCTTCTTCCGGCACGCCGCGGACGACGGTACGGGCGAGATCCGGACGCCGGACCAGTTGGTCGCGCACGCCCGCGAGCTGGTCGACCGGCACGGGTTCAGCGTGCACAAGCTGAAGGGCGGGGTGTTCCCGCCGGACTACGAGCGCGAGTGCTTCCGCGCGCTGGCCGAGGCGTTCCCGGGGCACCGGGTCCGCTTCGACCCGAACGGCGCCTTCAGTGTCGAAGAGGCGATCCGGTTCGCGCGCGGGATCGAGGACCTCGACAACGACTACCTGGAGGACCCGACCTGGGGCCTGAACGGGATGCGACGGGTCCGCGAGAACACGCCGATCCCGCTCGCCACCAACACCGTCGTGGTGAACTTCGAGCAGCTGGCCGCGAATGTCCGCGATCCCGCGGTCGACGTCATCCTGCTGGACACCACGTTCTGGGGCGGCATCCGGCCGTGCGTCAAGGCGGCCGGCGTCTGCGAGACGTTCCAGCTCGGGGTCGCGGTGCACTCCTCCGGTGAGCTCGGCATCCAGCTCGCGACGATGCTGCACCTCGGCGCCGTGGTCCCGAACCTGTCGTTCGCCGCGGACGCGCACTACCACCATCTGCGCGACGACATCGTCGTCGGCGGCAGGCTCCCGTACGCCGACGGCGCGATCGCGGTCCCGGACGCGCCCGGCCTGGGCGTGGAGCTGGACCGCGACAAGCTGGCCGAGTACGCCGAGCTGTTCCGCGAGCTCGGCCCGTACCCGTACGACCGCGATCCGGCCCGCCCGGACTGGTACCCCCTGCTACCGAACACCGATTGGGCAGACCCATCATGATTCCGCGCAGCGCCGACCTGGCGAGCGACGTCCTCACCCACACCTACGACGACATGTTCAACCCGCCCGGGCTGACGAACTTCCTCGGCACCGCGCAGGTCGACCACGACGTGGTGGCGATCCGGAGCGTGAACTTCCCGCCGTACTCGCACGGCGACACCATCACCGGGCAGCTGTACGTCGACGGCCGGCTCGCGCGTTCGTACGGCGGCACCGTCGAGGTGGTGTGGCGCCCGGACTGTGTCGTGCGCTCCACCTCGGTCGACGGACTCGACCTCCGCACCACCACCGCCTGCGCCCCCGGTCGGCCGGCCGTGGTCGTCCAGCTGGACGTCTCGGGCACACCGGGACGGTCGGTCCAGCTGGGGTTCTCGCTGGCCAGCACCGCGACCCGCTCGTCCGCCGGCTGGCTGCGCCCGGAGCCGCCGTCCGAGGTGAACACGCTGGCGGTTGTCGACAATCGGGTTGTCGGCAGCGGCGAGTCCGGATCTGCTGTCAGCCTGCAAGGGCTCGATGTGCCCAGCACGGTGGACAGGACGATGCTCGAGGCAACCGTCGTGCTGGATGCGGACGGGCGCGGGCGGCTGTCGTACGTGCATGTGCTCGCGGGGTCGCTGGACGAGGCGACGGAGCACTTCGACGTCTGCGTGGCCGACGTACCGGCGGTGATCTCGGTCGCGGAGAGCATGTGGGACGTGGCGATCGCGGACGCCTTCGACCCGTCCAGCGACGGGTTCAGCGGCTCGCTGCCGGTGCTGGAGACGTCGAACGAGGCGCTGCGGAAGCTGTACTGGTGGGGTGTGCTCGGAGTCATCTGGTTCCGGCGCGACAACCCGGCCAGCGTGCTCGGCCGGACGTACGACACGCTGATGCCGCGGTACTGGCAGACCACGACGTTCATCTGGGACTACAGCCTGTCCTCGCTCACGCATGCGTTGCTGGACCCGGAGCCGATGCGCAAGCACATCGAGCACTGGATCGACCTGGACACCCACAAGCACTTCGGCACCGAGTGGCTGACCGGCGGACCGGTCGGCTACTGGTACTCGGTCAACGACTTCGCCATGACCCGGCTGGTGCGCGACTACGTGCGCTTCACCGGGGACGACGCGTTCCTCGACGCGACGGTCGGCCCGAAGGCCGTCGGCGACCATGTGCACGACTGGGCGACCGCCTGGCGCGGGCTGCGCGGTGAGCACGCGCTGGCCGACTACGGCGGAATCGACAACCTGCTGGAGTGTGTCAGCAGCTACGTGCACGAGGTGGCGAGCTTCAACGCGGCCAACGTGTGGTGCATGCGGGTCGCCGCGGAGCTCGCGGACCGCTCGGGTGACGCGGACCGTGCTGCCCTGCTCCGCAAGGAGGCCTCTGCGCAGGCCGGCCACGTCAACGAGTTGTACGTCGAGGGCAAGGGCTTCTGGCACGCACGGCAGCCCGACGGGTCGCTCGTACCGGTCCGGCACTGCTACGACTTCAACATCGTCGGTACGACGATCCCGGACGACCTGTCCGAGACGCAGTGCGCCGAGATGGTCTCGTTCTTCCAGCGGGAGCTCCAGACGCCCACCTGGATGCGGGCGCTGTCACCGTACGACGCGGACGCCGCGTTCAGCGTCCGGCCGGACCACCAGTGGAACGGCGCGTACCCGGCGTGGCCGGCGGACGCGGGGCGCGCCCTGTTCGCACTGGGGCGGGGCGACGTACTGCTCGACTGGCTGCCGGGCCTCGCCAAGACGGCGAACCAGGGGCCGTGTGGGCAGGCTCACTTCGTCGAGGAGGCACAGCCGGCGATGGCCGGCGGGGCGCGGAAGTCGCCGCCGCAGTTCCCGTACCTGATCGACTGGTCGTGCTCGTCGTCCGGCGCCTGGGTCAGCCTGGTGCTGGAGGGTGTCTTCGGCATCGAGGTCGCCCTGGACGGGACCGTGACCGCCAGCCCGCAGGTCGCGGCGCTCGACCCGGACGCCCGCCTGACCGGCCTCAGGGTCGGCTCGAGGACCTACGACGTGACGGCCGACGGACTGGTCTGACGCTCAGGCGGGAGGCATCGCGATGGCCTCGAGAAGGGACTCCTCGGCGCCGGCGAGGTGATGGCGGAGCTCCTCGACGCACTCGTCGAGCTCCCCGCGCTCGAGGAACCGGACCAGCTTGCGGTGGGACGCGACCTGCTGGCGCGCGTCCTGCCGCAGCGCGTCCACCCGGGCCAGCGCGAGCCGGGCCTCACCGGTGATCGAGTCGGCGGTCGCGATCAGCCGCTCGCTGCCGGTCAGCGCGACCAGGCTGCGGTGGATGGCCAGGTGCGTCTCGGTCATCGCCTCCGGGTCCGCGCCGTCCTTGGCGGTCGCGGCGAACACCCGCATCGCCTCCCGGACCCGCTCCCGGGCCGCCTCGTCGGCGTCGTACCAGGCCCGGATCCCGGCGGACTCGAGGACGAACCGGGCGCGGCAGATGTCGGCGACCGCCGCGGGGTGCAGGATCGCGACGCTGACCCCCTTGTTCGGCTCCCGGACCGCGAGTCCCTCGGTGACCAGCATCGTCATCGCCTCGCGAATGGTGCTCCGGGCAACCCCGAGCGCCTCGGCGAGCGGCTGCTCGCGCAGCGGCGTCCCCGGCTGCAGGTCGCCGGCGAACAGGGCGGCGCGCAGCGCGTCGACCACCCGGTCCACCGTGGTCGAGCGGTCCACCCGCAGCCGTTCGTACATACCGAGATTCTCGTCCAGACCCGGTTCGTTGTCGCGCCCGACCCGGCCCCGGACACCCTGCCTGTGGATAACTCCCGACATAATGACCCGGTTTTCAGGCAGCATTTCTCTCTAGTGGCCGCCCCTTCCCGCGGACCGGCGCGGGGAGCCCACTCGGAGCAGCGAGGAGCAGAGCGTGGGAAAGATCAGTCCGGCTCAGCTCCTTGGTGCGATCGGGCTGGTGCTGTTGCTGCCGTTGGTCATCGTCCTGCTGATGCTGCTCAGCGTCCTGGGCGGGCTGGATTCGGCCGAGGCGCAGTGCGCGCAGCACGCCCAGGACGAACCGATGATGGGCTGGCCGACCGATCGGCACCAGATCGACGGTGAGTGGACCATCTTCCACCAGGGCTACGACTTCAAGGTCGACGAGGACGCCAAGGTCTACGCGTCCCACGACGGCAAGGTCGTCACGGCCGCGGCGCACGAGGTCCGGATCCGGATGGCCTCGAAGACCGGGGACACCGTCACCCTCGAAAGCGTCGAGACGCGGTACAAGTTCCTGAAGACCGTCAGCGTCGCCAACGGCGCCGAGGTCAAGCGCGGCGACGTGATCGGCACCGCCGGCGTCGGCAACGAGGGCACCGACGGCCAGGGCGCCCCGATCGGGCTCTCCGGCGTGCACGTGCACTGGGAGATGTGGGCCGACCAGGAGAACAACAACGAGTGGTCGATCGTCCCGAAGCCGGAAGAGAACCTGTTCGAGATCGACACCTCGAAGGGCGGCGGCTGCAGCTGCGTCGACGGCAACCTCTCCGGGGCCAACAACCAGCAGAAGGCCTTCAACTTCTTCGTCCAGAACGGCTACTCCAAGGAGCAGGCCGCGGGCATCGTCGGCAACATGATCAGCGAGTCGAGCGTCGAGCCGGCCCGCCTGCAGGGCACCAACCCCGGCACCATCAGCATGCCGAACGCGGTGGTCGACTCCTCGCTCGGCTGGGGCATCGTGCAGTGGACGCCGGCCGGCAAGATGATCAACCCGTCCCGGGACGCGGGTGTCCCGGACGAGAAGATCGCCTCGCTGGGCTACCAGCTGGAGTTCCTGGTCAAGCAGCTCAACGGCGACCCGCCGCTCGCGGAAGCGGCCGCCGGGCGCGCGATCAAGGGTGCGACCTCGGTCGAGGACGCCGCGTACCAGTTCGGCCACATGTTCGAGCGGTTCGCCGGCAGTGAGAACCCGAACCACTCGCGCTACGCCGAGCGCAAGGCGAACGCGCGGCACGTGTTCGACCAGTTCGCCGGCTCGGCGCCGGCCGGCGGCGGGGACGCGGCCGCGAGCACCGGCGGCGGTTGCGGCGCCGGCAGCGGCAACATCGCCGAGGTCGCGAAGAACCTGGCCTGGCCGGAGGACGGTCACGACGGCGTCGCCGCGAGCATCGCGAAGAAGGAGTACGTCGACGCGATGGAGAAGTACAACGACGGCTCCAGCGGCATCGACCCGTACAGTGACTGCGGCCGCTTCGTCGCGACCGTGATGCACATGAGCGGCGCCGACAAGGACTACCCGAATGTCGGAACCGGCGTGCAGAAGACGTATCTGGAAAGCTCCGGGAAGTACGACTGGTGGCACGGCGAGCCCCCGGGCGGCATGAAACCGGGCGACATCCTGAACGGACCCGGCCACACCTACCTGTACGTCGGTCCCTGGGGCAAGGAAGGCGGCGGCTACAACTCCGCGTCCGCCTCGCTCCACGGTCACGTGCCGGAGGCGGGGTACCTGTACGACGTCGGCGGAGGCTCCGGCAACTTCACGGTCTACCGGCTGAAGAACGCGCCACAACCGGCGAGCTGAGCAAGGACAGGAGCATCGGATGCTGGAGGAGAACCGGCGGCCCTTCATGATCGGCGTCGTGGCGCTGGCCGTCGTGCTGATCGTGATCGGCGGTGTCGTGCTGTTCCGCGGCGGCGGATCGAAGACGACGCTGACCGTGACGTCGATCCCGAACGACCTGACCCTGACCCTCGACGGTCACCAGATCCCGGCGAACGGCGAGGTCAAGATCAAGGAGGGCGAGCACACCCTGGTGGGTTCGCGGCGCGGCTTCCAGAGCTACACCGAGACGTTCACGTCGGGCAGCGATCCGCTCAGCTACAAGATGTACCTCTACGCCAACAGCGCCGAGGGCCGGGAGTGGACCAAGAACAACCCGGAGCAGGAGCGCGAGCTGGAGGCCGAGGCCGGCCGCAAGTACGACAAGATCCAGCAGCGGCTCAAGCTGAAATACCCGATCCTCGGCCAGCTGCCGTACATCGGCCCCGGCTTCCAGGCGACCTACACCAAGTCCAAGTCCGACCCGAACAATCCCGAGGCGATCTCCATCGTCATCGAGACCTGGACCCCCGAGGCCAAGACGAAGGCCCTCCAGTGGATCAAGGGCTACGGCTGGAACCCCGACACCCTCGACATCATCTGGAAGACCGACAAATAACCGTCCCGGCTCAGGCCGGGAGGATGAGTTCGCCGCCTGGGGTGGTGATGGGGATCAGTGGGAAGTCCAGTGGGTTGGTGAGGCAGCGGGCCGAGCCGCCGCCCTTGTGGAACTCGGACAGGTCGAGGACGACGACCCGCAGCCCGAGGCCGGTGAGGATCTCGTGCAGGCGCGGTGAACAGGCCGGCATGATGATCGTCTCGCCGACCACGACCGAGTTCCCGCTGAACGCGAACGCCTCCTCGTCGGTGAGCACGATCGGGTCCGGCACGATCCCGGACAGCTCGGCCTGACTCGCGGCGTCGAACGCCGGCGGGTAGACCATCGCGTGGGTGCTGTCGACCGGGCAGAACGGCAGGTCGAGGTGGTACATCCCCTCGTGCGCGATCCGCAGCCCGCGCACCCGGATGTTCCACTCGGTCGCCAACTGCTTGAGCGCCTCGGCCTCGCTCCGCGGCCCGTACCCGACGACCAGGCTGTCGCCGAACACGAACGCGTCGCCGGACTCGAAGTGCGCCCCGACGCCCTCACCGCCGGTCCGGTCGAGCCGGAACCCGTTCCCGGTGAACCAGTCGGCCGCGCTCAGCGACTCCTTCCGGCGCGGCTCGAACCGCATGTGCGAGAGCATCGCGCGCCCGTCCGCGGTGGCCAGCCCGAGGTTCATCGCGTACACCATGTCCGGCGAGTCCTCGCGCTGGTCGAGCACCTCGACCGAACCGCCGGCGTCCACGATCGCCTGCCGCAGCGACTCCCACTGCTTGAGCGTCAGCGCCGGGTCCGGCTGGTCGTGCGTCGACATGTACGGGTTGATCACGTAGTCGATCCGGAAGTGGTCCGGCCGGACCATCAGATTCCGGCGACCCCACTCCAGCGGCTGTCCCATGAACACCCTCCCACGACCGTTGAGACCTGATCGCCAGATCCCCTGATTGTCCGACAATCAGTCAGTTTGAGGCTCGGCGTACCCGGAGTCAAACCCTCGCGGCAGGTCGCTCCGGACAGGGTGGTTCTCCGAATCGGTAAGGACTAACCTGCGGGCATGACCCCTGACAACGAGGTTCGCTTTCGCGCCTGCCTGGACGACGTCGCGGCTTACAAGCCGGGTCGTCCGCCGGAGCGCTCCGACGGCCGGCCGACCTACAAGCTGTCCAGCAACGAGAACCCGTACCCGCCGCTGCCCGGGGTGCTCGCCGCCGCGACCGAGGCCGCCGCACACATGAATCGCTACCCGGACATGGGCGCTGTCGACCTGCTCGAGGCGCTGTCCGGGCGGTTCGGCGTACCGGTGAGCGACCTCGCGGTCGGAACCGGATCGGTCGCGCTGCTGTACCACCTGCTGCAGGCGACGGTCGCCGACGGTGACGAGGTGATCTACGCCTGGCGCTCGTTCGAGGCGTACCCGATCGCGGTGCAGCTGACCGGCGCGACGTCGGTCAAGGTGCCGCTGACCGCCGAGGCCCGCCACGACTTCAAGGCGATGGAGGCCGCGATCACCGACCGCACCAAGGTCGTGCTGGTCTGTACTCCGAACAACCCGACCGGCCCGGTGGTACGCCGCGACGAGCTGATCGCGTTCCTCGACGCCGTCCCGTCGAACGTGCTGGTCGTGATCGACGAGGCGTACCGCGAGTTCGTCCGGGAGACCGACGTCGTGGACGGGGTCGAGCTGTACCGCGACCGGCCGAACGTGCTGGTGCTGCGGACGTTCTCCAAGGCCTACGGACTGGCCGGCTTCCGGGTCGGGTACGCGATCGGTCACCCCGACGTCGTCGCCGCGATCCGGAAATGCGCGCTCCCGTTCGGCGTCAGCTACGTGGCCCAGGCGGCCGCGATCGCGTCCCTCGGCGTCGAGGACGAGCTGCTGGAGCGCGTCGACGCCCTGGTCGAGGAGCGGCAGCGGGTCATGGCCGCGCTCCGGGCCGCAGGCTGGGACGTCCCGGAGTCGGAGACGAACTTCGTCTGGCTCGATCTGGGTGAGGACACGGTCAAGTTCGCCGAGGCGGTCCAGGCCGAGGGGGTCTCGGTCCGCCCGTTCCCCGGCGAGGGCGTCCGCGTCACGATCGGCGAACGCGAGGCCAACGACCTGTTCCTGCAGGTGGCCGGCGCGTGGCGGCAGTGACCGCCGGCCGGTGACCGCACTCGTCTGGATCTCCGGAGCCTCGGCCGGGATCGGCGCCGCGCTGGCCGCCGCGGTGCCCTTCCCGGACGCCCGGGTCATCGACATCTCCCGCAGCGGCGGTACGGCGGAGCACCTGCGGGCCGATCTGGCGGATCCGGTGGAGTGGTCGCGGGTCGCGGCGCACTTCGGCGGCGAGCTGTCGGCGTACGACGGTGAGCGCGTGGTCTTCATCCACAACGCCGGGACGATCACACCCATCGGCCCGGCGGCGGGCGCTGACCCGGACGCGTACGCCCGGGCCGTGCTGCTGAACTCGGCCGCACCGCAGGTCCTCGGCGCCGCGTTCCTCCGGGCTTCCGCGCACCTGACCTGCCGGCGTGACCTGATCATGCTCTCGTCCGGCGCCGCGACCACGGCGTACGCCGGGTGGTCGTCGTACAACGCCGGCAAAGCGGCCGTCGAGCACTGGGTCCGCACGGTCGGTCAGGAGCAACCTGCCGACGGGTGCCGGGTGATCGCCGTCGCTCCCGGCGTCGTGGACACCGCCATGCAGTCCGAGATCCGCGGCACCGCCGAGGCCGACTTCCCCG
Source organism: Kribbella sp. NPDC003557 (assembly GCF_040610805.1). Lineage (NCBI taxonomy): Bacteria > Bacillati > Actinomycetota > Actinomycetes > Propionibacteriales > Kribbellaceae > Kribbella > Kribbella sp. NPDC003557. The sequence continues at coordinate 105,630 of NZ_JBEXMY010000012.1, forward strand.
CCGTGACCCGGTTCCTCGACCTGAAACGCGCCGGCGCGCTGGCCACGCCCGAAGCCGCCGCCACCGGCATCTGGTCGCTGCTCACCAGAGACCTTCCCAACGGCGCCTGCGTGGACCTCCGCAAGCTCTGACGTCCGGACACGAAGAAGCGGCGCCGGGAGGAGTGAGGCTTGCTCCCGGCGCCGCTGTGTTGCGGGTGTTGCACCGAATCAGTCACCCCACCGAGGTGGCTCTTTCGGGTCCTGCATCATCACTGACCAGGGAGGGTCAGTTGTTCTGCTCGTTGCTCTGCTCGCAGGTCTTGAGCGAGTCGACGGAGTTGCCGTCGTTGTCCAGGCCGAGGATGCCGACCGGGTTCGTCAGCGGCACGTTGCCACCGATGCCGGAGCCCGAGATGTCGTTGTGGCAGACCTGCCACGGGCCGACCTTGTTGTCGCTCACGGAGACGACACCGTTGCCGTCAGCCTTGTACCACTTGCGGTTCTGCTCGTTGTCCTGCTCGCAGGTCTTGACGGCGGTCACGCTGTTGCCGTCGTTGCCCCAGCCGACGATGCCGGTGATGTCCTGCGCCGGCACGTTGCCGCCGATGCCGGTGGCGGAGCCGAAGTTGTGGCAGGCCTGGAACGCGCCGAGGTCGTTGCGGTCGATGGCGACCAGCGAGCCGTCCTTGTGCATGCCCCACCAGCGAGCGTGGTCCGCGTCGTAGCCCTTGCTGGCCGCGGACACCGCGTCGGCCAGACCGGTGGTCTGAGCCTTCTGCTGCGCGTCGTCGAGAACGTTGGCGCTCACGACGGTGGCCAGGCCCAGGGTGGCAACGGTCGCCACTGCCGCGGCGGCGACGATCTTGCGAGTTACCTGCATTATGCCAGGTTTCCTTTCGGGTTTTGACGGATTCGTCTTAGTGGTAACGACACCTGGCGGGCCCGGTTACAAACTTTTTTGTCAACTATTTCGATGGTGCGTGACTGCATAGCCGGTCGGTGATGACTTCCCTGACGAGACAACGAAAACCGCGCTGACCAGGCAACTTGCCGGTAACGGCGCGGTCGGGAGAGTGAGTGGAAGTTGAGACGAAAGGACCCGTAACCGCGATCCAGGTGCGTCGTTGAGTCAGCGCGGGTGACGGATGCCCGGTGAATCGGAACGATTGTTTCGGTGGGCTCGGTGGCCGCCGAATTGGCAATAGCACGATTCGTCGGAATATGTTGGAAGCATTGCCGGAGTTTCGAGCCGTGTTTTTTCGGGGCAGGGCGCGACCGGCGGCCAGACCCGCTGCCGCGCGCATCGGCAGCGGTGGGAGACCCGGGTCCTTCGGGCCCGGGTCTTTCCTTTGGGGCAGCGGCTACCTGCGCCGGCGCTCGGCGGTCACCACGAGGGCGACGCCGACGATGATCACCGCGCCGCCGAGCAGGATCTGCCAGGTCAGGCTCTCGCTCAGGATCAGCCAGCCGAGGAACACCGCGACCGCCGGGTTCACGTACGCGTAGGTGCCGACCAGCGAGATCGGCGCGTTCGCCAGCAGGTACGAGTACGCCGTGTACGCGAGCAGCGACCCGAACACCACCAGATACGCGAGCGCGATCCACCCGCTCCCGTGGATCCGGTCCAGGTGCAGCCGCCCGGGCTCGCCCCGCAGTACGGCGAGCAGCACCATCGCCGTACCGCCGAAGACCATTTCGTAGAGCGCCGTCACCAGCGGGTCCCGCGGCAGCCCGAGCCGCGGCGCGTACCGCGAGCCGATCGCCCAGCAGATCGTGCCGGCCACCAGGATCGCCACCGACAGCGGCTTCGCGCTCGTGTTGCCACCTGACAACGCGAGCAGCGCCGCCCCGCCGAAGCCGATCAGCACGCCGACCCAGGTCATCGCCCGCGGCCGCTCGCCGCCGCCGACCCGCAGCAGCATCAGCCACAACGGGATCGCCGCGACCAGCAGTGCCGCGAGGCCGGACGGCACCGTCTGCTCCGCGACCGCCACCGCGCCGTTGCCCAGGGCAAGCAGCAGGACACCGACCGTGGCCGCGCCGACCGCCTCCCGGCGGGTGATCCGCAGCCGCTGCCGGCCCGACTTCAGCGCCAGGCCGGTCGCCATCAGGATCGCCGCGGTCAGGAACCGGGCGGCCATCCCGAGCATCGGCGGGATCTCGGCCTCCACCACGACGCGGATCGCCAGGTACGTCGACCCCCAGACGACGTACACGACCGCGAGTGCGGTCCAGATCATCGCGCCCGAGGCCGTCCGGGAACCGGTCTCGGCCACTCTGGCCGGTGCGGAGGTGGCCATCGTGCGACTCCTCGAGTGTCAGGGGCGTCTTGCAGGAACGATGCTTACGCTACGATCGCGCGCGCCGGGCCGCAAGGTGATATCCGGCCAGTGGCCAGCGGTTTCCCGCCACGCCGCGGGTGCTCGACACCAAGTTGTGACACTTGGTGTCGAGATGCTCGATCTCTGTCATATGAGCGTGGGGACCGGACCAGTGGATGGACTGGTGTCTCACCGCGAGACCGATTTCGGTACCGCCGTACCTGCCGGAGTCCAGACAGTTAGCGGATCAGGCACCTGGTCGGTACGGTGTCCGGCAAGATGGGAGTGAGACCAGTGAGGAGGTCCACTGCCAACAGTGCATCAACCCTGGATCCACGCGGACCTGCCTGCGAAAGCCTCACCCGGCTGAAGGCGCCGGTCCCCGTGCAACGTGCGGTCGCGGCGATCCCGCGTTCGAACCCGAGGAGTGCATGTGAGTGAGTCGGTGCCGGGCCCTGCCCCGGAAGTGTTCGCGCCCCACGAGGCGCCGGTCAGCCCGCCCCAGGCCTCCGAAGAGGTCGAGTTCGTCCAGCTCCTGACGCCCGAAGGCGAGCGCGTCGAGCACCCGGACTACTCGTTCGACCTGGACGACGAGGCGATCGAGGGTTTCTACCGGGACATGGTCCTGGTCCGCCGGATCGACGCCGAGGCGACCGCCCTGCAACGCCAGGGTGAGCTCGGGCTGTGGGCGTCGCTGCTCGGCCAGGAGGCCGCCCAGATCGGCTCCGGCCGGGCGCTGAACAAGAAGGACATGGTCTTCCCGACGTACCGCGAGCACGGCGTCGCGTTCTGCCAGGGCGTCAACCCGCTGAACCTGCTCGGCCTGTTCCGCGGCGTCGACCAGGGCGCGTGGGACCCCAAGGACAACAACTTCCACCTGTACACGATCGTGATCGGCGCGCAGACGCTGCACGCGACCGGGTACGCGATGGGCCAGCAGCGCGACCACGCGGTCGGCGACCCGGACAACGGCGAGGCCACGATCGCCTACTTCGGCGACGGCGCCAGCAGCCAGGGCGACGTGAACGAGGCGTTCATCTGGTCCTCGGTGTTCAACGCGCCGGTGGTGTTCTTCTGCCAGAACAACCAGTGGGCGATCTCGGAGCCGATCGACCGGCAGACCCGGATCCCGCTGTACCAGCGCGCCGCCGGCTTCGGCTTCCCCGGCGTCCGCGTCGACGGCAACGACGTGCTCGCGACGTACGCCGTCACCCAGCAGGCTCTGAAGCGCGCCCGCGAGGGCAGCGGGCCGTCGCTGATCGAGGCGTACACGTACCGGATGGGCGCGCACACCACCTCCGACGACCCGACGAAGTACCGGCTGAACGAGGACCTCGAGCACTGGAAGCTCAAGGACCCGATCGAGCGTGTGCACGCGTACCTGACCCGGCACGCCGGGGTCGGCAACGACTTCTTCGACGACGTCGATGCCGAGGCGGACAAGATCGCCGCCGAACTACGGGCCGGCTGCCTGGCACTGCCCGACCCGGTGCTCACCGACTTCTTCCAGAACGTGTACGTCGAGGAGACGCCGCAACTGGCCGAGCAGCGCGAGCAGTTCGCCGCGTACGCCGCTTCGTTCGAAGGCGAGGGCTGAGCGATGACCAAGATCACTCTCGGCAAGGCCATCAACGCCGGACTCCGGGCGGCGATGGAGAAGGACGCCAAGGTCGTCGTGATGGGCGAGGACATCGGCAAGCTCGGCGGTGTGTTCCGGGTGACCGAGGGCCTGCAGAAGGACTTCGGCGAGGACCGGGTGATCGACACCCCGCTGGCCGAGTCCGGCATCATCGGTACCGCGGTCGGCCTGGCGCTGCGCGGATACCGGCCGGTCTGCGAGATCCAGTTCGACGGGTTCGTGTTCCCGGCGTACGACCAGATCATCAACCAGGTCGCCAAGATGCACTACCGGTCGATGGGCAAGATCCGGATGCCGGTCGTCATCCGGATCCCGTACGGCGGCGGCATCGGCGCGGTCGAGCACCACTCCGAGTCCCCGGAGACGCTGTTCGCGCACGTGCCGGGGCTCAAGGTGATCTCCTGCGGCGACCCGGTCGACGCGTACTGGATGATCCAGCAGGCGATCGAGTCCGACGACCCGGTGGTGTTCTTCGAGCCGAAGCGGCGCTACCACGAGAAGGCCGAGCTGGACGAGGACGTGCCGCCGGCGCTGCCGCTGCACAAGGCGAAGGTCATCCGTGAGGGCACCGACGCGACACTGCTCTGCTACGGCCCGATGGTGAAGACCTGCCTGCAGGCCGCCGAGGCCGCGGTCGAGGACGGCCGCAACCTGGAGGTCGTGGACCTGCGGACGATCGCGCCGTTCGACCTGCCGACGATCTTCGCGTCCGTGAAGAAGACCCGGCGCGCGGTCGTTGTGCACGAGGCGCCGTACTCGTTCGGGCCCGGGTCGGAGATCGCGGCGCGGGTGACCGAGGAGTGCTTCTACCATCTCGAGGCGCCGGTGCTCCGGGTGACCGGGTACGACACTCCGTACCCGCCGTCGCGGATGGAGGACGACTTCCTGCCGGACCTCGACCGGGTGCTGGACGGCGTCGACCGGGTGATGGGGTACTGATGGGCGTCCAGCAGTTCCGTCTCCCCGACGTCGGCGAAGGACTCGTCGAGGCCGAGATCGTCAGCTGGAAGGTCAAGCCCGGCGACACGGTCAAGCTCAACGACACCATCGTCGAGATCGAGACCGCGAAGTCCCTGGTCGAACTCCCGGTCCCGTTCGCGGGCGTCGTCACCGAGCTGTTGGTACCGGAAGGCGAAACGGTCCCGGTCGGCACACCGATCATCTCGGTGCAGACCGAGTCCGCCGAAGCCGCCGAGGCTCTCGCCGACGACATGGTCCCGTCGGTCCCGGAACCGGAGGAATCCGGCGGTCGCACGGCGGTCCTGGTCGGCTACGGCCCCAAAACCACCGAAGCCAAACGCCGCCAACGCAAGCCCGCAGCCCCCGCCGGCTCGGCTCCGGCTCCGGCTGCTGATGGGGTAGTCGCCCCACCGCCGGCCGCAGGCAGCACACCGGCGGCGTACGCCGCCGCGCCGGGCTCTGCCGTGCCGGGCTCTGCCGCGCCGGGTGCTGGCACGCCGGGCTCCGCCGCCCCAGGGTTCACGGCCCCGGGCTCCACCGCTGGTGGTGTCGCTCCGGCCGCAGTTGCTCCGGCTGCGGCTGCCGCCGCTCCAGTGGGTGCGCAGGGTGGCCTCGGCGCCGCTCCTCTCACCCCGGCGCCGCAGGCGCCGGTTGCTGGAGGCAACGGGTCTGTGCATGTGCTGGCCAAGCCTCCGGTGCGGAAGCTCGCCAAGGACTTGGGGATCGACCTGGCTGCGGTCGCGCCGACGGGCCCAGGCGGGGTGATCACCCGGGCGGACGTGGAGGCGTACGCGGCGGCTCCGGCCGAAGCGCCGGCGGCGTACGAACCTGCTCCGGTCGTCAGTGGACGCGAGGACACGCGCGTCCCGGTGAAGGGCGTGCAGAAGGTGATGGCGCAGGCGATGGTCGCCAGTGCATTCACCGCGCCGCACGTGACCGAGTGGATCACCGTCGACGTCAGCGCCACCATGGAGCTGGTCGAGCGGCTGAAGGGCGACAAGGCGTTCCGCGACCTCAAGGTCTCGCCGCTGCTGATCGTCGCGAAGGCCGTCACGCTGGCAGCCCGCCGTACGCCGATCGTCAACGCGGCCTGGGACGAGCAGGCGCAGGAGATCGTCTACAAGGGTGCGGTCAACCTCGGCATCGCCGCCGCCACCCCGCGCGGCCTGATCGTCCCGAACATCAAGGGCGCCGACGCGCTCACCCTGCCGGACCTGTGCAAGGCACTGAACGACCTGGTCGCGACCGCCCGCGAGGGCAAGACCCAGCCCGCCGACCAAGCAGGCGGCTCGTTCACGATCACCAACGTCGGCGTGTTCGGCGTCGACGCCGGTACGCCGATCATCAACCCGGGCGAGGCCGCGATCCTCGCCTTCGGCGCGGTCCGCAAGCAGCCGTGGGTGGTGGACGACGAGATCGTCCCGCGCTGGATCACCACGCTCGCGCTGTCGTTCGACCACCGCCTGATCGACGGCGAGAAGGGCTCCACCTTCCTCGCCGACGTGGCCGGCATCCTCGAGGATCCGGCCCGCGCACTGATGTTCTGACCCCGACCGGCGAAGCTGGGGAGGATCTTCTGCCCGAACAGGGACGGGATCCTCCCCAGGCCGGCGGCGCCGCGTTCAGCGGGCGTGTGCGCGGGCGGAGAAGTCCTGCCAGTCGGACCACGTCTTCAGGCGATCGGCGTACGCCTGCTCGATCATCGGGTAGAAGCCCTGCCCGAAGAGCACCCGCAGCGGCGGGTTGTCGGCGTCGACGAGCTCGAGCAGTGCCTGAGCCGCCGCGGCCGGATCCCCGGCCGGCTGCTTCCCCACGAGCTGACCGAGACGCCGACGGAGCCCGTCGTACGCCGGGTTGGGCTCGGCCAGGTGCCCGTTGTCGAGCGGGTTCGGGTTCTTGCCGTCGCGGGTCGCGTACCCGGCCGGCTCGATCACGGTGACCTTGACACCGAAGTCCGCGACCTCGCCCGCGAGGGCCTCGTTGAGTCCCTCGAGCGCCCACTTGGATGCGTGGTAAGCGCCGCCGAGCGGCATCGCGACGATCCCGGCCGCCGAGGACAACTGGACGATGTGGCCCGCGCCCTGCGCGCGGAGGTGCGGCAGCACGGCCTGAACGACCCAGACCGCACCGAAGAGATTGGTCTCCATCTGGTTGCGGAGGTCCTGTTCGGTCAGCTCCTCGATCGCGCCGATCTGTGCGTACCCGGCGTTGTTCACGACGACATCGATCCGCCCGAAGTGTTCGACAACCCGCCGAACCCCGTCGAACACCGCATCCCTGTCGGTCACGTCCAGCTCCAGCGGGAGGACGGCGTCGCTGAACGCGGCGACCAGGTTCTCGAGACCTTCGACGTTCCGGGCTGTTGCGGCCACCTTGTCGCCTCGGGACAGCGCGGCCTCGACGAAGTTGCGCCCCAAGCCACGCGACGAACCGGTGACGAACCAGACCTTGCTCATGATGTCCTTCCGTTCTCTCGATCCTTCCTTCGACCATGAGGTGCCGGCCACACGATCCCTGTGACAGCCGACGGACGTGACGCCGGGCACAGGGGACGCGGGACCAGGACTGTTGACCTCAAGCGCTTGAAGTGTGTGAGCGTGGTCGGCATGACGAGCTTCACCATTCAAGAAGTCGCGCGGCGGAGCGGGCTGAGCGAGCCGACCCTGCGGTACTACGAGGACGTCGGGCTGGTCGGGCCGATCAGCCGGGACGAGAGCAGCGGGCACCGCCGGTACGGCAGCACGGATGTGGACACGCTCGAAGCCCTGGCCTGCTTGCGCGCGGCCGGCGTCGGCATCGAGGACATGCGGACCTACCTTGCCAACCGCCTGCGCGGGCGGGAGGCCGCAGCCGAGCAGCGTGACCTGTTGCTGCTGCACGCGGAGCGGATCGAGGCCGAGATCGCCGCGCAGCAGGTGCGGCTCACGTACCTGCGCGAGAAGGCCTCGCTGTGGGACGCCCGCGATCGCGGCGACGAATCCGCGGAGGCCGACGCGATCCGCCGGCTCGTGCCCGTGGTGGGTGAGCTGCGATGATCCTCGTCACCGGCGGTTCCGGGTACTTGGCGACCCACCTGATCGCGCGGCTGCTGCGTGACGGGCAGGAGGTCCGTACGACGGTGCGCTCAGCGGCTCGCTCGGCCTCGGTGCGGGCCGCCGTACGGCGTGGTGCCGCGGACGACGGCCGGCTGGAGATCGTCGAGGCCGACCTGATGTCCGACGACGGCTGGAAGGCCGCGGTCGACGGCTGCGCGGAGATCCACCACGTCGCCTCGCCGATCCCGGTCGCCCAGCCCGACGACCCGGACGAGCTGATCGTCCCGGCCCGCGAGGGAACCCTGCGCGTGTTGCGGGCAGCGCGGGACGCCGGCGCGCGACGCGTCGTACTGACCTCGTCGTTCGCCGCGATCGGGTACACGCCGAAGCCGGGAGCCGAGTTCACCGAGGCGGACTGGACGGACCCCGATACGCCGGGCCTCGCGCCGTACCCCCGCTCGAAGGCCATCGCCGAGCGCGCCGCGTGGGATTTGATGCGCGACGCCCGCACCGAGCTGGTGGTCGTCAACCCGACCGGCATCTTCGGCCCGACGCTCACCGCGGACCTGCGCTCGTCGACGCAACTGATCACGATGATGCTCGACGGCACGATGACGGTCGCGCCGCGCGCCCGCTTCGGTGTGGTCGACGTCCGCGACGTCGCCGACCTGCACGTCCGCGCAATGGCCGCCCCGGATGCCGCCGGCCACCGCTACCTCGCCGTCGCCGACGGCCCGACGGTGAGCTTCCTGGAGATCGCCGAGATCCTGCACCGTCGCCTCGGCGCGGCCACACCGACCGAGGAAGCCCCCGGTCCCGACCTGCCGCGTCCGATCATCCACAACGACCGAGCCCGCGCCCTCGGCTGGCAACCACGCCCCGTGGAAACCACCATCGTCGAAACCGCAGAGAGCCTCCGCGACCTGGGACTGTGGTCACCAGGCGTCTTGTGAACGCCAACGCCACCCCGCGATGGAGGGCCGTCCGCGGCGACCGACCATCATCGAATGGAACGTTGCGCGCCACTTCGCGGGCGGCTGCCGGAGGGTTCGCAGTATCTCCTCGGCCAGCCGCTCGGGGGCTTTCATCGGGAAGCGGAGAAACACCTGGAACTGCTCGGCTTCGACAACCAGCGCAACCAGGAACTGCCGTGGATCGCGATGATCCGGCGCGGCCCAACTGAGCCCCAGGCCCGCAGCGGCCAGGAGCTCGCGGTCAGCGGATTCGAGGACCGCTCGCGCGACGGTGTCCGCCGGGCCCTGCCAACTCCGGTCGCCGCCGATCCGCTCGACCTCGGCGTCGTACGCCCCCGCCTCGAAGGAGACGCCGTGACCCAGGGGTACGTCGACGGACCAGTCCCAGTGGACAACGCCGTCGTCCCGGGTGATCCGGGCCTGGGTCGAGCCGCAGCCAACCTCCCCGCAGGAGCAGCGGGCAACGATCACGTCCCGGGGCTCGGTGGTCGCGACGAGCTGGTTGGCGGGGACGAACAGATCGAACGGGCGCATGCCCATGCCGGCACCGGCTTCGGTGATCTCCAGCCCGTTGACGTGGATCAGGACCTCTTCACCGCTGCTGATCTCGAGCCGGATGGTGTCCGAAGGGAGACGCGCGTACGACGTACCGCTGACGCGCTGACCAGGTGACGTGCCGTCGGGCAGCGGGATGTCGAGCTCTTCCAAGGCGTCGAGGAGGAGGCGGCGGAGCGGCCCGGATCGGGCGGACTGTGGTTCTCCGGCGAGCTGGCGCAGGGCGGGCGAGTCGAGTCCGTCCGCGAGGGCCAGGGCGGCGGCTTCGATCGGGCGTGCGTCGGCCCAGTGCGGATCCGCGGAGCACCGCGCTGCGGCGTCGTACAGGCGGTGCCTGGCTGCGGTGTCCACGTGACCATCATCGCGGCTAATCCAGCTGACCGCCTGGACCGCCGGTGAGAGGGTGTGGGGGTGGTGGTCATCCTGGTGGTGCTCGGGGCGGCGGTTCTGCACGCGACCTGGAACGCGATGGCTCACGGGACGCCGGATCGGGTGGCCGGGCTGGCGTTGTTCGAGCTCGCGGCCGGGGTGATCGGGCTCGTTGCGGTCCTGGTGATGGGGCTGCCGCCGGCCGGGACGTGGTGGTTCATCATCGCGTCTGCCCTGCTGCACCTCGCGTATCTGGGCGGGCTGCTGGCGTCGTACCAGCTGGGGCAGTTCAGCCAGATGTACCCGTTGGCCCGCGGTACGTCGCCGTGGGTCGTGGCGGTGGTGTCGATCGTCGTACTGCATCAGAGCCTGGCCGCTTTGGAGTTGGCCGGAGTGCTGCTCGTATCAGCCGGCCTCATCGCGCTCGTCTTCATCGGCCGGCCCGGTCGCAGTCAGATCCCGGCGCTGTTCGCGGCGATCGGGACTGGGCTGATGATCGCGTCGTACACGGTCGTCGACGGGGTCGCCGTCCACAAGATGCCGGTGGCCACGTACATGGGCTGGGTCTTCATGCTCCAGGGCTTCGCCGTTCCCCTGGCAGTCCTCGCCTGGCGCGGCCCACGAGCTTTCGACCTCCCCCGCTCCGCGATCCTCTCGGGTCTGGCAGGCGGCGTCGTCTCGATGGCGGCCTACGGCCTCGTCCTCTGGGCCCAAACCCGAGGCACCCTCGCCGCCATCGCCGCCCTCCGCGAAACCAGCATCATCTTCGGCGCCATCATCGGCGCCCTCTTCTTCCACGAACGCTTCGGCCCCAAACGAGCCGCCGCCGCAGCCGTAGTAGTAGCCGGCATCATCCTGATCACGACCGGCTAGGGAAGTACCGAAGGGAAAACCTGGCACTGGAAGGGAATCTGGTACTGAACCGGGAAGTGATACTGACGGGGAAAGTGGTCAGCCCAACGCGGTGCTCCGGGCGGCTCCTCCGCGCCGCTCCCACCCACCCCCGGCTTAACGCCGGACCACGCGCTACCGCGCGAGCGACTGCCTGGTGGCCACGCGCGGAGTTGGTCAGCGAGCGACGGCGAGAATCCGAGGACCGGTGGCGCTTGCATCCGAGGCCATCACGGGGGACCACCGCAACGTCAGCGGAGGCGCGTGGCTGGATGACTAGGCTCGACCTCTGGGCTTGGTTGCCGTTGGTTCACTCGCCCTTGTAGCAAAGGCAGAATGGGTGGCCGGCGGGGTCGGTGTATACGGGGCAGCTGCCGCCCTGTGGGGGTAGCTGTGTGCCTCCGAGTTGGAGGGCTAGGCGTTCCTTTTCGGTTCGGTCGTCGAAGCCGACGTCGAAGTGCATCTGTGGCGGGTAGTCGGGGTCGGGCCAGCGTGGTGGTTGGTAGTTGGGGACGCGCTGGAGGGCGAGCATCGGCAGGTGGTCGTCGGCGCGGGCTATCACGATGCGGTCGGGTGAGTGCTCGACCGTACGGGGCATGTCGAGCATCGCGGCCCAGAACTGTGCCAGTGGTCGTGGATCGGCGCAGTCGAGCACCACGCGCGCCAGCGTGCCGAGTCGGTCTGTGGGGTTGGTGAGGCCGGGGTACAGGCAGAAGGGATGGCCTACCGGATCGGCGTACACGCGCCAGCCGGGGAAGTCCTCCAGTTTCGTGGCGCCGTGCTCCAGCACCGCGTGCTCGGCGGCGTCCAGGTCGGCGACCTGTACGTCGAGGTGGATCTGCGTCGGGTTTGCCGGGTCGCCCCAGCATGGAGGGCGCATCGGGCCTTCGCCTGGGCTGATCCGTCCCTGCGTGAGCATCGTGTAGAACGCCCGCAGCTCGTCCTCTCGCTCCTCGGGGCAGCCCATGACGACCCAGAATCGGCCGTCCTGCTCGTCGGAGTCGACCGATGTACCGACGACCCTGGCGGCGTCGTCGAGCACGACGCTCACGAACGCCTGTCCGCGGTTGCCGACCAGGACGACGCGGACCATGTGGTCGTTGATCTGTCGGGCACTGCTCACCGTCCGGTCCGGACCTGCGAACTGCTCCACATCTGGATGCCACGTCTCGGCGATCCACGGACCTGGATCCCATCCGACGAGACCGCTGACCGCGTTGGCCGCTGGTACGTCCGCTCGCTCCAACGCATCGACCCAGCGGCGTGCGGCTTCGACAAGCTCGTCCGGCATCTCCGTAGTCTCACGCCGACACGCCACCCGATCAAGGATCAGCCAGCCGAGGGTGCTGAGCTGGTCGTCGCTCGCGAGCGTTGGCGAGCAGAAGTCGGGCGGCAGCCCGCAGAGCGCCGGCGGCAGCCGGCAAAAGGAAAGACCGGCGCTCAGCCGGGGGTGGGTCGGAGCGTCGCGTAGCTCGGCGACGGAGGAGCCGTGCGTAGACGACGCGTGGGGCTGACCAGCAGTCTGCTGGCAGCCCCACTTATCAAGTCGTTGCTGGTGGAGCGGGGGTCCCGGGCGGGGGACCCCCGCTCGGATCAGGGGGTTACGGCGTCCAGGGCGTCGGCGATGCCTTCGCCGTAGAAGGCGTTGTTGGCGGTGGTGCCGGTGCAGCGGGGGTCGGGGGTGGTGGGGCAGGCGGTGTCGTCGGCTTCGGTGTGGAGGGCTCGTTCGATGTCGCGCGGGCCCCACCACGGGTGGGTGGACTTCATCAGGGCCGCGACGCCGGTGACGTGCGGAGAGGCCATCGACGTACCGCTGGCCAGGCCGTAGCGGCCGCCGGGGAGGGTGGACAGGATCGAGCTGCCGGGGGCGGCGACGTCGATCTTGTTGAGGCCGAAGTTCGAGAAGCTGCTCTTCGCGCGGGCCTGGGTGGTGCTGGCGACGGTGATCACGCCGGGCAGCTCGGTCGGCATGTCGAGGCAGTCGTTGTTGATCGTCCGCGTGACGGGCGTCGTGTCGTTCGGGCTGTTGCTGTCCGTGGTCTTGTTGGACAGGTCGTAGTTCGAGTTGCCCGCGGCCGCGACCGAGAGCGTGCCCTCGTCGGTCGCCCAGGCATACGCGCGCCGGACGGCTTCCTGCACCGCGCCCTGGTCACCGTTGTCCTTGCACCAGAACTCGAACGGGTCGATGAAGTAGCTGTGGTTCGTCACGGCCATCTTGTGCTGCGCGGCCCACACGATCCCGCAGATCGAGTACTCCGGGTAGATGAAGCCGTCGTCGTTCACGACCTTGACGGACGCGATCCGCACGCCGGGCGCGACGCCGACGATGCCGACGCCGTTGCGCGCCGCCGCGACGGTGCCTGCGACGTGGGTGCCGTGCGAGCTGGTCGTCGGCCGCCAGGCGCCCGCGGTGGTGTCCGCGACGCCGTTGTCGACGCAGCTGACCGAGTCGGCCGCGTCGAAGTTCGGCGCGAGGTCGGGGTGGGTGTCGTCGACGCCGCTGTCGTTGATGCCGACCAGGACGCTCCGGGAGCCGTCGGTGATCGCGTGCGCCTGGTCGGCCTTGATCTGGGCCATGTCCCACTGCTCGCCCTCGCGCGGGTCGAGGACCGGGGTCGCCTCGGCGTCGTCGATCCCGTTCAGCCCGCCGGGGCCTTCGCTGACGGCGGCGGTCCGGGTGGCGCCGACGGACTGCACCTCACGGCCGTTGTGGGTCGCGCGGATGTCGGTCCGGAAGTTCGGGTTGGTCGACTGGGCGACGACCACACCGAACTGCCGGTACGAGACGAGCACGGTGCCGCCGGCGTCCTTGACCGCGTCCTCGGCCTTGCGGACGTGACCCGGCGTGGCCTTCGTGTTGACCACATAGTTCATCAGCGGACCCGCTGCTGCGGCGTCGGTTGTCGCTGCGGTCGCCTCGGTCGCGGCGGCCAGCGACACGCACGCCAGCGCGGCGGCGGACAGACCGGCCGCCAGCCGGCGGGGACGGGACGTTCGGGACACAGTGCCTCCTCAGGGCAGCGCCCGGGCGGACGGGCCCGGGCCGGTAACCCGAGACTCTAGGCCGAATCGTGGACGGACGGAGTTCTTCATCCACAACGCGAGGGAAACCCTGCATGCAGCCGGCGGATCACGCTCAGTTGCCCACATCCTGTGGATCTGCCTGTGGATAACTCGTGGACAAGCTGGGGAATACCGGCTGTCCGCGGTGGATTATCTGTGTGTGTAAGATAGATACAATAGAGATACGAGTCGTATGGGTAGGAGTTCAGTGGCAGGCGGGGAGCCGGCGCAGGCGCCGGACGCAGTGATGTTGGGTGACGAGACCGCGGAGATCGCCCGCGTGGTCGTCGAGGCGGCGCCGGGGGTGGAGAAGATCCCCGCGGCCGAGCGTGTCTACGCATACGTGAAGGCCGCGATCCTCGACCGGACGTATCCGGGCGGCGAGCTCCTCACCGAGGGTGAGCTCGCGACGGCGGTCGGTGTCTCCCGTACGCCGGTCCGCGAGGCGTTGCTGCGCCTGGAGGAGTCCGGCCTCGTCAAGCTGTACCCGAAGAAGGGCGCGCTCGTCCTCCCGGTGCTACCGCAGGAGATCGACGACGTCCTCGAGGCCCGCGAGCTGATCGAGACCAACGCCGCCGCCAAGGTGTGGCCGCGCCGCAAGCAGCTGATCGAGAGCCTGACGCAGCGCGTCGACGAGATGCGCGCGCATCGCAAGGCCGGTGACGCGAAGAGCTTCCTGGAGGCGGACCGCGCGTTCCACGAGGCCATCGTCGGTGCCGCCGGCAACCAGATCCTGGCGAAGCTCTACAACAGCCTGCGGGACCGCCAGGTCCGGATGGGCGTGCCCGGTATCGAGATGCAGCCGGCCCGGATGGACAAGTCGATCACCGCGCACCAGGAGATGATCGACGCGCTCGGCGGCAACAGCGTCAAGCGCTTCCGCGAGCTCGTCGTCTCCCACATCGCCGAAGCCGCGACAGATCTGCGGGGCACCCGGTGACCGAACTTCTCTACCCCCTGGGCGGACGGCGAGCCTGGGCGGTGTGGGCCACTGCTGTCCTGACGTACCTGGTGACTGTGCTGCACCGCGGCTCGATGAGTGTCGCCGGGCTGCAGGCGGCCGAGCGCTTCGACATCTCCGCGTCGGCACTCGCCAGCTTCACCGTCGTCCAGCTCACGGTGTACGCCGCGATGCAGGTGCCCGTCGGCGTACTGCTCGACCGGTACGGCTCCAAGCGGCTGCTGATCGCTTCGTCCGGACTGCTCTTCCTGGCCCAGTCGGCCTTCAGCCTGGTCGACTCGTACCCCGCTGCGCTCGCCGCACGCGCCGTACTGGGTGTCGGCGACGCGCTGGTCTTCATCAGCGTTCTGCGCGTGGTTATGTCGTGGTTCCCGGCGCTACGCCAGCCGGTGATGTCACAAGCGACCGGAATGCTCGGTGGTCTGGGAGCGATCATGTCGACCGTCCCGATGGCTGCAGCCTTCCATGCCTTCGGCTGGACGCCGACGTTCGCTGCCGCGAGCGTGCTGAGCGTCGTGACCGGGCTGCTCGTGCTGTTCCTTATCAAGGACACCCCGTACGACGAGCCGCTCCGCCGCGCCAAGCAGCCGCTGCACGAGGTGAAGACGAACCTGCGCCGCGCCTGGAAGGAGCCGGGCACACGGCTCGGTCTGTGGACCCACTTCACCACCAGCTTCTCCGGCAGCACGTTCGGCCTGCTGTGGGGCTTCCCGTTCCTGGTGCAGGGACAAGGACTCGCTCCGACGACCGCTGCGGCGATGCTGATCATCCCTGTACTGGCCGGCCTCTGCTACGGCCCACTGGTCGGGCGGTACGCCGCGAAGTTCCCGTTCTACCGGTCGTGGATCGTGCTGGCGGTGATCGGGGGATCCGTGGTGATGTGGACCGTCGTCCTGCTCTGGCCAGGGCGGGCGCCGCTGCCGGTGCTCCTGATGCTGATCGTCGTACAGGCGGCCGGTGGACCCGGCTCGATGCTCGGGCTGGACTACGCGCGGACCTTCAACCCGACGACACGGTTCGGTGCGGCCAACGGGATGGTCAACACCGGCGGCTTCATCGCCACGCTGATCTGCATCGGCATGGTGGGCGTCCTGCTGGACGCGTCGTCCGGTGGTGCGCCGATGGCGATCGACGACTTCAAGTTCGCGCTGGCATTCCAGTACGTGCTGTGGGCGATCGGCACGCGGCAGATCCTCAAGTACCGCCGCAAGGCCCGTGGCCACCTGGCGCGCTACAACCCGGAGGCGTACCAGGCGCTCCTCGCCAACCAGATCGTCCCGCTGAAGGGCTGAGACAGCGGCCCGTCAGCGGAGTGCCAGGCCCGTGCCAGAGCACCCAGCCACGGTAGTCCCAGTGAATTGAATCCAACAGCCGGCCTTCGGCCGGGTTGGGAAGCTGGGAGGAACCCGAGATGACCACAACGAACCAGGTCGCCATCGAGGCGGTCGGCTTGGTCAAGAAATATGGCAGTACGACCGCGCTTGCCGGCGTCGACCTGAGCGTGCCGACGGGCACCGTTCTCGGGGTCCTCGGCCCGAACGGCGCCGGCAAGACGACCGCGGTCCGCATTCTCGGCACGCTGCTGCGGCCGGACGCCGGCCACGCCACGGTCGGCGGGTACGACGTCGTCCGGGAGGCCGGCAAGGTCCGGAGCATCATCGGGCTGACCGGGCAGTACGCGTCGGTCGACGAGGACATGTCCGGCCGCCGGAACCTGATCATGATCGGCCGGCTGCTCGGGTACTCGCGGCCCCAGGCCCGTACCAAGGCGGACGAACTGCTGGAGCGGTTCGAGCTGACCGACGCCGGTGACCGGATCGCGAAGACGTACTCCGGCGGTATGCGACGCCGGCTCGACCTGGCCGCGAGCCTGGTCGGCAACCCGAGCATCCTGTACCTGGACGAGCCCACGACCGGTCTGGACCCGCACGCCCGCAACGGCGTCTGGGAGACGGTCCGCAACCTCGTGCTCGACGGGACCACGGTGCTGCTCACCACGCAGTACCTGGAGGAGGCCGACGCCCTGGCCGACTCGATCGTGGTGTTCGACAAGGGCGCCGTGGTCGCGAACGGGCGGCCCGCGGAGCTCAAGGCGCAGGCGGGCAAGCAGTCGCTGGACGTCCGCCCGGCGGAGCCCGCGCATCTCGAGCGGGTCGCCGCGATCGTCGCGGAGTCGGTCGGCACCCGGCCGTCCGTCGACGTCGTGAACGCGCTGGTCAGCGTGCCGGTCACGGACGGCTCGTCGATGCCGGTCGTCGTCCGGCGGCTGGACGAGGCGGGGATCGCGGTGACCGAACTGTCACTGCGGTTGCCCAGCCTGGACGAGGTGTTCCTGGCGCTGACCGGTCACACCGCCGAAGAGCAGAAGATCCTGGAAGGAGTGGGCCGATGACCACCGCAACACTCGAGCCGGCGCACGTCGCCAGGCGCGCCAATCCGTTCGCGTGGGTGCAGCAGAGCCTGACGCTGGCCTGGCGGAACGTCGTACGGATCCGGCAGAACCCGGAAGCGCTGGCGGACGTGACGTTCCAGCCGATCATCTTCCTGGTGCTGTTCCTGTTCGTGTTCGGCGGGGCGATCGCGCAGGGCGCCGGCTGGCGGGACTACCTGCCGTTCCTGCTGCCCGGTCTGCTGGTGCAGACGGTGGTGTTCTCCACGATGGGCACCGGGGTCGCGCTGAACGACGACTTCGCGAAGGGCGTGTTCGACCGGTTCCGGTCGCTGCCGATCGCCCGGGTGGCGCCGCTGGTCGGCGCGGTGCTCGGCGACGCGGTCCGGTACACGCTGTCGATCGTGATCCTGATGGGGACCGGGTTCGCGCTCGGCTTCCGGTTCCAGAACGGCGTCGGGTACGGCGTCCTCGCGCTGGTGGTCGTGCTGGCGTTCGCGCTGTCGATGTGCTGGATCTGGGTCTGGCTCGGGCTGTCGCTGAAGACCGCCCAGGGTGTGCAGGGCGTCGCGTTCCTGGTGATGTTCCCGCTCACCTTCGGCAGCAACGTCTTCGTCCAGACCGACACGCTGCCGGGCTTCCTGCAGGCGTTCGTGAAGGTCAACCCGGTCAAGTACCTGGTCGACACGATGCGCGGCCTGATGCTCGGCGGGGACATCCAGCGGCCGCTGCTGATCACGCTGGCCTGGATGGTCGGGCTGGTCGCGGTCTTCGCCCCGCTGGCGATCCGCGCCTACCGCCGCCGTACCTGATCGGCAACGGGGTCGGCAACCGGGTCGGCAACCGGGTCGGCAACTGTCGGTGGTGAGCGTCAGAGTGGTCGGTATGACGACCAACTGGACGCTCACCATCGACTGTGCCGACCCGGCCCTGGTCGCACGCTTCTGGTGTACGGCGCTCGGCTACACCGAGTCGGATCCGCCGACCGGCTGGGACAGCTGGGAAGCCTGGCTCACCGACCTGGAGGTCCCCGAGGAGGAGTGGGGCGACGGCGCCTCGATCTCCGATCCCGAGGGCGTCCTGCCGTCGATCTCCTTCCTCAAGGTCCCCGAGCCGCGCACGGTCAAGAACCGCCTGCACCTCGACCTGCAGGTGGCCGGCGGCCGCGCCGAGCCGCACCACGTGCGCGAGCAGCGCATCCGCGCGAAGGCCGCGACGCTGATCGAAGCCGGTGCCACCCTGGTCCGGGAGATCCCGATGGACAACTCCACCACCCTCGACCACCTGTGGCTGGCGGACCCGGAGGGCAACGACTTCTGCGTCGTCTAGCCGGGGTTGATCTCGCCGAAGGACAACGGCTCGCGGGTGCAGAGGTACGTTGCCCAGTGCAACTTTGTGGGATGCCCGGCGGGGTCGCGGGTGATGCGCAACAGCTCGCCGGTCTCACGGCCGGAGACGGTGCGGTAGACGTCGTCGGAGACGCGCTCGAAGACCGCGGGGGACTGGTACTCGGCGGCGGCCGGCGACTTCGCCTCGAGCACACCCTTCCTCACCGCGAACACGAACGGCGAGCCCTCGGAGAACCAGGTGCCGAGGACGCCGGCCAGTTCGGCGGGGACCTCGGTGCCGGGGACCCAGGCCTCCGGCGGCAGCGGGTCGTCCTCGAGCACCTTGATGACCAGGTCGGTGGCCAGCGCGCTCGGCGCCGGCGACGACGTGGAGCCGAACAGCGCGATCCCCGCCGTACCGGACGAGCGGTCGACGAAGGTCGAGGTGATGTGGCCGGGCATGCCGCCGTCGTGGCCGACGAACAGCCGGTCGCCGCGGCGCAGCAGCATGAACCCGAGTCCGAAGGCGAGCTGCCAGCGGTCCACGTCGGCCATGATCTGCACCTGGCACATCTCGTCCAGGGTGTCCTTGGACAGCACCTCGTCGACCGGGTTCGCGACGAACATGGCCCACTTCGCGAGGTCCTCCGCGGTCGACGCGAGTCCGCCGCAGGCGTCCATCGCGCCGATGTCCAGCAACGGCTCGCGCACCGGCACGTCGGTCCACGGCGGCACGTAGTACCCGGTCTGCGCGGGCCCGCCGTCCATCCCGACCGTGGTCCGGCGCATCTCCAGCGGGTCCAGGATCCGCGCCTTGACCGCGTCGTACCAGGACCGGCCGTCGAGCCGCGCGACGATCTCACCGAGCAGCGAGAACACCAGGTTCGAGTAGTGGAACCGATGGTGCGGCTTGCCGATCCGCTCGGCCCCGTTCCAGCCCGGCACCAGCTCCTCGCGGGAGGGGAACTTCATCAGGTCCCAGACGTCGCCGACCGGCTCACGCTGCATCCCGCTGGCGTGGCTGAGCATCTGCCGCACGGTGATGCCCTCGTGTTTGCTGTCCGGGATCAGCTTCTCGATCGTGTCGTCGAGGCTGAGCTTGCCCTCATCGCGCAACGCCATGATCGCCACCGCCGTCAGTGTCTTGCTCTGCGACGCGATCAGGAACTGGGTGTCCGCGGTCGGCGGTACGCCGGGGTTGTCCAGATCGGCCGATCCGGCTCCGGTCGACCAGGCCAGCGCCCCGGCGCGGGCGACGGCGCCCACCACACCGGGCACCCGGCCCTTGGACTGACGTTCGGCGACGATTCTGGAGAGCGCGATCTGCGTCTGCGCGGCGATTTCGGTCACGACCCCCGACCTTAAGCCGCGAGATGACAAAAGGCACGGGTGTTTGGTCGGGAGGATGTGCGAGGCTGGTGAGGTGCGCATAGCGGTGCTTGGGCCTCTCGCGATGTGGGCGGCCGACGGGACTCCGCTCGACATCCGCGGCGTCCGCCTGCGCGGACTGCTGGCGCGGCTGGCGTTGAGCGCCGGGCGGCCGGTGAGCGTCGAGACCCTGGTCGACGGACTGTGGGGCAGCGAGGCCCCGAGCGCGAACGCTCTGCAGTCGCTCGTGTCGCGCCTGCGGGCGAGTCTGCCGGCCACCGAGTCGAGCGTGTCCGTCCAGTCGGGCCCGGCCGGCTACACCCTGACGCTGGGCCCGGACTGTGTCGACGCCCTTCAGTTCGAAGAGCTGGTACGACGCGGGCGCGCGCTGCTGACGTCCGACCCGGAGCAGGCGCACGCGCTCCTCACCCAGGCCGAGAAGCTGTGGCGGGGCGACGCTCTCACGGACCTCCGCGACCTGCCGTTCGCTGCCGTCGAGGCGGACCGGCTGGCAGAGCTGCGCCTGGCCGCGTCGGAGGACCTGGCCGAGGCCGCGGTCAGTTGCGGCCACGCCCGCGACCTGATCAGCGACCTGGAGCACCTGGCTGTCACGCATCCGCTCCGCGAGCGCATCCACGAGCTCCTCATCCGCGCCTTGTACGCCGACGGTCGCCAGGCGGAGGCCCTGGCGGCGTACGAACGCATCCGCACCACACTGGCCGACGAGCTCGGTGCAGACCCCGGCACCAGGCTGCGCGACCTACACGTCTCAGTACTGCGTGGCGACGCCGTAGATCCCGCTGCGACGACTGCCGCCGTGCCGGCGCCTGTAGCGCCCCGCAGCAATCTGCGTGCTCCGCTGACGAGCTTCGTCGGGCGGCGTGAAGACGTGGCCGAGCTGACGCGTCTGCTGAGCAACGGGACCCGTCTGGTGACCATGGTCGGCCCAGGAGGTGCCGGTAAGACCAGACTGGCGACAGAGACCGGTAGATCGCTGGTGGGCCAGTCCGGCGATGGCATCTGGTTCGTGGAGCTCGCACCACTCGGTGACGCGGCCGACGTGGCGCCGACAGTCCTGTCCACGCTCGGCGCCAGCGAGTATGTCGACCTGGCAGGGGCGCGCCTTGCGCCCAAGCACATCCCGACCAGCCGCGCAGCGACCCAGCGACTCGTCGAGGTCATCGGTGACCGGCGCATCCTGCTCGTCTTCGACAACTGCGAGCATCTGGTCCAGGAGGTCGCCGGACTCGTCGACTCGCTGCTGGCCTCCTGCCCGCGGCTGCGGGTGCTGACCACGAGCCGTGAGCCGTTGAGCATCCCCGGCGAGCACCTGCATCCGGTCGGTCCGCTCGGGCTGCCGCCGGAGGACTCGGCCACCGACGAGTACCCGGCCATGCAGCTGTTCGTCGACCGCGCCCGCGCCGTACGTCCTGACTTCCAGCTGACCGACGCGAACCGGGACTCGGTCGCCG
The DNA here is from genome assembly GCF_040610805.1 of Kribbella sp. NPDC003557. Taxonomy (NCBI): domain Bacteria; kingdom Bacillati; phylum Actinomycetota; class Actinomycetes; order Propionibacteriales; family Kribbellaceae; genus Kribbella; species Kribbella sp. NPDC003557. The sequence goes on from NZ_JBEXMY010000012.1 coordinate 126,936, forward strand.
AGATCTGCCGGCGGCTGGACGGGATGCCGCTGGCGATCGAGCTCGCCGCGGCCCGGCTTCGCGCGCTGACCCCGCCGCAGATCGTGGACCGGCTCGCGGACCGGTTCCGGCTGCTGACCAGCGGCTCCCGGACCGCGCTGCCTCGCCACCAGACCCTGCGCGCTGTCGTGGAGTGGAGCTGGGACCTGCTGGACCCGGACGAGCAGGCGGTCGCCCGGCGACTCTCGCTGTTCTCCGGCGGCGCGACGCTCGAGGCCGCGGAGCAGATCTGCAGCGACGAGAGCCTTCCCGCCGAGTCCGTGCTCGGCGTCCTCGCGTCCCTGGTGGACAAGTCCCTGGTCGAGGCCGCCGCGGACGAGCGGTCCGTGCGCTACCGGATGCTGGAGACGGTCCGTGCGTACGGCGCCGAGCAGCTGAAGGCCTCGGGGGAGTACGAGCGCTTCCGGCACGCGCACCGGACGTACTTCAGCCGCATGCTCCGCAAGGCCCGCCCGAAGCTGCGGACCGGCGAGCAGATCGAGTGGATCGCCCGGCTGACCGCCGACAACGAGAACCTGATCGACGCGCTGCGATCGGCGATCGACGCCGGGTCCGCGCGGGTCTCCGTCCAGATGGTCGCCGTCCTGGGGGAGTACTGGACGATGAGCGGTCGCCCCGCCGAGGCGGTGAGCTGGATGCAGGCCGCCCTCGCCGTACCGGGCAGGACTGTTCCGCTGGACAAGGCCGAGGCGCTGTACCTGCTCGCGCTCGGCCGGATGTCCTCCGAGGAGGATCCGGCTACGGCGTTCCAGCAGATGATCCGTGGACTCGCCACCGTCCGCTGGATGACCCGGCGGCACCGGATCCTCGTGGACTCCGGGATCGGCCTGTTCACCAACGCGGTGTGGGCGGCGATCCGGCGGGACAAGGCGACCTGCTTCGCCGAGCTCGAGGCGGCCGGCCGGCACCCGGATCCCTGGATCCGCAACATGGGCGTGATGACCAGCGCGATGTTCCGCGAGAACGAGGGTGAGGTCGACGAGATGGCGGTCAACCTGACCATCGCGCTCGACGGCTTCCGCGAGCTCGGCGACCGCTTCGGTACGTCGATGGCGCTGCGCGGGCTGGCCGGCTACCAGGCCAACGACGGCGACCACGCCCAGGCGCTCGAGTCGCTGACCGAGGCGCTCCGGCTCGTCGAGGAGCTCGGCACGACCGAAGGCGTCGCGCAGCTGCTCGGCAGTTGCGCGATGAGCCGGACCGAGCTCGGCGACTACGACGGCGCCCGGGCCGACCTGGAGCGGGCCATGCGGCTGTCCGAGGAGACCGGCTCGCGCGGCGGCCAGGCGATGGCGCACATGGGCTTCGCCCGACTCGCCTACCGGACCGGCCGCTTCGAAGAGGCGAAGGAGCTCGCGGAGCGCGGCTACGCGATGCTCGACGCAGCGGCGGAGCGGGTCGCACCGCATGGACAGGCGGCCCTGCTCTCGCAGCTCAGCCGGGTCTACGCGGCCACCGGCGACGTCGAGAAGGCGCAACAGTGCGGCCGGGAGGCGGTGCAGTTGGCGCTCAGCACGGAGGACATGCCGGTCGCCGCCGCCGTTGTCGAGACGTCGGTGGACTCGTTGGTGGCGGCCGCCGGGACGCGGACCGCCGAGCTGACGGCCGCCGCGCGCACGCTCGGTCTCGCGGCCGCGATCAAGGGCACGCGCGCGATCCCGGACGCCGACGTCCAGCGTCTCGTCGACGCCCTTCGCGATGCCCTGGGCAACGAAGCGTACGAGACCGCGTACGGCGAAGGCGCCGCGCTCACCCGCATCGACGCGGTCGCCGAACTCCGCAAGCGTTACACCACCGACTAAGCGGTAATCAGCTGCACGGCCAAATCGCGCAGGGAGTTCTGGACCTTCTGCTCCGGTGGCCGGGGTTCAGTGAGCATCCAGTCGTGGACGACCGCGTTGACCGCGCCGAAGAACGCCAGCGCGAGGAACCGGAAGTCCTTGCGCTTGATCTCGCCGCGCTCGACCGCGGTGTCGCCGAGGTCCCGGACGTTCTTGATCAGCAGGTCGCGGAACGCGATCCGCTGCTCCTCGACCGCCGGGCTGGCGCCGACCACCTCGACGAACGAGATCCGGGCCCGCCGGAGGTCGGTCATGATGGTGCGCAGGTACGAGTCGACGGCCGCGGCGATCCGCTCCCGGACCGGCCGGTCGGCGGTCCGGCGCAGCGCGTCGCCGGTGCTGCGGACGGCCAGCTCGATCACCTGCGCGTGCACCGCGAGCAGCACGGCTTCCTTGTTCTGGAACTCGTGGTAGAAGTGCCGCGTGGACACTTTCGCCTGTGTGCACAGGCGTTCCACGGATGTCGCCGGATATCCTTCGGTCCCGAAGAGTTCGAGCGCGGCGGCCAGTAGCCGTTCCCGGCGCGCGGCCTTCCACTCCTCGACTGACCGCCCGGAATAACGGCGTACGGAGGGTTCCCTCATCACACCTCTTGTCGCTACCCCGTGCCAGATGCCGGACATCCTATCCACCCCTCGGCGCGGGCGTAACCGGGTCACGTCACTCCGGTTCGGTGTAGCCCTTCACCCCGTCGATCAGCTCCCGGATGATGTCCAGGTGGCCGACGTGCCGGGCGGTCTCCTCGATCATGTGGCACAGCGCGAACCGCAGCGACGCGGCCTCGCCCTTGGCGGCCCACGGTCCCCGCTCGAGGGTGTCCAGCGGCAGGTCCGCGATCGTCGCGTTGGAGCGCGCGCATTCGGCGTCGTACTCGTCGAGCAGCTGGGCGATCGGCACATCGTCGACGAACATCTCGGCGTCGACGTGTCCGCCCTCGGTCCAGGGGGTCTGGCCGGTGTCGGGGACGCCCATCAGGCCGAGCTGGAACCACGTGTACTCGACCCAGCGCAGGTGTGAAACGACGCCGGCCGGGGTCATCAGCGGCGAGGTCGGCAGGACCTTGCGGTGGGCATCTTCCTCGCTGAGTCCGGTGCACTTCATCCGGACGAAGGAGCGTTGCAGGTCGAGCCAGCCGATCAGCTGGGTGCGCTCGTCGGCGGTGCGCGGAGGCCGTTGTACTTGAGTCATATGCGCGCACCGTACCGCCCGGTTTTGCCCGCTCACCAACCATTTTCCCGGACTCGTGGCATGCGCGTCGGGTCGGCGACCGCCTTCCACACGACGCGGCGGATGACCGACGGCTTGTTTCACCGCTGGCGTGTTGTAACGCGCCAGCCGTGAAACAACCCGCTAGCGGCGCTCGTCCCGGATGCGTTTCGCCTTGCCCAGCGAGCGTTCCAGGGCGTGGGGGTCGACGACCTGGACGGCGGCCGTTACGCCTACCCTGTCCTTGATCCGGCGGGCCAGGTTGGCCGCGGCGGTGGTGTGGTCGGCCAGGTCGGGGGCCGCTTCTACCTGGACCGTCAGTTCGTCGAGGCGGTGCGGGCGGGTGAGGACGCAGAGGTAGTGCGGGGTGAGGCCCTCGACCAGAAGGATCTGTTCCTCGATCTGGGTGGGGAAGACGTTCACGCCGCGGACGATCATCATGTCGTCGGTGCGGCCGGTGATCTTCTCCATCCGGCGCAGGCCGGGGCGGGCGGTGCCGGGGAGCAGGCGGGTGAGGTCGCGGGTGCGGTACCGCAGGACCGGGAAGGCCTCCTTCGTCAGCGTGGTGAAGACCAGTTCGCCCTCGGAGCCGTCCGGGAGCACCTCGCCGGTGACCGGGTCGATGATCTCCGGGTAGAAGTGGTCCTCCCAGATGTGCAGGCCGTCCTTGGTCTCGACGCATTCCTGCGCGACGCCGGGCCCCATCACCTCGGACAGGCCGTAGATGTCGACCGCGTGGATCCCGGTGCGCTCCTCGACCTCCTGCCGCATCTGTTCGGTCCACGGCTCGGCGCCGAAGATCCCGATCCGCAGCGAGGTGTCGCGGGGATCCATGCCGCGCTCGGTCATCTCGTCGACGATCGACAGGAAGTACGACGGCGTGACCATGATGATCCGCGCCCCGAAGTCCCGGATCAGGTCCACCTGCCGCTCCGTCATGCCGCCGGAGACCGGTACGACGGTGCACCCGAGCCGCTCCGCGCCGTAGTGCGCGCCGAGCCCGCCGGTGAACAGCCCGTACCCGTACGCGACGTGACAGACGTCGCCCGCACGCCCGCCCGCGGCGCGGATCGACCGCGCCATCAGGTCGGCCCAGTTGTCGAGGTCCCGCCGCGTGTACCCGACCACCGTCGGCCGGCCGGTCGTGCCCGACGAGGCATGCACCCGGACCACCTCGGTCCGGGGCACCGCGAACATGCCGAACGGGTAGTTGTCCCGCAGGTCCTTCTTCGCGGTGAACGGCAGCCGGCTCAGATCGTCCAGCGACTGCAGATCACCCGGCTTGAAACCGACCGAGTCCAGCGCGGCCCGATAGTGCGGCACGTTCTCGTACGCCCGCCGTACGGTTTCCTGTAGCAACGACAACTGGCGGGCCCGCAGTTCGTCGACCGACAGCCGTTCGCCGGCGTCACGCAACTCCGGCGGGCAGGCTTCACCGAGCATGAGGACTCCTAAGGACGAGCGAGCAGGGTCGCGATGCCCTGGCCGACGCCGATGCACATGGTGGCCAGCGCGTACCGGGCGTCGCGGTGGCGAAGCTCCAGGGCCGCGGTGAGGGCGAGGCGGGCACCGGACATCCCCAGCGGGTGGCCGAGGGCGATGGCGCCGCCGTTCGGGTTGACGTGTTCGGCGTCGTCGGGAAGTCCGAGCTCGCGCAGTACGGCGAGCGACTGCGACGCGAACGCCTCGTTCAACTCGATCACCTCGACGTCCGCCAGCGCGACGCCGGTCCGCCCGAGCACCTTCCGCGTCGCCGGCGCCGGCCCGATCCCCATGATCCGCGGCGGTACGCCGGCCGCCGCCGTCCCCACCACCCGCGCCAACGGCGTCACCCCGTGCTCCTCGACCGCCTCGGCGCTCATCACCAGCAGAGCCGCCGCCCCGTCGTTCACCCCTGAAGCGTTTCCCGCCGTCACAGTGCCAGGCGATCGGAACGGGGTCTTCAGACCGGCCAGCGCCTCGAGCGACGTCTCCCGCGGATGCTCGTCGGCATCGACCACAGTCACCGCACCCCGCTTGCCCGGTACGTCGACCGCGACGATCTCCTCCGCCAGCCGCCCGTTGGCCTGCGCCTTCGCCGCCCGCTGCTGAGAGCGCAACGCGAACAGGTCCTGGTCCTCCCGGCTGATCCCGAACTCGGCCGCGACGTTCTCCGCGGTCTCCGGCATCGAATCGATCCCGTACTGCGCCTTCAGCGCCGGGTTCACGAACCGCCACCCGATCGTGGTGTCGAACACCTCGGCCTGCCGGGAGAACGCGGTCGTCGCCTTCGGCATCACGAACGGCGCGCGCGACATCGACTCCACACCACCGGCCACCACGATGTGGTTGTCCCCGGCAATGATCGACCGGGCGGCGGACGCGACCGCGTCGAGGCCCGATCCGCAGAGCCGGTTGATCGTCGTGCCCGGGACCGAGTCCGGCAGCCCGGCGAGCAGGACCGCCATCCGCGCGACGTTGCGGTTGTCCTCGCCGGCCTGGTTCGCGCAGCCGAGGATGACGTCGTCGATCAGCGCGGGGTCCAGCGCGGTCCGGTTCAGCAGCGACGAGATCGCGTGCGCCGCGAGGTCGTCGGGGCGGACCGCGGCGAGCGCCCCGCCGTACCGCCCGATCGGCGTGCGCACACCGTCGACGAGAAAGGCCTCCCGCGTCATGACTCCTCCAGGATGGTTCCGGACAGTTGGCGGCTGCGGCCGCGGAACTCGGCGATCACCTCGTCGCCACGAGTGACCGTGATGTCGTAGATCCCGTTCCGGCCGAACGCGGTCCGCTCCCGGGCGTCGGCGACCAGCCGGTCGCCGCGGCGGGCCGGGGCCACGAACACGATGTCGCAGGCCTGCGCGACCGTCACCCGGTTGCGGGAGTTGCAGGCGAACGCGAACGCCGAGTCGGCCAGCGTGAACACGAATCCACCATGCGCGATCCCGTGCCCGTTGACCATGTCCTCGCGGATCGTCATCTCCAGGCGCGCGGTGCCCTCGCCGACCGTGACCAGCCGCATGCCCAGCCCGGCGCTGGCCGTGTCCTCCGCCCACATCGCCGCGGCCACGCGCGCCGCCAAGTCGTCCATACGCTGCCCAATCGAGAAGAGCCTTGTGACACCCTGGTCCTGATCGCGTCAACGACTGTAACATCGCAGGCATGACCACCGACCTGCTCTCAACCCATCGCGACCGCCTGAACGGCGCGCTGAAGGCGATCCACGACCGCGGGTACCACTCCGCGTTCCCGGAATCGCCCAGCCCCCGGGTGTACGGCGAGACCGCGGCGGCCGACGGCAAGGCGGCCTTCGAGGCCCACCTGGCAACGACGTACGCGCTCGACATCCCCGGCGCGCGGGGCACGGTCGTCACCGAGCAGTCGCCGTACGGGATCAGCCTGGACGTCTCGTACCCGCGGATGGTCGAGGACGGCCTGGACGAGCTGCTGGCCGCGGCGCAGCAGGGCCTCGCGGACTGGCGCCGGGCCGGGATCGACGGGCGGACCGGCGTCACGCTGGAGATCCTCGACCGGCTGCACAAGCGGGTGTTCGAGCTGGCCAACGCGGTGCAGCACACCAGCGGTCAGGCGTTCGTGATGGCGTTCCAGGCCGGCGGCGCGCACGCGCTTGACCGCGCACTCGAGGCGGTCGCGTACGCGTACGAGGAGATGAGCCGGTATCCGGCCACCGCGACCTGGGAGAAGCCGGCCAAGGGCGACCCGATCCGGATGGAGAAGACGTTCACGGTCACCGGCCGCGGCGTCGCGCTGGTCATCGGCTGCAACACGTTCCCGACCTGGAACTCGTGGCCCGGCCTGTTCGCGTCCCTGGTCACCGGCAACGCGGTCGTCGTGAAGCCGCACCCGCTGGCCGTGCTGCCACTGGCGATCACCGTCGAGGTCTGCCGCGAGGTGCTGGCCGAGGCCGGCTTCGATCCGAACCTGGTCACCCTGGCCGCCGAGCGGGCCGGTGACGGCCTGGCCAAGCCGCTGGCGACGCGGCCCGAGGTGAAGCTGATCGACTTCACCGGCGGCAGCGAGTTCGGTGAGTGGCTGGAGCAGAACGCCACCCAGGCGACGGTGTTCACCGAGAAGGCCGGTGTGAACGCGGTGGTGATCGACTCCACCGACTCCTTCAAGGCGCTCAGCAACAACCTCGCCTTCACCCTGAGCCTGTACTCGGGCCAGATGTGCACCACCACCCAGAACCTGTTCGTCCCGGCCGGCGGGATCGAGACCGACGAGGGCCACAAGTCCTTCGAGGAGGTCGGCGCCGGGATCGCGACGGCGATCTCCAAGCTGCTCGGCGACGACGCCCGCGCGGTCGAGATCCTCGGCGGCATCGTGAACCAGGCCGTGATCAGCCGCCTCGAGCTCGCCGACGAGTACGGCGACGTGGTGCTGGAGTCGCGCGCGATCCAGCACCCGGCCTTCCCGGACGCGGTCGTCCGGACGCCGCTGCTGGTCGCGATCGACGCCAAGGACTCCGAGGTGTACTCCCGCGAGTGCTTCGGCCCGGTGTCGTTCCTGGTGAAGACGGCCGACACCGGGCAGTCGATCGACCTGTTCCGGTCGACCGTCACCGAGGACGGGGCGATGACGGCCGGGATCTACTCGACCGACGAGAAGGTGCTCGAGCAGGCCCGCGAGGCCGCGCTCGACGCCGGCGTCGCGCTGTCGGAGAACCTCACCGGCCAGGTCTTCGTGAACCAGTCGGCGGCGTTCAGCGACTTCCACGGCACCGGCGCGAACCCGGCCGCGAACGCCACCTACACCGACGGCGCCTACGTAGCGGGCCGGTTCCGCGTCATTCAGTCACGCCGCCACGTTGGGTGAGCGCCTCCCGGGACTCGCGGTCAAGTTGCTGCTGAAGCGTCTTTGAGCTGACCCTGAGGCGGAAGGTATGACTGAACTGCCGTTCTGATCTCCATCCGCCGAACCGTCCAGGAGACCGCCGTGACCCAGAGCTTGACCGAGGTACTCGCCTACTACGACAGCTGGCTGGCGTTCAACCAGCACTATCAGCGGGTCCCCGGGGTCCAGGCCGCGGTGTACGCCGGAGACGCCGTCGCGTTCTCCGGCGCGTACGGTCTCGCCGACGTGGAGAACGACGTACCGCTGACCGAGCAGCACCTGTTCCGGATCGCATCGCACTCCAAGACCTTCACCGGCACGGCCGTCCTCCAACTGGTCGAGCAGGGCCGGCTGCGGCTGGACGACAAGGTCGAGCAGCACGTCATCGAGATCGTCGGTACGCCGCTCGGCGAGCGGACGGTCCGTGAGTTGCTCGCCCACGCGGGCGGTGTCACGCGCGACGGTCTGGACGCGGACTGGTGGCAGCTGTCCCGGAGCTTCCCGGACCGTGACCAGTTGCTCGACATCCTGCGGCAGGCGTCGTCGGCCGTGATCCCGGAGAACGACCGGTTCAAGTACTCGAACATCGGCTACGGCCTGCTCGGTCTCGTGGTCGAGGCCGCGAGCGGTACGTCGTACAACTCCTACGTGCAGACCGCGATCGTCGGCAAGCTCGGCCTCGCGGGCCTGGGCCCGGAGCTGGACCCGTCCCGGCTGGCCGAGTACGCCGCCGGGTACAGCGCGCTGTCGTACGCCGAGAAGCGCGTCCCGATCGAGCACGTCGACACCCGGGCGCTGGCCTCGGCGACCGGGTTCTTCGGCAACGCGCGTGACCTGGTCACCTACTTCTCCGCCCACCTGCCCGGCGACGACCGGCTGCTGTCGGACAAGTCCAAGCGCGAGATGCAGCACCCGCTGTGGACGACCGGTTCCGACGAGAAGGCGCGGTACGGCCTCGGCCTGTCGGTGACGAAGGTCGGCGAGCGGAACGTGTTCGGCCACGGCGGCGGGTACCCGGGCCACATCACCAGGACCATCGTCGACCCCGAGCAGCGGATCGTCGTGTCGGTGCTGACCAATGCGATCGACGGGCCCGCGGCGCAACTCGCGGAGGGCCTCTTCCGGCTCCTCGACCTCGCCGACTCCAAGGACAGGGGCGACGCTGTCGACACTGCCGGCCTGGAGCGCTTCACAGGCCGCTTCGCGAACCTCTGGGGCGTCACCGACTTCGTCCTGATCGGCGGTCGGCTCTACGCGACCGACCCGACCGGAGCGAACCCGGCCGACGAGCCGCAGCCGCTCGAGGCCGACGGCGATTCCCTCCGCGTCACCGGCGGCAACGGCTACGGCTCGTACGGCGAGTCCTACCGCTTCGAGTTCGACCCGAACGGCACGGTCCGGACGGTCCACGGCTCCAGCGGCCTCACCCTGCACCCGATCGACCGGTTCGGCCTGGGAGAACGGGTTACCGTGGCTCCGTGACGATTCACGGTGACCATCCGTTCCTGCCGCCTGAGTCGGAGCGGAGTCCGGTCCGGCGGTTGCGCGGGCGGCTGGCGTCGCCCGTCGGGCTGTGGACGACGGCGTACGAGGGGAAGCGCGCCGGTCTCACCGTGTCGTCGATGCTGGTCGCGGACGGCGAGCCCGGGTACGTGATCGGGCTGCTCGACCCGGACTCCGACCTGTGGGAAACGTTGCGTGAGGCAAGGACCGCGGTGGTGTCGCTGCTCGGCGAACCGCATCGCCAGCTGGCCGACGCGTTCGGGTACGTCGCTCCCGCGCCGGGCGGGCCGTTCCGGCTGATCGACTGGACCGACACCGCCTGGGGGCCGGCGCCGGTCGGTGTCAGCACCTGGGCCGGCTGCACGCTGGTGGACCAGGATCCGCCCGAGGTGGGCTGGGGACTGCAGGTGCAGCTCGAGATCGCGCACGTGGAGTTCGCCGCGGACGACGTACCCGCCCTGGTCCACCGCCGCGGACGCTACGCGGCGATCTGAAACCTGTTGACGACGACTGGCTAATGCCATTAGCCTCTGGGCTATGGTTGTTAAAAGGTCGCTGACGCCCGCGGCCGTGGTCGAGGTGGCGCTGGGCATCGTCGACGAGCACGGGCCGGACGGCCTCACGCTCGCCGCCGTCGCCCAGGGCTGTGGGGTCGCCACACCGTCGCTGTACAAGCACGTGACGAATCTCGGCGAACTGAAGGCGCTCGTCGGGGTCCGGGTGCTGGAGGACATGACCGAGCAGTTCACCGCCGCCGTCCTGGGCATGGGCGGTGACGAGGCCGTCACCACGCTGATGCACGCCTATCGCGCCTACGTCGCCGCGCATCCGAAGCGGTACGCCGCGATGCCGATGGACCCGCTGCACGATCCGGTGCAGGAGGCCGCGGGTAAGAAGTTGGTCGGCGTCATGTACGCCACGCTGCGCGGCTACGGGCTCGAGGGCCCGGCGGCGGTGCATGCGACCCGGCGGCTGCGGGTGCTCGTCCACGGCTTCGCGTCCGTCGAGTCGGCAGGCGGCTTCGGCCTGCCCGAGGACCTCGACGAGACCTACGACCAAATCGTCCGGATGTATCTCGCCAGCCTGAGGAACGAATCATGAGGATCCCACTGTCCGTCGCAGGCGTTCTGTTCCTGCTCTACCCCGCCCTCCGCCCGTGGGAGGACGAGTCGACCACCGCCGGCGCCGCCGCCGCGATGGGCGCTACCGCCTGGGTCGTCGCACATCTGTGCGCGATGATCGGCTTCATCCTGGTCGCCGTCGCGTTGCTGGACGTCAACCGCACGGCGGCGATCGTGTTCTGGATCGGAGCCGGCCTGACACTGCCCTACTACGGCGCCGAGGATTTCGGCCTGCACGCGATGGCGAGCCAGCCGAACATCCTCGACCTGGCCGAGGACGTGCGGTACAACCCCTTCGCGATGACGATGTTCGGCGTCGGGCTGCTGACCATGGCCGCGGGTGCGATCATCGTCGCGGTCCGGCAGCGCACCGTACCGGCGATCCTGTTCGCGGTCGGGTTCGGGCTGTTCCTGCCGCAGTTCTTCGGCCCGCCCGCCCTGCGGATCGGCCACGGCGCGCTGCTCGCGGCCGCCTGTGTGTGGCTGGCCTGGAGTGCCAAGCGGGTCGAGAAGGTCCCCGTTCCGGCCTGATCTAGTGTGGGCCCTATGCGAGCCACGGTGATCCACGGAGCGTTCGACGTCCGGCTTGAAGATCGTCCCGATCCGCGGATCGACGGTCCGGGGGACGCGGTCGTCAAGGTCGTTGCCTCGTGCATCTGCGGGTCCGACCTGTGGCCCTACCGCGGCGAGAACGCGGTCAAGGAGCCGCGGCCGATCGGGCACGAGTTCGTCGGCATCGTCGAGGAGATCGGGTCCGAGGTCCGCACGGTCAAGCCGGGCGACTTCGTGGTCGCGCCGTTCGTGGTCAGCGACGGCACCTGCCCGCACTGCCTGGCCGGCTACCAGACCGCCTGCCAGAACCTGGTCGGCTACGGCAGCGACCGGGCCGACGGCGGCCAGGGCGAGTACGTGAAGCTCCCGTACGCCGACGGCACGCTGGTCGCGACGCCCGAGATTCCCGACGACTCGATGGTCCCGTCGCTGCTGACACTGTCCGACGTGATGGGCACCGGGTGGCACGCGGCCCGGTCGGCGCGGGTGAAGGCCGGCGACACGGTCGTCGTCGTGGGCGACGGGGCGGTCGGCCTGTGCGGCGTGCTCGCCGCCTCGCGGATGGGCGCGGAGCGGGTCGTTGCCCTGTCGCGGCATCTGCCCCGGCAGGAACTGGCGAAGGAATTCGGTGCCACGGACATCATTTCCGAGCGCGGCGACGCGGCCCGGGACGCCGTCCTCGAGCTGACCAAGGGGGTCGGTGCCGATGCCGTGCTGGAGTGCGTCGGCACCGGGCAGTCGATGACGACCGCGTTCGACGTGGCCCGGGCCGGTGCGACCGTCGGCTTCGTCGGAGTGCCGCACGGGGTCGAGGTGCCGATCAGGACGATGTTCAGCCGCAACGTCGGCCTGAACGGCGGCGCGGCGCCGTGCCGGGCCTACCTGCCGGACCTGATGGCGGACGTGCTGGCCGGGGAGATCAACCCGGGCAAGGTGTTCGACTCCGAGATCCCGCTGGCCGAGGTCGCCGAGGGGTACGTCGCGATGCACGAGCGGCGGGCGATCAAGGTACTGCTCAAACCCTGAGTTTTGCGCAACTCCAGTGCGCGCAGTGCCCGTTCGAGCCGTGAATGTGCGCGCTCTCACACTGTCAAGGTGCACGGGGTCACGGCTGCGCAACGCGCCTGCGCGGAACGTTGACACCCGGTAGTCCGCGTGCCCAGAGTTGGGCCGTCAAGGGGGCATCGTTGTCACAGGCGGCTCCATCGACTGATCGGAGAGTGAATCATGCGTGGTGGTCTGAGCAAGACCCTCGCGGTGCTGAGCGCGGCGGGTCTACTCGCAGTGAGCGCCTGCGGGAACAGCGACGACAGCAGTAGCGACGGTGGTAGCGCATCGGCGACCAAGGACGTCACTGTCTTCACCTGGTGGGCCGACGGTGGCGAGAAGGCCGGCCTGGACGGCCTGGTGTCCGTGTTCGGCACGGACTGCAAGGACTACAAGTTCGTCAACTCCGCCGTCGCCGGTGGCGCGGGCTCGAACGCCAAGCAGGTGCTGGCCAACGACCTGCAGGCCGGCAAGCCGCCGTCCACCTTCCAGGCGCACGCCGGTGCGGAGCTGAAGGACTACATCAACGCCGGGCAGGTCGATGACGTCAGCGGGCTGTACAAGGACTTCGGGCTGGACAAGGCCTTCCCGCAGAACCTGATCGACAACCTGACCGTCGACGGCAAGATCTACTCGATCCCGGCGAACGTCCACCGGGCGAACGTGGTCTGGACGAACCCGACGGTGCTGAAGAAGGCGAACATCGACGCCGCGACGGCCCCGGCCAGCGTGGACGCGTGGATCGCCGACCTGAACAAGCTCAAGGCCGCCGGCGTGAAGGCGCCGCTGGCGATCTCCAAGGGCTTCGCCCAGGAGATGCTGGTCGAGGCCGTGCTGCTCGCCGAGCTCGGTCCGGACAAGTTCGACGGTCTCTGGAACGGTAAGACCGACTGGTCCGGTGCGGACGTCACGGGCGCGCTGAACAAGTACAAGACGCTGCTCGGGTTCACCAACGCCGACCGCGAGGCGATCGACTGGCCGGACGCGCTGGGCTACGTCAACAAGGGCCAGGCCGGCTACACGCTGATGGGTGACTGGGTCGCCGCGCAGCAGCTGGCCGACAAGGTCCCGGACACCGCCTACACCTACTGGCCGGCACCGGGTACCGCGGGCAACTTCCAGTACCTGGCGGACTCGTTCACGCTGCCGACCGGCGGTGTGAACCCCGACGGTGCGAAGTGCTGGCTGAAGGTCGTCGGTTCGGCCGAGGGCCAGAAGTCCTTCAACACCAAGAAGGGTTCGATTCCGGCCCGTTCGGACGCCAACCCGGCCGACTACCCGAAGTACCAGCAGACCGCGATGGCGGACTGGAAGAAGGACAAGATCGTCCCGTCCTGCGCCCACGGTGCCGCGTGCACGCTGGGGCAGAACAACGACATCCTGTCCGCGATCAGCCAGTTCAGCGGGAGCCAGGACGTCGCCAAGCTGCAGCAGGCGCTCGGCCAAGCGATGAAGACGAGCTGATGCAGGTCGAGTTGCGGACCGGTTCCCGGGCGGTGAGCTGAGCATGCACGGAAGAATTCGCACCTGGGGCCCTGGAGCCCTGGTGCTACTGCCGACCGTGCTGCTGCTCGGGTACTTCGTGTACGGGCTGATCGCGTGGACGTTCAACACCTCGTTGACCGATCGGCACACCGCGCGTAGAGGGGGCACGGTCGACTACGTCGGGTTCGAGAACTACACGAACCTGTTCCAGGAGGACCGGTTCCTCAACTCGCTGAAGAACCTCGGCGTGCTCACGGTGCTGTTCATCGTGGGCACGCTGATCTTCGGTCTGATCTGGGCGCTGCTGCTGGAGAAGGGCGTCAGCGGCGAGGGCGTGTTCCGGTCGATCTTCCTGTTCCCGATGGCGATCTCGATGATCGCCTCGGGTGTCGTCTGGGGCTGGTTGCTGAACCCGTCCCAGGGTGACGACGCGCGCGGACTGAACCGGCTGTTCCATATCCTCCAACTGAATTTCCTGGAGAATTCGTGGTGGACCGCCGGGAGCAGGTGGACGACGATGGCGGCCATCGCCCTGCCGGCGGTCTGGCAGCTGTCCGGGTACATCATGGCGCTGTTCCTGGCCGGTTTCCGAGGGATCCCGCCGGAGCTGCGGGAGGCGGCCCGGGTCGACGGTGCCTCGGAGTTCAAGCTGTACCGGCACGTGCTGTTCCCGCAGCTGTCGCCGATCGCCTTGTCGGCGCTGATCATCCTCGGCCACATGTCGCTGAAGCTGTTCGACCTGATCTACGCGATCACCGGGCCGAACCAGTTCCGCACCGAGGTGCCCTCGATCCTGATGTGGAACACGTTGCTGCGCGGCGACCAGGCCAAGGCGGCCGCGATCGCGATCGTGATGCTCGCGGTCGTCGCCGTCCTCGTCATCCCGTACGTCGCGTACACCGTCCGGCAGGAGAGCAACGAATGACCGCCGTCGATGCCGCCACCGGCACCACCGCGAGCGCGATCCGCCACAAGCCCCGGGCGGGCTCCGACGGGACGACGCGGCTGAGCCGGACGATCAAGTACGTCATCCTGCTGCTGTTCCTGCTCTTCGTGCTGATCCCGGTGTACGTCGTGGTGGTCGGCAGCTTCAAGACGTCCGCCGACACCACGGCCGCCGCGCAGTGGAACCTGCCGGAGGTCTGGACGCTGGAGCCGTGGCGCAAGTCCTGGGACGTGCTGCAGCCGTACATGGTCCGGTCGCTGTCACTGGCGATCCCGGCCGCGATCATCTCGTCGATGATCGGATCCGTGAACGGGTTCGTGCTGGCCCGCTGGCGGTTCCCGGGCGCGAACATCGTGTTCGCGTTCATCCTGTTCGGGATGTTCATCCCCTACCAGGCGGTGATGCTGCCGCTGCGGACGACCTTCACCGAGCTGGACGTCACCCGGGGTATCCCGACGCTGATCATCGCGCACTGCATCTACGGCATCCCGATCTGCACGCTGATCTTCCGCAACTACTACGCCACCGTCGTGCCGAACGAGATCATCGAGTCGGCCCGGGTGGACGGCGCCGGGCTGCTCCAGACCTACGCCCGGATCATCCTGCCGATCTCGATCTCCGGGTTCGTGGTGACGCTGATCTGGCAGTTCACCTCGGTCTGGAACGACTTCCTGTTCGCGCTGTTCCTCACCACGCAGCAGAACGGCCCGGTGACGCTGGGCCTGGCCGCCCTGGCCGGTGGGCAGAAGGTCGACTACGCGGCCAGCATGGCCGGCGCCCTGATCACGTCGTTCCCGACGCTGATCGTGTACATCGTGCTCGGCCGCTGGTTCATCGGCGGCCTGATGGCCGGTGCGCTGAAGGGCTGACACACCGACCTGAGGGGTTGTGCACCGCAACGTTCGGTGCGCAACCCCTCTGTCGTGTCGGCAGGCGGTTATCCACAGGGCGCGCGGACGGGCCTGCGAGGGAGCGGCACCGGGCGGTAATCTCACGGAGGTGACCAAGTCTCCGAGCGGACGGGACGGACGACGCAGCCATCTGCGGCTCGTCGGCTCCGAGCCCGGTGAGCCGCACGTGCCTCCGGCGGGTGTCGACGTCGACACCACGCCGAGCGTCGCCGTGCTGGAGACGCTGCTCGAAACGCTGGCCCTCGACCTCGCCGCCGCACCGGCCGCGCTGCACCCGGTGATCGCGGAGGCGTCGGTGGCGCGTTCGGCGGCGATGCTGGCCGACCAGCTGTGGCCGGCCGGGCGTCCGGACGAGATCGGCGAGGTGGAGCGGTTCTTCTGGGCCGACGCGGCCCGGGTGCTCGGCGAGCGCCGCGACCCCGAGTCCTTCGTGCTGCTCACCAGCCTCGCGCGGACGGTCGGCCCGGCCGGGCGGCTGCCGCTGCAACGAGCCCACGTGTCCCGCCTGCGGACGCAGGACGAGGTGCCCGAGTGGGTGACCCGGATCGCCGGGTTCCGGCTGACCAGCGCGATCGTGTCCGAGGACATCACCGGTGACGGGCTGAGCGTCGTGCTCGACTACGACGACGAGCAGCATCCGCACACCGTGGTGGTGTTCATCGACAACAACCTCGGCGCGATCATCAAGGACGTCTTCGTCGGCCCGCCGGTCGACCGCGTCCTGGAGGCGTACGAGCGCGGCGGCCGGGTCACCATCCGGACCGTGCGCCCGCCGATCGCGGCCGGCATCATCCTGCAGGCGCTCGGCGAGACCCGCGACTTCGACGATCCGCCGGTCAGCGAGGACTTCGAGTTCTTCACCGGCCTGCTGGTGAACCGGCTGACCCAGATGCCGGAGCGCCCGGTCCGCCCGCCGGTCCGCCCGCTGCTGACCCCGCGGCAGCGTGACCAGCTGGTCGACGACTTCCTCGACTCGCGGTTCGCCGAGGAGCTGCCGGACGATGCCGCGGACATCGCGCGGTTGTGGATCGACCACGCGGTCGACCACACCGTCGGCGGGCCGCTGCGGGTCAGCGCCGTCCTGGTGGAGCTGTTCCTCGCGCACTGGCTGCCGCGCAAGGTGCTTGCTGACAGCACCTACTTCGACGCCGTTCCGGTGGTGGTGAAGGCCTGGCTGGAGTTCGCCGGCGACCGGACCCACTTGCCGCTGGACGCCGTCGACGAGGCGGTCGACGCCGTCGACGTCTGGCAGCCCGCGCTGGAGGCCGCCGCGATGATCGACCCGGTCGGCTCGAAGCCGGGCGAGCGGGTCTTCCTCGATGACGCGACCAACGACCTGGAAGACGCTTACCGAGCCCTCGCCGGTCTCGGCTCCCCGCCCCAGCCCGACCTCCGCGGCCTGGACAACCACCAGGCCGCGACCCTCTCGGTGCTGGCGCCGCACGCCTGGCTGATGGCCGGCGAAACCCTCGGCACGTCGTATGCGCCGGACGCCTTCGACATCGCCGAGCGCCTGGTCCGCGACGCCCCCGACCTGCTCGCCAAGGCCCGCCTCTCCACCTGGCCCCGGGCCATCGTCTGGCTCCTCGCCCACCGCCACCGCCTGGTCGGCCCCGGCGAGACCCTGACCCCCTACACCCTCGCCACCGACCTGTCTTCCTCCCCGGCCACCCTCCGTAAAACCGCCAAACTCCTCACCGACACCCTGATCCTGCCGCGCTGACCCGGCGGCCGGGCCGGTTGCGTCGCGGCGGACAATGGGGGCATGCATGTGCGTGCGCCGGAGTTGCGGGGTCGTGGGTGGTTGAACACGGGTGGGCGGGAGTTGTCGCTCGCGGACTTCCGGGGGCGGTTCCTGCTGCTCGACTTCTGGACGTTCTGCTGCATCAACTGCCTGCATGTGCTCGACGAGCTGCGGCCGTTGGAGGAGAAGTACGGGGACGCGCTGGTGATCGTGGGGGTGCATTCGCCGAAGTTCGCGCACGAGGGCGAGGAGGCCGCGGTCCGGGCCGCCGTCGAGCGGTACGAGGTCGGCCACCCGGTGCTGGACGACCCGGAGCTGATCACCTGGCAGAACTACACCGCAAGGGCCTGGCCGACGCTCGTCCTGGTAGATCCGAACGGGTACATCGTCGCGCAGTACTCCGGTGAAGGGCACGAGCACGCCCTGGACGCCCTGCTGGCCGAGCTGATCGTGCAGCACGAACAAGCCGGCACCCTGACCCGTGGCCAGTCGCCGTACGTCGCGCCGACGCCCGAGCCGACGGACCTCCGCTTCCCCGCCAAGGTGGTTGCGTTCGACAACGGGTTCCTGGTGGCGGACGCCGGCAACCACAGCATCGTCGAGCTCGCCGCCGACGCGACCACCGTCGTACGACGGATCGGAACGGGACACCGCGGCTTCGCGGACGGCGCTGCCGACCAGGCGAGCTTCTCCGAGCCGAACGGGCTCGTGGTGCTTCCGCCGGACGTCGCCGGCCAGGTCGGGTACGACGTGGTGGTCGCGGACACCGTCAACCACGCGTTGCGCGGGGTGTCGCTCGCCGACGGTCAGGTGCGGACGCTGGCCGGCACCGGTAAGCAGTGGATGGACGGCGACGGGACCGGCGTCCTGAGCTCGCCGTGGGATGTCGCCTGGTGGGGCGGCAAGGTGTGGATCGCGATGGCCGGCGTACATCAGCTGTGGACGTTCGACCCGTTCACCGGGGAGACCGTCGTCGCGGCCGGGACGACCAACGAAGGGCTGAAGGACGGGCCGCTCGAGGAGGCGTGGTTCGCGCAGACCAGCGGTCTCGCGGCCGACGGCGAAAGGTTGTGGCTGGCCGACTCCGAGATCTCCGCGCTGCGCTGGATCGACACCGAGGTCCACACGGCCGTCGGCACCGGGCTGTTCGACTTCGGCCTGCGCGACGGCAAGGCGAGCGAGGCCCTGCTGCAGCATCCGCTCGGCGTGACCGTGCTGCCGGACGGGTCGGTGGCGATCGCGGACACGTACAACGGCGCCGTACGTCGCTACGACCCGCGCACCGAGACGGTCGAGACGATGGCGACCGGCCTGGCCGAGCCGAGCGGAGCCGTTGTCGTAGGCAACGAGCTGCTCGTCGTCGAGTCGGCCGCGCACCGCCTGACGCGGGTGCCGCTGGGCGCGTCGGCGACCGCTGACGAGTTCAGCACGCGGACACAGCGGCCGCCGATGGATGTGGCCGCGGGTGAGGTCACGCTGGAGGTCGTCTTCAACCCGCCGCCCGGCCAGAAACTCGACGACCGGTACGGCCCGTCGACGCGGCTGCTGGTCTCCTCCACACCGGACAATCTGCTGCGCGAAGGAGCCGGCGACACCACCGATCTCGTACGGCGTCTTGTCATCGACCCGCACGCCGGGTCCGGAGTCCTCCACGTGGCAGTGCAGGCCGCCTCGTGCGACGACTCCGCCGAGGTGGAATTCCCCGCCTGCCACATGCACCGCCAGGACTGGGGAGTGCCCGTCCGTATCACTCCCGACGGCCCGACCCGAGTAGAACTGGTTCTTTCCGGCGCGAGCGCGTGAGCTTGCGTTTGGCAGCGGGTACCGTCGGAAGTGTAAGGGCTACTCGCTGGGAGGCTCTGATGAGCATCGGTGTGGGGATCTTCTTGATGGTGGTCGGCGCCGTGTTCGCGTTCGCCGTCCGCGACACCTGGGACGCCGTGAACCTGCAGGTCGTCGGCTACATCCTGCTGCTCGCCGGCCTGGCAGGCATCCTGCTGTCCTTCTACATCACCAACCGCCGCCGCCGCGTCGAGACGAACGCCATAGATCCTGCAGTAGAAGAGGAATACCGGGTCGTGGAAGAACACCACCGCGACATCAAGGAGTAGTTGTAGCGAGCCTCACTTAGGTCTGTGTTGGCTTCTGCTCTCGTCGACGCGGTGGCAGTTGGCCGACGTAGCCGTTGGTCTGCGGCGCTCTGACAGTCGGTCGCAATGTGGTGGCAGTTAGCCGTGGCGAGGTAGTAGTACTCGCGACCCGCGACGCGGAGGCAGTTACGCGCGACGCGGTACTACTCCGCACTGAGGTGGTCAGTCACCCGCCGACGCGCTAGCAGTCGCCCGCGATCTGCCGGCAGGCGCTCGCGACGCGGTAACAGTCACCCGCGGTCTGCCGGCAGGCGCTTGCGACGGCGTAGCAGTCTGGTGCGACCCGACAGCAGCACGCGAAAGGCGCGTGCCAGCCAGGGCAGGCAGCGCCCGTCCGAGAAGCTTCTGCTGGCCGGCCAGACGATGCTCGTGCCGGGCACCCCCCAGCACAGCTCGCGGGTGTAGCCGAGCCAGCAGCCACTCGCGAGCGCCAGCGAGCAACCCGCGGCCGCCAGCCCGCAACAATCCGGCGCCAGCCGGCAGCACCGGCGCCAGCCGGAACATCCGGCGGTAGCCGGCACTGCCGGGCCGTTGGCCGGAGCATCTGGCGCCAGCCGGAACATCCGGCGGTAGCTGGCACTGCCGGGCCGTTGGCCGGAGCATCTGGCGTTGGCCGGAACATCCGGCGGTAGCTGGCACTGCCGGGCCGTTGGCCGGAGCATCTGGCGTTGGCCGGAACATCCGGCGGCAGCCGGCACTCCCCGGCCTCTGGTCGGAGCAACCGGCGGCAGCCGGAACAACCGGCGTTGGCCGGAACTCTCGGCGCCAGCCGGAGCACTCGGCGGTAGCCGGAAACAACCGGCCCTGGCCGGAAGTTGGTGTTCCGGCGCTAAGCCGGGGGTGGGTGGGAGTGTGTGTGGAGCTAGTGCGCTGAGGAGCGCAGCGACGAAGTAAGCGCCGGCGCAGCACGCGCGGGGTCGTCTCACCCGGCGGCGGCAGCCGGAGCCACCAGGCGCTAGCCGGAATACCCCGGCGCCAGCCGGAAACTCCCGGCGTCAGCCGGAACATCCGGCGTCAGCCGGAACATCCGGCGTCAGCCGGCACTCCCCGGCCTCTGGCCGGAGCACCCGGCGTCAGCCGGTACAAGCGGCGTCAGCCGGAAACCCCCCGGCGGTAGCCGGAAACCCCCCGGCGGTAGCCGGAAACCCCCGGCGGTAGCCGGAACTCCCCGGCCTGGCCGGGAGCTTGTGTTCCGGCGTTAAGCCGGGGGTGGGTGGGAGTGTGTTGAGCCGGTGCGCTGAGGAGCGCAGCGACGAAGTAAGCGCCGGTGCAGCACGCGCGGGGTTCTCTTGCCCGGCCCAGCACGCGCGGGGTTCTCTTGCCCGGCCCACCACGCGCGGGGTCTCCTTACCCGGCCCACCGCGCGGGGCTGTTCGCCTGGCTCAGTTGGTGCGGAGTTCGATGTCGCCCGAGGTCGTGGTGGCGGTGAGGGTGTGAGCGGCCGTGGTGTTGTTGCCGAGGTTGTTCTCGACCTCGCCGTGCTTGGATTCGGTCGTGACCTTGTAGTCCCCACCAGGAGCGCTGATCTCGATGTCGCCGCTGGTGCCCTTGGCCTGTACGTCGGCCGCCTCGGTGAGGCTGAGTTCGATGTCGCCGGACGTGGTCTCGACGTTCGCCCCACCCTTGACCCCGGACGCCTCGATGTCGCCGGAGTTGGCTTTGACGTCGAGTTTGCCGGTCAGGCCCTGGACCGAGACATCGCCGGACGTCACGTCGAGGTTGACGTCGCCGTCGACGTCGCTCAGCTCGACCTTCCCGGAGCGGGACTTGGCGTCGACCCCTGCCACGCCGGCGATCTGGATGTCGCCGCTGCCGTTCTCGCCGGTGACCTTGGTGCCGCGCGGCACGGTCACCTCGAAGTCGGCGGTGCATTGCCAGCCGCAGTCGCCGTCCAGCTTCAGTACGCCGTCCTTCACCGAGTACGCGTCGCCGTGCTTGAAGAACCAGAACTTCCGCTTCTCCTGCACGGTGGTCGTGTCGTCGTCGGACACCTTGATCGTGATGTCGGCGCTGCCGGAGGCGAGCTGAACGGTGGAGATCTTGTCGTCGACCTTGTGCGTGTCGTCGGAGTCCCGGTCCCCGAACTGCCAGAACGCCAGCCCGGCCGCCGCTACCAGCAGGATCACTCCGAGCTGCTTGTTCTCCGCCATCGTCCGCCTCTTCTCGAGCCCACCCACGTTGTCGCAACGACAGTAGGCTCCGGCGTCCGGCCGCTGGATCCGGCAGATCCCCCGACGCGTCCCTGAACCGCCCTCAGGGAAGCCCTCTCACCGACGCAGCTCGCCCCGAGACACCGCGCCGGCGAGATCGTCCCCGGTGGTACCGAAGAACGTCCGGGCCCAGAGCGAGTCCTCGTACCAGTAGGGCCCGTCCTTCCCGGGCAGCGACGCGGGCGCCGAGTGACGCTTCAGGGCCTGCCGGCACTCGGCACACAACGGCAGCGTCAGCGTCGTACCGTCGGACTCCACCTTGGTCGGACGACCCGACGCCCGGCCGTGCAGCGGGTTGAAAGCACACAGGTCCGGTACGACGTCCACGCGCCGGTCGGCCGCGATCGCGACCGCGGCGTCGTACTCCCGTCGCGCCTTGTCCAGCAGCACCATCGCGCCGACCAGGTCGACGAGGTCAGGCGAAGAGTCGAGGACCCGCGCCGCGGCGGCGTGCCCGTCGAGCGCGGCCTGCTGGTGCGCCAGCCCCACGCCGTCGGTCGTCGGCAGCGCTGCAAGCTCTGATCCGAGCGCGGTGAGCTCCGCGTCCGTCTCCCGGGTCAGCCGCCGGCGCCGCTCGGCCGCCACGGTCGCGGCCACGTGCGGCGGGATGTGGAACGTCTTCTGCCGCCCCGGACCCGAACCGCGCCTCCGCCCGATGAGCAGCCCGAGGCCGACCAGGACGACGAGGCCGCCGACGATCGACACCGCGACGATCCAGCCGTGCCCGCCCGGGTCCGCGATCCGGCGCGCCGGCGTGCCGCTGCTCGGCCGCTTCGAGGTCTTCGGGATCCCCGGCTGGGCGAGCAGCTCGTACATCCGGGCCAGCACCTCGGTCGGCCCCGCGTCGTACCCTTCGTCGTCGAGTGCACGCGTGCGCGCCGCGTCCAGCTTCTCCTCGCTGACCTGCGACGTGTCCCGCAGCTCGTACCACGGGAAGCGGCTGCCGCCGTCGACCACGACGTACAGCCCCGGCTGCCGCAGCGCGTCCATCACGAGGGTGAGCGCCGTGCTCTCCTGGCCCTGGAATTCGTCGCTCGGCGTCAGCGGCAGCACCATCGTGTACACCGGGTACCCGAGCGCCTTCGCCTTCGCCCGCACGTCCTCCTGCAGGTTCGCGGGCAGCGCGGTCCGGTACGCCGGGTCGATGTACAGCGGGTCCTTGCGCAACGCGGTCGCGATCTCCTGCGCCCGCTCCGCTGGGGTCCGCTCAGTACCGGCTTCGGCCGGAGCCGCGACCAGCAGGGTCAGCGCCGCCGCCACAATCGTCAGCAGGAACCGGGTTCTCACTCGCGTCCTTCCCGTCGCCGCGGGCGGGAGAGCGCCGCCACGATCAGTACGATTCCACCGAGGATGCCGCCGCCCATCAGGCCGAGGACGGCGCCGCCGACGCCGTTGCCGATCGCCTTGCCGACGGTGAACTTCTCTTCCGGGTACGTCCGTTCCGGTTCGGGCGGCAGCGGCGTGGTCCGGGCCGGCTTCGGCGTGCTGGACCGATACTCCCGCACACCGTCGAGATACTCCGAGAGCTGCTTGCTCAGCGACTCGTCGCGCTCGCCGTAGGTCCAGCTCGGCGCATACGCACCGAGCTGATGCATCGCGCCGTACGACCGGTCGCCGTCCATCACGACGTACAGCCCCGGCTTGCCGTTCGCGGCCGCCATCCGGCCGGCCAGCATCGTGGTGTCGCCCTGCTCCGGGAACCACTCGCCGAACGGTACGACGGCCACGAACACCGGCACCTTCGCGCCCGAGATCACCTGGAGCGTCTCGGCGCGGTCGGCGACCGAGCTGTAGTCCGGGTCGACGTACAACGGCTCCGTCGCCCACGCCGCGACGGCGGCGGTGATCCGGGGATCCGTCGGCGTGGCCGCCGACGCGCTCCCGGTCAGTAGGTAAACAGTTGCCACCAGCAACAGGGCGAGCCGCCTCATCGGACCTCGTCCTTCCGCGCCGTGATCCGCTCCGCCAGGTCGTCGGACAACGCGCCGAAACCGCTCGCGACCATCGGGCTGTCCTCCGGGTCGAGCGTCCAGTACGGCACCTGTTTGCGGTCGTGCCCGAGCAGGCCCGACCTGGCCGGTACCAGCAGGCCGCGCGGCGTCTTCCCCCGCCGTACGATGCTCGCGCACGGCTGACACGCCGGCACCTCGACGTCGTCCGACCAATCGACCTTCGCCGACCCGGGTGCGTGCGTCGGATCGAAGAAGCACGGCGGCTGGAGGGCCGCGCCGGACGCGATCCGCTCGGCCTGCCGGGCGAGCACGAGCGCGCCGGCGGCGGCCAGTACGTCGTCATCGTGGTCCGCGCGCAGCGCCTTGGCGGCGTCCAGCCGGCGGTACGCGTCGTCGCGCCGGTCCAGCTGCTGGGTCGTCTTGTTGCGACGCCGGTCGAGCCGCGCCAGGGCCCGCCCGGCCTGCGTGATCTTCCCGTCGGCCTTCAGCTCCACCCCGCGCGCGTCGACCGGCGAAGCGTCGACCGGCCGCCCCTTGTGGGTGCGCTTCGATCCGCCGCGGCGGCGCAGCCCGATGACCAGCGTCAGCACGAGCCCCAGCAGCCCGCCGGCGCCGAGCCCGACGTACACCGCCCGGTCCGACTTGTCGGTGACCGAGAGACCGCGGTTCGGGCGCTCCGGCTCCAGGTCACCCGCCGGGACCGCGGGGAGCGCGCGGCCGTCGAACGCCGTCGACGCCTGCTGGATGGTGCGGACGATCTGCGGCGCCGGACGGTCCGAGACGATGTCGAGGCGCCGCTTGTCGTCCGAGCGGACGCTGATCAGGGTCCGCCCACGGAGCCCGGCCGGGCGGTACAGCTCGGCGTTCGTCGACCAGTAGTCGCCGTCCACGACCGCAATCACGTAGACCCCCGGGGCCCCGACCCGCGCGTGCAGCAGGGTCGGCAGGTCGAACGTGATCTTCTGCAGCGCCGGCGTCCGCGGCGCGATCGCGACGTACACGGGAACGGCGGCGGTGCGCATCGCGGCCCGGATCCGGTCGAGCTCGGTCGCCGGGATCCCGGCCCGCAGGCGCTCGTCGACGAACAGGTGATCGGTGCGCCAGGCGGCGGCGATCCGGTCGGGCGGCTCCGGGGTCTCCGCGGCGGCCGGGAGGGCCGGCAGGAACGCGAGCGCCGCGAGCAGGGCGGTGAGGAATCGGACGGGCATCGCGGACAGCGTACGACGACCGAGGCTGAACACATTCACACGGACGCACGGCGACATCTGCTGGTTCCACCCCGGACGAGTTGGCGCGACCCTGGCCCGGACAGGGGAGACCGAGCCAGGGTCACGGTGTTTCAGGGCAGAAACGTTGCTACACCGACACGCTCCGCAACAGGGCAGATGGTGGGGCAACCTGGGGCAGATCAGCCGATTTCATGCCCCGGCCTTTTCTTGCCGACGGCCCCGAACCTCCGGCTCGACCCGCGCAAGTGGCCGAGCCGGAGGAGTACGGGTCAGAACGCGGACTCGGGAAGGTCCATCACGTCGAGGTCGGTGAGCTCGGCCTTGACCCGCTCGGCGCGCACCGACGGCATCGTCGTGCGGACGAACCACTGGGCCGCGGCGAGCTTGCCGGCGTAGAAGTCCTGGTCGGCCGCGGACAGCTCGCCGCCCAGCTTCTCCAGCGCGACCTCGGCCTGGCGGAGCATCAGCCACGAGCAGACCACGTCGCCGAGGACGAACAGCAGCCGGGAGGTGTTCAGCCCGACCTTGTAGACGTTCCGCGGGTCGCCGTTCTCGGCCTGGGGGTTGGCGGCCATCAGGGCCTGCCCCATGATGCCCAGGATCTTCTGGGTGTCATCGAGGCCCTGCGCGAGCAGTCCGCGCTCCTCCTTCAGCCGGCCGTTGCCGGCCTCGGAGGCGACGAACCCCTGCACCTGCTCGGCGAGGTGGCCGAGCGCCTTGCCCTGGTCCTTGATGATCTTGCGGAAGAACAGGTCCTGGCCCTGGATCGCGGTCGTGCCCTCGTAGAGCGTATCGATCTTCGCGTCCCGCACGTACTGCTCGATCGGGTAGTCCTGCAGGAAGCCGGACCCGCCGAACGTCTGCAGCGACTCGGTGCCGAGCAGCGTCCAGGACTTCTCCGAGCCGTAGCCCTTGACCAGCGGCAGCAGCAGGTCGTTGACCCGCTCGGCCAGGTCGTCGTGCTCGCCGGCGTACCGCGCCTGCTCGGCCCGGTCCTGGTACGTCGCGGTGAACAGCACGAGCGCCCGCAGCGCCTCGGCGTACGCCTTCTGCGTGATCAGCGAGCGGCGGACGTCGGGGTGGTGGGTGATCGTGACCCGCGGCGCGTCCTTGGCCGGCTGCGTCAGGTCGGCGCCCTGCACCCGCTCCTTCGCGTACTCCAGCGCGTTCAGGTAGCCGGTGGACAGCGTCGCGATCGCCTTGGTGCCGACCATCATCCGCGCGTACTCGATCACCTGGAACATCTGCGCGATGCCGTCGTGCACCTCGCCCAGCAGCCAGCCCTTGGCGGGCACGCCGTCGCCGAAGGTGACCTCGCAGGTCGTGGACACCTTGATGCCCATCTTCTTCTCGACGTTCGTGACGAAGGCGCCGTTGCGCTCGCCGGTCAGCTCACCGGTCTCGAGGTCGAAGTGGTGCTTCGGGACCACGAACAGGCTGAGGCCCTTCGTGCCCGGACCGCCGACGCCCTCGACGCCCTGCGGACGGGCCAGGACCAGGTGGATGATGTTCTCGGTCATGTCCTGCTCGCCCGAGGTGATGAAGCGCTTCACGCCCTCGATGTGCCAGGAGCCGTCGTCCTGCAGGGTGGCCTTGGTCCGCCCGGCGCCGACGTCGGAGCCCGCGTCCGGCTCGGTCAGCACCATGGTGGCGCCCCAGCCGCGCTCGATGATGTGGTGCGCGATCTTCTGGTCGCGCTCGGTGCCGTTGCGCCAGAGCACGTGCGCGAAGTTCGGCCCGGCGGCGTACATGTGCACCGGCGGGTTGGCGCCCAGCACCAGCTCGGCGGCGGCCCAGCGCAGCGACGGCGGGGTCGGCTGGCCGCCCAGCTCGGCCGGCAGCTCCAGCTTGAACCACTCGGCGTCCATGTAGGCGCGGTAGCTCTTCTTGAAGGCTTCCGGCATCCGGACCTCGTGGGCCTCGGGGTCGAAGACCGGCGGATTCCGGTCGGCCTCCGCGAAGGACTCGGCCAGCTCGTGCTTGGCCAGCCGGTCCACCTCCGCGAGCACCTCGCGGGCGGTGTCGACGTCCATCTCGGCGTACGGGCCCTGACCGAGCACGTCGCCCCGGCCCAGGACCTCGAGCAGGTTGAACTCGATGTCCCGCAGATTCGACTTGTAGTGGCTCACGGAGTCTCTCCAATGCGACTTTACTCGTCAGTAACTTAAGTATATACCCGTCGGTAACGAGCTCCAAGAGAGATTGACTGTGAGGTATGAAGCTGATTTACGAGACGCACGCGACCACGGTCGACAACGAGAACGAGATCGCGACCGGCTGGCTGCCGGGCGAACTGTCAGCGGCAGGACGGCAGCAGGCGCGGGAGCTCGGGGAGCGGCGCCGGGACGTCGACGTGGTGTTCAGCTCGGATCTACGGCGGGCCGTCCAAACGGTGGAACTGGCCGGACTCGGCGTGCGTCACTTCCTGGACTGGCGGTTGCGGGAGTGCAACTACGGCGCACTGAACGGCGCGCCGCGGGAAGCGCTCGAGCCGAGGGTCGGGCGCGTCGCCACACCGTTTCCGGACGGTCAGTCGTACGGCGACGTGCTCGAGCTGACACGGTCGTTCGTTGCCGACCTCAAACGGTGGTACGACGACCGGGTGGTGCTCGTCGTCGCGCACTCGGCGAACCGTTGGTCCCTCGAGCACCTGTTCGGCAGTCGGGCGCCGTTGGAGCAGTTGGTTGCCGACGGCGTCAATTGGCGGCCGGGCTGGGTCTACGAGGTGTAGACCCTTCGAAAATCTACGATGTTGCGAACGCGAACATTAGGAGGCTGGCATGGTCAAGTTGCCTTGGGGGAACAACAGCGCGAGGGACGACCTCGCCGGTGACGTTGCGGAGACGAAGCAGCGGCAGTGGGGCAAGGTCGTCGACCGGCTCGAAACCAACGGTCAGACGAAGGCCGCGGACAACGTCCGGAAGGGTGGCGGGCGGGGCGACTCGCCCGAGGAACTGCAGCGGCGTGTCGACTCGGCCGCCAAGGACCGCAAGGGCCGCGGCCGCGACTGACTGAACGGGATGGCCGGCCTGGTGGTCGGCCATCCCGTTGCTGCTTCTACGGCGTGTAGACCGTCGCGCTGCCGTAGAGCTTCTGGGTGAAGGCGGTCATGTAGGACGCGGTGTTCGACTCCGTGAGGTTGTACGTGAGGAAGACGCCGTACCCCTCGCTGACGGTGCGCTGGGCCAGCGTTGCCGCCGTGCTCGAGCTGGTCGCCGTGTAGGAGACCGCCGCGGGGGAGAGCCGCGCCTTGTCGGTCGGGCCGCTCGGCACCGACCAGGTCCCGTAGTACGGGTTCCAGGCGTAGTCGAAGGTGTTCGCGATGCTCTGGCCGTTGTAGGTCAGGCGGTCGGCCGCCGGGCCGATGTCGTAGAGCGTGATGAGCTTGTTCGGAAGCTTCGCGCGCAGCGCCTGGACCAGGTAGACGAACGAGAAGTCGTTCGGCTGGCCGGTGCCGTTGTTGCCGTACTCGGCGTACTCGTCGTCGAAGTCGATGCCGTCCAGGCCGTACTGGTTGACGGCGTCGGCGAGCTGCTGCGCGAACGCGTCGGCGGAGGCCTGGTCGGGGAAGTTCGCGAAGCCGGCGCCCTGGTGGTTGCCGAGGACCGAGAGCAGGACCTTGATGCCCTTCTGCTGCAGCGGGCGGACCTGGGTGGCGACGTTGTTCAGGACGTTCGTCACCTGGTCGTTGAAGTGCAGGTATGCGCTGGTCCCGTCGTAGTTGATGTTCGCGGCGAAGATCACCGCGACGTCGATCACCTGCGCGCCGCCGTTGGCCAGCGTGTACTTGCCGGCGTTCAGCATGCTGTGGTCGTTGACCTCGATGTACGCGACGGTGACCGGCCCGGTCTTGGCCCGGGGGCGGCGCTTCGCGGCGGCCGCCGTGGCCTCCGTGGGCAGTGCGGCTCCGGTGGCGGCCGCGGCGGTCCCGGCGGCCAGGGCTGACAACAGGGTCCTTCGCTTCATGAGCTGATCGACTCCTCGTCACACAGATGGGCGGGCTGAACCGGGCGAGATAAACCGGTTTAGCGGATGCCAAATCATCGATCCCGTGCGGACGTTGTGTCAAGGGTCTGTTACCCGGGGTCGCGCGTTGGTCAGTGATAGACGAAGATGTTGGTGGCGGGCGGGAGAAAGTTACGAAAGAGGAGTCCGATGAGTGTCGCTGCCGAGGTCCGGACCCGGCGGTCGCTGGTGGCCGGGACGGTCGGGAACTTCGTCGAGTGGTACGAGTTCGGCGCGTACGGCTTCTTCGCCACCGTGATCGCCGCGAACTTCTTCAGCGCTACGGCGACCAGCGACGCGGAGAGCCTGATCAAGACGTACGCGTCGTTCGCGCTGGCGTTCTTCTTCCGGCCGATCGGGGCCGCCGTGTTCGGCCGGGTCGGCGACCGGATCGGCCGGCGACCGACGCTGATCGTCGTACTGCTGCTGATGACACTGTCGACCACGTTGATCGGCCTGCTGCCCACGTACGCGACGGTCGGCGCGGCCGCACCGTGGCTGCTGACGCTCGTGCGGGCGTTGCAGGGCCTGTCGGCGGGCGGTGAGTTCGGCGGTGCGGTGTCGATCATGACCGAGTTCGCGCCCCGGACGAAGCGCGGCCTGTACGGCGCCTGGCAGTCGTTCACGGTCGCGCTCGGCCTGCTCGCGGGCGCCGGGCTCGCGGCGATTCTCGCGACCACGCTGAGCAAGGAGGCGCTGTCGGACTGGGGCTGGCGGGTGCCGTTCCTGGTGGCGCTGCCGCTCGGTCTGGTGGCGCTGTGGCTGCGGCTCAAACTCGACGAGACGCCGAGCTTCGCGCGCGTCCAGGAGCAGCCGCGGCCGGCGTCGTCCGGTGAGGTGGCGAAGGCGATCGCGCTCGGCATCGGCCGGCTGATGGGCTGGTCCGCGGCCGGCTACACGTTCCTCGTGGTGATGCCGTCGTACCTGCAGGCGACGCTGAACGCGACCTTCCAGCAGGCGCTCGTCGCGACGGTGCTCGCGAACACCGGGTTCGCGGTCTCGATCCTCCCGGCCGGGTGGCTGAGCGACCGGATCGGGCGGCGGCCGGTGATGGTCACCGGGGCTGCCCTGGTCGTCGTGCTGGCCTTCCCGTTGATGAATCTGCTGCAGGACAAGGAGTCCGGCAACGCCGCGAAGGGCATCGCGGTGTTCGTGGCGGGCCTCGTCGTCGGTCTGATGGCGGGGCCGGGGCCGGCGATGCTGGCGGAGATGTTCCCGACCCGGGCGCGTTACACCGGGCTCGGGCTGGCGTACTCGTTGTCGAACGCGGTCTTCTCGGGCTCGGCCGGCCTGATCATCACCGAGTTGATCAAGCGGACCAAGAACGTCGACATCCCGGCGTGGTACGTGGTGGTCACCTGCGCGGTGAGTGTGATCGCATTGCTCACGTTGCGCGGGGACGACCATCGACGGGAGTTGCGGGACTGACATGCGAGTGATCGGGCTGATGTCGGGGACGTCGTACGACGCGATCGACGCCGCTGCCGCGGACCTGCGGCTGGACGGGGACCAACTGGTCCTGACACCGCTGGGGATGCTCAGCCAGCCGTACCCGGACGAGCTCCGGGCGGCGGTCGCGGCCGCGCTGCCGCCGGCGTCGACCTCGATGGAGCAGGTGTGCCGGCTGGATACCGGGATCGGGCAGGCGTTCGCGGCGGTCGCGCGGCAGGCGGTCGAGCAGCTGTGCGGCGGATCCGCGGACCTGGTCGTCTCGCACGGGCAGACGATGTTCCACTGGGTCGACAGCGGGGCGGTGCACGGGACGCTGCAGCTCGGGCAGCCGGCGTGGATCGCGGAGACGACCGGCGTACCCGTGGTGTCGGACCTCCGCTCGCGGGACGTCGCCGCGGGCGGACAGGGCGCGCCACTGGTCAGCATCATCGACGTGCTGTGGCTGCGCGGGCGTCCCGGCGTACCGGTGGCGCTGAACCTCGGCGGGATCGCGAACATCACCGTCGTGCACGGTGAACCGGTTGCCTTCGACACCGGCCCGGCGAACGCGCTGATCGACGCGGTCGTGACCGAGCTGACCGGTCGGCCGTTCGACGCGGACGGGGTGATGGCGGCGCGCGGGCAGGTCCGCGAGGAGCTGCTAGCGCGGCTGCGTTCCGATCCGTACTACGAGCGGCCGGCGCCGAAGTCGACGGGCAAGGAGCTGTTCAACCTCGCGTACGTGGCGCGGGCGATGGAGGGGCTGCCGGTGATCCCGGCCGAGGACCTCGTCGCGACCGTGACCACGCTGACCGCGCGGACGGTGGCCGACGCGGTCCGGCGGTACGGCGGGACCGAGGTGGTCGCGTCGGGCGGCGGGATCCGGAACCCGGTGCTGATGCACCTGCTCGCCGACGAGCTGGACATTCCGGTCCGGACCACCGACGAGCTCGGCCTGCCGTCGGCGGCGAAGGAGGCGTACGCGTTCGCCGTCCTGGGGTTCCTGACCGTGCACGGCCTCGGCGGAACGGTCCCGAGCTGCACCGGCGCCCGGCACTCGAGCGTCCTCGGCTCGGTCACCCCGGGGCCGGGCGGACTGCCGCTGATTTCGGCCGCGGCACGACCTCCTGTGCGCCTGCTGGTCGAATGACCGCACACTAGGTCTGTGACGAGGTTGTTCGTGGTGACCGGGGCGCCCGGGTCAGGGAAGTCCACGGTCGTGCCGGAGCTGGTCCGGCTGAGTCCGGGGAACCTGGTCGTGATGGACATGGACGAGCTGCTGGACGACAACGGCCGGCTGCTCGGGATCGACATCGCGAGCCCGACCGCGGCGCCGATCTGGCCTGCCTACAACGGGCTGTGGCTGCGGATCACCGAGCTGATCCGGCGCTCCGGGATCCCGGTGCTGCTGCTGACGCCGGCGCTGCCGACGGAGCTGCCCGAGGGGCGCTGGCTGCACCTCGACTGTCCGGACGCCATCCGCCGCAAACGCCTCGCGCTCCGGGGCTGGGCCGAGGACCAGATCGCCGATGCCCTGGCCGACGCCGCCGAGCTCCGCATCCGGGTGCCGCGCTCGGTCCGCGGCGACATCTCGCCCGAGCGGGTGGCGCGCGGCATCTACGACTGGATCCGCGGCGAACGCTTCGGCAAGACCCTCAGCCTCTGGGGCCGGTTCCGCGGTTGACCTTCGAGTTGGTGCAAGGGTGAGGGTCGGGCCCATGAGGCTGACGATCAGTGAGTTCGCGCGGCTCGTAGGACTGGCGCCGAGTGCGCTGCGGTTCTACGACGACTGCGGTCTGCTCCCACCCGCCGAGGTCGACGCGACGAACGGCTACCGGTACTACGACAGGTCGCAGGCCGAACGCGCCCGCCTGCTCCGGGACCTCCGCGAGATCGACCTGCCGCTCCCCGACGTCCGCCTCGCCCTGGACGCGGCGCCGGCGGAAGTCGCCGAGCTGGTCCGCGCCCACCTCCGCACTCTGGAGGCCAGGTCCACCGCAACCCGCGAGGCCGCCGGCCGCCTGCTGACCCAGCTCCTGGCCGAGAAGACCACGGCGGCCCTGGGCGGCCCCGAGCTGGCAAGCGCCATCCGCCAGGTGACCTCCGCTGCGGCCACCACGGACGAGTACGCCGGGCTGGACTGTGTGCAGCTTCAGTTGGCGCCCGAGGAAGTCACGTTCGTGGCGACCGACAGGTACCGGCTGGCGGTGCGGACCGTGCGGCCTCTGGAGTTCGGCGGGTCGCAGGCTCGGGTCCTGGTGCGCGCGGACGACTTGGCCGCGGCGAGCCGGTGGGCCGCGGCGGGGGACGTGGTGCGGGTGGAGGTCAACGGCGGGCTGGTGCTCGTGCGGGGTGACGAGTCGCGGTCGTTGGCGGTGGTGGAGGCGGAGTATCCGGCGTACGAGCAGATCCTCGACGGGCTGACGCCGCCGGTCTGCCGCGTGGTGGTGGATCGGGCCGCGCTGCTGGCCGCGCTCGCCGGGCGGGATGTCGTTGCCTTCGACATCGATCAGGAGAGTGTGCGGATCGGCGACGAGGTGAAGCTCGAGGCGATCGGGTCCGGGGCGGTGCGGATCGGGTTCACCGCGAGCCTGCTGGCGGCCGCGCTCGAGGCGAGTGTCGGGCCGGACGTCCTGCTCGAGATCTGCGAACCGGCCCGACCGGTCGTCGTCCGGTCGGCCGACCAGGGCACGTTCACCACTCTCGTCATGCCTGTCCGGCTGGACGGGTGAACCGGTCGTACTACGGCTGGCTGGCAGGTTCCACACTCTCGGTTCTCGGCGACACCGCGCTGTTCTTCGCGCTCGGGTGGGCCGCGACGGGGATCGGCGCGCACGTCGCCGCGCTGGTGCTGACCGGGTTCACCCTGCCGCGCGCCGTTCTGCTGCTGCTCGGCGGTGTCCTCGGCGACCGGATCGGTCCGCGCCGGCTGCTGCTCGCCTGCACCGCGATCGTCGGCACGTGCTGCTTGGTGCTGGCCGTCGCCGTCGGGTTGCGTGGGGTGTCGGCCGGGCTCCTGCTAGCAACCTCGGTCGTGGTCGGTACCGTCGACGCGTTCGCGCTGCCGGCCGCCGGCGTACTCCCACGGCTGTTCGTCTCCGACGAGCAGTTGCCTAGGGCAATGGCTTTGCGGACATCGGCGACGCAGCTCATCACGCTCGCCGGTGGACCGCTCAGCGGCCTGCTCGTCGCGACGGTCGGGCTGGTCGGGGCGCTGATGCTCGACGGGCTGACCTTCGCCGTCCAGTTCGTCGTCCTGCTGGCGCTCAGACCGCCGTACGACGTGACGCCGCCGCGCGACCGCCCGTCGGTGATCCGGGACGCCGTCGACGGGCTTCGGGTGGCAGTCGGCGACCCCGTACTGCGGACGATCCTCGCGGTGGTGGCTCTGGTCGCGGCCTTCGTCCTGCCGGTCACGTCCCTGTGTGTCCCGCTGCTCGCCCGTTCGCACGGATGGGCGGTCGGCCAGGCGGGTCTCGTGGTGGCGGCGAACGTGGCGGGTGGATTGCTCGTGACGATCCTCGTCGGACGCTTCGGGACCTTCGATCGCGCCGAGCTGACCGGCGGCTTCGGCTGCCTGCTCGCCGCCCTCGGGATCGCCGGTCTCGCCCTCGCGCCGTCCGTCCCGGCCGCGGTCGGCGCTGCCCTCATCCAGGGCGTCGGCATCGGCCTCTTCACCTCACATCTCGCGCCGCTGTTCGTCCGCAGTACGCCGAGATCGCACCTGACCCGGCTGCAGTCGCTCCTCTCGCTGGCCCAGACCGTGCCGCTGATCGGCTCCACCAACCTCCTCGCGACGCTCCCGGTCCGTCACGCGCTGGCCCTGGCCGCCGGCGCAACGACTCTGGCTGGCCTGGGCCTCCTGCGCGGCTACCGGGTGAACTCGATCGCGAAGGTCGGGTAGTCCGGCTGCGGACACGGCTGCCCGAGGTGCCCGAGCTGCTCGTAGAACGGCGCCGACCGCTCGTGATGCGCCTGCCACACCAGATGCCGCACCCGGGTCGACGCCCACTGCGCGACGGCGTCCATCAAGGCCCGCCCGACTCCGGCACGCCGCCGCTCGGGCAGCACGTACAAGTCGTGCAATCGCCCAACGTGCCGGCGCCCGGCCCGCAGGTGCGTGCCGTAGTCCTGCACGACCGCGTACCCGACGAGCCCGCCGTCGTCGTACCCCAACGCCACCCAGCGCGGATCGCCCACCAGTTCCGCGAAGAATCCCCGGCTCGTGTCCTCGTCGAACTCCGTCCCGAAGCCCTGCATCAACGGCCACAACTCGGCCCAGTCGTCCGGCACCAGCTCTCGTACGCTCATCCGTTCACCTTCTCAGCGGCGTGCGTCATCGGCATTCGAGTTATTGACAACATGTTGTCGTGATGACAAGTGTTGTCCATGAAGACAGCGTATGTAGCGGTGTACGACACGTTGGCGGACTGGGAGATCGGGCACCTGGTCGTGGAACTGCGGACCGGGCGGTTCACCGGGGTGCCCTGGACGGTCGTGACGGTGGGCGAGTCGCTGGAGCCGGTCGTGACGATGGGTGGGATGCGGGTCGTGCCGGACGTGACGATCGCGGACGTTGTCCCGGACGGGGGCGATCTGCTGGTGCTCGCGGGCTCGGGGCAGTGGGATGTCGGTGGTGGCGAGGCATTCACGAAGCTCGCGGGGCAGTTCCTCGACGCCGGTGCGCCGGTCGCGGCGATCTGCGGCGCGACGTCCGGGCTGGCCCGGGCGGGGCTGCTCGACGAGCGCAAGCACACGAGCGCGGCGAAGGAGTACTTGCAGGCGACCGGCTACCAGGGCGCGGACCGGTACGTCGATGCGCGGGCCGTCGTCGACGGCAACGTGATCACGGCGGGGCCGGACTCGCCGGTGCAGTTCGCGCGGGCCGTGATGGAGCGGCTCGGGCTCGCGGACGAGCGGAAGCGGGAGGCGTACGAGGGTGTGTTCCACCGCGCCGACCCGGCCGCGTACGCGACGCTGGTCGGATGACCGAGGACAAGCGATCGACCGCGCCGGCCGGGGAGCCGGATACGGCCGGCGTCCCGCCTCGGGCCGACTGGCCCGAGGTCGGGAAGCGGTCGGAGGGTGGGGTGGTGCTGACGGATGTCGTGCTCGCCACCTTCCGGCTGAACGCGCGGCTGATGGAGGCCGCGCAGGGCCTGGCCGCGAACGGCGGGATCACCGCGGCCTGGTGGCAGGTGCTCGGCGGCGTTCTCGACCAGCCGCGGTCGGTCGCCGACGCCGGCCGGCTGATGGGTGTCAGCAGGCAGGGCGTGCAGCGGATCGCGGACCTGCTGGTCGAACGCGGCCTCGCCGAGTACCGTCCGAACCCCGCGCATCGCCGCGCGAAGCTGCTCGCCTGTACCGAGGCCGGCTACTGGGCGATCCGGCAGATCTCGGTCGCCCAGGGCCCCTGGACCTCCGAGATCGCCGAAGCGGTCGATCTCGGCGACCTCCGGACGACGCTCGCGACGATGGAGGCGTTGATCACCAGGCTGGAACAAGCCTGATCGCGAGACTCCGCCCGAACAGGTGCCGGGTGGTGAAGGTCAGCCTGGTCCCGGTGACCGTGCGCGCCACCTGAACTCCCGCGACCGGCGCGGCGGGCTTCAGATACTGCCCCGGCAGCTTGATCGTGATCGTGTCGCGCTGCGTCGTCGGATCGGCGACCGCGACCTGCACGCTCGACGACTGCCGGCGAACGAGCAGCGAAGCCGGACCGTCGACGCTGAGCCCGGGAAGGTTGTGGGTGCCGGGTCCGAAGGCGTTGGCGGCGGTGAGGCGCAGGCCCAGATGGTGGACCGCCTGGAGTCTGGGGGTGTTGGCCAGCAGCGTCAAGCGACCGTGCTGGTAGGACTTCATCGCGGATTCTGTTGCGTTGGGCACCAATGCATAGGCGAGCGCACGCTTCGAGTCCGCCGGCTGGGTGGCGGTGAGGGCGAAGACCTGCTTCGTCACTGCGGTGTCCGGGTTGGACGTGCGCACTACCCGGCGGCTTCGCGTGACTGGCTGCAGGTCGACCGACAGAGCGGCCGGCTGGAGGAAGTAGTAGCCCACCGAGGCTGTGCCGTTCGAGTAGCGCAGCCAGCGCGGGTCCGCTGCCCCGGTGCCTGTCCAGGGGGTGCCGTCGCGCCGTGCGCCGGTGATCGTCACGGGAGCGGTGGGGGCGGCGATGCGGGTGTCGAGGGTCGTGGTGACCGCGCGGGTCGCGTCGCCGACGTCGGCCGCGAGAACGACGATCTCGTCGTCCAGCAGGAACCACGACTTGGTCGCCGACGCGTTCCGGTACGTCACGAAGTCGTCGGGAAGGGACTCGCGGGACGCGTAGGCGAAGTCGTCGGACTGCACCCACCCGGCGGCGCCGTACGCGTCGAGCGTCGCGCCGCCGGAGTACGCGTTCGTCCCGACCGGGAAGTAGACGTAGGTGTTCTGCGACTCCGACGAGGCCGTGAAGCCCAGCGCGGGATTGTCGTAGTACGCCGTCCCGTACAACTCCGGGATCGACTTGCGCGTCTCGACCGGCGCCGTCACGCCGCCCAGCGCGTACGGCGACACCGTGGTGAAGTAGTCGATGCCGAACGACTGTGTCTGGTCCTCACCGGCGAGATACAGGTAGTGCGCGCCGTCGCCCTGGAACCAGGGCATCAGGTTCTCGCCGCTCATGTACTCGTACTTGCTGATCCGCGACGAGTTCCGCGCCAGCGCGAACGCGTACCCGGGCCGCCGGTGCACGGTCCGGTCCATCGCGTTGAACGCCGTCGTGCTCGCGGCCGGGTTGAGGTCGGCCGGCACGATCGACGGATCGGACGTGAGGTCCGCGAACCGGGCGATGCTGACCGGCGACGCGAAGCTGCTCGGGTTGATGGTCGGCTGCGCGGTGAACTTCGCGTACGCCTTCAGCCGGGTCGCGTCGTCGCCGGTCGCGTAGTCGGCGAGGTCGACGATCGCCTCGACGATCACCGCGACGTCGGCGTACCCGGTAGTGGTCCGGGAGACCGCGCGGCCCTTGACGATCTCCATCATCCAGCCCTCGAAGATCAGCGGCGCGAACCCGTGCTCGACCCAGCCCTGCACCACGCCGACCAGGTCGTCGCTCTGCGCGTACTCCGTGCCGGCGAGCACCTTGATGGTCTGCACGACCCTGCTGAGCAGGCCCTTCCCGTACGAGCCGGTGTAGGCGACCGAGGCGTGCTGGATGAACGAGCCGTCGGCGTAGTACCCGTCCGTGACGCCGTGCTGCAGGTTGTACGGATCGACGGTCGCGAACACGGTGAACTGGTCCTGTAGCGCCTTCCGGATCCGCGCGTCGTTGTTCAGCAGGGCGCCCTGGAGGACGCGGTTCGCGGTGATGTCGACGAGGTTCGCGCCGGTGTGGAAGCGCGAGTCGAGGTCGACGTCGCCGTCCTTGCCGTTGCGCAGGTACGCGTCCATCGAGGCGACGTACCGCGTGACCAGGTCGGCCGGTGCGTCGATCAGCGCGAGCGTCTTCGACACGAAGGTCGAGATGCCGATCTCCCAGGTGAACCAGTTGCCGTAGTACCCCTTCGACTGGTCGCCGTAGTAGTTGTCGTGCAGCCAGACCAGCTTCTCGGCGATCCGCGCGCGGACCTGCTCGTTGCCCTGCAGGTCCGAGGCGGGGCCCGGGCGCCGGTACGCGAGAGCGATCTCGTACAGGTGCTGGTACGACGAGCTCAGGTTCGGGTCGCTGGTGCCGAGGGGGAGCCCGGCGAACAGCTCGCCGGCACCGGCACGGTCGAGCGCCGACAGCCAGGTGCGGGCGGTGCTGTCCATCGAGGTCAGCTTCGCGGCGACCTCGGGACGCGCGTTCGACGCGGACGTCCCGGCGTAGATCGCGATCGCGTTGGTCAGCAGTTGGCCGGGGTCGGCGGTCATCGCAGCCCCGGTGGCGTGGGCGGCCGGAGCCGGGTTGACCGCGGTCAGCAGGGCGGTCGCGGGGACGAAGGACAGCAGGCGGCGGCGGGTGAGGTCCACTGGTACTCCCGGGCGGATGGGAAAACCTAACCACCGAAGTCAACCAGCCGGAACTATCCTTCAGCAACCGCTTACCGCTGAGATGGCAGGAACTCGACCGCCCGGTCGGCGGCCGAGTTCACCTGGGAGGGTCAGGCGCCGCCGGCGCCGACCAGTTGAGGGTCGATCGACAGGACCCGGACGGCGTCGCCGCTTGCCTTGGCCGGGATGACGAGCGCGACCTGGTGCAGGTAGTCCTGGTGGATGGTCTGCGTGTACTTGACCATGCTGCTGAACGCGGTGGCCTCGCCGCTGGTCCAGTACGCGTTCGAGCCCGGCTCGACGCGCTGCAGGTACTGCTCGGTCAGCGACAGGAACACCAGCGCGTCGCCCTCCGCCGTGATGAAGGTCAGCGGCTTGCTCGCGGCGGCGAACGTGTCGGTGACGCTCGCGATGTACGGCTCGGCGGTGTCGGCGGCCTTCGACTTCGCGCGCAGGTCGAGCAGCTGAGTCAGGGCAGGCGACGGCGTGAACAGCTTCGACTGCGGCGCGTTCTTGCCGCCGCTGAGGTACGCCGCAAGGTCCTTCGCGACCGTCTCGGGCTGGCCCTGCAGCTTCTCGAGGTCAGCGGCTCCCGGGGTG
Organism: Kribbella sp. NPDC003557; assembly: GCF_040610805.1. Classification (NCBI taxonomy): domain Bacteria; kingdom Bacillati; phylum Actinomycetota; class Actinomycetes; order Propionibacteriales; family Kribbellaceae; genus Kribbella; species Kribbella sp. NPDC003557. The sequence continues at coordinate 165,754 of NZ_JBEXMY010000012.1, forward strand.
CGCATGCCGTCGACGGACGGCAGGTCGACAGCCTTCGGCGGGTAGACCGAGTGCGTCAGCAGCCACGGGCTGCCGGCGCTCTCGCGCTGCCAGACGCCGAGCTGACGGTTGCCGGGCGCGTCCGAGACGCCGGAGCTGACCACGAACCGCATCGGGTACGACGTGAACTGTGGCGCGCCGATCTCCGGGTCGGTGTAGCTGAACGGCTTCGACACATCCTTGCCCGCGGCGTCGAGCTTCCGGCCGATCAGGAAACCGGCCTGGGTCTGCGCGAGCGTCGGGTTGCCCTCGATCGTCGCCGACAGCTTGGCGTCGCGGGTCCGGTTCGCCTGGTTGTTGAGCTGGTTGTACCGCTGGACCACGGCCTGCGCGTCGGCGAGCGTGACGGCCGGGCGGGAGTCCGCCGCGGTCAGCGTGTTCTTCGGCGGGACCAGACCGCAGCTCGTAGCCGTGAGCAACAGCGCCCCGCTCGCGAGCAACGCCGCCGTCCGCCGGACCGCCTCGTCACTCTTCTCGAACTCGGGCGAAACCTCCAGCGGGACAGTCTCAGGCGCGACGTCAGCCCGCGCCTCATCAGCCGGCCGGGCAGCGTCGTCGTACGCCGGCTGTGCGGGCTCGTCGTACCGTTGTGCGGCACCGGCCCCGATCAACACCGGCGCCTTCGCCCGCGCCACCGCCGCCGCCGACATAAACACCGGCGCCACCGGCACAGCCGGCCGAACCTCCGGACCCCGAACGGGTCGTGCGGCCGCGGGTCGGACCGGCTCCTGGGTCGGTCGTAGCTCGGCCGGTGCCGCGACAGCCGGTCGCGCCTCGGGTGCTGCTGTCTCCGGCGTCGCTTCTGCTGCAGTCTCGATGGCTGCCTTGACTGCTGCGGGCTCGGCTGGGGTTGTGGGTGCGAAAGGGCTCACCCGGTCGGGGGCGAAGGGGGAGACGCGGTAGGCGGGTGCGGTCTCCCGCGCGACGGGGGCTGTTGCCGCCAGCGCCGGGATCTGGGCGTTCTTGATGACCGGGATCTCGGTCGTGTCGGCGATGTCCGCCCGGCGGCGGCGCAGCATCAGTGTCAGGCCGAGCGCGAGCACCAGCACGCCCGCGCCGAGCATCAGCAGGCAGATCCCGAACAGCCGGTGGACCTCGATCCCGAACGTGACCTGCCCGCCGACCGCCGGCGTACCGTCCGCGTTCATCACGACGACGTCGTACAGCCCGTCCTGGATCGGCCAGCTGACCGACTGCGACCCGGCCGCGGACTGCGCGACCCACCAGTCGAGCTCGCCGGGCGGCGTCAGCTTCCCGGACGCACCGCGCACCTCCTCCGCACCGAACGTGCCCGGCGGGTCGAAGCGCACCAGTTGCGTGTGCGCGGCCCCGGAGAGGTAGTCGCGGACGTCCAGATCCCGCCCGACACCGACGAACAGCGGCTTGTCGCCCGACGCGCTCACGTGCAGCGTCGGACCGTGCCGGTCGAGGAGCGCCGGGGCGGTGACGACCGCGAGACCCCGGCTGGCGAGTGCACGGCCGGGTGTCGAGATCGTGTTGTCCGGGCCGACCAGCCAGAACGCCGCGAATGCTCCGGCGACGGCGGCCACCAGGCCTGACAGTGACAGCAGTAGACCCAGGGTGATGCGGGCGATGCGCATGAATGAGGCTCCCGTTGGTACGACGAGCCCGGCCACGGACGGATGGGCCGGACGGCGGGATCGCGGGTCCGGACCCCTCGTCCTGCGCCGAAAAGCGGTATCCGGAAGCTCACCCGTTGTCACTGACTAACTGATCCAACAAGGATCTGTTACGATCTCGTGTATTAGTGAATGACGGTTCACAAACTCGGAGGCGGTGACATGGCCCGGCCGCGGCTGGTGAGTGACGACGCGATCCTGGACGCCACCCGCCAGGTCCTGGCCGAGCTCGGGCCGGTGAAACTGACCCTCGCGGCCGTCGGCGCGCGCGTCGGTCTGGCGCCGCCGACGCTGATGCAGCGGTTCGGCTCCAAACGCGGCCTGCTGCTCGCATCCGCCGCCCGGTCCCCGCTGATGGTGAAGCTCGCGGCAGATGAGGCCGCCGCCCGGAACGCGTCACCACTCGCGACACTGCGGGACTTCGCGCTCTCCGCGGTCGCGCACATCAAGCACCGCGAAGAGCTCGGCAACGGTCTCGGCTTCGTCCAGCTCGACGTCGCGGACCCGGAGTTCCGGCAGCACGCGCTGGCGCACTCCGCCGCGATCGTCGACAGCTGCGACACGTTCTACCGGGCCGCGGTGGAGGCCGGTGAGCTCCGCGCCGACACCGACGTACCCGCACTGGCTCGACACACGCTGGTCTGTTTCAACGGCGCGCTCCAGGTCTGGGCGGTGAACGGCTGGGGCTCGCTGACCGAGTTCCTGACCGAGCAGCTCGACCTGATGATCGGCCCCTATCTCAGGAGTGATGGTGTTTCTGCGCGTTCTGGTCTTCTACCTGGTCACGATGGTCTTCAGCGGAATCCTGAACGCGCTGCAGACGGCGGCCGGGCCGAGTCCTGAGCTGATCCAGCTGGTCCAGTTCGCGCCGGCGCTCGGCGTCGGCGTGATGTTCCTGCTGTTCCGCCGTACCACCCGGGTCGCCGCGCGATTCACGCCGGCGCCCGTCGCGGCCGGGCGGAGCGCGCTCGTGGTCGGCATCGTGATCGCGGCGATGCTTGTGTCCGTCCTGGTGCACGTGGTCGCGGGGCGGGCGTGGCGGGCGGACAGCCTGCCGTTCCCGTTCTGGGTGCTGGTGCTCACGATGATCGTCGGCGCGGCCGGTGAGGAGCTGGGGTGGCGGGCGTACCTGCAGCCCTACCTGCAGACCCGGTTCTCGGTCCTGCGTTCCTCGCTCGTCGTCGGCGTGCTGTGGGGCTTCTGGCACATCGGCGGGTTCGCGCACGGCCTCGTGTACATGGGCCTGTTCGTCGTGATGGCGACCGCGCTGTCGGTGGTGATCGGTGCGGTACTGCGGGATGCGCGCCGTACCAATCTCGTCGTCGCCACCGCGGCCCACGCCGCCGTCAACCTGTCGCTGATCCTGTTGTTCAGCGAGGAGGACGGCGACGTGTTCCCGATGGCGGTGCTGGCCGCGGTGTGGACGGTCGCCGCGGTGGTCGTCAGCTCAGTGCAGGTACGACGCGCCGTTGAAGTCGAGGACCGCGCCGCTCGCCCAGTTCGCGTCGGCTGAGGCGAGCCAGTAGATCGCGTTCCCGACCTCGTCGGCGGTCGCGACCCGGTTGAACGGGCTCTGCGCTCGGATCGCGTCCCCGCCGGGACCCGCGAGAAACGTCTCGGTCATGTCGGTCGCGATGAACCCGGGCGCGAGTGACGTCACGATGATGTCGTACGGCGCCAGCGATGCCGCCAACGACTGCCCGAGTGAGTGCAGCCCGGCCTTCGAGGCGCCGTACGCCGGGACGTCGGGCTCGCCGCGGTACGCACCCCGGGAGCCGACGTTGACGATCGCGCCCCGCCGTACGCCGTCGGCGGGGTCTTTGTCGAGCATCTGCCGCGCCACGCACCAGGTCACATGCGCGGCGCCCTCGAGGTTGACGGCGAGGGTCCGCCGCCACGTCGCCACCCACTCGTCGTACGACGTCTCGGCCAGCGGGTGACCGACCCGCCGGGAGCCCGCGACCGGCTCGTCGACGAACATCGCGGCGTTGTTCACCAGGACGTCGACGCGACCGAGCGCGGCGGCCGATTCCGCTACCAGGGCAGGGATCGCGGCCGCGTCGCCGAGGTCCGCGGCGATCACCGTGTGACCCTCGCCGGGCAGCCCGGCGCGAAGCTCCTCGGCGCGGTCGACCGCGCCCCGGCAGTGCAGCACGACCCGGTCGCCGGCCGCCGCGAACGCCCGCGCGGCGGCCGCGCCGACACCCCTGGACGCACCGGTGATCAGTACTCCTCTGGACACGTTTCCTCCTGTCGGTGACTGCACCACATTCTGCCCTTGCCGCCACGGTGACATCAGCAGGGGTTGACAGTGACGTCACCATGACGTCATGCTTGCTGTCATGGAACTTGACCACTACCTCGAGTCGGTCCGGCGGAGCGTCGAGAACGCCACCGCCCTGGCCGACGAGCAAACCCGCTCCGTGGCCCAACGCCTCGGGGCCACGCTGGATGACGCGGGCCGCCTGGCCCTCATCTCAGCCCTGTCCGACGCCGCCGGGGAGATCAGCCGTGAGCTGTCCCCGGGCTCGGTCGAGCTCCGGATGGCCGGCGGCCGCCCGGAGTTCGTGGTCACGCCGGCGCCCAGCCAGCTGACCGGTCCGGACGAGACCGACGAAGACATCGACGACGAGGCGGACGTCGCGGACGGCGAGCAGTTCGTCCTCGACGCCGACGAGCCGACCGCGCGGATCACGCTGCGGCTGCCGATGTCGATCAAGAACAAGGTGGACGAGGCCGCGGCGGCCGAGGGGATCTCCTCGAACGCGTGGCTGATGCGCACCGTGATGACCGAGCTGCACGAGCGTCGTCGCGGCCCGCGCCCGCCGCGGCCGCCGCGCCCGCCGCGTGGACCGGTGTTCGGCCCGGAGGGCCCGCTGGGTCCGAACGGACCGCTCGGCCCCGACGGCGTCTTCGGCCCGAACGGTGTCTTCGGTCCGAACGGCCCGTTCGGCGAGGAAGGCGTCTTCGGCCCGGACCGCGGCCGTTGGGAGCGCGACCGGCGCCGTGACGACCGGGACCGCCGCCGGGAGGACAAGGACCGGCGACGCGAGGACAAGGAACGCCGCCGTGGCGGACACGGGCCGGGCCAGCGACTGACGGGATGGGCGGAATGAACGGCTTCAGCCAGCAACTCACCGACGACGAGAACGACCGGATCGAGCGGATCCGGATCGAGATCGGCTCCGGCCTGGTGGAGATCTCCGGCAACGCCGACACCAAGGGCACCGCGGTGACGGTGGATGTCGACAGCGGGCCGGAGGAGGACGTGACGGTCGAGGTCGTCGACGGCGAGCTGATCGTCGAAGGCCCGCGCAACGTCCGGCGCGGTCCCGAGATCCAGGTCCGGATCGTCACCTCGGCGGTGCTGGACGCCCGGGTCAAGACCGGCTCCGGCGACATCACCGCGGACGCGCCGCTCGGCTCGGCGCGGCTCGCGACCGGCTCCGGCGACGTCCGGATCACCCGGGTCGAGAAGGAGCTCGGCGTCAACACCGGCAGCGGTGACGTCAAGATCGGGACCGCCGTCGGCGCCGTCCGCGCCGGCACCGGCTCCGGCTCGATCGACATCGAGGAGGCCGGCGACGCGCTCGGCCTGAGCACCGGCTCGGGTGACGTCACGATCGGCGACGCCGCCGGTCCCACCTCCGTCAAGGTCGGCTCGGGGGACATCACCATCGAGCGGATCCGCGACCACTCGGTCGCCACCTCCGGTTCCGGCGACGTCAAGGTCGAGATCGCCGACGGACCGAGCGTCCAGGCCGAGACGGCCCGCGGCGACGTCCAGATCGGCGTCCCGGACGGCCTGCCGACGTACCTGGACCTGAAGACCGTCACCGGGCGGATCCGGTGCGACCTCGAGCCCGGCCAGAAGCCGGCCGAGGGGGAGCGCGCCCTGATGCTGCGCGCCCGCACGGTCTCCGGCGACATCACCGTCGTCAAGGTCTGACCCACCACCACACCGCACGAGGTCCCGCCACTGGGGGCGGGACCTGGGCGAAGCATTGCCGAAAACCACCACACAGCACGGGGACCGAGCGAAGGGGAGCACGATCATGTTGAGCGAACAGCAGGAAGTCGCCCGCTACCGCGTCGAGGACCAGATCCGGAAGATCGAAGCGCGGGCGCTGCGGTCCAACGGCCGGCCGCGGGTCAGGACCCGCACGCGGTTCGCGGGCCTGCTGCACAAGGTGGCCGACCGGCTGGAGCCGGCCTCCCGCCGCCTGACCGAGCCGGCCACCCGGCCGCTGACCGAGCCGCAGCCCCGCCACCGCGGGACCGGGCTCTCGATCGTCCGATGAACGGGGTGCCGCTGAGCGGCGCGGCCGCCGCCATCTGCGCCGTCCTCGAACGGCTCGGCCTCGTCAGCGCCGGATCGCCGGTCCGCCGGTAGCGCTTGCAGGTTGGTGCAATGCCTGTGGATAACTGCCCGGGCGGACCCGTGAACACTGCTAGCGTTCAGTCGATCATTCTCGGTCGACCTGGGAGAGATACCAACGATGTTGCGTCCGATGGTGGCGACCACAGCTGTCACCGCTGCCCTGATCCTGCTGGCCGGCTGCGGCGGCGACGACAAGAAGTCCGACGCGGGCTCGGAGAACAGCGGCGGTACCACCTCTTCGCCGACGCCGTCCGCCCCGGCCGCCCCGACCTTCGACCCGCCCAAGGCCTTCACCGCCGCCGCGGCGTATCCGGTGCCCGACTACGACGGCCGGGGGATGTACGACGAGCCCAAGCGCGGCATGGTCGGGCAGGTGGCCCTGGTCGTGAACTACCGGGGGATCACCGGCCGCGACGTCGTCGACCCCAGCAAGGCCTGGGAGATCAAGTCGGCCGCCGCAGAGACCACGAAGGTCAGCGACGCGAGCGATCCGATGGTGGCCAAGGTCGACGGCAAGGACGTCGCGGTGGTCGCCTACGCCGAGTCCGACAAGGGCAACGGCACCCAGAAGCCCTCGGGCCTGGTCGTCGTTCACTGGATCGACGTGACGACCGGCCAGAAGATCGCCGAGGTGTCCGCGAAGGTGAGCACCCTGCAGGGCACCGGTGACCTCGCGAGCGGCACTCCGAGCCTCACCACCGCGGCCGTCGACCCGGAGACCGGCCAGGTCGCCGTCGGCGTGGTCACCGCCGGAAACGCCGGCAGCGACCAGACGGTGTTCGCGGATCCCGCGACGCAGAAGTCCACGGTCGTGCCGGGCCTCAGCCCGGCCGCCGTCCACGCCGGTGTTTTCGCGGGCACGCCGAGCAAGTCGAGCGAGAAGGGCGACGGCTCGGTCAGCCTCGTCGACGGCGCGAGCGGCAAGGTGACGAAGCAGGTCCCGCTGAAGCAGGCCTACCTGGAGCCACTGGCCGGCGGCTCCAAGCACGCGTACTTCTACGGTCACAAGGAGGCGAGCTACTCCGGCGGGACCCAGGGCGAGGCGTTCTTCGTGATCGACCTGGCGACCGGCGCCGTGGCGCAGACCGTGGCGGCGGCCCCCTCCGACTTCGACGTCAAGGTCGCGTGCCTGCCGGACCAGGCGACCGCGGTCGTCTGCTCGAGCACCACGCAGCAGGGTCATCCGCTGGAGCTCCTCGGGTTCGACGACAGCACGGGCAAGAAGACCTGGGGCTTCACGGACAAGTCCGAAGGACGCGTCGTGCCGAGAGTGACCGCGGCGTTCCACGGCGTCGTCTACGCACAGACCGAGGCGCAGCCGGTGCTGCTGGACGCGAAGACCGGCCTGGACCTGCCGAGCGCGGGGTCGAGCGAGAGCCCGTCGGCCGGCGAGACCCCCTCCGCCGGCGAGACTCCCTCGGACAGCACTTCGCCGACCGCCGCCGACACCCCGTCGGACTCCCAGTCGGCCGGTGGCAGTGACATGAGTCTGTACAACGGCAAGCCGGAGTCGCCCGACGCGGTTTCGCCGTTCGGCGGCATCTACGGGCAGCTGCCGCAAGGCAATTCGGTCGGTTCCACCGACCTGCAGTCGGTCACGATCTACCTGAAGCCGACCGCCTAGCCGGCTGAAACGAAAGGGCCCCGGGAATTCCGGGGCCCTTTTCGTTGGTCAGACGTCGGTGCGATGGAAGTTCTTGAACGAGCGCGACGGGGTCGGGCCGCGCTGCCCCTGGTAGCGGGAGCCGTACTTGGCGGAGCCGTACGGGTGCTCGGCGGGGGAGGACAGCCGGAAGAAGCAGAGCTGGCCGATCTTCATCCCGGGCCAGAGCTTGATCGGCAGCGTGGCGACGTTCGAGAGCTCGAGTGTGACGTGGCCGGAGAAGCCGGGGTCGATGAAACCGGCCGTGGAGTGGGTCAGCAGGCCGAGCCGGCCGAGCGACGACTTGCCCTCGAGCCGGGCGGCGACGTCGTCGGGGAGCGTGACGAGCTCGTACGTCGATCCCAGGACGAACTCACCGGGATGCAGGATGAACGGCTCGTCCCCTTCGGGCTCGACGAGCCGGGTCAGGTCGGGCTGTTCCTCGGACGGGTCGATATGCGGGTACTTGTGGTTCTCGAAGACCCGGAAGAACCGGTCCAGCCGTACGTCGACACTCGACGGCTGCACCATCGCAGCTTCGAACGGGTCCAGCTGGACCCGCTTCGCGTCGAGCTCGGCCAAGATGTCACGGTCGGAGAGCAGCACGGGTCGCACGTTAGCAGCGTGCCACTCGTCCGCGCAGCCCCGCGCCCGCGGCCGGAGTGCTTCCCCGTGCCTGGTGGTGAGTCGTCCGGAGCCCTCAGCTCCCCGGCGGGAGCACACCACCAGACCGTGGGCCTGAGGCAACTATTGGCTAGTTGGCCAGCTTGTTGAACTTCGACACCTGGGTGGCGAAGGTCTTCACCTGCGCCGGGGACCAGTCCTTGAGCAGGTCCTCGATCACCTTGTGCCGCTTCTTCCGGGCCGCCGTCAGCTTGCGCTTTCCGGCCGCGGTCAGGGTCAGCAGGGTCGCACGCGCGTCCGACTTGTCGGCGGCCCGCTTCAGCAGACCCTCCTCCTCGAGTCGCGCGCAGGCCCGGCTGACCGGTCCCTTGTCCACCTCGAGGGCTGCCACCAGGTCGGCCATCCGCACCGGCGCCAGCTCCTCCACGTGGTTCAGCAACGCGTACTGCGCCGGCTCCAGGTCCGGATGCGCCTCGTTGGACAGCGTCCGCTGCAGACCGCGCAGCCGCCGCGCCAACGTGACGAGTTCCTTCTCCAGGTTGTCCACCGCGTCAGTAGTGTCTGTTGCCACCGTTCACCCCTTCATCCAGTTGCCCCGCAACCATCTCGCCCGGTCCAGGACCGCATCCTCACGTTGCGTCGAATGTTGCCCCCGGCAACGCGTTCTAATCTGCCAGAAGATGACGACCCTGCCCAGTCCTGAACGTGCCCTTTGTGGAAAACTGCCCAAGAAGCCCCGCTGCAAACCGTCCGTAACCCCCTTTTCGATGCATTCGGCACCAAGTTCGGGGCCGGGCCGCTGACTCCGCAGCAACCACGCCCGCCGGCGGTGGGTGCGGGGGTCGCCGACGGGTGGGCCTCGGGACGTCGGCAGGGGCCGATCTCCGGTCCGGCGCGCGGACCCCACGTGGTTCACGGCCCGCGAATCAGCTATGCTCGTCTCCGCTGCCGGGAGACCGGCCGCGCGGGTGTAGTTCAATGGCAGAACATCAGCTTCCCAAGCTGACAGTGCGGGTTCGATTCCCGTCACCCGCTCCACAACCCAGCCCCAGGTCAGAGGCACTTTTCCGACCTGGGGCTGAGTCATGTCAGCGACCTGAAACCGGCCGCGTGCCCGTTACGTGCCCGATGCGATCGGCAACGCGCCGTCTTCGTCGTCGCCGTCCTGGTCGGCGTCGTCCGCCGTACGCAGTCCGTCGAGATGTTCCGACATGGCTTGCGCTAGGAACCGTTGGCGACTGTCGCGAGTGTGGATGTAGCGGACGGCGGCGCGGGTGCTGGCATGGCCCATTCGCTGCATCAGATCGGCCAGAGTTGCGCCGGACTCGGCGGCCCAGTTGTTGCCGGTGTGACGTAGGTCGTGGAAGTGGATCGCGCCCGTCACCTCAGCGGCCTTCAGCGCCTTCCGCCATGCTCGCTGGAAGTTGGACCGACGCAGCAGCGCGCCCTTCGCGCCGGTAAAGACGTGCGACTCAGCTCCGGGCTTCACATAGATCTCGAAGTGCAATCGAAGGTCTTCGGTCACCAGCTCCGGGAGGTGAATGTCCCGGACGCCGGCGTCGGACTTCGGCGGACCGATCCGGAGTTCTCCGGTCGGGAGTTCGACGGCGGCCCGCCGTACCTTGACCACCCCACGGCTCAGGCTGACGTCCCGCCGTTGAAGTCCAGCGAGCTCGCCCCATCGCAGGCTGCCCATCGCGGCCAACAAAACAAGCGCTCGATAGCGAGGGGCGATTCCGCTGGCGATTCCGTAGACCTCGGCAAGGGTCAGCGTCGGTCGCTCAGGACTCTTCTCCGTTGCCGCACCTTTGATGTAGCAGGGGTTGAACTCGATCATTCGGTCCTCCACGGCAGTTGTCAGAATCGACCGCAGCAGCCGGTACGCCTTTGCAGTGGTGACTGCTCCTAGTCCGCCGTCCAGGAGAGATTTCCTCCATGTGCGGAGCATCGGCGCGGTGAGGGTGTTCAGCGGCTCCTCACCGAGGGTCGGCGCAATGTGATTGCGCAACAGCCCGTTGTAGAGAACTAGCGTCTTCGGCCTGAGACCGGGGCGCTCATCGATCCACTTCCGTGCGTACGTTCCGAGCGGCGTCGCAGCGAGGGCAGGGTCAATCCACTGCTTACTCAGCAGCTCGGCTTCCTTGTTGGTCAGCCAGCGTGCGGCGTCGGTCTTGTTGGCGAACGTGTGCGGCGCGGGGCGGTCAATGCCGTCCGGTCCGGGGTACCGCGCCTGCCACCGGCCGGACGCCAACTTGCGGATACGACCAAATCGACGCTTTGACATCAGGCAGCGGTCCTTTCCAGAGCCGGGCGCATGGGTTCGACGGTGTTCTGTTCGATCAGTTCGCGGATCGCGGACTCAGGGATGCGCACCATCCGGCCGATGCGCACGAACCTGATACGGCGCTCCGAGATCAGTCGGCGCGGAAACCGGACGCCACTGGTGTTGAAGGTGCCGAGCATGACCGCTGCCTCTTCCACGTCGAGCAGTCGGTCACTGTCACTCATCGGGGTCGTCAAGGTCGTCCTTCCTCGGGGCTGTCGGCTCATGCGCAGTCCGTCTGGTTGTTGTCGTCGGCAAGGTCGGGAACGGCTCTGAGTGGCCAAGCCGTCCCAGCCGTCCCAGGCGTCCCTTCGCAGGTCAGGTGCGGGACGGCTTGGGTGGGTGGGACGGCTTGAGCCGTCCCAGGGGTGGAAGCCGTCCCCGGCGTGACCTGCATTGGGACGGCTGGGACGGCTGGGACGGCTTGTGCCGTACCGGCGTCATCGACGGTGTCGGTGGTGGTTTCGGGTTCGGGGCAGTAGCGGTTCCACGCGTCGGTGAAGGCGCTGCGGTGGTAGCCCTTGGCCTGTCCGGCGGGGAACCGGATGTTGCCGCTGCGGATCTCGAAGTCGCGGAGCAGCATGCCGAGCTTCATCGGTGACAGCCCGCCCGATCCGAGAGTCGCCCAGGGCGCTTCGTCGTCGGCCAGGAGTCGTTGCAGCAGGTCGGCGGTGGGCAGTGCGTCGGCGTCGCCGAATGCGGTGCGGCAGTCGGCCAGGAGCCGCACCGACAGCGGCAGTTCGGCGGAGTCTTCCTGCTCGGCCAGCAGGGTCAGCGCGGCCTGCCGGGCGTCGCCGGGCCAGTGACCTCCGGCCAGGTCGGCAACCGCGATGAGGGGTTCCCAGGTGTCGGCGGCGCGGTCTTCTAGTGGCATCGCGGGCATGGCGTCGGCCAGCTCGTCTACGTGGGCGGTGAGCCATTCGTGCAGCCGGTAGCCGATCAGGGCCAGCGCAGGGCCGTCACGTCGTACCCGGTAGGGCTGTACGCTCTCGCCCTTCGCACGGCGGCGCATCCGGATGACGGCGGCGCGGTCCTCGATCGTGTCCGGCATCGCGCCAATCCCTGCCAGGGCAGCCATGGCGAACGTCTCGTGGCTTTCCACGCGGTTCAGTCCGGCGTTGAACCGCTTGGTTGGTCGGCCGCGCTGGTGACCGGCGTTCAGCAGGCCGCGCAGGTCTTCGTGGTCGCCTGCCTTGGGGCCAAAGATCGTGTCGGCCTCATCGAGCAGCAGCGTCGGGGGGTCGTTCGGGGTGAGTCCGATGGACCGGTAGACCGCCGATGGGGAGGCGTTCGCGGACATCAGCGGTTGGTGGCACATCGCTTCGACCATGTCCAGCAGCCGCGACTTCCCGCAGCGTCGCTGCGGTGCCCGGATGACCAGCCGTGCCGCGCAGTTCCATGCCTCCATCGCGTGGGTCGCGGCGATCCACAAAACGACGGCGATCAGCGCGGCCGGGCTGGGCAGGATCACGTACCGGGTGATGGTGGTGGCAACCTCGTCCAGCAGTTCGGCACCGTTCACCCGCTGACGTACAGCGTCGGCTGTCGTCTCGGGAGTGGTGTCGGTTGGGGTGGTCATGCGGCGATCCCTTCGTCATGGAAGCCGCCGGTGATAGCGGCTCGAATGTCGCGGGCGGTCTGGTCAACTTGCTGCCCCACGTCGGTCAGTGCGGCGATCGCGTCGTCACGGCTGATCGCACCGGCCGCAACCATCCGCGCAACCCCGCGAGCGGCGCCGTAGAGCGTGGTTCGGCGCTTGCCCTCGGGTGCGTTGCGGACGGCGTTGAGCGTGGACGTGAGCAGGCTCTGCGGGTTCGAGATGCCCCCCGCTCTGGTGGTCCGGATTGGCCCGGCCGGGTGGGTCGTGGAATCGGCCGGCATGGGCGGTAGGCAGGCGTCGATCAGCGGCGGGGGCATCTCGCTCGGGTCGCTCAGGCCGTCGCCCCACCGGTAGGGCTGGCGGCTGCGGTGGTGGATCGACGGCGGAAGGACGACGTACCCGCCGTCAGCCTTCACGTCGATGCCCGGCCGTCCTGGCATCGGCCGGGACCCGATCTCGCGGCCGGGGTGGCGGTAGTACAAGTGCACCCCGCCCGACCCGGTACGGACCCACAGCGTGCGCGGCACCAGATCGTGCGCCACCAGCTCCGCCAGGCTCACGCCTCCGCCGTGCGCGGGGTCCACGTCGACCACCACCAGGCCGGACACGGCCCCGGTGCGTACGGCGAGTTGTCCGGCCGGGACGGCGGTGACGATCTGCGCGACGCGTTCGGGGTCGGTGGTGGCGGCGTAGAACCCGTGGCAGGTCAGGTGCCCGCACGTCGCCGGATCGTGCGCCGGGTTGTGTGCCTGGTCGCGATCCGGAGACGCTGCCGTCGGTGCCGGGCGGCAGTCGTCGCAGTTGGCTACGGGGCGCTTGGAACGGCCGAGCATGAACACCGGCCAGCCGCGCCCGGCCGCCTCCAGCGCGGCGGTCAGGATCGCTGCGGGGGCGTTCACTGAGCGGCCCATTGGTCGCCGGGGTTGGCGTGCTTCCACTTGGCGCGGGAGGTGCAGGCGGTGTGGGTCTTGCCGTCGGTGTCGCGGAACTTGACCCACCAGCAGGGCCGGGACTGGGCCTTGCCGTTCACAACGGTCTGATCGGTGCGGTAGCCCTTGTCCACCACGGTTCCCGTGGCGCATCCAGTAGCAGTAAGGCAGAGCAGGACGGCCGCGACGACGGCCGGAACGAGTCGCTTCATCGGAGGTTCTCCTCTCGAGTTCGGGTCAGGCGGCGTGCGGGTAGTTGGCGGCGTCGATGCAGTCGAGGCAGCGGCCGTCAGAGGTGGGGATGCAGTAGTCGGTGACGGCCTGGCAGAGTCCGCAGGTACGGCGGGCCTGCATCGCCTTGTCCAGGGCGTTGAGCTGTGCCGGGGACGGCACGCGGGACGGGCGGGCGAGGTCGAGCCGGTACAGCCACGCCCACCGCTTGCCGCCGCGCCACACGAGCAGCGCGTACGGCTCTTGCCCGCCCGGACACATCCGCATCGCCCGGAGCTGACGACGTGTGGCGAGGCCGGCCGGGGCCCACCGGAACCGGAAGACCGGGGTTCCGTGGTGGTCCCAGCCGAGGGCCTGTTGGCCGTTCCACAGCTCGATCCAGCGGGACGCGGCCGGGTGCAACGTGGCGCGGTCCAATGCCGTGCTCATGCCGTCACCCCCGCCTCGTCGTTGGCGTGGTGTACGGCGTCGATGCGGCCGGCGACCCACTCGAACACCGGGACGGCAACGGAGTTGCCGAGTTGCGCGTACCGGTCGCGGTCGGACTGCGGGATGCCGTTGGAGGTGGTGGTCCAGCCGTCCGGGAATCCCTGGAGTCGTTCGGATTCCAGCGGGGTCAGCCGGCGTGGGCCGGTGTGGGACTGAACCACGTAGGTGACCATCGACGGGTCCTGCTTGTCGTTCCCGCCATGACTCACGAGCGAGTGCGCGAAGGCCGGTGCCCAGGCGGTCACGCCGCCTCGCGGCTCTCCGTCGCCGCGACTCGTTCCAACGCCTCCCTCAACAGCGGCGGGAGGTTGCGGCGTCGCCTCGCGGTGCGGGTGAGGATGCCCCGGCAGACGGTCGGGTTCAAGGAGTACGCGGACAGGTGCGGTCCGGTCTCCAGAATGTCCGACAAGGACGAGTCGGCGGCGTCGGTGGGGTACTCCGAAACCGCGACCGTCCAGCACCCGCCAGGCACTGTCCATCCCGAGCTCGGCCAGGTCCGCGAGCACGGTCCCGAAGTCGCGGCCGCCGTTGACGGACAGAAGGCCAGGGACGTTTTCGCCGACGAACCAACGGGGACGAAGCTCACCCAGCAGTCGCGCGACATGCAGCCACAGACCCGAGCGTGGATCTGCCAGGCCGCCACGACGGCCGCGAGATGAGTTTCCTTGGCAGGGCCACCCGGCCGCGAGGACGGTTCGGTCGGGAACAACTCCAACTGCGATGAGGTCATCGGCGGTCACCTTCGTGAGGTCTTCGAACGGGACGGTTTCGGGGAACCGGTCGCCCAGCACACCGCGCGCCCGCGGATCGATCTCGACAGCGGCCACGGCCGGGACGCCGGCGCGGTGGAAGCCGAGGTCGATGCCGCCGATTCCGGCGCACAGCGACACCAGCTGCAGGCCGCCCGTCGCCGGCGCGGTCGGCATCGTCGGGGCGGTCATGAGCGGTCGCCCTTGCTGGTGGAGTTCTGGCCGGCTCCCCGGACGGCGCGCATGTGGTTGATGACGTGGCGGCCGACGCGGACCCGCAGCCCGGAGCCGTCGCATTTCCCGCAGTGCCGGTAGGCCCGGCCGAACGGGGACTTGAACTTGCCGACGCCCTTGCAGCGGCGGCACTTGCCGAACGGCCAGATCAGGCAGGTGAACAGGTAGAACGTGACGGCGATGGTCACGATGAGTGCCACCGTGGCGACCTGTCCAGCGGTGTGGACGGTGGCGGCGAGGGTAGCGGCAGCGTCGGAGCTGTCGCTACCGTGGGTAGCGGCGGTGAGGGTGGCGGTAGCGGCGCGGGACAGCATGGGAAGCCTCCAACGGGCTGTTTTTGGGCGTGAGGTGCCGTGGCCGCTACTCGCTACGCGCGAAAGAACGGCCTGGTCAGGTTTGGGTTGCGGGGTAGCGGGACGGGTAGCGCAGCCGCTACCGGTAGCGTCGGGGCCGCTACTTCAGCCGTCCCGCACCCTCAGTGCATTCAGTTACCGTGTGTAGCGTCTTGGCTGGGTCCGGCGGACGGCACGGGCAGCGCGCCGGAACCGGAAGCGGGCTGCTCGCCACTCCGAGGTTCGCCACACTCGGCCGGTGAGCGGGTCGGGCTGCGACAGCTCGGCCAGCTCGTGGACGGCGGCGGCGTACTCGTCGAGGGCGCGCTGGTGCCGGTCGGCCAAGGCTTGGCGGCGGGCCCGGAGTGCGGTGTTGAGATCCACGCTCAGCAGTCCCTTCATCGGCCGGTGGTGGTGTCTCGGCGGGCCATGGCGGCGCGCAGGTCGTCGGCGCTGACGCCCTTGCGGACCACGCCGTCGCGCTTGACGTTCACCGACGGGACGCCTTGTGCGCGGGCCTGTGCGGAGATTGCCTCCGGGGTGGTGCCGTCGTACTGCTCGGGCATCTGGTTGGCGAGGCGTCCGGCGATGGTGTCCCAGTGCGCCTTGCCGTCCGGGCCCATGACGGTCAGCACGTCGGCCAGCACATCGCGGGTCGCCCGCTCGAGCTCCTCCCCAGCCGCCTGGCCGGTCAGGGTCCCGGCCGCCTCCCGGTACTTCCGTGCGGCGGTGAGGATCTTGTCCGCGTCGGCCGCGTCGGCCAGGAACGACCGCACGGTCGGCGTGTTGTCGGTGACCCCGTACAGGTAGCCGACACCCCGGTACTCATCGCCTACCGGCAGCGTGGAGGCGTCGAAGCCTTCCTGGTAGGCGTCGCCGCCCAGGATCGCCTCCGAGACGGTGCGGTTGCCGCACTTGAGCGCGAACCGTGCCGAGTGGTTGTCCCGGTAGCGGTTGAACAGCCGCGACACGTCACCCGCGCCGACACCAGACGGCTTCTGCGACGACGAGATCAGCACCACGCCGGCCGACGGCCCAACGGCCTGGATGCGGGACAGCTTGGCCGCGATCTCCTTGTTCACGGCCTGGTCCTCGGTCTCGAAGTAGACCTGGAACTCCTCCATCACCATCACCAACACGCGCAGGTCCGGGTAGCGCGGGTCCCGGGCGAGTTCCTTGGTCAGCTTGCCGTCCGGGCACATCGTCACCGGCAGTGTGGTCAGGATCGAGTTCACGCGATCGATGTGCTTGAGCACCTCGTCCAGGATCGCCTGGAGACGCTCGATCGGGTTGTCGTCGTTCGGGTTCGGGTGCGTCCCGAACACGGTCCGGTGCGCGACCTTCTTGAAGCCCAGCCAGTCCGGGGAGTTCTTGCCGTCAGCAACGATGAGCTTCACGTACGGGTCCAGCGACGCCCACAACGCCACCAGCCGGGCGAAGAACGTCTTGCCCTTCCGAGGCTGCGCGCCGACCAGCAGCGAGTTCCACATCAGCAGCAGCGACACCAGCGCGTCCCGCTCGTCCTTGCCCAGCTTGACCGGCTCCCAGATCGAGCGCGGCTTGCAGTCCAGCATCTCCGTGCGGCCCACCGCGACGGCCAGCGGGTCCCGGTCGGACACGAACAGCGTGTGCCGCCGCGAGCTGGACTTGTCCGGGGTCAGGAACACCTGATTCACGTGCACGTCCAGACCCGAAGCGATCTTCTCCCGCGCCCCGGCCACGTCCGACCAGCCCTTGCCGTACGGGAGATCCACGACCACCTGAGAACCGGTGTTCCGTGCGTCGCGGGACATGGGCGACCCGAACCGGACCTCCTGGTCGGCGCGATCAGGCTTGCCGAGACCGGCCGCGTAGTACGCCCGGAGCACGATGTCGGAGTTGAGCTTGCGGAACCGGGGTGCGACGACAGCGGTACCGAGGACGGTCTGACCTGCGGGTCTGCCGTAGTGCGCCAGCCCGGCGACCGCCGCCGCACCCACCGCGGCGAGACCAGCGGCCGGGGCCGCGTTCCACGCGATCGGCAACCCGATCAGCAGACCGAGGTTCTGTGCCGCGAGGACCAGACCGCGCCACATGCGGGTCGCCTTGAGCTGGCGGTGGATCTTCTCCCACTCCTTCAGCTCCCCCGCGTCGGCGGCCTTCTGCTCCAGCAGTACCGAGTTCGGGACCCACCACCAGCGCATCTGCTTGCCGATCAGCCGCGACAGACCCCGGCCGGCGAACCAGGCGAATTTGGTTGCGTACCAGGGCGAGCGCACCGCATGGAAGGCCGTCACGTGCCCGGCCCGGCCGCCAGCGCGGCGCATCGTCGCGGGCAGCGCCTTCGGCCGCAGATGCACCGGCACGATCGGCAGTCGCTGCCCGTCCGCGACCGGGACC
This sequence comes from Kribbella sp. NPDC003557, assembly GCF_040610805.1. NCBI lineage: Bacteria > Bacillati > Actinomycetota > Actinomycetes > Propionibacteriales > Kribbellaceae > Kribbella > Kribbella sp. NPDC003557. The sequence continues at coordinate 183,346 of NZ_JBEXMY010000012.1, forward strand.
GGCGGGCCGGGGGTGTCGACCGGCACCATGACCTTGCCGGTGGCCGGGTCTTCGTCGGTGTCGTCCAACGCGATCTCGTAGGCGGTGTCCATCGACTCCACCTCGCCCGCCGACAGCGGCACCAGCGCGCCGGCCGTCTCCTCCGGGGCCTGCGCAGCCTCGGGTGCGTCGTCGCGGCGGGCGCGGTGCGCGTCCAGGTCGATCGGGTCGGGCAGGTTGTTCACGGGCTCGGTCATGTCACTGCTCCCCGTTCTGGGTGGGGCGGGTGTGGATCAGGTGAGCGAGTGCGGCGCCCATGCCGAGCACGGCAACGGGCAGGCAGGCAACAGCGGTGGTGATCGGCCACGGCGCGGCCGTCACGCCGGCGGCCTCAAGCAAGTGGTAGGCGACCTGTCCCAGCGCGCCCAGCGCGAGCGCGGACAACGCGGAGACCTTGGCGAACCGGCGCGCCTTGGCCGGGACACGGCCGGACAGCCACACCCGCAGCGCGAACGCGGCGTAGGTCTCGACACCGATCGGCAGCGTGATCGCAGAGTTCAAGGTGAACCCGTCCGCGATCCCCGGCAGCGGATGTACGACACCGAATCCGGTCAGCTCACCGAGACCGACCCACCCAGACCAGACCGCGACGAACGCGGGCAGCGCCAGCAGCAGCACCGGCCACGACCGAACCGGGCGCATCTCATCCCTGGACTCGGCACTGCTCTCAGCCTCGCTGTCCGGGGTCGTTTCGGGAGCCGGGGAGATGCCGCCCGCGCTGTCCGGGTATGCAGCCGCGGGAACCAGTTCGGCCGGGAACACCTCAGCATCGGAGACCGGGTTCGTCTGCTGCGTGACCTGCGCAGACTCTTTGGCAGCGTCGTCGGCAGCCGTGTCGGCGGTCGCGGTCTCGGTGGTGGTCTCGTCCGGGTCCGGCACCGAGTGAAGCCGGGTCTCCAGGCGGTCCTCGGTGCGCTCCTCGGTCAGGGCGGCGTGGACAGCCTTGGCCTTGTCCTTGCCAATCCGCAGATGCTTCATCAACCGGTTCTGGGACGGGATCTCGCCCAGCTCGACGGCGAGACGGCGTGCGTCCGGGATCAGGTCCTCAACCGGGACCGGGTACGACGTACGAAGCGGAGTACTCATCGCGCCTGACCTCCCGTCAGGTGGCTAGCGACCCAGCCGCCCGCGTGCGGCAGCGTGTCAGTGGTGTGCAAGACGTGGTCGCCGTGCCAGACGATCCACGCCGTCCCCAGCGCCGTACGCGGCGAGACGACCTGCACCAGGTCGTAGCCCGCGACCTTCCACCAGCCGAAATCGACCCGGACGAGGTCCGACACGGGCAGCTCGGCAACCGGCGCGGTCATGCCACAACCTCCGTCTCCGGGGTGCGGGCGGCCAGCACGCGGGCGGCCTCGATCACGCGGTGGGCAGCGCGGCGAACGCGGCGACTGTCCAGCACCGACGCGTTCGGACCCGCGTTGATGAGGGCGATCTGTGCGTTCAAGAGGTCCAGCTCGGCCTCAATCAGAGGCCACTCGTACTCAATCGCGGCCATGTCAGCGGCGGTCGGTTCCTCACCACTAACGGCGGACAGGTGGATGATGCTCATGGGTTGCGCTCCTCTTAAGACGACTAGTGCGACCTAGACGCCTCGGCGGTGCCAGCCGCCGGGGCGTCGCTTCTCGAAATCGCTTTCGAGCTGCGATTTACCGTAGCGCCTCTTGCCCGTTGATCGCAACAGGGAGGCGATATTCTGTGTGGCGTGACTGACCCACGGAATGCTCTAGAGGCCGCGACCGCCCGATATCGAGAGACCGAGGCGACCCATGAGCAAGCTCGCCAGGAGCTGCTCGACGCCGTCATTGACGCATTGCGCGCAGGCGTTCCGCCGACTGAGGTAGAGCGGCTGTCGCCGTTTACGGCGGCGTACATCCGCAAGACGGCGAGAGAGCGAGGCGTACCGCCAGCAGAGCGCGGCCGGAAACCGTCCAGGCCTGCGCGGTAGCACGTGGTCTTGGGCATGCCAGAAGTCTTGGAGACCGGGAGTCTCGCTCTAACTCCGCGTGTATCTCATCTCGACCGTACGTGAACCATCTGGTCTCATCTCTGTCTCATGAGACTGATAGCTTGACGAGACTCGAACCAGCCCTGGGGAGCAGCGATGCTGGCTGAAACAGCACTGAAGGTCCTACTGCGACAGCGCCACTTGCAGGAACATCGGGCGTTCTGCCGCGAGTACGACAAGGTTGCCCGCGTGGTTGATCGCGAGCTCGTCGGCGGCTATCCGAGCAAGGCCACGTTCTACCGGTGGCTGTCGGGCTCACTCACTGGCCTGCCACACCCAGGACACTGCCGGATCCTGGAACAGATGTTCCCTGGCTGGCGAGCTGAGGCACTGTTTCTGCCGTGGCCGGATGAGCCGCCCGCAGATCCGACCGTCATGCCCGCGCCGTCTGGCTCGTCAGTGCAGCCATATGCGAGACCAGCCGAACCGACGACCCCGGCCGCCTATGCCGGCGTAACGGCGATCTACACGAGCCGTACAGAGTTCTCGCACGAGATCCCGCCGTCGAAACTGTTCGACAGCGCCTCGGATGTGGCGGCGGCGGGACTCTCGCTGAACCTGATCTGCCAGCAGTACCCGGACCTCAAACTACGTGCTCTGCTCCGGCGTGCTTCGGTCCGACTGCTGTTCCTCGATCCGGACGGCGAGTCCGTGAAGCGCCGAAACCGAGAGGAAGGCCACGAGGAAGGGCACCTCTCGGCTTGGTCGCGAGGGAACATCAACATCATGAGCAGGCTCCGAGACGATCTCGGTGATGCGGCGGACAAGCTGGAAATGCGGATGTATGACGAAACGATCCGCTTCAATCTCATGTTCATAGACCAAAAGCTCTGCGTTATGCAGACTTACCTGCCAGCGCTCCGGGGGCTAGATTCACCGACATTCGTCATGGAGCGCTCTGGCAACGAATCTTCGGATCTGTACTCTGTCTATGACCAAATATTCGCCTCACTCTGGGAGTCAGGTAAGACGATATGACGGATCTCTCGAAGCTCCTGAACATTGCAAACGAGGCGGTAGATATCGGTCGCCAGGCGGCCGTCACGCAAGAACTGGGAACACTTACGCCCAAAGGTGATCGCGATATGGCCTCAGAGGTAGATTTCGCGGTCGAGGAGGCGGTTAGGTCGTTTCTCGCGGAGGCTACCCCGACTATCGAATTCCTTGGCGAGGAGGAGGGGCGATCTGGGGACGACTCGGGCGATCTTCTATGGGTTCTCGATCCAATCGACGGAACCGCCAACTTTGTTCACGGAATCCCTCTTGTCGCCATATCGCTCGGACTGGTAGCGGAAGAATCATCCCTCGCGGGCGTGATTGATATGCCCTTCTTGTCACGGCGTTACTCAGGAAGCCTTGGATCTGGCTCCTATTGCAATGGCCAAAGAATTCACGGCAGCAAATGCGACAGGCTAGACGATGCCATTGTCGCAATCGGGGACTATGCGGTCGGTGTTGGAGCAAGGGAGCGGAACCTTCCTCGACTGGCGCTCACATCTCTGCTCGCGGAGAAGGTGCAGAGAGTGCGCATGCTCGGTACGGCCGCGACAGATCTTGCATGGGTCGCTGACGGCAGCCTCGATGCGTCGATCATGTTCAACAACAAGCCATGGGACACGAGCGCAGGTGTCCTTATCGCACGTGAGGCGGGCGTCAAGGTGCTCGATCTGGACGGTATGCACCACACCTTCCATTCGGCAGGCACGATCGCAGTCACCACGGAGCTCGCTTCGGACCTCATGGAGCTCGTTGCCGATGCTCAAAAGAGCTCGACCCTAGCGCCTTAACGGTCCCGGATGGGATGATCGCGGACTGCGCGGTTTGTGACTCAGTTTGAAGTGGGGGAGCATGTGACTCTGTTGGCATCAATCATGCCGGGCTTTCGAGATATTCGCTCACAATTCCTGGTTGGGTCGATCTGGGTAGCCTCCATCGTGCTCGTCGTCATTCCGGGACGAGACCATTTGCGTAAATTGCTGACTTTCAAGCCGCTTATCGATCCCTGGAACGCTCTGCCAGAATCCATCAGATTTGGAATCCTAGCTACGGCTGTCTATCTCCTAGGTATGGCGATCCCATCTTGGATAGCGGCTGGCATGGCGCCAATTCGCAAGAAGTTGGTCAAGGTTCTGATTGATGATCCGAATCCGCTAATGAAGGGTCGACGCAACCAATTCCGGGTCGCCGTCGCGAAGCGTCTCGACGCTATTCGGAACAGATTGTTTGTGCCATCGGGTGGATCGAATGGGTTGATCTCAGCTGCGATCCAGAACTCAATACCGGACGGAGCAGATGACGGTGTAGCTAACGTTCTCGGCGCTCCGGTTGCTCTGGCCGAAATTGAACTTGCGGCCTTGCGGCTGTCGAAAGAGTTGCCCGAACAGTATCAGCAATACGACCGTATAAAGTCGGAAGGAGAGCTTCGGACGTCGATAGCCCCGGCGCTCGCGGCTGTAGGCTTCGGAGTTTCGCTCTATGCGGTCAATGTTCCGATCGGCGTTGCCGTTGCGCTGGTTGGCTTCTGCGTCGCTCTGACGATCTCTAGTCAAGGTCACGCGCTTCGTCTGGAAGCTGAGAGTCTCATCGCGACGGCGATATATCTCAAATGGACCGGGACTCCAACCGTAGATGCGATTTCGGCAGACTTGAAGCAGCTTCAAGTCACAGGAAATTCAAGCGTGGCTGGCCAGCTCGATTGTGTTCTCGGGCATATTACGGCGATGCATAACCCAGAGGTTAACCAGTGGGTCAGTTCGCGAATGCGTCACCCGAGCCGCAGCGGCATTGCCATGGCTCCCGGAGTCGCCGCGATCCTTCGAAAGTATGAACTGCGCGGCATACATCACCCTCTGGCGGCAGAGGCTCCTCCAGCTCGTGGGGGCGACAGCTCGTCATCAGCGGCGACCGGGGCTGTCGAAGGGTAGTCCCGCTCCGTGGGGCGCGTGCCCGATTCGTGCCCGATCGGACGGCACGCAGCACGCAACTGCGGTCAATCACGGTCAATTGGAACCCGCGAACGGGCCCGGCGACACTCAGCGTGAGTAGTCCGACGATGACAATTCTGTTCCCAAGCTGACAGTGCGGGTTCGATTCCCGTCACCCGCTCCGATCAGAAAACCCCGCAGGTCAGAAGATGGATCCGGCCGTGCGGGGTTTGTCATGTCCAGCGGTGCAGGGAGTGTTCGGCGTGACGCAGCCCGGGTTCGCGATCTTTCTGAACGGCGGCTACGGGGTCGGCAAGTCCTCCACCCTCGAGCACCTGGGGGACCTGCTCGCGCAGGCAGGCAGGCCGTTCAGCCTGATGGACGTCGACTGGTTCCACCGGTCCTGGCCGCCGGCCGAGCAGGACAATGCGCTGATCGAGGCGCGCAACATCGCGGCGGTCTGGGAGAGCTACCAGACCGCGGGCCCGCGGCAATTGGTCATGTGCGGCGTGATCACGACCGAAGCCGCTCGGCAGCGGTACGCGACCGCGGTCGGGTGCCAGATCCGCACGATCCGCCTGACTGCCGACGCGGATGTCGTCCGGCAGCGGTTGCGGGGGCGTTACAGCGCCAGTCAGCAACGAGCTCTGGACTGGCACCTCGAGCGGTGTGACGAGATCGCCGCCCGGTTGGAGGCGGCGGATCTCGACGAGCTGGTTGTCGACACCACCGGGCTGGAGCCGCACGAGGTGGCCGAAGCGGTGGTGCGGCACTTCGGGGCGACGGAGTGTGGTTCAAACGGTTGATTCAGGCAACGATCAGCTGCCGTAGACCTCGAGTTCGACGATGCGGGAGTAGGTGTGGTCGTTGCCGTCGAGGCACAGGATGCGGACGGCGTCGGCCTGGACGGGAGTGAAGGTCGACGTGACGTGCCCGACGGTGTTGCCGCGGACCTGGGCGACGGTCTGCCAGGTGCCGGCGACGCGGGCCTGGACGTCCCAGTCGCGCAGACCGTTCAGCCGGGCCGGGTACTTCGTCGAGTCGAGGGTGTACAGCTCCACCCGGTTGACGGTCGCAGGCGCGGACAGCGCGACGTCGTACGTGTCGGGGAAGGCCGCGCGGGTGCCGTCGTTCCAGCCGGTCAGCGTGTCCCAGTGCTCGGAGTCCTCGTCGCCGTCGACGGCGCCGCAGAGGGTGAAGTTGCCGTGTGTGGAGGACGCGGTCGCCTGCTCACCGAGCGCGAGGTTGTCGCCGGGACCCTTCGGCGGCAACGGGTCGACCGTCACCGGAACGGTCACCCGCGACCGGTCGACCTCGACATCGATCGTGTAGCTCCCGGGTGCGGTGTTCCGCGGGACGCGGACCTCGACCGGCGCGGACACCGGCTGGTCGGGGTCGACCGCCGGGAGCCAGGATGAGAAGAGCGTGCGCGACATTTGCAGCGGACCGGTCGGCGCGAGCGTCAGGTCGGCGTACCGGTCCTGGGTCCCGGTGTTGGTCATCGTCAGGTTCAGCAAGCTGGGGAAGCAGGGCAGTCCGACCACGTTCAGCTGCTCCGGCGCGACGCCGATCGCCACGTCGGAAGTTGCCGAAGGCATCGAGCTGGAGCCGAGCAGAGCGGCGGCGACGAGCGTGCCGGCCGCGACGACGGTCTGTCGGGGGATCCTCATTGCTGTACCTCCGCGATACCGGGGCGGCCGTCCTCGACGAGGAGCTTGGCGCGGGTGCTCACGGTGCCGCCCTGGACGGACACCTTGTCGACGACGCGGTAGTCCGAGATCCACCGCTGCGGCGTGACGCTGCAGCTGACGTAGCCGCGCTGGAAGTTGCCGAACTTCATGTGCGGGTTCTCCCGCAGCAACGTCGCGCCGCCGGCGTCGAGGTCCTCACCGTCCATGCCGGACGTGACCGACGTACCGACGAACTCCGCGCCGACCGTCGCCGACGCCGGATCGTCGAAGTCGAGCTTCAGGTCCGACGCGACGCTGCGGTGCAGGTCGCCGGCGATCGAGACCAGGTTGCGGACCTTGCGCTCGACCGCGCCGCCGAGGATCCGGTTCCGGGACGCCTCGTACCCGTCCCAGGTGTCCATCGGGACCAGCACGTCGGGGCCGTCCTTCGTGTCCAGCCGCGCGATCGCGGTCTGGTGCGCCAGCACGTTCCACCGGGTCTGGGACGCCGCCCAGCCGTCGAGCAGCCACTTCTCCTGCGCGTCGCCGGTGATCGTGCGCGCCGGGTCCTTCGTCTCCGGACCGGGCGCCTTCGTGCCGTCGCCGTACGCCTGGTCCGACCGGTACTGGCGGGTGTCGAGCACGTTGAACTCGGCGAGCCGCCCGTACCTGAACCGCCGGTACAGCTGCATGTCCGGACCCTTGGGCAGTTGCGCGAGCCGCAGCGGCATGTGTTCCCAGTACGCGCGGAACGCGTTGGCACGGCGGACCCGGAACTGTGCCGGCGGCGCGCTCGGATGCGCCTCGTCGGCCCAGTTGTCGACCACCTCGTGGTCGTCGAGCGTCACGATCCACGGCGCGTTCGCGTGCGCGCTCTGCAGGTCGGAATCCAGCTTGTACGCCGCGTACCGCTGCCGGTACTCGTCCAGCGTCACGGTCTGCTGGGTGATGTACGGCTCGTTCGAGTGCGGCCGGATGCCGCGGTCGATGCCGAACTCGTAGATGTAGTCGCCGAGGAAGAACACCACGTCGTGCTCGCGCCGGGCCAGGTCGGCGTACGCCGTGTACCAGCCTTCCCACCACGCCTGGCAGGACGCGAAGGCCAGCGACAACTCAGGGACGACGGCGTTGTCCGCCGGCGCGGTCCTGGTCCGGCCGACCGGGCTGAGCTGCCCGTTCACGCGGAAGCGGTACCAGTAGTGGCGCCACGGCTGCAGGCCGCGGACGTCGACGTGCACCGAGTGGCTCGACTCCGGGCCGGTCCGGGCGGTGCCGGAGCGGACGATCCGGTGGAACTGCTCGTCCGCGGCGACCTGCCACTGCACCTCGACCGGCCGCCGGTCCATCCCGCCGAACGGCGCGAGCGGATCGGGGGCCAGCCGGGTCCAGATCACCACCGCGTCCGGCAACGGATCGCCGGACGCGACACCGAGCGTGAACGGATCCCGCCGGTCCGGCCGGCCCGTCCACCCCGCGACAGCCGTCCTGATCTCCGGAAGACTGCCGCCCAGCGCGAGCGCCGCCGCTGCTCCGCTGACAGTGAGGAAGTTGCGTCGTGTAGTCGGCATCGGCACCCACCCACCCGATCATCCCGAGGTGATCACATCCGTAACGGGAGATTACGAGAAGTTCACACAACAGGGTGGGAAAATGACCGATTCCGGCCTATCGCACGATCTTGCTCGCGGGCGGAGCGGTGATGGTGACCGGCTTGTTGTAGTCGCTCATGGTCATCACCATCGAGACGCCGAGCTGGTCGAAGGTCATCCGGCGGACGACGTGCGCGGAGTCCATCCACAGCGAGTAGGTCAGCGTCCTCGGCAGTTGCGCTGGGATCGTCTTGGTACCGACCGCCTTCAGCGCCGTCGCGGTGTCCATGACGAGGTCGTACTGGTCGAGCTTCAGGCCGTCGACCGTCTGCGACCTGACGTACTTGACGTTCCGCATCGCCTTGGCGATCTGCTTGAACACGTTGGTCGGGTCCGCGCTGTTCAGCGTGTTGCCGAGCCCGTTCTTCGGGTCGGCCAGCTCCGCCGCCGTGACCTTGACGTACTTTCCGGCCGGGGTCTTGCCGGGCCAGGACAGGTAGGCGGCCTTGCCGGTGCCGATCATCCGGATGGTGCGGCCGTTGAACGCGAGCCCGGACATCTCGATCGAGACCGCCGGCGGCTTGGCGGACTGAACCCCGCTGATTGTCGCCAGCGTGGTGCCGTTGCCCGTCACGGTGCCGGCGATCCGCCAGGTCTTCTGCTTGGTGAGTGCCGCGTTCATCGCCGGGACGAACGTCACCCGGTTGAGGTGCGCGACCGGCTTGGCGGCTGCGGCCGTGTTGGTGGCGTCCGCCTTCGGCGCGGCCGTCGTGGTGGCCGGGGTCGACGGCTTGTAGCCGGTGGCCTTCGGTTCTCCGCCGCAGGCGGCCAGGCCGAGGGCGAGCGGTACGGCGGCCGCGGTGGCGACGGCGGCGCGGAACTTCATGGTGGTGTTTCCTCCCCAGGTGATGCAGACGGTGGATCTTATGGTCTGGACCGCCTGGGGAGGAAGGGTTTTGCAGCTAGTTGCAGGTCAGCTTTCGCCACGTTTTACAGAAGAGAGCAGCAGCTGCGCGACGTCCTGGACCTCGACCTCCTCGCGGGCCGAGCCGTCGGCCTGCTTGGCGGTGAGGCCGTCGGACAGCATCACCCGGCAGAACGGGCAGCCGGTGGCGATCTTGTCGGCGCCGGTCTCGACCGCCTCGGTCGTGCGGTTCAGGTTGATGCGGGTACCGAGCTTCTCCTCCATCCACATCCGCGCGCCGCCGGCGCCGCAGCAGAACGACTTCGTCCGGTTGCGCGGCATCTCGGCGTACTCGGCGCCGGGGATGATGTCGAGCAGCTCGCGCGGGGCGTCGTACACCTGGTTGTGGCGGCCGAGGTAGCACGGGTCGTGGTACGTGATCTTCTGGCCGTTGAGCGAGCTGTCGGTCGGCGCGACCGGCGTCAGCTTGCCGTCGCGGACCAGTCGGTTCAGCAGCTGCGTGTGGTGGATGACGTCGAGCTCGACGCCGAGCTGTGAGTACTCGTTCTTCAAGGTGTTGAAGCAGTGCGCACAGGTGGAGACGACCTTGCGGACCTTGGTCTCCTTGAAGACCTCGGCGTTCTGCATCGCCAACTGCTGGAAGACGAACTCGTTGCCGGACCGCCGCGCCGGGTCACCGGTGCAGGTCTCGCCGTCACCCAGGACGGCAAAGCTCACCCCAGCGATGTTCAGCAGCTCGGCCACGGCCTGCGTGGTCTTCTTCGCCCGGTCCTCGAAGGCACCCGCGCAGCCGACCCAGAACAGGTAGTCGACCTCGTCCAGCGACTCGACGTCCGCGCCGACCTGCTTGACCTCGAACGGAAGGTCCTTGGCCCAGTCCATCCGGCCGGACGGGTTCATGTTCCACGGGTTGCCCTTGTTCTCCAGGCCCTTGAACAGCCCGTTGAGCTCGGACGGGAATGACGACTCGATCAGCACCTGGTACCGGCGCATGTCCATGATCGCGTCGACGTGCTCGATGTCGACCGGGCACTGCTGGACGCACGCGCCGCACGACGTGCAGGCCCACAGCGCCTCCTCGTCGATGACCGCGACGTCCGCGGGGCCGACCAACGGCTTGTCCTGCTCGGCGAGCACCAGCTCCGGCAGCGACTTGCGCTCCTCGTCCGACGACGCCAGCAGGTACGGCGCCTTGGCGTAGGCGTGCTCGCGCAGGTTCATCATGACGAGCTTCGGCGACAGCGGCTTGTCGGTGTTCCACGCCGGGCACTGCGACTGGCAGCGGCCGCACTCGGTGCAGGTGGTGAAGTCGAGCAGGCCCTTCCAGGTGAAGTCCTCGACCTTGCCGACGCCGAGCGCCGCGTCCTCGTCGAGCTCGTCGATGTTCTCGAAGTCGATCGGGGCGCCGTTGACCGTGATCGGCTGCAGCGCGCCCAGCGCCGTACCGCCGTCGGGCTTGCGCTTGAACCAGATGTTCGGCCAGGCGGTGAACCGGTGCCAGGCGACACCCATCGTGGCGTTCAGCGAGATCGTGATCATCCAGGCGAACGAGATCAGGATCTTGATCATCGCGACCAGGTAGACCGCGTTCTCCAGGCCCTGCTCGCTCAGCCCGCCGAACAGGCCGCTGCCGATGAAGAAGGTCATCGGGAAGTGGAACTTCGACGCCCCGCTCAGCTCGTACTCGAGGCCGCGGAGCAGCAGGATGCAGACGAGGACGCCGAGGATCGTGTACTCGACGTAGTACGCCTGCCAGGCGCGCGAGCCGTAGAACCGGCTGTAGCGTCCCTCGGACCCCTGCGGCAGGTGCCGCAGCCGGATCAGGATCAGCCCGACGATCGACAGCAGCCCGGTCCAGGTGAGCGCCTCGCTGACCCACTCGAACACGAACCAGTGCCCGATGATCGGCAACGCCCAGTGCGGGTCGAAGAGCTGGCCGAACGCCGTCACCAGGGTGAGGAACAGCCCGATGAACCCGAACGCGACGAACCAGTGCATCACCCCGATATGGCTCCACTGCAGCATCCGGGTGTGGCCGAGGGTTTCCTTGGCCAGGGTGACGGTCCGCTTGCCCGGCTCGTCGGTCCGACCGGCCGGCTGACCGAGCTTGATGACGGACACGATGTGCCCGATCGTCTTGCCGAACAGCGCGACGGCGACGAGTGTCACCGCGAGCGAGACGACGATGGCGAGGATCTGCATACCAGCGATGTTATTGGTTGGTTACTCGTCAGTCATGTCTGTGTAGGGCTCGTCACGCCACCAATTGGGCTGTCACCAAACCGACACACAGCGTTACAGAAGACTTCTTGCCCTCAGTATAAGCCAGTTCGTAAGTTTCCAACCACTGCAACCGCAGTACCTGTCAATCGGTTTCGGTGGGAGAGAACGATGCGTCTTCGTCGGGGAATCGCTGCTGGAGTGCTGATCACGTCCGGCCTGATGGTGCCGGCCATGTCGAACGTGGCGAACGCGGCAGCCGCCAAGTGCGACACGAACACGATCAACTGGTACACCCGGGGCGGTCACGAGGTGTACGTCGGCACCAATCTGTACAGCGACTGGATGGAAGGCCCGGGCCGGATCACCTACCAGAAGACCGCGACGTCGGAGTCGAACTCGTCATGGTCCGGGGATCTCGGGGTGAGCATCCCGCTGGTGATCGCGGAGATCCAGAACAAGTACTCCAAGACCGTGGGCAAGTCCCACTCGGTGACCGACAGCTGGTCGTACACGGCGGAGGTGCCGGCCGGGAAGGTACGTCGCTTGCACCAGCTCAAGCAGTCCTGGCGGGTCCAGGTGGTGCGCTGGAAGTACACGACCAGCGACTGCAAGAAGACCAAGGAAGTCAGCAACCGGACCGCCACGTTCCCGACCAAGAACCGCGACTACATGTGGATCCTCGTCGGTCGCGAGTGACCGTCAGTCCAGCAGCCGGGTGAGCCGCGCGGCCGCTGCCGCACGTCGCGGGTCGTCGGGACGCAGAGCGGTGTCGAGGGCCTCGAAAACTTCCAGGTCCTCGGCACCGGTCGGGGTCTGGGCGAAACGCCAGAGCAGTTCGGGATCACCCGTGTCGAGCACGGCACGGCGGAGCGTCGCGTCGAGCTCGTCGCGTTCGGCGCGTAATGCCGGCGCCTCGGAGCGGGTGAGCAGCGGGCCCGCGTACGACACGAGGGCCTTGTCGAGGTCGCCGTTGCGGAGTGCGGTGTGCACCTCGGTGACGTCGCTGCTGACGTCCGCGACGATGCGGTACGGCTTGGTGTCGAGCACCCCGCCGCCGAGGAGGTTCCGCAGCCGGTGCATCTCGGCGCGGACCGTGGTCGGGTTGCCCTCGTCGCCGTAGAGCTGGAGCATCAGCTGCTCGGCCGTCAGCCCGGTCGGCTGCAGCAACAACAGCGCGAGTACTTCGGCCCGCCGCAACGTCAGCGCGATCTCCCGGCCACCGACGATCGCGATCGGCTGACCCGAGCCGAGCAGCTTCAACCGCAAGGACGGTCGCGTACGGCGCACCGACGTGCCGGGCATGCGCAGCAGGTAGCCCTCGTCGAGTCGCTCGACCAGACCCTCACGGCCGTCGCCGAGATCGATGCGGTCGGCGCCTTCCGGGACGACGAGCCGGTCGGGCAGCCATTCGAGCGGCTGGACGGCGAGCACGCGACCGGTCGGCGTCAGCAGCGCGCCGGGTGCGTCGCCGAGCGCCATCAGGTGCCGCATGTTGCGGGCGCGCAGCATCTCGTCGGCCGCGGCCATCCGGACCTTCAGCTGTCCCTCGGCGAGCTGGGCGGCCGCGGTCACCAGCGCGACCATGGCCGGGTGGACCGTGCGCAGCGGACCGGAGACGTCGACCGCGCCGAGCAGTCGGCCGGTGTCGGGGTCGTGGACCGGCGCGGCCGCACACGTCCACTCATGGATCCGGCGGACGAGATGCTCGGCCGAATGGATCTGGACCGGCGTGCCGACGGCGAGCGCCGTACCCATCCCGTTCGTGCCGATCTGGTCCTCGGACCACACCGCGCCCTCCGACAGCGCGATCCGGTCGGCGGTTCGCTTGACGTCGGCGGCGCCCTCGCGCCACAGGATGATTCCCTGGGCGTCGGTGACGATCATGATGTGCGACGCCTCGTCGGCGATCGTCGTCAGCGTCTGCCGCAGCACCGGCAGGACGGCGCGCAGGGGATGGTCGGCGCGCAGCTCCTCGACGGTGCCCTCGTCGAGGATCATCGGCGGGGCGTCGAGCTCGGGGTCGACGGCCGCGGCCAGTGAGCGTTCCCAGGATGCGGCGACCAGCGGGCGCGGGTCGGTCGCGGCCCGGCCGCCGCCGAGCACCTCGTCGTACAGCCCGCTCAGCCGCCGGGCCTGCTCCGGTGCGTCCATCCAGCCTCACTCCGCGGTGCAACGTCGGTGCAACGTGCCGGTGCCTAGGTTCGGTCCACCGTCGGTTCCGAAGGAGGACCCATGACGATCTTCGCAGCTCCCGGGCAGGATGGCAGCCCGGTCACGTACAAAACGCGCTACGAGCACTACATCGGCGGCGAATGGGTGCCGCCGGTCAAGGGCCGGTACTTCGAGAACCCGACGCCGGTCACGGGACAGAACTTCACCGAGATCGCCCGCGGTACGGCGGAGGACGTCGAGGCCGCGCTGGACGCCGCGCACGGCGCCGCGCCGGGCTGGGGACGGACGTCGCCGGCTGAGCGGGCGAACATCCTGAACAAGATCGCCGACCGGATCGAGGCCAACCTCGAACTGCTCGCGGTCGCCGAGAGCTGGGACAACGGCAAGGCCGTCCGCGAGACGCTGGCCGCCGACCTGCCGCTGGCGATCGACCACTTCCGGTACTTCGCCGGCGCGCTGCGGGCCCAGGAGGGCTCGGTGTCGGTGATCGACGACGACACGATCGCCTACCACTTCCACGAGCCGCTCGGCGTGGTCGCGCAGATCATCCCGTGGAACTTCCCGATCCTGATGGCGGTCTGGAAGCTGGCGCCCGCGCTGGCGGCCGGCAACGCCGTCGTCCTCAAGCCGGCCGAGCAGACGCCCGCCTCCATTCACGTCCTGATGGAGCTGATCCACGACCTGCTGCCGCCGGGTGTGGTCAACATCGTCAACGGGTTCGGCGTCGAGGCCGGCAAACCGCTTGCCTCAAGCAACAGAGTCGCCAAGGTCGCGTTCACTGGTGAGACCACGACCGGCCGGCTGATCATGCAGTACGCGTCCGAGAACATCATCCCGGTGACGCTCGAGCTCGGCGGCAAGAGCCCGAACGTGTTCTTCGCCGACGTGGCGTCGTCGCGGGACGACTTCTACGACAAGGCGCTCGAGGGCTTCACGATGTTCGCGCTGAACCAGGGCGAGGTGTGCACGTGCCCGTCGCGGGCGCTGATCCAGTCGTCGATCTACGACGGCTTCCTGGGCGACGCGGTGGCCCGGACGCAGGCCATCAAGCTCGGCAACCCGCTCGACACCGACACGATGATGGGCGCGCAGGCCAGCAACGACCAGTACGAGAAGATCCTCGCCTACATCGAGATCGGTCGCGCCGAGGGCGCTCGGGTGCTCACCGGCGGGGCGCGCGCCGAGCTGGACGGCGACCTGGCCGGCGGGTACTACATCCAGCCGACGGTGTTCGAGGGCGACAACAAGATGCGGATCTTCCAGGAGGAGATCTTCGGCCCGGTGGTCGCGGTGACGAGGTTCGACGACTACGCCGACGCGATGAAGATCGCCAACGACACCCTGTACGGGCTCGGGGCCGGGGTCTGGTCGCGGGACATCAACACGGCGTACCGGGCCGGCCGGGAGATCCAGGCCGGGCGGGTCTGGACGAACAACTATCACGCGTACCCGGCGCACGCGGCGTTCGGCGGGTACAAGAACTCCGGCATCGGCCGCGAGAACCACAAGATGATGCTCGACCACTACCAGCAGACCAAGAACCTGCTGGTCAGCTACAGCCCTTCGAAGCTCGGGTTCTTCTGAGTGGTCGACAAGGTGCTGCTCACCGACGAGGCGGCGGAGTGGTTGCGCAGCCTCACCGAGATGCACGGTCCGCTGATGTTCCACCAGTCCGGTGGCTGCTGCGACGGCAGCGCGCCGATGTGCTACCCGGACGGGGAATTTCGTACGGGGTCGGCGGACGTGCATCTCGGTGACCTGGCCGTCGACGGCGTGGACCGCCCGATCGGCTTCTGGATGTCCGCGAGCCAGTACGAGTACTGGAAGCACACCCAGCTCACCGTCGACGTGGTGAAAGGCCGCGGCAGCGGATTCTCCGTGGAAGCCCCCGAAGGCATCCGCTTCCTGATCCGCTCCCGCCTCTTCACCGACCAAGAGTCCGCAGACCTCGGACTCCTCTGACGGAGTGCCGACCGTCCGGTGGCGTTGCCGGACGGCCGGCACTCTCCTATTCCTTCAGCACGGCGGCGTAGATCGCGGAACTGTCCCGGTCGGAGTTTGCGTCCTTCCGGCGCAGGATCTCGAGCCGTTGCTCGTCTGTTGCGGCCTTGAGTTTCAGCGCATCGGCCACATGCGGGCGGTCGACGACGTGCAGCCAGAAGGTCAGGTCGATCTTCCAGGTGTCGGTGTGCAGCACTGCGTAGAACCGCTCGTCGGTCACAGCCGGAGTAGGGCGCCGGTCGCCCCGCTCGTCCCTGAAGTCCACGCTGCGCAGTTCCACGACTCGCGCCAGGGACATCAGACCGTGCAGGACTGTCGCCGCATTTGCGTCGGGTGCGTCGAACATGACGTCCAGGTCGCGGTCGACCATCAGGCCGGAGAGAGCACTGCCGATCAGGACCGGCTGCCAGGGGAAGGCGGTGCCGAGGTCCAGGTGGTGGTAGAGGTCCTGGGCCTCGGCCTGCAGTGCCTGGGCACGTTCGACCAACATAGGTCGACGGTAGGGGTCAGGTTGTTGCGATCACCACGGGTTTTCCGGGGTGGATCGGGGCGTCGATCGGGTGGGTGGTGCCGTCGACCGTGATTGCTCGTAGGTCGAGGTGTCCTGCGTGGCAGGCGAGGGTGAGGGCGCCTGAGGTGTAAGTGGCGGTGGCCCAGCCGGTGTTGGTGACGAAGGGGGTGCTCCAGGACTCGCTGGTGCGGGCCAGGTCGAGTGGGGCGAAGGTGACCGCTCGGGTGAGTCCGTTGAAGCGGTAGCCGGTGAGGGCTTCCAGGACGGACCAGCCGGCGGCATTGCGGATGTAGTGGTCGCCGCATTCGATGGGGTTGAACGGGTTGCGGCGGGTGCCGTCGTACCTGGCCCAGAGACCCTGCAGGATGGACATGGCCTCATCGGTGAGGCCATCGTAAAGGCAGTGCGCAGCGACCTGGTACTCGGAGCCGGTCCAGACCTCGTCGCAGTAGCGCGTGGGGACGTCGGGGCGGCCGCCGTGTGGCCAGGTGCACATCAGGAGGCCGGTATCGTCGCCGTCGGCGAAGACGCGGTACGGGTGCTCGAAGTCGTGGAAGCCGGTGCGCAGGTTGTGCCGGACGACGTTGCGCAACGCCGTACGGACGTGGTCCTCCGGGAGCAGGTAACCGAGGTCGAGCTGGTGTGCCCACCACTGCCCGATCAGCTGGTCCGCCAGGCAGCCGTCGCCCCACTGGAAGTCGCGGGTCTCGTCCGGATCCAGGATCTGCCGGTAGTACTCGCCGGTGAACAGCAGCTCGTCGTACGCCGTGCTGCCCGCGTCGAACAGACCGCGGTACTCCTTGCCGTCCTCACCGAGCAGCACCGCCATCTCCTCGGCAGCACGCAGCGCGGCCAGCCACAGCGTGCCCATGAACGAGTTGACGCCACACAGGTCGATGTCGTGCGTGCTGGGCTGGATGCCACGCAGTACGCCGTCCTGCAGCCACTTGCCGTGGATGTGGTCGAGCAGGCGTACGACGTTGGGCCAGCGTTCGCCCAGCCAGTCCAGACCGGCGCCTTGCCGGACCTCACGGTAAGTCTTGAGGACCGCGCCGAGCATGCCGTCCAGAGCGGGCTCTTCCGGGCCTCCGATCACCACGTCCCACAGCTGCTTCATATAGAGCGGTGCGCGGACGCGGTGCGGGATGTACCCCGCAGGCGCCTGCATGACGTCGTACTCCGTGTCACGCATGTTCTGCTCGAGCGACGGGAAGAGGCGGGAGAGCGTCTGCTCGTAGTTCCACACGTGCGTGCAGTTGAGCGGACAGGAGCCGCCGTACCGCCCGCCCCACATCGCCGTGGACGCACCGAGCACGCCTTCGAAGCCCAGTACGTCGCCGGCCGCGGTCTGGAACACGGTTGGACTCCGTACGTCGGCCACGAGCGCAGCGAGCCGCGCACCGGCCTCACCCGGCAGGCTGCTCGCCTCGAATGCCTGGGTCCACGCGGTGGTCTGTGCGAGCAGCTCGGCCCAGTCGGCGATGAAGGACTCGGCCGCGGCGACAGCGTCCGGCGTACGGCGGGTGTACGCGTTGCCCAGCCAGAAGCGGCTGTGACCGTACTCCGGGTGCGGGCCGAACTGGTTGAAGTCGACATATCGGTTCGGGAAGTGCCACGCGATCAGGAACCGGACCTGCTTGGTCTCACCCGGCTCCAGATTGAACGGGACAGCAAGCCCGCCGTTCCACGTGCTCCCAGGCGCACTAGCACCGCTCGCCGCGGACACCGGCCCATTGAGAAAGGCGACGAACTCCTCAGGCCGAGCCCACTGCGCACACACCAGGCCGGGGCCGTCAGTCGCAAGCACGAGCTGCCCTGATCCGGGGTGGTCCGCCGGCAGCCCGCCGTTCTCCATCACCACGGACGTCCAGCCGTCGGCCGTCCGCGCGCGGTTGGTGTTGCCGCCGTACAGGCCGCAGGAGACGCCGTCGACGGGCGTGACGCCGTCCCAGCCGACCGAGTTCTGCAGGGCTCCGGCGAGCTTGCCGTGGACCGCGATGTCACCAGGGTTGTGCAGCGTGAACGTGAACCCGACAACGGGCTGCGAACTGGCAGCCGCGTCGGACGGCACCAGCGGGTTGAACACGTCGAGGCTCAGCTGGATCGGCAGGTCTGTCTCGTACTCCACATTGGCCTGCGGATACGTGGCGGTCACCGTGGTCGGGCCGATCGGTGGGACGACGTCACGCAGTCGCCGCTCGGCAGCCGGCACCACGTCGTCGGTGACGAGTGGTGTGTCGGTGGGCTCCGCCGCTGCACCCTGGAGGAGGCGGATCTCGTCCAGCGGCGGCTCCACGCGGGACAGGCGGAGCGCGAAGAAGCTGTCCGGCACGTGGCCTTCGTGGTTGCCGATGTTGTGCAGCTGCCACTGCCGGAGCGCGCCGTTGCCGGCCAGCGCCACAGTGCCGGTGCCGAGACCTCCCAGCGGGAGGGCGAAGTGCCGAAGGTTGTCACCGGTGTAGTGCATGTTTCTCCGTCCATGTACCAGCGGAGGCGAACAACGCCACCGGGCCGGGGGCGAGCAGTAGTAGGGATGCGGTCACGGAGGTGCCGAGGAGCAAGGCGACAAAGGCCAGTGCGAGTACGCCGAGGGGCACCAGCGGGGCCTTTGCCACCAGGTGGAGCGCGGTGACCCAGAGCCTCTTACCGCGCAACCCCGTGGTCACACGCAGGCTGAAGGCATGACAGGAGCCGAGCAGGGCGAGCACACTCGCGCAGCCGCTGACAGCCAGCGGGATCGCGAAGACCGCGCTGGTACTGAGCTGCCAGTTGAGCAGCGCCAGCGCGCCGATGACGGCCGGCACACAGGCGACCTCGAGACCGGCCAGGGCGTGGCGCTTGAGGTTCTGGAGGAGTAGCAGGACACCCCCGCGATCCTCGCGGACGATGGAGTCGGTTGTTGCAGTCACGGCGGCCCACGTCGGTCCGACCAGTACGGCGCCCAGCAAAAGGCTGACAGGAGACAGGCCGGGGCTGACGAGGACGACGAGGCCGGAGGACACGCAGACCAGGACTCCCGCTGCAACCAGGACCGGCAGCTCGTGCCACAAAGCCCTGAAGGCCTGGGGAAGGTAGGTCATGCGCGCAGGCCCGTCGACGCGATCGAGGCGATGAAGGACCGCTGGAAGATCAGGAACAGTACAAGGATCGGCAGCACGACCAGTGTGATGGCGGCGAACAGTACGACGGCCGGCCCGCCGCCGACCGCGCCCTGCAGCGAGACCAGGCCGACCGGCAGCGTCATCTTCTCGGGCGACGACAGGAAGATGTACGGCCAGAAGAAGTTGTTCCACGACGCCTCGAAAACGAAGATGCCGAGGGCCGTCAGGCCGGGCCGCGCCAGCGGCAGGATGACCCGGAACAGGATCCAGAAGTGCCCGGCGCCGTCCATGATCGCCGCCTCGTCCAGCTCGCGCGGGATCGACGCGATGTACTGGCGCAGGAAGAAGATGCCGAACACGTTCACCAGCGCGGGCAACCAGATCGCCACCGTGGTGTCCACCAGGTGCAGCCAGCGCATCATGATGAAGATCGGTACGACGGTCAGCTGCACCGGCACCACCAGCGCCGCGAGCAGCACCGAGAAGATCTGGTCCCGCCCGGGGAACCGCAGCCGGTTGAACGCGTACGCCGCGAGCGCGCTGGTCAGCAGCGCGCCGGCCGTCGTGAGGACTGCGATCTGCAGGCTGTTCCACGCCATCTGCGCGAACGGGATCAGGTCCGGCACCTGCTCGAAGTTCTGCAACGTCGGCGGCCGCGGGATCCACCGCGGCGGCAACTGGAACGCGTCGATCGGCTCGGACAGGGCGTTGACGATCAGCCACACCAGCGGCGCGATCATCAGCATCCCGCCGAGCACCAGCACGAGGTCGAGCAGCTTGCCCCTCACTGGTGCACCCACCGGCGCGACAGGCGGAACTGCAGGCCGGTCACGGCCATGATCACCACGAACAGCACGAGCGACAGTGCCGCGGCGTACCCGACCTCGAAGGACTGGAAGCCCTTCTCGTAGGTGTACTGCACGATGCTGCGGGTCGCGCCGTCCGGACCGCCCTGGGTCATGATCACCATCGGGTCGAAGATCTGGAACGCGCCGATGAACGTGATCACGGTGGCGAAGAAGATCGTCGGCGACATCACCGGCAGTGTCACGCCCCAGAACCGCCACCACGCGTTCGCACCGTCCACCCGGGCCGCCTCGTGCAGTTGCGCCGGCACGGTCTGCAGGCCGGCCAGCAGAATGATGAACGTGTACCCGATCGTGTGCCACCAGTCGACCACGATCAGCGTCGGCAGCGCCCAGGTCGGGGAGGCCAGCCAGTTCGTCGTCGCCGAGAGGTAGTAGTTCGCCGGCCCGAACGCCGGGTCCAGGACGTACTTCCAGATCAGCGCGACCGCGGCCCACGAGACCAGGAACGGGAAGAAGTACGCCGTCCGCACGAAGTACTTCGTCCCCCGCGTCATTGTCCGGTGGACGCCGAGCGCGAGCAGCATACCGAGCCCGATGTGGGTGACCACCGACGCGAGCGCGAAGACGAAGGTGTTGACCACCGCGCGGACGGTCGCCGAGTCGGTCACCAGTTGCCGGAAGTTGTCCAGGCCGGCGAACTCCGGCGTACTCAGCAGGTCCCAGTGGAACAGGCTGAGGCCGAAGGCGGCGACCAGGGGGAGCGCGACGAAGGCCAGGAACAACAGGACTGCCGGGCTGATGAACAGGTAGCCCGGCAGCCAGTCGCGGCGTTGGGGTTTCAGACCAATCCCTCCAGCGTCGTCTGCGCCTTGCCGAGCGCGTCGGCCGGCGCGGCGTTGCCGGTCAGGACCTGCTTCCAGCCGTCCTCGATCGCCTTCTGGACCGCGGCGCCCTTGTCCGGCGACGGGATCGGCGTCGCGTAGCTGAGCGCCTGGTACAGGTACTCGGTGCCCTTCGGCGCGTCGGTGAGGAACGACTGGCTGTTCGCGATCGACTTGCGCGCCGGGACGATGGTGCCGCCGAGCTGGGCGAACGTCGACGAGCCTTCCTTGGAGATCAGGAACTTGATGAACGTCCAGGCGTCGTCCTTCTTCTTCGACGCCTTCAGGATCGGGTACCCGTTCCAGCCGACCGGCGAGCCCTGCGCGACCTTCGCCGGCCACGGCACGATGCCCATCTTCGTGGTCGCCTTCAGGTTCCGGATGCTGATGATCGGCCAGCGGCCGCCGCCGAACATCGCCAGCTTGCCCTGCGCGGCCGCGGTGAACGCGTCGAACGTGCCGCCCGGCGGCGGCGACAGCTTGTCCGCGACCAGCTTCCGGTTGAACTCGGCCGCCTCGATCACCTTCGGGTCGTCGTACGTCGGCGTCGACCAGTCCTCGGAGAAGCTGCTGGTCCCGTTGGTGAGCAGCCACGGCATGATCGCGGCGAAGTAGGCCGAGTCCGCGGCGTACCCGAAGGCGCCGGTCTTGGCCTTGATCTGCTCGCAGGCGTGCCGGAAGTCGTCCCAGGTCCATTTCGCGGTCGGCTCGGGTACGCCGGCCTTCGCGAACAGCTCCTTCGAGTACCACATGCACATCGTGTTGAACTCGCCCGGCAGATAGTACGTCTTGCCGTCGGTGGAGGCGTACTTCTTGTCCCACTCGATCAGGTTCGGGTCCATGTCGGCGTAGTAGTCGTCGATCGTCGACTGGTCCTTCTTGATGTAGTCGTCGAGCGGCGCGAGCAGGCCCTTGGACGCGAACAGCCGCTGGCCCTCGGTGGCGATCTGGATCACGTCCGGCACCTGGCCGCCGGCGATCCGGGTGGAGAGCTTGTTGAAGAAGTCGCCCCAGTTCGACAGCGGGATGCCCTCGGCCTTGAGCTTGATCTCCGGGTGCTGCTCGGTGAACTTCGCGAACAGCTTGTTCCAGGTCGCCTGCTGCTCGGCCGTACCCATGTAGACGA
The DNA here is from genome assembly GCF_040610805.1 of Kribbella sp. NPDC003557. Lineage (NCBI taxonomy): Bacteria > Bacillati > Actinomycetota > Actinomycetes > Propionibacteriales > Kribbellaceae > Kribbella > Kribbella sp. NPDC003557. The sequence continues at coordinate 205,325 of NZ_JBEXMY010000012.1, forward strand.
ACGACAGCTCCTTGGTGGACGCGCCGCCACCCCCGCTGCCGCCGCCTCCGCACGCGGCCAGCGAGGCGGCGAGCGCCGTACCGCCGGTGGCCTGGAGGAACCTTCGCCGACTGAGCAGGGGGTGATCCATGAGCGGACCTCTCTGGCGGGAAATCGATTTCTCCGGAGCATAGTCCTGCGGGGTGAAACGGTGTCAAGGGTCGGGCGCCGGGAAACTCACGGGGAAACCTTCACCGCCGCGCGAGCGGAGCGGCGGCTGCGATCACGCGGGAAATCGGGGTCCACCGGTGCGGGTGTCACGGATTCGCCCATGACATTTGTCAGCGGTCCGATCGCTGGCCTCCGTGCGCCCGGCGGGCGCACGATGCGATCACCCCCAAATCACGCCGGCCTCCGCCCACCGGCCGAACGGGACCGCGACGCGGAGGCCTGCCGAAACTCGAGGAGTCCAGTTGAGGCAAGGGATTCTCGTGTCCGCCCTGAGCGCCGGCGCACTGGCCGTCGTAGGACTGACCGCATCGGGAGCCGCAGCGGCCCCGACCCCGTACACCGCCGGGAAGCATGCCGCCAAGGTCTGCTCGGCGACGACGGCCGCGCACACCGCGGTCTGCGACGCGATCAAGCTGGTGAACGACAAGGGCGTCGCGCCCGCGTCCACCACGCCGCCGTCGACCGGCCTGACGCCGAGCGGCCTGCGGGACGCATACAAGCTGAACGGCCTGAGCGCCGGCGGCCGGACGGTCGCCATCGTCGACGCGTACGGCTATCCGAACCTGGAGCGCGACCTCGGCGTCTACCGGTCCCAGTTCGGCCTGTCGGCGTGTACGACGGCCAACGGCTGCCTGCGGATCATCAACCAGACCGGCGGGACGTCGCTGCCGCGGTTCAACGCCGGCTGGGCCGGTGAGCAGGCGCTCGACGTGGACGCCGTCTCGGCCGCGGCGCCGGACGCGAAGATCGTCGTCGTCCAGGCCAACTCGGCGAGCTTCGCCGACCTCGGCACCGCGGTCGTGACGGCGTCCAAGCAGCCGGGCGTCGTTGCCATCTCCAACAGCTACGGCGGCGGCGACGCGTCCGACGCGACGTACGGCAGCTACTACAACCACCCGGGCATCGCGGTCACCGCGTCGACCGGCGACAACGGGTACCAGGGCGGCAGCTACCCGGCGTCCTCGTCGTACACCACGGCCGTCGGCGGTACGTCGTTGGTTGCCGCCAGCAACTCCAGGGGCTGGAGCGAGTCCGTGTGGAGCGGCGCCGGGTCGGGCTGCTCGTCGTACAACACGGCGCTGAGCGCCGCGGCGTCGTTCGGCACCGGGTGCTCGAAGCGCGCGATGGCCGACGTGTCCGCGGCCGCCGACCCGTCGAAGGGCGGGATGGCGATCTACTACCCGACCAGCAAGACGGCGTCGACCTGGGCGCAGTTCGGCGGGACGAGTGAGGCCGCGCCGATCATCGCGGCGGTCTACGCGCTGTCCGGCAACACCGCCGGGTACGCGAACGCGTTGCCGTACGCCCACCCGGGCTCGCTGTTCGACGTGACGAGCGGCAGCAACGGCTCGTGCCCGACGACGCAGTGGTGCAACGCCCGCACCGGCTGGGACGGCCCGACCGGCCTCGGTACGCCGAACGGCGCCGGGGCGTTCTGAGGAACACTGCGGGTGATCGGGTCGTGGCTACGTGCAACGGCCCGATCACTAGCGGTACTGTTCCGAGCACGAAGGACAACCCTCGACTCTACGACAATCCGGTGATTTCCCTTCCCCGGAACCCCCCGCGGAATTAAGGTCAGCCCCCGGGACGGGTCGTGGAGGGCGACCCGCAGACACACGAACTCCATGGAGATTTGCTGTGACAACATCACGCAGAGGGCGGGGGCTCCTGGCAGTCTCCGCCGTCTCCGCCGCCGCCACTGTGCTGGCGATGACCGCCGGTGGGGCGGACGCCGCACAGACGGCCGGTGCCGAGGGCAAGAAGCCCGCGCAGACCGAGAAGCAGGACGCCGGGAAGGAGCGGAAGGGCAACTTCGACGCCCGGACGCCGAACGCCCGCACCACCTATGCCCGTTCCGCCAAGGTCGAGGGCAAGGAGACCGCGGCGGCCAAGAAGTTCCGCGACTCGCTCGGCACCCAGGGTGTCGTCGAGGTCGACCCGAACACCGGCACCCCGGCCCAGGTCACCAAGCTGAACGGTTTCCTCACCGGCAAGAGCGCCAAGAAGGCCACGGACGTTGCCCTCGGCTACGTCAAGGCGCACCCGGAGGTCTTCAAGCTCTCCGACGCCGACCTCGGCACGCTGAAGCTGCGCAAGGACTACGTCGACGACCTCGGTACCCACCACATCTTCTGGACCCAGGTGGTCGACGGCGTCGAGGTGTTCGGCAACGGCCTGAAGGCCAACGTCACCAAGAACGGCCAGCTGATCTCCGTGATGGGCTCGCCGGTCGCCGGCCTGACCGCCGCCGCGCAGACCCGCTCCGCCGAGGCCGCGCCGAAGGTCTCCGCCGCCGGCGCCCGCAGCGCCGCGATCAAGGACGCCGGCGGTAGCGCCAAGTCCGCGACCGCGAGCACCTCCGGGGTCAGCACGAAGTTCAGCAACGGCGACACCGCCAAGCAGGTGTGGTTCCACACCGCCGACGGGCTGCGCAAGGGCTGGCTGACCTACACCAACTCCGGCGGCACCAAGATCTACAGCCACGTCGTCGACGCCCAGACCGGTGCCACGCTGTACCGCAAGGACCTGGTCAGCGAGGGCAACGGCGACGCGCTGGTCCAGGACAACTACCCGGGCGCGCCCAAGGGCGGCACCCAGCGGGTCGAGAACCTGATCTACAACAAGTGGCTGCCCAAGAACGCGAAGACCCTCCTCGACGGTACGTCGGTCGCGGCCTGGGCGGACGTCAACGACGACAACCAGCCGAACGGCGGCGAGACGGTCAAGGTGCCCGGCACCAAGACCGGCGCCGAGTACAAGCTGACCACGTTCCCGAGCTCGTCGTCGTTCTGCTCGACCTCGTACGTCTGCACCTGGGACCCGGCGAAGCCGGACTCCTGGAAGACGAACATGAACCAGGACGTCACCAACGCGTTCTACCTGGCCAGCAACTTCCACGACTGGCTGGCGAAGGCGCCGATCAGCTTCACCCCGGCGGCCGGCTCGTTCGACGCCGCGGGCGGCGACCCGGTGCTGCTGAACGCGCTGGACGGCGCGGCCACCGCCGCGAACGGCGGCCCGGACGCCAACCACATCGACAACGCGAACATGTCGACCCCGCCGGACGGCACGCCGCCGACCATGCAGATGTACCTGTGGCACCAGCCGGGCGCGACTGACGAGCAGGACCCGTGGGTCCCGGCCAGCGGCGCCAACGACGCCAGCATCCTGTACCACGAGTACACCCACGGTCTGTCGAACCGCCTGGTCGTCGACCCCACCGGCAACTCGACGCTGAACAGCATCCAGGCCGGCTCGATGGGTGAGGCGTGGAGCGACTTCTACGCCATGGACTACCTGGTCTCGCACGGCCTGGAGAAGGACACCACCGCTCCGGGTGAGGTCCTCGAGGGCAAGTACGTCTCGCACGGCGAGCTGTTCCGCACCCAGGCGATCGACTGCCGGGTGAAGGCGGTCAGCCCGAACTGCGTCCAGCCCGACGGTTCGAAGGGCGGCTACACCTACGCCGACTTCCCGACCATCGGCGGCGCGCCCGAGGTGCACGCCTCCGGAGAGGTCTGGGCACAGACCCTGTGGGACCTGCGCGAGCGCTTCGGCCGTAGCTACGCGGTCAGCATCATCACCCGCGCGATGGAGTTGTCGCCGAACGACCCGACGATGCTCGACATGCGCAACGCGATCGTCCAGGCCGACCTGGTCGCCAGCGGCGGCAAGAACGCCGACGTCATCTGGACCGTGTTCGCCAACCGCGGCATGGGCTGGTACGCCGGTGTCGTGGACGGCGGCGACGCCTTCCCGGCGGAGGACTTCCACAAGCCGCCGACAGGCGCCACCACGACGCTCAGCGGCAAGGTGACCGACAAGGACACCGGCGCTCCGGTGGCCGGCGCGCTCGTCTACGTCGGCGGTCACTCGTCCGGCTACGCCGGCGACTACGCGGGCACCACGGATGCCGCAGGCAACTACAGCATCAGCAACGTGGCACCCGGCACGTACCCGAAGATCGTGGTGTCCGCACCGGGCTACGAGCTGATCGTCCAGTCCGTCAAGGTCTCCGCGGGCAGCAAGGCGAACTTCGCGCCGCGCCGCAACTGGGCGGCCGCCTCCGGTGGCGGTTCGGTCGTCGACTTCAACGGTCCGGACTTCAGCGACTTCAACTGCGGTCCGGGTGGCGCGATCGACAACGCACAGGGCACCGGCTGGGGAAGCACCACCGGTGACGACAACGGCACCCCGACCAACCAGATGGTGCCGAAGTACGTCGACATCAAGCTGCCGGCGTCGGTCACCGTCAGCGCGTTCAACGTCGACCCGTCCAACACCTGTGGCGACCCGGGCAGCGCCTCGACCGGTCAGTACCGGATCCAGACGTCGGCCGACGGCACCACCTGGGCCACCGCGGCCGAGGGCACCTTCGACGCCACCAACCGCGGCAAGTACAACCTGGTCACGCCGACCGGCAACACCACCGGCGTCCAGTACGTCCGCTTCTGGATGCTCAGCCCGCAGGTCCCGGACTTCCAGAACAACTGCCCGGCGGGCGCCTTCGGCGGCTGCCAGTTCACCGACATGACCGAGCTCCAGGTCTTCGGCACGAAGTAACCACAGCACCCCTCCCGAAAGGCCGGCCGAGCACCCGCTCGACCGGCCTTCCGGCTTTCCAGCACCCCACGCGCGCTTCGCAGGCGCCTACTTCGTCGCTGCGCTCCTGAGCGTGTCCGCTGCGCGCGCTCCCACCCACCCTCCGCTTGGCGCGGTGCATCCGTTTCCAGCCATCGCCGGCGCACTTCCGCCTGGCGCCGGGAGCTACGACTGACGCCACGGGTTTCCGGCTGGCGCCAGGGGTGCTGCCGGGTGCCGCCGGCTTGTTGCGAGCTGGCGCTCGCGTGGCTGGGCAAGGGGACGGCCGTCGTCGCGAAGTCGGCGGCGAGAAGGTTGGAGCCGCGGCTAGACGGGCTGTGCGCGGAGCGCTTCGCTGGAGACTGCGTCGACGCGCAGCTCGAGGTCAGGCACGGCGGGCTGGTGTTCCGGCAGGGTGGAGCGGGCTCCTGTGTCGGTCACGGAGACGCCTGAGAGTGGAGTGACCAGAGGGACCGGGACCCCGATTCGCATTTGCACCGCATGTGCCGGTAGAGTTCCTGCTTGTTGGAGCGAGGCGCGGGACGCGGAAGCGGCCGGCCCTCCGACAGACTCCCTGAAGGTCTTGGATGCCGAAGTACGCCTTGGCGGGCTTCGGACACTGGGTCGTGCGGGGGGACTGGGTCGAAAAGAGCCGATTTGACCGGCTGGAATCGGGTCAGTAAAGTTGGGCGAGTTGCCCCGGGGCTTCGAGCGAAAGTGCGAAG
>NZ_JBEXMY010000013.1:0-192656 GCF_040610805.1 Kribbella sp. NPDC003557
GGAAGTTAAGCCCGCCAGCGCCGATGGTACTGCGACCGGGAGGTCGTGGGAGAGTAGGACGCCGCCGGACATTCACACTGTTAAGGGCCACCCCAATCGGGGTGGCCCTTAACATTTGTGGAGGGTCGGCGGCCGCCGACCAGGACGTCACCTCCGCTGCGGGCGCGGTAACGTTTGTCCGATTACTGCTCTTCAGCATCGTTAGGAGTCACCGTGGCTACGCCACCTCGCAATCCTCGTTCCGGCTCTGGGGACCGTCGCGGTTCCTCCGGAGGCGCCGGCCGCTCGGGCGGTTCCGGTGGTGGACGGTCGGACTCCGGTCGCTCGAACTCAGGTACTGGCCGCACGGGCCCTGGAGCAGGTCGCTCGGGCACGGGCGGCGGAAGTCGTGGAGGCTCTGCCGCCGGCCGTGGCGGCACAGGATCTGGTTGGAGCGGTAGCGGCGCGGGTCGTTCGGGCTCTGGTGGCGGGTCCGGGGCTGGTCGCACGGGTTCCGGCACGGGTCGTACCGGGTCTGGCGCTGGTCGTACCGGTTCCAGCGCGGGGCGTACGGGGTCTGGTGCGGGGCGTGGCGGTTCTGCGGGTGGCGCCGGTGGTCGGAGTGGTGGGCCGAGTCGGCCGGGTGGTTTTGCCGGTGGGCGGTCCGGTGGCTCCGGTGGGCGTTCTGGTGGTTCGTCGTACCGGGATCGGGACGAGAGTTCGTACGAGAACCGGCGGGGGTTTGCCGGCTCTCGAGGAGATGACAAGTCTGAGCGGGATCCGTTCGGCGGGCAGATGTCCGAGCGCGGTGGGCGGGATGATCGCGCGGGTGGATACCGGCGGGATGATCGTGGGTCCGGGCGCGGGCCTGGTGTGGGCCGTGGTGTAGCCGGCTCGCGGCGCGACGGCGGTCGCGACGATCGCGGCGGTGAGGGCCGCGGGTCTTACCGCCGCGATGACCGTGGCGGCGACGACCGCGGTGGCTTCCGGCGAGATGACCGCGGTGGGGACCGGGGCGGGTACCGGCGAGATGACCGCGGTAGTGAGAGCCGTGGGTCCTACCGGCGCGACGACCGTGGCGGCACCGACCGTGGTGGCTACCAGCGTGACGCTCGTGGTGGCGACGACCGTGGTGGGTACCGGCGCGATGATCGTGGTGGTGACGACCGGGGTGGATACCGGCGGGACGACCGTGGTGATGAGCGCGGTGGGTTCCGGCGGGACGAGCGCGGTGGGGACCGGGGCGGGTACCGGCGGGACGAGCGTGGTGCGAGCGGTGGGTCGTACCGGCGGGACGACCGTGGGGACGACGCGCGGGGTGCGCGGCGGGATGAGCGTGGTGGGGACTCGCGGGGGTTCCGGCGGGACGAGCGGTCGGGGGACGACCGTGGGTTCCGGCGGGACGACCGTGGTGATGAGCGTGGTGGGTTCCGGCGGGACGAGCGGGGGGATTCGCGGGGGCGTGGGCTGGCTCGGGCCGGTGGGCCCGGGCGGGGTGAGCGTGGTGGGTTCCGGCGGGACGAGCGGGGTGACTCGCGGGGTCGTTCGGCGACCGGGGATTCGCGTGGGCGGACCGGTGGCCGCGACGAGCGGCGTGGGTCCGGTGGACGTGATGATCGGCGGGACGACCGGCGGGGCGGGTTCCGGCGGGAGGAGCGCGAGGAGAAGGTCGGTCCGCGGCGCGACGACCCGAAGATTCCGGAAGGGATCACCGGTGCCGAGCTCGACCGGTCGGTGAAGGCTGAGCTGCGGTCGCTGCCGCGTACGCTCGCCGACCTGGTGGCGCAGCACCTGGTGGCGTCGGGGCGGTTCCTCGACGAGGACCCGGAGCTGGCGTACCAGCACGCGCGGACGGCGCGGCGGTTGGCTGCGCGGCTCGGCGGCGTACGGGAGGCTGTGGCGATCACGGCGTACCTGGCCGAGCACTACGACGAGGCGCTCACCGAGTTCCGGGCCGTACGGCGGATGACCGGGAACCACGAGGTTCTCGCGATGATGGCCGACTGTGAGCGGGCGCTCGGGCGGCCGGACAAGGCACTGGCGCTGACCAAGGACAAGCACGTCCACGATCTGTCGGAGCCGACTCAGGTCGAGCTGCTGATCGTGGCGGCCGGGGCGCGGCGTGACAAGGGGCAGACCGCGGCGGCGATCCAGATGCTCGAGGTGCCGGAGCTGACCAAGCGGACGCGGGCGGACTGGCTGCCGCGGCTGCGGTACGCGTACGCCGATGCGTTGGCGGAGGCCGGGCGCACCGATGAGGCGCTGGTCTGGTTCCACCGGGCTGCCGGCGTCGACGGTGACGGCCTGACCGGGGCGGCCGAGCGCGCCGCCGAGCTCGAAGGCCTCGAGTTCACCGACCTCGACGAGGACGACACCGTCCTGGACGACGAGTACCTCGAGGACGAGGACGACGACCCCACCGACGTGGAGGACAGCGCCGACGTGGAGGACACGGACGACGCGGCTGACGCCGGCGATGTGGCCGATGCGGACGATGTGGCCGACGTCGTCGATGTGGCCGACACGGCTGACCTGGACGACGCGGTCGACGTCGTCGACGCGGCTGACGCGGCTGACGCGGCTGACCTGGACGACGTAGACGACGCAGAAGACGCGGAAGACGTGGATGACGGGGACCGCGTGGTTGATGTCGTCGATGCGGCTGACGCGGGCGATGTGGTCGACGCGGGCGTGGCTTCCGGTGGCGTGGGTGACACGGGTGGCGTGGACGGGGTGGCTCGGGTGGACGACGATGGGGAGTCGGACGGGGAGTCCAAGAGCAGCGAGGAGTAGCGCGTGGGGGTTGCGAGCGCACCGGTGGCCGGCGACGCGGTGGGGGCGCTGGTGGGGGCGGCGCTCGCCAAAGGCGCGCGCCGGCTCGAGAAGGCTGTCGGGATGGTGGAGAACGGCGAGGACGACGCCATTCATCAGGTCCGGGTGTCCTGCCGGCGGCTGCGGAGCGACCTGAAGCTGTTCCGCAAGCTGCTGGCAGGGGACTGGGCGACCGACCTGCGCGCGGACCTGGCGGCGCTCGCACAGGCCTGTGGCGAAGCGCGTGACCTCGAGGTGATCGCCGAACTCGTCCGCGAGAGCGCCAGCAGCGAGGACAACCAGGAGCACGTCGACACGATCCTGACCACCCTCACACTCGGCCTGGAGCGCGCCGCGGCCCGCTCCGCCGAGGTCGTCCTCGGCGAATCCACCCAGGCCCTGCTCACCACCATCGAAGCCGTCGCGGCGGGCCCCGACCTCAACGCCAAGGCAGCCAAGCCCTGCAGCGAGGTCCTCCCGCAGCTCCTGCGATCCGCCACGGTCAAGTTCACCCAGGAAGCCGACAAGCTCAAGCCCTGGACGTCCGACGACGACTGGCACGAGGTGCGGTTGCTGGCGAAGCGAGTCCGGTACGCCGCCGACACCAGCGCGTCCGTACTCGGTGACGAAGCAAGAGCCACCGCAGCACACGCAGCGACGTACCAGGAGCTACTGGGCCAGCACCAGGACCACTGCGCCGCGGCAGACGCCCTGACTGCCATGGCAGTCGACGCAGCCGCTCAGGACGACCCGGAGCTCTCTTTCACCCTCGGACGGCTCACAGAGCGCCACAGGGCCGCGCGGAAGCCGCTTCGCGAGCAGTTCCTCAGCCTGTACCACCGGCCCTGACCCCTCACAGCGTCCGGAACAGCAGACCCACCCGCGGCTTGGGGCCGAACGACGTCGCCTTCTGCGGCAGGGCAACGCCGAGCGCGGCTGACCGCAGTACCTGGTCCATCCGCGGAGCTGTGAGCTCTACAGCGGCCTGTTGAGGGCCAGCCAGCGCCAGCGCGTCGGCCAGCGTGTGATGGAACGTGATGTCGTCCTCGACCACACCCCACGCCGGCAACAGCACATCGTGCAACAACGTCACCCAGGGCGCCGGGGAAGTGGTGTGAAGAGTCAGCCAGCTGGAACCGTCGGTGACTGAGATCCGGTCCGGGTCACCCTCCGCGCGGCCCGGCCGCACCTGCCAGTCGGACGGCGTACGGGACTGCACTGTCGCCAGATCAAGACCCGGCACAACGCGGTGGATCGGGTCCAGCGTCAACGGATGCCGGACGTAGTCGACCAGCATCGCCAGACCGACGTCAGCGCTCGGCCGGTACGGCTCCCGCAGTTGGCGCTCCAGGTACGCCGCATACCGGTGGTGCCCGTCCGCGATGACCGCCTCGTGCTTGGCGAGCTCCGCCTCGATCGTCGCCAGCACCGCAGGGTCGTCGATCCGCCAGATGGTGTGCTCGGCGCCGTTGTACGTCTCAGCCTCCAGCCACGGCTCGCCGGACCGCGCCGCGTCCACAGCATCGCTGGCCGCGCCCCCGTCCGCGTAGGCCAGCAGAATCGGCTCCAGGTCGGCGTCCGTGGCCTCCATCAGCCGTAGCCGGTCGTCGACCCAGTGCGGCATCACGTCCTCGTGCGGCAGCACCACCTGACGCGTCGGGTCCAGGCGCAGCGAACCGACCAGCCCGCACAGTACGGCGTTCCCCAGGCGCTGCTCGTACACGTACAACGCGGGCCGCTCGTCCTGCACCACGACGCCGTCCCGCTGCCACCCGGCGAGCCGCTGCGCGGGTTCGTCGTACCGGGCCGGGCCGAGGTCCGGATCGCGTGGAAGGATGAGCCTCACCATGTTGTGCAGATCAGAATCAGTCAGCCGCCGGACGATGGCGGGTTCCAGCACGTCGTACGGCGGCGACGTGACCGCGCCGAGCGCACTCACCTTGCCCGCGACGAACCGCCAGGCACGCAGTGGGTCGAGTCGCAGCACCGCCCTGGCATCCGGCATGCGCGGAATCGTACGGGGTGAAGCATGAGCGCGGAACGTCAATCGCCGCAGCCGCTGTCGGCGTGTGACGAACCGCTCGCGAGCCGGTACGACGTGGCGCTGCTGGACCTGGACGGCGTCGTGTACGTCGGCCCGGATCCGGTCCCGGACGCGCCGGAGAACCTCCGCAAGGCCGCCAAGGAAGGCATGCGGATCGGGTACATCACGAACAACGCGAGCCGGCCGGCCCGGGTCGTTGCCGAGCACCTCGCGTCGTTCGGGCTGGACGTGATCGCCGACGACGTCGTCACCTCGGCGCAGGCGGCCGCGAAGCTGATCGCGAGCGAGTTCCCCAAGGGGTCCCCGGTGCTCGTGGTCGGCGGCGAGGGGCTGCACGTCGCGCTCGAGGAGTACGGGCTGACGCCGGTGCGGTCGAGCGACGCGCGGCCGGTCGCCGTCGTGCAGGGCTTCCACCCGGACGTGAACTGGGTGATGCTCGCCGACGGCGCGCACGCGATCAACGAGGGCGCGAAGTGGTTCGCGACGAACCTCGACCTGACGATCCCCACCGCGGGCGGCAAGGCGCCGGGCAACGGCACGCTGGTGCAGGCGGTCCGGGCCGCTGTCGACGTGGACCCGGTGGTCGCCGGCAAGCCCGAGCCGCCGCTGCTGGAGACCAGCATCGAGCGGCTGGAAGCCCAGCGGCCGTTGATGATCGGGGACCGGCTGGACTCCGACATCGAGGGCGCGAACGCGGTCGGCATCGCGAGCCTGTGGGTGGCGACCGGCGTCAACGACGCGTACGACCTGGCGCGGGCGCCGAGGCACCAGCGCCCGACGTACGTCGCGGCCGGGCTCGGTGCGCTGGCCGAGAAGCAGGCCGGCGTGACCGTCGAGGGCGCGAAGCACACCTCGGGCGGCTGGACGGCGGAGGTCGTGAACAACGCCGTTGCCGTGAAGGGCGAGGGCGCGCCGTACGACGGACTCCGCGCGATCCTGTCGGCGGTCTGGGCCGCGGTCGACGCGCCCGCCGAACCGCCCAAGCCCACCAAGGCCACCCGAGGTCGCCGCCCCCGCCCGAAGCCAGCGCCCACGGCCGACTCCATCGCCCTGGACGCCGCCCTGCACCGCATCGGGCTCGACAAGTAGGGCCCGGACCACGGGGGTGGCTGGTATTGCGGCGGCGAGGCGATACCGTTGCTGGGGACGATGCGAGGAGGCAGTCATGGTGTTGGACGCACTGCGCGGCTACGTACAACTGGCGAGCGGCTTGACCGAGGTCACCAAGCAGAAGGCCCAGACGGCTGCGAAGGCGTTGCTGCAGCAGACCGGAGCGGACGCGCTGACCAGCAGAGCGAGTGAGCTGGCCGACGAGATCGTTGCCACCAGCAAGAGCAACCGGCAGCTGCTGCAGGCGATCGTGTCGAACGAGGTCGAGGGCGCGGTCGCGCGGCTCGGGTTCGTGCGCTCCGAGGAGGTCGCGGCGCTCACCCGCCGGGTGAAGGCGCTGGAGACCGAGCTCGCCGAGGCGCACGCCGCCGCGTCCGAGCGGGTCGCCGAGCCGGCGCCTGGCCTGGACGACGTGGACGACGTCGTCGAGGCGACCGTGGTCGACGCTCCGGTTCCGGCCAAGAAGGCTGCGAAGAAGGCGGCCAAGAAGAGCGCCCCGGCGAAGAAGGCGGCCAAGAAGGCTCCGGCGAAGAAGACCGCGAAGAAGGCCTGACATGACCGAGCATCCCGGCGAGCAGTTCCCACCGGACGTGGACCCGGACGTCGAGCCCGGTCAGGAGCCGGACCGTTACGACGAGCCGCAGACCCACCCCGACTACGACACCGAGCCCGGTGCCCAGGACGCCGCTGAGCACCCCGCCGAGCACGTCGACCCCGCGGAGGTCGAGTTCGGCCCGGAGTTCGCCCGTGCCCCCGGCGAGGAACACGAACACTCCTTCCACGCAGGCTCCGCGGAGGACCCGGCAGAGGAGGGCGGCCACCCGCTGGTCGAGGAGACCATGGGGCGCCTGGACGAGCTGCGGGACAAGCCGGTGAGCGAGCACGGCGAGGTGTACGCCGACCTGCACGAGCGGCTCCAGACCGCCCTGGTCGAGGCCGACGCCGAGCAGGGCGAGCGGGGATAGCCGGAAACCCCGAGTGGCCAAAGGAGTCAAGCGGTCGCGACTCGATGCCGAGCTGGTCCGGCGTGGGCTCGCCCGCTCACGTGAGCACGCGAGCGAGCTGATCGCGGCCGGCAAGGTGAAGGTTTCGGGAACGGTGGCCGGCAAGCCCGCGACCGGGGTCGGTGCGGACGCCCCGATCGTCGTCGACACGTCGGAGCACGAGGACCCCGGCTACGCGAGCCGCGGCGCGCACAAGCTGATCGGCGCGCTCGAGGCGTTTCCGGCGGTGCGGGTCAAGGGCCGTCGCGCGCTCGACGCCGGTGCGTCGACCGGCGGTTTCACCGACGTACTGCTGCGCAACGAGGCCGCGCACGTGATCGCCGTCGACGTCGGGTACGGCCAGCTGGTGTGGGCGTTGCAGACCGACGAGCGGGTCACGGTGATGGACCGGACGAACGTCCGGACGCTGACCCCGGCCGACATCGGCGGCGAACCGGTCGACCTCGTGGTCAGCGACCTGAGCTTCATCAGCCTCACGCTGGTGCTGCCCGCGCTGATCGGCGTGGTGACGCCGGACGGCGATCTGGTGCTGATGGTGAAGCCCCAGTTCGAGGTCGGCAAGGAGCGGCTCGGCAAGGGCGGAGTCGTCCGGGACCCCGAACTCCGCGCGGACGCGGTCAGGAATGTCGCCGCCAAGGCGCACGAGCTGGGCTGGGGGATCGAGGGTGTCGCGGCCAGCCCGTTGCCTGGACCGTCAGGAAATGTCGAATACTTCCTGTGGATACGCAGGGAAGCACCGCCTCTCGATGAGACGATGCTGCAAACCGCGATCGAGCGCGGTCCACAGTGAGTGGGAGGCAGGGTGGCTGAGCACGAGCCGCGGCGCGTGCTGCTGGTGACGCACACCGGCCGGGAGCAGGCGGTCGAGGTGGCCCGCGACGCGCACCGGCTGCTGACCGGCGCCGGGATGCTGGTCCGGCTGCTCGGCGGCGAGGCCGACGAGCTCAAGCTCGACCCGGCCGAGATCGTCGACGACCCGGAGAAGGCCGCCAACGACGTCGAGCTGATCATGGTGCTCGGCGGCGACGGCTCGATCCTGCGCGGCGCCGAGCTCGCCCGCCCGCACGGCACACCGGTGCTCGGGGTGAACCTGGGCCATGTCGGGTTCCTGGCCGAGGCCGAGGTCGACGACCTGGAGCGGATCGTCCAGGTGGTGGTGGACCGCAGCTACACGGTCGAGGAGCGGATGACGCTGGCCGTCGACGTCCGGCTCGACGGCAACCTGATCTTCGAGACCTGGGCGCTGAACGAGGCGAGTGTCGAGAAGGCCGCCCGGGAGAAGATGCTCGAGGTCCTGGTCGAGGTGGACGACCGGCCGCTGTCGCGGTGGGGCTGTGACGGTGTCGTGGTCGCGACCCCGACCGGCAGTACGGCGTACGCGTTCTCGGCCGGCGGGCCGATCGTCTGGCCGGAGGTCGAGGCGATCCTGCTGGTGCCGCTGAGCGCGCACGCGCTGTTCTCGCGGCCGATCGTGGTGGCGCCGACGTCGCGGCTGTCGATCGAGCTGGTCCCGTCCTGGCACGGGCGCGGCGTGCTGTGGTGTGACGGCCGGCGGATGGTCGAGGTGCCGCCCGGCGCCGAGATCCAGGTCCGGCGTGGTTCGGTGCCGGTCCGGCTGGCCCGGGCCCACGAGGCGCCGTTCACCGACCGGCTGGTGGCGAAGTTCGACCTCCCGGTGCTCGGCTGGCGTGGGGCCGCCGAGCGCAAACGCAACGGCAGCAACGGTCAACAGGAGAACTGATGCTTTCGGAGATCCGCATCACCGGGCTGGGCGTGATCGAGGACGCGACGCTGGACCTCGACCCGGGCTTCACCGCCGTCACCGGCGAGACCGGGGCCGGCAAGACGATGGTCGTGACCGGCGTGAACATGTTGCTCGGCGGCCGCGCCGACAGCGGTCTGGTGCGGCACGGGACGCGCCGCGCCCGCGTGGAGGGCCGCGCGAGCGCCGTACCGCGGGCGATCGTGCAGCAGGCGGAGGACCGTGGCGGTGAGCTCGACGACGACGAGCTGCTGATCGCGCGCGAGCTGTCGTCGGAGGGGCGGTCGCGAGCCTTTCTCGGTGGCGCGTCCGTCCCGGTGTCGGTGCTGGGGGAGGTCTCCGGCGATCTCGTCGCGATCCACGGACAGGCCGACCAGTGGCGGCTGCTGCAGCCGGCGCGGCAGCGCGAGACGCTGGACACCTTTGCGGGCAAGGCGGTCCTGGTGCCGCTGCAGGAGTACTCCGCGGCGTACAAGCGGCACCGCGACGTCGAGGCCGAGCTGACCGAGCTGACCACCCGCGAGCGCGAGCGCCTCGCCGAGGCTGATCTGCTGCGGTTCGGCCTGGACGAGGTCGCGAAGGCCGAGCCGTTGCCCGGTGAGGACGCCGAGCTCGCGGCCGAGGAAGAACGCCTCGCGTACGCCGACGGTCTGCGGACCGCGGCGACGACGGCGGCCGACGCGCTGGCGTCGGAGGACCTCGACGCCACCCGGCCGAATGACGTGCTCGGCCTGCTGGCGTTGGCGAAACAGGTTCTGGACGGGGAGCGTGAGCACGACGCGAAGCTCGCGGAGCTGGCCGATCGAGCCGGCGAGCTCGGCTACCTCGCGGCCGACCTGGCGCAGGAGCTCTCGTCGTACGCCGCTGATGTCGACACGGATCCGGCCCGGCTGGCGGTGGTGAGCGAGCGGCGGGCGTTGCTCACCAACCTCGTGCGCAAGTACGGCGCCGACCAGGGCACCGTGGACGAGGTCATCGAGTGGACGAAGCGGTCGGCCGAGCGGCTGGCCGAGCTCGACGGCAGCGACGAGCGGGTGGAGCAGTTGACGGCCGAGCTGGCCGAGCTGGACGCGACGCTCGCCGACCTCGGCCGGCAGATGCGGGAGGCCCGGATCGAGGCGGCCGAGCGGCTCGGCGTCGCGGTGTCGGAGGAGCTGACCGGGCTGGCGATGCCGCACGCGAAGCTGTCGGTCGAGGTGCACGAGACCACGCCCGGCCCGTTCGGCATCGACGAGGTCGAGTTCTGCTTCGCGGCGAACCCGGGCAGTCCGGCCCGCCCGCTGCAGAAGGCGGCGTCCGGCGGTGAGTTGTCCCGGGTGATGCTGGCGCTCGAGGTGATCCTGTCCGACACGCACCCGGTGCCGACGCTGGTGTTCGACGAGATCGACGCCGGGATCGGCGGCCGCGCCGCGGTCGAGGTCGGCAAGCGGCTGGCCCGGCTGGCGGAGAAGGCGCAGGTGATCGTGGTCACCCACCTGCCGCAGGTCGCGGCGTTCGCGGACCGTCATGCCGTCGTCCTGAAGAGCGACGACGGGTCCGTCACCACGAGTGGTCTGGTCGCGCTCGACGACGACGCCCGGTTGAAGGAGCTGTCCCGGATGATGGCCGGCCTGGAGAACTCCGACGCCGCGCAGGCGCATGCCGAGGAGCTGCTCGCGCTGGCGGCCGAGCGCCACAAACCGCGACGGAAGAGTCGTTCAAAAGGATGATTTGACGCACAGTCACTGTTATTTCAGTGCGTGAACAAGTCCCTCGCCGGGTAAATGAGCCGGGAGAGGGCTCTTGACATGGCAGGATGAGGGTGCGATGAAACTGCCCAGCCTGCGGAGAGCACGACCCACTGAACTGCCCGGCATCACCGGCGTGGTCCGGCTGGATCGGCGTACCAAGAATCTCACCAAACGGCTCAAGCCGGGGGAGATCGCGGTCATCGACCATGTCGACCTGGACCGGGTGAGCGCCGAGGCCCTCGTCGACTGCCGGGTCGCCGCCGTGGTGAACGTGGCCGACTCGATCAGCGGCCGGTACCCGAACCTCGGCCCGGAGATCCTCGTCGAAGCGGGTATCCCGCTCGTCGACGGCGTCGGCCGCGAGGTGTTCTCGGTCCTGCACGAGGGCGAGCAGGTGCGGCTCGACGAGGGCACGCTGTACCGCGGCCAGGAGGTGGTCGCGAAGGGCCTGTCGCAGGACAGCCAATCGGTCGCGCAGCTGATGGACGACGCGCGCGCCGGGCTGTCCACGCAGCTCGAGGCCTTCACCGCGAACACGCTGGAGTACCTGCGCCGCGAGAAGGACCTGCTGCTCGACGGCGTCGGCGTGCCGGAGATCCACACGCCGATGGAAGGCAAGCACGTCCTGATCGTGGTCCGCGGGTACGACTACCGCGACGACCTGGTCGCGCTGAAGCCCTACATCCGTGAGTACCGGCCGGTGCTGATCGGGGTCGACGGCGGCGCGGACGCGCTGGTCGAGAACGGGTACGCCCCGGACCTGATCGTCGGC
Source organism: Kribbella sp. NPDC003557 (assembly GCF_040610805.1). NCBI lineage: Bacteria > Bacillati > Actinomycetota > Actinomycetes > Propionibacteriales > Kribbellaceae > Kribbella > Kribbella sp. NPDC003557. The sequence goes on from NZ_JBEXMY010000013.1 coordinate 11,213, forward strand.
GACATGGACTCGGTGAAGGACGACACGCTGAAGTCGGGCGCCGAGGTGGTCGTGCACGCGTACCGCGACGGCCGCGCGCCGGGCTCGGAGCGGCTGGAGCGGCTCGGTGTCGAGTCGATCGAGTTCCCGGCCACCGGGACCAGCGAGGACGTCGCGATGCTGCTGGCCGACTCCAAGGGCGCGTCGCTGATCGTCGCGGTCGGCACCCACAACTCGCTGGTGGAGTTCCTCGACAAGGGGCGCTCCGGTATGGCCAGCACGTTCATCACCCGGTTGCGGGTCGGTGCCAAGCTGGTGGACGCCAAGGGCGTCGGCCGGCTGTACCGCAGCCGGGTCTCGACGCTGCAGGTGGTCGCGTTGATGGTGGCCGGCCTGTTCGCGGTCGGGGTGGCGATGGTCGCCATCGGCGCCGACGACGTCGTCTGGTCGATCCTGCGGGCGCGCTGGAGCGACTTCGTCTACTGGATCCGGGAGCTGTTCACGTGATCGACTTTCGCTACCACATCGTCTCGATCGTGGCGATCTTCTTCGCCCTGGGCGCCGGTGTGGTGCTCGGCGCCGGGCCGCTGAAGAGCACCGGCAAGGACTTCGTCGCCAGCCAGGCCGAGAAGGACCGGCAGCAGCTGGCCGACGCCCGGGCCGAGCTGGTGCAGGTGAAGGCGCTCGACAAGTACCGCGACGACTACGTCGCGAAGGTCACCGCCGGGATGACGAGCGGCAAGCTGGCGAACAAGAAGATCGCGATCGTCACGATGCCGAACGCGGACAACGACCTGACCAACAGCGTGCAGGACGAGGTCGAGAAGGCCGGCGCCGTCGTCAGCACCAAGGTCGCGCTGGACACGAAGCTGTTCGACACCGGGCAGCGGCAGCTCGTCGAGACGCTGGTCAACCAGCTGGTCACCGCGGACATGGACATCCCGACCGACAGCACGACGTACCAGCGGGCCGGGCTGCTGCTCGCCCGCGGGATCGCGGCCAAGGAGGACGGCAAGACCGGCGACGCCGACTCGACCAAGGTGATCAGCGGGATGACCGGCGCGAAGCTGCTGTCGCTGAAGCCGTCGCAGATCAAGGACCGGGCGACGCTGGTGCTGGTGATCGCGGCGAAGCCGCCGACGCCGCTGCCGGACAACTCGGCGTACAACGACAGTGTCGACTTCATCGAGGGCCTGGACACCGGCAGCGGCGGTGCCGTGGTCGCGGGGACGCCGGCGACCGCGGGCGACGGCGGACTGCTCAAGGCCTTGCGGAGTGACTCCGAGGCCACCAAGATCGTTTCCTCGGTGGACGTGGCCGACATCCCCGCCGGACAGGCAACGGTCGTCTTCTCGCTGGTCGAGCAGGCGGAAGGCAAGGCGGGGCAGTACGGCGCGATCAACGCGAAGAACGGCGTCGCGCCGTCGGCCGTACAGACTAAGGACAACTGACGTGGGAATTCTCAGCGCCGCCATCGCCGCGGCCGCTACCGCCGGGCTGGAGCGCGCGGCGGAGAAGCTGCCGAAGGAGAACCGGGAGCCGTTCGTGCGCACCAACCACCGCGGTGAGCCGGTGACGCTGCTCGAGGGCCCGGTGGCGGTGCTCGGCGCGCTGGCCGGTGTCGCGGCGTCGCGCGGCAACGGCAAGGTGAAGACGGCCGCCCTGGTCGCCGGTGCCGTGTCGGGCGCGGTCGGTGCGTACGACGACTTGCGCGGAACCACGCAGGCGAAGGGTTTCCGCGGTCACCTGAGCGCGTTGAAGCGCGGTGAGGTGACGAGCGGCGCGGTGAAGATCCTCGGTGTCGGCGCGGCCGGGATCGCGGCCGCGGCGCTGCTGCCGCGGAAGTCGCGTGGCGTGCAGGCTGTCGCCGGGGTCGTTGCCGACGGCGCCCTGATCGCCGGCACGGCGAACCTCACCAACCTGCTCGACCTGCGTCCGGGCCGTGCGCTGAAGGCTGTCGCCGCGGTGAACGCGCCGCTGGCGGTCGTGAGCGGTCCGGCCGCCGCCGTCGTCGGTGCCGCGGCCGCGTCCGCGCCGTCCGACCTCGGCGAACGCTCGATGCTGGGCGACTGCGGCGCGAACGGTCTGGGCGCCATCACCGGCACGGCGCTCGCTGCGTCGCTGCCGCGTCCGCTCAAGACCCTCGTCCTGGCGGCCGTCGTCGGCCTGAACCTGGCCAGCGAGAAGGTCAGCTTCACCAAGGTGATCGCCGACACCCCCGTGCTCGACAAGATCGACCAGTGGGGCCGACGCCCCAGGTGAGCAGACTCGCCCGCGCTGCTCTGATTGTCGCGGCCGTCACTGTTCTGGCGCGGGTTGTCGGGTTCGGGCGGTGGCTGGTTTTCTCCAAGACCGTCGGTGCCGGCTGTTTGGCCGAGGCTTACACGACGGCGAACCAGCTGCCGAACATCCTGTTCGAAGTCGTCGCCGGCGGAGCGCTTGCGGGTGCGGTGATTCCGGTGCTGGCCGGGCCGGTGGCGCGCGGGGACCGGGCGGCGCAGGGGCGGATCATCGGGGCGTTGCTGTCCTGGTCGTTCGTGCTGCTGGCCCCGGTCGCCTTGCTGGCTTGGCTTCTGGCCGGGCAGTACACCGACGCGATGCTGGACCCCGGCGCGGATTGCGGCTCGTCGACGGCGACCGCGACCCGGATGCTGGCCATCTTCGTACCGCAGGTCTTCGGGTACGCCGTGGCGGTGGTTGCCACGGCCGTTCTCCAGTCCCACAAGCGTTTCGCGGCCGGTGCCTGGGCCCCGCTGATCTCTAGCCTGGTCGTCGTCGGCACGTATTTCCTGTTCGCCGCGGCGGCACCGAATGCGGACAGTGCTTCGCAAGGCGCGACCGACCTTTTGGCCTGGGGTACCACAGCTGGTGTGCTCGCTCTTGCGCTGACAGTGCTGGTCCCGATGCTCGTGCTTCGCCTGCCGATCAGACCGACGCTAAGACTCGACCCCGGTGTCGGACCGGTCCTGCGGAAGCTCGCAGTCGCCGGCCTGGCCGTACTTGTCGCGCAACAGCTCACCTTCGTCGTCACGACGTACCTGGCCAACCACCGTGGCGTGGCAGGCAGCATCGCTGTCTACACCTGGGCAAACGCGGTCTACCTGCTGCCGTACGCGGTGCTGGCTGTGCCGATCACCACGGCCGTCTTCCCGCGGCTGGCCGCAGCCTTCCAGTCAGGGGAGGGCTTCGACCGCTACGCGGCGGCCTCTACGCGAGCGGTCATGCTGGCGGGTGGAGCCGGTGCCGCACTGCTCGTCGGTACGGCGGTGCCGGTCGCGCGGATCTTCGCGTACGACGACGGCGCCGTGCAGGAGTCGCGGGCGTCGGCGCTGGTCGACGCGTTGCTGTTCTTCGCACCAGCGGCGATCGGGTTCGCCGTACTGATGCATGCCGGTCGGGTGCTCTATGCACGACATCGCGGGCGTGAGGTCGCAGTCGTGACCTCTGGTGCGTGGGTGCTCGTCGCGGTTGCCGGTGTGGTGCTGACTGCCCAGTGGGCCGCAGTACCTGCCCTGGCGGCGGCCATGTCGGTCGGGATGGTGGCCGGCGCCGTCGTACTGCTGCTGGCCCTCTGGCGCGAAGCGGGAGGCGGAGCGCTCGCAGGGCTGCCCCGTGCGACGCTGGCCGCGCTGACAGGTGCTGCGCTGGCCGGCGCGGCGGGCTGGGCCGTCTCCGTACCGGCCGGAGACGCCGGTCCGGGCAAGGCGGTGGTGTTCGCCGTACTCTCCGGGCTGGCTGTCGTCGTCGTGTACGCCGTGGTCGTGTTTGCATTGGATCGCGCGGACGCCCGCGCACTCGTTCGACGGGAGAAACCATGAGGATCGGGCTGCTGCTCGCGGAGTCGCGGGGCGGCATCGGGCAGCATGTCGCCTCGCTGGTGCCGCGGTTCGTGAGCGCCGGTCACGAGGTGCTGGTGTGCGCCCCGCCGGGCACGGCCGAGCACTTCGACTTCGCTCCGGCGACGGTCGTCTCCCAGGCCGCGGGGCTGCGTGGCTGCGACGTGATCCACGCGCACGGCTACCGCGCCGGCATGACCGCGCTGCGCGACCGGTCGAGGCTGCGCCCGCTGGTCGTCACCTGGCACAACGCGGTGATCACGCCCGGCCCCAAGGGCCTCGTGATGCGGATGGGACAGCGGCTGGTTGCCAGAGGCGCCGACGTGACTCTGGGCGCGTCCAGCGACCTCGTGGAGCTCGCCAGGAGCCTTGGCGCCCGCAACGCGCAGCTCGCACCTGTCGCCGCTCCGGCGATGCCACAGATCCGGACGCCGCGTGCAGAGGTACGCCGGGATCTCGGCCTCGGCGACCGTCGTGTCGTGCTCACGGTGGGTCGTCTGGCGCCGCAGAAGGACTACCCGACATTGCTGTCCGTGGCTGCCCGCGTCCACGAGTCGACTCCGGACGCTGTGTTCGTCGTCGTCGGTGACGGGCCGCTGCGGGACAACCTGCAGGCGCGGATCGACGCGGAGCAACTCCCCGTCCGGCTGCTCGGCCATCGCGGCGACGTGGCCGATCTGCTCGGTGCGGCCGATGTGTTTCTGCTCACATCGCACTGGGAGGCCCGCGCGCTGGTGCTGCAGGAGGCGATGCAGGTCGGCGTACCCGTGGTGTCGACCGCGGTCGGCGGCGTGCCCGAACTCGTCGGCGACAGCGCTGTCCTGGCGTTTCCCGGTGACGTGGACGGGCTGGCGGACGGCGTCCGGGCGGTCCTGGCGGAGCCCGACACCGCGAACGCTATGCGGACACGTGGCCGCGAGTTGGCCGCCCGGTGGATGGACGAGGACGCGGTGGCGAAGAATCTGCTCGACATCTACGCGGGTCTCGTCGCGACCGGTGGTTGACAAGCGGTAGGCTGGAGGCCCGTGGACAGGGCTTTGAATTCCCAGCAGACCAAGCACGTATTCGTCACCGGCGGCGTGGCCTCCAGTCTCGGCAAGGGACTGACGGCGTCCAGCCTCGGCAGTCTGCTGACGGCGCGCGGCATCCGGGTCACCATGCAGAAGCTGGATCCGTACCTCAACGTCGATCCCGGCACGATGAACCCGTTCCAGCACGGCGAGGTGTTCGTCACCAACGACGGCGCCGAGACCGACCTGGACATCGGCCACTACGAGCGCTTCCTGGACCGTGACCTGTCCGCCGTGGCGAACGTGACCACCGGCCAGGTGTACTCCAGCGTGATCGCCAAGGAGCGCCGCGGCGAGTACCTCGGCGACACCGTCCAGGTGATCCCGCACATCACCAACGAGATCAAGGAACGGATGCTCGCGATGGCGGGCCCGGACGTCGACGTGGTCCTGCACGAGATCGGCGGCACGGTCGGCGACATCGAGTCGCTGCCGTTCCTCGAGGCGGCCCGCCAGGTCCGCCACGACGTCGGCCGGGACAACGTGTTCTTCCTGCACATCTCGCTGGTCCCGTACCTCGCGCCGAGCGGCGAGCTGAAGACCAAGCCGACCCAGCACTCGGTCGCCGCGCTGCGCTCGATCGGTATCGCGCCGGACGCGGTCGTCTGCCGCTCCGACCGGCCGATCCCGGACGGTGTGAAGCGGAAGATCTCGCTGATGTGCGACGTCGACACCGAGGCCGTGGTCGCGGCGCCGGACGCGCCGTCGATCTACGACATCCCCAAGGTGCTGCACGCCGAGGGCCTCGACGCGTACGTCGTCCGCCGCCTGAACCTGCCGTTCCGCGACGTCGACTGGACCCGCTGGGACGAGTTGCTGCGGGTCGTGCACCACCCGAAGGACGACGTCACGGTCGCGCTCGTCGGCAAGTACATCGACCTGCCGGACGCGTACCTGTCGGTCGCCGAGGCGCTGCGCGCCGGCGGGTTCGACAACGACGCCAAGGTGAACCTGCGCTGGATCGCCTCCGACGAGTGCGCCACGCCCGAGGCCGCGGCCCGGCTGCTCGGCGACGTCGACGCGATCTGCATCCCGGGCGGTTTCGGGGTGCGCGGGATCGAGGGCAAGATCGGCGCGATCCGGTACGCCCGGGAGCAGGGCGTGCCGATCCTCGGGCTGTGCCTCGGCCTGCAGTGCATGGTGATCGAGGTCGCGCGGCACCTGGCCGGCCTGGACCAGGCGAACTCCAGCGAGTTCGACCCGGACGCCGAGCAGCCGGTGATCGCGACCATGGAGGAGCAGAAGCACATCGTCTCCGGCACCGGGGACATGGGCGGCACGATGCGGCTCGGGCTGTACCCGGCGAACCTGGCCGACGGCTCGATCGTCCGCGACCTGTACGGCGCCCCGTCGGTGCAGGAGCGGCACCGGCACCGCTACGAGGTCAACAACGCGTACCGGGACAAGCTGGAGACCGCCGGGCTGGTGTTCAGCGGGCTGTCCCCGGACAACGAGCTGGTCGAGTTCATCGAGCTGGAGCGGTCCGTGCACCCGTACTTCGTGGCCACCCAGGCGCACCCGGAGCTGCGGTCGCGGCCAACCAAGCCGCACCCACTGTTCTCCGGCCTGGTCGCGGCTGCGCTCGACCGGCAGCGCGAGTCCAGGCTCCCGGTCGAGGACCCGAAGCCGGCCGCCAAGAAGGCTGCCAAGGCCGAGACGGTCAAGGCTCGATGACGGACTACCCCGAGCTGCGGTTCGGCGCCGGGCTGGCGGATCAGCCCGAGCGCTGGCCGGTGTCCGCGTCGGAGACCGTGCACGAGACCGGCCGGGTGATCTCGGTCCGCCGCGACACCATCGAGCCGCCCGGCGGTGAGCAGTTCGTGCGGGATGTCGTCGTCCATCCCGGGGCCGTCGGTGTGGTCGCGCTGGACGAGAACAACCGGATGCTGCTGGTGCGCCAGTACCGTCATCCGGTCGGCTACAAGCTGCTGGAGGCGCCGGCCGGGCTGCTCGACGTGCAGGGGGAGCAGTACCGCCTGGGTGCCGAGCGCGAGCTCTGGGAGGAGACCGCGACCAAGGCCGCCGACTGGCGCATTTTGGTCGACGCGTTCACCTCACCCGGCCTGACGAACGAGGCGGTCCGGATCTTCCTGGCCCGCGACCTCTCACCCGCCGACGAGTCCTTCGAACGCCTCCACGAGGAGGCCGACATGGAAACGGTCTGGGCCCCGCTCCTGGACGTAGTCGCAGCCGCCCTGGCCGGCCACCTCCAGAACCCCATCCTCATCATGGGCGCCCTGGCCGCCTGGACAGCCCTCAACGGCCCCGGCTTCGACACCCTCCGCCCAGCCGACACCCCCTGGCCGGCAAAGGACGCCTGAAAGGTCCGAAGTGGTTGGGGAGGATCCTGTCCCGGATCGGGCAGGAGATCCTCCCCAACCTCACCGTCCGGCCTTCGATGGATGGTTGCGGAACTTGCTGTAGTGCTTGACGTGCGGTGGGTAGCCGGGTATTTGTTGCTGACAACGATGTCACATTGTCCAGCTCACTCCGCCCCGAGGTTGGTCTGCCCATGCGTCGTTCTGTGGTGTCCCGTCGTGTGAGTCTTCTGCTTGCCGGCGTTCTGATTGCAGGTCTCCCGTCCCTGGCTCGAGCCGTGCCTACGCCGTCGCCGGTCGGCGAAGCTCGGCACCCGACGACGGCGACGCCGCCGGATCCGACGGTGGCCGGGTTGCGTACGCCGGAGGTGACCGGGAGCAGCCGGATCACCAGTAGTTCGCTCGATCCGACCGAGCAGGTGGATCCGTTGATCGGTACGACGAATGCCGGGAACGTGTTTCCGGGTGCTGTCCTGCCGTTCGGCATGTTCTCGTTCAGCCCGGAGACGAGCCGGGGGAACGCGTACCGGACCGCCGCGCCGGGCGGGTACCTGTACTCCGCGACCAGGATCCGCGGCTTCAGCCTGACGCATATGAGCGGGACCGGCTGCGCGGGCGGGTCGGGCGATATCCCGATCTTCCCGCTGGCCGGCGACGTGACGACTTCGCCGCAGAGCGACGCGAAGGACGAGGTCTACGCGTCGACCTACAGCCACGCCAGCGAGGTCGCCAAGCCCGGCTACTACAAGGTCGGGCTCGACTCAGGTGTGACGGCCGAGCTCGCGGCGACGACGCGCACCGGGTCGGCCGCCTTCACCTTCCCGGCCGACAAGGCCAAGACGCTCATGTTCCGTACGTCGAACTCCGAGGTCGGGTCGAGTGACGCGAACATCAGCATCGACGCCGCGCACCGGACCGTCAGCGGGTCGGTGGCCAGCGGGAACTTCTGCGGCTACCTGGCCAGCGTCGGACGGCACAGCTACTACACCCTGCACTTCGTCGCCGAGTTCGACCAGCCGTTCAAGAACCAGGGCACCTGGACCGACACCACGGTCACGCCGGGGAGCGCTCAGGCGAGCGGCGGTACGACGTACGGCGCCGACGGCTGGATGCCGCCGAACAAGGGCTCCGGCGGCTACGTGGGATTCGCAGGCGACAAGGTGACCATGCGGATCGGCATCTCCTACGTCAGCACCGCCAACGCGCTCGCGAACCTGCGCGCCGAGAACCCGCGCGGCACGTCGGTCGCCGTCACAGCCGCAAAAGCCCAGCAGACGTGGCGAAAGCAGCTCGATCGGATCGAGGTGACCGGCGGTACGACGGACCAGCGCACCACGTTCTACACCGCGCTGTACCACGCGCTGCTGCACCCGAACGTATTCAGCGACGTCAACCGCCAGTACTGGGGCTTCGACCAGAAGCCGCACTACCTCTCCCGCGGACAGCAGGCGCAGTACGCGACGTTCTCGGGCTGGGACGTCTACCGGTCGCAGCTGCAACTGCTGACCCTGCTGGAACCGGAGCGGGCCGGCGACATCGCGCAGTCGCTGCTCAACCAGGCAACGTACAACGGCGGCATCTGGGACCGCTGGACCCATGCCTCCGGCAGTACGGCGGTCATGACCGGCGACCCGTCCGCACCAGCAGTGGCGGGCATCTACGCGTTCGGCGGCACGAACTTCGACGCACCAGAAGCTCTGAGGTCGCTGGTGAAAGCAGCGACTGTTCCGACCGAGAAGGACCTCAGCTCCGCGGGCAAGCCGGTCATGTCGATCGGTCAGCGCCCGTCGCTCGACAAGTACCTGGCGCTGCACTACATCCCCACCAAGTCGAACGCCTGGGGCGGTGCGGTCGAGACGCTGGAGGACGTGACGGCCGACTTCGCTCTGGCCCAGCTGGCGCAGCGCACCGGCGACAAGGCGACGTACCAGAAGTTCCTCGCCAGGTCGCAGTACTGGCAGAACGTGTTCAACCCGGCCAACGGCGGCTACATCCAGAACCGGGACGACAACGGCGCCTGGCCAGCGTTCACGCCGTCGACGTACGACGGGTTCGCCGAGGGCAGCAGCGCGCAGTACACGTGGATGGTGCCGCACAACCGGGCCGGTCTGGTCGACGCGATGGGCGGTACGGACGCCGTCAACCAGCGGCTGGACGCGTTCTTCAAGAACCCGGACGGGACCTGGGCGCTGACCGGAGCGGGCGAGCTGCACGCCGAGATGGACAACGAGCCGTCGATCAACACGCCCTGGATCTACAACTACACCGGCCGGCCGTACCAGACGCAGGAGACGTTGCGGCAGGCAATGAACCAGCTGTGGAACACCACCACCGGCGGGATCCCGGGCAACGACGACCTCGGCGCGATGTCGTCGTGGTACGTGTGGACCGCGCTCGGTCTGTACCCGGACGTGCCGAGCCGGGCGGAGCTCCAGGTCGCGGCGCCGCTGTTCCCGCGCGCGGTGATCCATCGCGACGGCAACACGATCCGGATCAACTCGGCAGGCGCGGACGCACAGTACGTCCAGTCGCTGAAGGTGAACGGGAAGACGACGACCAAGCCGTGGCTGCCGGAGTCGTTCGTGCAGCGTGGCGGGACGCTGGACTTCACCCTTGGTACGACGCCCAACAAGACCTGGGGCGCGACGGACACGCCGCCGTCGTGGCGGACCGGGGAGATCCCGTTCCAGACCTCCACCGACACGAGCCGTCTGGTGGTCGCGCCCGGTACGACGAGCGCACCGGTCGCACTGCAGGCCTACCGCCTGAGTGGGACCGCGCAGGACGTCACCTACACCGTCAAGACGCCGCCGGGTCTCGCGGCGACACCGACTAGTGGCGCGTTCCACGTCGACAAGGTCGGTAGCGCGTCAGTGACGATCACCGCGGCCGCTGGTACGCCGGACGGCCGCTACCCGGTCACAGTGCAGATGAAAGCGGCGGACGGAACGGCCCTGCCACAAGTCGGCTTCACCGTCGTCGTCGGCCGGCCGAACTCGTTCTTCGTACTACGTGAGGGCGTAGGCATCTCCGACGACGCCAGCGACCACACCGAGGCGGACTACGACGGTGGCGGTGTCAGCTACTCCCGTCAGGCGCTGGCCGCGGCCGGTCTGACCGCCGGTGGAACGGGTACGGTCCAGGGCCTCAGCTTCACGTGGCCCGACGTACCAGCTGGCGACCCGGACAACGTGCCAGCCGACGGACAGTTGCTCAACCTGGACCTGCCCGCCGGTACGACCAAGCTGTCCTTCATCGGCAGTGCGGTCAACGGCAACCAGCAGACCACCGCGACGCTCAACTACGCCGACGGTACGACGTCGCAGATCGACCTGTCGTTCAGCGACTGGACGCTGGGCGGGGGCGGCGACACCGTTCACTACGGCAACGCCATCGTCGCCACCACGCCGTACCGCAACGAGTCCGGCGGCGGAAAGGACAACGTGACGACTCACATCTTCGCGACCGCAGCTGTGACGTTGACTCGGACGCCGGTGAGTATCAGGCTGCCTACGAATCGTGACCTACGGATCTTCACCGTTGCGGGAGGGACGTCTTGATGAGGAAGACCATCGTGATCGCGGTGCTGACAGTGGCGAGTCTGCTGGTGGCGACCGCACCAGCGGACGCGGCCGGTACGCCGACCAGCACCACAGGACCCTGCGGCTACACGTCGACGCCGGACGATCCGCCGGCGCGGCCGGTGTCGCTGCCGCCGGACCCGGTGCACACGCCGGACAAGGGGATCGTCAGGGTCGTCGTCGCCACCAGCCAGGGGCCGATGATCCTGTCGCTGGACCGGGCGAAGGCGCCGTGCACGGTGCAGAGTTTCCTGCACCTGGCGAAGAGCCGGTTCTACGACTTCACTACCTGTCACCGGCTCACGCTGTACCCGACGCTGAAGGTGCTGCAGTGCGGTGACCCCAGCGGTACCGGCGAAGGCGGGCCGGGCTACTCGTACAAGGACGAGCTGCCCACCGACCTGCCGAACTGGCCGGACGACCCGACCGGCACGCGGAAGGTGTACGCGCGGGGCACCGTCGCGATGGCGAACGCCGGCCCGAACACCAACGGGTCGCAGTTCTTCCTGGTCTTCGCGGACTCGCGGCTGCGGCCGGACTACACCGTCTTCGGCTCGGTCGACCGGCTCGGGCTCGCCACGCTGGACCGGGTGGCGGCCGGCGGGATCGCCCCGACGCCCGACGACCCGGACGGGGTCGACGGCGCGCCGGTACGCACCACCGACATCCTGGTCGCGCGCTCCCTCGGGACCCGCTAGCCGATCGCTTCGCCGCCGTCCTCGGCGAGGGCGGCGGCGACCCGGCGGGCGTTCGCGCTGAACTCGTCTGCGGGGATCTTCGGCAGCATGTCGTCCCAGGCGGCGATCATCGCCCCGCGCAGCTGCATCATGCCGAGCGGACGGGCGAGGAACCACAGGTGGAAGTGCTCGCTGCCGTCGCCCCAGCGGCTGAAGTGTGTCCGGCCGACGCTGTCGATGTCCTGGATCGCCTTCGCGACACGCTGGATCATCGGGCCGAGCGTGGCGGTCAGTTCGGGCGGCAGGTTGTCGAGGCGGTAGTGCTCGTGCGGCTCGAGGAGCGCGACCAGCGGCAGCCCGGTCGGCTCGAACGCCTTCAGCGACCACTGGTCGTCGCGCCAGATCACGAACTGGTCCGGATCCGTGCATTTCGGGCACGGCTGACCGCCGTCCTCGCCGCGGCGCGGCGGTTCGGGCAGCACCGGGTCGGCCAGCCTGACAACCTGGAGATCACCTTCGAACGGGAAGAACGGTTCGCCGAGCAACGGTTCGGCCGACACGCGCTCGCCGTACGGCAGCCGTCGGTGGTATTCGGAGGGCAGATCGCTCATGGACCGCACTCTGCCGGAGAATCGGATCATGCAGAAGCCGGAGCTGGCCGTCCTGCTGGATCTCGAACCGCATCCGGAGGGCGGGTGGTACCGCCAGACGTGGCGCTCGCCGGTCGAGTTCGAACCGGAGGGGTACGGCGGCAGCCGGGCCAGTGCGACCGCGATCTACTTCCTGCTGGCGCCGGGCGAGGAGTCGCGGTCCCACCGGGTGCGCTCGACGGAGCTCTGGCTGTGGCACTCGGGCGGCCCGCTGACGCTCGAGTACGACGAGCAGTCGGTCACCCTGGGGCCGGACGTACGCGCCGGTCAACGGCCGCAGGTGGTGATCCCGGCGGGCGCTTGGCAGGCGGCCCGGCCCGAGGGTGACGAGGCGGTGCTGGTGTCGTGCATCGTGTCACCGGGCTTCGACTTCGCCGACTTCACGATGCGCTAGCGGGCGATCTACAGCTGCGGGACGGTGCTCTCCCCGGTGGTCAGTTCCGGCAGGTGCTCGCGGACCATGTAGCCGCTCGCGCAGACGATCCAGACCGCCGACAGCAGCAGCGGGACAGTGGTCATCAACGTGCCGCCGGCAACGAACGTGCCGCTGTCGGCGAACACGCCGAACGCACCGAGGAACGAGACCACGGCGGCCAGCAGGGCGAGGTAGCCGAGCCAGTTCGGCATCACGTGCGTCCGCAGTACGCCGATCCCGGCCGCGGCCAGCGGCAGCGCCGCCGCGATGCCGATCATCGTCGTCATCACCGCGCTCAGCTCGTACAACGTCGTCGTGATCGCCAGGTCCCGGCCGGCGATGCCGAACGCGGCCGCGGCGGTGAGCGCGGCATTCACGAAGATCGCGCCGCCGACCAGGACCGACCCGGCCAGCAACGCCAGATGGACGTCGCTGCGCTCGGCCCGCTCCCGCATCGCCTCGGCGAAGGCCGCCGAGAACCAGATGACCAGTCCGGCCGCGGCCGCCCACATCAGCGAGCTGAGCAGGATCATGGATCGGGTGTCGGAGAGCCAGCTCGAGATCGTGCTGTCGGAGTCACCGACCGTCGGAGCAGTACCGGGCAGGAACCTGCCCAGCATCGCCAGGACGACGAAGGCCAGTCCGGCGAAGCCGCCCCATCGCAACTCGTGTCGCTCAGTCATGGGGAACACCTCCAACGCGCACCACGCCGATGTGGTGCACCTACTGCTGATGTTCCCCCGTTCCGGGCCGGAATCAAGCCCTATCCGAGAACGGTCGCCAGGGCCTCGTAGCCGGGGAGCAGGTCGATGCCCTCGTGGCCCAGGAGCTGGATCGCGACGTGGTCCGCGCCGGCGTCCAGGTGGGCCTTCAGACCGGCCGCGATCTCGACCGCCGAGCCGTGCAGCACCATGGCGTCGACAAGCCGGTCGCTGCCGCCCTCGGCGAAGTCGGCGGGGGTGAAGCCGAGGCGCTGGAAGCTCGCGGTGTAGTTGCTCAGCTGCAGGTACGACGCGAGCCGGTCGCGCGCCGTCGCGCGGGCGATGTCCGGGTCGGTCTCCAGCACGATCATCTGCTCCGGCGCGAGCAGGACCCCGCCGCCGAGGATCCGGCGGGCCTCGTGGGTGTGCTCCGGCGTCGTCAGGTAGGGGAGCGCCCCGGCGGTCCGGGCCCCGGCCAGCTGCAGCACCTTCGGGCCGAGCGCGGCCAGCGCCCGCCGGTCGGCCGGCACCTTCGCGTCGTCCAGCTCGTCGAGATAACCGACGATCGTGCGGTACGGCGACCGGTACTCGCCGGTGGCCTCCCGGTGCCCGATCCCGACGCCGAGCAGGAACCGGCCCGGGTGCTCGTCCTCCAGCCGGTGGTACGACGCCGCGACGTCGGCGGCCGGCGACTTCCAGATGTTGACGATGCTGGTGCCGACGGCAACCGAACTCGTTGCGGCCAGCAACACCTCGGCGTCGCGCAGGCCGGCCTCCGGCGAGCTGCCCAGCCACAAGGTTCCGTACCCGGCCTGCTCCAGTCCCGCGGCGAGCTCCGGCCCGTAGTGCTGGGCTCCGTGCCAGACCCCGTAGCGTCCCAGTTCCATCGCCACGCCGTGCTCCTCTCGTGAAGCGTCCTACCGCAAGCATCCCTGACCGCCACGAATGGCCGTCAATGATGGTTGCCGCGTCAACCTGGACGGCGTATCCGGAAGGTAGCCGAACGTCTCCGTTCCGCGTCCGGCTGCTTGCCGCTGTGCTTCCGTTCGGTTACCGCTGGGGTACCGGCAGAGTGTCGAGTCACGATCAGACCATCCGGCCGGGTGGTATGAACCCCGCGGGCATACACTCGGCAGCGACCTGGCAACCACCCCTCAACCGCCGGGCCGCGGACACAACGACGTGGGCCGCACACCTGGATCGTGAAAGAAGGGGCAAGTTGTGAAGGTCGGAGTTCCCAAGGAAGTCAAGAACCACGAGTACCGGGTGGCGATCACCCCGTCCGGCGTGCACGAGTTCGTGCGCAGCGGGCACGAGGTTCTGATCGAGCAGGGGGCGGGCGGCGGGTCGCTGATCCCGGACGCGGAGTTCGTCGCCGCCGGGGCCCGGATCGTGCCGCAGGCGGACGACGTCTGGGCGGACGCGGAGCTGGTGCTCAAGGTGAAGGAGCCGGTGGCGGAGGAGTACCACCGGATGCGCAAGGACCAGGTCCTGTTCACGTACCTGCACCTGGCCGCGGGCCGTGACTGCACCGACGCGCTGCTGAAGTCGGGGACCACCGGGATCGCCTACGAGACGGTCCAGCTCCCGGACGGCACGCTGCCGCTGCTGGCGCCGATGAGCGAGGTGGCCGGCCGGCTCGCCCCGCAGTCCGGCGCGTACCACCTGATGGCGCAGGGCGGCGGCCGGGGCGTGCTGCTCGGCGGCGTGTCCGGCGTCCACCCGGCCCGCGTGGTCATCCTCGGCGCGGGCGTGTCCGGGATGAACGCGGCCGCGATCGCGCTCGGTATGCAGGCGCAGGTGCAGCTGTTCGACCGCAACATCGCCCGGCTGCGGCAGGCTGATCAGATCTACCAGGGCCACCTGCTGACCATCGCCTCGAACGCGTACGAGATCGAGAAGGCGGTCCTGGAGGCCGACCTGGTCATCGGCGCGGTGCTGGTGGTCGGTGCGAAGGCGCCGAAGCTGGTCACCAACGACATGGTCCGCCGGATGAAGCCGGGCAGCGTGCTCGTCGACATCGCCATCGACCAGGGCGGCTGCTTCGAGGACTCCCGGCCGACCACCCACGCCGACCCGGTGTACAAGGTCCACGACTCGCTGTTCTACTGCGTCGCGAACATGCCCGGTGCGGTGCCGAACACGTCCACGTACGCGCTCACCAACGTGACGCTGCCGTACGCGATCGAGCTGGCGAACCTGGGCTGGCGGGAGGCGCTCAAGCAGGACCACAGCCTGGCGCTCGGCCTGAACACGTTCGACGGCCACGTCACGTACGGCCCGGTCGCCGAGGCACACGACCTGCCGCAGCTGAAGCTCGACGAGGTGCTGGTCTGAACGACATCGCGCGGGCGGTCAGCGCCTACCTCGACCACCTCACGGTCGAGCGGGGCCTGGCCGCCAACACGCTGGCGTCGTACCGGCGGGACCTGCGCCGGTACGGCGGGTTCCTGGCCGCGTCCGGGATCGACAGCCTCGGGCGGATCACCGAGGCCGTGATCAGCGACTTCCTGATGCGGCTGCGCGAAGGCGACGCGGACCACCCGCCACTGACCGCGTCCAGCGCGGGGCGGACTGTGGTGGCGGTCCGCGGGTTCCACAAGTTCTGTGTGCGTGAGGGCCTGACCGCTGTGGACCCTGCGGCGGCCGTGAAGCCACCTACGCCGCCGCAACGGCTGCCGAAGGCACTGTCTGTCGACGAGGTCACCCGCATCCTCTCAGCGGCCGCCGGCGCCGAGGCGGAGCCTGCCGTACTCGCCACGCGTGACGCCGCGCTGCTGGAGTTCCTGTACGGCACGGGCGCCCGCATCTCCGAGGCCGTCGGGCTGGACGTCGACGACATCGACCTGGACGCCGGTGCGGTGCTGCTGCGCGGCAAGGGCAGTAAAGAGCGGGTGGTACCCGTCGGCACGTACGCCCGTGAGGCGCTGTCGGCGTACCAGGTCCGCGGGCGTCCTGATCTGGTCTCTCGTGGTCGCGGCACGCCTGCGCTGTTCTTGAACGCCCGCGGCGGCCGGCTGTCCCGGCAGAGCGCCTGGACGGTACTGCGCCGGGCCGCACAGCGGGCCGGGATCTCGAAGGAGATCTCCCCGCACACGCTGCGGCACTCGTACGCGACCCACCTGCTGGACGGCGGCGCCGACGTCCGCGTGGTCCAGGAGCTGCTGGGACACGCGTCCGTGACGACGACCCAGGTGTACACCCTCGTCACGGTCGACAAGCTCCGTGAGGTCTACGCGACGTCCCACCCGAGGGCGCTGTCGTCCTGACCCCCGATGACGCGGCATTGTGAACGGTGTGCGATCATCTGGCTACGGCTGGTGACTCAGGGAGGGTGATCGGCCGGGTTCGGAGCTTTGTCGACAAACCACCCCACCCCGGTGCGGAGTGGCTGGTTGAGAGTGCTTGAATGCACGCTTACAGTCGCTGGGATCGCCCGTATCGGTTGAAAGGTTTGACGAGTCATGAACGAGTCGACATTCCCGGGCACCGAACACGTGACGGGCCACCTTCCGGGGCACCACCCGGAGCCGGTCCGGCCGATCAGCACGCCGCCCAGCGTGCCTCCCGGCACGTACCCCAGCACGGAACCCGCCCCCCAGCCCAGCAGCCCGCCCCGGCCGGCCCCCACGCCGCCGCGAGCCCTGCCCGACAACTATGCGGAGATGCCGAAGCCGACGGCCAAGCTGACCGCGGAGGACCTTGCACCCGTGAACGACCCGAACGGTCCGCGTCACAAGATCGGGCCGACCGGCCGGCCGCTGCCGGACCTGCCGGAGCCGCAGCCCCCGACCAGGACCGGCCCGGCCCAGGTGATCGCGATGTGCAACCAGAAGGGCGGCGTCGGCAAGACCACCACCACGATCAACCTCGGCGCGGCGATCGCCGAGACCGGTCGCAAGGTGCTGCTGATCGACTTCGACCCGCAGGGGTCCGCGTCGATCGGCCTCGGCGTCCAGCCGCACGACCTCGAGCTGTCGGTCTACAACCTGCTGATGCAGCGCGACATCACCGCCGACGAGGTGATCCAGCCGACCAACGTGCCGAACCTCGACCTGCTGCCGGCCAACATCGACCTGTCCGCGGCCGAGGTGCAGCTCGTCCAGGAGGTCGCGCGGGAGTACACGCTGCAGCGCGTGCTGGACCCGATCATCCCCAACTACGACGTGATCCTGATCGACTGCGCCCCGTCGCTCGGTCTGCTCACCGTGAACGCGCTGACCGCGTCGAACGGCATCGTCGTACCGCTGGAGTGCGAGTTCTTCGCGCTCCGCGGCCTGGCCATGCTGACCGACACGATCGGCAAGGTGCAGGACCGGCTGAACCCGAAGCTGGAGATCGTCGGGATCCTCGGCACCATGTTCGACGGGCGGACGACGCACGCCCGGGAGGTCCTCGACCGGGTGGTCCAGGCCTTCGACGAACGCGTCTTCCACACCGTCATCCGGCGTACCGTCAAGTTCCCCGAGACCACGGTCGTCGGCGAGCCGATCACCACCTACGCCCCCTCGTCCCAAGCGGCCACGCAGTACCGCGATCTTGCCAAGGAGGTGCTGGCGCGTTGTCCCGCCGGGTGAGCCTGCCAGGTGCCAGTGAACTCTTCGGGGGTGCGGCACCCAAGCAGACCCAACCCGAGAAGCGCACCACCGACGGACCGTCCTCAGTGCGGTCCCGGACCACGGTCGTCGACGACCGGAAGTCGAGTGGTCGGATCCGGCACGACACGAAGATCACCGTGTACGTGACGGAGGAGGAGCTGCTCGGCTTGGAACAGACCAGACTCGCGCTCCGTGCGGAGCACGGCCTGACGGCCGACCGGGGCCGGATCGTCCGGGAGGCGATCGACGTCCTGCTCGCCGACTTCGTCGACCACGGACCGGACTCGGTGCTGGTACGGCGGCTGAAGGCGTCGGAGTGACCGTGTCCTCCTCGGACGCGGTGCCGCTGGACCTGGACGCCGCCCCGGCTGTTGCCGAGGGCAAGGGGTTCAGCGTTCACCTGGTGAACTTCGAGGGGCCGTTCGACCTGCTGCTGCAGCTGATCTCCAAGCACAAGCTGGACATCACCGAGATCGCGCTGTCGGTGATCACCGACGACTTCATCGCGCACATCAAGGCGCTGGGGTCGGAGTGGGACCTCGACCAGACGTCGGAGTTCCTGCTGATCGCGGCGACGCTGCTCGACCTGAAGGCGGCGCGGCTGCTGCCCAAGGGCGAGGTCGAGGACGACGAGGACCTGGCGCTGCTGGAGGCGCGGGATCTGTTGTTCGCGCGGCTGCTGCAGTACCGGGCGTTCAAGCAGATCGCGGCGCTGGTGCAGGAGCGGATGGCGGTCGAGTCCCGCCGGTTCCCAAGGGCCGTCGGGGTGGAGCCGCGGTTCGCGGAGTTGCTGCCCGAGGTCTTGCTGGGGCTGGATCCGGCCGGGCTGGCGGCGCTCGCTGCGAAGGCGATGGCGCCGAAGGACGACGTACCCGCCGGGGTGTCGCTCGCCCACCTGCACGCGCCGGCCGTCACCGTGCGGGAACAGGCCGAAGTGATCGTCGACCGGTTGCGCCGGCAGCGGAGCGCCACGTTCCGCTCGCTGGTGGCTGATTCGCCGGACACGGTCACGACGGTGTGCCGGTTCCTGGCGCTGCTGGAGCTGTTCCGCGAGGCGGCGGTGTCGTTCGACCAGGTCACCCCACTCGGCGAACTCACCATCCGCTGGACCGGCACCGACGAGGGCGAGATCGCCGTCAGCGACGAGTTCGACGAGGAACAACAACCGGCGGACGAGTCCGGCGAAGCCCCCCACGTCGAGGACGACCCCGACTTCCTGGAACCAGGCGAAAGCCACACCGACCCAGAACCCCCCGCCCCAGACACCCCCGAGACGGCAGACCAGTGACCAACACCCAACCCCCCACCAACACCACGGACCAGCCGTCCACCCCACCTGAAGCCGCTGACACCACCGACCCGTCGTACGCAGCCGACCCGTCGCACGCAGCCGACGCCGCCGACTCCGCGTACGCAGCTGACCCGTCGCACGCGACCGAAGCCACCGCCGACGCCGACGAGGCAGCCGACCAGTCGAGCGCAACCGACGCCGTGGCCCCCAACGACCCGACGAGTGCCGCAGAGCCGACCGACCCAACTGACGCGTCCGCCTCCTCCGTCACCGCAGCAGCCGACGCCGCAGCCCCTGCAGCCGCCGAAGCGAGTGACCCCGCGGACGCGACCGCAGCCGCGGACGCCGACGGCTCAACAGGCGCCGCAGAGCCCGCTGACCTGACAGACGCGACCGCCGAAGCGACCGACGCCGCCGCCGACTCCTCGGGCGGCGCGGAGGTTTCCGAGGTGGCCGCGGCTGCTGAGGATGCTGACCCGGCTGATGCTTCAGGGACTGGGGCTGCGGGTGGTGGTGGGGATGATGAGGATTACTTGCCGCCGGGGCAGACTTCGGTGCCGGTGGGGGATGAGGGGGTTGTTGACGACGACACGATGCGGCGGGCGCTCGAGGCGATTCTGATGGTGACGGACGAGCCGTTGCCGGTGCTGACGTTGGCGCGGGCGGTTGGCCGGCCGACGGGTGATATTGCCGCGGCGCTTGCGGAGCTGGCGGCGGAGTACACCGAGCAGGGCCGTGGATTCGACCTGCGTGAGGTCGGCGGCGGCTGGCGGTACTACACCCGCGTCGACTGCGCACCGTACGTCGAACGCTTCGTCCTCGACGGCCAGCAGGCACGCCTCACCCAGGCCGCCCTGGAAACCCTCTCGGTCGTCGCGTACAAACAGCCCGTCAGCCGCGCCCGAGTCTCCGCGATCCGCGGCGTGAACGTGGACGGTGTTATGCGCACCCTCGTCGCGCGCGGGCTGGTCGAGGAGGCCGGCTCGGACACCGAGTCCCAGGCGACGCTTTACCGCACCACGTCGTACTTCCTGGAACGCATGGGCATGCAGTCCCTCGACGACCTCCCCGAACTCGCCCCGTACCTCCCCGACATGGACGACATCGAGGACGAACTCGCCGCCCAAACCCTCCCACCCCCAGAAGCTCCCACCGAGCCGACCCCCGAGGGCGAGGAAGCCGAAGGCACGTCGACGGACGCCGACCAGACACCAGCCCCGGAGGCCGAGAGCGGCGAAGCTGAGGCCACGGAAGCCCCGGGCATTGACGCCGGAAGCACGGAGGACGTAGGCGCAGACATCGAGCCGGCCACGGACGCGTCGGGTGATGTTGCCGCGGGAGCGGATGAGGCCGAGGCGTCGGCGAGTGGTGTGGATGGCGCGGATGGTGGCGACCTGGACGCGGTGGCGTCGGACGGTGCTGCTGCTGGAGCCGATGGAGCTGAGGCGTCGGTGAGTGGTGTCGATGGTGGCGAGCTGGACGTGGAGGCGTCGGGCGGCGCTGCTGCTGGAGCCGATGGAGCTGAGGCGTCGGTGAGTGGTGTCGATGGTGTGGACGGCGGTGAGTTGGACGTGGAGGACCACGGGGATGACGGTGCAGTAGGGGCGTCGGCTGTGGCTGATGCTGTCGAGGACGCCAACGACGCATCTGACGAGGGGCCGGCGGGCGGCTGGGCCGCGGACGCCGGTGCCGGGGACTCGGGCGCTGAGGACGTAGGCGAACTGGTGCCGGAGGGTACGGCGAGTGGTGAGCCGGGCGGCCGTGCGTACGAGGCGGACGCCGGAGACGCAGACGACGCGGGCGCCGGGCATCTGGACGGACTGGAGCCGGATGGTGCGGGCTACGCGGGCGACTCAGGCGGCGGGGATGCGGACGTCGACGACGCGGACGGACTGGTTGTGGACGGCGTGGGGGCGGATGATGCCGGCGGGCGTGTAGAGGAAGCGGGGTCCGGCGACGCGGACTCTCGCGTGGATGGTGTGCGTGGTGTGGAGGGTGGGGTTCGGGATGGGGGATGACGGTGGGGTTCGGTTGCAGAAGGTGCTGGCGCGGGCGGGGGTGGCTTCGCGGCGGAGTTCGGAGATTTTGATCGAGGAGGGGCGGGTCGAGGTCGACGGGCGGGTGGTGACGGAGTTCGGGGTTCGGGTGGATCCCGAGACGGCTGTCATCCGGGTCGACGGAGCGCGGATCCCGCCGGTCAGTGCGAACGTTTATCTCGTGCTCAACAAGCCGCGCGGCGTCGTGACGACCATGTCCGATCCGCAGGGGCGGCCCTGTATCACCGACTTCGTGCACGACCGGCCCGAGCGGCTGTTTCACATCGGGCGGCTCGACACCGACACCGAAGGGCTGTTGCTGCTCACGAATCACGGGGAGTTCGCGCACCGGCTCGCGCACCCGTCGTACGAGGTCTCGAAGACGTACGTCGCCGAGGTCGAGGGCAACGTCAAACCCGCTGTCCTGCGCAGCCTCCTGGACGGCGTCGAGCTCGAGGACGGGCCGGCCCGCGCGGACACGGTGAAGATCGTGTCGACGGTGCCCGGCCGGACCCTCGTGGAGATGTCGCTCCACGAGGGCCGCAACCGGATCGTCCGGCGGATGTTCGACGCGGTCGGTCACCCGGTGAAGCGGCTGACCCGAACGGCGATCGGCCCGGTCCGCCGCGGCAACCTGCACACCGGTGAGCTCCGCGAACTCGACTCGAAGGAACTCGGCCAGCTCCTCGACCTCGTCG
Source organism: Kribbella sp. NPDC003557 (assembly GCF_040610805.1). NCBI lineage: Bacteria > Bacillati > Actinomycetota > Actinomycetes > Propionibacteriales > Kribbellaceae > Kribbella > Kribbella sp. NPDC003557. The sequence goes on from NZ_JBEXMY010000013.1 coordinate 33,063, forward strand.
ACCTCTGACCAAACGAGGGGTTATCCACCCCAGTTGGGGGTTCTCCGTTGGTGTACCAGGGGAGAACGCCCCGCTGGGAGGGATAACCCCTCGTTTGGCGGCGGCGCCGGGGCCTACTCGCCGGACAGCTGCGCGTATTCCTCGTCGTCCTCGAAGCGTCGGGCGTGTGCCACCTCGGTGAACGTCCGCGGGACCTTGCCCAGCGCCCTGATCACCGTCGCGGTGCCGTTGGCGTGCCCGAACTCGTACAGGTACGGCGCTCCGGTCTCCTGGTCCACACCGAGCACGACGGTCTTGAGGCCGCATCCGTTCGCGACCAATGACTCGAATCCCTGCCAGGTTGAACGCCGGACCACCTTGACCACCGGCTGACCCGACACCGGGATCCGGATGGTGTACAGCGCCCCGGCGCGCGTGTTGGCGAGGAAGGTGTCGTACGTCGCTGTCTGGCTGATCAGCGCCATCGTCTTCACAGCGCTGAACCCGGTGTACGTCGTCTTCGCGCTGAACGACGTCCCGTCGACGTTCCAGCGCAGGATGGTGTCGCCCAGAACGGCGTACGCGTTGTGCCGCACCAGCGTGGTGCCGCGGTTGAACCGGGAGCTTTCCAGGTAGCGGACGTCTCCCCAGCCGCCGCCGATCGGGGTCCGCTGCACCGAGGCGGGATCGACGTCGCCGTAGAAGTCGTTCACCTTGTACGTCAGCAGGGACAGGCTGCCGCCCAGGACGACGTACTGCCGGCGGGACTCGCCGTGCTGCTCGGCGTTCATCTGTGTGCCGAGCCCGCTGGTGAGCCGGACCTCGTCGTCCGGCAGCAGGTCCTTGCCGCCCCAGCTGCTCGGGCTGGCACCCGGCGGGACCACTCCGTACAGCCCACGCAGGATCAGGTCGCCGCCGCTCGTGGTCGAGGCCAGCGACATCTGGCAGAACGGCACCTCGCTGGTGTGTGCCGCGGCAGGCGCCGCCTGGACGAGTGCACCGGCGGCCATCGCGAGGCCGAGAAGCCCGGCTGCGCGTTTCATCATGTTCACTCTCCGTAGAGTAGGACGCCGGCCTCGGGGGCGCCGGGATACGAGCGGAAGTACGCCTTGTCCTCCGGCGCGACGAGCTGGTCGCCCACCCGGCCCAGGCCCTTGATGACCGTGGCGGCCCAGTTGGCGTGGCTGACGGCGTACAGGTAGCCGCGCCGGGTGTCCTTGTCGATGGCCAGCAGCAGTGTGCTCTGCGTGCCGCACTTCTCGGCGATCAGCGTCTCGAAGGTCTGCCAGGTCGACGTGCGCACCTTCTTCACCACGGGTGCGCCGCTGAACGGGATCCGGATCGTGTAGAGCGCCCCGGCGCGCGTGTTGGCGAGGAAGGTGTCGTACGTCGCGGTCTGGCTGATCAGCGTCATGGTCTTGACCGCGGAGAACCCGCCGTACGTCGACTTGCTGCGCCAGGCGGACCCCTCTACCGCCCAGCGCGTGATCACGTCACCCTCCAACGCGTAGGCGTGCGACGTGGACTTCTCCAGGTAGGTCTGGTGGATCCAGCCGCCACCGACCCGCGTCTTCTGCACCGACTCCGGGTCCAGCTCACCGGTGGTGTTGTCGGTGACGTAGCGGAACCGGTACAGCTCGGTGCCCATCACCACGTACCCGCTCCGCGCCGTACCCGACGGCGGGTCCGGCTCCCAGCCGACCGCCGACGCGAGGCGTACCCGGTCCACCGGGAACAACGCCTTCGGCCCGACGCTCGGCGGCGACGCCGTGATCGGTGCGGTCGCGGTGATCCGCTGGAACTTGTGGTCACCCTGCACGGTCGCGGTGCCGAGCGTGATCGAGCAGGCCGCGCTCGCCTGCCCGGCGGCAGCCTGTGCCGGTCCCGGCACTGCCGTGACTACCGCCGCCGCCGTCATCGCCGCGCCCAGCGCACCCGCGGCGATCCGAGTTCTGGTCATCCAGCCCCCTTCGAGGAGTCGTGTCACTCACTCGATGCAGAGGATGCCGGAAAGGTTAGGGACCGGTCGAAGAACTCGCGGACGAGCCGTCGGACGGCGGGAACGGCGCAGCGGGACGCCCCGACGAGCTCGGCCCGCGCGGCGACCGTCATCAGGCCGGCGGACTGCAGTTGCGGGGCGAAAGCGGCGTAGTCCGTCCAGATCCAGTGGTTCGCGTCGGACAACTGCACCCGACGCACCGGACCGCCGTGCGACAGCACGGCCGACCACGTCCGGTCGAAACGCTCGTCCCGGAAGCCGTCGGTGCCGGCGAGCAGCAAGGGCTTCCGGGTGCCGTGCTGTGCGATCGGATAGAGCTCACCGTCGAGCGTGTCCAGATAGCCCTCCAGATTGGCGGCAGCTCGGACCTGTGGCTGCTCCAGCGACACAGCCGCGGTCGCGCCACCAGCGGAGTGCCCGTAGACACCGACGCGGCGCAGGTCGATCGAGGCGTGCAGCCCAGGGAGGTGCTCGAGTACGAACCGCAGGTCGGCGAACCGCGTGTCCATCATCAGGCGCGACCGCACCGGATCGGTCTGCACGTCCGGACTGATCTCGATGACCCGCAACCGTCCGTCCGGGAACACCACCTCGCTCGCCTCGCCGGGGTGGTCGAGCGTCAGTACGACGTACCCGTGGCTGGCCAGGTCTTCGGCCAGGGAGGTGCCGACGGTGCGTGGGTCCGCACCGCCCGGGCTGTAGAGCAGGGTGGGGCGCTGGCCGGGCAGGGCGGGCGCGTCGACGTACGAATGGGTCAGCGTGGCGGCCCAGTTAACGCCGCTCGTGGGTAGCTCCGGATGCAGTACGCCGGCGTCGAGGTCCTTGAAGACCGCTGCTGCGGCTGGAGCGAGCTGTGGCGCGAGTTGATACCCCTGTACGGCGCGTGCGGGGTAGAAGACCGTCAGCGCGAGCTCCCGGGCGGGCGCGCCGTTCCACGGGTCGGAGCGGTGCGGGTCGGTCAGTGCGCGCGTCGTCGTACCGACAGGCCAGGGTCCCGTAGGGGCTGGCAGGCGCAGCGTGAGGTCGGTCGCAGCGTTGGCCGTCTGCAGCGGAAGGAGTGCGGAGGCGGCGGTGGCGGTGAGGAAGGTTCGTCGTCTCATGCCGACGACGCTGGCATGCCTGCCGCGGCAGGTCAGCTGATGCACCGGCATCTCCACCTGGACTTCCAGCCCCGGGTGGAGATGCCGGTGGGGTCGTCAGGCGCCGGTCAGCTGAGTGCCTGCCGTGTAGTAGCGGAAGTACGAGTCCGTGGCCGGGAAGGTGGTCGGCACCTTGCCGAGGCCGTTGATGACCGTGGCGGCGCCGTTGGCGTGGCCGACGGCGTACAGGAAGCCCGCACCGGTTTCCTTGTCGATGCCGAGCAGCAGGGTGCCGTAGTTGCCGCACTTCTCGGCGATGAGCGTCTCGAAGCCCTGCCAGGTCGAGGTACGGATCTTGGTCACCACCGGCTTGCCGGAGCCCGTGGGCACCTGAACGGTGTACAGCGCGCCGCCGTTGGTCGTCGCCAGGAACGTGTCGTACGTGCGTCCCTGGCCGATCAGCACCATCGTCTTGACGGACTTGAAGCCGCCGAACGTCGTGTAGTACTTCCAGCCGCCCGGCGTCACGGTCCAGCGAGCGATCAGGCCGTCGGTGAACTGGTTGATCAGCGAGTAGACGTTGGACCGGCTGTAGCCCGCTGCCGAGTACTGGCTGACTTCGACGTACTTGTGCAGCTCGTCCCAGCCGCCACCGACGAGGGTCTGCTTGACGGTGCCCGGGACGACCGAGACGCCGGTGCCGTCGGTGATGTAGCTGGTGCCGTACATGCGCGGGCCGAGGGCTACCAGCCCGTTGCGCTGCTCACCGGCCGGTACGACCAGTTCAGTGCGCACGGAGGTCGGCAGGTGGGCCTGGCCGTCCGGATAGAGGTTCATCGGGCCGAGGAGGCGGACACCGGCGGAGGGCGCCGCCGTAATGGTCTGGGAGGTGTGGTCACCACCGGGGGTAACCGAGCCGAGCCGTAGCGAGCAGTCCGCGGTGGCGCCGGCCGGGGCCGCACTGGCAGGTATGGCCGCGAACCCTGCTGCGAGCAGCGCTCCGGCGGCGAGCATTCGCCCGTATCTGATCATCTGAAAACCTTTCGTCAACGGTCTCGATGCGGGCGGACGCCTCATTGTTGCGGGCATCAAAGGGATAACGCCGGACGACGGCGCGCCTGAGACACACCCCGGTTGTCGGGGGCGCGCCGTAGTGTGGGTGATGTGAACCGGCGAATCTTCGGTCTGGAGAACGAGTACGGCGTCACCTGTACGTTCCGCGGGCAGCGGCGACTGACCCCGGACGAGGTGGCGCGGTATCTGTTTCGGCGGGTCGTGTCCTGGGGGCGGAGCAGCAACGTCTTCCTCCGCAACGGGGCCCGGCTCTACCTCGACGTGGGCTCCCACCCGGAGTACGCGACCGGTGAGTGCGACTCGGTCACCGACCTGATCGCGCACGACAAGGCCGGTGAGCGGATCCTCGAGGGACTGCTGGTGGACGCCCAGAAGCGGCTGCACGACGAGGGCATCTTCGGCGACGTCTACCTGTTCAAGAACAACACCGACTCGGCCGGCAACAGCTACGGCTGCCACGAGAACTACCTGGTCAGCCGGCACGGCGACTTCGCCAAGCTGGCCGACGTGCTGATCCCGTTCCTGGTCACCCGGCAGCTGATCTGCGGCGCCGGCAAGGTGCTGCAGACGCCGCGCGGCGCGGTCTACAGCGTCAGCCAGCGGGCCGAGCACATCTGGGAGGGCGTCTCCAGCGCGACCACCCGGTCCCGGCCGATCATCAACACCCGCGACGAGCCGCACGCCGACGCCGAGCGCTTCCGCCGGCTGCACGTGATCGTCGGCGACTCGAACATGTCCGAGACCACGATGCTGCTCAAGGTGGCCAGCACCGACCTGGTGCTGCGGATGATCGAGGCCGGCATCGTGATGCGCGACCTGACCCTGGACAACCCGATCCGGGCGATCCGCGAGATCAGCCACGACATGACCGGCCGCCGCGAGGTCCGGCTGGCGAACGGCCGCGAGGCGAGCGCCCTCGACATCCAGACGGAGTACCTGACGAAGGCCCGCGACTTCGTCGACCGGCGCGAGCTGGGCACGCCGGCCGTCGAGCGGGCGCTGTCGCTGTGGGAGCGGACGCTGAAGGCGATCGAGTCCGGCGACCTGTCCGGGATCGAGCGCGAGATCGACTGGGTGATCAAGTACCGGCTGATCGAGCGCTACCGCTCGCAGAACAACCTCGGCCTGGCCAGCCCGCGGGTGGCGCAGCTCGACCTCGCCTACCACGACATCCACCGCCCGCGCGGGCTGTACTACCTGCTGGAGCGCAAGGGCGCGGTCACGCGCGTCGTCGACGACCTGCGGGTCTTCGAGGCCAAGTCGGTGCCGCCGCAGACCACGCGGGCACGGCTGCGCGGCGAGTTCATCAAGCGCGCCCAGGAGCGCCGCCGGGACTTCACCGTCGACTGGGTGCACCTGAAGCTCAACGACCAGGCCCAGCGCACCGTGCTGTGCAAGGACCCCTTCAAGTCGCACGACGAAAGAGTCGAGAAGCTCATCGCCAGCATGTAGGGCGACGCTAAATCCAGTGCTCGGCCGGATCGCGCCGCCTACAACTCTGGTATGGCGATCGAGATCCGGCCGATCACACCGGCCGAGGCAACCGAGTACCTGCGCGTCCTGCCGTACGTGAACGGCTTCCCGCAGGAGGAGCCCGAGCCGTCGGCCTGGTACGCCGGCAGCGCGGCCTGGCCGCCGCAGGTGCAGCGGACCGCGGCGCAGCTGAAGCAGGACGCCGCGGAGCTGCTGTCGGACTGGTTCCGGCCGCAGGCGGCGTTCGTGGACGGCAAGATCGCAGGCGGGTCGGCGATCGTCTCGGTACAGGTCACCGTGCCGGGCGGGCGGCAGGTTGCTCTCGGCGGCGTGACGTCGACCGCCGTACTGCCGACGTACCGGCGGCGCGGGCTGTTGCGGAAGGTCATGGCGGCGATGCTGGACGACTGCCGTGAGCGCGGCGAGTTCCTGGCCGGACTGAGTGCGAGCGAGGCGACGATCTACGGCCGGTACGGGTTCTCGCCCGCGACGTTCCAGCACCGGTGGGAGGTACGCCGTACCGACGTCGCCTTCCGCTCGGAGTTCACGGATCCGGGCGAGCTCGAGCTCGCCGACGGTGCGGTCGCGGCCGAGGTGTGGCCGGTGCTGCACGAGCAGGTGCGGGCCGAGCGGGTCGGGGAGGTCAGCCCGCTGCCGGGGAAGTGGGACGGGCTCGCGGCCGGCGGTCTGCCCGCGGACGGATCGGGTCCGGCGCACCACTTGGTGCATCGCAACACCAAGGGCGCTGTGGACGGTGCGGCGATCTTCCGGTTGCCGTGGTCGCCGGATCCGGCGCGGGCCGGCGTACTGCAGGTGGAGGCGTTCGAAGCGCTGACACCGGACGCGTACCGGGCGCTCTGGGCGTTGCTGCTGGACTTCGACCTCACCAAGCGCGTTGTGGCCGCGCGGCGACCGGTCGACGAGCCGCTGCGGTGGATGCTGACCAATCCACGCGCTCTCAAGCTCAGCCGGACCCGGGACAACCTCTGGCTGCGCATACTCGACGTACGGCGGGCTCTCGAGGTCCGCAGCTACGCAGCAACCGACTCACTCGTGCTGGACGTGGCCGACGACCTGTACGGCGCCGGACGCTGGCGACTCGACGCTGCACCTGACGGGGCTGCCTGTACTGCTACAGACGCAGAGGCAGACCTCAGCTTGACTGTGAACGAGCTGGGCTCGCTGTACCTCGGCGGTGTGCGTGCGAGTGAGCTGGCGTACGCCGGCCGCATCGTGGAGCGCAGACCTGGCGCGGTCCGGCGGCTGGACGCGTTGCTGCGGCCCGACCGGGCTCCTCACAACGCAGTCGGTTTCTGAGCTTGTGACTGTGCGTGGTGTGACGCAACAGTGACGCGGGCGGCCGGTCACGCGGTTGAATGCGCAGGCTAGGGTGGTCGGCGTTGTTGACCGGAGGCAATCGGCGCACGCGAGCGCCGGGATGGTTCGAGGTGCTGGTTTCGTGCGCAAGTTGTTGAGTCTCGTCGTGGTCGCGGCGCTGGGGGCGTCCCTGGTGGCTTGTGGTTCCGACAAGAAGGACGAGTTCGGGGAGGCCGGTATCAAGGTGACCTCGGACTTCGGGCAGAAGCCGACCATCACCCACCGCGACGGCGAACCGGACAAGACCCTGGTGACCGAGGTCCTCAAGGAGGGCGACGGTCCCGAGGTGAAGAAGGGTGAGCTGCTCACCGCGAACTACCTCGGCCAGATCTGGCGCGACGGCAAGGTCTTCGACAACTCCTACGACCGCGGCGCCCCGTCGTCGTTCCCGATCGGTGTCGGCGGTGTCATCACCGGCTGGGACGAGGGTCTGGTCGGCAAGAAGATCGGCAGCCGCGTGCTGCTGTCGATCCCGTCCGACAAGGGCTACAAGACGCAGGGCAACGAGCAGGCCGGGATCAAGGGCGACGACACGCTGATCTTCGTCGTCGACCTGGTCGGCGCGGCCGCCAACGACACCCCGCTGAACGCGGATCCGGTCACCCCGTCGGCGCCGACCAAGATCAAGGTCTCCGGCGCGCTGAACGCCGCCCCGACGGTGACCGTCCCGGCCGGCACCAAGCCGCCGGCGAAGCCGGGCAAGCCGGTCGTGTTCGCGCAGGGCAAGGGCAAGCCGATCGAGAAGGGCGACCAGCTGATCGGCCGGTTCGTCATCTACGACTACGCCGGCAAGAAGCAGGCCAGCACCTGGGACGCCCAGCCGGCCACCGCGCAGAGCCCGGCCCAGCCCGCCGCTCCGACCGACCAGCTCCCGACCGTCGGCGGCGCCCAGGCCGGACCGCTCGACGGCTTCGTCGGGATCCCGGTCGGCAGCCGCGTGCTCGTCGAGCTGCCGGCCTCCAAGGACCAGGCCGGCAAGGTCGTCAACGCCTTCGCGGTCATCGACGTCCTGAACGCCTTCCCGGCCCCCAAGCAGACCGGGCAGTAGCAGCGTCGCCACCGAAGGACCGGCTCCCGCTCACGGGAGGCCGGTCCTTCGGCGTTTCAGCGGGTCCGGCGCACCGGGCGGCCGCTGAACCAGCGGTTCGCGTCGGCGTGGAAGCTGAGCACGATCGCGCTGATCACGGCGGTGAGGTGAACGCAGCGGATCGCGGCGAACGCGATGAAGGACGCGGACCAGTCGAGTGCTCCGAAGTCACCGTCGCGAACGAACCAGCTGATCGGACCGACGACCAGCGAGGCGACGCCGACGGTGCCCAGCAGGCCGGTGAGCAACCAGCGGGACCACCCGACGCCGGGCCGGAAGTAGCGGTCGATGACCACGAACAGGCCGCCGTACACGATCGCGCGGAAAGCGATCTGCACCAGCAGGCCGAGGACCGGGGCGCCGTCGGCGATGGCGCCGAGGACCCCGAGGACGGACTCGGCGACACCGGCACCGACGGCCGTGAACCACAGCGTGGCCGCGCCGCGAACCGCCAGCGGCGGCTCCGGCCGGGCGACGGGTCGAAGCGGGAGGTCGCGGTGCTTGGTGCTGTTCATACCAACCACTGTCGCGGCGTGAGCCCGTCAGATCAGGAGTACTGCGACCCCACTGCAGGTGGTGGTACGTCCACCAGACCGGCCGCGTGGCGTCCCGCTGCCGCGGCTGCCTCGAAATACGCGCGGTCCTGGTCCAGCGACCGCCCCATCGTCGACAGCTTCACCGGCGCGGCCTGGAGCGCGTCGTACAGGCCGTCGACACCCACACGCACCACCCGGTGCCGTGCCTTCAACGGCTCTGCCGCGTCCCGTACTGCGTCACCGAAGTCGCCAGGGAGATCCGGTACGACGACATCGGCCGGCTGGAGCGCCACGCGGCCGTACGCCGTGAGACTGTGGTGCGAGATACCGCGATGACGGGGACGCGGGTCCGCCTCGGAGATCCGCAGCGACGCGACGGCTCGTCCGCCCAGGGTGCCGATCGCGTTGACCGCCTCGCCCGACTGCACGCCGGAGAACCCCCAGCGCGTCCCGGTGCCGAGATTGCCCGGGCCCTGGGTGATGACGACCAGTTCGGCCGCCAGGACCTGTACGGCGGTCAACAGCCCGGTGTGGACGGTCACCGCTTCACGGTCCCCGCCGTACGCCTGGCCGACCGTCACGGTCCCACTGAGCCAGCCGGCGTCCCGCAGCGTCGCAACGCTCCGCGAGAACGCCAGCGGCAGCGCCCCGCCGTCTGTCATCACGTAAACCACCCGTGTGGTCGGCCGTGCCTCGTACACACCCGCGAGCACGGCCGGCAGCGCGGAGTGGAGGTCTGCGACGACCACCGGCGTACTGAAGAGGTCGTCCGCGTCCCGCAGCACGTCGTGGTCGGGGGAGTCCTGCTCGTCGGCCCCCAGCACCATCGCCTGCAGCGGCGTGTACCGCGCCTTCACCAGATGCCCGCGCTCGGGAGGGTCTTCTGGCAGCCGGTCCGGTACGGCGACGACCAGCGCGTAGCCACCCGTGCCCAGGCCGCGGTCGAGCGCACTCACGTTGAGCAGCACGCGGTCACCCGGCACCGGCGTACCGACCAGGTCCGGGTAGGCCAGCGCGCGCACAGGCTGTTCGCCGACCATTACTGTCAGTTCCAGCGCACCGGCCCAGCTCCGCCCGGCCTGCGCCACCACACCGTCCCGCCACCGAATCACAGCCTGACCCTACTGGGTCGAACCGGTGTTCGAAGTTTCGGTGCGAAATGGCGGGTTTTGGACGCCTGGAGGCCGTAAGGTGGTCGGGTGTCGGCGCGGAAGAGTGAGCGGCTGCTCAACGTGGTCATCTGCCTCCTGGTCGCGCGCACCTATGTGACCAAGGAGCGGATCCGCGAGGCCGTCGAAGGGTATGCGGGGCAGACCGACGACGCCTTCGAGAAGATGTTCGAGCGCGACAAGGACGAGCTGCGCGACCTCGGGATCCCGATCGAGATGGGCACGATCGACAAGTTCTTCTCCGACGACGTCGGCTACCGGATCCGCCGGGACGTCTTCGAGCTGCCCGAGGTGCACCTGGAGCCGGACGAGGCCGCCGTCCTGGGGGTCGCGGCCAGGGTGTGGCAGCACGCCGGCCTGTCCGAGGCAACCACGTCGGCCGTGCTCAAGCTGAAGGCGGCCGGGATCCAGACCGACCAGTCGGCGCTCAGTGCGATCGAGCCGCACGTCGGTGCGTCGGAGCCGGCGTTCGACCCGCTCTGGACCGCTGTGGTGGCGCGGCAGGCGGTGCGCTTCCAGCACCTGCGCAGCGGCGCCTCCGAGCCGACCACGCGCACCCTCGAGCCCTGGGGCATCGTGTCCTGGCACGGCCGGTGGTACGTCGTCGGTCGCGACCGGGACCGCGAGGCGACCCGGATGTTCCGGCTGTCGCGGATCGGCGGGGACGTGAAGACGGTGGGGGAGCCGGGCGCGTTCACCGTGCCGGAAGGGACGGACCTGCGGTCGCTGGTGACCGAGCTGGCCCCGCCGCGGCCGACCTCGGAGGCGAAGGTGCGGGCACGGACCGGCTCGTGTGTGAGCCTGCGGCGCCGCGCGAACGCCATCGAGCCGTACGAGGACGGCTGGGACCTGCTGCACGTCCCGTATGCCGACTCGTCGGTCCTGGCCGAGGAGATCGCGTCGTACGGACCTGACGCTGTGGTGGAAGGCCCTGGGGACGTGCTGGACGGAGTGCTCTGGCGGCTGCGGACGGTGGCCGGCGTATGAGTAATGCGCGTGACCAGGTGCAGCGGCTGCTGGCGCTGGTGCCTTACCTGCGGGAGAACGACGGCGCCCGCGTCGACGACGTCGCCAAGGAGTTCGGCGTCCGGCCGAAGCAGATCATCGCGGACCTGAAGGTGCTGTGGTTCTGCGGGCTGCCGGGCGCGCAGATGGGCGACCTGATCGAGATCGACATCGAGGCCGCCGAGGGCGACGGCGTCATCCACATCAACAACGCGGACTACCTGGCGCGGCCGCTGCGGCTGGCCGCGGCGGAGGCGCTCGCACTGCTGACCGCGCTGCGGACGCTGCGTGAGGTGACGGCCGGCGCCGACCGGGACGCCGTCGACCGCGCGATCGCGAAGCTCGAGCGGGCGGCCGGCGAGGCTGCGGCGGCGAGCGAGGGCGCGGCCGCGCACGTCCACGTCGAGCCGGCGGCTCCCGAGATCGCCGAGATCGTGAACCGCGGGCTGGCCACGCAGCGGCGCCTGCACCTGACGTACGACGTACCGTCGCGGGACGAGACGACCGAGCGCGACGTCGACCCGATGCGGCTCGTCGTGTCCGAGGGACGCACCTACCTGGAAGCCTGGTGCCGGCTGGCCGAGGACGTGCGGCTGTTCCGTCTGGACCGGATCGCCGCCGTCAAGCTCCTCGACCTGCCGAGCGAGCCGCCGCCGGAGGCGACACCGCGGGACCTGTCCAACGGCATGTTCCAGCCGTCGGAGCGCGACCTGCTGGCGACCGTGAGGCTCGCCCCGCCGGCCCGCTGGGTCGCGGAGTACTACCCCAACGAGTCCGTCGAAGAGGGTCCGGAGAACTCGCTCATCGTCAAGCTCCGGGTCGCTGACACCGCCTGGCTGCAGCGCCTGGTCCTCCGTCTCGGCGGGGCCGCCACGGTCCTGGACCCCGAGGACCTCACGACCCAGATCGCCGCCACGGCCCGCGACGCGCTCTCGGCGTACGACGTCTAGCCCTGGCTGAGCTGCTTCTCCAGCGGGGAGCGGAAGCGCGGCGTGACCCGCACACCGGCCAGCCAGCTGGTCCACCGGGCCGCCTCGGCGTCGACCAATGCCGTGGTGTCCGCACCGACGTCCTCCAGCAGCTGGTAGCGGACCTCGCCGGACTCGGGCTGCCCCCAGGCGCCGATGATCCGGCCGTCGGACCAGATGCTGGGGCCGATGTTGCCGGTGTTGTCGAAGAGCTTCGACTTGTGCGGACCCAGGAACCAGTCGCGCTCCTTCCAGCCCATCGGCGTGGGGTCCAGGCCGGGCAGGAACGCCACCCACGGCTCGACCGGGACCTCCGGCGCCTCGTCACCGGGCAGCACCCACCCGACCTGGCCGTCCAGGTCCACCTCGACCGCCTCGACGGCAGCCAGCGCCTTCCGCGTCTGACCCAGAGTCCACCCTGCCCACCACTGCAGATCAGCCGTCGTACCCGGCCCGAACGACGCCAGCCAGGCCCGGGCGAGCGTCACCCGCGCCTCCTCCGCGGCCAGCTTGTCGCCGAGCCCGGCAGGCAGCCAGTTCACGGCCGGCGACCACTGGTGCTGTCCGCTCAGCCACGTGCCCAGCGGACGCCCTCGCACGATCCGTCCGTCGGCGGCCAGTTGGAACAGCACACGGCTCGTCACGTACGGCTGGGCGCCGTACGACTTCCCGGCTGCCATGTTCAGCCGGGTCCGCAACCGCGGCTCGTCGGCGGACAACTCCTGCGCCGTGGCCGAACCACGCAGTGCCAGAGCGGTCGCGGTCGACTCCTCGACGGCGGCCAGCCACTGCCCGCAGGCCTCAGCGTCCTCCGCGACCTCCGACTCGAGCAGATGCCTGACCAGCAACTTGCGCTGCTTCACGGCGATGTCGTTCGTGCACGCGGCCTGCACGATCGGCGCGAACGGCGTCGGTACGACGAACACGGTCCGGCGCATGCCCAGCATCCGGATCAGCGACCGCTCGTCGTACAGCGCACGCTCCGTGTCCGCAACGTCACTGCCTGGCACACGGGCGGCCACGCTCAGGTGGACCGTGGCCGGATCGGACGCGTGCAACGCCACCATCGACGCCGCCGCCTCGACCGGATCGGCCGCCTGGCAGCCCGCTCCGAGCCGGTGCCGCCGCCCGAGCCGCGTCCGCCGCTCCTCGACCCCGATCCGCACCATCCGTGCCCCTTCGCCTCGCCCCGACCGCCCGCGATCCACGCTGGACCGCCACTGCGGGACACTCGGTTTTACCATCACGTTCCGACACCGTTGTCCCCGGAGACGCACCGCGGGGCGTGGGTCCCGGGCAGGAAGCGGTTAGGCTCCTGGGTATGTACTGGTTCCTGTTGTTCCTCGCGGTGGTGGCGGTGTGGCTCATCGTCCTCGCCCTGCTCGCGTGGAAGCTGTGGGGCCAGGGCAAGGCACTGACGCGTGAGTTGGTCGCCGCCCAGTCCAAGCTGGAGGCAGCGCAGTCCGCGGCCGGGTCTGGACAGACCCGTGAGGACGCAAGCGCTCCGGCGTAGTATTCGGCCACGAACTCAGGCTCGAGTCCCGAGTTGATGTTGGCAGTGTTTGATGTTCGAAAGGGAGATCGACATGGCAGCACCGCTCATCGGTATGCCCCAAGGCGCAGAATGGCTGATCATTCTCGCGATCGTCGTGCTGCTGTTCGGTTCGGCCAAGCTGCCGGCGCTGGTGAAGCAGCTCGGCAAGTCGAAGAAGATCTGGGAGGAGGAGGTCGGCCCGAAGAAGAAGGACCCGGAGCTGACCGAAGAAGCCTCGCAGCCGCCGGCGCAGCAGACCGTGCAGCAGACCCAGGCCCAGGCCCAGCCGGCCCAGCAGCCGAACCAGGTGAACGGCCAGGCGCCGGGCGACGGCCTGCCGCCGCACACGGCCAACTGAGCCGAACGCCCCACCTGTGTCGATGGTGAAGTTCGGGCGGCGTAAGGAAAAGAAAGAACGCCACCCGAAGGACCCAGAGGGTCGGATGACCCTGCGCGAGCACATTGTCGAGCTCCGTAACCGGCTGCTCATCAGTGTGCTCGCGATCGTGGTCGGGACGGTCGTCGGCTGGATCTTCTACAACCACGCCTTCGAGTTCCTGACCAAGCCGTTCGTGACGAGCGTGGCCGAGATGGCCAAGGACGCCGGTCAGACCAAGACGCCGCAGCTGACGTTCCCGGGTGTCGGCAACGCGCTGACGTTCCGGATCAAGATCTCGGCGCTGTTCGGCCTGGTCCTGGCCGCGCCCGTCTGGCTGTACCAGCTGTGGGCCTTCGTCGCGCCCGGACTGCACCGCAGCGAGCGCAAGTGGGCCTACATCTTCTCGGCGATCGCGACCCCGCTGTTCGCCACCGGGATCGCGGTCTCGTACTGGACGCTGCCGAAGGGCATCGAGATCCTGCTCGGCTTCACGCCGCTGGACATCCAGAACCTGGTCGAGCTGCCCGACTACCTGGACTTCGTGCTCCGCACGATGCTGGTCTTCGGTGTCGCGTTCCTGATCCCGCTGGTGGTCGTGCTGCTGAACATGGTCGGCGTGGTGCCGGCCGCCGCGCTCGGCAAGTTCCGGCCGTACATCATCCTGGTGATCTTCGTGTTCGCCGCCGTCGCGACGCCGTCCGGTGACCCGTTCACGATGTGCCTGCTGGCGATCCCGATGTGCCTGCTGTTCTTCGTCGCCGAGATCATCTCGCGCTTCAACGACAAGCGCCGCGCCCGCCGCAGCCAAGAACTCCTGGCCGACTGATGAGCCGGCGGATCGCGCTGGTGGTCAACCCCACCAGCGGGCGAGGACGTGGTGCGCGGATCGCGCCGGCGGTTCGCGAGCGGATCGCCGCCGCCGGGCTGAGTGTCGACGTGCACACCACCACGTGTGCCGAGGACGTCGGCCGGATCTCCGCCGAGGTGGTCGCCTCGGGTGCGGACGCGGTCGCGCTGATCGGCGGCGACGGCACCATCCACCTCGGCGCCCAGGTGCTGGCCAACTCCGGGATGCCCTTCGGCGTCATCCCGGCCGGCACCGGCAACGACTTCGCCCGCGGGATCGGCGTACCGCTGAACGATCCGGCCGCGGCGGCCGACCTCGTGGTCGCCGGGCGGACCCGGACGATCGACCTCGCGGTGGCCAAGGACGAGTTCATCACCACGGTCGTGGCCGGCGGCTTCGACTCGCTCGTCAACAAGCGCGCCAACGCGATGAGCTGGCCCAAGGGCAGTTCCCGCTACACCGTCGCGACGCTCGCCGAGCTCCGCACCTTCACGCCGCTCGAGTACGTCGTGACCGTCGACGACCAGGTGATCGAGACCAGCGCCATGCTGGTCGCGGTCGGCACCGGGCCGACGTACGGCGGCGGCCTGCAGATCTGCGCCGGCGCCGAGATCGACGACGGGCTGCTGGACGTGACGATCATCGAGCCGGTGTCCCGGATGACGCTGCTGCAGCTGTTCCCGAAGCTGTCCAAGGGCACCCACGTCGGCCACCCGGCGGTGCGGGCGATCCGCGGCCGCTCGGTCCGGATCGAGTCGCCGGGCATCACGGCGTACGCCGACGGCGAGGTGCTCGGCCCGCTGCCGGTCGACATCGGGGTCGCACCGGGCGCCCTGACCGTCTTCGCCTGAGACACAACTGACATGAAGTGAGCTGTTCTCACGACTGGCGTTCTTCTGATAGGAAAGCTTCCTAACAGTTCATCCTCGGACGCCCCTCGGAGGACCACATGGAGTACCGCCCCACGCGCCGGACCACCCTGCTGCTCGGCCTCTCGCTCGCCGCCGTCCCGGCCACCGGGTTCGCCGTCTCCCGGTACGCGCCGCACGCCGACGCCGCGGTGCAGGCGACCGGCCTCGACGACCCGGCGAAGAAGGAGATCGCGATGCAGATCGTCTGCAGCGCGGAGAACTCGTCGCTGGACTGGAAGGCGCAGTACAAGTACATCGAGGACATCGACGACGGCCGCGGGTACACCGCCGGCATCATCGGGTTCTGCTCGGGCACCCACGACATGCTCGAGCTGGTCGAGCTGTACGCCGACCGGAAGCCGGGCAACGTGCTGGAGAAGTACCTGCCGGCCCTGCGTCGTGTGGACGGCAGCGACTCGCACTCCGGTCTCGACCCGAACTACACCAGGGACTGGAAGACCGCGGCCAAGGACTCGGTGTTCCAGCAGTGCCAGAACGACGAGCGCGACCGGGTGTACTTCAACCCGGCGGTCAGCCGCGGCAAGTCCGACGGCCTGCGCACCCTCGGGCAGTTCTGCTACTACGACGCCATCGTCATGCACGGCGACGGTGACGACGCGACCAGCTTCGGCGGGATCCGCAAGCGGGCGCTCGCGAAGGCGAAGCCGCCGGCGCAGGGCGGCAACGAGACGACGTACCTGAACGCGTTCCTGGACGCCCGCGTCTGGGCGATGAAGCAGGAAGAGGCGCACAGCGACACCAGCCGCGTCGACACCGCGCAGCGGGTGTTCCTGCGCAACGGCAACTTCAACCTGAACACACCGCTGGACTGGAAGGTGTACGGGGACCCGTACCACATCGGCTAGCTAGTGCGGATCTCCATCACTCACCAACCCTCGCCGCAGGCCTGTTGACGACCGCGGCTGAGCGTCGGCCCGGTCAGCTGTCGGCGGTTGATGAGTGGTGGCGGTCCGTGCGCTCGTCGAGCTCGGCGCGTTGACGCAGCATCGACAGGCTGGTGGCGAGCTGTTCGACGACCGGCGCCGGCAGGACGGAGCCGACCCAGGTCTGCAGTTCGGCCTCGACCGTCGGCGTCGCGGCGGCGAGGAGGTCGGCGCCCGCGGGGGTCAGCTCGACCAGCGACGAGCGCCGGTCCGACGGGTTCGCCGTCCGCCGGACGCGCCCCGCTGCCTCGAGCCGGTCGACGGCCTTGCTGGTGGCGCCGACCGTGATCGCCATCTCCCGCGCCAGGTCGTAGACCCGTGCGGACCCGTGGGCCGCGATGAACCGCAGGAACTCGAACTGGCCGAGCGGCAGCGCGTGCTCGGCCTTCAGGCGCGCGTCGAGCACGTTGTAGAGCCGCGTTTCCAGCCGGACCAGGTCCGTGAACAATGCTGTGAGATCGGTCACGGGAATTAGATTCCTAGGAATGTAGTTGCAGAGAACTATATTCCTCGGAATCTATCAGGAGGCAGCTATGAGCCGGGAACAACGCGGAGTGGCACGCGGCTTCATCACCAAGGGCGACCCCCGGAGGACGCCCGCCGACCAACGGGCCGATTTCGACGCCGGGTTCGCCGGGCGGCCGCTCGGCGACGACGTCACGCTGGTCGAGACCACCGTGGGCGGCGTCCCGGCGCTGGACGTCCAGGTCGACGGTGCGGACGCGGACGCGAGCACGATGATCCTCTACCTGCACGGCGGCGGCTACATGATCGGCTCGGCGCGCACCGGCGCGAACCTGGCGGCGCCGCTGTCCCGTCGCACCGGTCTGCCGGCGGTCTCGCTGGACTACCGGCTGGCGCCGGAGAACCCGTTCCCGGCCGCGGTCGACGACGCACTGGCGGCGTACACCGCCTTGCAGGAAAGCGGTCGTGACGTGGTGATCGCAGGAGACTCCGCCGGCGGCGGACTGGCGCTCGCCACGATCGTGGCCGCGCGCCGCGAAGGTCTGCGGCTGCCGCCCGCGGCCGTCGTGTTCTCGCCGTGGGCCGACCTGACGCTGTCCGGCGCCAGCATCGACTCCCGCGGCGACCTGGACCCGCTGTTCAGCCGGGAGCACTTCGTGGCGTACGTCGACGCCTACCTGGCCGGTCACGACCCGAAGGACGAGCTGGCCAGCCCGCTGCTCGCGGACCTCGCCGGTCTGCCGCCGCTGCTGATCCAGGTCGGGTCCGCCGAGGTGCTGCTCGACGACTCGCTGCGGCTCGCGGTCCGCGCCGCGGAGCAGGAGGTGGACGTGAGCCTGGACGTGGTCGCGGGCGCTCCGCACGTGTACCAGTTCAACGTCGGCGTGATGGACGAGGCCGACGCCGCGCTGACGCGAGCGGCGCTATGGCTGACCCGTCGTGGGTTTGGGGGTGGGGTCGCATAGATTGGGTCCCATGAGCACCCCGTCCGAGAAGTACGCCTCGTTCCGCTCGGACCAGGAGCATCCCGCGGTGAAGGAGTTCCGGGCGCTCTACGACTTCGAGCTGGACGAGTTCCAGCTGCGCGCCTGCGCCGCCCTCGAGGACGGTCACCAGGTGCTGGTCGCGGCGCCCACCGGGTCCGGCAAGACGCTGGTCGGCGAGTTCGCCGTCCACCTCGCGCTGGAGCGCGGCCAGAAGTGCTTCTACACCACCCCGATCAAGGCGCTGAGCAACCAGAAGTACGGCGACCTGGTGAGCAGGTACGGCGCGGACAAGGTCGGCCTGCTCACCGGCGACAACTCGGTCAACTCCGAGGCGCCCATCGTCGTGATGACGACCGAGGTGCTCCGGAACATGCTGTACGCCGGATCCCAGACCCTGCTCGGCCTGTCGTACGTCGTGATGGACGAGGTGCACTACCTGGCCGACCGGTCCCGCGGCGCGGTCTGGGAAGAGGTGCTGATCCACCTGCCGGACTCGGTGTCGGTGGTCTCGCTGTCGGCGACCGTGAGCAACGCCGAGGAGTTCGGCGACTGGCTGGAGACCGTCCGCGGCAACACCGTCGTCGTCCTGGAGGAGAAGCGGCCGGTGCCGCTGTTCCAGCACGTGATGGTGGGGAAGCGGCTGCACGACCTGTTCGCCGGGGAAGCGCCGACCGCTCGGGTCGGCGCTCCTGCGGTGGGCAAGCCGTCCAAGTCGGGCAACCCGGCGAAGGCGGCGAAGTCCGACCTGAAGGACCTGGTGAACCCGCAGCTGGTGCGGATCGCGCGGGATGACAACCGGATCTTCCGTGACGACTCGCGCAAGCCGCGCCGCCGCCGCGACCTGCCGCGGAACCGGCCGGCCAAGACCCACTTCACGCCGTACCGCTCGGACGTCGTGGAGGAGCTGGACGCCGGCGCGCTGCTACCGGCGATCTTCTTCATCTTCTCCCGCAAGGGGTGTGAGGACGCGGTCGTGCAGTGCCTGCGGTCCGGGCTGCGGCTGACCAAGCCGTCGGAGCGCGACGAGATCAAGCGCGTGGTGGCGGAGCGGACGGCGGACCTTCCCGACGAGGACCTCGGCGTGCTCGGGTACCACGACTTCGCCGAAGCCTTGTCGCGCGGGATCGCGGCGCACCACGCGGGCATGCTGGCGGCGTTCAAGGAGGTCGTCGAGGAGCTGTTCGCACGCGGCCTGATCAAGGTCGTGTTCGCCACCGAGACGCTTGCCCTGGGCATCAACATGCCGGCGCGCACCGTCGTGCTGGAGAAGCTGTCGAAGTGGAACGGCGAGGCGCACGTCGACATCACGCCGGGGGAGTACACCCAGCTCACCGGGCGCGCCGGGCGGCGCGGGATCGACGTCGAGGGGCACGCGGTCGTGCTCTGGCAGCCCGGGTTCGACCCGCGCGAGGTCGCCGGGCTGGCGTCGACACGTACGTATCCGCTGCGGTCCTCGTTCTCCCCGTCGTACAACATGGCCGTCAACCTGGTGCGTCAGGTCGGGCGGACGCGGGCGCGGGACATGCTCGAGCTGTCGTTCGCGCAGTTCCAGTCCGACCAGGCCGTGGTCGGGCTGGCGCGGCAGGTGCAGCGCAACACCGAGGCGCTGGAGGGGTACAAGGAGTCGATCGAGTGCCACCTCGGCGACTTCCTCGAGTACGCCGCGCTGCGCCGGCGGATCGGTGACCGCGAGGCGTCCGGGTCGAAGCGGCGCAAGCTCGACCGCCGGATCGAGGCGCAGGAGTCGATCGAGAAGCTGAAGACCGGCGACATCATCCGGATCCCGGCCGGCCGCAGTGCGGGCTGGGCGCTCGTGCTCGACCCGGGGATGCGCTCGGAGCGGGAAGGGCCGCGGCCGACCGTGCTGACGCTGGACCGGCAGGTGCGGAAGCTGTCGATGGTCGACTTCCCGACCCCTGTCGAGGCGATCGGGACGTTGCGGATCCCGCGGAAGTTCAACCCGCGCAACCCGCAGCAGCGGCGCGAGCTGGCGCAGGTGCTGCGGAACCGGACCGACCTGCTCGGCGAGGACGGACCGCCGTCGCGCAGCCGCGACATCGTGTCCCACGCCGACGACCCGGAGCTGCAGGAGATGCGGGCGCAGCTGCGCGCACACCCCTGCCACGGGTGCTCGGACCGCGAGGACCACGCGCGGTGGGCCGAGCGGTACTTCCGGCTGGACCGGGAGAACCGGGACGTGCAGCGCAAGATCGAGCAGCGGACGAACACCATCGCCCGCCAGTTCGACCGGGTCTGCCAGGTGCTGGACGCGCTGCACTACCTCGACGGCGACAAGACCACCGAGGCCGGTGACCGGCTCGCGCGGATCTACACCGAGCTCGATCTCGTCGCGGCCGAGTGCCTGCGGCAAGGGGTTTTCGACGAGCTGACCGTGCCGGAGTTGGCGTCCTGCCTGGCGGCGCTGGTGTACGAGTCGCGGTCCAAGGACGAGCCGACCTCGCCGCGGTTGCCGCGGGGCGACGTACGGATCGCGCTGGAGCGGATGGGCTCGATCTGGCGGGATCTGTCCGCGCTGGAGCGGGACATGCGGGTCGACTTCCTGCGCTCGATGGACCTGAACTTCTGCTGGCCCGCGTTCCGGTGGGCGTCGGGTGCGTCGCTCGCCGAGGTCCTGTACGAGTCCGACCTCGCCGCCGGCGACTTCGTCCGCTGGGTCAAGCAACTCATCGACCTCACCGAACAAATCGCCGACGCCGCCGGAGACACCCCCCTCCGCAGCACCGCCCGAGCCGTAGTAGACCAAATCCGCCGAGGCGTCATCTCCTACGCCTCCATGGTCGAGTAACCCACCCACCACACCGGACGAAGGACACCGCTTCGCGGTGGCTGTTGTTGCCGCCTTCGGCGGAGTGCGGGGAGCCCTGTCTTTGCCGGCCAACTGTGCGACGGCCAGCCGCAGGGCGGGGGTTGTAGCCCAGGCCGCCTCGGAGAAGTCAGGCGGAAGGTGCGACGTCGTAGCCGACTTGCTGGTCTGTTGACGTGGTTGGACCTGTTGGGGTGAAAGACTTTCGTTGGCTTGGGAGTCTCGTATTGAAGGAGTAGACGGTCGTGGAGTTGTCGCGTCGGAATCTGGGGAAGCTTGCGGTCGCGACCGGTGCTACCGCTGCGGTTGGTACCGGTGCCGGTTATGTGATCGGGCGGCCTGCGGATGCTGCGGCGACCTGGAAGGTGACCGGGACCGCGGTGTCGGCGTTGGCCGGGTTCGACAGTCAGATGAAGGCTTTCATGCAGGCCCGTGGGGTGACGGCGGGGCAGCTCGCGGTGACGTACAAGGGGCGGCTGGTGCTTGCCCGGGGCTACAGTACGTCGACCGCGTTGAGCGTGCAGCCGACCTCGTTGTTCCGCATCGCCAGCTTGTCGAAGTCGTTCACCGCGGCGGCGATCGTGAAGCTGGTGCAGGACGGGAAGCTCAGCCTGTCGACGCCGGTCGCGAACATTCTCGGCATCACCCCGGCCGACTCGCGGTGGTCGACGATCACGTTGTGGAAGCTGCTGCAGCACCTCGGCGGCTGGGACCGGGAGGTGTCGGGTGACCCGAACTTCAAGGACGCGACCATCTCGCGCACCCTCGGAGTACCGCTGGAGCTGCAGCACGCGGACGTCATCAAGTACATGGCGGGTCAGAAGCTCGACTTCACACCCGGCGCGAAGTACGCCTACTCGAACTTCGGCTACATGCTGGCCGGCCGGGTGATCGAGAAGGTCAGCGGCCTGAGCTACGAGACCTACGTGAAGCAGAAACTCCTGGCCCCGTTGAAGATCACGCGGATGTCGCTCGGCTATTCGATCGCCAAGCACAGCGGCGAGACGTCGTACGAGTCGCAGTACTCGGGCCCGACCGTGCTGGACGGCTCCGGCAAGACCGTGGCCGCGCCGTACGGCTCGTTCAGCATGCGGATCCAGGACGCGAACGGCGGCTGGATCGCGAGCGCGCCGGACCTGGTGCGCTGGGCGAAGATGTTCGACGCGCCGTCGAGCGTGCTCAACAGCACCTCACTCGGCCGCGTGTGGGCGAAGCCGTCCACCGGCGTCAACGCCGACGGCTGGTACTACGGTCTCGGCTGGCAGATCCGCCCGGTCAGCAGCGGCACCGGGCGCAACACATGGCACACCGGCAGCATGCCCGGTACGTACACGCTGCTGGTCCGCACGTCGGGCGGGCTGAGCTGGGCCGCGCTGTTCAACCGTCGTGACGACGCCAGCGGCAAGTCGTACGGCGATATCGACGCGGCCATGTGGACCGCCGCCAACGGTGTGAAGTCCTGGCCTACGCACGACCTGTTCCCGCAGTACTTCGGCTAGAACATCAGCGCGCGGAAGTGCGGCGTGCTGACCTGGGCCTCGCCGGCCATGCCGGCCAGTACGCCGCGGAGGCTGTCGATCGCCTCGTCGCCGAACTTCCTGCGGAGCCGGCGCTCGTAGCTCTGGTGGAACTTGCGCGCCGCGGCCAGCGCCGCCTGGCCGCGGTCGGTCAGGTGCAGGAGCCGGGCGCGCGCGTCGGTCGGGTCCGGCCGGCGCTCGACGTACCCACGGCGTTCCATGTCGTCGACGATCTGGCCGGCGCCCTGCTTGGTGATGTCGAGCCGCTCGGCCAGTCCGCTGATCGTGGTCGGCCCGTCGTCGAGGGTCCGGAACACGAAGCCGTCCGACCGGCCCTGGTCGTCGAACCCCTGGGCTGCCGTCTGCTCGCGGAGCTCGCGGACGAACTCCTGGTCGGCCAGCAGCAGCAGAATCCCGATATCCACCTTGCCCGATCGCGTCATGTGCCCCATGATAGTCAAGCTGGCTTGGACAAGTCAGCTTTACTAAATACCAAGGGGGACCAGATGCACGTCCTGCACGCGTCCGAGGCGCCGCGGTTCCGGCTGCCGGGAGTGGAGTTCACCGTGTTCGCCGCGCCGAGCCTCGGTTCGGCCGGGTTGTGCGCGTGGCGGCTCACGGTCGACGAGGGCCACGGCGGCGACGCGCCGCACACGCTCGACCGCGACGAGATCTTCACCGTGCTAGGCGGCACGGTGCAGCTCGCGCCGGACGGCGACAAGCTCGGCCCGGGCGACTCCGTCGTCGTGCCGGCCGGTGAGCCGATCGCGCTGACCAACCTCGGCGAGGGCAAGGCCGAGCTGATCGTCGCCATCACGGCCGGCTTCACCGGCTACCTGGCCGACGGCACGACGGTCCAGCCGCCCTGGTCGAAGTAGCGGTCAGCACCGCCGGTTCGGTGGGCTGTACGTCGTCTTGCTGGGCGTGGCGACGTAGTAGTCGGTGACCCACGAGCCGTCCGTGAGGCGGTCCCAGACCACTGTGGTGCCGACCTTCGAGCCGGCTCGCTGGCAGCTGATCCACGCCAGCGAGCCGATCGGCAGCGGGTTCGGGTACGCCGAGTACGCCGTACCCGGACCGTGCCGGCGGGTGAGGTTGTTGATCGTGGTCTGGTACGGGAAGGTGCAGCCGGGGATCGGTGCGCTGTAGCCGGTCTTGTTCGGGGTGCGCACGTAGTAGTCGATGACGTAGGTGCCGTCGACCAGCCGGTTCCAGACCGTGCTGGTGCCGATCTTCGGTCCGAAGGTCTGGCAGACGATGCGGACCGCGGAGTTCGCCGGAATGGTCGAGCGGATCGCGTACGCGGTCGACGGCCCGCTGTAGGAGTAGATGGTGGCGCGGACCGTGTAGGTGTACCAGACCGTGGCCGCCGGTGCGTCGAAGCGGTCGTTGTCGATGTTGAGGGTCACGCCGCCGTACGTCTCGTTGTGGTCGCCGCGGTACTGCTTGCCGCGCTGGCCGACCAGCCAGAACGTGTTGGGCACGGTCGGCCAGTTGGTCAGCGAGCTGCTGTTGTCCCAGCGTGCGATCCAGAGCGCGTCGGGGCGTGCGTACGAGCTGGAGTTGTAGGCGGCGGCCAGGTCGACCGCGCCGGAGTTCTGGTGTGCGTAGACGCCGGACAGGTAGCCGAGCGCGTGGAGCTGCTTGGTCCACGCGGACAGGTAGCGCAGGACGGTCGTCCGGCAGGTGCTGTCGGCGATGTTGTAGTGCTCCATGTCCGCGTAGATCGCGCTACCGCCGAGCAGGTTGAGGGCCTTGGCCGCGTTGACCGCGTCCCTGGCCAGCAGGCCACCCTGGAAGGTCGCCGACGGCACGGTCATCTTCACCGCGTTGGTGCGGAACGTGCAGGGCGCCTGGTAGCCCATGTAGATCGGGATCAGCCGGAAGCCCATCCGGGTCACGCTGCTGACCCAGCTCGGGGTCAGCTGCGGCTGCGCGCAGCTCCGGTTCACGCCGCCGATGTAGATGCCGACCGCCCGGTACGGCGAGGCCAGCCACGCGGTCATCTGCGCGACACTCGGCGCCGTACAGGTGTCGAACGCGAGCCCGGTGTAGCGGGTGGCCGTCGCACCGGCAGGGTAGGGCAGCGGCGTGGTGGGCTCGGCAGCAGCAGGGACCGTGGCGCCCAGACCGCCGACGGCGAGTGCGAGAGCAGCGACGAGAAGCTTGACCTTGACCATGATGGCCACCCCCAGCTCTCAGTAGACGCTCGGTAATGCGCCGCGGCAAGGCCGGTTCGGGTTAAGTTGAGGCAACGACGTTCTTGGAGGGAAACACGTCATGCCGGAGATCGTGCAGATCGGGGAACGGCCGTACGTCGCGGTGCGGGGCAAGGTCGCGATGGACGGGATCGCGGCGTTCGCGGACCGGATGGGCGAGGTGATCGCCTGGCTCGCCGCCAAGGAGATCGCGCCGAACGACGCGCCGTTCTTCAAGTACGACGTGGTCGACATGGAGGCCGGGCTGGTGATGGAGATCGGCTTCCCGGTCGACGACCTGCGCTCCGGCGAGGGCGAGATCGTCACCGGCGTGCTGCCGGCCGGGCGCTACGCGACGGTCAGGCACCACGGTCACCCGGACGGCCTGCTGGGCGCGACCCGTGATCTGCTCGGCTGGGCCGAGAAGGAGGGCCTCGAGTGGGACGCCGACGGCGACCACTGGACCGCCCGCCTCGAGGTCTACCGCTCCGACCCGCGTGAGGTCCCCGACATGAACAACTGGGACACCGACCTCCAGTTCAAGCTGAAGGATTGAGTGCCGACCGTCCTCGCAGGCGTGGCCCGGCTCGATGCGGAGCGGATTCGTCATGTCGCCTCGCCGCTGATCGAGCTGGGCTGTGCGTTGCACGTGCTGGCCGAGCCGGCGCATCACGACCGGGTCGACTGGGCCGCTTCGCTCCCGTTGTCTGCTGAGCTGCGGGCGGAGCTGGCGCAGTGGACCTGGACCGTGCGGGCAGTACGGGCCAGCTTCTTCGCCACCAGCGCCGCCACCGGCGTACCGACGTGGACCGACGAGCTGGCAGCACTCCGTTCACGCCCGGCGGAGGACGTGGCCGCGGAACTGGTCAGGCCGTTGCGTGGTCGCCCATTGAGCAGCCGGTCGATCGACACCGACGCCGTACAGCACTGGGCTCGCAGCCGCGGCCGGTCGGTCGCCGCACTGGTCGAGTCGCTGCTGACGTCGCCTGCCGAACCGGTCCGCCGGTTTCTCGACGTACTGGACGCTTGCTGGCGCGAGTGGTTCGGTGAGCTCTGGGAGACGTCACACGACACCCTGGCTGCTCGCGGCCGGCAGGACCGCGACCTGGCCGTCCGCGACGGTGTCCGCACCATGCTGCGCTCGCTGGACAGCGCGATCGCCGTCCGGGACGCGGACAGCGTCGTACTGCAGAAGGTGCAGAGCAAGCGGATCGACATCAGCACCCGCTCGCTGTTGCTTGTCCCGAGCAACTACATCGCACCGCACCTGTTCGTCGGCGAGATCCCGGGCGAGCCCGTCACGATGATCTACCCCGCCACCGGCCGCGCGGCCGCCGTACCCACCGCACAGGAGATCCGGGCCCGGCTGGACGCGTTGGCGTCACCCGATCGCCTCCAGGTCTGCCGCGCGGTGGCCAGCGAGGCCCGGACCGCGGGCGAGATCGCCGCACTCTGGGGCCTCCACCCCACGCAGGTCACCCGCCACCTCCGGGCCCTCACGAGAGCCGGGCTGGTCACCGCCGAACGCCAGGGCCGCTTCGTCGCGTACCGCCTGAACAACGACGCCCTGACCACCCTCGGCACCGACCTGCTGACGCTGATCATGCGCTGATCGACTGACGGAAGTCGGCAATCCACCGGCGCGGCTGGGCCACCGCTTGTTGGATGAGCAGCTGTGACCTCATCCTTCTCGCCCGCTGTCCGGCGGCTGATCGCTGCCACTCTGGTCAACACCCTGGGGAACGGCGTCTACGCAGCCGTCGGGGCGCTCTACCTGACCCGCGCGGTCGGCCTGTCGGTCGCTCACGTCGGCGTAGGGCTGACAGTGGCCGCACTGGTCGGCCTGGTCGCGAGTACGCCGCTGGGCGTCGTCGCGGACCGCCTTGGACCCAACCGGGCGTACGTCGGGTCCCTGCTGCTCCAGGCGATCACCATGACCGCACTGACCCAGGTGCGGTCGTTCGGATGGTACGCCGCCGTGGCCGCGGTCACCGCGATCGCGGACTCGGGGCAGCGTGGCGCGAAGGGCGCGTTGATCGCCGGAGTCGCACCGGCCGATCAGCGGGTGCGGACGCGGGCGATCCTCCGCGTCGTCACGAACATCGGCATGGCCGTCGGGATGGCGGCCGCCGGCGTCGTGCTCGCGGTCGACCGGCGCGAGGTGTACGTCGTGGCGCTGCTGGCGAACGCGGCGACGTACCTGGTCACGGCCGGGCTGGTGCGGTTCGGGATGCCGGCCGTCGCGCCGGTGCCGTCCGCCTCGGGCCCGTCCGGGCTGACGGCGATACGCGACCGGCGGTTCCTGGTGTTCGTCGGACTGGACGGCGTACTGAGCATGCATGGCGCGCTCGCGCAGGTCGGCATCCCGCTGTGGGTCGCGACGGCGACCGATGCGCCACGGTGGATCATTTCGGTGCTGCTGGTCCTCAACTCGGCCGCTGTGATCCTGCTGCAGGTCCGGATCTCTCGCGGCACCGAGCGTCTCAGCGGAGCGGCCCGGGCCGGTCGACGCGCCGGACTGCTGCTAGCGGTCACCTGTCTGGTCCTGGCGCTGAGCGACGCGACCTCCGGAGCGGTGACGATCGGTCTGCTTGTCGCCGCGGCGCTCGCACATGTCTTGGGGGAGATGCTGCAGTCGGCGGGCGGCTGGGGCATCAGCTTCGAGTTGGCGCCGCCGGGCGCGCAGGGGCAGTACCAGGGCGCCTACGCCATGGGGCACCAGATCGGCGACCTCGTGGCCCCGCTGCTCATCACGACGGTCGCAGTGTCGTGGGGCTGGCCAGGCTGGTTGCTGACGGCAGGGGTGTTCCTGGTCGCCGGACTGTTCGTACCGGTCGTGGTGCAGGAGCCGGAACCGGTTATGCAGCCACAGGTTTGAGCAGGTCGCGCAGTGCGCGGGCCGCGGTGAACCCGGCCCGGTTGGCGCCGATGGTGCTGGCCGACGGACCGTAGCCGACCAGGTGGATGCGTGGGTCGACGACAGTGGCCGTGCCGTCCATGCGGATACCGCCGGACGGCTCACGCAGGTGCAGCGGCGCCAGGTGCGCGAGGTCGGCCCGGAAGCCGGTCGCCCACAGGATCGTGTCGACCCGCAGGTGATCCGGCGGGGCGACGCCGTCGGGACCCGTGCCGGCAGCCCACTCGACGCCGTCCTTCGTGATGCGCGAGAACATCGGCAGCCGGGTGTAGACGCCACGGTCCGCCGCGGCTTGCTCCTGCGGCCTCAGATGCAGCCCGGTCACGCTGACGACGCTGCGCGGCGGCAGGCCGGCCCGGACACGCTCCTCGACGCGGGCCACGACCTGTCGCCCGTACTCCGGGGTGAAGTCGTCGCCGGTGCGCCACTCCGGTGCCCGGCGCGTCACCCAGGTCGTTGTGGCGACCTCGGAGATCTCCGCGAGCAGCTGGACGGCCGAGGCCCCGCCACCGACCACCAGGACATGCTGTCCGGCCAGTTCAGCTGCGCCGCCGTAGTCGGCGGTGTGCAGCTGACGTCCCTCGAACGTCTCGATGCCCGGGTACCAAGGGATGAAGGGCCGGTCCCACGTCCCGGTCGCGTTCACGAGCGACGCCGCGTCGTAGCGACCGTTGGACGTCTCCAGCTCGAACCCCTCGGCCACCGCCCGAACGCTCTCGACGGCAACCGGTCGCAGCACCGGCAGGTCGAACTGCTTCTCGTAGTCCGCGAAGTACGCCGGGACGAACGCGTTGGCCTGCTCCGCGCCGGCACTGGACGGCACCGGCACGCCGGGCAGGTTCGCGATCCCGTGCACGTCGTGCATGGTCAGCGAGTCCCACCGGTGCTGCCAGGCGCCGCCGGGCGCCGCGTTTCGGTCCAGGACGAGGACCTCGTCGTACGGCGTGAACCCCATCCGCACCAGGTGGTACGCAGCCGACAGCCCCGCCTGTCCCGCACCGATCACCGCTACCTCGAGCACATCAGCACCAACGCCCGGCGCGGTCCGCGTCTTCCCGGCTACCGTGACGCGCATGGATCTCGGCGCGGCGTACAGCTTCCGGATGGACTGGATCGTCAGCTTCGTGGCGGTCGCGCGGTACGGCGGGTTCTCGGCCGCGGCGAAGGCGGTGTACCGGGGCCAGTCGCGGATCAGCGAGCACGTCGCGGAGCTGGAACGCGCGCTCGCCGTCCAGCTTTTCGACCGCACCGCCCACCCGCCCCGCCTCACGCCCGAGGGCCGCGCGCTGCTGCCGCAGGCCGAGGAGATCCTCCGCCGCGTGCAGAACCTGTCCGCCGGGGGAGACGTCCGCTTCGGCGCGTACCCCAGCGCGGCCGCCTGGCTCTTCCCGCAGGTCGTACGGCGCCTGCCCGACAACGTCCGGCTGCTCCTCGTCGAGGGGCCGAGCGTCGATCTCGAGGCCGAACTGGTCCGTGGTGACATCGACCTCGCCGTCCGCCCGGTGCATCCGCTGGTGGCGAGCGAGAATCTGGAGCACGAGGTCCTGTGGCGTGAGCCGTTGGTCGCGGTGTTCCCCGAGTCCCATCCGCTCGCCGCCCACGAGTCGGTCGGCCTCGCGCAGCTCGCCGAGCTGCCGCTGATCTCGATCGGTGAGAGCGACGGGCCGCGACAGTTCGAGTCCCATCTGGCGTTCGCCTCGAAGGGGCTGAGCCCGGAGTCCGCCTTCCGGACGAACCAGCCGCAGACGCTGCTGTCGCTGGTCCGCCACGGCCTGGGCGTGGGCGTCACCAACGAACTGGCCGTGACGACCGCCAATCTCACCGGCGTCCGTCTCGTCCCGATCCACGAAGCGGGTGTGGAGCGTCAGGTGGCGCTGTTCACCCGCCGCGACCAGCCGCGCTCAGCGGCGCTGGAGAAGGTCGTCCAGGTGCTTCAGCGGATGAACTGGTCCACGTAGCCGGCGCCGAGGCCGTTGGCGCCGTAGTGGTCCCGGCAGAGCTGGATCTTGGTGAAGGTGTCCTCGTAGCCGGTCTGGTTGCCGGCCTCGTCGACGTAGATCATCGCGCCGGAGATGTTGAAGAACGTGATCATCTCGGTGCAGTCCTCGGGCACCCGGAGCGTGTGGATCTCACCGGGCGGCTCGTACACGAACGAGCCGGCGTCGGCGACCCAGTCGTGCTCGTCGTACTGCCACTTGCCCTTGATCACGTAGCCGAAGACGGCGCTCGGGTGCCGGTGCCGCGAGACGATGCCGGCCCGGGTGACCTTGAGCAGGTTGCACCACTGGCCGGTGACGGTGTTCAGCATCAGCGGCCGGAACCATACGTCCGGAGCCTGCGGCACCCAGAGCCGCTCGTCGTCGGGAACCGCCCGGACGGCGATCTCCGCCGGGACACCTGCCGATACCGGGATCATCCAGTTCTCCTTCACATGCTCAGGTAGCCGCCGTCGACCGGTACGACGGCGCCGGTGACGAACCCCGCGTCCGCACCGGCCAGGAACGCGATCACGCCGGCCACCTCGTCCGGCGTACCCCAGCGCGCCATCGGCGTCCGGGACAGGATCCGGTCCGAGGCGACCGGGTCGGCCTGCAGCGCGCTTGTCAGGTCGGTGGCGATCCAGCCGGGCGCGACCGCGTTCACCCGGATCCCGTCCGGCGCCCAGGCGACCGCGAGCGACTTGGTCAGCTGCACGATCCCGCCCTTGGACGCGCTGTACGCCGGCACCAGCGGGCCGCCGAAGTAGCTGAGCATCGACGCGACGTTGACGATGCAGCCGTCGTACGCCGCGAGTCGTCCGTGCGCGGCCTCGGACGCCCGCAGCGCGCCGGTCAGGTTGATCTCCACGACGTCGCGGAACACGTCCGGCCGGTGCTCGTCGCCCCGGCGGATGATCCCGGCCGCGTTGACCAGGACGTCGAGCCGGTCGAGCGACCCGATCAGGTCCTCGACCGAGCCGTCCACACGCAGATCGAGCTCGACCTGCTCACGTCCCGCGCCCAGGCCGGCCGCGACGACGTGGAATCCGTCCGCCGCGAGCCGGCGGGCCGCGGCCGCGCCGATCCCGCTCGTTCCTCCGACGACCAGCGCGGTCCGTGTCATGCCCCGTGTCATGCCCCGCATCCTGCGCGCCGGGTGCGACCCCCGGCAAGCACGACCCGGACGGCGGATAGCTGCTATCCGCCGCCCGGGTCGATCCTCAGATGGTGCGCCGGGTCCCGGCCCGGCCGCCGGCGACCGCCGCGACCAGCGTGATCAGCACGGCGGCGGCGACCGCGACCAGGCCGCCGGTCGTCAGCGTCGTGTCGGCGATCGGCAGCGACGGCAGGTCCATCCGGTTCAGGACGTCGTACTCCGAGCCGGCCAGCGCCGCCAGCCCGGCGACGATCGCGGTCACCACGACCCCGATCAGCCAGACGCCGAAGCCGTGCAGGGCGCCGTGGGCGCGGGCAAGCCGGCCGGCGACCGATCCGCCGGCGTAGTAGGCGATCCCCAGGACGACCAGCAGGACCACGACGGACGCGATCCCGATGGTGCCGGCCGTCCCGGCGCTGCCCTGGGCCGCATTCCAGTCGATGGTGAGCGCGTAGTCGACGGCGGCCGCGACCGCGCCGACGATCCCGGTCAGCACCGCGATCATGCCGATCGCGACCAGCCAGCCGTAGAACGCCGAGCCACCGGCCGAACCGCGGCGCCTCGGCTCCAGCACCTCGTCGGCCCGTTCGTCCCGCTCGGGATCGGCCATAGTCGGCCGGTCGTCGACATACGCCTCGGACGGTCCGAGCCGCTCGACGCGGGTGTCTTCGTCATGCTGCTGAGTCATGTCAGCTTCTCCTCACCGGACAAGCCCCGTGTGTGAGTCCGGTACCCGAGGGTGAAACCAGCAGTGGTGACTCACGGGTGACTCAGGGTGACTCAGAGCAGTTCGTCGATCCGGTCGTGGTAGCGGCGGCCCGACTTCCCGCCGAGGATCGCGGCCAGCAGCGTAAGGACCAGCAGAGTGGCTGTGGCGGCGATGCTGCCGAGCAGGAGGGTGTTGCCGGCGAGGTCGACGTTCGGCCAGTTGATGTCGTCGACGACGCCGTACTGACTGTCCAGCACCCAGCCGGCGCCGCCCGCCACCACGGCGAGCAGCACCGCGATCATCCAGACGCCGAAGCCCTGCCGGCCGCCGTCGAAGCGGGCCAGCCGGCCGGCCACGTAGCCGCCGATGTAGAACGCCAGCGTCAGCATGAACACGGTGACCCCGGCCGCGGTGATCGAGGCCGCACCGGGCTGCGCCTTCGCGTCGCTGGTGGTGTAGTCCAGGACCTCGGCGGTACCGAGCGCGG
Organism: Kribbella sp. NPDC003557; assembly: GCF_040610805.1. NCBI lineage: Bacteria > Bacillati > Actinomycetota > Actinomycetes > Propionibacteriales > Kribbellaceae > Kribbella > Kribbella sp. NPDC003557. The sequence continues at coordinate 64,662 of NZ_JBEXMY010000013.1, forward strand.
CGCCCGCCGCGGCGGCCAGCAACAGCACCGACATCGAGATCGCGATCAGCCAGCCGAAGAACGCCGCACCGAACTTGAACCCGCGGTACGACAGCAGGTCCGCGTCGACCTCGTCGTCTCCGGGCAGCGCCGGCGGTGTCCGCAGCGGCGGGTCCGGGGTGACCGAGATCGTGCTCATCGCCCGGCTCGCGGCCGCACGGGCCTCCTCGTACTTCTGGGTGCTGGCGTCGCCGGCGGGCGTGGCGATCGTGGCGGTGTCGCCGGGGTACTGCTGACTCATCTCCGCGGGCTCCTCACAGGTCGGCTTCGGGCGGTCCCTACCCGCCCGCACCGCGCCTGACACGGCCGGAGTGCGGATTTAACCGACTCCTGGTGTGCTGTCACTGCCTGTCGCCGGGTATCGGCGCGGAGTGAAGACCAGCGAGCCGGCCGGGCGGGGCACGGTACGCGTCTGTGACGACCCGACCAGGAGCAGACACCGCATGTCAACCGTTTGAGGGTCGAGTTCCGCCAGCGTTGTCACAGTGATCGCCTCTTCCGGACCGCCGACATCGCGTCCGACCACCACCGGCGTCTCGGGGGACCGGTGGTCGAGCAGGAGGTCCCGCGTCGCCGCCACCTGCCACGTACGGGTCTTGGAGGCGGGGTTGTAGATCGCGATCGCCAGGTCGGCCTGTGCTGCCGCGCTCAGGCGCTGGGCGATCACGTCCCACGGCTTGAGCCGGTCCGACAGCGACAACACGCAGTAGTCGTGCCCCAGTGGCGCACCGACCCGGCTGGCGACCGCCTGCGCGGCGGTCATGCCGGGCAGCACCCGGACGGCGATGTCGGCGTACTCCGGCTCCGCCGCCACCTCGGTGACCGCGCTGGCCATCGCGAACACGCCCGGGTCGCCGGACGAGACCACGACGACCGTGGAGCCCTTGCGGGCCAGGTCGAGCGCGAACGCGGCCCGCTCGGACTCGACGCGGTTGTCCGAGCCGTGCTTGCGCTGCCGGGCCCGGTCCGGCAGGCGGTCGACGTACGTCGTGTAGCCGATCACGTCGTCCGCGCCCGCGATCGCGGCGCGGGCCTCGGGCGTCATCCAGTCCGGACCGGCCGGTCCGAGACCGACCACCGTGACGGAGCCTTCGGCAGCCGTCTTGGTCTCCGGGGGAGTGAACGTGTTGTTGATCGGGCTCGGGAGCAGGGCGAGGGAGAAGTACGGCACCTCGTCCGGGTCGACCTGGCCGAGCGGCGCGGTGCGCTGCGCGTCGGTGGTCGCGCGTTCGACGTACCAGGCCTCGTCGGCGCGGCCGGCCAGCTCGAACGCCTCCCGCACGTTCGCGAACGTGCGGCCGAGCTTCATCACGGCCGCGGCGTCGGTGGAGCGGAGCCGGTCCGCCAGGACGTCCGGCGGCAGCGTGCCCGGCAGGACGGTGAGGATCTCGTCGCGCTCGCACAGCGGGCGTCCGAGGACCGCGGCCGCGGCGCTGACCGAGGTCACACCGGGGACCACCTCGCACGGATAGCGGTCCGCGAGCCGTTTGTGCATGTGCATGTAGGAGCCGTAGAACAGCGGGTCGCCCTCCGCGAGCACGACCACGTCACGGCCCGCGTCCAGATGCGCGGCGAGCCGGGCGGCGCACTCGGCGTAGAAGTCGTCCATCGCGCCCTGGTAGCCACCCGGGTGGTCGGTCGTCTCGGTGGTGAGCGGGTAGACGAGATGCTCCTCGATCTGCCCCGGCGTCAGGTACGGCGCGGCGACCGCCCGCGCGATGCTCCGCCCGTGCCGTGCGCTGTGGAACGCGATCACGTCGGCGGCCCCGATCAGCCGGGCCGCCTTCACCGTCACCAGCTCGGAGTCGCCGGGCCCCAGCCCGACACCCCACAACCGCCCGCTCATTCGGCCTCACTCGCGATCGCGTTGACGGCCGCCGCGGTGATCGCGCTGCCGCCCCGGCGGCCCCGCACCACGAGGTACTCGAGCCCGAGTTCGTTCGCCGCCAGTGCCTCCTTGGACTCGGCCGCGCCGATGAAGCCGACCGGGATGCCCAGCACCGCCGCCGGCCGCGGACCCCCGGCCGCGATCACCTCCAGCAGCCGGAAGAGTGTGGTCGGTGCGTTGCCGACAGCAACAACCGCGCCGTCGAGCCGGTCCAGCCACAGGTCGACCGCGGCCGCGCTGCGCGTCGTACCGAGCTGCTGGGCGAGGTCCGCGGTCCGCGGGTCCTGCAGCGTGCAGATCACCTCGTTGTCCGCCGGGAGCCGGCGCCGGGTGATGCCGGCCGCGACCATCTGCGCGTCGCACAGGACCGGCGCTCCGCTCTGCAGCGCGGCCCGGGCGTTCTTCACGACGTTCGGCGACCAGGCGATATCCGCGACCAGGTCGGTCATCCCGCACGCGTGAATCATCCGTACGGCGACCTGCGCCACGTCGGCCGGCAGCCCGTCGAGCGCCGCCTCGGCGCGGATCGTCGCGAACGACCGCCGGTAGATCTCCGCGCCGTCCCGCTCGTACTCGTAACTCACACCCGTTTCCCGTCCACCAGATATCCGTCACCGACAGCAAGAACATCCACAAACACACCGCTCGGCTTCCCGCACCGCCGCTCGCAGCCCGACCAGTGCACCCGCCGGTCGTCCCTGCGCATCCCCGGGACCAGCCGGCCGGCGTCCGCGCGGACATCGGCCAGAGCCTTCGCGCACCCGGGCTTCCCTGTGCAGGCCGTGACACCTTCCCAGACCGAGTCCGGTGAGGTGATCAGGCCGACGTCCTCCAACCCTGCAGCGCCGACCGGCACAACGACAGACCGCCACGGCGTGATGCGGACCTCATCGCCCGACTCGGCCAGCGCAGCAGACTGCTCCTGCGTCAGGCTGCCGAGGGGCACGGTCACAACAAATGCGGCACCGTTCCGACCCGCTGTGACCCGCGTCGTCTCTGTCGGCAGGGCCTCGTCCGCCCGCAGCCCTAGCCGCTCGAGCACGCGCTCCGCACCACCGGCGACCTCGGCGATCCGCCATTCCTGGTCACGTACGTCGAGGAAGGCCTCGGCCGCAGCCAGCATCAGCTCCGGCACCTCACTCCACCCCACACGCGCACCACGAGGCCCGAGGCTCAGCAACGCCGTCCGCTCGTCCACTGCCCGTACCGCAACATCTGCGTGCAGCTCGGCCAGATCGCCGCGCCCGTCGTCCAGGGCGAACAAGAAGCGTCCCGGCAGGTCAGCCAGCGCAGGGCGGTCACACAGTGCCCGGTCCAGGGCAGCCGCCACGGGGAGGACGTCGTACCTCGACTGCTGGTCCAGACCGGACAGCGGTGAGGCCAGGATGTTCCGCACGCGCTCATGCGCGATCGACGGCAGCAGTCCGGCGGCGTACAGCCGGTCCGACAGTTGCCGCGGCCCGTCGGCTCGCAGTCCGCGGATCTGTAGGTTGCCCCGCGACGTCAGCTCCAGCCGGCCGTCACCCAGCTCGGCCGCAGCAAGACGCAGTACGTCGACCTGCTCGGCCGTCAGGCGCCCGCCGGGAATTCGTACGCGTGCGAGACCGCCGTCAGCCGCCTGGTGCACTGCCAGCACACCAGGGCACCGATCGCCTTCAGTCCTCGCCACAGCGGTGATGCTACGTGCCCGAAACCTCGTGTGTTCTGGCCCACAGCAGGAACCCGACCGCCGCAAGCGCACACACGCCTCCGGCCGTCATCGCGACCGGGACCGACCACGCGTCCACCACCAGCCCGCCGAGGAGCGCGCCGATCGAGAGCACCGCCTGGAACGACGAGGTGAACCACACGGTCGCCGCCTCCCGCGACTCCGGCGCGGCCTGCGCGAACATGCTCATCGAGCAGACGGGCACGCCGCCGTACCCGAGCCCCCACACGACGAGCAGCACGAGCGCTCCCGCGGTGCTGCGCCCGATCACGGGCATCAGGAGTGTGGCTGTGGCGATGAGTGCGGCACAGGTGACGAACGTGCTGCGGCGATGTGCCGTCGGTCCGGCGACGAGGTTGCCCACCAGACCGGCCGCGCCGTAGACGAGCAGGAACAGGCCGATCAGCTCCGGACGCACGACCTCGCGCAGGAACGGTGTGACGTAGGTGTAGGTCGCGAAATGTGCCGTGACGATCAGAGAGGTGACGATCAGAGGGGTCCGGCTCCGGCGGAGGGCCGCGGCGAGCACGGCCGGCTTCGTGACCTGCAGGGGCGGGAGGCGCGGCACCGTGGTGCGCAGTGCGACCAGGGCGAGCACTGCCAGTACGCCGAGCGCAGCGAACGAGGTACGCCAGCCGGCGAGCTCGCCGACGAACGTTCCCGCCGGTACGCCGAGCACCGAGCCGAGCGGGACCGCGGAGAAGATGACAGCGGTGGCCCGCGCCGCCCATCGCTCCGGGACGAGCCGTCCGGCGAGACCGGCGCCGATGGACCAGAAGCCGCCGATGGTCAGGCCGACGAGGAACCTGGCCACCAGTTCGAGCCAGAAGACCGGTGCGGTGGCGGCGACGAGGCCGGAGACGGCGAGCAGGACCATGAGGGCGCAGAGCATCAGACGCCGGTCCAGCCGTGCCGTCGCGAGCGTCACGACCGGCGCGGCAACGGCCGCGACCAGGCCCGGCATCGTCATCAGCAAGCCGGTGCGGCCGGGTGTCAGCGCGAAGTCGGCGCCGATCGGGGTGAGCAGGCCGATCGGGAGGATCTCGGTGGTGACGATCGCGAAGATCCCGAGGGTCAGCGCGCCGACGCCGAACCACTGGATCGCCCGCGGCGACGACCGGGTTGTCAGAACAGTCATGCGTCCCAGGCAACTGGCCGCGGCAGCGGGCCGCTCGCGGTTTCGCGACAGCGCGGTCGGCAGCGAGCACGCCGTCGCATTTCCGCGCTCGATGATCCGGCTCGGGATGATCTCCGGGCGGATGATCCGAGCTAACCTCGAAGGATGGCGCAGCTTCCGGAACGTACCGTCCCCGACCTGACCGGCTACCTCACGCACGCGGGTCACGTCCTGGAGACCCAGTTGTCCGCGGCGCTGGCGGAGATCGGCCTGACGCTGCGGATGCAGTGCGTGCTGCGGCACGCGCTGGAGGCCGAACGCACCCAGATCCAGATCGCCGAGCTGGCGTACCTGGACAAGACCACGATGGTCGTCACCGTCGACGCCCTCGAGAAGGCCGGGTACGCCGAACGCAAGCCGTCCGCGACCGACCGCCGCGCCCGCATCATCGCCGTCACCGAGGCCGGCGCCGCGATCGCCGCCGAGGGGCAGCAGATCGTCGACCGCGTCCACGCCGAGGCTCTCGAGGCCCTGACCGCCGCGCACCGCAAGACCTTCGTCGAGTCCATCACCACCCTGGTCGACGGCCCGCTGGCCACCCCGGTCACCGCTCAGCCCGTCCGGCGCTCCCGGCAACGCACCGCATAGTCATCCCATAAAAGATCGTCTGTTACGGGACTATCTGTTATGGTCTCTCCTGTTGGCATCGAGACGGGAGAGTGCTGTGGCGGTGGAATCTGTGCAGCCGGCCGGGCGGGTGCGGGGACGGACCCAGGCCCTGGTCGTGCTGTGTGTGATGCAGTTGATGATCATCCTCGACGGGACCGTGGTGACCGTGGCGCTGCCCACGATCCAGGGCGATCTGGGGTTCTCGCAGGCCGGGCTGGCCTGGGTGATGAACGCGTACCTGATCGCGTTCGCCGGTCTGCTCCTGCTGGCCGGGCGGATCGGGGACCTGATCGGGAGCAAGCAGGTGTTCGTCGCGGGGCTCGCGTTGTTCACCGCGGCCTCGCTGCTGTGCGGCGTGGCGGGGAACGCGGAGATCCTGATCGCCGGACGCTTCCTCCAGGGTGTCGGCGGCGCACTGGCGTCGGCGGTGATCCTCGGCATGATCGTGAGCCTTTATCCGGCTCCCGGTGAGCAGGCGCGGGCGATGGGCGTCTACAGCTTCACGGCAGCCAGTGGCGCGTCGATCGGGCTCATCTTCGGTGGTGTGATCACCCAGACCGTCGGCTGGCACTGGGCGTTCCTGATCAACGTCCCGATCGGCGTGGTCTCGCTGGTGTTCGCCGTACGGCTGCTGGCTCATCGGCCCGGTCTGGGCCTCGCCGACGGTGCGGACATCGTCGGCGCCGTACTGGTGACCTCCGGACTGTCACTCGCGGTCTACACGATCGTCCAGACGGCGGAGCCGCACGCGACTCTCAGCCGTACGCTCCTGCAGGCAGGTGCCGCGTTGCTCCTGCTGGCCGCGTTCGTCGTGCGGCAGGCACGCATCAAGCACCCGTTGCTTGCCCTGCGCATCTTCCGTCGCCGCCAGCTCAGCGTGGCGAACGGTGTGGTCGTCCTGCTCTTCGCGGCCGGTTTCGGCTTCCAGTTCACGACCGCGCTGTACGTGCAGCGCGTCCTTGGCTACGACTCGCTGACCACCGGCCTCGCCTTCCTGCCGGCGCCGATCATGAACGCGCTGATGTCGCTGTCCCTGGCGCCCCGCCTCACCGTCCGCTTCGGTCCGCGCAAGATGCTGGTCGCCGGACTGGTCGTCTTCCTGCTGGCGCTGCTCTGGATCAGCCGGGCTCCGGTCGACGGCTCGTACGTCGTCGATGTCGGCCCGGTGCTGGCCGTGATGGGCGCCGGCATCGGTGTGGCGATCCCGGCGGCGATCATGCTGGCCATGTCCGGCGCGGACGCCACCGACGCCGGACTGGCCTCAGGCCTCAACAACACGGCTCAGCAGGCCGGTGCCGCCGTCGGCACCGCCGTACTGGCCACGCTGGCCGCTTCCACGACCTCCAACCGCCTCAGCGACGGCGCCGGCAACCTGCTGGCACTGCGCGACGGCTACGGTGCCGCCTGGCTCGCGGCAGCCGGTTTCGTCCTGGCAGCGGCCTTGCTGTCGATCAGCCTGCTCCGCGGCACGGCTAGTCTTGGCGGCCGTGAGTACGCCGAGAGACCCTGACCGGCTGGTCCTGTTCACCGACGCGGTCGTCGCCATCGCCATCACGTTGCTGGTGCTGCCACTGGTCGACCTGGTGCCCGAGGTGCGGGCGGACGGCGGCGACGCGGTCAGCGTGATCAGTGAGCACCGCCAGGAGATCTTCACGTTCCTGCTGAGTTTCGTGGTGATCGCGAACTTCTGGCTGGGGCACCACCGGGTGTTCGAGCATGTCCGCGCGTACACGCCGGCCATGATGCGGCTGAACCTGCTCTGGCTGCTCACGATCGTCGTCCTGCCGTTCCCGACCGAGATCATCGGCGCCTTCGACAGCGACCGGTTCACCGCCGGGCTGTACACCGGCACGATTCTGGCGCTCAGCATCTGCCAGACCGCGCTCACCTGGATGGTCCACGGGCACAGCGAACTGGAGAAGCCGGACAACCCGGTCCGGCAGCGGGAGCTCGTCGGCTCCCTGCTGCTGACCGGGTTGACCCTGGTTGCCTTCCTCCTGGCGTCCCTGGTGCCAGGCGTGAACTTCTACGCGATGCTCCTGCTCCTGCTGTCGCCGATCTTCAGGCGTGCGTGGAAAGCCCGCTCCAGAACCCGCACTGGTGCCCAGCCGTCAGATTGACGCGCCGGATGCCGCCCTGGTCCGTCGGCGCCAGCGACAGCCCGTTGACCGTCCGTACGCCGGTCGGTGACCACTGCGGGCGGTCGGGGCCGTTCGGGTCGCCGGTCCGGGCGAACGCTGTCCAGTAGTCGATCATCCGGGTCGACAGCTTCTGCTGCGTCTCCGACATCGGGAAGTCGTATCCACCGAGCCGGAACAAGTAGGGCAGTTCCATGGCGTGTGCGGCTCCCAGCCCGGGCGCTGCGATCGGCGAGTGCTTGTCAGCGAACTCGTACGCGTACACCGGTACCTTGCGCGCAGCCTGCTGGTCTGTCGCGACCTGTGTGCACGACCAGATCCGGTCCGTCGTCACAGCGCCCCACGCCGCGGCCGGCGACTCGTAGCGGGCCTGCGGGTAGTGCCGCAGGACCTGCGGCGCCTTCTGAGCGCCGACCATGTTCCGCACCAGCGCCGGGTAATCCTTGATGTCCCCGAACGCGGACAGCCAGGCGTTGGCCTCGTCGTGATTGTTGCCGGAGATGATCGGCACCCGGTGGAACAGCCCGGCCCGCATCGCCTTCGCAGGGCTGAGCGGTACGACGGGGCTCCCGCCGTACCCGATCTGCGTGAACTGCAGCAGGTCGTCGACCAGGACGTCGGCCTTCAGACCGCGCAGGCACTCGATCGTGGTGCAGTGCTTGCCGGCGGCCCACTCCTTGCCGTTCGCCTGCGTCCGGCTGACCGGGACCCACGGGGAGTCCGCGCTCTGGCCGGGGTACTGGCTGTTGTCGGCCCAGTCGAACGCACAGGAGCCGCTCTGCATGATTGCCTTCGCGAACAGGCCGGACGCCGTCGGCGAGGTCAGCTGCGCGCACACGCTCATCCCGCCGGCGGACTCGCCCGCCACCGTGACGTTGCGCGGGTCGCCGCCGAACGCGCCGGCATTGCGCTGCACCCAGCGCAGCGCCGCCTGCTGGTCCTGCAGACCGAAGGTGCCGGAGCCTGGCAGGCCCGGGTAGCCGAAGAAGCCGAAGATGCCCAGGCGGTAGTTGACCGTGACGACGACCACGTCGCCGCGGGCGGCGAACTTCGACGCCTCGTAGCTGCTGCCGGCGCCGGAGAAGAAGCCGCCGCCGGGGATCCACACCACGACGGCGCGGGGTTTCGGGGACGACGCGGCGGGGGTCGTCACGTTCAGGTACAGGCAGTCCTCGGCCACCGAACCGTCCGGCGCCTCCGAGTTCGGCTGCTGTGCGCAGACACTGCCCACCTTCGACTCGCGCACCCCGCTCCACGGCTTTGCCGGTTGCGGTGCCTTCCACCGCAACGCGCCTGTCGGCGGCGCGGCGTACGGGATCCCGTCGTACACCAGCGCGTCCCCGACCGACCGCGCGGCCACCCGCCCCGCATCGGTCCGTACGACGTGCTCGGCCGCGTCGCTGACCCCGGCGCCACTCACCAGCGCCCCGGCTGCGGCCAGCCCGGCCGCCGCCACCATCGCCAACATCCTCTTCTTCGTCATACCGGCACCCTCCGCCGGCAGACGCCCCCAGCACTTCGGCCCGACGGCCAAAGCCACTAAGACTTTGGTCTAGCCGTGCCTACCTGTGCCTACCTGTGCCTACCTGTGCCTACCTGTGCCTACCTGTGCCTAGCTGTGACGCCGGAGCAGGTAGGTGTCCATGATCCAGCCCTTGCGGTCCCGCGCCTCGGCGCGGACCTTCTCGATCTCGGGGGCGACCTCGCGCAGCGGACCCGAGATCAGGAGCTCGTCCGGGGTGCCGAGGTAGGCGCCCCAGTAGATGTCGGCGTCCTGGTCGACGTGCTCGGTGAACGCGGTCTGCGCGTCGAGCATCACCACGACGTCGTCGACCCCGTCCGGCCACTCCTTCGCGAGGCGGCGGCCGGTGGTGATCTGGATCGGCCGGCCGACCTGGTTCAGCCCGACCCGGTGCCGCGCGGCCAGGGTCGACACGCTGCTGATCCCGGGAATCACCTCGATCGAGAACGCGAGCTCGCCGCGCGCCTGGAGGTCGTCCAGGATCGCCAGCGTACTGTCGTACAGCGAGGGGTCGCCCCACACCAGGAACGCGCCGACCTGGTCCTCGCCCAGCTCGGTCGCGATCAGGTCCGCGCAGACGTCGGCGCGGCGCCGCCGCCAGTCGTCGACGGCCTCGACGTACGCCGGGGTGGTGCGGTCGCGCTCCGGGTCCCGGCCGACGACGACGCGGTAGTCCTTGCTCGTCGCGTACCGGCGCAGGATCTCCGACCGCAGGTCGACCAGCTCCTGCTTGACCTCGCCCTTGTCGAGCACGAAGAACACGTCGACCCGGTTCAGCGCCGACACGGCCTGCATCGTCACCTGCTCCGGATCGCCCGCACCGACCCCGATCACCACAATCTCGCGCATGCCCGCAGCGTAGAGGAGGCCGCCCTCAGCGGGAGAACTGCCAGCGGATCTCATCGTTGTCAGGAAGGACCACGACCGTGCCGGACCCAGCCCGCCACCCGTTGGGCAGCAGGAACGCCCGCCCGCCGGAAACAACCAGCAGACGCAGCCCGGTGGTGCGGTAGTGCACGGTCCTACCGCCCTCGACGATCGGTTCCTCGACGACTCCGGGCGCCTCGAGTCCGAGTGGTGTGCTGCTGAACACAGTGGCTCGCGGGAGGTACCGAACGTTGTCCTGCAGTTGACGCGCGTACCCACGGCCGACCGCGGTCGCATAGTCCGACACCGCCCAGAACAGCGCGGCCGTGACGACAGCGCCGATGAGCAGCAGCCGGAACGCCCGGTACCAGACGGGCAGCGCCCCGCGTTGAGCCGCTGCGGACTTGTCGCTCGCGGCCGTCCGCAGCCGGGCGCCGTACGCCGCGACAACGGTGCCTGCAGCAACGATCAGGGGAGCGGCCAGGTCGACCGCGTCCCCGGCCACCGAGGCTGCGACGACCGCGGCCGCCACCGCGCCGAGGCCCGCCAGCAGGGCGATCCGCCCCGCCTTCCGCAGTGCCGGACGAGCCTCGGGACGGCGGAGTGCCGCGTCGATCCGGAGGTGTACGGCGAGACAAGCGAGCGTGAGGCCGGCAAGGACGAGGAGCGGCAGGTACAGGGTGCTGATGCTGTTCATCACGTAGTCGCGCGTCGTGTAGCCGAACAGGCTGACGTCGAGCCCCATCGCCCGGGCCTGCGTATCCGAGCGCGCCCAGCCGAAGTAGATCATCAGCGCGGTGGCGATCGTCAGCGGCGGCCCCAAGGTGGTGAGCACCGAAACCACAGCCCGCAAGGCCGACTGGCCACCCGTCGCCTCGTCACTCGCCGGTTCGGCGGCGCGGCGTTCTGTGGTCGGCGGCTCGCTGGTCCGACCGTTGGGCTGCGGTTCGCTGGTGGATGGCGGTACGGGCGGCCGGCCGGTCGGGGTGGTCATTCGTCTGGGGTGGGGGCCGCGTCAGGTGACGACGATTCGGACGGGTTCTCGGTCGGTGGGGTCTCCTCTGTGGGCTGCTCGGTCGGTTCGTCGGTGGGTTCGGTGGTTTGTTCGCCGTTCTCCTGGTTCGCGGCGTGGCCGCACTCGGTCTCGCCCGAGCCCGTCGTCACCCGCTGGAAGCGCACCCTCGGTACTGCGCCGGGATGGGCACGGCGCCAGGCCAGGCCGCGCTCCATCAGATCCTTGACCAGGGGCGTCAGGCAGTCGTGGTTGAGGGCACCGGTCTCGGCGTTCTGGTTGGCCTGGACCACGGCCCACTGCTTCGACTGTCCTTTGACCGCGGCCTGGCAGAGCGCGACCATCGCCTTCCCGAAGTCACCGCCCTGGTCGGCCGTCAGGTTCGCGACCTCGCCCGCCAGGTCCGCGCACTTGCCGTCGGCAAGATAGTTGTACGCCGACCAGGTCGGCGTCGGCGACTGCGGATCCTTCGGCCCGAACGGCACCCAGGACAACGACCCACCACCGTTGTCGCCACCGTTGTCCCCGCCGTTGTCCCCGCCGTCGTCACCACCGTTGCTGTCTCCACCGGTGCCGGCAGTCGGACCGGAGCCCGACGTGCCCGAATCGCCCGCCGTACTGTCCGACCCGCAACCGGCCGGCAGCAGCGCAACGACCAGCAGCAGGCCGAGTGCAATGCGTCGACGCGGCATGGCAACCCCCACAGCCCGAGGAAACTCGCCCCTCAAACCTCAGAGTGCGCGCAACGTGGCGCAGGGTCAACGCCCTGTCGGCCCCAGCGCAGCCTTTGTCAGACCGTCAGCAGCACCGCAGCGGCAATGACGGAACCCACGATCGCGCCGCCGTAGCAGAACGTCACGATCGGTACGGCGTACGGCCGGAGCTGCAGCCCCTCGTACAGCGTGTACCGGAAGCGATGCGCCCAATGGAACAACGCCAGCACGCACAGCCCGAACAGGACGAGTCGCGTGATCGGGTTCCGGAGAACCGCGAGCAGGTGCGCGTGCGACGGTGACCACAGCTCGAGCGGGATCGCGATACCGAACAGGAACAGCAGGATCGGCACCATCAGCGCGGCCGCCATGCCGCCGGAGCTGAACAGCATCCACAGGAACGGTTCTGGCGTCGGCCGGCGGTTCATCGGAGCACTACCCACGCGACAACGGCCGACAGCACCAGCCAGGCCAGGTAGTGTGCGACAACGATCTGCTGAGGCGGGAGCCGCTTTCCGCGCACCTTGATCACCATGGCTCGCGGCGCCAGTGCGAACCAGGTCACTGCATGCAGCAGCACGAACAACAGCGCGATCAAGTTGAGCGCGACCGCCCACCACTGCCCGCTCCAGTCCAGGAACCGTTGGTACGACGCAGCGCCGTCGCTGATCGCTTTGACGAGCAGCAGCAGGTACACCACGAACCAAGCGACGAACACGCTACTGAGCTCCCGCAGTACGAACAGCAGGTATGAACGGCGCTCCAGCCACCAGAGCAACTGGACCGGGCGCTGGTAGGCGGTCATCCCTTGCTCCGATGACTCAGCGACCGAGGCATGAGCAGCTCTTTGATCGACTGAGTCGCCGCAGTCAGCTTGTAGCGCTGAATGGCGCCAGCAGGGTCCACGCCCTTCGGGCAGGCCGCACTGCACTCACCGACGAAGGTGCACGACCAGATGCCCTCCGGCGACGTCAGCACGGCGCGACGCTCGTCTGCACCATCGTCACGCGAGTCCAGGTTGTAGCGCTGCGCCAGTGCGATCGCAGCCGGGCCGATGAAGTCCTGGTCCAACGCGTAGACCGGGCAGGCCGAGTAGCACAGCATGCAGTTGATACACATGCTGAACTGCTTGTACTCGTCCAGCTCCTCCGGCGTCTGCAGGTACTCGCCCTGCTCGACCGGGCTCTGCACGTCTCGGACGATCCAGGGCTTCACGGTCGGCAGCTTGGTCATGAAGTCGTCGATGTCGACGACCAGGTCGCGGAGCACCGGGAAGTTGCGCAACGGCTCGACCCGGACCGGACCCGGCGCATAGTCGGTGAGGAACGTGGCGCAACTCAGCTGCGGTTCGCCGTTCACCGTCATACCGCAGCTGCCGCAGATGCCCATCCGGCACGACCACCGGAACGACAGCGTGCCGTCGACCTGGTCCTTGATGTAGGTGAGGCCGTCCAGGATCGCCCAGTGCTCCCGCAGCGGGACCTGGTACGACTGCAGCACCGGCTCGGTGTCGACGCCCGGCCGGTAGCGCGCGACCTCCAGAGTGATCTCGTCCGCCATCGCTACCTCCCGTACACCCGTTCTCCCGGCGGCCAGCGGGTAATCGTCACCGGGAGGTACGTGACGCGGCTGGTTCCGTCCGGTTGGCGCCGGACCAGCGAGTGCGTCAGGAAACGTTCGTCGTCGCGGGCCGGGAAGTCGGTGCGCTGGTGCGCGCCGCGCGACTCCTCCCGGCGGATCGCGCAGGCGATGATGCTCTCGGCAACATCCAGCATGAACCCGAGCTCGAGCCAGGCGATCAGCTCGGTGTTGAAGTTCGTGCTGTGGTCGTCGATCCCCGCGTGCCGGAAGCGCAGTTGCAGCTCCTGCAGCTGGTGCGCGGCCTTCGCGAGCGAGTCGCCGTCGCGGTAGATCCCGGCGCCGTTCTCCATCGTGGTCTGCATCTCGGTCCGGAGGTCCGCGATCCGCTCGTCCGTACGCCGCCGGACTTCCGTTGTCAGCCGCTGCTCCTCGTCCCGGCCCTGGGCGAGGATCGACGCAGGAATCGCGCGGTGGTACCGCCCGGCGAACACCGCGGCGGCCCGCCCGGCGCGGTTGCCGAAGACCAGGCACTCCGGCAGTGAGTTCGAGCCGAGCCGGTTGGCACCGTTGATGCTGACGCAGGCCACCTCGCCGGCCGCGTACAGCCCGTCGAGTGAGGTCGCGCCGTGCAGATCCGTGTGGACGCCTCCCATCATGTAATGCACGACCGGCCGCACCGGCACGAGCTCGTGCACCGGATCGATGTTCTGGTACTTCGAGCACAGCTCGCGGACGAACGGCAGCTTCGCGTCGATCAGTTTCGCGCCCAGGTGCCGCAGATCCAGGTTGACCACCGGCCCGTACGGCGTATCGATCGTGCGGCCCTTCTCCACCTCGTGCACGAACGCCTGCGAGAGCCGGTCGCGCGGCCCGAGTTCCATGTTGCGCAGCACCGGTTCCGGTGTCGGCGTACCGAGGTCGTAGTCCTGCAGGTAGCGGTAGCCGTCCTTGTTGAGCAGCCAGCCGCCCTCGGCCCGGGCCGCCTCGGTGATCAGGATGCCGGTGAACGGCAGCCCGGTCGGGTGGTACTGGACGAACTCCATGTCCTTCAGCGCGGCGCCGGCCCGGTAGGCGAGCGCCATCCCGTCGCCGGTCTTGATGTTCGCGTTCGTCGTGAACGGGAACACCCGACCGCAGCCGCCGGTGCAGACGATCACGGCGTTGGCGGTGATCGTCTCGATCCGCCCGGTCGCCAGTTCGATCGCGACGACGCCGTACGCGCGGCCGTTGTCGACCAGGATCTTCGTGACGTACCACTCGTCGTACCGGACGATGTCGGTGTACGAGAGCGCGGTCTGGAAGAGCGTGTGCAGCAGGTGGAAGCCGGTCCGGTCGGCCGCGAACCAGGTCCGCATCTTCTTCATGCCGCCGAACGCGCGGACGGCGACCTTCCCGTCCGGCTGCCGGCTCCACGGACAACCCCAGTGCTCGAGCCGCAGCAACTCACGCGGCGCCTCCGCGACGAACGCCTCCACCGCGTCCTGGTCGCACAGCCAGTCGCTGCCCGACACGGTGTCGTACGCGTGCTCGTCCAGCGAGTCGTCCGGCCCGGCGACGGCTGCGGCACCGCCCTCGGCGGACACGGTATGGCTGCGCATCGGGTAGACCTTCGAGATCACCGCGACCCGCAGCGCCGGGTTGGTCTCGGCCACCGCGATGGCAGCTCTCAACCCGGCGCCGCCGCCTCCGATCACCACGACGTCGTGATAGTCCGGCATGGCTAGGCTTCGTGGTCGCCGCTGTGCTCGTCCATCAGCACCTTGCCGTCGTGCCGCACGGTCCGGATCCGGACGCTGCCGTCGTGGAACTCGTGCCGCATCTGGCGGCACCCGCACGCGAACAGCATGTTGTCGATCCGGAGGCCCTCGAAGTCGTCCTCCTGGCTTCGATCCGCATCCCCGAGCCGCCCGCACGGCGCCCGCTCCCCGGTGAGATGCGTCTTGGTCCCCGTCATGCGCCCACCTCCTCGCCCTCCGAGGTGTTCATGACCTACATCACACCTCGATAGTGCGCCTCGGTGCCGACGACGGCAATGGCTTACGACTTGGCCTGGCGCCACTCACGTTCGAACGGGAGCCGCCAGGCGCGCGGCGCGATCAGCTGGTGGATCGCGTTCGGCCCCCAGGTGCCGGGCTGGTACGGCTTGGCGGGCGGCGGGTCGTCGAGCAGCGGCGCGGAGCGATCCCACAGCGACTCGATACCCTCCGCGGTCGTGAACAGCGTGTGGTCGCCGCGCATCGCGTCCAGGATCAACCGCTCGTACGCCTCCAGCACGTCGCCCGCGCTCTGGGTCTCCTGGGTGGAGAACTGCATCGACAGCTTCTCCAGCCGCATGCCCGGGCCGGGACGCTTGCCGTAGAACGACAGCGACACCCGCGACGAGTCGGCCAGGTCGAACGTCAGGTGGTCCGGACCCTCCGAGCCGACACCGGAGCCGGCCGGGAACATCGTCTTCGGCGCCTCCTTGAAGGCGATCGAGATGATCCGCTGGCCCTCGGCCATCTTCTTGCCGGTGCGCAGGTAGAACGGCACGCCGGCCCAGCGCCAGTTGTCGATCTCGACCTTGAGCGCGATGAACGTCTCGGTGTCCGAGTCCGGCGCGACACCCTCCTCGCTGCGGTAGCCGCCGTACTGACCGCGGACCACACAGGCCGGATCGAGCGGCAGCATCGACCGGAAGACCTTGTTCTTCTCCTCCGAGATCGCCCGCGGCTCCAGGGCGGTCGGCGGCTCCATCGCGACGAACGACATCACCTGCATCAGGTGTGTGACGACCATGTCCTTGAACGCGCCGGTCGGCTCGTAGAAGGTGGCCCGCTGGTCCAGGCCGAGCGCCTCGGGGATGTCGATCTGCACGTGGTCGATGAAGTTGCGGTTCCAGATCGGCTCGAACAGGCCGTTCGCGAACCGGAACGCCAGGATGTTCAGCGCGGCTTCCTTGCCGAGGAAGTGGTCGATCCGGAAGATCTGCGACTCGTCGAACGTCTCGTGGACGAAGTCGTTCAGCTCGATCGCGCTGGCCAGGTCGTCGCCGAACGGCTTCTCCATCACCACCCGGGCCCGCTCGACCAGGCCGGCGTCGCGCAGCATCGCGATCACCGCCTGGGCGGCCTTCGGCGGCACCGAGAGGTAGTGCAGCCGCCGGGTGTCCGGGCCGAGCAGTTCCTCGGCCGCCTTGACCGCGGCCGCCAGCGCGTCCGGGCCGGCGGTGACCGGCACGTACTCGAGCCGCTCGGCGAACTGCGCCCACTCCGCGTCGCTCATCGCGTGCGTGCCGAACATCTCGACCGCCTGCCGCGCCCGCTCGCGGAACTCGTCGCAGCTGAGCTCCTCGGTGGCGGTGCCGATGATCCGCACGTCCGGGGCGAACCGGGACTGCTGCAGGTACGCCAGCCCTGGCAGCAGCTTGCGCTTGGCCAGGTCACCGGTGGCGCCGAACAGCACGATCACGTGCGGCGCCAGCGGCTCCGGATCCCGCCGCGACGGTCGCGATCCGGGGGCCGGATACGCAATGGTCTGAGTACGGTCAGGCATTCAGTCCTCCCGAGGACGCCACCGGAGCCAACACTCTCCGCAGTCTAGGTGGCTCCGGTGACAGCCAGGGGTCAGGCTGATTGCCAGAGACCGAGGGTGTTGCCCTCCGGGTCCTTGAAGTAGGCCGCGAAGCCCATGTCGCCGACCGGCAGCTTCTCGCCGACCCGCTCGCCGCCGAGGCTCTCGATCGTCTTCCACGCCGCGTCGATGTCCGGGACGTCGATCGTCAGCATCGGCCGGGTGAGATCCTCGGTGCGCTGGAACATCCCGCCGTTGATGAAGCCGGGTTCGGCCGGCATCCCTTGCTCGTCGACCGGTCCGGTCGAGGCCATCGTGTAGCTCAGCTCGGGCATCTCCATCAGGTTCCACCCGAACGCCTCGCGGTAGAACACCCGCGCTCGCTCACCGTCGTCGTACGGCACCTCGAAGTGCACGATCCGCCCTGTCATCTGCTGTACCTCCCCCAAAGAGTTCCCTTGCTGCCGACGCTAGACCTGCGAGGATGAAGCGGTGAAGTACCTGCTGATGATCTGTGGAGACGAGTCGGCCGCCGCGCACGCCAACGACGGGTGCGGTGGCTGGACGGAGGAGATGGAGTCCCGCGGGGTGGTGGCCGGCGGGGCCGGGCTGCGGCCGCCGGACGAGGCGACCACGGTCCGGGTGCGTGCCGGGGAGTTGCTGCTGACCGACGGGCCGTTCGCGGAGACGAAGGAGCAGATCGGCGGGTTCGTGCTGATCGACTGCGCCGACCTGGACGAGGCGATCGAGATCGCGTCCAGGCACCCTGCGGCCGGCTACGGCACGATCGAGATCCGGCCCGTGCTGGAACCACCGGTGTGACCTTCGAGGAGATCTACCGGCAGGAGTGGGGCCAGGTGGTCGCCACGCTGATCCGGTTGACCGGCGACTGGGAGCTGGCCGAGGAGTGCGCGCAGGAGGCGTTCGCCGCGGCGCTGCTGCGGTGGCCGAAGGACGGCGTACCGGATCGGCCGGGCGCCTGGCTGACCAGGACCGCCCGCAACCGGGCCATCGACTGGCTGCGCCGCGAAGCCGTCGGTGCGGCCAAGCTGCGGCAGGTGGCCGCGGTCGGGTCCGAGCAGGACGCGCCGTACGACGTACCGGACGACCGGCTGCGGCTGATGTTCACGTGCTGTCATCCCGCCCTGGCGATGGAGGCCCGCGTCGCGTTGACGCTACGGACCCTGGCCGGTCTGAGTACGGCGGAGATCGCGCGGGCGTTCCTGGTCCCGGAGACCACCATGTCGAAGCGCCTGACCCGCGCGAAGCAGAAGATCCAGCACGCGGGCATCCCGTACCGCGTCCCGCCGGCGCATCTGCTGCCGCAGCGGACACCGGCCGTACTGGCGGTGCTGTATCTGCTGTTCAACGAGGGGTACACCGACGTCGTCCGGAGCAATCTGACCGGTGAAGCGATCAGGCTGGCCAGGCTGCTCGTCCAGCTGATGCCCGACGAGCCCGAGGCGGCGGGTCTCCTCGCTCTCATGCTCTTCCACGACGCCCGCCGCGACGCCCGCGTGGCACCTGACGGCGCCCTGATCACGCTGGACGACCAGGACCGCACCCGCTGGGACCACGCCCGGATCGCCGAAGGTGTTGACGTCCTGGACGCAGCACTCCGCCGCAACGAGCCCGGCCCGTACCAGATCCAGGCAGCAATCGCCGCCTGTCACGCCACCGCCCGCACCCCCAACGACACCGACTGGCCCCAGATCGCCGCCCTCTACGCCCAACTCCCACAAACCCCCGTAGTAGCCCTCAACCGCGCCGTAGCCATAGGCATGGCCGACGGCCCAGCAGTAGGCCTCCGCTTAGTAGACGCCCTGGCCACCGGCGACCTCTCCGGCTACCACCTCCTCCCAGCCACCCGAGCAGACTTCCTCCGCCGCCTGCAGCGCTGGCCGGAGGCGACCACGGCGTACCAGGAAGCCCTGACGCTGGCCACCACGGACGCCGAACGCAGGTATCTGGAAAAAAGACTGCGGGAGGTGTCTGTCCGGGCCTGAGCCGTTCGTCGGTGGGGCATGACGGATATCAGGGCTGCTGTGGCGGCTGAGCGGAGTGAGTTGGTTGGGGTGCTGGCCGGGCTGGGGGAGGAGGACTGGGACCGGCCTACGTTGTGTGACGGGTGGCGGGTGCGGGAGTTGGTTGCGCATATCACCATGCCGTTCCGGGTCTCTGGACCGCGGTTCGTCGCCGGGATGCTGCGGGCGGGAGGGAACTTCAACCGGTACGCCGATCGGCAGGCGCGCCGGGATGCGGTGGAGCTGACGCCGGCGGAGCTGGTCGGGTGTCTGCGGCAGAACGTCGATCACGCGTGGAAACCGCCGGGTGGCGGGTATGCCGGCGCGCTGGCGCACGACGTGACGCACGGGCTCGACCTGACCGTTGCGCTGGGCATCGATCGCCGGGTGCCGGAGGAGCAGATGCGGATCATCTTCGACGCGCTGAAGCCGCGTCAGGTCAAGTTCTTCGGCGTCGACCTGGCCGGCGTACAACTGCGAGCCACCGATCTCGCCTGGAGCTACGGCACCGGCGTACCGCTCACCGGAACGGCGCAGGACCTCCTGCTGGTCCTCAGCGGTCGTAGCCTCCCGCCGAACCACTTGTCCGGACGTGACGCCGACCGATTCACCGTTGGAGTGACCCGATGATCATCAGCCTGCCGATCGAGGACCGCCCGCGTTCGTACGCGTTCTACCAGGAGGCGCTCGGCCTGACGCCCGTTGGCGAGCCCGACGAGGACGGCATCCCGGAACCGCTGCAGTTCCAGCTGACCGCGGACGTCACGATGATGCTGATCCCGACCGGCGGCTTCGGCTGGGTGCTCGGCGAGCAGCCCGCCGCGCCACCGGGGCAGAGCGAGTGCATCCTCGGCCTGCGCGTCGACAGCGAGGACGCGGTCGACGCGGCGTCGGCCAAGGCGGTCGCCGCCGGGGCCGTGCAGGTGACGGTCCCGACTCGCAAGCCGTGGGCCTACCTGACCACGTTCACCGACCCCGACGGCCACCTGTGGATGGTCAGCACGGACTGGAGCACGGACTAGAGCACCGACTAGAGCACGCGGTGGCTGAAGGCGGTCGCCTGTCGCGTTCCGGCCGGGTGGAAGCGGAACAGGCGGCCGCCGTACCGCAGCCACTCGACCTGTCCGTCGTTGCCGCGGACGAAGTTGGCCCGGACGTGCGTGGGCGTACCGTCCGGGTTCAGCGCAAGCACGTAGTCCTTGCGGTAGAACGCGAACCGGAACAGCGTCTGGCCGCCCACCCCCGCGACCAGCTCGCCGCCGTCGGCGGAGACATCCAGTCCGAGCTCCTCCGGCTTGCCGTCGAACCCGATCTGCTGTGAGACGTACGTGCCCGCGTACTCCGCCAGCCGGCGCGGCGGCAGCTCCCGCGGTACGGCGGGGAGGTTGCTGACACCGGCGAACTCCTGCAACGCCCAGTCATCGGCGAACAGGTCCGCGACCAGCAACGGCCCGCTCTCGGAGTTGGTCAGCAGCGTGATGGCGAAGTCCCGCTCAGGAACGAGCAGGAAGCCGGAGTGCTGCCCGTTCCAGTCCCCACCGTGCTGCACGACGGTCGGGCCCTGAGCGGTCGGGCGCAACATCCAGCCGACCCCGACGCCCTTCAGCTCGACGAACAGCGTGCCGCCCGGACCCGGATGCGACTGCATGGCGCGCCTGCTGCGGTCGCTCAGCAGCTGGGGCATGTCCCGATGCCCCAGGTGGTACCGCGCGTACCGCAGCTGGTCCCGCGCGCTCGAGATCAGCCCGCCGATCGAGTGCAGCGCCCGCGGCATCGCGTCGAACGTCGGCTCGACGACCGGCTTGCCGTCGACGATGTTGTGCGACGCGGCCACGCTGAAGCCGTCCAGCTCGCTGCGGAAGAACCGGCTGTGCCCGAGTCCCAGCGGGTCGACGACCAGTTCGCGGGCGGCGACCTCGTACGGCTTCCCGGTCACCACCTCGATGATCCGCCCGGCGACGCCGATCGCCGCGTTGTTGTACGAGAACACCTTCCCGAGCGGCGTGAGCTGCGGGACCTTCGGCATGCCGCCGACGTACGTCGCGAGCGCGTCGTCGCCCTGGCCGGTGTCCTCGAAGTAGTCGCCCTGCCAGCCGGCGGAGTGGTTCAGCAGTTGCCGGACAGTGACCCGCGCCGCGACCGACGGGTCCTGGGTCGCGAAGTCCGGCAGGTACGCGCGGACCGGCCGGTCGAGACCGATCCGGCCGCGCTCGACGAGCCGCATGATCGCGGTCGCGGTGAACGTCTTGCTGGTCGAGCCGATCCGGAACACGGTGTCGCCGGACACCGGCTCGCCGGTGTCCACACTCGTGACGCCGAAGCCACGGACGTACTCCCGGCCGCGGTACCAGACGCCGAGCCCGGCGCCGGGGATCGCGTACTTCGCCAGGCCGGCCTCGATCTTCTCGGCCAGCCGCCCGATCGCGACCGGCTCCCGGAGACCGGCGGCGGGCCCGGTGGCCGCGGCGGGCGCGGTGGACAATGCGGCAACAGGTACGACAGCGGCCGCGGACTTGAGCACGGTGCGACGGGTGAGCGACACGTCAACGTCTCCTCGGGCGAACGGGAATGCTTCCAATGCCGCTATTATTACCAGCGTTGGTATCAATGGATACCCTGAAAGAACCCTGATGGAGCGTCGATGGACGAGTCGCCGACCCCGGTGCTGGACGTGCTGCTGCACCCGATCCGCTGGCGGATCGCGCAGCGGGCCCTCGGTCGTGAGGTCACCACCACGGACCTGAAGCGCGACCTGCCCGACATCCCCACCACGACGCTCTACCGCCACGTCGCCGCGCTGATCGACGCCGGGTACCTGACCGTGGTCCGCGAGCGCAAGATCCGCGGTACGACGGAACGGACGCTCAGCCTGGACCAGACCAAGGTCGGCCGGATCGACGAGCGCGAGGCACGCGCCATGACGGCGGACCAGCACCGCCAGGCGTTCCTGATGATGCTGACCCGCCTGGCCGCCGACTTCGACCGCGCGGTCGACAGCGGCGACCTGCAACCGCGGCTGGACCAACTGGGCTACTCGCAGCTCGCCCTCTACCTGAGCCCGGACGACATGGCAGCCTTCCGGGCCGGCTTCACGAAACTCGTCGAGCCCTACCTGGCCGAGTCGCCGGGCAAGGACCGCGTCGTGCTGTCGACGTTCTCCTTGCCGGACAGCTGATCACGCGTCAGGCGGAGCTGGCCGACGTCGAGGTAGCCGGCGGCGAAGCCTGCCTCGCAGTAGGCCAGGTAGTACTCCCAGGCTCGCCGGAAGGACTCGTCGAAGCCCTCGGTCCGGACGGCCTGCCAGTTGGCGGTGAACTGCTGCCGCCAGCGGCGGAGCGTCTCCGCGTAGTCCTGGCCGAACCGGTAGTCGTCGTCGACCGTCAAGGTGGTGTGCCGCGCGACGGTCTCGTCGATCGCGGTCCGGGACGGGATCAGGCCGCCGGGGAAGATGTACTTCTGGATCCAGCTGTACGAGTGGCGGGTGGCGAGCATCCGGTCGTGGTCCATCAGGATCGCCTGCAGCGCGACCTTGCCGCGCGGTGCGAGCAGCTGGTCCAGGGTGCGGAAGTAGTCCGGCCAGTACTCCTCGCCGACCGCCTCGATCATCTCCACGCTGACCACCGCGTCGTACGAACCGGTGACGGCCCGATAGTCCTGGAGCCGCAGGTCGACGCGGTCGGCGAGCCCGGCGTCGGCGACCCGCTTCTCGGCCAGCTGCAGCTGCTCGGTCGACAGTGTGACGCCGGTGACGTGGGCACCGCGGCGGGCCGCGGCGATGGCCAGCGTGCCCCAGCCGATCCCGATCTCCAGCACCCGGCTGCCGGCGCCGACGCCGGCGAGGTCGAGGATCCGCTCGACCTTGCGGGTCTGCGCCGCTTCGAGATCCTGACCGGACACCGGTCCGTCGTGATCGAAGAGCGCGGAGCTGTATGTCATGCCAGGGTCCAGGAACGCCCCGAACAATGCGTTGCTGAGGTCGTAGTGCGCGCTGATGTTGCTGCGGGCACCGGTCAGCGTGTTGCGCTGCCAGCGGGGTACGCGCCGGTCGACCAGCCGCCGGAAGCGGAGCAGCGCGGCCGGCACCAGATGGGCGACGCGCTCCGCGAACGGTGTCAGCAGATCACCGAGGTCGGTGCCGTCGGCCGCAACCCAGTCGCCGGCCATGTACGCCTCGCCGAGCCCGATCTTCGGGTTGTGCGCCAGCCGTTCGAACATCGACTCCGGCCGCACGATCCGCAGGACCGGAGCGTCGGGTCCGCCGCCGCCGCGGACCGTCCCGTCCGGGTAGACCGCGCGGACCGCGATGCCGTCGAGCATCCGGTCGACGATCAGCCGGGCGACCCAGGCCCGGACGCAGAGCGGCCGGAACGCCGGGTGGCGCAGGCAGAGTGGTTGCGCGACGGTCAGCGTGCTCATCGAAGTCCCTCCTGGAGTTGGTGCTCGGGGCGCTGCATGACGGGAAGGCGGCGGGCCCACAGCCGGATGCCGTGCAGCCGGATGAGCGCGGACACCCGTTGCGGCATCAGCGGCATCCGGACGGCGGCGGCGAGGATCGCCCGACGGGTGGCGGGCCGTGGTGCGCCGTCGAAACTGGCGCCGAAGACCGTACGGCCGGCGCGGGACAGGTTCACCTGGACGCGCACCCGGTCGCGGTCCAGCAGGAACCGCAGTTCGTAGTCGCCCGAGACATCGTTGAACGGCGAGACGTAGAACTGTTTCGCGGTCCCGGCGGTGCCGCCCGCGTCCGGCGTCAGCAGATACACGTGCCGTTCGCCGTACGTGTTGTGCACCTCCGCCACGACGTACGGGCTGTCCACGCACCAGAAGACGGTCAGCGGATCGAAGACGTGGCCGAGCACGCGGGCGTTGGCGAGCATCAGCACGCGTCCGTCGTACTCGATGCCCTGGCTGTGGAGATAGCGGCGCAGTTCGGCCTTGATCGTGGGACCGCGGCCGCCGAGATGGTCACGCGCGTCGAACCGGGCCAGCGGGCGCAGGTACCACGGCAGCCGCGGCAGGTCGTCCAGATCGACCAGCCACTGGTACACCCGGTACCGGAAAGCGTGGCGGATCGGGACGGATCGCCCGTGCTTGACCGAGCCGATGACGATCGCCGGCGTTGTGGGGTACAACCCGGCGACCGTCACCAGCGAACCCCGAAGGCCCCGGCTGCCGCTACGCCGGCGCGGCAGCCGTCCTCGTGGAAACCCCAGCCGTGATACGCCCCTGCAAACGCGGTACGGCTGGTGTTGAGGGTCGCCAGCAGGGGCTGGGCGGCGACCGCCTTCGGGGTGTACAGGGGGTGCCGGTAGTCCATCCGGGCGATCACCCGCGCCGGATCGACCGCGTCGGCACCGTTCAGCGTGACCAGGTAGGTCTCGCCGGTCTCCAGACCTTGCAGCTTGTTCATCCAGTACGTCGTCAGCGGCGCGCCGGGGCGGATCACGTGGTTCCACGAGGCGCGGGCGTTCTTCGTTGCCGGAAGCAAGGAGGTGTCGGTGTGCAGCACCGTCGCGTTGTCGCTGTACCCGAACGGTCCGAGCACCGCCTTCTCCTCGGGTGACGCGTCCGCGAGCAGGTCGAGGGCCTGGTCCGCGTGGGTGGCCAGCACGACCCGGTCGAACTCCTTCGTGGTGCCGTCGGCACCGGTGATCGTCACGCCGTCCGGGTGCCGTTGGACGGAACGCACCGGCCGGCTGGTGCGGACCGTGCCGATCCGCGCGGCGACGGCGTCGACGTACTGCCGGGAGCCGCCCGTGACGGTCAGCCATTGCGGCGAGCCGCTGACCGAGAGCATGCCGTGGTGGTCGAGGAAACGGAACAGGTACCGCGCCGGGTACGTCAGCGCCGAGTTGCCGCCGCACGACCACACGCAGGACACCACGGGGACGGCGTACAGCCGGGTGAAGTCCGGGCCGAAGCGCTTGGCCTCGAGGAACTCGCCGAGCGTCGCGAGGTCGTCGTCGCCGGTGCGCGCGATGTAGCGCGCGGCGCTGCGGTGGAAGCGGCGCACCTCGCGGAGCAGGCCGAGGAAGCGCGGGTCGGCGAGCCGACGGCGCTGGGCGAAGATCCCGGTCGCGCCGCGGCCGCCGGCGAACTCGAGTCCGGTGGCCGGATCGCAGATGCTCATACTCATCTCGGTCGGCCGGGTCCGGACGTCGAGCTCGCCGAACAGCTTCCGCAGCAGGGGATAGGTGCGGGTGTTGTGCACGATGAAGCCGGTGTCGATCGCGAGCCGCTGCCCGGCGGGGTCGGTGACGTCGTGCGTGTGCGCGTGCCCGCCGAGCCGCGGCTCGGCCTCGAGCAGCGTGACGGCGTAGCGCCGGCCGAGCAGATAGGCGGCTGTCAGGCCGGACACGCCGGCGCCGATCACAGCCACGGACTCGGTCATGGTCTGGCCTCCAAGGCTGTCTAAGGTTTGTCTAGAGATTAGGCATATCGAGGGCCTCTAGTCAAAGGTCTGTCTAGAGTTTGTATAGTGTGCTCATGGAGACTTCGGTGCCGGGCGGTCTGCGGATCGGCGCGCTGAGCAAGCGCGCCGGTGTCAGCGAGCACGTCCTGCGGGCCTGGGAATCCCGTTACGGCCTGCTGTCCCCGACCCGTTCGCCGGGCGGCTTCCGGCTGTATTCCGACGCCGACGTGCGCCGGGTGCAGCGGATGCGGGCCTACATCGCCGACGGTCTGTCCGCCGCCGAGGCGGCCCGCGCGGTGCTGGCCGAGCCCGACGGAGCGCCGGCGGCCGCGGACCCGTTGCTGGTCCGGATGGCCGAGGCCGGCGGCACGGCGCGGCTGCGGTCCGCGCTGGACGATCTCGACGAGCGGGCAGCGCACGCCGTCCTGGACCAACTGTTCGGTGCGCTGACCGTCGAGGCGGTGATCCGCGAGGTGCTGATGCCGTATCTGCGGGAGCTGGGTGACCGGTGGGAGCGCGGCGACGTGACCGTCGGCCAGGAACACTTCGCCAGCAACGTCATCAGGTCACGGCTGGCCGCTTTGTCGACGGGCTGGGGAGCAGGTCACGGTCCGCGAGCACTGCTCGCCTGTCCGCCCGGCGAGTTGCACGACATCGCCCTGCTGTCCTTCGGTCTGGTCCTGCGCCGCTCCGGCTGGCGGGTGGTCTTCCTCGGCGCCGACTCGCCGATGGCCGACGTCGAACGGACGGCCGGGGCGCTCGGACCGGACCTGGTGATGCTGTCCGCCTCGGACCGGTCGCGCTTCGACGCGATCCGTCCGGAGCTCGTCCAGCTCTCGCACGGCCGATCGGTCGCACTCGCGGGCGCGGGCGCTTCGATGGAGCTGGCGGCGACGGTCGGAGCGCAGTACGTCGACCTGGACCCGGCGACCGCCGCCGAGCGATTGGCCCAGCGATGACCCGGATCCTCGTCACCGGAGCGACCGGCTACATCGGCGGACGGCTGGTCCCTGAGCTCTTGGCCGCCGGGTACGACGTGCGCGTCCTGGCGCGGCACCCGGAGCGACTCGACACCCGCCCGTGGCGGTCCCGGATCGAGGTCGTGGCCGGGGACGCCTCCGATCCGGCGGTGCTGACCAGAGCGCTGGACTGCGTCGACGTCGCGTACTACCTGATCCACTCGATGGGCTCCGGGCAGCAGTTCGAGGTGCGCGACCGGCGTACCGCCCTGGCCTTCGGGGCAGCCTGCCGCGAGTCCGGCGTCGCCCGGATCGTGTACCTCGGCGGGCTGCACCCGGACGACGAGGACCTGTCCCGGCACCTCGGGTCCCGCCGCGAGGTGGGCGAGATCCTGCTGGCCAGCGGCGTGCCGACGACCGTGCTCCGGGCCGCGGTCATCATCGGCTCCGGCTCGGCGTCCTTCGAGATGCTGCGCTACCTGACCGAGCGGCTGCCGGTGATGCTCACGCCGCGCTGGCTGGACACGCGGATCCAGCCGATCGCGGTCCGCGACGTACTGCGCTATCTCGTCGGGTCCGCGCAGATGCCGGTCGACGTGAACCGTGGCTTCGACATCGGCGGACCGGACGTGCTGACGTACCGCGCGATGATGCAGCGCTACGCAGCCGTGGCAGGCCTGCGGCCGCGGCGGATCGTGACGCTGCCGCTGCTGTCGCCCGGCCTGTCGAGTCACTGGGTCGGTCTGGTCACGCCGGTGCCGAGCGGCATTGCCCGGCCGCTGGTCGACAGCCTGGTGCACGAGGTGGTCTGCAAGGACCACGACATCGACCAGTACGTCCCTCCGCGCCGCGGAGGTGCCATCGGCTTCGACCGGGCCGTCGAGCTCGCGCTGAAGAAGGTGCACGACCTGGACGTGACCACGTCCTGGGCCTCCGCCTCGACACCCGGTGCGCCGAGTGATCCGCTGCCGAGCGACCCGGACTGGTCCGGCGGCTCGCTGTACGTCGACGAGCGCGACTGCACGGTCGACGCGGCGCCGGAGCGGCTCTGGAAGGTGATCGAGGGCATCGGCGGCCGCCGCGGCTGGTACTCGTGGCGACTCGGCTGGTGGACCCGCGGTCTGCTCGACCGGGTCGTCGGCGGCCCGGGCCTGCGCCGCGGCCGGCTGCACCCCGACAGGCTGGCCGTGGGGGACCCGCTCGACTGGTGGCGGGTGGAGACCGTGGAGCCCGGCCGGCTGCTCCGCCTGCGTGCCGAGATGCGACTGCCCGGCGAGGCCTGGCTCGAGTTGCGCGCCGGTACCGACGGGAACGGCCGCACGCTGTTCCGGCAGCGCGCGCTGTTCCACCCCCGCGGTCTACCGGGGGAGCTGTACTGGGCGGCCATCCGACCGTTCCACGACGTCGTCTTCGGCGGCATGCAACGCAACATCGCCCATGCCGCCGAACGAACGGAGGAGAACAGATGATCGTCATCGAACGCGAAGTCACGGTAGCGGCCGACGCCGCACGGGTCTTCGGCTATCTCGCAGACTTCCGCACCACCCAGGAATGGGACCCGGGCACGGTGCGCACCACGCTGGTCTCAGGTGACGGCGGGGTCGGCACGACGTACCACAACACCTCCCGCTTCAACGGCCGCGAGACCGAGCTCACCTACGTGGTCGAGGAGTGCGTCCGGCCGGACCGGATCGTCCTGCGCGGCGAGAACCGGACAATCGTTGCCCGCGACACCATGACGTTCCACAGCGAGTCCCACCTGACCCGGGTCACCTACCGGGCCGAGTTCCGGCTCAAGGGTCTCGTCGGCCTCGCCGAACCTTTCCTGCGCAGGTCGTTCGACCGGCTGGGGGAGGAGGCCGAGGAAGGCCTCCGCAACGCCTTGGGAAGGCTGGCCGCATGAGCGGAGTCCTGGACACCCTTCTGGACCGCACGATCGTGCCCGGCTACACCCGTCTCGGCTATCGCCTGCGCAGCCGTCGTTGGCCGGACAACGACCCAGCGCCAGGCTCTCTGGTTGGCAAGACCGCCGTGGTCACAGGAGCCCGCTCCGGCCTCGGCAAGGCAACAGCGGCGGGCCTCGCCCGCCTGGGTGCCAGAGTCCGGCTGGTCGTCCGCGACGCAGACCGGGCCGCCGCCACGCTGACCGAGCTGCGCCGCGAACTCCCCGACGCGGACCTCGTCCTGGACGAGTGCGACGTCTCCGACCTGGACGCCGTACGCCGCTACGCGGCCGGACTGACCGGCCCTGTCGACGTCCTGGTCCACAACGCCGGCGTCATGCCACCCAGCCGTACAGAATCCGCCCAGGGCCACGAACTGACCTTCGCCACCCACGTCCTCGGGCCACTGCTACTGACTGAGCTTCTGCGTGCCAACCTGAAGGACGGCCGGGTCATCTTCGTGGCCTCCGGCGGCATGTACACGCAGCGGCTCCCGGCCGACGACCCTGAGTACCTCCAGGGCACTTACCACGGCGCCACGGCCTACGCCCGCAGCAAGCGCATCCAAGTAGCCCTGACCCCACTCCTGGCAGCAGACCTGGCCCCCACGTTCGTCGCCACCATGCACCCCGGCTGGTCCGAAACCCCCGGCCTGACCGACTCCCTCCCCGGCTTCACCCGCCTCACCAAGCCGTTCCTCAGAACCCCCGAAGAAGGCGTGGACACCACCCTCTGGCTCGCCGCCACCCACCCGACACCCCCAACAGGCAAGTTCTGGCACGACCGCGAACCCCGCCCACCCCACTACTTCCGCCACACCCAAAGCCCCGAAGCAGAAACAAACCACCTCTGGACCCACTGCCGAACCACCGCCGGCATCCCCTGACCCACACCCCGCCGTCCCCCGAACCCCAGCCCGCCAGCCGCCGCCTCCCCGCCCCGCCGGCCGCCGCATCCCCGCCGCGCCCGACGCCGCATCCCCGCCCCGCCGGCCGCCGCCTCCCCGCCGCGCCCGACGCCACGGCTAGGAGTTCGCGGGTGCGCTCGTACATTCCCGCCGCGCCCGACGCCACATTCCCGCCGCGCCGCATAACGCCACACTCCCGCCGCGCCGCATAACGCCACATTCCCGCCGCGCCACATACCTGTGGGGGGTCCGGGGGGCGAAGCCCCGCCGGGCGGGGTCTGGGGGTTGCACCCCCAGAAAACACAACGGCCGATCCCAGGTGCGCGCTTTCTGCGCACAAGGATCGGCCAGATCGGTCGCGCCCCCGGCAGGATTCGAACCTGCGCACCCGCCTCCGGAGGGCGGTGCTCTATCCCCTGAGCTACGGGGGCTCAGGAACGAGCAGAACAGTAGCAGGAAGTGCGGCGAAACCCCGAATTGGGCCGGCGACACCGACCCCTGCCGATCGTCGTACGGGGGACCCCTGAGCGGACCCTGGAACCGCGGCGGAGGGGGATCAGATCCGTCCTGGGCAGCGTCATAGTGGAGGTAAGCCCAACAGCGGAAAGGAATTCGGTTCTCATGGCTAGCTCTCTGGTTCGCCCGTCGCGTGATCGCTGGATCGGCGGTGTCTGCGCCGGACTGGCTCGCCGGTTCGGTATCTCCGCGAACACGATGCGGCTGATCTTCGTGATCAGCTGTCTGCTCCCCGGCCCGCAGTTCCTGATCTACATCGTGCTCTGGATCCTGATGCCGTCGGAGGACTGACCCCCGGCCGCCGGCCGTCGCGGCGCACCTGGCAACCTGCTCATCATGAGAGCAGGCAGGTGGCGCCCGTCGGTCGCGACGGCGGCGGTCCTGCTCGTCTGCGGGGTACTGGCCGGGTGCCAGGTCGGCCCGGCGGCGCCGGCGGCCGCCGAGCTCCGGACCGGCGCACCACCCTGGGACGCGCCCCGGGACGCGGTCTCGTACATCGACAAGGCCGGCTTCGAACGGCTCCCGCTCGACTTCTCCGGCCCCTCGCCGTACACGCTGACCATCGCGGTCACGGTCGACGGCCGGCCGGTGCAGGTCCCGGCCGGGATCGGCGTCGACAAGCTCCGCGCCGAGCAGGCGGCCGTCCACACCCACACCACCGACGGCCAGGTCTGGGTCGAGGCCAAGACCGCCGCCGAGAAGCCGACGCTGGCTCAGTTCTTCACGCTGTGGGGTGTGCGGTACGACGCGAAATGCCTCGCGGACGCCTGCCATGACCTGTTGGTCACCGTCGACGGCAAGCCGGCGCCGTGGGACACCCCGCTGGCGCGCAACAGTCACGTCACGGTGAGTGCGCGGACCTGACCAGGGCGGTGGGGTGGGGGAAGCAGCAGCACAGCCCGCGTACCGGGCTGTGGATGGTGAGTCAAGGGTTTCGCCCGAGGCCCATTAGGCTGATCCGGTGACCCCGGAACAGCTCGCTGAGAAGATCCTGCAGGCCCTGGCCGCGCTCGCCGCCGACGGCACCATCACCGTCGAGGGCGGGCTGCCGCGCGAGCTGAAGGTCGAGCGACCCAAGAACCCCGAGCACGGGGACTACGCGACGAACGTCGCCATGCAGCTGGGCAAGCGCGCCGGGCTGAATCCGCGCCAGTTCGCCGAGCTGCTGGCCGCCCGGCTCCGCGACGACGAGGCGATCACCGCGGTCGAGATCGCCGGCCCGGGCTTCATCAACCTGCGGGTCGCGGCCGATGCCCAGGGCAAGGTCGCGCAGTCGATCCTCGACGCCGGCCCGGCGTACGGGACGAGCGACAGCCTGCAGGGCCGGACGATCAACCTCGAGTTCATCTCGGCGAACCCGACCGGTCCGCTGCACCTCGGCCACACCCGCTGGGCGGCCGTCGGCGACGCGCTCGCCCGCGTGCTGGCCGCGGCGGGCGCGAGCGTCAGCCGTGAGTTCTACATCAACGACCGCGGCAACCAGATGGACAAGTTCGGCGCCAGCCTGCAGGCCGCCGCGCACGGGCACCAGATCCCCGAGGACGGTTACCACGGGGAGTACATCGTCGAGCTCGCCCAGCGGATCGTCGCCGAGGTGCCGGACATCCTGTCCCTGCCGGAGGACGAACAGGTGATCGCCTTCCGCGAGGCGGGGTACGAGCGTCAGCTCAAGGAGCAGCAGGACCAGCTCGAGCACTTCCGGACCAAGTTCGACGTCTGGTTCTCCGAGCGCAGCCTGCACGAGCAGGACGGCGTGCCGCACGCGATCCAGAAGCTCCGCGACCAGGGCCATCTGTACGAGGCGGACGACGCGCTCTGGATGCGGACCACGGACTTCACCGACGACAAGGACCGGGTGCTGATCCGGTCGAACGGCGAGCCGACGTACTTCGCCTCCGACGCGGCGTACTACGTGAACAAGCGCGAGCGCGGCTTCGAGACCTGTATCTACCTGCTCGGCGCCGACCACCACGGCTACGTGAACCGGCTGAAGGCGATCGCGGCGTGCGCCGGCGACGACCCCGAGCACAACATCGAGATCCTGATCGGCCAGCTGGTGAAGATCCTCAAGGGCGGCGAGGAGATGCGGCTGTCCAAGCGGGCCGGCACCATCGTCACGCTCGCCGAGCTGGTCGAGGAGGGCGGCGTCGACGCCCTGCGCTACACGCTCTGCCGCTACCCGGCCGACTCGCCGCTGACCCTGGACATCGAGGAGATGACCCGCCAGGCCAGCGAGAACCCGGTGTACTACGTGCAGTACGCACACGCCCGGCTGGCGTCGATCCTGCGCAACGCCGACGAGCTCGGTATCAAGCTGGACGAGTTCGACCCGGGCCTGCTCAGCCACGAGCGCGAGGGCGACCTGCTGCGCGCGCTGGCCGAGTTCCCGCGGGTCGTCGCCACCGCCGCGGAGCTGCGCGAGCCGCACCGCATCGCGCGGTACCTCGAGGACACCGCGTCCGCGTTCCACAAGTTCTACGACAGCTGCCGCGTGCTGCCGCGCGGCGACGAGGAGGTGGAGCCGGTGCACAAGGCTCGCCTGACCCTGGTGTCCGCGACCCGGACCGTTCTCGCCAACGGGCTCGACCTGCTCGGCGTCTCCGCACCGGAGCGGATGTGAGGGCGCACGAGGCGGGCGCGCTGCACGCCGACATCGGCCACCGCGGCCCGTCCTGGCTGCGCGCGCCCCGCGACGTCAACGACCTGGTCCCGCAGCTCTGGTCGTCCACCGCGAAGAAGACCGCCGAGGGTTCGCTGGTCGTCGGCGGCGTGGACGTGCGCGACCTGGTCGCCGAGCACGGCAGCCCGGCGTACGTGCTGGACGAGGACGACTTCCGCGCCCGGGCGCGCGCGTTCAAGCACGCGTTCAAGGACTTCGACGTCTACTACGCGGGCAAGGCGTTCCTGTGCACGACGATCGTCCGCTGGGTGATGGAGGAGGGGCTGAACCTCGACATCTGCAGCGGGGGAGAGCTGGCCGTCGCGCTGCGGGCCGGCGCCGACCCGAAGCGGCTCGGGTTCCACGGCAACAACAAGTCCGAGGCCGAGCTGGCCCGCGCGCTGGACGCGGGGATCGGCCGGATCATCGTCGACTCGCAGCACGAGATCTCCCGGCTGATCGCGCTGGCCGGCGAGCGCGGCGTGGTCGCCCCGGTGATGATCCGGGTCACCGCCGGCGTCGAGGCGCACACCCACGAGTACATCGCGACCGCGCACGAGGACCAGAAGTTCGGCTTCTCGATCACCTCCGGCGCGGCGTACGAAGCCGTTGCCCGGGTCAACGAAGCGCCGGAGCTGGAGCTGCTCGGCCTGCACTCGCACATCGGCTCGCAGATCTTCGACTCGGCCGGTTTCGAGGTCGCCGCGAAGCGCGTGATCGCCTTGCACGCAAGGGTTTCCGACGAGCTCGGCGTCGACATGCCGGAGCTCGACCTGGGCGGCGGCTTCGGGATCGCGTACACCACCCAGGACGACCCGTCGGACCCGGCGCAGCTGGCGACCGAGATGGGCAAGATCGTCGAGCACGAGTGCCGCGCGTTCGGCGTCGACGTGCCGAAGGTGTCGATCGAGCCCGGCCGCGCGATCGTCGGCCCGGCGATGTGCACGGTCTACGCGGTCGGCACCGTCAAGGAGGTCGAGCTGGACGCCGGCGCCTCCCGGACGTACGTGTCGGTCGACGGCGGGATCAGCGACAACATCCGCGCCGCGCTGTACGACGCCGACTACTCCTGCACGCTCGCCAACCGGTACTCCGACGCCGGCCCGACGCTCGCCCGCGTGGTCGGCAAGCACTGCGAGGCCGGTGACATCGTCGTGAAGGCCGAGTTCCTGCCCGCCGACGTGCGGCCCGGCGACCTGGTCGCCGTCCCGGGCACCGGTGCGTACTGCCGGTCGATGGCGAGCAACTACAACCACGTACCGCGGCCACCGGTGATCGCGGTCAAGGACGGCCACATGCGCGTCGTCGTACGCCGTGAGACCGAAGACGACCTGCTTCTCCTCGACATGGGGGCCGCCGAATGAACGACGCAAAACCTCTCAAGGTAGGCCTGCTCGGTTGCGGAGTGGTCGGCACCGAGGTGGTGCGGATCCTGACCGAGCAGGCGGACCATCTCGCGGCCCGGGTCGGCGCCCGGCTGGAGATCGCCGGCATCGCCGTCCGGCGGCCGGGCCGCGCGCGTGACATCGCCGTCGACCCGGACCTGATCACCACCGACGCGCAGGCGCTGGTGTCGCGCGGCGACCTCGACCTGGTGATCGAGGTGATCGGCGGTCTCGAACCCGCCCGCAGCCTGATCCTGACCGCGCTCGAGCAGGGCGCCTCGGTCGTCACGGCGAACAAGGCCCTGCTCGCCGAGGACGGCCCGACGCTGTTCGCCGCCGCGGAGAAGTACCAGCGTGACCTGTACTTCGAGGCCGCGGTGGCCGGCGCGATCCCGATCCTGCGGCCGCTGCGCGAGTCGCTCGCCGGTGACGACGTGGTCCGGGTGATGGGCATCGTCAACGGCACCACGAACTACATCCTCGACAAGATGGACAGCACCGGCGCCGGCTTCGACGAGGCGCTCGAGGAGGCCCAGGCGCTGGGGTACGCCGAGGCGGACCCGACCGCGGACATCGAGGGTTTCGACGCCGCCGCGAAGGCCGCGTTGCTGGCCAGCCTGGCGTTCCACACCCGGGTCTCGATCGCCGACGTGCACCGCGAGGGCATCACCGAGGTGACCGCGACCGATATCGCGTCGGCCCGGGAGATGGGCTGCGTGGTGAAGTCGCTCGCGATCTGCGAGCTGGACGAGGTAAGCGATTCGGTCAGCGCCCGCGTGTACCCGGCGATGATCCCGGCGACCCACCCGCTGGCGAACGTCCGGGACGCGTACAACGCGGTTTTCGTGGAATCCAAAGCGGCCGGCCAGCTGATGTTCTATGGTCGTGGTGCCGGCGGCGCCCCGACGGCCAGTGCCGTCCTCGGGGATCTGGTGTCCGCCGCGCGCAACCGGCTCAAGGGTGTGCCGGGAGTCGGCGAGTCGTCGTACACCCAGCGGGCCGTGCGGCCGATGGGCGACGCGACGACCCGCTACCACGTGTCGCTCGACGTGGCCGACAAGGCCGGTGTGCTGGCGGCGGTGGCCCATGCCTTCGCGGAGCACGACGTGTCGATCCAGACCGTCCGCCAAGAAGGCCGGGGCAGTGACGCGCAGCTGGTGGTGGTCACCCACACCGCGACCGACGCCGCGTTGTCCGCGACCGTGGAGTCCTTGCGCGACATGGACATCGTCCGTGAAGTCAGCAGTGTGATGCGGGTAGAAGGCGAGTAATTGAATGGTTCACCAGTGGCGTGGCGTGATCGAGGAGTACAGAGACCGGCTTCCCGTTTCGGCGGACACGCCGGTGGTCACGCTCGGCGAGGGCGGGACGCCGCTGGTGGCCGCGCAGTGGCTGAGCGAGCAGACCGGGTGCGAGGTCTGGCTCAAGGTCGAGGGCAACAACCCGACCGGCTCGTTCAAGGACCGTGGCATGACGGTGGCGATCTCGCTGGCCGCGCAGGCCGGTGACAAGGCGGTCGTCTGCGCCTCGACCGGCAACACCTCGGCGTCGGCCGCGGCGTACGCCGTCCGCGCCGGGATGCTGCCGCTGGTGGTGATCCCGGCCGGCCGGATCGCGAAGGGCAAGCTGGCCCAGGCGGTTGTGCACGGCGCGAAGCTGGTGCAGATCGACGGCGGGTTCGACGACTGCCTGCGGATCGTCCGCGAGCTCGGGAAGAACTACCCGGTCGCGCTGGTGAACTCGGTGAACCCGGTCCGCCTGGAAGGGCAGAAGACCGCGTCCTTCGAGGTCTGCGACGCGCTCGGCGACGCGCCGGACCTGCACCTGCTCCCGGTCGGCAACGCGGGCAACATCGCGGCCTACTGGAAGGGGTACCAGGAGTACGCCAAGGACAAGCTCGCCACCCGGACGCCGCGGATGTGGGGCTTCCAGGCCGAGGGCGCGGCGCCGATCGTGCGCGGCGCGATCGTCGAGAAGCCCGAGACCGCCGCGACCGCGATCCGGGTCGGCAACCCGGCGTCCTGGACGCTGGCCGAGGCCGCGCGGGACGAGTCCGGCGGGCGGATCGAGCTGGTCACCGACGAGCAGATCCTGACCGCGCAGCGTGAGCTGGCCGCCCGCGAGGGTGTGTTCGTCGAGCCCGCGTCCGCGGCCGGGGTCGCCGGCCTGCTGCACGCCAAGGCGCAGGGCTGGCTGCCGGGCGGCTCGACCGTGGTGATCACGGTCACCGGCCACGGCCTGAAGGACATCGACACGGCCCTCGGCCACGTCGCGTTCGAGGAGCCGCCGGTGACTCAGGCCGACACCGACGCCGTCGCCCGCATCGCCGGTCTCGCCTGAGATGGGTGGTGCCGGGATGGGCGGCGAGCAGGAGGGCGGCAACCGTCGGCCGTGTGACCAGGTGCGGGTCCGGGTCCCCGCGACGAGCGCGAACCTCGGTCCCGGCTTCGACGCCTTCGGGCTGGCGCTGACGCTGTACGACGACCTGGTCGTCACGCCGTGCGGATCCGGCGTGACCGTGCAGGTGACCGGTTGCGGCGAGGGCGAAGTGCCGCTCGACGAGACCCATCTCGTGGTGCGGTCGATCCGGGCCGGGCTCGAGGCCCTCGGCGCTCCGGTGCCCGGATTCACGCTGCGGTGCGAGAACCGGATCCCGCACGGGCGCGGCCTGGGGTCGTCGTCGGCGGCGATCGTCGGCGGGCTCGCGGCCGCGTTCGCGCTGGCCGGCGAACCCCTCGACCGCGACCGCCTCGTCGTCCTCGCGAACGAGATCGAAGGCCACCCGGACAACGTCGCGGCCGCGGCCCTCGGCGGGTTCACGATCGCTTGGACAGAAGGCGGAACGGGCCGCGCGGTCCGTCTCGACCCGGCGGACGGATTGGCCGCGATCGCTTACGTACCTGACAATCGCGTGCTGACCAAGGAGGCGCGCGGGCTGCTGCCGGGCGTTGTTTCCCACACCGACGCGGCCGCCAACGCCGGTAAGGCCGCTCTGCTCGTCGCGGCCGTGACCGGCCGGCCGGAGTTGCTGCTGACCGCGACCGAGGACCGGCTGCACCAGGAGTACCGCGAACCGGCGATGCCGGAGAGCCTCGCGCTGGTGCACAAACTGCGCGGCAGCGGGCTCGCCGCGATCGTCAGCGGAGCCGGCCCGACCGTCGCCGTACTCGGCGGTCAGGACGGTGACAGCGCAGGTCAGAGCCACTTTTTCCGCAGTACGCCGGAGCCCCCGGACGGCTGGGCGAAGTACGAGCTGGAGATCGATCCAGTCGGCGTACAGGTCTGGTCGATGGAGGCGGGCTGACGCCGGGAATGCGGGACTGCTGACACGCGTTGGAACCCCTGGAGTCGGCAGAAGGACCTGTAGTGGTGCTAGTCTCGACTCACCCGATCCCCTCCAGGTGATCGGTGTGCTCTCGTCACGATCCGGGCTGTGCTCCCGGCACCCTGTGTTGTGTGGCGACCCTCCTGTGGATGTGACCTTGCGCCGCCTGCGTCGGAGAAGTCCGGGGGGACTCAGATCGAGCGAGACACTCTTGTACCCCACGTGCCCGTTGTGCGGTCGTGGGTGGAATGAAATTGGTCGATGTGCCGTGCAGGCCCTCGACGATCCGTGTGGGAAGGACCTCACGTGACAGAAACTGTTGAAGCCTCCAGCGGAGCTGACGCCGCGGCGACCACCGCGACGCGTCGCCGGAAAGCTGGCGGCGGCCTCGAGGGCATGCTGCTCCCCGAGCTCAAGCAGCTCGCCGGGACGCTCGGCATCAAGGGCACCGGCGCACTGCGCAAGGGCCAGCTGATCGAGGCGATCAAGGCCGCCCAGGCCGGCGGATCCGCCGGTGCTTCCGCGGGCGGCGCCACGAGCGGCACCCGGGCGAAGGCGCAGCCGAAGGCGACGCAGCCGACGCTCGACGAGGCCGCCGACGCGCCCGCGGCGAAGACCGCCGAGGCGCCGGCGAAGCGCGAGGGCGGCAGCCGCCGGACCCGCGCCGCCGCCCAGAAGGACGCCGAGCAGGACACCCAGAAGGACCCGCGGCAGGACGGCGCCGTCTTCGAGGCCGCCGTCGAAGCGCCCGCGGCGAAGACCGCGCAGCCGGAGCAGGCTGCCGCGACCGGCGCGGCCGAGCGGGTCGAGACCCGCGGCGGTGAGCGCGCCGAGGAGCGCGGCGACGACCGCGCCGACGACCGTGGCGACAACCAGGGCCGCAACCGCGACCGGAACCGCGACGGCAACCGCGAGCAGAACCGGGACAACGCCCGGGACGGCCGCGACGGCAACCAGAACCGTGACCGCAACCGCGACGGCAACCGCGAACAGGGCCGCGATCAGAGCCGTGAGCAGGGCCGCGATCAGGGCCGTGACGGCCGCGACGGCAACCAGGCCCGGGACAACCGGGACGGCAACCGCGACAACCGCGGTGACAACCAGCGGAACCGCCAGGACCGTCAGGACAGGCAGGACCGTCAGGACCA
Source organism: Kribbella sp. NPDC003557 (assembly GCF_040610805.1). NCBI lineage: Bacteria > Bacillati > Actinomycetota > Actinomycetes > Propionibacteriales > Kribbellaceae > Kribbella > Kribbella sp. NPDC003557. Next base: position 102,746 of record NZ_JBEXMY010000013.1, read on the forward strand.
GAGCGACCGCGGCGAGGACGGCGAGGGCCGTCGCCGGCGCCGCCGGGGCCGCGACCGGGACCGCAACCGCGACGGCCAGAGCACCGGCACCCGCGACAGCGGCCGGGACAGCGGACGCGACAGCAGCCGTAACCGCGGCCGCGGCGAGCGGTACGACGCCGAGCCGACGATCACCGAGGACGACATCCTCGTCCCCGCGGCCGGCATCCTCGACGTCCTCGACAACTACGCGTTCGTCCGGACCAGCGGCTACCTGCCCGGGCCGAACGACGTGTACGTCGCGCTGTCGATGGTGAAGCGCTACGGCCTGCGCAAGGGCGACGCGATCACCGGTGCGGTGAAGCAGCCGCAGGAGGGCGAGCGCAAGGAGAAGTTCAACCCGCTGGTCCGGATCGACACCGTGAACGGTGCGGACCCGGAGATCGCCAAGCAGCGGCAGGACTTCAACAAGCTCACCCCGCTGTACGCGACCGAGCGGCTCCGGCTGGAGACCGAGCCGGGCATCCTGACGACCCGGATCGTGGACATCGTCAGCCCGATCGGCAAGGGCCAGCGCGGCCTGATCGTCTCGCCGCCGAAGGCCGGTAAGACGATGGTGCTGCAGGCGCTCGCGAACGCGATCACCACGAACAACCCCGAAGTGCACCTGATGGTCGTGCTGGTGGACGAGCGGCCCGAAGAGGTCACCGACATGCAGCGCACGGTCAAGGGCGAGGTCATCGCCTCGACGTTCGACCGGCCGGCCGACGACCACACCACGGTCGCGGAGCTGGCGATCGAGCGGGCCAAGCGGCTGGTCGAGCTCGGCCACGACGTCGTCGTCCTGCTCGACTCCATCACCCGGCTCGGCCGGGCGTACAACATCGCGGCGCCGGCCAGCGGCCGGATCCTGTCCGGCGGTGTCGACTCGTCCGCGCTGTACCCGCCGAAGCGGTTCTTCGGCGCCGCCCGCAACATCGAGGACGGCGGCTCGCTGACCATCCTCGCGACGGCGCTGATCGAGACCGGTTCGAAGATGGACGAGGTGATCTTCGAGGAGTTCAAGGGCACCGGCAACATGGAGCTGCGGCTGCGCCGCGAGTTCGCCGACCGGCGGATCTTCCCGGCCATCGACGTGGTCGCCTCCGGCACCCGCCGCGAGGAGCTGCTGATGTCCAAGGAAGAGACCCAGGTGGTCTGGAAGCTCCGCCGGGTGCTGTCCGCCCTCGACGGGCAGGCCGCCCTGGAGCTGCTGATCGGCAAGCTCAAGGAGAGCAAGTCGAACATCGAGTTCCTGCTCCAGGTCAACAAGACCACCCCGTCGACCGGCAGCTCGCACAACACCACCAACGGCGACTGACCCCGCGGACCGATATCCCCTTGAGTTGGGGGTTCTTCCATCGCATACCAGCGAAGAACCCCCGGCTCGAGGGGATAACCCGTCGTGTGGGGCGGCGGCCCTGACCCGGATTTCCGGCGGAACGGCCCGGCGTGGCAGACTAGATCGCTGGTTCCGGTTCACGTTCGTACCGTGCGAACGACCCGGGGCACCTGAAACCTAGGAGACTGTCTTGAAGAGCGACATCCACCCGACGTACGTGGAAACCACGGTGACCTGCACCTGTGGCGCCACGTTCCAGACGCGCTCGACCGCGGAGAACGGCGTCATCCACGCCGACGTCTGCTCGCAGTGCCACCCCTTCTACACCGGCAAGCAGAAGATTCTCGACACCGGTGGCCGGGTGGCCCGCTTCGAGAAGCGGTACGCCAAGAAGTAGCTTCCACGCCGCGCGCCGGTTCTGCCCGTTCCCGGGCGGGACCGGCGCGCGGTTTGTGTTTGTCCGTCGGGAAGGGAGGAATGCGGCATGTTCGAGGCAGTGCAGACGCTGAAGGCGGAGTACGCCGAGCTGGAGCGGCAGATGGCGGAGCCGGAGTTGCACTCCGACCAGGCCAACGCCCGCCGGGTCGGCAAGCGGTACGCGGCTCTGGCGCCGGTGGTCCGGACGTACGACGAGTGGCTGCAGACCGGTGACGACATCGAGGCCGCGCAGGAGCTCGCCGCCGAGGACCCGGCGTTCGCCGAGGAGGCGACCCGGCTCTCCGCGCGCCGCGAGGAGCTCGCCGAGCGGCTGCAGACGCTGCTCGTCCCGCGGGACCCCAACGACGACAAGGACGCGATCCTCGAGATCAAGGCGGGTGAGGGCGGCGACGAGTCCGCGCTGTTCGCCGGCGACCTGCTGAAGATGTACCTGAAGTACGCCGAGTCGCAGAACTGGAAGACCGAGGTGCTGGACTCGGCCGAGTCCGACCTCGGCGGGTACAAGTCGATCACCGTCGCGGTGAAGGCGAAAGGCACGCCGGAGCCGGGCGACGCGCCGTACGCGAAGCTGAAGTTCGAGGGCGGCGTGCACCGGGTCCAGCGGGTGCCGGTGACCGAGTCGCAGGGCCGGATCCACACGTCCGCGGCCGGCGTGCTGGTGCTGCCCGAGGCCGAGGACGTCGACGTCGAGATCGACCCGAACGACCTGCGGATCGACGTGTTCCGGTCGTCCGGGCCGGGCGGGCAGAGCGTGAACACGACCGACTCCGCGGTCCGGATCACCCACCTGCCGACCGGCATCGTGGTCTCGATGCAGAACGAGAAGTCCCAGCTGCAGAACCGCGAGCAGGCGATGCGCGTGCTGCGGGCCCGGTTGCTGGCCGCGGCGCAGGAGGCGGCCGACCAGGAGGCGAGCGACGCCCGGCGGTCGCAGATCCGCACCGTCGACCGGTCGGAGCGCGTCCGCACGTACAACTTCCCGGAGAACCGCTTCTCCGACCACCGCGTCGGCTACAAGGCCCACAACCTCGACCAGGTCCTCGGCGGCGAACTGGAGCCGGTCATCAAGGCCCTCACCGACGCCGACCTGGCCAGCCGCCTAGAGGCCGTCGAGTCCCAGTGAGCACCAAATCACTCGTCTCGGAGGCAGCTGAGCGGCTGCGGGAGGCGGGGGTTGCTTCGCCTGAGTTCGATGCGGCGGAGTTGCTCGCCTTTGTGACCGGATCCAGTCGGCTGCATCTGAGCGAGCCGACGGCTGACCAGCGGGTTCGTTACGACGAGTTGATCGCTCGGCGGGCGGCGCGGGAGCCGTTGCAGCACCTGACGGGGACGGCGGCGTTCCGGTACCGGGAGCTTGCGGTGGGGCCCGGCGTGTTCGTGCCGCGGCCGGAGACCGAGGTGATGGTCGGCTGGATTCTCGAGCGGATCGCCGGCCTGAAGGATCCGCTGGTCGTGGACCTGTGCAGCGGATCCGGCGCGATCGCCGGGGCAGTCGCGACGGAGCGCCCCGACAGCACGGTGCACGCGGTCGAGCTGTCGCCCGAGGCGGCCGGCTGGGCGCGGCGCAACCTCGAAGGCACCGGCGCGGTGCTGCACGAGGGCGACATCGACGGCTGTCTGCCGGAGCTCGACGGTCAGGTGGACGCGGTGATCTCCAACCCGCCGTACATCCCGTTGACCGCCTGGGAATCGGTGACGGCCGAGGTCCGGGACCACGACCCGGCGCTCGCCTTGTGGTCCGGTGACGACGGCCTCGACGAGATCAAGGTGGTCGCCGCGACGGCGGCACGGCTGCTGAAGCCGGGCGGCTGGTTCGCCTGCGAACACGCGGACGTCCAGGGCGAGTCCGCCCCCGCCGTCTTCGCCGCCACCGGACAGTTCACCGAGGTCCGCGACCAACTGGACCTCGCCGGCCGCCACCGCTTCGCCACCGGCCGCCGGATCTGAATCTGCAGCTCGACAGGAGGTGCCGGCCACCATCGGCACCCCGCCCGCCTGAGCGAGCCGCCAGGAGCGCCCAGTGGGCGTATACGTACTGTCGAGATCACCGCGTCAGGCCGCGGCGGGTCCCGCTCGGCGCCGGGCGGACCGGCGGGCGCGCGAGGTCCTGCTCGCGGATGCGGCCGATAAGCGGCGGCTGGGGAGTGCGGCGGGCGAGGCGGCAGACGACCGGGAAGTGATCTGCGCCGGGTACGTGGACCACCTCGACTTCGTGGGCGACCAGGTCCGGGGTGGAGAACAGGCGGTCGATCGAGCGCCCGTCCGGGGTGGTGACCGGTGGTGGGTCGCCGAACGCGTCGACCAGGCCGAGCGGCTCGCCGAAGACGTCCCGGGGGTTCGGCATGTTCAGATCACCCGCGACCACCGCCCGCCGCCCGCCGCGCGCCGCGAGCTCGTCCCGCAGGTACGCCGTCAGCTCGGCGCCGAACTCCCGCCCCGCGCCCTCCTCGTAGGTGTACTCGACCCCCGCAGCGCTCCGGAACATGTGGATCGGGCACACCTGACCACCCACGAGATCGACCTCGCCGAGCGCCCCGAAATCCCCGCGCGCGACCAGGAAACCCTTCGGATGCGGGTCCATCGGTTCACCGGTCCGCCAATGCAGGAAGTCGATCGACGGGTCCGGCAGGTCGATCCGCTCCAGCTCGGTCAACGGGTACGCCGACGCGATCCCCACGCCGAGCCGCTGCACGCCGGGGATGTGCGAGTCCGAGAATCCGTGCCGCGCGTAGTACGCCGTCCGGCCCGGCATCGCCGCGGCGGCCAGTCGCTCGAGCTGGTCGCCGTCCGGGTCGAGCTCGGTCACGATCAGCACGTCCGGCCGCAGCCCGGCGAGCGCGTGCCCGAAGTCCGCCGTCCGGTCGGCGTCGTCGTACCCGTCGGGGCCGACCAGCCGGCCGCCCGCGATGTTGGCGAACGCGACCGAGATCATTCGTAGATCACCAGCTCCGGACGAGGTTTCAGCGCCATCACCTGCGCGGGCGTCATCAGCGGACCGTGCCGGGTGTCCTCGGTGTAGAAGAGCTTGAAGCCGGCATGCACCGCCGGCGGGAGGCTGGTGGTCAGCTTCGCCCAGGTCTTGAGTTTGTCGGTCCGGGCGCCGATGCCGTCGACCGACTTGATCGTCACCACCCCGGGATGCGGCTTCAGCGCCTTCTCGTCGCTGACGATCCGCGTCGACAGTTGGTGGAACACGAACACCTTCTCCGGCAGGTCGTTCGCCCGCACCAGCCCCGAGAGGTACGCCGCGATGCTGTCGAGCTCGGCGCCCGTGGTGTGACCGAAGACCCGGCCCGGCACCTGGGTCGGACCGACCGCCCACTCGGGGTCGAAGGCCAGCCCGACGTCCGGTTCCTTGAGCCAGCGCTCGAGCCGCTTCACCTCGGGCAGGATCTTCGCCCGCCCGGGCTGGAGGTCCAGCAGCAACAGCATCTTGTGCTTGCGCGCGACGGTCAGGTACTCCTCGATCTTCGCGTCGTCGAGCCGCCCGCGGTACATGCCGTCCTTGCCTCGCGAGCCCTTGGCGACGACCGCGATCAGCTCCATCACCGGCAGCGGGGTCCGCCCGGCCGCGTAGGCGCGCGACAGCTTGTCCAGCTTGGCCGCTTTCGCGTCCAGGTCCTTGTCCAGCGGTCCGAGCGCCGGAGAGCCCGGCAGGCCGACGTACCCGACGAGCTGGTGCTTGGGGAAGATCACCCGCCCGCCGCGCGGCAGACCGCCGGGTGCGGGCGGGGGAGTGGGGCTGGGCGTCGCGCTGGACCTGGCGGCAGCCGGTGGCGGACCGGCCGGTGCCGGCTCGTCACTGCAGGCCGCCAAACCCAGCATGAGGACGGCCAGTGCCCCACAGACTTTCCGCACCGCACCAGCCAACCACACCCCCCCACGACGCTTGTCGGCTACTGCTGCGCGTTGTCCGCCAGGTAGGTGTCGATCTCGGTCAGCAGGGCCGACTTCACCGAGTCCTCGGCGAACGACACCCGGACCGCGGTCTTCGCCAGCTCACCCACACCGGCCTCGTCCAGGTCGAGCAGCCGGGCCGCGACCGCGTACTCGTTGGTGAGATCGGTGCCGAACATCGGCGGGTCGTCGGAGTTGATCGTGACCACCAGGCCGGCGTCGACCATGGCGCGCAGCGGGTGCACGTCGTACGACGCGACCGCGCGGGTCGCGATGTTCGACGTCGGGCTGACCTCGAGCGGGATCCGGTGCTCGCCGAGGTACTCGACCAGGGCCGGGTCCTGCATCGTCGACGTGCCGTGGCCGATCCGCTCGGCCTTCAGGACCCGGAGCGCGTCCCAGATGGTCTGCGGGCCGGTCGTCTCGCCGGCGTGCGGGACGCTGTGCAGCCCGGCCGCGACCGCCGCCTCGAAGTGCGGCTGGAACTGCGGCCGCGGGACGCCGATCTCCGGCCCGCCGAGCCCGAACCCGACCAGACCCTCGGGCCGGATCTTGGTCGCGATCCGCAGCGTCTCGTCGGCGCCCGGCAGGCCGTCCTCGCCGGAGATGTCGAAGATCCACCGCAGCACCAGGCCGAAGTCCTTCTCGGCGGCGACCCGGGCGTCCTCGATCGCCTCGCAGAACGCCTCGGCGGCGATCCCGCGGATCACCGACGTGTACGGCGTGACGGTCAGCTCGGCGTACCGCAGGTTCTGCTGCCCGGCCATCTCGCGGGCGATCTCGTAGGTGAGCAGCCGGACGTCCTCGGGCGTCTTGATCAGCTCGACGACGGACAGGTAGATGTCGATGAAGTGGGCGAAGTCGCTGAACTTGAAGTACTCCGTCAGCAGCGCCGGGTCGGCCGGCACCGGCGACCCGGGGTGCCGGGCGGCGAGCTCGGCGACGATCCGCGGCGACGCGGACCCGACGTGGTGGACATGCAGCTCGGCCTTCGGCAACCCGGCGAGGAACTCGTGCGACACAGTCATGCCGGGGATCCTAAGGAGTCGCCGGGGTTCCCGGCGCGAAAGCTGACAATCGAATGTAAGGAAGAGCCCGGTTGGAGTCGGAGCCCGCGCGAGTGGCACGATTCACTCCGTGAGTGAGCGCTTCGACTTCACCGGGGACGAACTGGCACCGGCCTACCGCGCTGCGGTGGACGCCATCGAGGCCGGCGACCTGGTCGTCATGCCGACCGACACTGTGTACGGCCTCGCCGCCGACGCCTTCAAGGCCGACGCCGTGCAACGGCTGCTGGATGCCAAGGGGCGCGGCCGTGACGTGCCGCCGCCGGTGCTGATCTCGGTCGTCGAGTCGCTGGACGCGCTCGCCACCGACGTACCGGACAACGGCCGCAAGCTCTGCGAGGAGTTCTGGCCGGGGCCGCTGACGGTGATCTGCCACGCGCAGACGTCGTTGCTGTGGGACCTGGGGGACACCCAGGGCACGGTCGCGCTGCGCGTGCCGGACCACGAGAACACCCGCGAGCTGCTGTCGCGGACGGGGCCGCTCGCGGTCAGCGCCGCCAACAGGTCCGGGCAGCCGGCGGCGCTGGACGTGTACGACGCCGAGGAGCAGCTGGGCGACGCGGTCGCGGTGTACCTCGACGGCGGCGAGGCGACCGCGGGGGAGCCGTCGACGATCGTCGACCTCACCACCGACACCCCGCGCGTGGTCCGCATCGGCGCCGTCTCCCTCGACCAGCTCCGCGCGATCGTCCCCGAGGTCCTCACCGAAACCGGCGAATCCGCCGATCCGACCCCCGACACGTCCGAGGCCAAACCGGAAGACGAGCTGACCGAGGACAAGCCGGCCGAGGACAAGCCGGCCGAGGACAAGCCGGCCGAGGACAAGCCGGCCGAGGACAAGCCGGCCGAGGACAAGCCGGCCGAGGACAAGCCGGTGGACGAGAAGCCGGCTGTGGACGAGCCTGTAGACGAGAAGCCGGCTGTGGACGAGCCTGTAGACGAGAAGCCGGGTGAGGTGGTTGGTGGGGAGCCAACTGACGGGGCGGTTGTGGCGTCCAAGCAGGATGAGGCGAAGACGACCGATCCCGACGTGAGGCCTGCGGACTAGTGCGCGAGTACCTGCTGGTCCTGTTCGTGGCGATGGCCACGACCTTCCTGCTGACCGGCGTCGCCCGGCAGATCGCGTTGCGGTACGGCGCGGTCGCCAAGGTCCGGGCCCGTGACGTACACAAGGTCCCGATCCCGTACTTCGGCGGCCTGTCCATCCTCGGCGGCCTGATCGCCGGCTTCGCGGTCGCCTCCAGCCTGCCGTTCCTCGGCAACAGCCTGCAGGTCGCGCACGACGCCCGCGCGATCCTGGTCGGCGGCGTGGTGATCTGCGCGGTCGGTGTGGTCGACGACCTGTACGAGCTGGACGCGATCACCAAGCTGGCCGGCGAGGTGCTCGCGGTCGGCGTACTCGTTGTCCAAGGCATCCAGTTGTACTGGCTGCCGTTGCCCGGCGGCGTGATCTCGCCGTCGCCCGCCCAGCTCGCCGTGCTGACCGCCGGCATCCTGCTGGTGTCCTGCAACGCGGTGAACTTCGTCGACGGCCTGGACGGCCTCGCGGCCGGCGTCACCGCGATCGGGGCGACCGCGTTCTTCACGTACTCGTACCTGCTGAACGTGCACGAGAACCTCGACCGCGCCACCACCTCGACGCTCATCACGGTCGCGCTGGCCGGCGCCTGCCTCGGCTTCCTGCCGCACAACTTCTTCCCCGCAAGGGTTTTCATGGGCGACTCCGGCGCCCTGCTGATCGGTCTGATGCTGGCCGCGTCGACGATCAGCCTGACCGGCCAGATGGACCCGAACGCGGTGCCGTACGAGGTCGGCGGCTCGAGCCTGCTGCCGGCGCTGCTCCCGCTGGTGCTGCCGATCGCGATCCTGGCGATCCCCGCGCTGGACCTGACGATGGCCTACGTCCGCCGGACCAAGGCCGGCCGTTCGCCGTTCGCCGCCGACAAGCAGCACCTGCACCACCGGCTGATGCAGCGCGGCCACTCGCACCGCCGGGCCGTCCTGCTGATGTACCTCTGGACCGCCCTGATCGCGTACGGCGTGGTGGTCCTCGGCCTGGTCCTGACCTGGTGGACCGTGCTCGTCGTGCTGGCCGTCGCGATCACCGCGGTGCTGCTCACGACCGGTCTGCCGAGGCGATCCCGGAAACCGCTCGCCAAGGTCTGATCCCCGCTGGGAGGGACCAGACCACTCGGTCGCGTGGGCTACCGATAGGGTGGTCCGTGTACAGCGGAAGAGGTCTCGTTTTGCTGACCGTGCAGACTTTGTGCTAGTTTTCACAAGCACCAGCAAAGAACAGCGACACCCCTGACCCCGCCCACCCGACGAGTTGGCCGCGAGACCAGCCCGCCTGCAGGACGGAACCACCAGATGGCTCCCACGGCTCACAGCCCGAAGCCCGCCGGACAAGCGACCAAGCACCCGGCGCTGGCAATGTTGCGTGGCGCTCTCGTCGCCGCCCTGGTCGTCGGTGTGAACGCTGCCGCGGTGTCCACCGTCGCCGCCGGTCTGCGTGGCCTCTGGGGCGCGTTGCTGGGTCTGCTGATCGTGATCGTCTTCTCCGGCGTCGGTCTGCTCGCGCTGCACCTGTCCCGCAAGACCTCCCCGACGATGCAGCTCGCCGTCGCGATGGCGTCGTACACCGGGCGGATCGCGGTCTTCGGTGGCCTGCTCGCGATCGCGCTGAGCTCGGACAGCCTGGACAAGCACGTGAACCTGACCGTCCTCGGCCTGGTCGCCATGGTCGTCGTGATGGGCTGGATGGCCGGCGAGATCTGGGCCTGGTCCCGGCTGCGGGTGCCGATCTACGACCTCGACAAGGAGGTGACGGCATGAGCACCGTGGGTGACAACGCCCGAGCTGTGGTGGAAGTTACGGGCCCCGATGTGACCGCAACTGTCGCCGACTGGTACGTTTCGGGTGCCAATGAGCGAGCATCAGGATCCGAAGCCATCACCCGGAGGGGGCGACGGCTGGCGGGTCCTGTCCTACTTGATCGGCGGTGTCCTCGTCTACGGGGGCATCGGGTTCGGGTTGGATCGCCTCTTCGGCACCCAGTTCCTGCTTCCGGTGGGCATCGTGCTCGGTGCCGGGCTCACCATCTTGATGTTGCACTTCCGGTACGGGTCGCGGTCCTGATCCTCACCGACCGCCATGCCCTGAGCCGCCCTGCCCTTTGCTACAAGGCGTCCGACTTGAGCACGACGCGAGAGGAGACCCGGTGACCGCCGGCGTTCCGACCGAGTTCATCGCACCCGGTCCGCAGAGCTTCGAAACCCCGCCGATCATCGACGGCGTGGACTGGTTCACCAAGCCCGTCCTGATCAGCGCGCTGACGGTCGTCGTCATCGTCTGGTTCTACTGGGGTGCGTCCCGCAAGGCCGCGATCGTCCCGACCAAGCTGCAGTTCGCCGGCGAGCTCGGGTACAACTTCGTGCGCAACTCGATCGCGCGCGACGCGATCGGCAGCCAGGAGTACATGAAGTTCGTGCCGTACCTGTGCGGCCTCTTCTACTTCATCCTGCTGAACAACGTGGCGGCGACCGTCCCGCTGGTCCAGTTCCCGACCTTCAGCCACATCGGCTGGGCGTACGTGGCCGCGATCATGAGCTGGGTGATCTACAACGCGGTCGGTATCCGCAAGCACGGCGTCTGGGGCTACTTCAAGCACCAGACGATGCCGGCCGGCGTCCCGGCCTGGCTGATGCCGCTGATGATCCCGATCGAGTTCATCTCCAACATCCTGGTCCGGCCGATCTCGCTGAGCCTGCGGCTGTTCGCGAACATGTTCGCCGGCCACATCCTGCTGCTGGTGTTCGTGCTCGGCGGCGAGTACATGGTGTTCGAGTCCGGGAAGATCTTCCTCGGCGGCGTCGGCATCCTGACGTTCCTGATGGGCCTCGCGATCGCCGGGCTGGAGTTGTTCGTCCAGTGCATCCAGGCCTACATCTTCGTGGTGCTGACCGCGCAGTACATCGGCAGCGCCATCGCCGACGACCACTGATCCCCACGAAGCCGCAGTACCCCCCAAGACCCGTAGTAACGGAAACCCGGATAGCCCCTATCCGTACCGAAAGGAAACACCTGAAATGGCTCTCGAGATTGCCGGCAACATCGCAGTCCTCGGCTACGGCCTCGCCGCGATCGGCCCGGGCGTGGGCGTCGGTCTGATCTTCGCTGCGGTCATCAACGGCACCGCGCGTCAGCCGGAGGCCCAGAGCAAGCTGCAGTCGATCGCGTGGATCGGCTTCGGCGTGACCGAGGTTCTGGCGATCATCGGTATCGCGCTCGCCTTCGTCTTCAAGGCCAGCTGACCACCCTTTCCGGACTGACTGACAGGACGCAGACATGACGACGTTGGTGCTACCGCTCAGCGAGGCGGCCGGCGAGGAAGTCAACCCGCTGCTGCCGCACACCGCCGAGATCATCTTCGGTTTCGTCTTCCTGGTCCTCTTGGCCATCGCCTTCGCCAAGGTCGTCGTACCGAAGTTCGAGAAGGCTTATGCCGATCGGACCGCGGCGATCGAAGGCGGGATGAACGAGGCCAAGGCGGCCCAGGCCGAGGCGAAGGCGGCTTTGGAGAAGTACAACGCGCAGCTGGCCGAGGCCCGGCAGGAGGCTGCGAAGATCCGCGAGGACGCCCGTGAGCAGGGTGCGGTGATCATCGCGGAGATGCGTGAGCAGGCGAACGCCGAGGCCGAGCGGATCGTCACGCACGCGCGGGCCCAGATTGACGCCGAGCGGGCGCAGGCGGTTGCCTCGCTGCGCAGCGAGGTGGGCACGATGGCGACCACGCTGGCCGGCCGGATCGTCGGTGAGTCGCTCGAGGACGAGGCCCGGCAGCGCCGGACCGTCGAGCGGTTCCTGGCCGAGCTGGAATCCTCGGAGTCCGCTCGTCAGGCTGTCGGAACGGACAGCTGATGCGCGGCGCGTCGAACGAGTCACTCGCCCGGGCCGAGCAGGCCCTGGCGGGTGCGGCCCCGGCCGAGGGCCTGGGCAGCGAGCTGTTCTCGATCGCGAAGCTGCTGGACGGCAACGGCGCGCTCCGGCGCGCCCTGACCGACCCGGCGCGGTCGGCCGAGACCAAGACCGGGCTCGTCGGGCAGCTGTTCGGCGGCAAGATCTCCGCCCAGGCGCTGGAGATCCTGTCCGCCGCGGTGTCCGGTCGCTGGGTCAGCGGACGCGACCTCGGTGACGCCCTGGACCGGCTCAGCGTCGAGGCCGAGGTGGCCTACGCCGACACCCGGCGGAAGCTGGACGAGGTCGAGGACGAGCTGTTCCGGCTGGACCGCGTGGTCGCGGCCGAGCGCGGCCTGGCCGACAAGCTGGGCGACCGGGTGATCCCGGTCGAGCATCGCCAGGAGCTCCTCGGCGGACTGCTGCGGGGCAAGGCCGACGGCACCACGGTGCGGCTCGCCGAGCGGGCCGTGGACGGCCGGGGCCGCAGCTTCGCGGCGTCGATGCGGTCCTACCAGGTCGCCGCGGCGGCCCGGCGGAACGCCAGCATCGCGACCGTGCGGGTCGCCACCGACCTGACCGAGGCGGAGCGCACCCGGCTCGCGGCGGCGCTCGGACGGCAGTACGGCCGGGACATCCAGCTGAACGTCATCGTCGACCCGAACGTGGTCGGTGGCGTGCGGGTGGACATCGGCGACGAAGTGATCGACGGAACCATCGCGGCCAGGCTCGACGACGCGCAACGGCGCATCGCGGGCTGAACGCCCCTTAACGACATAAGCGGCGCTAAGGGTCGGGAAAGCCTTTAGAGCCACAACAGGCCAGCAAGGGTCAAGGAAGCAGGAAACACAATGGCTGAGCTCACGATCAGGCCGGAGGAGATCCGGGACGCCCTGGATCGGTTCGTCACCGAGTACCAACCGGCCGACACCACGGCCGAAGAGGTCGGCACCGTCGTCGACGCCGGTGACGGCATCGCGCACGTCGAGGGGCTGCCCTCGGCGATGACCAACGAGCTGCTCGAGTTCGAGAACGGCACCCAGGGCATCGCGCTGAACCTGGACGTCCGCGACATCGGTGTCGTCATCCTCGGTGAGTACGACGGCATCGAGGAAGGCCAGCAGGTCCGCCGGACCGGCCGGATCCTGTCGGTGCCGGTCGGCGAGGGCTACCTCGGCCGCGTGGTCGACCCGCTGGGCAAGCCGATCGACGGCCTGGGCGAGATCCAGAACATCGAGGGCGAGCGCGCGCTGGAGCTGCAGGCGGCCGGCGTGATGGACCGCCAGGAGGTCCGCGAGCCGCTGCAGACCGGTATCAAGGCCATCGACGGCATGATCCCGGTCGGCCGCGGTCAGCGCGAGCTGATCATCGGCGACCGCAAGACCGGTAAGACGGCGATCGCGGTCGACACGATCATCAACCAGAAGGCGAACTGGGAGTCCGGCGACCCGAAGAAGCAGGTCCGCTGCATCTACGTCGCGATCGGCCAGAAGGGCTCGACGATCGCGTCCGTGCGCGGTGCGCTCGAAGAGGCCGGCGCGATGGAGTACACCACCATCGTCGCGTCCCCGGCGTCCGACCCGGCCGGCTTCAAGTACGTCGCGCCGTACACCGGCTCGGCGATCGGCCAGCACTGGATGTACCAGGGCAAGCACGTCCTGATCGTCTTCGACGACCTGACCAAGCAGGCCGAGGCGTACCGCGCGATGTCGCTGCTGCTGCGCCGCCCGCCGGGCCGCGAGGCGTACCCGGGTGACGTCTTCTACCTGCACAGCCGTCTGCTCGAGCGTTGCGCGAAGCTGTCCGACGAGCTCGGCGCCGGCTCGATGACCGGTCTGCCGATCATCGAGACCAAGGCCAACGACGTCTCGGCGTTCATCCCGACCAACGTCATCTCGATCACCGACGGGCAGATCTTCCTGCAGTCCGACCTGTTCAACGCGAACATCCGGCCGGCCATCGACGTCGGTATCTCGGTGTCCCGGGTCGGTGGCGCCGCGCAGGTCAAGGGCATGAAGAACGTGTCCGGCTCGCTGAAGATCGACCTCGCGCAGTTCCGTGCGATGGAGGCGTTCGCGATGTTCGCCTCCGACCTGGACGCCACCTCGCGCCGTCAGCTGGACCGCGGTCAGCGGCTCGTGCAGCTGCTCCGCCAGCCGCAGTACTCGCCGTACCCGGTGGAGGAGCAGATCGTCTCCATCTGGTCCGGCACGACGGGCAAGTTCGACGACGTCCCGGTGAACGACGTTCTGCGCTTCGAGCGGGACTTCCTGGACTACCTGCGCCGGGAGAGCAAGGTGCTCGACGCGATCCGCGAGTCCGGGCTGTTCGGCGACGACGAGGCGCAGGCCGTCACGGACGCGCTGACGGCGTTCAAGCCGACGTTCCAGACCTCCGAGGGCACGCTGCTCGGCACCGAGGCGCAGGCCGAGGCGATGGACGAGGCGGACGTCGACCAGGAGCAGATCGTCAAGCAGAAGCGGGGCTGATCCACCGTGCCAGCCAACCTGCGGGAGCTTCGCGACCGGAAGGCCTCGGTCACGACGATCAAGAAGCTCACCCGCGCGATGGAGCTCATCGCGGCGTCCCGGATCGTCAAGGCGCAGCAACGCGCCGCGGCGGCCGGTCCGTACGCGCGTGAGCTCACCCGTGCCGTGTCGGCGGTGGCGACGTTCTCGAACGTCGACCACCCGCTGACCACCGAGAAGGAGAACCCGCGGCGTGCCGCGGTGCTGCTGATCACCTCGGACCGCGGTCAGGCCGGGGCGTACTCGTCCAACGTGATCCGCGAAGGGGAGCGGCTGAACCAGCTGCTGCGCGAGGACGAGAAGGAGATCGTTCCTTACCTCAGCGGCCGCAAGGGCATCGCGTACTACACCTTCCGCCAGCGCGAGGTCGCGCAGTCGTGGTCCGGTGACTCCGACAACCCGAGCTTCGCCCGGGCCCGGGAGATCGCCGACGCGCTGATCGAGGCCTTCCTGACCCCGACCGAGGAGGGCGGCGTGGACGAGATCCACATCGTCTTCACCCGGTTCGTGTCGATGCTGACCCAGCGGGCCGACGTGATCCGGCTGCTGCCGCTGGAGGTCGTCGAGGGCGAGGAGGCGCCGGCGCCGGACGACGTGCTGCCGCTGTACGAGTTCGAGCCCTCCGCGGAGGACGTGCTCGACGGGCTGCTGCCGAAGTACGTCGCCAGCCGGATCCACTGGTGCATGCTGCAGGCGGCCGCCTCCGAGCTGGCCAACCGGCAGCGTGCGATGAAGTCCGCGACGGACAACGCGCAGGACCTGATCGAGAGCCTGACCCGGGACCTGAACCAGGCCCGCCAGGCGCAAATTACCCAGGAAATCAGCGAGATCGTCGGTGGCGCCAGCGCGCTGGCCGACGCGAACGCCGGGAGCGAGTGAGAGAGATGACTGCCACGGTTACCGAGAAGAACAACGAGGCGGGCGCCACCGGCGTCGGTCGCGTCGCCCGGGTGATCGGCCCGGTCGTCGACGTCGAGTTCGCGGCCGACGCGATGCCCGACATCTACAACGCGCTCGAGGTGGACATCACCCTGGGCGACACCACCCAGACGATCACCCTCGAGGTGGCGCTGCACGTCGGCGACAACATCGTCCGGGCGATCTCGATGAAGCCGACCGACGGCCTGGTCCGCGGCGCCGAGGTGCGCGACACCGGCGCGGCGATCTCCGTCCCGGTCGGTGACGTCACCAAGGGCCGCGTGTGGTCCGTGACCGGCAAGTGCCTGAACCAGGACGAGTCCGAGTTCGAGATCGCCGAGCGCTGGCCGATCCACCGCAAGGCGCCGGCCTTCGACCAGCTCGAGTCGAAGACCGAGATGCTGGAGACCGGCATCAAGGTGCTCGACCTGCTCACGCCGTACGTGCAGGGTGGAAAGATCGGCCTGTTCGGCGGTGCGGGTGTCGGCAAGACCGTTCTGATCCAGGAGATGATCTACCGGATCGCCCACAACTTCGGTGGTACGTCGGTGTTCGCCGGCGTGGGCGAGCGGACCCGTGAGGGCAACGACCTCATCAACGAGATGGAAGAGGCCGGCGTCTTCAAGGACACCGCGCTGGTGTTCGGCCAGATGGACGAGCCGCCGGGCACGCGCCTGCGGGTCGCGCTGTCGGCGCTGACGATGGCGGAGTACTTCCGCGACGTCAAGCAGCAGGACGTGCTGCTGTTCATCGACAACATCTTCCGGTTCACGCAGGCCGGTTCCGAGGTCTCCACGCTGCTCGGCCGGATGCCGAGCGCCGTCGGTTACCAGCCGAACCTGGCCGACGAGATGGGCGTGCTGCAGGAGCGGATCACGTCGACCCGCGGTCACTCGATCACCTCGATGCAGGCGATCTACGTGCCCGCCGACGACTACACCGACCCGGCGCCGGCCACCACGTTCGCGCACCTGGACGCGACCACCGAGCTCTCGCGTGACATCGCGTCGCGTGGTCTGTACCCGGCCGTCGACCCGCTGACCTCGACGTCGCGGATCCTCGACCCGCAGTACATCGGCCAGGAGCACTACGACGTGGCCGTCCGGGTGAAGCAGATCCTGCAGAAGAACAAGGAACTGCAGGACATCATCGCCATCCTCGGTGTCGACGAGCTCTCCGAAGAGGACAAGATCACCGTCGCGCGGGCGCGCCGGATCGAGCAGTTCCTCTCGCAGAACACCTACATGGCGGAGAAGTTCACCAACATCCCGGGCTCCACCGTGCCGCTGAAGGACACCATCGAGTCCTTCAAGAAGATCACCGAGGGCGAGTGCGACCACATCGCCGAGCAGGCGTTCTTCAACGTCGGTTCGCTCGAGGACGTCGAGCGCAAGTGGGCCGAGCTGCAGAAGGAAAACTGAGATGGCCGACGATTCTGCCAAGCACCTCGAGGTCGCGCTGGTCGCGGCCGAGCGGACCGTGTGGCAGGGCCAGGCCAAGATCGTGATCGCCCGGACCACGGACGGTGACGTCGGCATCCTGCCCGGCCATGCGCCGCTGCTGGGCCTGTTGCAGGGCGGCACCGTCCAGGTGCGGACCGTCGACGACGAGTACTTCGTCGCGGCCGCGCCGGACGGGTTCATCTCGGTGGCCAACGACCGGGTCTCGATCCTGGCCGAGAACGCCGAGATGGGTCACGACATCGACCTGGAAGAGGCTCGCCGCGAGCTCGAGCAGGCGCTGGCGGCCGGTCTGGCCGACGCCGACGCCGACGAGGTGCGACTCGCCGAGGCCAGAGTTCGGGCCGCCGAACAGACGTCCTGATCGCACCTGCCATAATCGAATATCGAGTCACAGCAGTACGGTTCTCCGGGGTGCCCGGGGTCGGGCACCGGAAATGGGGTCGCAAGGTATGCGGATAGTCCTCGATGTCGTCGGGGTCTGTCTGCTTGCCGCCGTGCTGTTCATCGTGCTTGTCGCGTTCCGCCGTCGCTGGTTGTCCAGGGACGGCGGAACTTTTGATTGCAGCCTGCAACTCGCGCAGAAGGAGCACGGCCGCGGCTGGGCGCTCGGCCTGGCCCGCTACGTCGGCGACGACCTGCAGTGGTTCCGGGTCTTCAGCCTGGCCTGGTGGCCGAAGCTCGTCGTCAACCGCCGCCAGCTCGAAGGTGTCACCACCCGCCGCCCGATGGGCAACGAACCGCTGGTCACCTATGCCGGCCACGTCATCGTCGACGCCGAGCTCCGCGACCGCACCGTCCACTTCGCCATGACCGAGGAAGCCCTGACCGGCGTCCTGGCGTGGATGGAGTCGGCGCCACCGAGCACGCAGACCTATCTCTGAAGGGCCTGCAGCAGCATCGGCAGCGAGGCGTGCAGCTCGCGCTGCCAGTAGGCCCACGCATGGGTCCCCGGTCCGTAGAAGTTCGTGGTCAGGTGTTTCGCGCCGACCCGTTCGAGTTCGGCGGCCAGGGCGTGGTTCTGGCGGTTGAAGTCCGCCTCCAGCGCGTCCGTCTTCCCGGGCGGGTCGAGCGGGCCGGCCGTGCCGTCGCCGCAGGACAGGTACACCGGTAGCGACTTGAGCCGGTGCGCCAGGTAGTACGGATCGTGCGCCTCCCAGATCCCGCGCTGGGCGACGGGGTCTCCCCAGACCCGGAGCGGGTCGTTGCCCTGGCCGGCGAAGAAGCCCTTGATCCGGTTGATCGACTCGTCGTTCAGCAGCGGGTGGGCCGAGCCGGAGTACGCCGCGGCCGCGCGGAACATGCCGGGGTGGCGGGCGGCGTACAGGAGCGCGCCCTGGCCGCCCATCGAGAGGCCGGCGACGACGCGGTTCGAGCTCGCGCCCCAGCCGTGTTCGAGCAGGTGCGCCAGTTCGACGGTGTGGAAGGTCTCCCAGGCCGGGTCGCCGCCCGCGCCGTAGTTCCACCAGTCGCTGTACCAGCCGTTCCAGCCGGCTTCGGGCATCACGACAAGGACCTTGCGCAGGCTCGGGATCGTGGCGATGTCCGTGCCGGACCAGGAGGTGTAGTCCCCGCAGCAGCCGTGCAGGAGCCAGAACGTCGGCCAGTGCTGGCGGCGGTCGGCGGGATTCCAGCCGTCCGGTGTCAGCAGCCGGACGTTGACGGTGCGGCCGCCGAGCGCCTCGGAACGCACGGTCAGGTCGGTCAACCTGTCCGCGACCTGCCGGACGGCGACGACTTCGGCGCCGCGTGGCGCAGCCTGGGTCGTCGCGATCGCGCCGGATGTCTGGGCCGGTGGGGCCGCCTGGGTGGGAGTGAGAGGGGAGAGTGCGAGGACCAGGGCGCTGACCAGCAGCGCGCGCCGGCCGAGACGGGACAGATCGACGGGCACGAGCAACCTCCGGAGGGCGGGTACGGATTCCTGCTCACAGCGACGACCCGAGTCGAAACCATCCACGCCGGCGGCTCAAGACCGCGGTCCGCCCGGTCGATCGGTGGTCCGGGATCTGCGGCGAACGGTCGGTAATTCGGTGGGCACGGTGCGCGCCGGTTTGCCATCATCGCCGGTATGAAGAGCTTCTTCTTCCGACTGGCCTAGCTCCCGCTGGTCCTTGTGCGGCGTTCGCCCTTGACCGGTGAGGCGGGAGTGGCCGGCTGGTCGCTCCCGGGTGCCTACCGGGAGATTCTTCATGTCTTCTGCACTGGTTCTGGTGCGGGTTGTTGCGGGGTTGGAGTGGCTGGCCGCCGAGGAGGTTGCGGCGGCGGGGCACCGGGTGGTCGAGGTGTCCAAGCGGCAGGTGGTCGTCGAGGCGTCACCGGACCTGGTGGACCGGCCGCCGCGGGTGGCCGACGATCTGTTCGTGGTGTGCGGAGCCGTCCCGGACCCCGGACGCGCGAGGTCGGGGCTGGACGGCGCGGTGCAGGCGGCGGTGCGGTCGGTGCCGGCGGAGCGTGGCGCGTTCGCGGTCTCGGCGTCGTTCCAGGGCGTGCGGAACTTCAACCGGTTCGACGTCGAGGATCTGGTGGGGGAGCGGATCGCGCGGCTGGGCGGCGGGCGGTACCACTCGCGACGGCACGGACAGGTCCCGCCGGATCAGCGGGTCGAGTGGCGGGTCGTGCTGGACGGCAAGACGCTCTGGGTCGGGATGCGGCCGTACGACGTACCGCTGCACCGGCGGGCGTGGCGGCAGCGGACGGTGCCGGGCAGTCTGCATCCGCCGGTCGCGGCCGCGATGGCACGCCTCGCGGACCTGACGCCCGGGCACGCCGTACTCGATCCGTTCTGCGGTGCCGGAACGGTGCTGCTCGAAGCACAACTGCTGGAACCGTCCGCGCGATTCTTCGGTGTTGACCGCGATCCGGCAGCGATCCACGCGGCCCGGACCAACGCCGCCGGCCGGGACATGACCTGGACGTGCAAGGACAGCAAGCACCTCAGGACGCCCACCGACCGCATCATCACCAACCCACCCTGGAACCGGCGCGTCCACATCGGTGACCTCGCGCCGCACCTCCGCACCTGGCGACGGACACTCGACGGGCTGCTGGTCGCCATCCTGATGCCGGACCAGGCGGACCACCTTGCCCGCGGGTGGCGGCTCCACGCGCGCCACGAGATCGCGGTCGCCGGGCAACATCCGGTGATCGTCGTTGCTTCTCCGGAAGAGATCGCGTAGGTTCCTGGCTGCTCATACGTATGAACAGAGGTGAGGATGACGGCTCCGAGGCAGTCCGACGTCGCCCGGCTGGCCGGGGTTTCGCAGTCTGCGGTGTCGCGGGTGGTCAGTGGGGACGTCGACCGGATCCCGGTGGAGACCCGGGACCGGATCCTGGCCGCGGTCAAGGAGCTCGGGTACGTGCCGAACGCCGCCGCGCGGAACCTGCGGAACAAGCGCAACCGGCTGCTCGGCGTGCACACCTTCGAGGCTGTGTTCCCGCACGCCCGCGAGGACTTCTACTTCGAGTTCCTGCTCGGGATCGAGGAGCGCGCCGAGGAGATCGGGTACGACCTGGTGCTGTTCACCTCGACGGGCACGAGCGACGGGCGGCGCCGGATCTACCGCGACGGCACCAATCGGCTGAACCTCGCCGACGGCACCGTCCTGCTCGGCGCCGCGACCGATCGCGAGGAGCTGGCCCGGCTGTGGCACGACGGCTACCTGTTCGTGCACATCGGCCGCCGCGAGGTGCCGGGCGCGGAGATCCCGTGCATCGTGCCGGACTACGTGTCGGCGGCCGACCGGATCGTCACGTCGCTGGCCGGCCGCGGGCATCGTCACCTCGCCTACCTGCGCTCCGACATCGAGCAGGAGGCGTACGTCGATCGCCGCGCCGGCTATCGCGCCGCCGTCGAACGCCTCGGCCTGCAGGACCGCTCGCCCGGGTTCCGCGGCGAGCCCGGGCTGACGGACGAGTGGCTCGACGAGCTGGCGGCAGGCCCCGAGACCGCGGTCGTCGCCGAGAACATCGCCCAGGCCGAGGACCTGCGACGCCGGCTGGCCGAGCGCGGGCTGAGCGTTCCGGCGGACGTGTCGGTGGCGGTCCTGGAGGGGTCCGGCGACGAGCCCGGGCACCGCTGGGACTGCCTGGTGATTCCGCGCAAGGAGATCGGCCGGATCGCGATCGACGCACTCGTGGCACGGGTCGAGAACCCGGACGCGGAACCCGTCAGCCAACTGGTGGCCTGTGAGCTGGTGGCCGGCGAAACCGTCGCCGACCCGCCGGCTGACACAAGTACGAGGGAGTGAACCGGTGGAACTCGAAACCGATGTGCTGGTGGTCGGCGGCGGACTCGGCGGGGTCGCGGCCGCGCTCACCGCGGTGCGGTTGGGGCGCCGCGTGGTCCTGACCGAATCGACCGACTGGCTGGGCGGTCAGCTCACCAGCCAGCTCGTGCCGCCGGACGAGCACCCGTGGATCGAGCAGTACGCCCCCAGCGGGTACGCCGAACTCCGCCGCCGGATCCGGGACTACTACCGCCGCAACTACCCGCTGACATCCGAGGCGGCCGGCGACCCGCTGCTCGATCCGGGCCTCGGGGTCGTCAGCCGTTTCTGCCACGAGCCGCGGGTCGCCGCAGCTGTGCTGGAGGAGATGCTCGCACCGTGGCGTGCCTCCGGACAGTTGACTGTCTTGATGGAGCACGAGCCGGTCGCGGCCGCCTCGAACGGCGACGAGATCGAGGCCGTGACGCTGCGGGGCGCCGGGGCCGAGCTGACGGTGACTGCGGCGTACGTCGTGGATGCCACCGAGCTCGGCGACCTGCTGGAGCTGGCGGACGTGGAGCACGTGATCGGCGCGGAGGGCCGTGACCAGACCGGCGAGCTGCACGCGCCGGAGGTCGCGAATCCGCTGGATCAGCAGGCGTTCTCGTGGTGTTTCGCGCTGGAGCACCGGGCGGGGGAGGACCACACGATCGACCGGCCGGCCGGGTACGAGCACTGGCGGGACACGGTCGCGCCGTTCTGGCCGGGATCGCAGTTGTCCTGGACCGACGTCGTCCCGGTGACGCTGGAGCAGCGGGAGTGGAAGCTGCTGGACGCGAACCCGTCGAAGCAGGCGCCGTTCTCGCTCTGGCGCTACCGGCAGATCCTTGCCAGCAGCAACTTTGTCGACAAGGTGATCCCGGACGTCACGGTGGTGAACTGGCCGCAGCTCGACTACTGGGAGCAGCCGCTGCTCGGCGGACCGGATCGGGACAAGGCCCTCGCCGCGAGCCGGGACCTGTCGCTGTCGTTCCTGTACTGGATGCAGACCGAGGGCGGCTACCCCGGACTGCGGCTGCGCCCGGACGTCACCGGCACGGCGGACGGCCTCGCCAAGACGCCGTACATCCGGGAAGCCCGCCGGATCCAGTCCGAGTTCACGGTGCTGGAGCAGCATGTCGGCGTCGAGGCACGGCCGGCCGGCGCGGGCAGTGAGGTGTTCGCGGACACCGTCGGGCTCGGCCGGTACCGGATCGACCTGCATCCGAGTACGGCGGGCCGCAGCTACGTCGACATCGAGGCGTACCCGTTCCAGATCCCGCTCGGCGCGCTGATCCCGGTCCGCGTCGGCAACCTGCTCCCGGCGAACAAGAACATCGGGACCACGCACGTCACCAACGGTTGTTACCGCCTCCATCCGGTCGAGTGGAGTATCGGCGAGGCGGTCGGCGCACTGGTCGGTTTCTGCCTGACCGAAGGCCTGTCACCACGCAAGGTCCGCAACGACCCCACCCACCTGGCCGACTACCAGCGACTCCTCACCGACAAGCTGGGCACCCGGATCGCCTGGCCGGAAGAGATCCGCACCCATCGCGACTGAACCGCCGATGCGGGGTCGGGCGCGCCGACAGCGGTTGACGGTTCCGGTGCGGACAGCGGAGGCTGGGTGTCGGCCGTCGGTGACTCGGCGCCGGTACTCACAGTGGATCTGGGGACCGCTAGGAGGACTCGTGATTCGTTCCCGAGCGGTCCGGCTCGCCGCGGCGCTGATGGCCGCTGCCCTCGTGGTTCCGGTGGTTCCGGCCGTGGCGTCGCGGGACGTCAAGCTGGAGATCCTGTCCGGCCGCCCGGACATGGTGACCGGTGGCGACGCGCTCGTCCACGTCGCGGTCCCCGACGCGGACGAGCCGGTCCGGGTGACGCTGAACGGCGCGGACGTGTCGTCGGCGTTCGCCCCGGACGGCACCGGCGTGACCGGACTGGTCAAAGGGTTGCTGCCCGGCTCGAACGTTCTGCGCGCCGAGGCCGACGGACGTCGTACGACGCTGGACGTGCGGAACCATCCCCGGCAGGGGCCGGTGTTCTCGGGGCCGCACGAGCAGCCGTTCCTGTGCGAGACCGCGAAGTTCACGATCCCGGTGATCGGCGGCACGCTCGGCGCCCCGCTGGACGCGGACTGCACGGTCGCGCCACGGGTCGACTACTTCTACCGGACCGCCGCCGGCCAGTTCGTGAAGTGGCCTGCCGGCGCCACGGCGTACCCGGCGGATCTCGCGAAGACCGACGCCGGTGACCCGTTCATCGTGCGGATGGAGACCGGCAGCGCGAACCGGGCCGTGGTCCAGACCAGCATGCTGCACGACCCGCTGGGCGAGGCCGCGCCGACCCCGACCCGGCGGTCGTCGAGCTGGAACGGGCGGGCGGTCTTCACGCTCGGCGGCGGCTGCGCCGGCGGGTGGTACCGCTCCGGCACGACGACCGGCGGCGTCACCGACGCGTTCCTGCTCGGTCGCGGGTACGCGCTGCTGTCCTCGTCGCTGAACGTCTTCGGCCAGAACTGTAACGACCTGACCGCGGCCGAGTCCGCGATGACGACGAAGGAGTTGTTCGTCGAGCACTACGGCCGGCCCGACTTCACGATCGGCTTCGGCTGCTCGGGCGGCTCGTACCAGGCGCACCAGATCACCGACAACTACCCGGGCATCTTCGACGGTATCGTCGTCGGCTGCTCGTTCCCGGAGGTCGGGTTCGGCACGGTCTCGTTCATCAGCGACTCGTGGCTGCTGGACTCGTACTTCGGCACGTCCGGTCTCGCGTGGACGCAGGAGCAGAAGCGCCGGGTGGCCGGCTTCCAGACGTACGCGACGCTGCCGAGTATGGCGGTGAGTGCGAACCGGATCGACCCGCGGAGCAACTGCACCCATCTCCCCGCCGAGCAGCGCTACGACCCGGTGACGAATGCGCAGGGTGCGCGCTGCGACGTCTTCGACCACACGATCAACGCGTACGGCGCGGACCCGTCGAGCGGGTTCGCGCGGCGGCCGCTCGACAACGTCGGCGTGCAGTACGGGCTGAAGGTGCTGAAGTCCGGGGGGATCACGCCCGCGCAGTTCCTCGACCTGAACGAGCACGTCGGCGGGTTCGACGCGGACGCCAACCTGGTGCCGTCGCGGACCGCGGCGGATCCGCAGGCGGTGCGCGCGGCGTACCGGACCGGGCGGCTGACGAACGGCGGGGGCGGGCTGAAGGACGTGCCGATCATCGACTACCGGGCGCACTACGACACCCAGTCGTACGGCGACATCCATGTCCGGTATCACACGTTCTCGATGCGCGCCCGGCTGCAGAAGGCGAACGGTACGGCGGCCAACCAGGTCAGCCTGCTCGAGGACGCGACGTACGGGCTGTTCAGCACCGCGAGCCCGATGCTGCAGCACGCCGTCGACGAGATGGACCGCTGGCTGACCCAGCTGACCGCCGACACCACGTCGCGGCCGCGGATCGACAAGATCGTCGCGGCGCGGCCGTCCGGGCTGGTCGAGGGATGCCGGGTTCCGTCGTCCACGGAGTTCGTCGCGCAGCCGTTGAACCGCGACCCGGCGTCGCGCTGCGAGAAGCTGTTCCCGTCGGCGTCGTTCCCGCGGGAGGTGGCCGGGGCCGGGGTGGCGGCGGACGTGATCAAGTGCGAGCTGCGGACGCCCGTACGGTCGCAGTACCCGCGGTTCACCGACGCGCAGTGGCAGAAGCTGCGGGCGATCTTCCCCGACGGGGTCTGCGACTGGTCGAAGCTGGGCATCGGTCAGCAGCCGTTGGCTGGGACGTGGATCAGTTTCTGAAGCGGTAGCGGGCTGTTTCACCGCTGGCGGGATGTAGCGGGCCAGCGGTGAAACAACCCGCCAGCGGTGCTCAGCTCAGGGTGAGGCGGAAGCTGTGCGGCTGGGGCTGCAGGTCGTGCGGCGGGAGGATCGGTGCGCCGCTGGTGGGGCTGCCTAGGCCGTGTTGCAGGGCGTCCAGCGTGAGCCAGACGCGGTCGCCTGGCCGCAGGTCCTCGGGGTGCTCGGCCGCGGCCAGCTCGGCGGTTGTCCAGCGGCGTACCGTCAGCGCGACGTGTGGGTCACCGGTCAGGCGGAGCTTGCCGGCCGCGCCGGACAGCTCGGCCCAGCGGACGTCGCCGCGGGCGCCGTTCTCCTGCGGGTACAGGTACGGCACCTGGAGGTCGTCGATCGTGCTGGTGTAGCGGCCGATCCGCGCCGCCGACCGCGAGTCCGGGTACGCCTGCCCCGGGCCCAGCCCGAACCAGGTCATCGTGTGCAGCCCGCCCGGCAGACCGAACGTCACGCCCAGCCGCGCCCACGGCGCGGTCCACTCGCCCAACGGCTTGACGTCGACCTCCGCCGTCAGCCGCTCGCCGTCGGTCCGCCAGGTGTAGGTGGTCAACACCCGAGCGTCCGTGGCGGCCGCGCCGACCATCGTGGAGACCATCAGCGCGTCGCCCGTCTGCTCGACGCCGACCGTCCGGTACTGCAGCCGATCCAGCCCGGCATTCGCCCACCGGCTCTTCCGATCCAGCGTCGTCGCATCCCAGGTCCGCGCGTCGTGCTGAGTAGGCGCCCGCCACAACTCCAACGGAACATGCTCAACCACCCATCCGCGCAGCCGCACCAGCCGTCCGGTCGCCAGATCAAACACCCCCGGCCCCACCTTCAGCTCACCACCGCCCGCCTGCGCGGCGGGCGCGCAGGCGCCCGCATTCGGCAACTGCCGGCCACCCAGGCCCGGCGTGAGCGAGGTCGGGCTGACGCCGGGTGCCGGGGCCTGCGTGAAGGTTAGTTCGTGGCCTGCCCTAGCCCACGGGGCGTCGTCCGTGAGGACTGCCCGGAGTGTTAGCCAGTGTTCTCGGTTGTGGGTCGGCAGGGTGGGGAGTTTGATCGTGGCGGATTCGCCGGACGCGATCACGGGGACGTCCAGCGTGCCGCGGTCCACGACGAGGCCTTCGTCGGCCAGGTCCCAGTGGAACGACAAGTGCGAGGTGTCGAGTACGTCGTACCGGTTGGCGACGGTGAGCACGTCGTCGGCGATCGTCAGACGGACCGGCTCGTAGACCTTGTGGACCTCCGCCAGCACCGGCTGCGGTGTCAGGTCAGGGAACACGAGACCGTCGAGCACATAAGTCCCGTCGTGCAGATCCTCACCGAAGTCGCCGCCGTAACCGTACGATCCGTCGGCCCGCAGGATCCCGTGCTCCATCCATTCCCACAGGAACCCGCCCTGACACCGCTCGTACCGGTCGAAGAGCTCCTCGTACTCCGGCAGCCCGCCGGGACCGTTGCCGCCGGCATGCGAATATTCGCAGAGCACGAACGGCATCGCCCGCCGCCGGGCGTCCAGCTCCGGATCGTCCAGCGGCTTCTCGGCGCGTTTCCCGATCGCCTCGACCTCGGCGTGCGACGCGTACATCCGGCTGTACACGTCGACGTCGGCGCAGGTCAGGTCGCCCTCGTAGTGCACCGGCCGGGACGGATCCCGGTCGCGGGTCCAGGCGGCCATCGCGGTCAGGTTCGACCCGACGCCGGCCTCGTTGCCGAGCGACCACATCACCACGCACGGGTGGTTCTTGTCCCGCTCGACCGTGCGCCGCATCCGGTCCAGCGACGCGTCCAGGAACCGCGGGTCATCGGCCGGGTTCCCGCGCCAGTCGAGCAGGAAGAACCCGTGCGACTCGTAGTCGCACTCGTCCATCACCCAGAACCCGAGCTCGTCGCACAACTCCAGCAGCCGCGAGTCCGGCGGATAGTGACTGGTCCGGATCGCGTTGATGTTGTGCCGTTTCATCACCAGCAGCTCGGCGCGCAGCCGCTCGACCGGTACGACGCGGCCGAACACCGGATCGTGCTCGTGCCGGTTGACCCCGTGGAACACGATCCGCCGGCCGTTGACCCGCAGGACGCCGTCGACGATCTCCACCGTGCGGAAACCGATCCGCAGCGACACCCGCTCACCCGGCAGCTCCACGACCGCGTCGTACAACCGCGGCACCTCGGCCGACCACGGCTCGACCCCGGGAACCGTGACCGTCTCGCCGCACGGCGCGGCGACGTCCAGCTCCGGGATCCGCACAGTCGCACCCGGCGCTGTGTCGACCCGCAGGACGCCGGCGCCGTCAACGTAGTCGGCGTGCACGAACACGTCCGCGTCCACCGGCCGCGAGATCAGCGTGACGTCCCGGAAGATCCCGGGCAGCCACCACATGTCCTGGTCCTCGAGGTACGACCCGGAGGACCACTGGTGCACCCGTACCGCGAGCACGTTCCGTCCCGGCCGCAGGACGCCGCCGACCGCGAACTCGGCCGGCAGCCGCGACCCGCGCGTCACCCCGAGCTCGACCCCGTTCAGCCAGACCCGCGCGCACGAGTCCACCCCGTCGAAGCGCAGCACGGTCGAACCGCTCCACGACTCCGGCAGCTCGAATTCCAGCCGATGGTCCCCGGTCGGGTTCTCGTCCGGCACGTACGGCGGGTCGACCGGGAACGGATACTTCTGGTTCGTGTACGCCGGACTGCCGTGCCCGTGCATCGGCCACGACGACGGCACGGGCAGCCAGTCCCAGTCGGCATCGTCGAAGTCCGGCGCCTCGAAGCCCGTCGGCGGCACCGACGGCGTCCAGCGGAACCGCCACTGCCCGTTCAGGCTGAGCCGCGGCGCATCCGACCGTACGGCGGCCCGCGGCGGAAGCACGCCGTACCCGGGACCGGGATCCTCCCAGTAGTTCACGCGTCCTCCCGGATCCATACCGTCATCGGTCCGACCGTCCGGTTCGCCCAGGCGTAGTAGGGGATCGCGGTCAGCGGGCCCCCGCGCGCCGGCACCTCGATCGTCGTCACGCCGCCGAGCAGCTCAGGCCGTTCCCGCTCGATCAGCTCGCCCGCGACCACGGCCGTCGCGTCCAGGACGACACCGGCGTCCTGCTGCTCGAAGCAGTACACCAACGGGCCGCGCTCGATGGCGACGCAGCCGCGCACGGAGTCGATCCGCTCGTCCGGTGTCGTACGACGGGCCGCGACCGGCAACTCCAGCACGACCTCGTCGCCCACGGCCCACACACGCCGCAGCGGCCCTTCGTGTCCGTTCACCGTCAAGCTGTGGCTGTCCGCCCACGCGGGGATCCGCAGCCCGAGGGTCCAGGGCGTGTCCGGCGTCGACGTGATCCGCACCCGGACGGTGCCGTGCCACGGGTACTCGGTCTCGACGTCGAAGCCGATCTGGCCGGCACTCACCGAGGCCGGCGCGTACAGGTGCACCTGCACCCCGTTGTCGTCCGAGGTCGCAACGAGCTGATCCAGCGCGGACAGGGTGCGCATGACGTTCGGCGGGCAGCACGCCGTACCGAACCAGGGCTGCCGGCCGCCGACCGCTGATCGCTGGTCGTCGGCGAAGGCGTTGTGCCGCACCTTCAAGGTGTTCACGTAGAAGAACCGGTCGCCGCCGAGCGACACCCCGGAGATCACCGCGTTGTAGAGGGTCCGCTCGATCAGGTCGGCGTACTTGCTCTCACCGGTCGCGAGCAACAGCCGCCAGCTCCATTGGACGCTCGCGATCGCCGCGCACGTCTCGCAGTACGCGGTATCCGGCGGCAGCTCGAACGGGTCGCCGAACGCCTCGCCGTACCAGCGGGAACCGAGCCCGCCGGTCAGGTACGTCTGGCTCTCGACCATGGTCGCCCACATCGCCCGCAACGCATCGAGCAGCTCGCCGTCGCCGGTCTCCACCGCCACGTCGGTCGCACCGGACGCCAGGTAGAGCGCGCGGACCGCGTGCCCGGCGATCGTCCGGGTCTCGCGCACCGGCAGGTGATCCTGGAAGTACGCCGGACCGTGGTGGCCCGGGGGAGTGAGCGTCCCGTGCCCGCGGGCCTCGACGAAGTACGTCGCCAGCTCCAGGTACGCCGCCGTGCCGGTCTCGCGGTAGAGCTCGACGAGGGCCATCTCGATCAGCGGATGCCCGTCGACACCCTCCAGCCGGCCGGGGCCGAACGTCTTGCACAGGTGATCGGCGAACCGGCACGCGACGTCGAGCAGGGTGCGATCCCCGGTCGCCCGCACCTGCGCCACCGCCGCCTGGAACAGATGTCCCGCGCAGTACAGCTCGTGCCCCTTCTCGAGGTCGCCGTACCGCCGACCGTCGAGGGCCAGATGGGTGTGGGTGTTGAGGTACCCGTCCGAGTCCTGTGCCGCGGCGACCAGGGCACCGGCACTCGATTGCCAGTCGGCGAGCTCGGTCGACGGTTCGCGTGCCTGCTCCCAGGCGACCGCTTCCAGCCACTTGTAGACGTCGGTGTCGGCGAACAGCTTGCCCGCGAAGGCCGGCCCGGCGCTCGCGTCGGTGTCCGGTTCCTGCCTGGCGGTGCGGCGGAAGTTCCGGAGCGTCCCGGCCTCCTCCAGCCGCCGCGCGGCAGCCGGGATCGTGGCGTCGCGGTTGATCCGTTGCCGCTCCAGCCAGAACCCGCCGCTGATCTTGGTGCTGCCGAGAGGGAGTGGGCGCAAAGGCATGGAGGCTAGGTAACCACCGGCGCGGTCGTTCCGGCAAGAGTTCGTGCAAACGATTGCGGTCGAGAAAATCTCTGCCTGCAAACGATTGCAACTTTCCGGCGTCACGCTCTTGACACGCCTTCGTAACCTCCGTGACCATGAGGGCCGTCGTTCCATTCGGAGTTGACTAGATATTCAACCTGCCGCCCCCTGCCGAAAGTGAGGCATGGACGATGACCGAAATTTCTCCTCCGCATCCAGCGGGCTGGTCCCGGCGTGGATTCGTCGGGACCACCGCGGCCGCCATCGGCGTCGCGTCGCTCGGCATCACGCCGACCGCGACCGCGAGGACGACCGCTGCCACCACCGCGAACGACGACCGGCTGCCGGCCTTCCCGGGCGCCGAGGGCGCCGGGATGTGGTCCAAGGGCGGCCGTGGTGGCTCCGTGTACGAGGTGACCACGCTGGCCGATTCCGGACCCGGTTCCTTCCGGGACGCGGTCTCCGGCTCGAACCGGACGATCGTGTTCCGGGTCTCCGGCACGATCCAGCTGCAGTCGGGCCTGAAGATCGCCGGGAGCAACCTGACGATCGCCGGACAGACCGCGCCCGGCGGCGGGATCTGCATCGCCGGCTACGGCACCAACATCAGCGGCGGCGCGCACGACATCGTGATGCGCTACCTGCGGTTCCGGCTCGGCGACGAGAACGCGGTCGCCGACGACGCCTTCAACACCAACGTGCCCGGGTCGGTGAGCCCGGGGATCCGCAACCTGATCATCGACCACTGCTCGTTCAGCTGGGCGGTCGACGAGTGCCTGTCGCCGTACGGGAACTACGACGTCACCGTGCAGTGGTGCATCGTCTCCGAAGGGCTCGCGCTGTCGGCGCACCCGAAGAACCGGCACGGGTACGGCGGTATCTGGGGCGGCGAGCGGAACACGTACCACCACAACCTGGTCGCGCACCAAGGTGGCCGGCAGCCGCGCTTCGGCTACACCGAGGGCATCAACCTCGAGGTCGACCACTACAACAACGTGATCTACGACCACGGCTACACGTCGGTGTACGGCGGCGAGTGGGCCAACGGCATCAACATCATGAACAACTTCTACAAGCCGGGCCCGACCACGCTCGACGAGGTCGCACCGGTCGTGGTGAGCGCGAACCGCGGCGGCCAGTGGTACGTCGCCGGTAACCAGGTCGAGGGCCACCCCGACGTCACCGCGCACAACCGGCGCGGCATCCGGTACCCGATCGGCGGCATCGTCGAGCTGACCGAACCGCAGCCGATCCCGGGCCGCGGCACGGTGCAGGCGGCGAACAAGGCGTACGAGGCGGTGCTCGCCGGAGCCGGCGCGATCCTCCCGCGGCGCGACGCCGCCGACGCCCGGGTCGTCGACGAGGTGCGCAACGGCACCGGCCGGCTGATCAACTCGCAGAAGCAGGTCGGTGGGTACCCGGACCTGGCCCGGACCGAGGCGCCGGTGGACTCCGACCACGACGGCATCCCGGACTGGTGGGAGAAGGCGAACGGCCTCGACCCGAACGACCCGTCGGACGCGCAGAAGATCGCGCCGAACGGCTACACCTACCTGGAGAACTACCTCAACTCGCTGGTCCCGGACCCGGTCGGCAACCCGGCCGTGCGGATCACCGCCCCGGCGCAGAACCAGACGTTCGCGGGCCGGACCGCGCCGACCGTGACGATCGCGGCCGACGCGTCCGCCGCGAAGGGCGGGCAGCTGGCCAAGGTCGAGTTCTTCGTCGGCGACCAGGTCATCGGCAGCGCCACGCAGGCGCCGTACCAGGTGCAGTGGAAGAACGTTGCCGACGGCTCCTACTGGGTCACCGCGCGGGCCACCGACAAGAACGGCTCGGCGACGCAGTCGACCGCTGTCCAGTTGCACGTCAACAAGCAGGTCGGCACGACCGGCTGGACGTCGGCGTCGGTCGGGAAGCCACCGGTGCCGGGGTCCGGGAGCCTGGAGAGCGGGGTCCTGACGATCAAGGGATCCGGCCGGATCTACGGGCGGAACAGCAACTTCCACTACGTGTACCGCAAGCTCCAGGTGGGCGGCGCGGGCGCCGTCTCGCAGATCGGCGCCCGGCTGGACAACATCAGCAAGATCGCCAACGGACTCACCGCGGGCCTGATGATCCGCGACTCGCTCGACCCGTCCGCGCCGTTCATGTACGGCGGCATCGGCTTCGGTGTCGCGGGCGGGTACGGCACGGTCAACGACAACGCGAGCGCCGCGCCGACGGCCACCGACGACGGCGGCATGAAGGCACAGGCGATCCGGATCCAGACCCACGGCTCGGTGCCCAGTGTCGGACCGTGGCCGTGGGACGGCAGCTACCTGGATCCCACGAAGGTGTACTGGCTGCGGCTGCTCCGGCGCGAGCGCCCGCAGTTCCGGGACGTCGAGTTCGAGGCGTTCATCTCCACGGATCAGGTCAAGTGGGACCGCTTCGGCTACGAGAAGCTCGTGATGCCGAGCCGCTCCTTCTACATCGGGTTCGCCATCGACGGCGGCCTTCTGGACGACAACGGCCTCGTCGACTACGGGACCGCGCAGTTCAGCAACATCACGCTCGAGCAGCAGTGAGGTAGGACGATGTCTGAGAGAACGATCGATCGACGCCGGCTGTTGCAGGGCGGTCTCGGCCTCCTGGCCGTCGCGACCGTCCCGGGGTGCGGCTTCTTCAACACCAAGCCGGCCGGTGCCGGCGCCCAGGCCGCCGCGGCCGGCGAGAAGGAATCGCCGATGCTGAAAGCCCTGGTGGACAAGGGCTCCCTGCCGCCGCTGGCGGACCGGCTCCCGAAGAACCCGCCGGTGATCAAGCCGCTGGCCGGCAAGGCGCAGTACGGCGGGACCTGGCGGTCGGCGATGCTGACCCAGGAGGACACCCAGTGGCTGTGGTACGCGATGCGCTACGAGCCGCTGCTGCGGTGGAAGCCGGACAAGGTCGGCAAGCCTGGGTACGACGAGATCGAGGCGAACACCTGCGAGTTCACGGTCGATGCCGAGAGCAAGGTCTACACCTTCACGCTCCGCGACGGCCTGAAGTGGTCCGACGGCAAGCCGTGTACGGCCGACGACCTGATCTTCACGATCCTCGAGGTGCAGTGCGACGAGGGCCTGCACCCGGACGGACTCTACGACGCGTTCACCTCGCCGGACACCGGCAAGATCGCGAAGGTCGAGAAGGTCGACGAGCGCACCATCAAGATGACCTACAGCTCGCCGCAGCCGTCGCTGCTGGTGCAGATCGCCGACGGCATCTTCGAGCGTGAAGGCGCGTACGGGATGCTGCTGCCGAAGCACTACTTCCAGCAGTTCCACCTCAAATACAACAAGAACGCGAACGCGCTGGCGAAGAAGGCCGGCGTCGGCAGCTGGACCGACCTGTTCGCGCAGAAGCAGAACCCGTGGACCAACCCGGAGCAGCCGACGCTGGCGCCGTGGAAGGTGACCACCGCGCTCGGCAAGGGCTCGGCGGTCACCCTGACCCGCAACCCGTACTACTGGAAGGTCGACGACCAGGGCCGCCAGTTGCCGTACATCGACAACTGCCGGGTCGAGGTCGTCCAGGACGCCCAGGTTGAGCTGCTCAAGGTGATGAACGGCGAGTTCGGCATGCAGTACCGGAACTTCGGGACGCCGCAGAACAAGCCGGTCGTCGCGCAGAACCGGGAGAAGGGCGGCTACAAGATCTTCGAGGTGCCGACCCAGCTCACCAACACGATGGTGCTCGGCCTCAACCTGACGCACAAGGACCCGGTCAAGCGGGCGCTGTTCGCGAACAAGGAGTTCCGGGCCGGTCTCTCGCACGCGATCAACCGCAAGGAGGTCATCGACGCGGTGTACGCCGGTCAGGGCGAGCCCTGGCAGGGCGCGCCGCCGAAGGACTCGCCGTACTACAACGAGCAGCTGGCCACGCAGTTCCTGGAGTTCGACGCCGCCAAGGCGAACCAGCACCTGGACGCGGCCGGGCTGACCAAGAAGTCGCCGGCCGGCAAGCGGCTCGGCGCGGACGGGAAACCGGTCTCGGTCGCCGTCCTGGTCAGCGAGTCGTTCCCGGACCACGTCGAGGCGATCGAGTTCGTCAAGAAACGCTGGGCCGCGGTCGGTATCGAGCTGCGCACGCAGGCGGTCAGCGAGGACCTCTACAAGGAGCGGGTCAAGGCCAACGACCACGACGCCGGCACCTGGACCTGCGGCACGTTCGTGTTGCCGACCGGCACCGGCGGTGACCACTACTGGGTGCCGACCAACGACGGCAGCGCGCGCTACGGCATCGGCTGGGCGCAGTGGTACCAGTCGAAGGGCGAGGAGGGCGTGAAGCCGCCGGCCGAGATCCAGAAGCAGATGGAGCTGTTCACCCAGGCCCGGCAGGAGCCGGACCCGGCGAAGACGCTCGACCTGGGCAAGCAGATCCTGCAGATCGCGGCCGACCAGTTCTACTACATCGGCATCAGCTCGGTCCCGAACACGTACGGCGTGGTGAAGAACGACTTCCACAACGTGCCGGACACGATGAGCGAGTCGGTGGCCCCGGGCATCGTCCACCCCGAGCAGTTCGCGATCGGCCAGTAATGCTGCGGTTCGTGGCCCGGCGGCTGGGCTGGATGGCGATCACGCTGGCGGCGATCTCGTTCGTCACCTTCGTGGTCATCAAGCTGCCGCCGGGCGACTACACCACCACGGTGATCGCGAACGCGGAGGCCCGCGGCCAGGACATCCCGGACTCGCAGATCGCCGAGCTGAAGCGGCACTACGGGCTCGACAAGCCGTTCATCGTGCAGTACTTCACCTGGATCTCCGGGGTGGTGCTGCACGGTGACCTCGGCCAGTCGTTCGCCTGGAACCAGTCGGTGGCCAGCCTGATCGGCAACCGGGTGCTGCTCTCGATGGTGCTGTCGATCGCGAGTCTGCTGTTCGTCTGGGCGATCGCGTTCCCGATCGGCATCTACAGCGCCCTGCGGCAGTACTCCGGCGGCGACTACGTGGCGTCGTTCCTCGGCTTCATCGGGATGGCCGTCCCGGAGTTCATGCTCGCGCTGGTGATGATGTACATCGGGTTCCGGTACTTCGGCCAGAGCGTCGGCGGGCTGTTCTCACCGGAGTACGCGGACGCGGCCTGGAACCTGGGCAAGCTGCTCGACCTGGTGTCCCACCTGTGGATCCCGATCGTGGTGGTCGGGGTCGCCGGGACGGCGGGCCTGATCCGGATCACCCGGGCGAACCTGCTCGACGAGTTGCACAAGCCGTACGTCGCGACCGCCCGGGCGAAGGGCCTGCCGGAGTGGAAGCTGCTGCTCAAGTACCCGGTCCGGATGTCGCTCAGCCCGTTCTTCAGCACGGTCGGCTGGCTGCTGCCCGGCCTGATCAGCGGCGAGACGATCGTGTCGGTCGTGATGAGCCTGCCGACCAGCGGTCCGCTGCTGCTCGGCGCGGTGAAGAGCCAGGACATGTACCTGGTCGGCAGCTTCGTGCTGATCCTCAGCACGCTGACGGTGATCGGCACGATGCTCAGCGACCTCGCACTGGCCTGGTGGGATCCGCGGATCCGCACCCGGTTCCAGAAGGGATAGATCTGAATGGTCCAGCAGACCGAGGCGATCGCCCCCGACACGGGGCACGAGACGCCGGCGGAGGTGGTGAAGAGCCTTCGCGACCACGGCGCGCTGCCGCAGTGGCGGCTGATGTGGCGGCAGTTCCGCCGGCACCGGCTGGCGCTGATCGGGCTGATCGTGCTGGTGCCGATCTACTTCGTCGCGATCTTCGCGGGCTTCTTCGCGCCGTCCAGCGCCGACACCGCGCACACCTCGCTGCCGTACGCCCCACCGCAGCGGATCCACGTCGACGCCGAGCACGGCATGTTCGTGTACGGGTACTCGTCGACGCGCAACCAGGAGACGTTCGAGCAGACCTTCACCGTCGACAAGTCGAAGATCGTCGACGTCGGGTGGTTCGTGCGCGGCGACGAGTACTCGATCCTGGGCCCGATCAAGTCGAACATCCACCTGATCGGTCCGACGACGGCCGGCGAGCCGTTCTTCCTGGTCGGCGCCGACCAGTCCGGCCGCGACCTGCTGTCCCGGCTGATCCACGGCGCCCGGGTGTCGCTGTCGATCGGGCTCGTCGGGGTGTTCGCCAGCTTCGTGCTCGGCATGCTGATCGGCGGCATCTCCGGCTACATGGGCGGCACGGTCGACAACATCATCCAGCGGATCATCGAGTTCATCATGTCGGTCCCGACGCTGCCGCTGTGGATGGCGTTGTCGGCGGCACTGCCGGGCAGTTGGGGGCCGCTGACCAGATACTTCGCGATCACGGTGATCCTCTCGCTGATCGGCTGGACCGGACTCGCGCGGGACGTCCGCGGCCGGTTCCTCAGCCTGCGCGAGGAGGACTTCGTGATGGCGGCGCGGCTCGACGGCGTCGGCCGGACCGGGATCATCTTCGGCCACATGGTGCCGTCGTTCGCGAGTCACATCATCGCGTCGATCTCGATGGCGGTGCCGCGGATGATCCTCGCCGAGACGAGCCTGTCGTTCCTCGGCCTCGGCCTGCAGCCGCCCGCGGTCAGCTGGGGTGTGCTGCTCGAGGGCGCGCAGAACATCCGCGCGGTCGCCACCGCGCCGTGGCTGCTGACCCCGGGCCTCGCGGTCGTGGTCGTCGTCCTGGCCATGAACTTCGTCGGCGACGGTCTCCGCGACGCCGCGGATCCCTACAAGTGAGGACTCTGTGATGCAACCTCTCCTGGAAGTGCGCTCGTTGAGGACTCACTTCGAGCTCGGCGACGGGGTCGTGAAGGCCGTCGACGGGGTCAGCCTGTCGGTGCCGCGCGGCCGGACGCTGGCCGTGGTCGGCGAGTCCGGATGCGGCAAGAGCGTCACCGCCCGGTCGATCCTGCGGCTGGTGGAGAAGCCGGCCCGGATCGTCGGCGGCGAGATCCTGCTGTACGACGACGCGCCGGACAGCGAGCCGCTCGACCTGCTGGCCGCGAAGGACAAGCGGCTGCGGCAGGTCCGCTGGGCCGATATCGCGATGGTGTTCCAGGAGCCGATGGCCTCGCTCAGCCTGGTGCACACGATCGGCGACCAGATCGTCGAGGCGATCCGGCTGCACGAGAACGTCGGCAAGCAGGTCGCCCGGGAGCGGGCGATCGAGATGCTCGGCCGGGTCGGCATCCCGAACCCGCAGCGCCGCGTGGACTCGTACCCGTTCCAGCTCAGCGGCGGTATGCGGCAGCGCGCGATGATCGCGATGGCTTTGTCCTGCCGGCCGCGGCTGCTGATCGCGGACGAGCCGACGACCGCGCTCGACGTCACCACCCAGGCGCAGATCCTGGACCTGCTGCAGGACCTGCAGCAGGAGTTCGGGATGGCGATCATGCTGATCACGCACGACCTCGGCGTCGCCGCCCAGGTCGCCGACGAGGTCGCGGTGATGTACCTCGGCGAGGTGGTCGAGCAGGGCCCGGCGTCCGCCGTGCTGAGCAACCCCAAGCACCCGTACACGCAGGCTCTCGTGCGCTCGGTGCCGCGGCTCGGCCAGCGCGGGCAGGACCGGCTGGTCGCGGTCCGCGGGACCGTGCCGCCGCCGTACGAGCGGCCGTCCGGGTGCCGGTTCCATCCGCGCTGTGACGCGTTCATGGCCGGGAAGTGCGACACGACCGTGCCGGTCCGGGTCCGCAGCGACGAGATCGACGTGGCCTGCCTGCTGTACGGCGAGGAGAAGCGATGAATCTGCTGGAGACCAACGGGCTGACCATGCACTTCCCGCTGCACGGCGGGTTCCTCGGGCGGAATCGCGGGTTCGTGAAGGCGGTCGACGGTGTCGACCTGTCGATCAAGGCCGGCCGGACGCTCGGGCTCGTGGGGGAGTCCGGCTGCGGCAAGACCACCCTCGGCCGCTGCATCGTCCGCGCGTACGAGCCGACCTCGGGCAGCATCATGTTCGACGGCGTCGACCTGGCGCCGCTGACCGAGAAGCAGCTGAAGCCGTACCGCGGGCAGGTCCGCCTGATCTTCCAGGACCCGCACTCCTCGCTCGACCCGCGCAAGACGCTGCGCGACATCATCGCCGAGCCGCTGCGGGTCCAGGCCGCCGGTTCGCGCGACGAGATCGACGACAAGGTCGCCGCGCTGCTGCGCCGCGTCGGGCTGCGGGCCGAGTACGCGCACCGCTACCCGCACGCGTTCAGCGGCGGCGAGCGGCAGCGGGTCGTGATCGCGCGGGCGCTCGCCACCGAGCCGCGGCTGGTGGTCGCGGACGAGGCGGTCAGCGCGCTCGACGTCTCGGTCCGGGCCCAGATCCTCAACCTGCTGCGCGACCTGCAGGAGGAGTCGGGCCTCACCTACCTGTTCGTGTCCCACGACCTCGGCATCGTCGAGCACGTCGCCGACGACGTCGCGGTGATGTACGTCGGCAAGCTCGTCGAGAGCGCGTCGACCGAGGAGCTCTACACCAAACCTCTGCACCCCTACACCGAGGCGCTGCTGAGCGCCGTACCGGATCCCGATCCCGCCTCCCGCGGGCTCCGCGAGCGCATCAAGCTGCGCGGCGAGATCGCGGACCCGTCGAAGGTGCCGGCCGGCTGCCCGTTCCACCCGCGGTGCGGGTACGCCGAGGCGCGGTGCAAGACCGAAGTCCCGCAGCTGCGCGAGATCGGTGGCCGCAAAGTCGCGTGCCACCTGGCCGAGCAGCTCGACCTGAAGGGTGTCCTCACGGCCACCACCGCCCCGTAGGAAAGGTCATCTCCATGTCTGAAGGAAACATGTCCCGCCGTGGCCTGTTACGAAACGGCGCACTGATCGGTGGACTTGCCGCATTCGGCGGCGCACTGCAGACCACGCCGGCCGCGGCGAGCTCCACCACCGCCGTACCCCGCGCGGGCGCCCGGTCAGCCGCTCAGTCCGCGGCCGGTGTCGTCGACATCCCGAACAAGTACAACGTGCCGTTCTCGGTCGCCGACGACGAGCTGTTCGTCTTCGCCGCCAACTTCAAGCCCTTCGAGCTCGGCGGCAACGACAACGGCCGCGAGGCGACCCGGTACTTCGACACCGTGTTCGGTGACGCGATCCAGGCCAAGTTCCCGAACATCAAGCTCAAGTACGCCACCTGGGACTACCCGATCCGGTACGAGGACATGGCCAAGGCCGGCCGGGTGCCGGACCTGATCCTGGAGGACCCGCGGCTGCGGATCGACCGGGACCTCGAGCCGCTGGGCTGGACCCAGGACATCACCGGGCTCGTCCAGCAGGCCGGTATCGACCTGACCAAGCTCAACATCGGCTCGGTCGAGCAGATCAAGTCCCGCTCCGACGGCGGCCTGTACGGCGTCCCGCTGTGGATCGACGAGAGCCTGCTGTTCTACAACAAGCTGGTCTTCGACAAGTTCGGCGTCCGGTACCCGACGGCCGGGTCGACGTACGACGACGTCTACAAGCTCGCGCAGAAGCTCACCCGGCAGGACGGGATCCACCACTACAAGGGCTACATGCAGCACCCGGACAACTACCTCGCGATGAACCAGCTCGGGCTCTACCCGTTCGTGCCCGGTTCCAGCGAGCAGCCGGCGCCGGAGGACGTGAAGGTCAACCTGACCAGCGCGGAGTGGAAGACCGTCGCGAACAACATGTACCGGTTCCTGATGATCCCGCGGAACAACTTCACCACGGTGGACGACTTCTTCAAGGGCGACATGAGCTTCCCCGGGCATCTCGCGATGGCGGTGAACAACCTGTCGAAGCTGAACGCGTACGCCCTCAGCCCGTACTACGTCGAGGAGGACGACGCCGCGCAGTTCGCCGAGTGGGCCAAGAGCGTCAAGATCGGCGTCACCTCGATGCCGGTGCTGTCCCGCGGCTCGCAGACGATCTACCAGCCGGACACCCGGGCCGCGTTCATCCCGCCGCAGTCGCAGCACAAGGACCAGGCGCTGGACGTGATCAAGTACCTGGTGTCGGAGGAGATGCAGACCCGGATCTCGTCGTACGGCATGAAGGCGGTGCTGAAGACCGACGCCGTCGTGAACGCGTTCGGTACGGCGATCCCGGAGCTCGCGGCGGTCGACACGTCGGCCGTGTACTGGGGCGAGAACGCGGTGATCAAGAACTACCAGAACACCGAGTACTGGGACATCCCGCTGTACAAGGTGTTCCGGCAGCACGTGCTCAAGGACGGCATGGACGTCGACTCGTCGCTGCTCGTCACCGAGACGCAGGACATCCCGGACTACATCAAGGCGCAGGTCGCCCGCGGGCTCACATGGTGAACGACCCCAGGTTCGACGGCCGCATCCGCGAGGGTGCGGCCCTCCTGCCCACCATCCACCCCGGCGACAGCCACGCCGTGACGCTGGTCGAGACCGCGTCCGGCGACCTGTTGTGCGCGTGGTTCAACGGGCCGGGGGAGGGCGAGCCGGACACGAACATCGTGCTCTCCCGCCTCCCGGCCGGCACCGACACCTGGTTGCCGCCCGAGCAACTGTCGTCCGATCCGCGCCGCTCCGAACAGAACCCGTTGTTGTTCGTCACTCCTGAGAACCACGTCTGGTTGCTGCACACGTCGAACGAGCCGCACGACCAGTCGACGTCGCGCGTGATCCGTCGCGTCTCGACCGACGGCGGGCTGTCCTGGGAGCGGAGCGAGGTGCTGTTCGACCACCTCGGTTCGTTCATCCGGAACCCGATCGTCGTGCTGAGCAACGGCGACTGGCTGCTGCCGGCGTACGACTGTGACAAGACCGCCGAACGCACGGTGCTGAAACTCAGCACCGACCAGGGCTCGACGTGGTCGACCGTGGAGGTGCCGGACGCGGTCGGGCAGGTGCAGATGAGCGTCGCCGAGCTCTCACCGGGCGAACTCGTCGGCTACTACCGCAGCCGCGCCGCCGACCGCATCCACCGGTCGGTGTCCAAGGACAACGGCCGCACCTGGACCGCGCCGGAGCGCACCACGCTGCCGAACAACAACTCGGCGATCCAGGTGCTCCGGCTCACCGACGGCCGGCTCGTCATGGTGTTCAACGACTCGTGCGCCGACCGCGACCAGTTCCGCTGGGTCGACGACGGCAAGGGCGGCGTCCGCCGGAAGACCCTGCGGACCCCGCTGACGCTGGCGTTGTCCGAGGACGACGGCGCCACCTGGCCGTACTGGCGCAACCTCCAGGTGCAGGACGAGGAGTACCGCGACAACGAGTTCGGCTACTCGTACCCGACGCTGCTGCAGACCCGCGACGGCCGGCTGCACGTCGCGTACTCGTACCTGCGCAAGACCATCAAGCACGTGATCCTGGCGCCCGAGTGGATCCAGGCAGGAGACCGATTGCCATGAGTATCGAGAAGTGGGGCTTGCACGAGCTCACCCTGACCGGGCCTGCTGAGGGCAACCCGTTCGCGGAGGTCGAGTTCCAGGTCACCTACCAGTTCCGGAACCGGATGGTGACCGTCGACGGTTTCTACGACGGCGACGGTGTCTTCCGCGCGCGGTTCTCCCCGGACCGTGAGGGGGAGTGGTCGTACATCACCTCCAGCTCCGCCCCCGAGCTGGACGGGCACCAGGGCACGTTCACTTGCACTACACCGGGCCAGGGAAACCACGGGCCCGTCACTGTCCTGGGCAAGCACCACTTCTCCTACACCGACGGCACGCGCTACGACTGCATCGGTACGACCTGCTACCACTGGACGTACGAGTCCAAGGAGCTTCAGGAGCTCACCCTGGAGTCGTTGCGCGAGGCCCCGTTCGACAAGGTCCGGATGTGCCTGCTGCCTACGGACGGGATGCGCCCGGAGCGCACCCCGTTCGCGGGCTCGACACCCGGCGCCGTCGACGTCGACCGGTACGACCCGGTGTTCTTCCAGCACTTCGAGAGCCGCGTCGCCGACCTGCTGGCCCTGGGCATCGAGGCGGACCTGATCCTGTTCCACCCGTACGACCGTGGCGTGTGGGGCTTCGACCGGATGACACCGGCCCAGGACGCGGCGTACCTGCGGTACGTCGTCGCGCGACTGGCGGCGTACCGCAACGTCTGGTGGTCGCTGTCGAACGAGTACGACTTCAACCACGAGAAGACGATCGCGGACTGGGACCGGCTGCTGCAGTTGGTGCAGCGCTACGACCCGTACCAGCGGCTGCGGTCGATCCACAACGGCACCAAGATGTACGAGGTCTTCACGCCGTACGACTTCGGCAAGCCGTGGATCACCCACCAGAGCGTGCAGCACTGGGACGGCGCCGAGGTCGCCGCGTGGCGGGACTGCCCGAAGCCGGTGGTGATCGACGAGATCGGCTACGAGGGCAACGCCGGCCGCCGCTGGGGCAACCTGACCGCGGACGAGATGGTGCACCGGTTCTGGCAGGGTATGGCGCTCGGCGGGTACGTCGGTCACGGCGAGTCGTTCGTCGACCGGGAGACCCGGGC
This sequence comes from Kribbella sp. NPDC003557, assembly GCF_040610805.1. Classification (NCBI taxonomy): domain Bacteria; kingdom Bacillati; phylum Actinomycetota; class Actinomycetes; order Propionibacteriales; family Kribbellaceae; genus Kribbella; species Kribbella sp. NPDC003557. The sequence continues at coordinate 144,544 of NZ_JBEXMY010000013.1, forward strand.
GTGGATCTCGATCGGCGGCCGGCTGTACGGCGACAGCCCGGAGCGCATCGACTTCCTCCGCGCCGTGTTCGCCGGACTGCCGCGCCAGTCCGACGGCGAGGTCGACACCGACCGGTGCGTGCTGCACTACCTCGGCGACCGGCAGCCGTCGGCGGTCGAGCTCGACCTGCCGGACGGATCGCCGTTCCACTTCGACCTGATCGACACCCGCGCGATGACCATCACCCCACTGGCCGACTACGCCGGCCCGAGCCGCATCCCGCTGCCCGCCACCCCGTACCTCGCCCTGAGAGGCACCCGATGACGTCAGTAGCACGCTGGGACGTGCTCGAACTACCAGTCTCCGGACCGACCGGCGTGCAGTTCCGCCACCCGTCCGGCGCCACCGCTTACGCCGAGTCGTTCCAGTCGGGGGAGAGCTGGCTCGTCCGGTTCAGCCCGGACCTGGAAGGCGAGTGGACGTACGACGGCGGCAGGTTCACGTGCACGCCCGCGACGTCGCACGGACCTGTCCGGCGGGCCGGGACGACGCTGCGGTGGGCGGACGGCACGCCGTACCACCCGCTGACGACGTCGTGGTTCGGCCGCCCCGACCAATGGGCCGCGGCCCGTCCCGCGATCGCGGCATCGCCCTTCAACCGGGTCCGCCTCGCATTCTCGAAGGCTCTCGAGGACCAGGTCCGGGATCTGCTGACGGCCGGCATCGTCGCCGACGTGATCCTGCCGCTCGACGAGCCCACCATCCGCGCCACGGTGAACCGGCTGTCCGCCTACCGCAACATCACGTGGTGCCTGTCGCCTACGCCGGTTGCCGCGGACGTCCGGCGGTTGGCCGAGCTGATCGCCGAGCTCGATCCCAGCCACCACCTGATCTCGATGCACGAGGCAACCGACCCCGGACCGCCCTGGCTGACCCACCTCAGCGTCCGCCTCGAGAACCTCCGCGGCGTCTCGGCCCTCCGCCGCGACCACGCCAAACCCGTCTTCGTAGACGCCTGCGGCCACGAAGGCAACGGCACCACCCCGGACACCAGCCTCCGCCCCGAGGAGATGCTCACCCGCATCTGGGAAGGCACGGTCCGCGGCGCCCACGTCACCCACGCCGAGTGGTACGTCGCCCCACAACCAACCGCCGACCCCCAGCAGTCGTCTGGCGGCGCCGAGCAGTCGTCTGGCGGCGCCGAGCAGTCGTCTGGCGGCGCCGAGCAGTCGTCTGGCGGCGCCGAGCAGTCGTCTGGCGGCACCGTGCCGTGGTCCGCCGGTGGCAGCCGGCCCACTGGCGTTGTCGCGCAGCGGCTGCGGCTGTTGCGTGAGGTGCTCGACGAAATGCCGGACGGCGTGGAGCCCATCGACGACTACCGCGACGCGCCGACCCTGGCGGTGCCGGGCTCGTACTACCTGCAGTACCTCGGCGAGCACCAGTTCCCCGACCGCACCTTCTCCCTCCCCGACGGCGTCTACGACGTCGACGTACTGGACGTCTGGAACCACTCCGTACGCCGCACCCGCGAAACCGTCACCGGCACACTCACCGTCCGCCTGCCCGGCACGCAGTACCAGGCAATCCAGATCCGCCGGACCTCCTGATGCCACCGCTCACCTCAGGCCCCCGCCAAGCCGAGCTCCGCCGCACGCCCGACGGCGTCGTCCTGCAGCTCGGCCTGACCGACGGCCCGACCTACCTCGAACGCCCCCTGGCCGGCCTGCTCACCTGCTCAGCCAGCCGCCCCTGGCAGCCGAGCCTGCTCCAGACCGCCGGCACACCGGCGCCCGACGGCTGGTGGATCTCGCGGCGCCCGGGCGAGCACCGAGCAGGCTGCCGGACCGGACCACTCGCCGTCGAAGCGCGCCTGTCCTTCGACGACGCCGACCGGTTGAATCTCGAGCTCCGCTGGCGCAACACCAGCAAGCGCCGCCTCGCCGACCTCGCCGTCGGGCTGCTGCTCGACCTGGGCCGGGTCAAGGACAGCCAGCTCACCGTCCCCGGCCTGATCTACAACGACAACCCGTCCGCCGACCCGGCGCGCGCCGTACCGCGGATCGGCCCGACGCCCGGCGGCGGTTTCCTCGCCGAGGAGGACCGGCTGCCGATCCCCGGCGTGAACCTCGAATGGCGTGAGGGCCGCGAACGCCGCTGGCTGTCCGTCCTCTCGCGCCCGCAGGCCCGGCGCTCCGGAGATGGTCAGGTCCGCTACGGCTCGCTCGGCGCGATCCGCCAGGACGGGCCGGTGATCGCGGCGCTCAGCGGCGTACTGATGTTCGACGGCAAGCAGGACATCCGGTACGTCAGCAAAGCCGAGACCGAGGCCACCGACGACGGCTACCTGACGCTGCGGCCGGGGGAGACCTACACGCAACACCTGGTCCTCGACTGGGGCCCTCAGGATGTCCGCGGTCACGCCTTCCGGCAACTCGTCCACACAGCACGCACGCTCTTCACCGGCTCCGGTGCCGACGGTCTGGCGCCCGACGAGCTGGTCCGGCTGAAGACGGTTGCTCTGGACAACCGGTGGTTCCAGTCCGGGACGGTGGCCGGCTACACCAAGTTCAGCGAGATTCCCGGCAACGGTCCGCGGAAGTCCCGGCACTTCCTGTACGGGTGGACGGGCCAGGCGCTCAAGCTCGCCTGGTGTGACGCCCAGATCGGCTTCACCACGCGGGACCGCCTGCGAATCGACCGGTGCCGCGCGGCTGTCGAGTTCTACCTGTCGGGCAGCCCGACGCCGACTCCCGGCCTGCGCCACAACGCTTACCAGGTGACGACCCGACGCTGGACGAGCTTCCGCACCGGCAACCGGCCGATGATCTCCAGCCGCGCGTACGGCGAGACGATCGCCGACCTGGCCGACGTCATCACCCTGTTCCGGACTCACGACGAACCCGTCCCGCCGTCCTGGTTGAATGCTCTGACCGAGTCCATGACCTTCCTCCGTACCCCGGCCGGATCCGGCGCCCAGCTGGCTGACGGTACATTCCCGGTGGGGTGGCGGTTGGACGGCTCCCCGGCGGCGACGACAGTCTCGTCGGCCGGGATCCCGTGCGTGCTGGCTGCTCTGAAGGCCTCGGAGGTCCTCGGCGACCCCGAGCTGTTGTCGGAGGCAACCGTCTGGCTCTCGCGGTACCACGACCAGCACGCGCGGACCTTCGACCGCCCGTTCTCGCGCTCGACTCTGGACGCGGCGTGCGAGGACAAAGAAGCCGGCATGTACTACTTCATGGCCGCCTACGAACTCTTCCGCCGCACCGGCGATCCCACTTACGCGACCTGGTGCGAGGTAGCCGCCGACTGGCTCCTGACCTGGGTCTACGTCTGGTCCCCGGAACAGGACGAGGACTCGCCCCTGCACGCGGCGGGCTTCAACGCGATCGGCTGGCCGACTGTCAGCGTCCAGAATCACCACCTCGACACCTTCTTCCCGACGTACGAACTCCTGTCCTTCGGACTCACCGCCAACCGCCCGTCGTACGTCGAAGCGGCGCGAACGACGCTCCAGGCCCTCACGCAGACCGTCGCCACCAGCCCCAACGACTGGAACTTCCCTCTCCCCGGCGAACAAGGCGAAGCCGTCTTCCAGACACACTGGCAGCGCCGCGGCCACGCCAACACCTGGAACCCCAGCTGGGTCATCGCCGTGCCGCTCGCCAACGCCCTCCGCGTCCAAGCCCTGCCGCCGGCCGATGACTGACTACCTGATCACCGAGTTCGGGGCCGCTGCCGACGCGGACTGTACGGCCGCCATCGCGAAGGCGATCGACGCGTGCGCGCTCACCGGCGGGCGCGTCGTCGTACCCGCCGGTGAATTCGTGACCGGCGCGATCCGGCTGCGCAGCAACGTCGAGCTGCACGTGTCCGCCGGGGCGACGCTGCGGTTCAGCACCGACCCGACGGCGTACCCGATCGTCCGCACCCGCTGGCAGGGAATCGAGTGCTTCAGTCACTCACCTCTCATCTACGCGTACGACGAAACGGACGTCGCGATCACCGGCACCGGGACCCTCGACGGTGGCGCGAGCACGGACAACTGGTGGCGCAGCACCCGACCGCGCACGGACTGGGAACGTCTGCTGCGCATGGTCGACGACGGCGTGCCGGTGGCGGACCGCGTCTTCGAACCCGGTCATGGTTTCCGCCCCAGCTTCGTCCAGCCACACAGCTGCCGGCGCGTGCGCATCGAGGACGTACGGATCGTCAACGCCCCGATGTGGGTGGTGCATCCGGTCTACTGCAGCGAGGTCCTCGTGCGTGGCGTCACCGTCGACTCGCACGGCCCGAACAACGACGGCTGCAACCCGGACTCCTGCACGGATGTCGTCATCAGCGGCTGCTCGTTCGACACCGGTGACGACTGCATCGCGATCAAATCCGGCCGCGACGACGACGGCCGCCGTGTGGGCCGCCCGTCCCGGAACATCCTCGTCGAGTCCTGCCGGTTCGTCGCAGGCCACGGCGCCCTGACAATCGGGAGCGAAGCGTCCGGCGGAGTCCACAACATCCACGCCCGCGACCTGCACGTCACCGGCCCAGCCGTCGACCACGCCTTACGAATCAAGACCAACTCGTCCCGCGGCGGCCTGATCGAACACATCACCGTCGAGAACCTCACAGTCGAGTCAGTCACCACCTCCGCGATCCTCATCACCACCCGCCACGCAGAACCAGAACACTTCGGCGGCCACACCCCCGTAGTACGCAACATCACCATCAAGAACCTGACAGTCCGCTCCGCTCCCCGATCCATAGAACTCCTCGACACCCCACAGGCCCCAATCCAATCCTTCACCCTCACCTCCCCAGAACCCGCCTAACCAGCCCACCTCACCACCACGCCCCACCGACCCCCGCACCAGCCGGCAGCCACCAGCCGAGCCCTCCACCCAGATCTCCTCCGAACCCGCCTAACCTCACCAACCCACCCCACCACCACGAAACACCGAGCCAGCCTGCAGGTGCCGATCGGATCCTCAGCGCTGACCTGCTCTGGTACTGCGTGAACAGCCCGGGCTCACCGAGCTCTCCCGGTACCGCGAACCGCGGAGTTCGCGCCAGCCCCGCAGGCGCGGGTCGAGTACTTCACCCGCCTGCACCGAACCCGCGTAAACAGCCCGCACACACCAACTTGCCCCGCCAAAGCGAGCCGCGGAGTTGCGCGACAGCTCGCGGGCGCTCGGTCGAGTCCTTCACCCGGCCTGCTCCGAAGCCGCGTAACCCACCTGCTCCGAACCGCCTTACCAGCCCGGCCTCACCAAGCTGCCCCACCATCGCGAACCACGGAGCTCCACGACAGCTCGCAGGCGCTCAGTCGAGTCCTTCACCCAGACCTATTCCGAACCACCCAAAACAGCCCGACCTCACCAAGCCGCACCACCACCGCGAACCGCGCAACTCGGCGCCAGCTCGCAGGCACGGGTCGAGTCCATCACCAGCCTGCTCCGAAGCCGCGTAAACGGCCCGGCCTCACCAAGCTGCTCCGCGCGTACCGTGGAGTTCACGACAACCCGCGGGCGCGGGTCGGGTCTGTCACGCTGACCTGCTTTGGTACTGCGTGCGCAGGTCGGCCGCGCCGAGTTGTTCCGGTACCGGGCGCCGTGGGTTCCGCGACAGCCCACGGGCGCGGCTCGGGTCTGTCACGCTGACCTGCTCTGGTACTGCGTGCGCAGGACGGCCGCGCCGAGTTGTCCCGGTACCGCGCACGGTGGGTTGCGCGACAGCCTGCGGGCGCGGGTCGGGTCTGTCACGCTGAACTGCTTTGGTACTGCGTGAAAAGGTCGGCCTCGCCGAGCTGTCCCGGCTTCAGCAACACCTGCAGACCGTCAAGCTCCGGCGCAGCAGCCGACGTACGACACAGATGCACTCCGGGTGCGATCGGCTGAGTTGGACCTGCCAGCTCGAGGGCACTGATGCCAAGCTGCCGCAACACCTGGCCGGATGTATCCCCACCTGCGACAACTACCCGGCGCACGGCCGTCGCCGCGACAACTCCATGCACAACCTCAGCAAGACCAGCCGGCACCTGCTCGAGATCCTCACGACCAAGCTCATTCGTGTGCACAACAACCCCCTCCGCCCCATCCGCGAACGCACCAACCGCCCTCCCCACCACACCATCCACCAGCGGCAACACCACCCACCCCGCGCGCCGCGCCCACTCAATCTGCTCCGCAGTACGCGAGGACTGACTGCCCGAAACCACCAAGACCGCCGCGCTCAGGTTTGGCGAGGCGTCAGCAGCCACCCCGCTCGCGTGTGGCGAGGCCGGGCGATCCAGCGCGCTGACGTGTGGTGTGGGCGTACCGGCCGGGCCGCTCGCGGCGGGCGAAGCGGCAGGAGCCGTGCCGTTCCCGCTTGACGAGGCCGGGCGATCCACCGCGGTGACGTGTGGTGTGGGTGTGCCGGCCGGGCCGCTCGCGGCGGGCGAGGCGGTGGCAGCGCTGCCGTTCCCGCTTGGTGAACCATCCACCGCGCTCGCGTGTGGCGTGGGCGTATCTGCCGCCTGGCTCGGGTCGTGGGAGGTGGTGGTGCCTGTTCCGTTCGCATTTGGTGAGGCTGGACCATGCGCCGCGCTTGTGTGTGGCGAGGGGGTATCTGCCGTCCGGCTCAGGTCTTGGGAGGCGGCGGTGCCTGTTTCGTTCGCGTTTGGCGAGGCGGGACCAACTGATCTGCGAGCAGGTCGAAGGGCCGAGCCGATGGCTTGGGACAGGCCGCCTGAGCCGATGGCGAAGCGGACCTCTCCCGGTGTCAGGGCTGCCACGATCGCCTGTCCGAGCGTTCGTAGGTCCTCGTCGGTCAAGGCGTCGAGTAGGACCGCGGCGGCGTCATCGGGCGTCGGCAGGCTGGTTGGGTGGGCGGGGTAGGCGGTCAGGTGGAGGGCGGTTATCGGGAGGGAGGTTTGGTGGGAGAGGTGTCGGCGGAGGTCGGATTCGTGCATGGGGGTGGCGGGATGGGTGGACATGGTGGGTTGGCGGTCGAGGCGGTGGATCGTGCCGGCTTCGGCGGCGAAGTGGTGGCTGAAGACGGTGTAGCGGCCAAGCTCCGGTTGCGCGATGAGGATGGGAACGACGGCGGGACCACAGACCTCCCGCCCGATCTCCAACGCACGACCGATGCTGCCGCGGGTGGGGGAGGAGTCGGCGGTCGAGCAGACCTTGTACTGCAGCACGCGCGGCCCGAGGTCCTGCAGGGCATTCAGCACCGGGCGCAGCTCAGCCTCCTGCTCGTCCGGCGGCAACGACCGCGCGATGCCCGCGACACCGATCACGTCGTACCGCTCGGCCAGCTCCCGCAGCTCACGTGCCGACGGCAACGTCACGAGCAACACCGACCGCAGCCCGGCCCGAGCGAACTGCACCATCGCATCCGTAGAGCCGGTGAAGTCGTCGCCGTAGAAGGCTGCCTCAACCACGGCCGTGGCCGAACTTTTGTAGGGCCTGTTGGAGTGCGGGATGCTGGCTGGCGGCTGTGGTCAGGTTGGTGCCGGATGTGGTGGCTGACCAGGCTGCGCGCATGGCGGCTACACCGGCGCTTGGTCCGCTTGGGTGGCCGTGGATGCCGCCGCCTGCTAGTACGAGGAGGTCGGTGGTGTTGGTGCGGCGGTATGTCTCGGGGGCCAGCCCGGGGGTCTGGCCGGAGGAGAGTACGGGCAGGGTCTCGTAGCCTCCTAGCAGTGGTGTGCGGACGGCCGTGATGGAGCGTAGGACCTCCTCGTCGGTCTCGTAGAACTTGTTGGACAGGCCGTTGGTGTGCAGGTGATCGGCGCCGGCCAGGCGCGCGAGCTTGGACCAGGCGACGTAGTCGATGCCGAGCTGTGGTGCGCGGGTGTAGACGCCGGTCATCGCGCGGTGGCCGTGGATGGGCAGGGCGCAGCGTTCGCGCAGCCAGGCGAGGCCGGTGAAGCCGACGAGGTTGACGCACACCATGACGCAGGTGCCGCCGGATGCCCGGACCAGGTCGTGGTTGGCGGCCATGCGGTCGAGGTCGTCGGTGATGTTGAACGCGTACATGGGGCGGCGACCCGTCCGCGCGGCGACCTTGTCGAGCTCCTCGGTGACGACTGCCACGCGGTCGGCGAGCGGGGAGTGCGGCGGGTTGCCCATCAGCTCGTCGTCCTTGATGAAGTCGATCCCCGCTTCGGCGAGCTCGCGGACGACCAGGCGGAGCTCTTCCGGCGGCAGGCCGATGCTCGGTTTCACGATCGTGCCGAGGAGGACGCCGTCCGGCCGGTCGAGCAGCTCGCGCGTCCCACGGACGCCGAACCGCGGTCCTGGATAGCGCTCGGCGAAGGGTGCCGGGAGATCGAGGTCGAGCAGTCGTATCCCGGCCAGTTGCCGAAGCTCGAACAGGTTCCCCGCCACCGCGGCCAGCAAGTTGGGCAAGGAAGGCCCGAAGTTGTCGAGCCCGAAGGCCACCCGCACTCGCGCGCTCCGCTTGACCTCCGGTGAAGCTCCTGCGGTGGTGGCGACGGTTGGTGTTGGGTGGGTTGCTCCGGGGAGGTCGGGGTTGCCGGTGGGGGGAAGTTCTTCGATCGACACGACTCGGGCGGCGAAGCGTTCGCGGAGCTCGGGGGTTTCGCGGGCGACGGCTGTGAAGGTGCCTGTGGACTGTTCGCCGGCGATGGCTTCGGCGGCTTGGGACAGGGGGAGGTAGGTCTCGATCAGGTAGGTGGCGACGACCTCGTGGGCGCTCATCGGGTCGGGTCGATCTGCGTCTTGAGGTGGGCGGCGCCGCTGTCGATCGCCGCCAGAGTTTCCGGTGTACGGCCGAGTGGCACGACGTCGGAGATGTACGGACGGACGTCGAGAGTCCGCGTGTTGACGAGACGTGCGGCCGCCGCGAAATCGGCCGGTGTGTAGATCGTCGAGCCCTGCACTGTGACCTCCTTGAGAACCACCGGATTCAGATCAACCGTCAACGCGCCGCCGAACATGGGCAGCAGCACCACCTGCCCACGCGGTCTGCACAACGCCAGCGCCTCCGCCAGGCACCCCGGATGCCCGGACGCCACGACGACCACGTCGAACCCGTCGCCACCACTCGCCTCGAGCCCGATCGCCGTCAGGTCCGATGCGAGCGGATCCACCACGAACTCGACCCCTTGCGCGACCAGGAACTCGCGGTTGTGCTGCTTGATATCGCTCACCAGCACGGTCCGCGCACCGCGATGCAGGCTGATCGCCGCCGCGAGGCTCCCGATCGCACCGCCGCCGAGCACGGCGACGGCGTCACCGGCCCGCACCGCCGAGGTCGAGCGCCACCCGACCGCGACCGGCTCGATCATCGCGCCCTCGCCGTACCCGATCTGGTCGTGCAGCGGCACCAGCACGCGCCCGGGCGCCGCGAAGTACTCACTCAGCATCCCCGGCCAGCCCAGGCCGGGAACGCGTTTGTGCTTGCAGAGATGGGGATTCCCGCTCTCGCACCGCGTGCAATCCCAGCAGGACAGGGCCGGAAGCACTGCGACGCGGTCGCCCGCCCGGAAGCGTGGGTCGCCTGACCTGACAACCTCGCCGGCACCCTCATGGCCCAGCACCACAGGCGGTTTGCGGAACGGATGGCGCCCGCTCCAGGTGTGCAGATCCGAGCCGCACAGCCCGACCGCGCGCATCCTGAGCAGCACGTCGCCGCCTGTCTCGGGATCCGGCACGTCGGTCACCGAAACCTGCCGCGGTGCCTCCAGAACGGCTGCTCGCACGAGGCCTCTCCTTTCGCTCGGGTCCGCCCAGTCTCCGCCAGCAAACGCCAAGAAAACAAGGCGGATCGGCCAGCCTGTGGATAGCCGGTTGACTTCGGCGGCCGCGGAGGCAAAGGTTTACCTCATGGCGACGATCCCCGTGACACTGCTGCTCGAGGACCGGGCCGCGCTGGCGATGAACGCGGTGACCGGCCTGGCCGACGACGACCTGGACGGCATCCCGTTCTTCAGTGCGAACCTGCTGGCCCGCCCGGCCCGTATGGACCACGGCGACTGGGACTACGGCTCCAGTCACGGCCGGCTCACCGACGCGATCCTGCTCACCCGGCAGATGACCGGCGGCAAGGACTGGGACCCGCGGTGGGACACGATCGCCGACCGCTACCGGCAGCGGCTGTTCGCCCTGCTGGCCGACGACGGTCTCACCTACCGCCAGATCCACCCCAAGGGCCACTGGCTGCCGAATGCGAATCTGATCGACCAGCGCGCCACCCTGCTCGCGATGACGACCGCCGTGGTCGCCGCCGACGATCCACAGGCCCGGCGGGCCGCGGACCGTCAGGTGGCCGCGCTGAAGCGCATCGCGATCAAGGAGCGCGACGTCTGGTTCTACCCGGCCTCGGAGTACACGAAGGACGGCTGGCCGTCGTCGAACGCGATCGACCTGCACCTCGCGCCGGACCCGGCGTCCTTCTCCGGCCGTCTGATCATGCCGCTGCTGCGCTACCACCAGGCTACGGGTAACACCGACGCGCTCGAGCTGTGCGAGTGGTTCGCCCGGCTGATCGTTGAGAAGAGCGGTGTGTTCAACGCGGACGGGAGCTTCAACCCGGCCCGCGCCTACCGCAGCGGTCACTTCCACACACGGGTCGGGACGCTCGAGGGTCTGGCCCGGCTGGCCCGGCACACGGGTGACCACGGGCTGACCGAGTTCGTGCGGCGCAGCTACGACTGGGTTCTCGGCGAGGCGACCAGGTTCGGCTGGACGCCGGGTGACCTCGCCGACCAGCAGTACGAGCATGAGACCTGTTCACTCGTCGACCTCATCGGCCTGGGCACGACTCTGGCCGGCAACGGGCTCACGACGTACTGGCCGGTCGTCGAGCGCTTCGTCCGCAACCACCTCGCCGCGTCGCAGCTGCAGGACGTGAGCTGGGTCGAGTCCGCGCCGGACCGCTCGCAGGACGAGCCCGGCTGGCGGACGTACGTGAACGTCGGCGAGCGCGTCCTCGGCGCGTTCTGCGGGTACGGCGCTCCGAACGACTACGTCTCCGACGTGCCGCTGGGGCGCGGCCACACCAACGACGTGCAAGCCTGCTGCGTCGGCTCCGGCGTCCGTGGACTCTTCTGGGCGTGGAACAGCATCGTCACCGGCGACAACCGGGTGCGCCGGGTCAACCTGCTGCTGACCCGCGGGCACCATGCGGTCGACGTGATCAGCCATCTGCCGGTCGAGGGCAAGGTCGAGCTGCACATCAACGAGCCGATGGAGGAGCTCCGCGTGCGCATCCCCGACTGGGCCGGGTATGCGCGGCTCAAGCTGCGCCGCGGAGACGACGAGTGGACCGGTGCCGAGCGGATCTGGGCGCCGGACGGCTACCTGTCGATCCCGAAGCCGCAGCCGGGGGAGCGGGTCGTCGTGACGTTCCCGATGGTCGAGCAGACCACCACAGAGCTTGCGGCCGGCAACGAGTTCCGGACCACCTGGCGCGGCGACGACGTGATCGCGATCGACCCGCCCGGCACGTCCCGCCCGATGTACGGAGACCGCCCGGAACACGCCGGCGGCCTGCGTGAGTACGAGCTGCACCGACCCGAGACGGAGTGGTCCTGGTGACGAAGAACTGGGTGCTGTCCGACCCGCCACGCGTGGCAGAGCTAGCTGGGCTGACGGCGTACGACCTGCGCTGCGAGCACCGGGTCGACCCGCTCGGGATCGGTACGGCGCGACCGCGGCTGAGCTGGCGGCTGACGTCGCCGGCGCGCGGCGACCGGCAGGACGCGTTCCGCGTGCGGGTGTTGCGCGACGGCGCACAGGTCTGGGACAGCGGGTGGCGGAGCGAGCCGACGACGTACGTCGACCACGGCGGTGCGCCACTGACGTCGCAGACCGACTACGTGTGGCAGGTCGACGTACGGGACACGGCCGGAGCGGTGTTGTCGGCCGAGGCGACGTTCGCGACCGGGCTCTTCCACGACGACGAGTGGGAGGCGCACTGGATCGAGCACGACTACGAGACTGATCCGTACTTCGAGCCGCCGGTGGATCGCGCGGAGCCGCGGACGGTTCGGCAGGCGACCATCGCGCCGCCGCGCTACTACCGCCGCTCGTTCGAGCTCACCCAGCCGATCACCAGGGCCCGGCTCTACGCGACCGCCCACGGGCTGTACCAGTTCCACGCCAACGGTCAGCGGATCGGCGACGACGAGCTGACGCCGGGGTGGACCGACTACCGCCGGCGCGTCGCCTACCAGACGTACGACGTGACGGAGCTGCTGCGCGCCGGTGAGAACGTGATCGGCGCCGTCCTCGGCGAGGGCTGGTGGTCCGGGTACGTTGGATGGGACACGCGGAGCCACGCGCACCACTACGGCAAGAAGCCGCAACTGCTCGCACAACTCGTCGTCGATCACGCCGACGGGTCGCGGACCGTGATCGCGACCGACGGCCGCTGGGTCGAGCATGTCGGACCGATCCGGTTCGCCGACCTGCTGATGGGCGAGTCGCACGACGCCAGGTTCGAGCTGGGTGACTGGACCGGCGCGGGGTACGACGCGAGCGAATGGGCGCCGGCCGGTGATCTCGGTGGTGACGTGTCGACACTGATCGCGGCTACGACCGACCCGGTGCGCGTGACCGAGGACGTGCCGGCGGTCGCGGTGACCGCACTCGCGCCCGGGCGCTTCATCGTCGACCTCGGGCAGAATCTGGCCGGTCGTGTGCGGTTGCGGGTGCGCGGCGCCGACGCCGGGGACCGGATCCGGCTGCGGCACGGCGAGATGCTCCAGGCCGACGGCGAGCTGTACACCGCCAACCTGCGAACGGCCGACGCCACGGACTACTTCGTCAGCTCCGGCGCGGCCGAGGAGTTCTTCGAGCCGATCTTCACCGTGCACGGCTTCCGGTACGTCGAGATCGACGGGTATCCGGGGGAGCTGACCGTCGAGGACGTGACCGGTCGGGTGCTGCACTCGGACACACCGGTCGCCGGGCGGTTCGAGTGTTCGGATCCCGGCGTCAACCAGCTGCTCAGCAACATCCGCTGGGGACAGCGCGGCAACTTCGTCAGCGTCCCGACCGACTGCCCGCAGCGTGACGAGCGCCTCGGGTGGACCGCGGACGCGCAGATCTTCCTGCCCACCGCGGCGTACCAGGCCGATGTGCTCACGTTCTTCGAGAACTGGTTCGCGGATCTCGCGGTCGCGCAGACCGACGAAGGCGCGATTCCCGACGTGATCCCGCACGTCATCACCGGCCGGCACGGTACGCCGGCCTGGGCCGACGCGGCGACGATCGTGCCCTGGACGCTGTACCGGTTCTACGGCGACGAGCGCGTGCTCCGGACCGCGTGGCCGGTGATGCGGCGCTGGGTCGAGTACGTCCATCGCGCCAATCCCGATCTGATCTGGCGGCATCGCACGAGTGGTCACTACGGCGACTGGCTGCAGGTCGGTGTGCGGACCGATCGCGACGTTCTCGCGACGGCCTACTTCGCGCGCAGCGTGGAGTTCACGGCCGCGACCGCCGAGGTGCTCGGGCTGGCGGACGAGGCCGCGGCGTACCGCGAGCTGTGGACGAAGATCGCGGCGGCGTTCGTCGCGGAGTTCGTCGATGCCGACGGCAAGATTCGCGGCGAGACCCAGACCGGGTACCTGCTGGCGCTCGCGTTCGGCTTGCTGCCGGAGGAGGCCGAGCAGGTCGCGGTCAAGCACCTGGTCGCGGACCTCGAGCTGCGTGGGCGATCGCTGACGACCGGGTTCGCCGGGGTCGCGTTGTTGTGCCCGATCCTGACCAGGTACGGATACGCCGAGTTGGCGTACGACCTGCTGCACGACGACCGGTACCCGTCGTGGGGGTACTCGATCAAGCACGGCGCGACGACGATCTGGGAGCGCTGGGACGGGTGGACGGAAGAGACCGGGTTCGGGCCGGTGGCGATGAACTCGTTCAACCACTACTCGCTCGGCTCGGTCGGCGAATGGCTGTACGGCGACGTCGCCGGAATCAGCCAGGCGCCTGAGTCGGTCGGCTTCCGCGACCTCGTCATCAAGCCGCGCCCCGGCGGCCGGCTGACGTGGGCCGAGGCGTCGTACGACATTCCCTCCGGCCGGGTCTCGACCCGCTGGGAGATCGCCGACGGCACCCTAACGCTCGACGTCACCGTCCCACCTGGCGCCGACGCGACCATCCACATCCCCACCGCGGACCCCGCCGCCGCGCAGGAGTCCGGCCACCCACTGACCGAAGCCGAAGGCCTCACCGTCCTGGAAACCACCGCCGAGACCACCACCTGCCGAGTAACCCCCGGCACCTTCCACTTCACCACCCCCGCCTGACGCCTGGAGAGGTCAGCGGCTCGTTCTGGCCCCCCGGCGTGGGGGATGGGCGGTGGAGCCTCGGACGACCAGTTCGCCTTGGAGGTGGGTGGTGGCGGTGGTGACTCTAGGGGTGAAGCGTTCCCAGGCCTGGCGGCCCAGCTCGACGGTGGAGACGGCGTACGTCGTCAGGCCGGGATCGGTGTGGGCGCTCATCGGGGCGTCGTCGATCCCGGCGACCGAGATGTCGGCAGGGACGGACAGGCCGAGCTCGCGCAGCCGGCTGAGGACGCCGACGGCGACGTGGTCGTTGAAGCAGATGATCGCGGTCGGCTGATACGTCAGCGCCTCGTCGACCGCCTCCCGCCCGTCGACGAGGGTCGAACCGCACTCCACCCGGATGATCGTGAGCCCGGACGCCTCCGGTGAGCGGAAGCCGCGTTGCCGTTGCTGGTCCGACCACGCGGCGGTCGGACCCTGCAGGTACACGATCCGCTTGTGCCCGAGCGACGCGAGATGCTCGCACAGTGCGCGGACGCCGAGGTGGTAGTCGACCACGACCGACCCGACGGCGGAGTGCCGCAGCACCCGGTTGATCAGCACCAGGCGGCGGGCCGCCTCCGCGACCTCGCGCAGGCGCGGCGTGCTCATCCGCGGCGCGCAGAGCAGCAGGCCGTCGACCCAGCGCGCGAGCTCGATCGCGGAGCGGTACTCCTGCTCCGGGTCTTCCTCGGTGCCGGCGACCAGCGTGTGGTGCTCGTCCGCGGCGGCCTCGGCGGCGATGCCTTTGAGGATCTCCGCGAAGTACGGATTGCCGAGGTCCGGTACGACGACGCCGACCGTCCGGCTGCTGCCGCGCAGCAGTGTCTGGGCCGCCGGATTCGGCCGGTAGCCGACGTCCTGGGCGGCCACCCGGACCCGGTCGGCGACCTCCGGCGACACCGGCTTGCCGCCGCTCAGCACCCGCGACACGGTCGCCGTGGACACCTCGGCCAGCCGCGCCACGTCATGGATCGTCGCACGAGCTGCGCGGTTCGCAACGGGCTTTCTCACCGCCCCATTGGACCATGAGCACAGCGCAGATCGCTGCCGGAAGCGCGATGTAAACCTTTTCCCGATTTCCCGCGGTGAACCCTTGACGTCACCGCGCGGCACTGTCACGGTTGCGAGGAAAAGGATTACCCGCCCACCGCCCCGGGCCTCTGTTGCGGCGGTCCGCGCGAGGAGATCGCCGTGCGCAATCGTCTGTTGAGCCTGTGTCTGGTCGTGCTCGCCGGAGCCGGACTGCTGACCGTGTCCGCCGGACCGGCAGCCGCCGCGAACCCGGCGACCTACGGCCCGTTCGACCCGCGGATCGAGCTCGACGGTCACTGGGGCCGCGACGACGACGTCGCGATCACGGTGAACTCGGGCTCCTCGGTCCGCTTCCGCTTCACCGGCTCACACCTCGGGGCCTTGTTCGACACCGCGTCGATCACGGTCCCCGCGCAGCTGTACGTCGCGATCGACGGCGGGGCGCCCGCGCTGCACAAGGTCGACGCGGACCAGAAGGTGTTCGCCGACGACCTGGACCCGACGGTCGCGCACACCGCCGAGATCCTGGTCAAGGACGTCGACGAGTACGAGAACCGCTGGAACGTCCCGCTGCAGACCGGCGTCGTGCTGGAGAAGATCGAGCTCGCCCCCGACGCCAAGCTGATCCCGTTGCCGACCACGGCCGAGCACCGGATCGAGTTCTACGGCGACTCGATCACCCAGGGCGTGATGGCCCTGTGCGCCGAGCTCGGCACCGACTGCGCGGACGGCACCAAGGCGTACCCGCACCTGGTCGGCGAGGCGTTCGGCGCCGACATCACCCAGGTCGGCTTCGGCAAGCAGGGCATCCTGCAGCCGGGGCACGGCAACGTCGGGACCGCCGCCGACTCGTTCGGCCTGAATCTGGCCGGCTTCCCCACAACGGACCCCGAGCCGGGTGCCGCCGTCGTCAACTTCGGCACGAACGACGCGGCGTACGGCAGCGCGGAGTTCACCGCGGGGTATGTCGCCTATCTGCGGCAGATCCGGGCGGCCGATCCGAAGACGCTGATCGTCGCCCTGCGCCCCTTCAACGGGACGCACGCGGACGACATCAAGGCGGCGGTTGCCGCGATGAAGGACCGGCGGATCGTGTACGTCGACACGACCGGGTGGCTCGGGGCCGGAGACTTCAACGGGAGTACGCATCCGAATGTGCAGGGGCACCAGGTTGCGGCCGCGAAGCTGACGGCTGTGCTGAAGGGGCTCACCGGGTGGGCTACCGGGGCGGCCGGTGCTGTGAGGCTGTCGCCGCAGGGGCCGGAGGACGCGACCTGCTCGGACACGGCGTTGAGCATGAGCTTCCAGGGACCGGTGCGGCTCGGCGTGAGCGGAAAGCTGCAGATCCACAAGGCGAACGGCGACGTCGTCGACACCATCAGCCTGACGGACCTCGCGTCGTTCCAGCGCACGGTCGGTGGCGCGCGGACGGACTTCGACCAGGTGCACCGCTGGATGTACCAGGCGGTCGTGGTCGACGGGCGCACGGTGACCGTGTATCCGCACCAGCGGCTGGACGCCGGCCAGGTGTACTACGTGACCGTGGACCCCGGCTTCGTCGTCGGAAACGCCGGCATCACCGACTGGCGGTTCCGGACGCGGCAGGATCCGAGGAGCGACGGCCAGCTGACCGTCGGGCGCGGCAAGGACTTCTGTACGGTGCAGAGCGCCGTCGATTTCGTTGCCGAAGGCCACAAGTCGACAATTGACGTCGCACCGGGCTTGTACCGGGAGCTCGTCTGGGTGCCGCCGACCAAGCCCGGCATCACGATCCGCGGCGCGGGCGCCGGCAAGACCGTCATCGGGTACCCCAACAACAACCTGCTGAACGGCGACTCCGCGATGGGCAGCGTCCCGATGGAGCAGTCGTACTGCCAGCGCCGCGTCATCCCGCAGTCCGACCGGTTCAACTGCTGGCGGTCCGCGATGGCCGTCTTCGCCGACGACTTCACGATGACCGACGTGACCGTGCAGAACCTGACGCCGTACCGCGGCTCGCAGGCCGAGGCGTTCTTCGGGAACGGGAGCCGGATCGTGCTCGCCCGGGTCCGCATCCTCGGGTACCAGGACAGCCTGCGCCTGCAAGGCCAGGCGTTCGTGACGAACAGCTACGTCGAGGGCGACGTGGACTTCGTGTGGGGGACCGGCGGCGTCTTCCTGCAGGACTCCGAGCTGAAGGCGCTCCACGAGGGCTACTACAACCAGGTCCGCAACATCGACAACGGGCCCGGCAACATCTTCGTGCGCGTGCGGCTGACCCGCGCGCCGGGTGTGCCCGACGACAGCGTGTTCCTGGCTCGCGCCGAGCTGAGCCGGTTCCCGACCAGCCAGGCCGTGTTCATCGACTCCGCGATGGACGGCCACGTGAAGAAGACCGGCTGGCAGATCACCAGCCCCAACGACTGCGCGGCCGCAGGCCAGATCCGGTTCTGGGAGTACCACAGCACCGACCTGGCCGGTCAGCCGCTCGACACCAGCACCCGACTGGCCTGCTCCCGGCAGCTCGGCGACGAGGAGGCAGCGCAGCTGCGCGACCCGTCGTTCGTGTTCGGCGGATGGCACCCGGTCGTTCCCCGCCTCGAAAGGTGATCCATGATGAAGAACGTCAACCGTCGGGCCATTCTCGGAGGTGCTCTCGCCGTGACTGCCGGCAGCGCGACCGGATGGCCGCTGACGGCGGCCGCGACGGAGGTCCCCGCGGGCGGTGTGCAGCCGCACCCGGCGCCGCGCCCCGTCGCACCGGTGAATGCTGAGATCGCGGCCGCCCACGCGGCGACGTACAAGACGCTGCCGCAGGTCGTCGTCGGCGTGGACGTCGAGGAGCTGATGAAGATCCACACCGCCGCCGACGCGGACGCGCTGCGGCCGCGGCTGGTCGCGCAGGTGTGGAAGGACACCGGCGTCCTGCCGACCGGGCTGCCGGCTGTACGGCGCGACGTCGGCGTCCCGCCCGAGCTGCCGGCGTTCACCGGCGTGCGGCGCTACGACAAGCTCGACGTGGCGATGGAGTTCGGGTACGTCGCGACCGTGTTCCTGCTCGAGCCGACGCAGAGCACGCACCGGCGGGTCGCGTTCTACCACAACGGCCACGGTGAGGGCCTGGACACGATGCAGCGGGTCGCGCAGGGTCTGCTCGACCACGGGTACACCGTACTGCTGTTCGCGATGCCGTTCTACCACTGGAACCCGAAGACCCTGCAGGACCCGGCCGACCCGACCAAGCAACTGCAGCCGTCGCACAACGACCTGCCGCAGTGGGCCTCGGCCACCTACTCACCGCTCGCGCTGTTCCTCACGCCGCCGGCGGTCGCGATGAACTACGTGCAGGCGACGTACCGGCCGTCGTCGGTGCAGATGATCGGGCTGTCCGGCGGCGGCTGGGCGACGAGCGTGTACCCGGCGCTGGACACGCGGATCACCCGGTCGTACCCGACGGCCGGCTCGCTGCCGTTCTTCGTCCGGCCGGGGTCGCCGAAGCCGAGCCCGACCCGCGGCGACTGGGAGCAGCGGCTGGACATGCAGCCCGGGTTCTACGGGCTGGCCGACTTCCCCGACTTCTACGCGCTCGCCGCCGTCGGGCCGCACCGGCGGCAGATGCAGATCCTCAACCGGTTCGACGAGTGCTGCTTCAACGGCGTCGGCCACCGGTCGTACGAGGCGGCGGTGCGGCAGCGGATCGCCGTGATCGGGACCGATGCGGTGAGCAACGAGTCCAACGGCCACTGGGAGCTGCTGGAGGACGCGACCCACGGCGACCACACGATCAGCCCGTACGCGTTGTCGGTGATCCTGTGGGACCTGGACGTCCACTGCGCGCACCTGCCGTAGCGGTCAGCGGATCTGGTGGACGTCCTTCACCGGACGGCCGTTGACCGTGACGTTGTCGAAGCTCAGCGCCGTGTGCTGCACGGTGCTGGGCTGGTCGACGGTGAACGCGCAGTCCACCAGCCGGAAGTCCTCGATCCGCGCGTGCCGGTAGCCGCGCAGCAGCAGCGCGTTGCGCGCGTGCTCCACCTGCACGCCGCGGAGCTCGACGTTCCTCACCGACGGCGTGAGTGGACCGGCCTCTCCCTCGCCGCGATGGAAGTTGCACTGGACGACTTCCTTCGCGACGTCGGTGACGGTGATGTCGCGCAGGTAGACGTTCTCCACGAAGCCGCCGCGGACCGCGTTGGTCTTGATGTACAGCGCGAAGTACGGTCCGCCGATCCGGCAGTTACGGACGTAGACGTTGCGGACGCCGCCGGTCAGGTCGGACCCGAGCGTGATCGCGCCGTACTTGACCCGCAGCTCGCAGTCCTCGATCAGCACGTCCTCGGTCGGCACGTCCACGCGCAGCCCGTCCGCCTCGCGCCCGGACTTGAGCGCGATGCAGTCGTCGCCGGCGTCGATCACGCAGCCTGAGACGACCACCGAGCGGCACGACTCGAGGTCGATACCGTCGTTGTTCGGCCCTTGCGAGTCGATCACCAGGTCGCGGATCGTCACGTTGCGGCAGAGCACCGGGTGGATCTGCCAGAACGGTGAGCGCACCACGGTCACGCCCTCGATCAGCACGTTGGTGCAGTCGTAAGGCTGCACGAACGACGACCGCAGGCGGGTGCCGCGCACCCTGTCCTCGAGCGGTACGCCGTACCAGCTCTGTTCGCGGAGTGTCCGGAACTCGTCGTCACACTCGTGGAACCATTGCCACCAGCTGTCCCACGAGCCCTGGCCGTCGAGCGTGCCGGTGCCGGTGATCGCGATGTCGGTGCAGCCGTTCGCGTAGATCATCGGCGCGTGGTTGAGGACGTCGAGACCTTCGTACCGCGTCTCGACGAGCGGGAGGTAGTCGGCCGGGTCGGTGCTGAACAACAGCGTGGCGCCGTCGCTGACGTGCAGCTCGACGGACGACAGCAGGCGGATCCCGGTGGTGTGCCAGCGGCCGGGCGGTACGACGACGCGCCCACCGCCGGACGCGTGGCAGGCGGCGATCGCGGCAGTGATCCCGGGGCCGGCGTTCGCCTCGACCGCGCCGTACGAGGTGATCGGGAAGTCGACGGCGGGAAAGGCCGGCGGCCGGACGCCGGCCAGAATGCGGTCGGCGTCCGGCCAGCCGGCCGGGTGAACGGTGTCCGGAGCGGTCACGTGAGCTGGGCCGGATCGGTGATCAGCTGACCGTTGACAGTGAAGTTCTGGAACGTGAGCTCCGTGTCCTGGATCGAGCTGGCGGCGTCGATGCTGGTGTACGTGCAGTCGATCAGCCGGAAGTCCTGGATCGGCGAGCGCGGGTACCCGAAGATCGAGAACGCGTTCCGGGCGTGGCCGACGTTCACGTTGCGCAGCTCGACGTTGCGCACCCGCGGCGTCAGCGGGCCGACGTCGCCCTCGCTGCGGTAGAAGTTGCAGGACACGACTTCCTTGGTCAGGTTCGAGATCTCCAGGTCGCGCAGGTAGATGTTCTCGGCGAAGCCGCCGCGCACCGAGTTGGTCTTGATGTAGAGCCCGAAGTACAGGTTCGGGCTGCCGATCGTGCAGTTGCGGACGAACACGTTCCGGACGCCGCCGGTCATCTCGCTGCCGATCGTGATCGCGCCGTACCGGATGTTCAGCGTGCAGTTCTCGATCAGGATGTTCTCCGACGGCACGTTGATCCGTAGGCCGTCGGCGCCCTTGCCGGACTTGATCGCGATGCAGTCGTCGCCGCAGTTCAGCGTGCAGTCCTGGATGTGGACGTACTGCGAACTCTCCGGGTTGACGCCGTCGTTGTTCGGGCCGCGGCTGTCGATGGTCAGGCCGCGGACGGTGACGTTGCGGGACAGCACCGGGTGGATCTCCCAGAACGGCGACCGCAGGATCGTCAGGCCCTCGATCAGCACGTTGCGGCAGGACTGCGTCTCGATGAACGCGGCGCGCAGGTGGTGACCGTCGCCGAACACGCGGTCCGCGACCGGTACGCCGTCCGCCGCCATCTGCTGCAGCGCCTGGGCGTCCGGGCCGGAAGGCGTGACCCAGGACCACCAGTTGTCCCAGGTCGCGCCGCCGTCGAGGGTGCCGCTGCCGGTGACGGCGATGTTCTCGCAGTCGCGGGCGTAGATGAACGGCGAGTAGTTCATGCACTCCTGACCCTCGAAGCGGGTCAGGACGACGGGCAGGTAGTCGCCGGGGTCGGTGCTGAAGAGCAGCGTGGCACCGGCGGAGACGTGCAGGTTGACGTTGGACTTCAGGTGGATCGCGCCGGTGAGGAAGGTGCCGGCCGGTACGACGACGCGGCCGCCGCCGGCTCGGTGACAGGCGTCGATCGCCTTCGCGATGGCGTCCGTAGCGAGCGTGACACCGCCCGGAACGGCGCCGAAGCTGGTGATGGAGAAGTCGCGCGCCGGGAATCGTGGTGGCTTGGTGTTGCGCAGGATCTCTCCGACCTGGCCCCAGCCGGGGCCGGGGTCGGCGGCGATGCCGGACGCGTCGAGCGCCCCCACACTCCCGGCTGCGCCGGCACCGCTCCCCATGCCACTACCGGCGGTGGCCGCCGCGGGCGCGGCGCCTGCGGCGACGGCGGCGGCTGATGCCGCCGCGGCGGCGCCGAGGCGGAGGAAGGTTTTTCGGTTCAGATCGTTCATGGGAGGCTCCTTCAGTTGTCGACGCGGGTGCCGTTGATCCAGACCTGGTCCAGGCGCAGGCCTTCGACGTTCTCGATCACGTTGTCCTCGGTGATCGCGTCGAAGCGGCACTGGTGCAGGCGGATGTCGCGCAGCGGGTCGTCGGTGAGGCCGAGCAGGTTCAGGGCGCGCGGCGCGGACGCCACGGTGAGCCGGCTGATCGTGATGCCGTGCACGTCCGGCGGATAGCCGCCGGTGGTCACGTTGGCGTAGTTGAGCACGATCTCGATGGCCGAGTCGGCGGCCTGGCCGACCTCGACCCGGCGGACGTCGATGTTCGCGATCGTGCCGCCGCGGTTCGGGTTGCTCTTGATCCGGATCGCGCGTTCGAGGTGCGGGCTGCTCATCCGGCAGTCCCGGACGAAGAGGTCCAGCACGCCGCCGCTGGTCTCACTGCCGGCCGTCACGCCGCCGTTCCCGTCGGCCATCTCGCAGTTCCGGACGACGGCGTACCGGGCCGGGACGTTCACGCGCCGGCCGTCGGCGTCCTTACCGGACTTGAACGCGATGCAGTCGTCGCCGGTGGAGATCGTGCAGTTCTCGATCAGCACGTCGGTGCAGGACTCCGGGTCGATGCCGTCGTTGTTCGGCCCGTCCGGGCTGTCGACGGTCACGCCGCGGATCGTCACGTTGCGGCAGAGCACCGGGTGCAGGTTCCACATCGGCGAGTCCTTGACCGTGATGCCCTCGAGCAGCACGTTCTCGCAGCGGTTGAACTGCAGCAGGTTCGGCCGCAGGTTGTGGCCGGCGCCGAACACCCGCTGCTCGACCGGGACACCGGCCTCGGCCATCTGGATCAGCAGTGTCTTGTCCGGTCCCTCGTTAGGCGGCGGACCGCCGGTCCAGTCCCACCAGTGCGTCGCGTCGGCGCGGCCGTCCAGCACGCCGGCGCCGGTGACCGCGATGTCGCGCTGACCGTAGGCGTAGACGAAGGCGGAGTAGTTGTAGCACTCCGTCCCCTCGTAACGCGTCGGCACGACCGGGAGGTACGCGGCCGGGTCCTGGCTGAACGCCAGGCGTGCACCGGCCGCCAGATGCAGGTCGACGCGACTCAGCAGGTGGACGGCGCCGGTGCGGTAGTCGCCGGCCGGCACGACGACGTGGCCGCCGCCGTCGCGGTGGCAGGTCTCGATCGCTGTCCGGATCGCGGCCGTGCAGTCGGTGGCGTCGTCGCCGACGGCGCCGAAGTCGGTCACGTCGTACCGGCGGTCGGGGAACCGCGGCGGGCGGATCCGGCCGAGGATGGCGGCGATCTGCGCGTCGGCGGCCGCCTCCGGGGCGAGCGCGGCGGCGGCCGGGGCGGTGCCGCCGCCGATCAGGGATCCGCCGACCACGGATCCGCCGGTCAGAGCGGCTCCGCCGGCGAACAGGACGGTACGGCGACGAACAGGGGCGGTCATCCGCGGCCTCCTAGAATGCAAACGATTGCAACCGATCGTGCCCGGAGACCGCGAGGGTGTCAACGCCTGGGCTTGACCGTGGCGGAATCTCTTGGATACTTGCGGGCAAAGCTTTACCTCACCCCGCCCCTGAGGAAGGTTCCGCCCATGCGCCCCACCCGTCGTCAGCTGCTCGGCCTGTCCCTGGGAGGAGTCGTTGCCGCAGGCATCGGACTTCCCGCGGCCGCCGATCTGAGCACCGAAGGCCTGATCCGGTCGCGGATCCGGCCGCCGCGGTTCCGCGATGCCTGGTTCCCGATCACCGCGTACGGCGCCACGCCGGACGACGCGACGGCCGGGATCGCCGCTGCCGTCTCCGCGTGTCATCAGGCGGGCGGCGGGCACGTCGTCGTACCGCCCGGCGTGTGGCAGACCGGTGCGATCAACCTGCTCAGTCACGTCGACCTGCACCTCGAGGAAGGGGCGACGCTGCGCTTCAGCACGGACCCGGCGGCGTACCTGCCGGTGGTGCGGACCCGGTGGCAGAGCGTCGAGGTGTACAACTACTCGTCGCTGATCCGCGCCGAGGGGCAGACCGACATCGGCATCACCGGCAAGGGTGTGCTCGACGGGGCCGGTGACAACGAGCACTGGTGGTACCTGATCGGCAGCGGGCAGTACGGCTGGCACACCGGCCTGCCGAACCAGCGCGCCGACTGGGCCGAGCTCGAGCGGATGAACAACGAGCAGGTCCCGGTCGAGCAGCGCGTCTTCGGCGAGGGGCACTATCTCCGCCCGAGCTTCATCCAGCCGTTCCGCTGCACGAACGTGCTGATCGAGGGCGTGACGGTGAAGGACTCGCCGATGTGGACGATCCACCCGCTGGAGTGCCGCAACGTCACCGTCCGCGGCGTCACCGTGAACAACCTCGGTCCGAACGGCGACGGCTGCAACCCGGAGTCCTGCACCGACGTCCTGATCCGCGACAGCACGTTCGCGACCCATGACGACTGCATCGCGATCAAGTCCGGCCGGGACGCCGACGGCCGCCGGCTCGGCCTGCCGTCGCGCGGGATCATCGTCGAGGACTGCACGTTCCTCAGCGGTGGCGCCGCGGTCGCTGTCGGTAGCGAGATGAGCGGCGGCGTCGAGGACGTGTTCGTCCGCCGGCTGCGCGCGCCGGGCGACCCGGCGGCGGACGAGGCCTACCTGCAATGGCTGCTGTGCGTGAAGTCCACCTCGACCCGCGGCGGGTACGTCCACAATGTCGATGTCAGCGACGTGGATTCGCGGGCCTGGATGTATCGTCCTTTGGAAATCACTTTCAGCTACCAGGGAGGTGGCGACCAGTCGTTGTTCCCCGACGTGCGCGGCATCCGCTTCGACCGGGTCCGGGTGGCCCGCGCCGAGCGCGCGTACCGCATCGTGGGGGCGGAGACGAAGCACATCTCCTCGGTGGTGATCACCGACAGCCGGTTCGACGAGGTCGCGGCGGACGCTGTCGTACAGTACGCCGACGACGTGACGATCCGGAACGTTCGGATCGGCGGTTCATAGCGGAATCAGGGGACAGACAGTGGCGGAACGGGTTCGCTTGATCGATGTGGCACGCGAGGCCGGTACCTCGGTCTCGACGGTGTCGCGCGCGCTGAACGGTTCCGACCTGATCTCGCCCGAGGTGGTCGCCCATGTGCGCGCCGTCGCCGGCCAGCTGGGGTACCGCGCCGACAAGCGGGCGCAGGAGTTCAAGCTCGGCCGCCCGCTGACGGTCGGCGTGACGGTGCCCGACCTGGCGAACCCGTTCTTCTCCGAGGTGCTGAAGGGGCTGAACGCCGCGGCGCGGGCGGGCGGCTACCGCCTGCTGATCGGTGAGAGCGGCGAGGACCCGGCCGAGGAGTTGCGACTCGTCGACGAGCTGGTCGACTACTCCGGCGCACTGGTGCTCTGCAGTTCGCGGCTCACCCGCGCCGGGCTGGAGAAGGCGCTGGCGCAACCGGTGCCGGTGGTCTGCATCAACCGCAACGTCAAGAACGCGGGCGTGGTCGCGATCGACTACCGCGTCGCCTCCCGGCTGCTGCTCGAGCACCTCACCGGCCTGGGTCACCGCCGCGTGCTGTACGTCGGCGGCCCCGCGTCGTCCTGGTCCGACGGCGAGCGGCGCCGCACGCTGCGTCGTACGGCGCGGGCTCTCGACGTGACGCTGGACGAGGTCGACGGTGGCTGGTCCGGCAACCACGGGTACGACGCCGGTCCCGCTGTCCTGCACAGCCGGGCGACCGCGGTCATCACGTTCAACGACCTGGTCGGTATCGGGCTGCTGAGCTGGATGTACGACAACGGCGTCGAGGTCCCGTCGGAGCTGTCGGTCGCGTCGTACGACGACATTCCGATCGCGGCGTACTCGCGGCCGCCGTTGACCTCGCTGCGCAACGAGCGGGCCAGGCTGGGCGAGCTGGCCTGGCAGCAGCTCACCAAGCGGCTCGGCGGCGACGCCTGGCCGGCACCGGATCTCCTGACGCCCGAGCTCGTGATGCGGGCCAGCACCGGGACCGCCCGGCGGCGCGCAAGGATTCGCTGAAATCCCCGCGTGCAAACGATTGCACGGGTGGCTGACCGTCGGTTAGCGTTGACGCATGCTGCCGCCACATGTCGTGCTGGGGACGGCCTACTACCCGGAATATCTGCCGCGGTCGCTCAGTGACCGGATCCCGGCCGACCTCGATCTGATGGTTGCGGCGGGTATCACCGCGATCCGCGTCGGGGAGTCGGTCTGGTCGACCTGGGAGCCGCGGGACGGCGTCTTCGACCTCGAATGGATCCGCCCGGTGCTCGACGGCGCCCACGACCGCGGGATCGGCGTGATCCTCGGGACGCCGACGTACGCCGTCCCGCCGTGGCTGCAACGCGCGCACCCGGAGATCGCCGCCGAGCGGCAGAGCGGGGCCCCGGTGCCGTGGGGGATCCGGCAGGAGATCGACTACGGGCAGCCGGCCTTCCGGTTCCACGCGGAGCGGGTGGTGCGCCGGATCGTGGAGCGGTACCGCGACCACCCGGCGGTGATCGGGTACCAGGTCGACAACGAGCCGGGGGTGCTGCTGGCGCACAACGCGTCGGCCTTCGCGGACTTCGTGGCTCGACTGCGCCGGACCTATGGCGATGTCGAGGCGCTGAACGAGGCTTGGGGCCTGACCTACTGGTCGCACCGGCTGAGCGACTGGTCCGAGTTGTGGCGGCCGGACGGGAACAGCACGCCGTCGTACGACCTGGCCTGGCGCCGCTTCCAGGCGGAGCGCACCACGGAGTTCATCGGCTGGCAGGCGGAGCTGGTCCGTGGCCTGCGGCGGCCGGAGCAGTTCGTGACGACGTGTGTGGCGTACGACCGGCCCGCGGTGGCCGACGTCGCGTTGACCTCGCCGCTGGATGTTGCGGCAGGCAACATCTACGTGGACGTGCAGGACGGCCTGGCGCGGCCGGCCGACGGACCGTCGCGGCTGGCGCCCGGATGGATCGGGCGGAGCGTCTCCGAACTGTTCCTGGCCGCCGACCGGGTGTACGGGTCGCGCGGCGAGCCGTTCCTGGTGACCGAGACGAACGCGACCTCGATCGGCGGCTCGCACCAGAACCGGCCGCCGTACGACGGGCAGCTCCGGCAGCTCGCCTGGGCGATGGTGGCGCGCGGTGCGCGGATGGTCGAGTACTGGCACTGGCACTCGATCAACCACGGGGCGGAGACGTTCTGGGGCGGGATTCTCGGGCACGGACTGGAGCCGGGGCGGGTGTATCGGGAGATCGTCGCGCTCGGGGCGGAGCTGGCGGCGGCCGGTTCGTCGGTGGCCGAGCTGACGCCTGATGTCGACGTCGCGGTGCTGTGGTCCACCGAAAGCGACTGGGCGATGCAGTGCCAGCCGCCGTTGGCCACCGCGAACGGTCAGCCGGACAAGGCGTCGTACCGAACGATCGTCGAAGCGTTCTACGGCGGAATCCTGGACGCCGGGCTGCGGCCGGGAGTGGTGCCGGTCGAGCGGCTCGAGGCCGCGCTGTCGGCGCCGGCGGTCGTTGCCGCCGGCTTGTATGTGGCCTCAGATGCGGTGCTCGATCGGCTCGTCGGCTACGCGCGGGACGGCGGGCATCTGATCGTCGGCCCGCGGACGGGATACGCGGATCTGGAGGCTCGGCCACGGCCGTCGGTCGCTCCGCCGCGGTTGCGGGAGGCGGCCGGAACGGCGTACCACGAGTTCGAGAACCTCGAGGCCGTGATGCCCGTGCGCGGGATGGCCGGGTGTGCCACGCGCTGGGCGGAGACCTTGCTCGTCGACGACGCGGAGGTGCTGGCGTCGTACGAGCATCCGGACGGCGAACGGCCGATCGTCACGACCAAGCAGTTCGGCGCCGGGCGGGTGACGTACGTCGGCACGGTGCCGGATCCTGCGCTGGCTGCCACGCTGCACGGGGAGTCGCGGTTGTGGGCTCCGTCGGTGACCGCGCTGTCGGCGGTGAACGCGGCGGGGGAGCGGTGGTGGTTCGTGCACAACTGGTCGGGTGCTTCGGTCGTCGTCTCGCCGCCGGTGCCCGTCGGGCGAGTCGAGCTGGGACCGTGGGACGTTCAGGTGTTCAAGGAGGCGCAGTGAGGTACTTCGAGGATCTGACGCCGAGCACCGGCGCCCGGGAACCGCGGGCGTGGTTGCGGTCGTCGCGACCGCGGATCAGCCTGAACGGGAGCTGGAGTTTCAAGCTCCGGGACAGCGCGCCCGACGGCGTACCGGAGGCCGGGCCGGACTGGGGCGAGCTGGAGGTTCCCGGGCACTGGGTGCTGCAGGGTCACGACCGGCCGCGCTACACCAACACGGCGTTCCCGTTCCCGATCGATCCGCCGTACGCGCCGGATGCGAACCCGACCGGCGATCACGTCCGCTGGTTCGACCTGCCGGGCGACTGGCCGGCCGACGGCGCCGTGCTGCGGTTCGAGGGCGTCGACTCGTGCTTCAAGGTCTGGGTGAACGGCGTCGAGGCCGGGACCGCGAAGGGCAGCCGACTGCCGAGCGAGTTCACCGTCGGCCACCTGCTGCGGCCGGGGCGGAACACGCTGGCCGTCCGGGTGCATCAGTGGTCGTCGGGGTCGTACCTCGAGGACCAGGACATGTGGTGGTTGCCCGGCATCTTCCGGGACGTGACGTTGCTCGCGCGGCCGTTGATCGACGACGTCTTCGTCCACGCGTCGTACGACCACCGGACCGGCGCCGGCACGCTCTGCGTCGACGTGACGCCGGAACCGATGCTGGGCGCGGTCGTGCGGGTGCCGGAGCTCGGCGTCGTCGCGGAGCCCGGCGTACCGGTGCCGATCGGCGCGGTGGAGCCGTGGTCGGCCGAGCTGCCGCGGCTGTACGACGCGACGGTCGAGGTGCCGGGGGAGACGGTCGAGCTGCGGATCGGGTTCCGGACCGTGGAGATGGTGGACGGGCTGTTCACCGCGAACGGGCGGCCGTTGTTCTTCCGCGGCGTCAACCGGCACGAGCACGACGAACGGCGCGGCCGGGCGATGACGGTCGACGCGATGCGCCAGGACCTGGTGCTGATGAAGCAGCACAACGTCAACGCGGTCCGGACCGCGCACTACCCGCCGCATCCGGCGTTCCTGGACCTGTGCGACGAGCTCGGGCTGTGGGTGATCGACGAGTGCGACATCGAGACGCACGGGTTCATCTACACCGACTGGCGGGGCAACCCGGCCGACGATCCGGACTGGGCGCCGATGATGCTCGACCGGATGCGGCGGATGGTCGAGCGCGACAAGAACCATCCCAGCGTGGTCATCTGGTCGCTGGCCAACGAGAGCCACCGCGGACGGAACTTCGGCGAGCTGGCGGCCTGGACGCGGCAGCGGGATCCGGAGCGGGCGCTGTTCTACGAGCGGGACCGGACGTACGAGTTCTCCGACTTCTACAGCCTGATGTACCCGCCGCTGGAGGACCTCGAGGCGATCGGCACCCGGACCGAGGACGTGCCGGAGGAGACCGCGGAGTACCCGGAGCTGGAGGCCCGGCGGCGCGCCCTGCCGTTCGTCCTGGCCGAGTACGGGCACGCGATGGGCAACGGTCCCGGCGGGCTGGCCGACTACCAGCGGATCCTCGAGCACTATCCGCGCCTGCAGGGCGGCTTCGTCTGGGAGTGGATCGACCACGGCCTGCTGTTGCCCGGCGCAACCGACCATGTGTACGGCGGCGACTTCGGCGAACAACTCCACGGCATGAACTTCTGCATCGACGGGCTGCTGTTCCCGGACCGCAGCCCGTCGCCGGGGCTGACCGAGTACAAGAAGGTCGTCGAACCGATTCGTATCACCGGGCCGAGTCCGCTGACGATCAGCAACAACCGCACCTTCACGGACACGTCGGATCTGGAGTTCGTCTGGACTGTCGAGGAGGACGGGGTCGAGTTGGCCGCCGGCGTTCTTGCTGTGCCTGCGGTCCAGCCGTCTCAGTCAGTCACCGTCGCCCCACCGCTCATGCCTGGAGTGCTGACTGTGCGGGCGGTGCTGGCGAAGGACGAGGCGTGGGCCGAGGCGGGACATGAGGTTGCGTGGGCGCAGTTCGTCCAGGAGCAGCCGACTGAGGATGCTGCGCCGGGGACGGCTGCTGTGGTCGAGGGCAGGGAGTCGCTGTCGCTCGGCGGGGGTGAGTTCGACCGCAGTACTGGTCGGCTGACGCGGCTCTTCGGGCAGGCGGTTGACGGGCCGGTGCTTGACCTGTGGCGTGCTCCGACCGACAACGACAACGGGCAAGGCGGGCGTAACGGCGTGACGCAGGAGTGGCGTGCTGCCGGGCTCGATCGGCTGCTGCACCGGGTCGACGGCGTCGACGTGGTGGACAACGAGGTGGTCGTGCGGACGCGCGTGGCGCCTGAAGGCTTGGGGGTCGCGGTGCGTGCGACGTACCGCTGGACGGCTGACGAGGAGCGCCTTCGGTTGACTGTTGACGTGCAGCCGGAGGGGGAGTGGGGCGGTACGGCCGTCACGCCGCGCTGCGGGACTTGGCCGCGCGTCGGCGTGTGTCTTGCGCTCCCCAAAGAGTTGGAGAACGTGCAGTGGTACGGCGGTGGTCCGGGCGAGGCTTACGCCGACAGTCGCGAGGCTGCGCGGGTGGGGCGGTACGAACGCAGCGTCGACGAGCTGCAGACGGCGTACGTCGTACCGCAGGAGAACGGCTCGCGCGTTGACGTCCGCTGGGCCGAGCTGACCGATGCTGACGGCAACGGTCTCCGGGTGAGCGGTGCGCCGTACTTCCAGCTGACCGCGCGCCGCTGGACCACCGAGGACCTGGAACACGCCCGCCACCGCTCGGACCTCGCTCCCCGCGACCACATCTACCTCAACCTCGACCTCGCCCAAACCGGCCTCGGCTCCGCCTCCTGCGGCCCCGCCGCCACACCCCAGCACCAGTTGGAAGTAGCGCCATACACCTTCAGCCTGACCTTCCAGCGGACCTGAAGTACCCCTGGAGGCGCTCGACGTAAGGGACGTTGCCGCGGCTGTCCTCGCCCCCGGCGGCTAGTCGGTAGTAGCCGTCGGGGGCGTGGTTGAACATGGCTAGCGTGGTACCACGAATGTGACGTAGGTGGAATTGCCCTTGCCGGCTACCCCGGAGTTCGGTCCGAGGGTCAGTTGTCCGGCGGGTACGTCGCGTTTGAAGAGGATCAGGCGCTGGTCTGTGGTGCCGACGGTCTCGCCGGTGCGGGTGTAGTCGGACAGCCATGCCGGCCACCACACGTTCTCGCCGCGTGGATCGAAGGCGACGTAGACCGTGGCCGGGCGGGTCAGGTTCAGCGTCAGGTAGTTCGGTGGTGTGGTCGCCTTGGAGTCGTCGTTGGCTCCCTGGATCAACGCCTGCCCGTTCAACTGACCAGGCAGTTCGCTGACCGTGTAGCTGCGGTCCACGTAGATCGGTGCACCGACCTGTGCCTTCACCAGGTTGGACAGCTTCTCCGGCGCCGCCACGGACACCAGGTCGCTCACCAACGGCGGCTCGCTGCGCTTGATGCCCAGCACCCGGTTCCCCACGGTCTTGACCGCGGTAGCCGGCTGGCCGGTCAGCGGCGCGTACTTGAACGACGAGAGCGGTACTGCGACGCGCTCCACCGTGTATGACGCCTGCGGGACGACCGCGACCGACACGACGTCAGCCGAGGTGGCACCCACGACAACCCGCCCGTGTGAGTCGACCACGCGAACCTTCTGACCCTGCCACGGGTTGCGCACCTTCAACGTCTCCCGGCTGCCGGCCTGGATACCGACCACCGTCGGTACGCCGTCGTGCACCTCGGCGCTGATCCGGTGCCCGCCCTCGATCTGCACCGACCCTGCGACGTCCCAGTCCCGCGGCCATGCTGGGGCGACGTGAACAACGCCGTCGTACGACTGCACCAAGGCTTCCTGTAGACCAGTGCTGAGGACGCCGCCCCACTCGTTGTAGAAGCTGTGGTTGCGGACCGCTTCCTGACCGGTGCGGTGGACGGTGAAACCGTTCGGGTAGATCTGGAAGTCGGCGATGCCCTTCAGCAGCATCCGCTTCACCTCGTCCGACTGCCCGAGCCGCGCGGCCCAGGTCGCGTCCATCCCCCAGTCCTTGTCCTGCGGGTACACGCGCTGCCGGTAGGTCGCCTGCATCAGCTCGGACGTCTCGTCGAACACGCCCCACGGCCAGAGCGCCTCCATCTCCGGGTTCTGCGTGTTGTGGGCCTCCTCGTCAGTGCCGGACCAAGCCAGCACCTGCTCACCGTTCCGCTCGACGGTCCGGAACGGCGGCAGCTTGCCCACCGCGTCCCGCAACTGTGTGGCCAGAGCGGTGTCACCGCGCGACTGCGCCAGGTCGGCGACGAGCGGGAAGATCACCCGCATCGCAGCCAGGTCCGGCACCGGGTCGGTGGTGTCCCACTGCACCTCCAGCGCGTTCACGTGCTCCAGATGCAGGTAGCCGTCCGCCCCGGTCGTCATCGCCGACAGGTAGAACCGCGCCACGTCCCGCATCAGCGGATAGCTGCGGTCCAGCAGCGCCTTGTCACCGGTGTAGCGGTACTGCTGCCAGATGTTGTTCACCAGCTCCGGACCGCTGGTCAGGATCCTCCGTGTCCAGCTGGGCTCCTGCGTGTTGTCGCAGCCGTCGCCGGTGCCGTCGTACCGCATGAACTCCGGCAGACACAGGCCCTCGCCGCCGATCCAGTGCGTCCGCGTCCACTCGCGCATCAGCTCGGCACGATCCAGGTAGAACTTGAAGTACGGCGAGTTGAGCTCGCCGACGCCGGCGCCGAGGTTCGCGGACACCAGCATCCGCAGGTTGAAGTGCCAGTACGAGTCCTGTGCCCAGTCCGCCTGGTCCCCGGACGACGAGAACATCCGGACGACGGCGCCGTGCGTGCTCGGTACGTCGCCGCGCATCGACGCGGCCATCGTGTACAGCTGCAGCGTCCGCAGGTTCTCGACGTACTCGCCGGACCCGTCCGCGGACGTGATCCGCATCGGCGCCGCCTTCTGCCAGTACGCGTGCCACCAGTCGAGGTGGTGACTGGGCGTCTCGACCACCGCCCGCCGCGCCGCTGCTTTCAGTTCGCCGCCGCGGTACGACGGAACGCCGACGACGAGCCGGAAGCTGCCGTCCGCCTTGGGACGGAACGTCAGCCGCACCGTTAGCGGGTCGACCACCGACGCCGTGACGCCCTGCGCCTGTGCGGTCAGCGCGGCGACCGCACCGGTGATGCTGCCGGACGCCTCGTCGTGGAACGTTTCGGCCAGCGCGGCGATCCCGTTCGCGGCACTGACCGCAGGGGTACGCCCCGCCCACAACTTGAGGTCAGCGGTCTGCGGACGCGACGGGTCGGCGCCGGTGACTTCCAGTACGAACTGATCCGCGTCCGCACGCACATAGGAACGCGCGGTCATTCCACCACCGCGCTGCACGACCTGACCGTCGTACAGCGACAACCGGCCGCTGTAGTCGTCGGCACGCATGAGCGAGTCCAGTCCAGGTACGACGAGACGCCCTGCGGACTTGAGGTCCGGGAACGTGTCCACGCGGTTGAGCTGGGCGCTGTAGCCCTTCTCGGCCCAGACCGAGGCGCCGAGCACACCGTTGCCCAGCGGCATCGCCTGGTAGTAACGCCAGGCAGGACCTTCTTGGACGAGGTCTGATCGCGACACCAGGCCGGCTGTATCGCCCTGAAGCGCGCCGTCGTGCCAGGCCGTCGTCTCCTGATCAGCAGGCGTACTACTGGCTGCCGGCAGCGATGTAGCGCCGACACTGAGCAGTGCGACCAGCAGCGGCATCGTCAGTCTCAGGGCGTTCATGCGCGCACCTCGACGAAGTAGTCGATGCCAGGACGGGTGCGGAACTCGACGACGCCGTCCTCCGGGCGGGCGAACGCGACCGGCCCGGCGGACGACTTCACGTCCACCACAGCGCCGGTGCGCAGCCGCAGCCGGTTTCCGAGCAGCGACCGGATCTTCGCCTTGACCAACTTCCCGCCGGACCAGGAGAACTCCAGGTCGAACCCGCCACGGGCGCGCAGACCCCGGATGCTTCCGGTGGGGAACGCCGTCGGTAGACACGGCAGCAGCGCGACCTCGCCGGAGTGGCTCTGCATGATCATTTCGGTGATGCCGGAAACGCCGCCGAAGTTCCCGTCGATCTGGAACGGCGGGTGCAGGTCGAACAGGTTCGGCGCCGTCCGCCCCGGGCCCAGCAACTGCGTCAGGTGCTTGTACGCGTTGTCCGGCTCGAGCAGCCGGGCGCGCAGGTTGAGCTTCCACGCCAGCGACCACCCGGCGGTGACGGCCGGCCCGCGGAGCTCCAGCGACTTGCGGGCGGCGTCGGCGAGCTCCGGCGTACGGCGGGGTGTCACCTGGTCGCTCGGGAACACGGCCCACAGGTGTGAGACGTGTCGACTCGTCTCCATGGCGGCCTCCTCCCAGTCGATCAGCCACTCCTGGATCTGGCCGAGGTACCCGATCTGGATCGGCGCCAGCTTGGCCCGCGCCGCGGCGGCCTGCGCGGCCATCGCGCTGTCCACGCCCAGCGCCGCGGTCGCCTGCCCGAACACCTTGAACAGGTCGTGCAGGATCTCGGTGTCCATCGTCGGCCCGGCGCACATGCTCACGCCGACGTTGTCGTAGTCGTGGTGCTTGAGCTCGGGGGAGTGCGACGGGCTGGTCACCAGCCAGCCTGTCTTCGCGTCGGTCTGCAGTTGGTCGAGGAAGAACTCCACCGAGCCGCGGAGGACCGGGTAGTACTTGCGGAGCATCTCCAGGTCGCCGGTGTACTCGTAGCGCTCCCAGAACAGCAGGGACAGCCACGCGCCGCCCGTCGGCCAGACACCGTAGTACGCGAAGTCCACAGGTGCGGTGCCGCGCCAGCCGTCGGTGTTGTGGTGCGCGACCCAGCCAGGAGCGTCGTACATGGCAGCTGCCGTCCGCGCGCCGGACTCCGACAGTTCGCCGATCATCTGGAACAGCGGGTCCCAGCACTCCGCGAGGTTGGCCGGGCCGGCCGGCCAGTAGTTCATCTCGCAGTTGATGTTCAGCGTGAACTTGGACTGCCACTCGGGCAGCATCTTGTAGCTCCAGATGCCCTGCAGGTTCGCGGGCTGACCCGGTGAGCGGGAGCTGGAGATCAGCAGGTACCGGCCGAACTGGTAGTACAGGGCTGCCAGCTGCGGGTCGCCGCCGTTGCGGAACGCGGTGATGCGCTGGTCGGTCGGCAGGGCGATCGAGTCCGACGTACCGAGATCCAGGTCGAGACGGCCGAACAGGCGCTGGTAGTCCTCGACGTGTGCGTGCCGGAGACCGCCGTACGCCGGGCGGCCGATCTTGGTCAGCGGCGCCGCGGCGCGAGCGACCTGGTCCGCGCTGACGTCGAGGTAGTTCAGGTAGCTGGTGCCGACCGAGAACAGCAGTGTGACCTCGTCGGCGCCGGCGACCGAGAGCTTGCCGTCAGCAACCGTCGTGGTGCCGCCGTCGGCGAACGCGCGGAGCAGCGCGCAGAACTTGACCGATCCCTTGAGGCCTTCGGCGTCGCCGCTGATGCCGTTGAGCGCCAGCGTCCGCTCGTCGTACGTCGCGGGCGTGGCTGCCTGCTCGGTGTTGTAGGTGGCGTCGAAGGTGAGGGCGCCGCGTTGGCTCGCGGTCAGGCGCATCACCAGCACCTGTGCGGGATGGCTGACGAACACCTCCCGCGTGTGGCGCACGCCCGCGTGTTCGTAGCTGACCGACGTGGTCGCCGTGGTCAGATCGAGTTCCCGGCGGTACGCCGTGACCGCGGTCGCGTCGATGCCCGGGAAGGCGAGTGAGAGGTAGCCGACCGGCTGGTACTGCATCTGCTCGGTCGGGCGGCCCATGAAGTGCTCGTCGGCGAGGTTCTGCGCGTCGAGGTACTGCTCCTCGGCGATCAGCCGGCGGATCTCCGGCAGCACCTCCTTGCCGACCGGGTCGTCGTACTGGTGCGGGCCGCCGGCCCAGATCGAGTCCTCGTTGAGCTGCAGGGTCTCGGTCGCGGTCCCGCCGTACACCATCGCGCCGAGCCGGCCGTTGCCGACGGCAAGCGCCTGGAGCCACTCGGTGGCGGGCTGGGTGTACCAGAGCTTCAGCGGGTTGGTGTCACTGCCGGGCGGGGGCGCGGCGGAGGCGGACAGGGGGTGGGTGATCGAGCCGGCGACGACTGCGGTGCCGGCCGCGGCGCCGGCGGTCTTCAGGACCTGGCGTCTGGTGTATTCGGACATGGGGCGGTCTCCCTGGGGCGGTAGATGCGCTGGGCGGTGCCACGGAACACGTCGTTGTGCGTGGCGGGTGGCAGCAGTGCGGTGGTACGGCGGATCACCTCGGCGCGGCGGGCGGCCAGCGTGCACACGGGCCAGTCCGAGCCGAACAGCAACCGTTCACTGCCGAAGAGTTCGAGGGCGACGTCGACCAGTGCGCGGAGGTCGTCGGTCGCGAGGTGGGCGGTGCCGGAGAGTTTGACGGTGACGTTCGGGCACTCGGCGAGCGCCTGAAGTCCGGCGCGCCATTCCGGGGTGGCGGTGGTGGGGTTGCCGAGGTGGTCGAGAACCAGCCGCGCCTCCGGCACGACCGAAGCCAGCCGGGCGGCGCCGATCAGAGCGGACGGGCGGATGAGCAGGTCGATCGCGAGGCCGGCATCAGCGGCGGCCCGCACACCCCGCACATGCGCGGCGTCTGTCAGCAGCTCGGGATCACTCTGATCGACCGGCGGACTACGCACCCCCACCAGCAACGGATCATCAGGCACCCGATCCGGAAACTCCCACAGATCGAACCACCCCACCACCCCAACCACAGAGGACTCCTGCCGAGCCACCGCCAGCAGATCCCCAACCTCCCCCGGATCAGCATCCGCCTGCACCAACACAACCTCCGGCACCACCCCGCCGGCTGCGCCGGCGGGGTCCGGGTGGTGGCGGCCGGCTGCGCCGCCAGGGTCCAAAGGGTGTCCGCCGGCTCCGCCGTCGGGGTGTGGACCCTGCCCGCGGGCAGGGTCTGCGAAGTCTGCGAGCGTGAAGTCCCGCCGAAGCGGGTGCCCCGGCCGAAGCCAGGGCAGCCGGCGCCGCCGGAGGTCCCAGACGTGCACGTGTGCATCAATAGGCGGCCCCGCAGGGGCCGCATCACCAGGCCGCGCCCGGGGTTCGGCTGCGGTGGGGGGTGGTTCAGTCATGGTGGCCGGCGGGTCTGGTGATGGAGCTTTCGCCTCGGGCGTGGGCGGCGAAGAGGCGGGCTGAGTCTTCGGGGTCGGTGCCGTTGAGGACTTCGATCAGGTCCAGGTGGCGGCGGGCCATCAGGCCCCAGTCGCCGGCGTACATGGCGTTGGAGACGACCTGCAGGCTCCAGAGGGCCGGCTCGAGGGTGCGCCAGACGCGGAGGAGCATCGAGTTGCCGCTGGTGGCCAGCACCTGGCGGTGGAAGCGCAGGTCGGACTCGCGGAAGGCGCCGATGTCGTGGTGCCCGGCGGCCTCGATCATCCGCTGGACCTCGATGCGGAGCAGATCCAGCTCCTCCGGCGGCACATGCCCGGTCGCGCGCCGCGCCGCCGCGGACTCCAGCAGCACGCGGACCTCCCGCGCCTCCCGGGCCTCGACCTGCGAGATCTCGGTGACGAAGTTGCCCAGCCGCGGCCGGTACGTGACCAGGCCCTCGTGCGCCAGCCGCCGGACCGCCTCCCGGGCCGGCGTCTGGCTGGTTCCGAGCACCCGCGCGATCTCGGACTCGACCACCCGCATCCCGGGCGCGAGCTCCCCGGACAGTATCCAGCCGCGGATCGCCTCGTACACGCGGTCGGACAGCAACTCTGTGTCACCGGCCACCGGCGGCCCGGGACGGCTGTCCAGGACGATTCCAGCACCGGAGCGGTAGTGCTGGCTCTCCTCCCGGCGTCGCCGCGAGACCGTCGACTGCGAGACGCCGTACGTCGCCGCCAGCTCGCGGGTCGACGCGCGATGTCCGGAATCGGCCATCGATCCCGCGCCCAGTCGGACCCGGTCGACCATCCGCGGCCGCCCGCTGCGCATCCCGTCGTCCAGACCGGCCATGCCCATCCGGAGGAACCGGCGGCGCCACTTGCCGACCGTGCCGGGAGTCACCTCGAGCAGGTCCGCGACGGCCTTGTTCGACCGTCCCTCGGCGCTGGCCAGCACGATCCTGGCCCGCAGCCGCATCGCGTCGGTGGTCCGCGGCGCGGCCGCGAGCTGGCTGAGCGCGGTCCGCTCGGCCACCGACAGGGTCAGCGGCGACTTCGGTCTTCCGGCATCGGGCATGGCTGCATGGTGACCCCGTTCACAGCGTTCTGCCAACCCTATATGGCATGGACTTCTGACTCACAACGTCCACTTTGTCGCGTAAACGTTGACACTTCGGCGCGCCGCTCTGCATCGTCACTCGATAACGACGCCCGGCCGCCCCCGACGCCGGGACGATCCGAGGAGGACCCGGAAATGGCTCGTTCGGCACGCAAACCAGGGCGCAAGCTCGGCCTGCTGACATCCGTTGTGATCCTGGTGGGCGCGGCGGGCTGCGGTGGCGGCTTCAGCGACGACAAGGGTGCTGCTGGTGACAGCACCGGCGAAGTCCGGATGCTGGTCAACATCACCCCCAACCTGACCAAGAGCTACTGGGAGGGGCTGGTCAAGCCCTTCGAGGACGCCAACCCGGGCGTCGACGTGAAGATCGAGGCGCCGACCGGGTCGGGTGTGAAGGACACGCTGCCGCAGTTGCTGGCGGCCGGCAACGCGCCGGATGTCGTCGAGACGCTGATGGCCGACAAGGTGCTGGCGCCGCAGATGCTCGACCTGACCGACCAGGCCTGGACCAAGGACACGCCGCTGGTCGAGCAGGCCTCGCTGGACGGCAAGGTGTACACGGTCGGTGTCGGCCAGCAGGCCCAGTCGCTGGTGTTCTACAACCAGGACGCCTTCGCCAAGGCCGGGATCAGCGCGCCGCCGAAGGACCTGGACGAGCTCACCGAGGCCATGGCCAAGCTGAAGGCGGCCGGCTACCTGCCCCTGCAGACGGCCGGCGACTACGTGACCGGTCTGCAGCTGCTGCAGCTCAGCGACCCGTCGATCGCGACCAAGTACCCGGACTGGTACCAGCAGGTCAGCTCCAAGCAGGCCAAGGTCGGCGAGACCATGCTGCCGCTGCTGGAGCGCTACGAGTCCTGGATCAAGAACGGGTACGTCGACAAGAACGCGCTGGGCCTGAAGGACGTCGGCGCGCAGACCAACTTCCTGTCCGGCAAGGCCGGCATGTACATCATGGGCAGCTGGTTCGTCCGGACCGCCGACGAGGCCAAGCCCACGTTCGACCTCGGCGTGTTCGCCGCCCCGACCGACAAGGGGCAGCCGTCGCCCGGTCCGCAGGGCGTCACGATGGCCGCGCCGTACATGGTGCTGAAGTCCACCAAGCAGCGTGACCTGTCGATCAAGCTCGTGCAGTGGCTCGTCACCGACAAGACCGCGGTCCAGAGCCAGCTCGCGCAGGACGGCAACTTCCGCAAGGGCTACACCGACAAGCTGTCGCCGCTCGGCAAGCAGGTGCAGGACATCCTCGACCAGGCGCCGAAGCAGGTCGCCCAGGGTGAGGGGTACGGCGCGAACACGCTGCCGCAGGGCTTCAACGGCGAGTGGAACAAGGCGGTCCAGAGCCTGTACACGGGGAAGAGCGCGAAGGACGTCGCCACCCGCATCGACAGCTGGATGGGCTCGAAATCGTGAGAGCCCGTCTGACCACCCTCAGTATGGTCGGCCCCGCCCTGGCGCTGTTCGTCGTCATGCTGGTCGTCCCGGTCGGTCTGTCGCTCTACCTCAGCCTGACCGACTGGGACGGGTACAGCGCGAACCCGGCGTTCGTCGGCCTCAAGAACTACGTCAACCTGACGCACAGCGCCGAGGCGATCCGTGCGGGCTGGGTGACGCTGCTGATCGCCGCGGTCGGCACGGTCCTGCTGAGCGTGTTCGGCCTCGGGTTCGCGCTGCTGGTGAACGGGGCCTCCCGGCTGAACGCGTTCTTCCGCATCGTGCTGTTCTACCCGCACGTGCTGAGCGCACTGGTCGTCGGCTTCCTGTGGAGCGCCGTGCTCGGTACGTCGGGCGTCGTCAACGGCTGGCTGACCTCGAAGGGTGCCGATGTCCTCCCGTTCCTGTCCGACCCGAAATGGGCGCTGGCGAGTCTGATCGCCGTACTGGTCTGGGCTGGCTTCGGTGTGAACGTCGTGCTCTACCTGGCGGGTCTGCAGACCGTGTCGAAGGACCTGCTCGAGGCGGCGCGCATCGACGGCGCCTCGAAGCGGCAGACGTTCTTCAACGTCACGCTGCCCGCACTGGCGCCTGTCGTCACGGTGAACCTGGTGCTGTCGCTGGTGACGCTGCTGAAGACGTACGACCTGGTGGTGTCGCTGACGGGTGGTGGCCCGGCCGGGTCCACGCAGACCGCGGCGTACCTGATCCTGTGGGACTCGTTCCACAACAACGCGCTCGGCTTCGGCTCGGCGCAGAGCGTTGTACTGATGGTCATCACGGCTGGACTCGCTCTGACCGTCGCCCGGCTCCGGGCTCGGGCTGACCAAGGAGTGCAGGCATGAGCGCGCTCCGGATGCCTCGGGTGGCCACTGTGCAGTTCAAGCCGTGGAAGACCAAGAGCTGGGGACGGGTCGCGTTCCTGGTGGTGACCAGCGTGCTGATGCTGGTGCCGATGTACCTGCTGGTCATCAGCGCGTTCAAGTCGCAGCAGGACATCCTGGCGCACCCGTTCTCGCTGTCGCCGGACCAGTTGACGACGGAGTACCTGCGGAAGGCCGCGACGAACCCGGACTTCAACATCCTCAAGGGCTACGCCGTCACGATCCTGTTCGTGGTGTCGGTGAACGTCCTGTCCGTGGCGCTGGCCGGCCCGGTGTCGTACGTGATCGCCCGGCGCGGCGAACGCCGGTACCGGATGCTTCTGCTGCTGTTCGTCGCCGGGACGTTCATCCCCAGCCAGGTGCTGGTGATCCCGGTCGTCTACACGCTGAAGTTCCTCGGGCTGATGGGCACGATCCCCGGCTTCGTGCTGTTCGAGACGACGCTGACGCTGCCGTTCTCGATCTTCTTGTACGCCGGGTACATCATGACGATCCCGGCCAGCCTGGACGAGGCGGCGGCGGTCGACGGCGCCGGCAAGCACCGGGTGTTCTGGTCGATCGTGTTCCCGTTGATGAAACCGGCCGTGGTGACGATGGTCATCCTGAACACCTTCTCGGTGTGGAACGACTTCGTGAACCCGCAGATCATCCTCGGCCCCGGCAGCGGGCTGTACACCGTCACGACCGGTGTGTACGCCGCCGTCAGCCAGTACTCCACCGACTACACGGTGGTGTTCCCGACGCTGCTGCTCGCAGTGGCTCCGTTGCTGGTGGTCTTCGTGCTGCTCCAGCGGCACGTGATCAGCGGCCTGACCGCGGGAGCGACCAAGGGATGACGACGACCACGGTCCTGGCCGAGACGCCGATCGGTACGCCCCCGGCCTGGGCGATCATGCAGCGCCGCCTGTTCGACGTGATGGACGAGGGCTGGTGGCTGTTCCGGGAACGCTACTGCCTGCCGGACGGCGGCCTGCGCTACGCCGGCCCGATGCAGAGCCGGGACGGCGCGGACGACTTCTACGAGGCGTTCGTCAACTGGCCGGTGCTCTACCAGTTGGGCGGCGCGGACGACCTGATCGACGTGTCGAAGTGGCACTGGGAAGGCGTCACCCGGCAGCTCACCGACCTGGGGTTCCTGGTCGACGAGTTCGAGCGCGGGTACGACTGGTTCCACATCGGCGAGTCGATGATCTTCTTCTACTCGCTGTGCGCCGCCGACCCGACCGACGAGGTGTTCCGCGAGCGCGCGTACCGGTTCGCGGAGCTGTACCTGCCTGGTTCGCCCACCGGCAACTACGACCCCGCGACCCGGACGATCCGCGCACCGCACAACGGCGCCGGGGGGCCGCGGTGGGGGATCAACGACGAGTGGCGGACGTTCGGCACCAATCAGGAGCGGATGCGGATCTTCGGGCTCCCGCTATCCGGTGTGCCGGGGATCGCCCACTGGGACGACCTGAAGGACAACGCGGACCTGATGGGTGCGGAGATGATCCGCCGACTCGGTGCTGGTGACACCGCGGTCAACCTGGCCGCGACCACACTGACCGCGAACGCCTGGCTGTACGACCACAGTGACCGGTTCGCCGCCTGGACCCTGGAGTACCTGGACGCGTGGGAGGAGCGGGCCAAGGCGAACGGCGGCCTGCTGCCCGACAACGTCGGCCCGAACGGCATCGTCGGCGAGCTGCACGACGGTCGCTGGTACGGCGGCAACTACGGGTGGAACTGGCCGCACGGCGTGTACAGCGTCGGCTCGGCCGCCTGCGTCGCAGCACTGAACGGCACCGTACTCACAGGTGACTCCAAGCGGCTGGACTTCGCCCGGCAACTCCTGGACCACCTGTACGAGCGCGGGGTGAGCGGTGCCGTCGACAGCACCGAGATGAGCATCCGCGATCGCTGGGAGGCCGAGCTCGGCGAGGACTGCGCCAACCCGACGCTGCTGATCCCGAACCGGCACAACGACGACGGCTGGTTCGACTACCAGCCGCCGCAGCTCGGCCTGCCGATGTGGTTGTGGCAGGCGTCGTTCGAGTCGGGGGACCGCGACCGGCTGGCCGGCCTGCGAGAGCGCAGCGGCTACGACTGGCGTACCGTCCGCGACTTCCGCAACAAGGAGGACGCAGGTCACGAGGCGCCCTGGCTCGCGTACCTGGCCGGCGACAACCCGGGCTACCCGGAGGCGATGCTGGGCGTCGCGCTGTCGCAGGTGCAGCGACGGATGGACCTGATGGCCGTCGACACCGTCGACCCCGCCGAGATGAACATCCACCACTGGCAGCGGCACAACCCGGTCGCCACCGAGGCCCTGCTGCAGCTGACCACGGGGACGCCGCAGCTGCTCTACAACGGCGGCCTGCTGCCGATGCGTGTGCTGTACCTGGACGCCGACCGCGGGCGTCCCGGTCTGCCACCGGACGTCGCGGCACTGGTCGACACGGTCGAGCCCGACCGCACCGGCCTGCAGCTGGTCAACCTGTCCGCGACGCAGACCCGTCGCGTGATCGTGCAGGCCGGGAGCTTCGGCACGGACCGGATCGACGAGGCGACCGTGTCCACCGCGACGGGGGAGTACCCCGGGCCGTCCCCGGCGTACACCTCGACCCCGCCGGCGCCCGGCCGCCGGACGGTGGTTGTCGGCAGCAACAGACTCGAAGTGACGATGCCGCCCGGCCGGACCATCCGGCTCGATCTGCGGCTGACCAGGAACACCTACCGCGCCGCACACCTGGCGCTTGACTGATCGAGTACTGAGGAGACATATGAGCAGCACGGAACAAGCTCCGGTGACGCCGGTCTGGGATCTGCCGGTGCGCGGCGAGAACCCGCCGCCATCGGACCCGGACCTGGTGTCGCGGTTGTCGGAGATCGGGTCGGCCACCGCCTGCGCCCGGTTGCACAACCAGGGCATCCGCCGGACCTTCGTCGACGGTCCGACCAGCATGTTCCCCGGTAAGAAGGTGGTCGGCCGCGCGCTGACCCTGCAGTTCATGCCGCAGCGTGAGGACATCGCCGACGGGCAGACCCAGGAGTACATCGAGCGCAGTACGGCGCTGTGGGCCGTGCTCGACGAGATCCAGCCCGGCGACGTCCTGGTGGTCCAGGCGTACGGCAGCCACACCACGGGCTGCTTCGGCGACATGCTGGTCCGCTACTTCAAGCTCCGCGGCGGAGCCGGCATCGTCGTCGACGGCCGGATCCGCGACGTACCGCGGGTGTCGCAGCTCGACGTCCCGATCTGGTCCACCGGAGCCACCCCGCACTACGCGTCCCAGTCCGAACTGTTCCCGTGGGCGTACAACGTCCCGGTGGCGGTCGGCGGCGTCCTCACGCTGCCGGGGGACCTGGTGCTCGCCGACGACGACGGTGCCGTCGTCGTCCCCCGCCGGCGTGCCGAGTCCGTCATCGAGGCGGCCGCCGCGCACGACGAGTGGGAGAAGTTCAGCCGGCGCCGGATCGACGAGGGCGCCCCGCTGCGTGACTACTACCCCCTGAACGAGAAGACCCGGCTCGAGTACGAACGCTGGCGCAGCCAGAACGGCAACGCCGGCGCCTGACCTCCCGAGAGAGGACCCCGCCCGAAATGTCCAAGAGAACCAGGCGTACGACGCTCAGCGTCGGCGCCGGGGTGGTCGCGGCTGCCCTGGTGACGGTCGCCGCCATCCAATTCAACGCCCAGCCCGCCGGTGCCGCCGACTGCAACAACTTCTGGGTCGCGCCGAACGGGAACGACTCCGCCAAGGGCACCGAGAAGGAACCGTGGAAGACGGTCACCCGGGCCCGTGACGAGATCCGGACCAAGCACCTCAACGACCGGATGAACTGTGACATCACGGTCAACCTGAAGGCCGGCGACTACCCGGTCGCGTCCACGATCGACCTCAACGAGCAGGACTCCGGCAAGAACGGCCACCGGGTCGTGTACCGCAGCGCCGACGGCCCCGGGAAGGCACAGCTCCAGGGCGCCGAGGAGATCACCGGCTGGACGCCGACGCAGAACGGCATCTACAAGGCCAAGTTCGACGCGTCGAAGCCGTTCTACACACTGTTCGAGGACGGTAAGCGTGCGACCAACGCCCGCTACCCGAACCGGGGCAGCGACGACACGTGGTCGCCGTACATGACGTCGATCCTCTACGAAGAGGACAAGATGGACGTCCACAACTGGCTGTGGGGCAAGCCGGGTGACTGGGACCCGACGTGGGACATGAGCCAGGCGTCGGTGACGATCTGGTCCGGTGGCTCCTGGTCGTGGTTCACCGACACCATCCCGCTGCTGGACACCAACTTCAAGAAGACCCAGACCACGCTGAAGTACTGGACCCGCTACGCGATGGTCAACAGCCGCGGCGGCTCCCGCTACTTCTTCCAGAACTCGCTGAGCTTCCTGGACCAGGCGGGGGAGTACTACGTCGACAACAAGGCCGG
The DNA here is from genome assembly GCF_040610805.1 of Kribbella sp. NPDC003557. Taxonomy (NCBI): domain Bacteria; kingdom Bacillati; phylum Actinomycetota; class Actinomycetes; order Propionibacteriales; family Kribbellaceae; genus Kribbella; species Kribbella sp. NPDC003557. Next base: position 189,450 of record NZ_JBEXMY010000013.1, read on the forward strand.
TGAGGTCTACTACAAGCCGCGCGCCGGCACGATGGACGGTGTCAAGGTCCTGAGGCCCACGGTGAAGACCGTGCTCAACCTGGCCGGCAAGTCGCCGCAGGACCGGCTGCACGACGTCACGTTCGACGGACTGGGCGTGCAGTACTCCGACTTCGTCAGCTGGTACCGCAACGGCTGGGTGGCCGGCGGTGACGCGGGTAACGAGCACAAGTACCCGGAGTACGACCGGCAGATCGAGATGCCGCGGAACCGGTTCGGTGCGATCACGCTGACCAACACGAGCAACATCGACCTGAGCCGGCTGCACCTGTCCGACACCGGGTTCACCGGTATCTACCTGCTGTTCGCGAACGACCACACGAAGATCACCGACAGCCTGCTGGAGAACATCGGCGCCGACGGCATCAAGGTCGAGGGCGGCTGGCCGGGTGAGGGCGACCTGAGCAACCACCACACGATCTCGAACGTGTTCATCGACCACATCGGCGAGCTGGTCCCGGGCGACGCGTCCGGCGTCGAGCTGATGGACACCGGCAACAACACGGTGACCAACGTCGAGGTGAAGCACAGCGCCCGCTACGGCATCAGCCTGGAGTCGCGGCCGGAGGTCAAGGACGGCGACCAGTACGCGAGCGGCAACACGTTCAAGTACATCAAGCTGGAACAGATGGGCCTGGACAGCGGCGACATGGGCGCGTTCTACACCTACGGCGTCGACAACCAGGACCCGCACCCGGTGCAGAACACCGTCGACCAGCTGGTGATCGGTGACGTCATCCCGGACCCGTCGATGCCGGACGCCGGCGGCACCCGCGGCGTACACATGGACGCCGGCGGCTGCGGGTTCGCGTTCAGCAACGTCCAGGTCGGCAAGGTGACCGACCAGAAGTACCAGTCGTACCAGTGCAACGAGGTGACCAACGCGGACTGGGTCGAAGGGTTCGACGCGTCGAAGATGGAGTACGACAAGATCGGCGTGCTGCCCACCTTCCCGTACGACGTCGCGGGCCGGTGATCCCGCGATGAAGCTGCTCGTAGGAGTGGTTGTCGGTGCCGCGCTGGCTGTTGCCGGCGCCGGCTCCGCGGTCGGGTCCGGGGCGCCCACCCAGGACTGTGGTTCCTCCTGGGTGTCGCCGAACGGCAACGACTCCGCTGCCGGTACGGAGCGGAAGCCGTGGCGGACGGTCGAGCACGCGCGGGACACGCTGCGGGTGCGGGCGCACGCCAGTTGCACGCCCGTGGTCAATCTGAAGGCCGGCACGTACCAGGTCGACAAGACGATCACGTTCGACGACCGCGACTCCGGTGTGACGTACCGGAGCGCGGACGGTCCGGGCAAGGCGGTCTTCGAGGCGGGGCGGGAGGTGACCGGCTGGACGCCGTACAAGGACGGCATCTTCAAGGCGCCGGTCGACGTCAGCCAGCCGTTCTACAGCCTGTACGCCGAGGGCAAGCGCGCGACGACCGCCCGGTACCCGAACCGGGCGTCCGACGACAAGTGGGCGCCGTACCTGCGGTCCATTCTGTTCGACCCGACCAAGGAAGCGGTCCGCGACCAGCTCGGGTTCAACGCCGGCGACATCGACCCGTCCTGGGACCTGCGGCTCGGCACCTCGTGGCCGGCGCAGGTGACGGTGTGGTCGGGCGGCTCGTGGTCGTGGTTCACCGACACCATCCCGATGCTCGACATCAACTTCACCAAGAAGCGGACCACGCTGGTCTACCCGGCGCGGTACGGCTTCATCAACTCCGGCGGCGGCTCGCGGTACTACGTGCAGAACTCGCTGAGCCTGCTCGACCAGGCCGGCGAGTACTACCTGGACTACCCGGCGAAGACGCTGTACTACAAGCCGGCCGGCGGGACCATGGACGGCGTCACGGTCTACCGGCCGACGCAGACCCAGGTGTTCTCGCTGGAGGGCGCGTCGCCGAACCGGCGGGTGGAGAACCTGACGCTCGACGGCCTGACGATCCAGCACACCGACTTCATGGACTGGTACCGGTACGGCTGGAACGGGACGGGTGACTCCGGGGTCAAGCACAAGTACCCGAAGTACGACACCCAGATCGAGCTGCCGCGGAACCGGTGGGGCGCGATCACCCTCACCAACACCCGTGGCGTCAAGCTGACCGGGCTGCACATCCAGCAGACCGGCTTCACCGCGATCGAGCTGCTGTTCGCGAACGAGCAGACCACGGTCTCGGACAGCCTGCTCGAACACATCGGCAACGACGGCATCAAGGTCGAGGGCGGCTGGCCCGGCGAGGGCGATGTGGCCCACGGCAACACGTTCACCAACAACTACATCCACCACATCGGTGAGCTGGTGCCGGGTGACTCGGCCGGCGTCGAGATCATGAACAGCGGCGGCAATCTGGTCAGCCATACGGTGGTCGAGCACGGTGCGCGGTACGGCATCAGCATCGAGTCGCGGCCGGAGATCCCGAACGCGGACAACTACACCGGCGGCAACACCGTCGAGTTCGTCCGGCTGTCGCATCTCGCGCAGGACAGCGGCGACACCGGCCCGTTCTACGCGTACGGCGTCCGCAACGAGCCGCCGTACACGCCGGACGCCACCGTGTCGCAGCTGGTCATCGACGACGCGAACGCGGATCCGTCGATGCCGGACGCGAAGCCGTACGGCGTGCACATGGACTTCGGCGGCTGCGGGTTCGCGTTCTCCGACATCAAGGTGACGAACACCGAGAGCGACCCGTACCACGGGCCGTCCGCGGGACCGTGCGACACGTTCGCGAACGTCAGCTGGGAGGCCGGGTTCGACGACTCCAAGATGCGCTACGACCAGATCGGCGTCCTGCCGTCCTTCCCCTACGAGAAGCCCTAGAGAGTTCCTGAACAGCTATGGATACCGAAAGGTTCAAGGGCAAGGTCGCGCTGATCACCGGAGCAGCTTCCGGCATCGGCGCGGCCACCGCCCACCGCATCACCGCCGAGGGCGGCGAGGTGATCATCTGCGACCGCAACCACGCGGCCGCGGAGCAGCTCGCCGCCGACCTCAACCAAGCAGCGAACGCCACGCTGGCTGCCACACCGGCCACACCGGCCACACCGGCCACGCCCGCGTCGGCCGCGCCTGCGTCGGCCGCGCTCTCGGCCGCTTCCACACCGGCCCGACGTACACGTCGAAGTCGAAGGCGACCCTCACCCAGACCACCCCGATCGCCAAGATGATCGAGGAGGCC
>NZ_JBEXMY010000014.1:0-153916 GCF_040610805.1 Kribbella sp. NPDC003557
TTGTGTGTTTTTTTGTGTTGTCCCCCCCCCTGCTCTTTTTTTCCCCCTAATTATATTGGGGGGGGGGGGGCCCCCCCCCCCCCCCCACGGCGATGACGGCCATGTTCGCCGGATCCGCGAACATCTCGGTGACTGGGCCGTGCTCATTTCCAATAACGTGGCTGGTCACCTCGAACTACAGCTCACGGTGCCAGCAGCCGGGTTGCGCCAGGCCGTCAGCACCGCTCTCGCGCTCGTGGGTGACGTCGGCGAGATTGGTAAGCCGATGGGCGTGCACGCGCTACCCCAGAACGTACTCAAGCAGCGAGAGGGCATCGGGTTGCTGCCGGAACTGATCTCCGTACCCCAGGCCGCAGAGCTGCTCGGCTGCACCCGTCAGAACGTCCTACATCTGATTGACACCGGGAAGCTCCAAGCGATCAAGCCCGCACGGGACTACCTGATCGTGCGGGCGGCGCTCAGCAAGTTCTCGACGACCCAATTCGCCGATAACTGATCGCCACCACATGTCCGTCGCCAGCACAACGGTTTGTATGCGCGACGCTCACCCCCATCCACACGACCGCAGCCACCCAACACATAGGGGCGCCCGTACCCCCGACTGACCATGGCCTCCAACACATCTGGATGAGGTTGGGCAAGACGACCACACCTGCTCTCATGCGAGCACACCGCCTCAACCCATCCGGCGAGGCCGAGCACCGATCAACTTCGCCGGCGCAGTCAGGTCGCACAATGGGATCCGCACACCGCCGAAGGCGGCAAGAAAACAGCCACCGCGAAGCGGTGTCCTCTCGCGGGCGGAAGAGCAGCACCCGTTCGCACATCCACATCAGCCCGGGCGGCAAGGCTGAGCACTGATCCACCTCACCGCCGCGATCAGGTCGCGCAGCCGGATCCGCACGCCGCCGAAGGCGGCCAGAAGGACAGCCGCCGCGAAGCGGCGTCCTTTTGCGGCGGCTGCCCTTTCGCGGCGGCTGCCCTTTCGCGGCGGCTGCCCTTTCGCGGGTGTCCCTCGGGGAGGGTCAGCCGCCGGAGACTCCGATTTCTGCGTCGGCCAGGTCGGCGGTCAGGCCGTCTGTGTCGTCCAGCCAGCCCTGGGGCAGGACGATGTGGTCGCGCGGGCTGCCCTGCCGACCGCGCGGTGCGCCCAACTCGGCGACCGGGAACGGAACCGTGCGGTCGAGCTCAGCGAGCAGTTCGTCGAGGCGCGCGAGAGAGTCGACCATGCCGAGGGCGGCGCGAAGCTCGCCGCCGGCCGGGAAGCCTTTCAGGTACCACGGGACATGCTTGCGGAAGTCGCGCAGGCCGCGCTGCTCCCCCATCAGCTCGGCGAGCAGCTCGCCGTGCCGGCGCATCACGTCCGCGACCTCGCCGAGCGTCGGCAGGTTCAGCGCCTCACCGCCGGAGAAGGCGACCGCGAGATCGCGGAACAGCCACGGCCGGCCGAGGCAGCCGCGCCCGACGATCACGCCGGCGCAGCCCGTGTCGGCGACCATCCGGAGCGCGTCACCGGCTTCCCAGATGTCGCCGTTGCCGAGCACCGGGATGTCCACGTGCTCGACCAGCGCAGCGATCGTGGACCAGTCCGCCTGCCCCGAGTACGCCTGCGACGCGGTCCGCCCGTGCAGCCCGATCGCCGCCGCCCCCGAGTCCGCGGCGATCCGCCCCGCGTCCAGGTACGTCTGGTGGTCGAGATCGATCCCGATCCGGGTCTTCATCGTCACGGGTACGCCGTACGGCGTGGCGGCGTGCACCGCCGAGCGCAGGATCGCGCCGAGCAGGTTCCGCTTCCACGGCAGCGCGGCGCCGCCGCCCTTGCGGGTCACCTTCGGAACCGGGCAGCCGAAGTTCAGGTCGATGTGCGCGACACCGTAGGAGTCGCACAGGATCTGCACCGCCCGCCCGATGTACGTCGGGTCCACGCCGTACAGCTGCACCGATCGCACGGTCTCGCGGTCGTCGAACGTCAGCATGTCGAGCGACTTCTGGTCGCCCTCGACGATGCCGCGCGAGGTGATCATCTCGCACACGTACAGCCCGGCGCCCTGCTCGGCGCACAGCCGCCGGTACGCCGCGTTGGTGATACCGGCCATCGGCGCCAGCACCACCGGCGTCTCGATCGTGAGGTTACCCAGCTGAAGCATGTCAGGCCTTCGCCACCAGCACCTGTCCGTCGCCGGAAACCTGTGCTTTGTAAGGCTGTACGGCGTTGGCGGTGGTCGTCACGTCGCACGCGATCGGCTCGCCGGAATGCTTGACGACGGCAACATCGTCCATCGTGCAGGTCACCTTCGCCGCGTCCTGCACGGTCCGCAGCACGGCGTCCACGACCTTGGCGCGAACGATCGCGACCGACTCCGAGGTGAACTTGTACGACGCCGAGTACTGCTTGGCGTCGACGGTCAGCGTGCCGGTGTAGGGCTTCCCGGCGTACGTCACCGTGCAGGTCAGCTCGTGCTGACCGGCGGTCTCGACCTTGTCGATGCCCGGGCACTTCACGGTAGTGGCGGCCGCCTTGCCGGCGGTGATCTGCGCCTGCTTCGCGATCGCGAACGTGATCCGCTCGGCGAGCGGCGCGTCGGACTCCGGCTCGCCGGTGACCTTCGGCGTCGGCCACGGCTTCGACGGTGTCGGCAGCGCGGTCAGCGTCGGCGTCGACGCGCTCGGGATCGGTGCGCTCGACGGCGCCGTGCTCGAGGCGGGCGCCGTGGGCGACGTCCCTGCCTCGGGCTTGCTGTCCGAGCAGGACACCAGCGCGAGAACCGCGACGGCGACCAGCCCGAACACGGCCAGATCCCGAACCGGCTTCATCGTCAGCAACCCACCAGGTGCTGGGCGAGGTAGCCGGTGACCTCGGTGAGGGCGACCCGCTCCTGCTTCATCGAGTCCCGCTCCCGGATCGTCACGGCGTGGTCCTCGAGGGTGTCGAAGTCGACGGTGATGCAGTACGGCGTACCGATCTCGTCCTGGCGGCGGTAGCGGCGGCCGATCGCGCCGGCGTCGTCGAAGTCGACGTTCCAGTTCTTCCGCAGCTCACCGGCCAGGTCGCGGGCCTTCGGCGACAGGTCGGCGTTGCGGGACAGCGGCAGCACGGCGGCCTTGACCGGCGCGAGCCGCGGGTCGAACCGCAGCACCGTGCGCTTGTCGACGCCGCCCTTGGCGTTCGGCGCCTCGTCCTCGGTGTAGGCGTCGAGCAGGAACGCGAGCACGTTGCGGGTCAGGCCGGCCGCGGGCTCGATCACGTACGGCGTCCAGCGCTCGCCCTTCTCCTGGTCGAAGTACGACAGGTCGGCGCCGGAGTGCTTGGAGTGCGTGGTCAGGTCGAAGTCGGTGCGGTTCGCAATGCCCTCGAGCTCGTCGAACTCCTTGCCGCCGAAGTTGAACCGGTACTCGATGTCGACGGTGCGCTTGGAGTAGTGGCTCAGCTTCTCCTTCGGGTGCTCGTAGAACCGCATGTTGTCCGGGTTCAGCCCGAGGCCGGTGTACCAGTCCCAGCGCGCCTTCAGCCAGTACTCGTGCCAGTCCTCGTCGGAGCCGGGCTCGACGAAGAACTCCATCTCCATCTGCTCGAACTCACGGGTCCGGAAGATGAAGTTGCCCGGGGTGATCTCGTTGCGGAAGCTCTTGCCGACCTGGGCGATACCGAACGGCGGCTTCTTCCGCGCGGTGCCCATCACGTTCGCGAAGTTGATGAAGATGCCCTGCGCGGTCTCGGGGCGGAGGTAGTGCAGGCCCTCCTCGGACTCGACCGGGCCGAGGTACGTCTTCAGCAGGCCGTTGAACATCCGCGGCTCGGTGAAGGTGCCCTTGTTCCCGCAGTTCGGGCAGGCGATGTCGGCGAGCTGGACCGCTTCGGGGTCCTTGTTCTTCCGGCGGGCGAAGTCCTCGCGCAGGTGGTCGTCGCGGAACCGCTTGTGGCAGGACTGGCACTCGGTCAGCGGGTCGACGAACTCGGCCAGGTGGCCGGAGGCCTCCCAGACCTGGGTCGGCAGGATCACCGAGGAGTCCAGGCCGACGATGTCGTCGCGGCCGGTCACCATCGTCCGCCACCACTGGGTGCGGACGTTGTTCTTCAGCTCGACGCCGAGCGGACCGTAGTCCCAGGCCGACTTGGTACCGCCGTAGATCTCGCCGCACGGGTAGACGAAGCCTCTCCGCTTGCTGAGGCTGACGACGGCATCGACGGTTTCCACGGGCACTTTTCGACTCCAGAACGGGCACAGAACGGGCACAGAACGGGTACTGGCGAATCTACGGAAGGGTCCAGGCTATCGGTCCCGGGCGTCGCGGATCGAATCCGCGTCAGCCCGGCAGATCCTCGTACGCCGTCGGCTCGTCGAGAGCCTCCGACAACAGCGGCACCGCGGCCAGCTTCACGTCGTACGGCGACAGCGCGCGCCGGTAACTGCCGATGTTCTCGAACTCGAGCGTCAGCGCCAGCAACTCCGGGTCGTCCACATTCTTCCCGACCCGCGCCGCGACGAACCCTTTCTGCCGCGCGAGCACGTCGACCGCGAGCCGCACCCGCTCCCCGAACCCGGCCTGCTCGGCCTCCCCCACCCGAAACCTGATCACCACGAACACGCCGCTCACCTTACGTGACGCCCACGGCCGCCGGTCAGCACTTCCCATCGCGGCCGTCGCCGCCGCACAGTGAACTCATGGGCCGTATGGACCGTCTGCCCGAGCGCGTGGTCGGCCGGGCCGGGGAACTGGGCGTCCTCGCCGGCCTCCTCGACGAGGTCGAGCGCGGCCGCGGCCAGGGCGCGCTCCTGATCGGCGACGCCGGGATCGGGAAGTCGGCCACGGCATCGGCTTTCGCGGACACCGTGCGCGACCGCGGGTACGCCGTCGCCTGGGGCCGGTGTCCCGAGACGGAGACGCTGCCCTACTGGCCGTGGCGGCAGGCGTTCCGGGCACTCGGTCTCAGCACCGCGCTGCCCGAGTCGGCGGGCACCGGCCGGGCCACTGTCTTCGCGGAGATCGCCGATCAGCTCGCCGCGGCGACCGCCGAGCGGCCCGCGATCGTCATCCTGGAGGACGTCCACCTGGCCGACGGTCCGACGCTGACCTTGCTGCGGTTCGTGGCCGGACTCGTTCCCGAACTCCCCTGCCTGCTGCTGATCACCAGTCGTGACAACGCGGTCGACGTGCCTGAGCGCACCGCGGAAACCTTGCGGGCTATGCCGGCCGCGTTCGTCCGCCTGCCGCTCGCCGGGCTGGACCGGGCCGCGACCGCTCAACTGGTGGAGCGGGTGATCGGTGCCGGCCCGGCTCCCGGGTACGCCGACGACGTCCACGCGCGGACCGGCGGCAATCCGTTCTTCGTCCAGGAGCTCGCCCGGCTGCATGCGGCCCGCGGTACGACGTCCACGGAGACCCCGACCGGCGTCCGCCAGGTTCTCGAACGTCGCCTTGCCCGCCTCAACCAGCCGGCGTACGACGTTCTCGCGACGGCCTCGGTTCTCGGCGAGGACGTGGACCTCGAGTTGCTGGCGGCCGTGGAGCAGATGGCGACGGCCGACGTCCTGGACGTTCTCGGTGACGCGGTGGCGGCTCGGTTGGCCGAGATCGACGGCGACCGGTTCCGCTTCGCGCACTCTCTCGTCCGCGAGGTCGTTTACTCCGGTCTCGGTGCCGTTCGGCGGTCGGATCTGCACCTGCGGGCCGCCCAGGCACTCACCGGACGTTGTTGCCCGACTGGCGTGCACAACGTGACCCACGGCCTGCCGCTGGTGGACACCTGCTGCAGCGCGGACCTGCTCGAGGCCAATGCCGGAAGGGTCGCCGCGCACTACCGTGCCGCGATCGGTCACCCTGAGGCCGGCGATCTCTCGCGGGAGTTCGCGCTCATCGCCGCCCGGGCCGCGATGCGCCGTTCCGGGTACGAACAAGCGGTGTACTTCTACCGCTGGGCAGGCGACGTCGAACCGGCGCTCCGGCTCGAGCTCGGCGAGGCCCAGGTGCTGGCCGGTGAACTCACCAGCGGACGGGAAACCCTGCGTGGTGTCGCGCGCGAGGCCGCTGCCGCCGGTCAGGCCGAGACAGTCGCAAGGGCGGTGCTGGCGATGGGCGGCGGCGTCGGTGGGTTCGAGGTCGACCTGACCGACATCGAGCAAGCCCAGTTGCTCGAACAGGTGGTGCCGGAGCTGCCCGACGCCGCTCTCAAGGCCGCGGCCGTGGCCCGGCTCGCCCTAGGACGGACCCTCACCGATCACGGCGACCGGCCGCGGGACCTGGCGGAACAAGCTGTGGCGCTGGCCAGGGAAGCGGGCGATCCGCGCGCCGAGGTCGCCGCACTGGCGGCGTGGTGCGACGTGCACGCGGATCCCGACCACGTGGCCGAGCGGATCGCCGCCGCCGAACGCATGCTGGCGACCGCGTCCGCGATCGGTGATGTGGCGCTCGTCCTGCTCGCCCGCCGCCAACTGGTCGTGGCTCTGCTCGAACAAGGCCGGTTCACCGAGGCAGACGGGCAGATCGCGGCGTTCGCGCACACCGTCCGGCCACTCGGCCTGCCCCTGCACAGCTGGCTGGTACCGATCTGGCAGGGCATGCGCGCACTGATGACCGGCCGCCTGGACGAAACGACGGCGTGCATCGACCAGGTGTCCCAGCTCGCCGAGGAGGCGGACAGTGTGAACGCCCGCCTGATGGTGTTCGCGTTGCGGTCCGCCCACGCGTGCGCGACCGGGACGATGCCGCCGCTGCGGGCGTACCTCGAGGAGGTGATGACGCCGTACGGCGGCAACCCGATGATCGACGGCCCGTACGCCTACTACTCCATCCAGGCCGGCGCCCTCGACCGCGGCCGCGGCATCGTCCGCCGCCGCGTCCGCGACGGTCTGGACGCGATCGTCAAGGACGCCGAATGGCTGGAGTCGATCGCGTTCTTCGGTGAAGCCGCGCGCCTCGGCGGCGACGACGAGGCAGCGGCGCTCGCCTACGACGCGCTGGCGCCGTACGCCGATCTGTGGGTGATCGACGGGATGGGTGGCGCGTGCCTCGGGACCGTCTCGCTGTTCCTAGGCCGGCTGGCGGCTCAGCTGGGACGCCCGGAAGCGCGCCGGCTGCTCGAGTCCGCGCTCGAGGCCCACCGGGCGGTGGACGCCGGAACGCTGGCCGCCGAGACCGAGAAGGCGTTGGCAGAGCTGGGCGGTGGCCGCATCCACCGGCCGACCGACACCGGCGAACTCTGCCGGCTCGGCGCGACCTGGGCGGCGACCTGGCGCGGCGTGACCGCCCATGTGCAGGATTCCAAGGGAGTTCGCGACCTGGCGATCCTGCTGGCCCGCCCGCGTACTCCGGTCAGCGTGCTCGACCTGTCCGGACCCGGGCGGGTGGCCGGCGGCGACCTCGGCCCGGTGCTCGACGACCAGGCGCGGACGGCGTACCGCGAGCGGCTGCTCGAACTGGAGGACGACCTGGCCGAGGCGGAAGCGGGCAACGATCTGGCCCGCGCCGAGAACGACCGGGCGGAGCGGGACTTCCTGACCCGTGAACTGGCCGGCGCACTGGGACTCGGCGGACGGGCCCGTACCGCGGGCGATCCGGTCGAGCGCAGCCGCAAGGCGGTCTCGATGCGCATCACGGCCGCGATCAAGGCGATCGACCAGGTCCATCCGGCGCTCGGACGGCATCTGCGTGTCTCGATCCGCACCGGCCGCCAGTGCGTGTACGAACCCGAGGACGAGGTCACCTGGCATTGCCAGTCCGCACCTGGCGCCTGAGGTGGTGAAGGCAGTACCTACCTCAGGAGGGATCGACATGACCACCACTGACACGACGACTGACACGACCACTGACACCACGACCGACCTCGCTGCCGCGGAAGCCCTGATGGGGCGGATGTTCGGTGCGGCGCTGGGCGCGGCCGAGCTCTACACGATCTACCTCGGCGACGTCCACGGGCTCTACCGGGCGATCGGCGAGAGCGGTCCGGCCACGGCCGCCGAGGTCGCCGACCGGACCGGTCTCGACCACCGGTACGTCGTCGAATGGCTGCAGTCACAGGCGATCAGCGGCCTGCTCACGATCGACGGCACCGACGTCGCGACCGATCGGTACGACCTGACGCCGGGGATCCGCGAGGCGCTGCTCGACCCCGGCAACCCCTTCTTCGCCGCCGGTCTCGCTGCGATCCTCCCCGCCGTCGGGCGCGCGTTCCCGCAGCTGGTGGACGCGTTCCGCAGCGGCGCCGGCGTGCCGTACACGGCGTACGGCCAGGAGGCGGTCATCGCCCAGGAGGCCCTCAACCGGCCGGCCTACGTCAACTCGCTGGTCGCCGAATGGGTCCCGGCGGTCCCCGGCCTGCACGACGTCCTGTCCCGCGGCGCGCGGGTCGCGGATCTGGGCACCGGCGCCGGCTGGTCGGCGATCGAGCTCGCGAAGGCGTACCCGGCGGTCCGCGTCGACGGTTACGACAACGACGAGGACTCGATCACCCGGGCCCGCCGGAACGCCGCGGAGCACGGCGTGGCCGACCGCGTCGACTTCGAGGTCCGCGACATCACCGCCGTCACCGCGGACGGGACACGGTACGACGTGGTGACGTTCTTCGAGTGCCTGCACGACTTCGCGCACCCGGTCGACGCGCTGACCGCCGCCCGGGCGGCCCTCGCACCAGGCGGTTCGGTGATCGTCATGGACGAGCGGGCCGACGAGGTGCTGGCCGCGCCCGGCGACGAGGTGCAGCGGTTCCTGGCCGCGGCCAGCGTGATCTGGTGCACGCCACAGGGCAGGGTCGACGAGGATTCCGAGGTCGTCGGCACGATGCTGCGTCCGGACGGATTGCGTCAGCTGGCCGCGAAGGCCGGGTTCAGGTCGGTCGACGTGCTGCCGATCGACCACCCGTTCTGGCGGTTCTACCGGCTGAACCCGTAGCGGCTCCGCGACCTGGAACAATGGCGTCATGAGCACCCCCAGCAGTCCGTTGCGGCGGCGGATCACGAAGGTCAGTTATCCGTGGGTCCAGAAGCTGCATGCCGCGCCCAAGCTGACGTTGCCGGGGATCACGCTGGTGCTGGCGCTGGTCGGGGTGTTCGCTCCGGTGCCGGTGGGGGTGCCGGCGTTGGTGCTGCTCGCGTTGCTGCTGGGGTGGCTGGCGTTCCTGTCGTGGCCGGCGGTGACGACCGGGCCGCGCTTCCTGCGGATCTTCTCGATCCTCGTCATCCTGCTGTTCGCGGTCTCGCGGATCGCGACCGGCTGAGCCGCGCGGTCCTTCAGGGCCGCCCGAGGCTGTCGTAGGCGGCCTCGACGGCGGCCTCGCGGAGCTCGGCGACCGGCTCGTGGTCGATCATCACCGCGCAGTCGGACAGCCCGCCGAGCGCGACCATGCACCGGACCGCGTCGGACAGCGACGGGCTGGTGCCGACCAGGAGCTCGGCGAGCGTCCCGCGCCACTCGATGAAGCGGTCGGCGAGCTTCAGTTCGTGCAGCACCGAGAGGTCGCGGATCGCGAGCCGGATCAGCGCGCGGTGCTGGTAGGCGAGGTCGAAGTACGAGCCGAGCAGCTCCCGCGGCGCGACCGGTGCGGCCGCCTGTTGCGCGGCGGCGTACGCCTCGAAGTCGGCGATCATCGGCTCGACCAGGCTGTTCAGCAGGTCCTCGCGGGACGCGAAGTGGTAGTACAGCGCCGGCTTGGTGACGCCGAGCCGGTCGGCGATGTCGCGCAGGCTGGTCTGCTGCATGCCGCGCTCGGCGAACAGGTCCAGGGCGGCCTGCTGGATCCGCGCCCGGGTGTCGCCCGTCCGTCGTCTCGGCATACCCCGAAGATTAGCTGACCTTCCGGTAAGTAAGCCATTGACAACCCCACACCTGTTTACTTACCTTCCGATAAGTAAGGGGGTTGTCATGAAGATTCTGATCTCGGGTGCCAGCGTGGCCGGTCCGGTGCTGGCCCACTGGCTGCACCGCTACGGCTTCGAGCCGACGCTGGTCGAGCGCACGCCCGCCGGCCGCCACGGCCTCGGCGGCCACGCCGTCGACCTGTTCAGTTCCGCGGCCGACATCACCCGCCGGATGGGGTGCTGGGACGCGATCGAGGCGGCCCGCACCCAGCTCGACGCGATGACGATCGAGCGGTTCGGCAAGCGACCGGTCGAGGTCGACCTCAGCCGGATGTACGCCGGGATCTCGAGCCGGCACGTGGAGATCCTCCGCGGCGAGCTGACCAGGATCCTGTACGGCGCCACGCGCGACACCGCCGAGTACGTGTTCGGCGACTCGATCGCGGAGCTCCACGACGACGGCGCCGGCGTCGACGTCACCTTCGAGTCCGGCACGCGGCGCCGCTTCGACCTGGTGATCGGCGCCGACGGCCTGCACTCCAACGTCCGCCGACTCGTCTTCGGTCCCGAGGAACCGCTGCGCCGGCCGCTCGGCGGATACCTCGGGGTGTTCTCGATGCCCGACGTGTTCGGCCTCGGCAACCACACGCTGTCGCACTTCTCGGTCGGCAAGCTGGTCGGTATCTACGGCGTGCACCAGACCGGTCAAGTGCGCGCCGGCTTCCTGTTCCGCGCACCCGAGTTGCGCTACGACTACCACGACAAGGATGAGCAGAAAGCCTTGCTGGTCAAGGAATTCCGGGACTACGGCTGGAAGGTTCCTCAGCTGCTGGAGCACCTGGAGCAGGCCGAGGACTTCTACTTCGACTCGATCGCGCAGATCACACTGGACACCTGGCACCGCGGCCGGATCGGTCTGGTCGGCGACGCGGGCTACTGCCCCGGACCGGCCGTCGGAGGCGGCACAAGCCTTGCGGTGATGGCGGCGTACATCCTGGCCGGTGAGCTGGCCGCGGCCCGGAGCGATCCGCCGTCCGGCCTCCGCAACTACGCGCGGACCATCCGGCCGATCGTCGAGCAGAGCCGGCGGTTCGCGCCGAAGGTGATGCGCACGATCATTCCGGCCGGTCCCTTGGCGCTACGGCTGATGCCGACCGCGGCAGCGACGCTGGCGAAGCTGCCCACACCGGTGCAGCGCTTCATCTGGTCGCAGAACGCGGTGGGCAAGGCGCTCAGCTCGGTCCCGATGCCGGACTACTCAGACCTCGTCCAACCCGAGCGCGGTCAGCCGGTCACGTAGCCACGCCAACTCCTTGGTGACCCGTTTCGCCAACCCCTGCTGGGTTCTGGGCGCACGCGGCCACACGTAGACCTCGGACTCCAGGTGATGCGTGAGCGGGTGCCCTCCACCGACCAGCCTGGTCAGGCACTCGTCCAGTACGCCGGTTGTCGCGCTCAACGGATCGGGCGGCGCAGCGTGGGCCGCCAGATGCGCGTGCATCCGCCAGGCGGCGTGACCGGACAGCTCGCCGGACTGCGCCACATCGTCCACGCCGGGCCCGCCCCACTCACGCACCTGACGCAGGTACTTCGATCGGCCGAGCTGACCGAGCGCGTAGCGACCGGACGCATCCGACGGGTCCACGAGCGTCGGAGCCAGCGACAGCTGCGCCTTGACTACGTCCACGCCCGCACGCCACAACAGCTCGAACGACTGGGCCGGCTCCTCGAACTGCACCGCCAGATGACACGTGTCGAGCCCCAGCCCGATCCGCGACGCCCCGCCGTACGGACTGGAATAGCGATCCAGCCAGGCCGCGGCCTGACCAATCATTTCCAGCACGCAGCCCGGCTCGGTCTCGACGGCGATCCGGATGGTCCGACCGGTCCTGGTCTCGGTCCGGGCGAGGTGCTGCTCGACGCGGTCGATCGCTTCCCGCGCTGCCCGGTTGCGGTCCCTCGACCACGGCACCCGCCAGCCCAGCGGGACGGTCGAGATCGAGCCGTACGGCGCGTCCGCGGGCAGCAGCTCGGCCAGGACGTCGATCAGGTCGAGCGTGTAGCGGAGCCGTTCGGGGTCCGTCCAGTCAGGGCAGTACAGCTTGGTACCGACGACCTTGTCCCTGAACCGGGCGTGCGGTGTGCCGTTCAGCGTGACGACTTCGAGCCGGTTCCGGTAAAGCGCGCGGCGGAGCTTGCTGAGCGCGGCCGGCGAGTTCGCCAGCCGATCGGCGAGCCGGTGCGGGAACCACAGGCCGACCCCGAGCACCGGTACGCCGAGCGCCGATCGGACCGCGCCGGCGCAGGCGTCGAGCCCGGCGACCAACTCGTCGAGCTCCGCGGCCGGATGCACCGTCGCGCTGTACCCCAGGTGGACGGTCGAACCGTCCCGATGACGAAACCTCATCAGCGCTCCTCACCCCGTACGGTCGCCGAAGGTAGTCGCTGGCGGACTCTCCGTGACCTATCTGCACTGTAGAAGGCAGAGCGCCGGGGCGGAAGGGCTGATTTTCAGTTGTCGGCCGAGGCCACCAGGTCGCGTGATCGGTCGGCGACCGCCATCGCGGCGAGGGCGGTGGTCAGCGGGACGGCCGCGATGATCCCCAGGCTGCCGACCAGACCACGGACCACCTCGACCGCCACCGACTCGGTCGACAGAACCGCGCGGCCGGGAAGGTCCTGGATGGCGAAGACCAGCAGCACCGGCAGCGAGGCACCGGCGTACGCCAGCACGAGCGTGTTCACCACCGAGGCGACGTGGGTGCGGCCGATCCGCAGACCGGCGCCGATCAGTTCACGACGGCTCGCGGACGGGTTCGAGGCCGACAACTCCCAGACCGCCGCGGCCTGCGTGACGGTCACGTCGTCGAGCACACCGAGCGCGCCGATCACCATGCCGGCCACGAGCAACCCGGTCAGGTCGATGTCGGGCACCAGCGCCTTGGCCCCGGACGCCCCCTCGGACGCCAGACCGCTCAACTGGCAGAACTTGGTGAAGAACCAGCCGAGGACCACTGTCAGCCCGAGCGCGGCCACCGTCCCGGACAACGCGATCGAACTCTCCGCGTTGATCCCATGGGTCAGGAACAGCGCGATCGCCATGATCACCGTCCCGCCGACGACCGCGACGAGCAGCGCGTTCTCCCCCTTCAGGATCGCCGGCAGGATGAACTGCGTCAGCATCACCGCCGTCACCGCGAGCGCGATCAACGCGGCGAAACCGCGCCAGCGCGACAACGCGACGACGGCGACCGCGAAGACCACCGCCAGCCACAGCAGCGGTTTCGTCCGGTCGTGGTCGACGTAGGAGTACCGGTCGGCGACCGTCGGCGCGTCCTGCACGCCGAGCATGATCGACTGGCCGGCCTTGACCGGGATCGACGTCTGACCGGACTTCGGGACCTGGATCGGCACGACCTGGCCCTTGTCGGGCCCGCTGGTGAGCTCGACCGTCGCCTCGTCGCACTGGTCCTTCACGTTCGGGCAGGCCTTCACCGCGGTGACCTCGCCGCGCGCGGTGGCGGTCTGGTACGACGCGACCTTCACGCCGCCGCCGGGCCACATCACGATCATCAGCACCACGGCAGCCAGCAGCAGCGGGGTCAGCACCGCGGCGACCACGATCCGGACCCGGCGGGCGACGACCGCGTCCGAGTCCACCACCCACGTGTCGACCACGTGGTCCCCGTGGCCGTGCCCATGGCCGTGGCCCTGGGGAATGTCGAGCCCCCGGCGGCGGTTGCCCCTACGGTCGGCACGTCGTCTCCCGACGTTACGGCTGGCCATCGTGAACTCCCTGTTTTGACAATCAGTTCCAGTTAAATGAAAATGATTGTCATGAGATCTGGTCTTCGAGCTGCTGTCGCCGGCGCCACTGCCCTGGCCGCCCTCACCCTGGCCGGGTGCGGCGGCTCCGCCAACGACTCCGGTGGCGGCAAGCTCGACGTCGTGGCTTCGTTCTACCCGCTCGAGTTCATCGCCCGCACAGTGGGGGGCGACGCGGTGAACGTCACCACCCTGACCGCGCCCGGTGTGGAGCCGCACGACCTCGAGCTGACCCCCAAGCAGGTCGGCGAGATCGCCGAGGCGAAGCTGGTCGTCTTCGAGAAGGATCTGCAGCCCGCCGTCGACGAGGCCGTCGAGCAGAACGCGAAGGACGCCGGCTTCGACGTCGCGCCGGCCGCCCAGCTCGAGGCCACCGGCGCCGACTTCGAGGAGCACGAGGAGGGCGCCGAGGCGGCCGCGCACAAGGACGGCGCCCTCGACCCGCACTTCTGGCTCGACCCGGTGCGCTACGCGGCGGTCGTGAAGGCGGTCGAGGACCGGCTGGTCAGCGTCGACAGCGCCAACGCCGCGGGGTACCGCGAGCGCGCCAAGGCGCTGCTCGACCAGGTCGGCAAGCTCGACACCGACTACAGGACCGGTCTGGCGAACTGCACACTGAAGACGTTCGTGACCAGCCACGAGGCGTTCGCCTACCTCGCGAAGCGATACGGTCTGACGATGGTCGGGATCGCCGGGTTCACGCCCGACGCGGAGCCGGCGCCGGCCCGGATCAAGGAGGTCCAGGACATCGTGAAGGCCCAGCACGTGACGACCATCTTCTACGAGGAGCTGGTCAGTCCGAAGGTGGCCGAGACGATCGCGAAGGACGTCGGCGTCAAGACCGCCGTGCTGAGCCCGATCGAGGGCCTGTCGGACGCCAACTCCCAGGAGACCTACCTGACCCTGATGCGGCGGAACCTGCAAGAGCTACAGAAAGCGAACGGCTGCTCGTGACAGTTGAACAGGCCAAGGCCGTCCAGGTCGCCGATCTCTCGGTCGACCTGGGCGGCCGCCTGGTGCTTCGGGGCATCGACCTGCGGATCCGCCAGGGCGAGGTGGTCGCCGTGCTCGGCACCAACGGCTCCGGCAAGTCCACGCTGATCAAGACCGTGGTCGGGCTGCTGCCGGCGGCCCGCGGCGAGGTCCGGCTGTTCGGGACGCCGGTCCCCCGGTTCCGCGACTGGCGCCGGGTCGGGTACGTGCCGCAGCGCATCACCGCGGCCGGCGGCGTACCGGCGACGGTGTACGAGGTGGTGTCGTCCGGCCTGCTGTCGAAGCGGCGGCTGTTCACGCCGCTCGGCGCCGCCGGCAAGCAGGCGATCGAGGAGGCCCTGCAGGTCGTCGACATGGCCGACCGGCGCAAGGACGCGGTCGCCGAGCTGTCCGGCGGGCAGCAGCAGCGGGTGCTGATCGCGCGCGCCCTGGTGTCCGACCCCGAGCTGCTGATCCTCGACGAGCCGACGGCCGGGGTCGACCTGGCCAGCCAGCAGATCTTCGCCGACGCGATCCGGGAGCGGGTCGCGCGCGGCACGACCGTGGTGATGGTGAGCCACGACCTCGGCCCGATGGACGCCCTGATCGACCGCTCGGTCGTGATGCGCCGCGGCCGCATCGTGTACGACGGTCCCCCGCACGCCTCGCAGACGCACGCCCACGTCCACCACTCGCACACCACCGACGACGAACCGGGGTGGCTCCCGTCATGACCATGTTCCAGCTGGAGTTCATGCAGCGGGCCCTGATCGCGGGCCTGCTCACCGGGCTGTCGGCGCCCGCCATCGGGACGTATCTGGTGCAGCGGCGGCTGTCGCTGATGGGTGACGGCATCGGTCACATCGCGATCACCGGTGTGGCGCTCGGTCTGCTGACCGGGAGCGCACCGGTGCTGACCGCGATCATCGTGTCGATCGCCGGCGCGACCGCCATCGAACTGGTCCGCGCCCGCGGCAAGGCCACAGGCGACGTAGCACTCGCTCTGCTCTTCTACGGCGGTATCGCGGGCGGTGTGCTGCTCATCGGGCTGGCAGGTCAGGGCGCAGCCACGCTGAACACCTACCTGTTCGGTTCACTCACCACGGTCTCCCAGAGCGACCTGTACGTCGTGGTTGGCCTGGCCATCGCCGTACTGGTCGTAGCGATCGGCCTGGGCCCGCAGCTGTTCGCCGTGTGCCAGGACGAGGAGTTCGCCCGCACGACGGGACTCCGGGTCCAGCTGCTCAACCTGGTGATCGCTGTCATGGCCGCGGTCACTGTGACGGTCGCGATGCGCACTGTGGGGCTGCTACTGGTCAGCGCGCTCATGGTGGTCCCGGTCGCGACGGCGCAGCAGGTGACGCGTTCGTTCCGCAGTACGTTCATCACCGCGTGCGTGATCGGTGTAGCCGCCTGTCTGGCCGGGATCGTCACGTCGTACAACGCGGATGTCGCGCCCGGGGCAACCATCGTCGTACTGGCGCTGGCCGGGTTCGTGGTGGCGGCGACGGTCGGGACGCTGCTGCGACGGCGGGCCGGCCGGGCGCGTCCGCTCGCGGACGAGGAGCCGGAGATCGGCGTGCCGACGCCGGAGCCGCATGTGGTGAGTGCCGGGCACCCGCACGCGCACAACCCGGAGTGCGGGCACAAGAAGGTCGAGCACGGCGACCACGTCGACTACGTGCACGACGGTCACCTGCACGCGGCACACGGTGACCACTGGGACGAGCACTGATGCAGCAACAGGTTGCTGACTTCTGAGAGACTGGACGGCGGTAAAGACATGACAGGAGGAACGGTGGCTATCGGGACACGCTCGACCCGTCAGCGCGCGGCGGTCGCGCACGCGCTCGACAAGATCGACGACTTCCGGACCGCCCAGGAGATCCACCAGGAGCTCCGGTCCGCCGGTGAGGCCGTCGGCCTGACCACTGTCTACCGCACCCTGCAGGCGCTCGCGGACTCCCGCGAGGTCGACGTCCTGCGCACCGCCGACGGCGAAACCGCCTACCGGCGCTGCTCGAAGGGTCACCACCATCACCTGGTCTGCCGCAACTGCGGCCGGACCGTCGAGGTCGAAGGCCCGGCCGTCGAGCGGTGGGCCGACAAGGTCGCGGCCGAGCACGGGTACGCCGACGTCAGCCACACCCTGGAGATCTTCGGCACCTGCGCGGAGTGCCAGCGGGCGTGACGTAGGTCACCTTTGCCTTCGAGCGCACTCGAAGGCATACCGTCGTGGACATGACCGCGACCGAGGTACTGGAGCCGATCGACCGGGACCTGCTGTGCCTGCTCGAGCTGCCGGACGATCTGCCCGAGCAGCTGTCGATCGCCGAAGCCTCCGAGCTCACCGGCCTCACCGCGCACACCCTGCGGTACTACGAGCGGATCGGCCTGCTCGACGTACGCCGGGACGCCGCCGGCTATCGCAGCTACGACGAGCGGGCGATGGCGCGGATCGTGTTCATCAGCAGGCTGCGTGCCTCCGGGATGTCCATCGGCACGATCAGCCACTACCTGGAGCTGGTTCACGAGGGCGAGCACACCGCGCCGCAGCGGCTCGCCCTGATGCAGGAGCACCGCGAGCGGATCCAGCGGCAGCTGCGCGATCTGCAGCTCGCCCTCGCGGTGACCGACTACAAGATCACCGTGTACGGCGGCACCGCCGTTCCGTAACCGGACCGCGCCGCGCGACTGATAAACTGACCGCAGTAAGCCTTCCGTACCGGACTCTTCCGGCGGGAGGCTTTTCTGCGTTTCCGACCCCCTTCGAAGGAGACCAATGTCCGATCTTCTGGTGCGCCGTGTGGAGGCCTCCGACCGACCCGTGATGGAGCGGTTGTGGTTGATGTTCCGCCACGACATGTCCGAGTTCCAGGGCCAGCTCCCGCGCCCCGACGGCAGCTACCGCACCGAGTGGCTGGAGAACGTCCTCACCGGTCACGCCGAGTGGGCCGGGTACCTCATCTGTCTCGGTGAGAACCCGGTCGGGTTCTGCTTCATGCGCGCACTGCAGCAGCCGGTTCACGTGCTGAACGCGTTCTTCATGGTGCGTCCTGTCCGTCGCGGCGGCTTCGGGCTGCGGGCGGTCCAGGAGGTGCTGTCACATCACCCCGGCCCGTGCGAGGTCGCGTTCCAGGCCAACAACGAGAAGGCGGTCAGGTTCTGGCAGCGGGTCGCGACCGAGATCTCCGGCGACGTGTGGACCCAGGAGGCCCGGCCGATCGCCGGCAAGCCGGACGCGGAGCCGGACCTCTGGATCTCATTCCAGGTCTGACGGCAGGCCGAACGACGCGAACAGCGTCTGGTCGAAGAACGTGACGTTGTGGGTGATCCCGGCCTTGGTGGCGGCGAAGACCTGCAGGCTGTGCGCGTGGTACCGCCCGTCGTCGCCGCGTGCGTAGGCGCCGACGGCGGGCTGACCGTTCGCCACCGTGGGCAGCAGCCGCCAGGCCGGGCCACGCATCGCGTACACCCGCTCGATGAATCCGCCGTACGCGTCGCGGCCCACGAACCACAGCGGCGCCGGCGGCATCTCCAGCACGACCCGCTCGGCGAGCATCGTCTTGAGCGCTTCGACGTCGGCGGCCTCGAAGGCGCGCACGTAGTCCTCGACGGCCGTGCGGATCTCCCGATCGGTCGGCTCGTCGACGTCGTCCTCGTGCAGGTCGACCTCGGCGAGGCGCGCCCGGGCACGTTGCAGGGCGCTGTTCACCGAGGCCGGCGTCGTGTCGAGCGCGTCGGCGACGTCGGCGGCGGACCAGTCCAGCACATCCCGCAGTACCAGCACTGCTCGCTGCCGTGCGGGCAGGTACTGCATCGCCGCGATCAACGCCAGTCGCAGGCTGCCCTTGGCCGACAACACGGCCGCCGGGTCGGTCGGGAACGGCTGCAGCCACGGAACATCGAGGGCCGGCTCGATCGGCGCCTGCGGGTCGGTCGCGGCTCCGACGAGGCCGGACGGGAGGGCCCGGCGGCCGCGGCCCTTCAGCGCGGTGAGGCAGGCGTTGGTCGCGATCCGGTACAGCCACGTCCGCAGCGAGGCGCGCTCGGCGTCGTACGTGTCGATCGCCCGCCACGCGCGCAGCATCGTCTCCTGGACCAGATCCTCGGCGTCGTGGAGCGATCCGAGCAGGCGGTAGCAGTGCGCCAGCAGCTCCCGCCGGTACGGCTCGAAGTCCTCCACGGTCAGAAGACGACGACCGAGCGCAGCACGTCCCCGTGATGCATCTTCGCGAAAGCCTCCTCGACCTCGTCCAGCGCGATCGTCTCGGAGACGAAGCTGTCCAGCGGCAGGCGGCCCTGGAGATGGAGGTCGATCAGCATCGGGAAGTCGCGGGTCGGCAGGCAGTCGCCGTACCAGCTCGACTTGAGCGAACCGCCGCGGCCGAAGAAGTCCAGCAGCGGCATCTCCAGGCGCATGTCCGGCGTCGGTACGCCGACCAGGACGACCGTGCCGGCCAGGTCGCGGGCGTAGAACGCCTGCTTCCAGGTCTCGGGCCGGCCGACCGCGTCGATCACGACGTCGGCGCCGAACCCGCCGGTGAGGTCCTGCACCGCCGCGACGACCCCGTCGTGGTCGAGGGACTTCGAGTTGACCGTGTGCGTGGCGCCGAGCTCCTGCGCGGTGGCGAGCTTGCGCTCGTCGATGTCGATCGCGATCACCTTCGCGGCCCCGGCGAGGCGGGCGCCGACCAGGGCCGCCGTACCCACACCGCCCGAACCGATGACGGCGACCGTGTCACCGCGGCCCACGTCGGCGGTGTTGAGCGCGGCGCCGAGGCCGGCCATCACACCGCACCCGAGCAGGCCCGCGACCTCGGGCTTCGCCGCCGGGTCGACCTTCGTGCACTGCCCGGCCGCGACCAGGGTCTTCTCCGCGAACGCTCCGATGCCGAGCGCCGGGCTCAGCTCGGTGCCGTCGGCGAGCGTCATCTTCTGCTTGGCGTTGTGCGTGTTGAAGCAGTACCAGGGCCGGCCGCGCAGGCAGGCGCGGCAGTTGCCGCAGACCGCCCGCCAGTTCAGTACGACGAAGTCGCCCGGCTGGACGTCGGTGACGCCCTCGCCGACCGCCTCCACGATGCCCGCGGCCTCGTGCCCGAGCAGGAACGGGAACTCGTCGTTGATCCCGCCCTCGCGGTAGTGCAGATCCGTGTGGCAGACCCCGCACGCCTGCACCTGCACGACCGCCTCGCCCGGACCCGGGTCCGGGATCGTGATCTGTTCGATCGACACCGGCGCACCCTTGCCCGCCGCCACCACACCACGCACCGTCTGAGCCATTCCCCGAACCTAACCGTCCCGGGCCACTCCCGTCAGCCCCCTTCGGCGTGTACCGCTGTCCACCGGTCGGGGGACAGCCGGTCCGTCGGCCGGTGCTCCCCGGGCCAGGCCTCCGGCCGTCAGGGTTGGGGTATGGAGAACGACGACGCAGTGAGGGTGCGCGGTCTGGTCAAGCGGTACCCGGACAAGGTGGCGGTCGACGGGGTCGACCTGGACATCCACCGGGGCGAGGTGTTCGCCCTGCTCGGGCCGAACGGGGCCGGGAAGACGACGACCACGGAGATTCTGGAGGGGTATCGCCGGGCCGACGAGGGTGAGGTCAGCGTGCTGGGCACCGACCCGGCGCACGGGGACCGGTACTGGCGGGCGCGGCTCGGGATCGTCGCGCAGACGACCCGGGACGAGGCGGTGCTGTCGGTCACGGAGATGATCAGGCACTTCGCCGGGTACTACCCGAGCCCGCGCGACCCCGACGAGGTGATCGCCGCGGTCGGGCTCGAGGAGAAGCGCAGGACCCGCGTACGCAACCTGTCCGGCGGGCAGCGTCGCCGCCTGGACGTGGCGCTCGGCGTGATCGGCAACCCGGAGCTGCTGTTCCTGGACGAGCCGACCACCGGGTTCGACCCGGAGGCGCGGCGCCAGTTCTGGACGCTGATCGAGGAGCTCCGGACCGAGGGCACCACGATCCTCCTCACCACCCACTACCTCGACGAGGCCGAGCACCTGGCCGACCGGGTCGGCGTGATCGCCGACGGCCGGATGGTCGAGGTCGCGACGCCGGACACGCTCGGCGGCCGCGGCGCCCGCACCGCGCGCGTCTCCTGGCTGACCGCGGACGGCCCGCGCGAGATCCGCACCGACCGGCCGACCGCCGAGATCGCCCGGCTGATGGCCGAGTACGACGGCGCGGAAGTGCCCGAGCTGCAGGTCCGGCGACCGAGCCTGGAAGACATCTACCTGGAACTGATCGGGGCGACCGCAGACTCGTCTGCCGCTCCGGAACCGGAAGGAGCACTCGCGTGAGCCGCGCAGTGAGCCCTGAAGTGCGCACCGTACTGCCGTCGCCGCTGAAGGTCGGCCTGTCCCGCACCGGGATCGAGGTGAAGGAGTTCTTCCGCGAGCGCGAGCAGCTGATCTTCACGTTCTTCTTCCCGATCATCTTCCTCGGCATCTTCTCCGCCGTGTTCAGCGGCACCGACTTCTCCGGCGGCGTCACGGCCGCGACCTACTTCACCCCGGGGATGATTGCCTCCGGCATCTTCCTGACCAGCTTCCAGTCGCTGGCCATCGCGATCGCGATCGAGCGCGACCAGGACGTCCTCAAGCGGCTCCGCGGTACGCCGATGTCGCCGCAGTCGTACTTCATCGGCAAGATCGGCATGGTCCTGGTCACCTCCGTGCTGCAGTTCGCGCTGCTGCTGACGATCGCCGGCCTGCTGCTCGGCGTCGCCGTCCCGTCGTCGCCGGAGAAGTGGCTGAACTTCCTGTGGATCTTCGTGCTCGGCACCGCGTCCGGCTCGGTACTCGGCATCGCGTTCTCGGTGGTCCCGAAGTCCGGCCGGGCGGCGTCCGCGGTGGTCACGCCGGTGGTTCTGCTGCTGCAGTTCATCTCCGGTGTGTACTTCGTCTACAGCAGCCTGCCCGCGTGGATGCGGACGGTGTCGGAGTTCTTCCCGCTGAAGTGGCTCGCGCAGGGCATGCGGTCGGTGTTCCTGCCCGACGGGTACGAGGTGAACGAGCCGGGCGGGTCCTGGCAGCTCGGGACCGGCGCGATCGTGCTCACCGTCTGGCTGCTCGTCGGCCTGTTCCTCGCCCAGCGGCTGTTCCGCTGGACCCGGCGGGACGCGGGCTGATGGACCGGCCCGCCTGGACCGGACCCCGTGTCTGGATCCGGGTGTGGAGGATGATGGGGTCCGTGCAGAGCTCTCGCGACGGTGCCGGCCAACCCGTCTGGACACGGACGCTGATCGGCTGGCACATCGTTTTCTGGGTGCTGCTCGGGATGACGCTGGCGCTGTCGTTCACCGGGGATCTCGGCGCGACACGGCAGGCGGTGTACGCCGGCGCGGTCGTGGCGCTCGCCGCGGCGTACCAGTTCATCGGGCTGCCCGCGATCCGGTCCCGGCGGGCGCTCCCGTCGTACGCCTATCGGCTGCTGCTGATCGGGTGCCTGATGGTGCTGATCGGGATCTACCCGCAGTCGGTGTTCCTGATGTTCATCGCGTCGGCGCAGATCTGGCTGCTGTGCGAGGACATCCGCGAGGGCGTCGGCCTCAGCCTGCTGCTGGTGGTCGGCGTCGGGACGGCGCAGTTGTGGAGCGCCGGGTGGGGCTGGGACGCGTTCTGGGAGATCCTGCCGTGGATGCTGGTCAGTCTCGTGGTCAGCCTGCTGTTCGGGATCTGGATCGAGAAGGTGATCACCCAGAGCCAGCAGCGCGCCGAGCTGATCGAGCAACTCGAGTCGGCGCGGGACGAGCTCGCCGAGGCGCACCACAGCGCCGGGGTGATGGCCGAGCGGGAGCGGATGGCGCGCGAGATCCACGACACGCTCGCGCAGGGGATGACGTCGATCGTGATGCTCGCGCAGGCCGCCGCCGTCGAGCTGTCCCGCGGCGGGGCCGACGGCGCGGCGGCCCGGCTGTCGGCGATCGAGGACACCGCGCGGGAGAACCTGGCCGAGGCGCGGGCGTTGGTTGCCGCGTTCACCCCGGTTGCGTTGTCCGAGGCAACCTTGACCGAGGTACTGCGCCGGCAGGCGGAGCGGTTCGCCGCGGAGACCGGGGTCGACGTACAGGTCGCGCTGGACCTACCGGACGACGAGGTGGCCGCGCTGCCGCAGGCGCAGCAGGTCGTGCTGCTGCGGTCGGCGCAGGAAGCGCTGGCGAACGTCCGCAAGCACGCGGCGGCCACGCAGGTGCTGATCACGCTCGGATTGTCCGAGGGCCGGGTGTGGATCGAGATCCGCGACGACGGATCCGGGTTCACGCCGGGGTCGGTGTCCGGCGGCTTCGGGCTCAGCGCCATGCGCGGGCGGGTCGAGGAGTCCGGCGGAACCGTCGAGGTGGAGAGCACGCCCGGTCACGGCACCCGGGTGCAGGTCCTGATTCCGGCAGTGCAGGAGGATGTGTGATTCGGGTACTGGTGGTCGACGATCACCCCGTCGTACGGTCCGGGCTGAGCGGGATGCTCGCGGTCACCGACGACATCTCGGTCGTCGGCGAAGCGGGCGACGGCGCGGAGGCGCTGGCTTTGGTCGAGTCGACAGGCCCCGACGTCGTCCTGATGGATCTGCGGATGCCGCGGATGGACGGCGTGGCAGCGACCGGCGCGATCGTGTCCGGTTACCCGTCGACGCGGGTGCTGGTGCTGACGACGTACGACACCGACACGGAGATCCTGCACGCGGTCGAGGCCGGCGCGGCGGGATACCTGCTGAAGGACACCCCGCATGCTGAGCTGCTGAACGGGATCCGCGCCGCCGCGCGCGGTGAGACCGTCCTCGCACCGCCGGTCGCTGCGCGGCTGATGTCGCGTCTGCGGACACCGGCCACGCCCGCGGCGGCGCAGCCGTCACCGCGCGAACTCGAGGTGCTGGCCGCGGTGGCCCGCGGGCTCAGCAACGCCGAGATCGGTCGCGAACTGTTCATCGGCGAGGCCACGGTCAAGACGCATCTCCAGCGGCTGTTCGCCAAGCTCGACGTCGACGACCGGACGCGCGCCGTCACCGTCGCGATCGAACGAGGCCTGCTGCCGTCGCCCGGACGCTGACCTGCTGCAGCGCCCGTGGCTGGCAAGCTGAGCTGCTTCAGCGCTCGTGGTTGGCGAGCTGAGCTGCTTCAGCGCTCGTGGCTGGTATCCGAGGCCTGGTGCGCCAACCGTAGGCGCGGGTCCTGGGCGCCGTTGCCTGGCTCGGCGGTGGTTCGGTCACCGGTCTGCGCGGCCGCCGGCGTGGGGTTCAGCCCGGCACGCATCGCATCCGCGAGCTCGGCCTGCTCGTGGCCGTACTGCGCCATCTCCTCGACGTTCTGCCGCTCAGCCACGAGGCCGTCCCGTACCGATCCCAAACCTTCCTGGGTCTTGGACACGTCGTCCTTCAGCGATTCGCCGGTCTCCCTGATCGCGGTGGACAGCCGGTACCTGTCGACGTCCATCTGCACGCGCCCGAACTGCTGCGCGGCGCCCTTCGCGTCCTCGAGGTGGTTGCTCGCCGTCCGCAGTCCGGTGTCCGCGTCCGCGGTGAGGGTCCGGAGGTGGTGCAGCCTCGAGCGCAATCCCTCTGCCGTGGCGCGGGACTCGGGAAAGGTCCCGAGCGTGTCGACGTCGCCGAGTGCCTCGTCCAGCGCACTCCCGCTCAGCTGGAGATCGTGCCGGAACTCGGCGAGCTGCTCCTGGGCGGCGTTCATCCGCCGCACGATGTCCTGCCCTTCCTCCTGTGCATACCCGAACGGGCGCAGTACGTCGCCGCGCGCCTCGCGTGCGCTCTCGGCGTCACGCGGGTCCTGGGTGCGGTCCGCCATCCGGCGCTGCACCTCGGCCTCGAACTCGGCCTCCTGGACCCGCTCGGCCGCCCCCGACAGCGACCGGACGTCCTCCATCCTGGCCTGCAGCAGCCGGCCGAAGTTCTCGCCGCTCAGCGCGTCGGCCGAGTTCTCGAGCACGATCCGGGCCCGGCGCATCGTCTGCGCCACCCGGTCGGTGAGGATCGCGATGTCGTTCTCGTTCGCCATCAGTACTGGTCCTCCGCCGGGTGCTGGGTCTGGTGCTGCGCCGGAGCCTGGTTCGGGTACTGCGCCGGAGCCTGCGTCGGGTGCTGCGCCGCTTGCTGGGCCTGATGCTGGGTCTGCTGCTGCGCCGGGTGCTGGGCCGCTTGCTGGGCCGCTTGCTGGGCCTGGTGCTGGGCCTGGTGCTGGGCCTGGTGCTGGGCCTGGTGCTGGGCCTGGTGCTGGGTCTGGTGCTGCGCGGGGTGCGGTGTCGTCTGCTGTGCCTCGGGCTGCGTCGCTCGGCGTGCCTCGGCCAGGCGGCGGTCGTCCTCGGCCAGACCGGCGCGCAGCTTCTCGGCCACCTTCCGGACCTGCTCCTGCGCGGCGCGTAGCTCCCGCTCGACAACCTGCTGCGGGGTCTCGTCCGTCGGCTGGTCCTGCACGCTGCATCACCCGTTCATGTCGTTGACACTTGCAACGAGCCTAGACGCTACCGGGGTGAATCCGGTTCCCCCGCCGTGACCTCGTTCGGCACCGCACCGCCGTACCGCCGGTCCCGCTGCGCGTAGATCTCGATTGCCCGCCACAGGTCGCGGCGGTCGAAGTCCGGCCACAGCGTGTCCAGGAACACCATCTCGGCGTACGCCAGCTGCCACACCAAGAAGTTGCTCGTCCGCTGCTCCCCCGACGACCGCACGAACAGGTCCACCTCGGGGATGTCCGGCGCGTACAGGTGCCGGGCGATCGTCTGCTCGGAGATCCGGTCCGGCTTCAGCTTGCCCTCGGCAACCTCCCGCGCGATCGACCGCATCGCGTCCGCCAGCTCCGCCCGGCCGCCGTAGTTCACGCAGAACTGCAGCGTGATCGTGTCGTTGTGCTTGGTCCGCTCCTGCGCGTACTCCAGCTCGTCGATCACGCTCTTCCACAACCGCGGCCGCCGCCCCGACCACACGACCCGGACCCCCATCGCGTCCAGCTCGTCCCGCCGCCGGTGGATCACCTCCCGGTTGAACCCCATCAGGAACCGCACCTCGTCAGGCGACCGCGCCCAGTTCTCGGTCGAGAACGCGTACGCCGAGATGTACTTCACCCCGATCTCGATCCCGCCCTTGATCACATCCAGCAGGCTCGCCTCACCCGCCTTGTGCCCCTCGGTCCGAGCCAGCCCCCGCTGCTTGGCCCACCGCCCGTTCCCATCCATCACGATCGCCACATGCCGCGGCACCAGCTCCAGCGGAATTGCCGGCGGCCGCGCCCCGGAAGGATGCGGCTCCGGCGCCACCACCGCCTTCCGCTCCGGCACCCCCACCAACCCACGACCCCGACGACGACCAATAGGCGACATACCCCGAAGTCTCCCACCCACCCCACGAACACGAAGCAGGCACCGGTCTGGGACGAACGGGCGCGTACCGGGGTGGAGCCGGTGGCCGCGTGACGACGCACGGGTAAGGACGTACGGGCGAGAGGCACGGGGCGAGGAGGCACGTGTAAGCACGTACGGAGGTGAGGACGATCGGTTGAGTTCGTACGGGTTGATTCGGCAGACGGCTGATCAGCCCAGCGCGGTGCTACGGGCGGCTCCTCCGTCGCCGTCCTACGCGCCGCTCCCACCCACCCCGTGCTTAGCGCGCGAGTGCGCGCTACCGCGCGGCGACCGCCCGCTCCACACACCTACCGCCCTTACCGAACAGCTCCTGGATCCCGCTCCGCCACGCACGCCGGCGCCGACAACCAACGACTCCCCCCAGGCCTTGCCTCGCCCGCTCAGCGCCCTACCGCGAGGCTCCCTGTCACCTGGTCCAGCTTGCGCAGCGCCGACCGTCAGTGCAGCAACCTGCAACCTCTGGATAACCACCCCGTCGAACACTCCCTGTATGCCACGCTTACACCAACAGCGCCCAAGATCGGAGCAAAAACCACGTGCCGCGCCGCTCGTCAACCAGAGCCGCGTTTGCGGCTCTCTGCGCCCTGCTGGCGCTCACAGCCTGCACCGGATCGCCGGAGGCGGGCCAACCGCACACGGCGCCGCCACCAACGACGTCGCCGACCCCGTCGCCGACACCTTCTGGACAGAGTTGGACACCGGCTGAGCAGTCGGCGATCGCAACAGCGAAGAAGCAGTACGCGGTTGCCCGCGCTGCGATCGACGTTGCCTTGACGTCACCTGCCACGGCAGACGAGGCCAGATTGGCCAGCGCCGGCAACGGAGGTGCGTGGATGACCACGGTGTTGCAGGACCTCGCCACTTTCCAGGAATACGGCTGGTACGCCACCGGCCACACCAAGGTCACGACCATCCAGGTGTCTTCCGTCAACCTCAAACTGGAGCAGCCCGAGGTCCGGCTCATCAACTGCATCGACAGCTCTGCGATCGTCATCCGCTCCCAGGCCGACAACAAGCCGGTGACTAGCGGCGCCGGGGCCAAGACACACAAGAAGGTGTCGTCGCGCGTTGTCTATGCACCGTCCGCGACGGGTGGCGGGAAACGCTGGAGGTTGGTCACCGAGCAGGAGGTGGGCGTATGTCTTTGACTCAGCAGGCGTCCAGTCAGCGGCGGATCGGCGAAGCCGTTCTCATCTCGTGGATCCTGTCGGTGGTCAGGCCACGGCTGCCAACGCTGAGTGCTGACGGACGATCTGGGAATGCCTGGACTGATGAGTCAAAGGAAGGTGACCGGCGGGTGGGCCGGCGGTGATCGGGCCGGACGGCGTGCGAGAGGACATTTCACCGGCGCGTTCTGGATCTCGCAGCATGCGCTGGACGCGACACGTTCCGAGGGTTCGGTAAAGATCGAGCCGCTGCAGGACGGAGCTCCCGACCGGCCAGGTGGCGGATTCCGTCGCCATCGGACGCGACGTCCTCCGAAAGCGTGTCGCGGCCGGCGAGCATCCGTTCCGGTCGACGTACTAATGAACGGCGGTGTGTGAGGCCGGTCCTGTGCATCGGGGGTGGACTGCTAGTTGTCCACGTGACGGATATCCGGCGTTATCGAAACCCCTTTTTGGGTGACTTGCTCGGTCCTGTATCAGCCCAAGCTGGATTCTCGGATCGACCTGCTCGACGAGCATCCGCAGCAGGCGAACCGGGCGTTGACGGTGACCAGCAGAAGTCCACTCAGTACGCGGCGTTTGAAGCGGTCAGTGGGCCTGGGACTATGCAGGTTCTGGCGGAGGCTCCTGAGGCGTGGAGGACGACCGGTGGGCCGGGGCTCGAGTAGGGGTACGGAGTCGAACTGAACCAGTAGCGTGCGCGATCCGGAACCACATCTGGGATTGGTGGCATCCAGTCGGATAGCCTCAATCCTCGTTTCTAACCAAGACTGGCGCATAGTTCCCCACAGTCGAGCTGCCATGGGGGTTGGGGTCGGCGGTCAGGTCCAGTCCGGCGGAGTGTGGTCAGCTCAACGCGGCGCTACGGGCGACTTCTCCGTCGCCATCCTCTCCGCGGCTCCCATCCGCCCTGCGCTCAGCGCGCGACACCGCGCTGCCGCAGACGCCCGCACCGACCCATGTCTCTGGGCCTGGTCGTGGCGAAGCAACCGCTGCAGCCCGCGATACCGCGAGCCGTGACGCCCTACCACCACCAACGAGCAGCGAGCCCGACTCACCTCGCCCCGCGCGCCATTCCCACCCACCGCGGCTCCGCCACCGAGTCCACATGTGCACAGCGCCACCCGGCCGCAGACGCGCAAACTGTATACAAAGGTGGCCACTCTGTCGCGCCACGCCAACGCCCGCTCACCGAACGTCATTGCAGCAACCTGCAACCTGTGGACAACCCGCCTCGGCGAACACCCTCCGTATGCCACCCTTACACCAACAGCATCCAAGAACGGAGCCCCACCACATGCCCCGCCGACCGGCCCTCGTCTCCGCCACAGCAGCCCTCTGCGCCCTCACCGCGCTAACCGCCTGCCAGGGCTCCCCCGAGGCCGGCCGGCCGAACACCGCCCCCACAACTGCCTCCGTGACCCCTACGTCAGCGTCCACCGCACCATCAACTCCCACCTGGACCCCAGACGAGGAGGCCGCGATCACCGCCGCGAAGGCCCGCTTCGTGGCTGCCACCGCGGCTGCGGACCGAGCACTCACAAATCCCACGGCTCTCGATCGGAACGCGCTCGAAAAGGCAGGTCTCGGCAGTGACCGGAGCCTCGAGGTAGTCGACCAGGCACGTTCACTCATAGAGCGCGGGTTGTACCAGACCGGCAGCGTGACCATTGTCACCACCAAAGCCACATCGGTGAAGCTCGACGGCGCGCAACCAGAGGTCGTCCTGACCAGTTGCCTCGACGCCTCAAAAGTGATCCTCAAGTTTCAGAAGGACGACAAACCCGTGCCTGTGTTGCCCGGCGGCACCGGACGTCGGCACGTGTTCCAGTCCCGCCTTGTCTACGCGGCATCGGCTTCGGGCGGCCTGAAGATGTGGTTCCTGATCTCTAACCAAGGCGGGGCGAAATGCTGAGCGGAGTACGACGCGGATGCGCAGCGTTCCTCGCCCTCTTGATGTTCGGAACCGCCGGCGCGACCGCATATGCGTACTACGAGCCACCCCCGGGGCCACCGCCCCGTCCCGGCGTCGAATGGCGCTGCGACGACTACGGATGCGGATGGATAGCGACCGGCTATGTGAAACCACCAGCCAAGCCTGATCGTCCCGGCTCCCCGGGGAAGAACACCAAGCAGACAAAGGTGAAGACCGTCTGTGAGTTCGACCCCGACGCACAGAAATGCCTGGACACGGTCCTCGGCGTGTGGTCGAACGAGCATGAGTGCTACCTGCGTCGCTCAGTGCCACAACCACCGTTCAGCGACCCCAGTTGGGCGGGCCATACAGACGGCAGCATCTGGGACTGCACGGTCGAGCGCGGTTACGACGAAGGTCGGCATCTCGTGATGAGGAAGGTGTGGCTGCCGGGCAGACCGGACGTGGTCGTCCCTGATCCCGAGGTTCTCGTGTACCGAGCCATCGCCGAGATGCGTCTGGCGCCGCCGATCATCAAGACAGCGCCGGCGCCCGGGCAGATCGGCTTGGTGAACATGCCGGTTTGGTTGTGGGTAACCAAGACGGAAGGCACCTGGGGGCCGATTGTCCGGAGTGCGAGCGTGCCGGGGTTGTCGGTTACGGCTACGGCTCGGGTGAAGGCGATTAACTGGGCTATGGGGGATGGGCAGACGGTTCGGTGTGAAGGGCCTGGGACGCCGTATGACAAGTCGATGGGGGTTAAGGCCTCGCCTACCTGTGGGCATCGGTATGTGAAGACCTCTCGGGAGCTTGCGAACTGCAAGTACCCGGTGACTGCGACTGCGCAGTGGGACATCACCTGGCAGAGCACCCTTGGAGACGGCGGGCAGATCTCCATGACTCAGGAGGCCTCGACGCAGTTGCGGATCGGTGAAGCCGTGCCGGTGCTCGTGGATCCGGATGGGGGCGACGCCGTTGCGCCTTCCCAAGGCCCCTGCTGAAGGGTTTCAGCTGCCGCCGGGGGTTAGGTCTAGGTGGGGTAGGGAGCGGAGTTGGTTGTCTTGGTGGTAGGTGAAGAAGGCGGCTATCAGGCCGGTGGATTCTCGGCGGGTTCTGGGGTCGGCTTGGAGGGCTGTGGGCCAGTCGCCGGTGAGGAGGGCGGCCAGGTGGGTGACTGTGGTGGGGGACGGCATGGCTGAGGCGGGTGGGCGGCAGGAGGTGCAGACCATGCCGCCGGCGGCGGGGTTGAAGGCTCGGTGGGGGCCTGGTTCGCCGCAGCGGGCGCAGTCGTCGAAGGACGGGGCGTAGCCGGAGATCGCCAGAGACCTCAACAAGAACGAGTCCAGGACGAGGGCCGGTTCGCGTTCGCCGGTGGACAGGACGCGGAGTGCGCCGGCCAGGAGCAGGTACTGCTGGACGGCCGGCTCCTTCTCCTCGACGACCAGGCGGTCGGCGGTCTCGAGCAGGACGGTGCCCACCGTGTACCGGGCGTAGTCCCCCACGATGCCCTCGCCGTACGCGGCGATCGACTCGGCCTGGGTGACGACATCCAGGGTGCGGCCGGTGGCGAGCTGCAGGTCGACGTGGCTGAACGGCTCCAGCCGGGCGCCGAACCGTGACGACGTCCGCCGGACCCCTTTGGCGACCGAGCGGACCTTGCCGTTGGCTCGGGTCAGCAGCGTGGCGATCCGGTCCGCCTCACCCAGCTTCTGGGTGCGCAGCACGATCGCCTGATCCCGGTAGAGCGGCACGTCAGTAGTGTCTCACTGAGCGCGGACATACTCCTCGAGCCCGGTCGGTTCGGCCCCGGTGAGATCGCGCACCGCGGTCGTCACCCCGGAGAGCTCCCCGCTGGCGATGGCGGCGTACGACGTGACCCAGCCGGCCACCTCCCACGCCGGAGCGCCGTACGGCTCCCGCGACCGGTACGCCTCGTCCAGCGTCTCCGGCTCGTACCGCACCTTGCGCCCCCAGGCGTCCGTCAGCACCGCCGCCGCCTCGGCCAGCGTGAACGCGGCCGGCCCGGTCAGGTCGTAGGTGGCGCCGGAATGCCCGTCGGACGTCAGCACCGCGGCCGCGACCGCCGCCACGTCGTTCCGGGCGACCGCGGCCACCCGCCCGTCCCCCGCCGGGCCGCGGATCACGCCGTCCGACCCTACGAACCCGGGCACGAAGTCGAGGTAGATGTTGTCCCGCAGGAACGTGAAGTCGACCCCGACAGACCGGATGTGCTGCTCGGTGTGCCAGTGGTCCCGCGCGAACGTGAACGTCGCGCCGGGCGCCGCCCCGACGAACGAGGTGTACACGATCCGCTGCACACCCGCCGCCACCGCCGCGTCGATCGTGGCCTTGTGCAACGCCACCCGGTCCGCCGACTCGCTCGCGCTGACCAGTAACAGTACGTCGACACCCTCGAAAGCGGACAGCAGCGCGGCATGCTCGCCGTACGCCGCCTGCGCGACCGAGGCGCCCGGCACCGACGGAGCCCGCGCCGGGTCCCGCACGATCAACCGCAGCGGTACGCCGGTCAGCCGCGCGACGATCCGCGACCCGAGCTGTCCGGTCGAACCGGTGACGCCGATCACTTGCCCACCAGGTCCATCCCACCCTGCTGGTACCGCTGCCCCGCCACCGCGTCCGGCGGGAAGGCCGCGTCCAGCTCGGCCAGCTCCTCAGCGCTCAGCGAAACATCGACCGCGCCGAGGTTCTCCGCGAGGTACGACCGCCGCTTCGTCCCCGGGATCGGCGCGACGTCATTGCCCTGGGCAAGCAGCCAGGCGAGCGCGAGCTGCCCCGGCGTGACGCCCTTCGAAGCGGCCAGAGACTGGACCGCAGCGACCAGGTCCAGGTTCCGCTGGAAGTTCTCGCCCTGGAACCGCGGCAGCCCGCGCCGCATGTCGTCCTCGGGAAAGTCGGCAGGAGACTTGATCTGCCCGGTGAGGAACCCGCGCCCGAGCGGGCTGAACGGCACGAACCCGATGCCGAGCTCGCGCAGCGTCGGCAGGACGACGGTCTCCGGGTCCCGGGTCCACAGCGACCACTCGCTCTGGACGGCACTGATCGGATGCACCGCGTGCGCCGCGCGGACCGTCTCACCGTTCACCTCGGACAACCCGAGGTACCGCACCTTGCCCGCCTCGACCGCGGCGGCCATCGCGCCGACGGTCTCCTCGATCGGGACCTGCGGGTCGCGCCGGTGCAGGTACCACAGGTCGATGTAGTCGACGCCCAGCCGACGCAGCGAGGCGTCGAGGGCCTGCGCGGCGTACTCCGGCGAGCCGTCCACCACGGTCGGGACCGCCGAGGCGGAGGCCGGCTTCTTGAAGCCGAACTTCGTCGCGAGCACCACCTGGTCGCGGCGGCCGGCGAGCGCGCGGCCGACGAGCTCCTCGTTCTCGCCGTCGCCGTACACGTCGGCGGTGTCGATGAAGGTGCAGCCCGCGTCGATGGCCGCGTGCAGCGTCGCGACGGACTCGGAGTCGTCGGCGCGGACGCCGTACGACTGGGACATGCCCATGCAGCCGAGGCCGAGGCAGGAAACGGTCAGGTCACCGAGCTGGGATTCACGCATGCCCCGAACCTACCCCTGCGGCTCTCAGCTTGCT
The DNA here is from genome assembly GCF_040610805.1 of Kribbella sp. NPDC003557. Lineage (NCBI taxonomy): Bacteria > Bacillati > Actinomycetota > Actinomycetes > Propionibacteriales > Kribbellaceae > Kribbella > Kribbella sp. NPDC003557. The sequence continues at coordinate 32,645 of NZ_JBEXMY010000014.1, forward strand.
ACGACGCCTCCGACGGGTAGGGCGACCAGCGCCGGGTCCAGCTGGATCCGGGTGATGCCGAGCGGTGCGAGGAGATCGTGGAGGGCGTCCTCGGAGACGCGCAGGAAGTCTTGGGTACCGGAGGCGGCTCGCAGGCGGTCCAAGGTGCTGAAGGCGATGCCGACACGCGGCCCGTCCGGCAGCCGACCGGTCTGCAGGGTGGCGGTGTCGCCGTGGCACCGGACGGGGACGAACCAATCAACCTGATGTCGAATGCTCACGCTTCGACGCTAACTTCTTCGTTGGCCGGAGCCCCTGCCTCTCACGGAGTTCGCACAGGCCTCTCACAAGCCGAGTTGGGTGGGTGTGCTCGGCGGGCCGTTGTCCAGCAGGCGCCGCACCAGCTCCGGGAGCTCGCGTGGGGCGAAGCGGCCCTCGTGGGCTTCGAGTTCGTCGAGGGTCCACCAGCGCATCCCGTGGACGTTCTCGGCGGCCAGTTCGGCGGCGGTCAGGGAGCCGGCCGGGGTGAAGTGGCTCGCGCGGATCAAGAAGATGTCGTTGAGAACGCCGTCGTACCCCGTGGCGTGGCCGTCGGCAACTACTTCCTGGTGCCAGAGGTGCACAGGGTCGTCGAAACCCGACAGCCCGACCTCCTCGGCCAGCTCCCGCCGCAGGCCCTCGACCAGCGTCTCGCCGGCTTCCAGCCCGCCGCCCGGTGTCGCCCAGAGCGGGCCGTCGGCGAACTCGAAGCGGACCAGCAGGATGCGGTCGGACTCATCCAGGATCACGGCACGGGCCGCCGGACGGAGCGCGGGCAGGCGGAGTTCCAGCTCGCGGTGCTCCTCGACGGCGCGGAAGCCGAAGCGGGCGTTGACCTTGCGCATCGGGGTGTTCGTCAGCGCCGTCCAGGTGTGCAGGAAGCGTTGCGTCGAACGGTGTTTCGCCAGTTGCTCGAGGTTGGCGAGCTTCAGGAACGTGCCGAGATTGTGGCCGCGGTGCTCACGCAGGACGAGCGTGTCGTCCTGCTGGGCGTTCTCGGTGTCCCCGCGGGACAGGTAGATCAGCGTGTATCCGGCCGGTGCGCCGTCGAGCGTGTGCGCCATCGTCACCAGCGCGAGGTAGCTGCGGTCGATCCGGGCCTCGCTCGCCTCGAGCTTCTCGACCGTCCACGGCACGACCTCACGCGTCATGCCGCCGGTCGGTACGTCGAGGTCCATCGCGGTGTGCAGGTCGGCGTACGCCTGCTGGTGCTCCGGCGGGCAGAGCCCCGCCCACGAGGTCAGCCGGTACCCGTCGAGCCGCCCCGCGTCCGAGCGCAGCTGCTCCAGCAGCAGGTCGTCGTACGGCAGCGGTACGACGAGATGCTCCTCGACGTGCTCGACCTGGAATCCGAGCCGCTGCGCGAACGCCGAGCCGGGCGACCCGGCCGCGGGTACGGCGACCTCGGCCTGCACGATCGTCCGGCCGAGCTGGGCGGCGCGGGTCGTTGCCCACTGCCACAGCGCCGTACCGATCCCCCGCCGGCGGTGGGCGGGCGGGACGTCGATCTCGACCTCGACCGTGTCGAGGTTGTCGTTCAGCCGGTACTCGAACAGCATCGTGGCGAGCACCCGGTCGTCCTCGAACGCGCCGACCGCGATCCGCTGCTTCAAGGGGCTCGGGTTGCGCAGCGAGTACCCGAGGGCCTCGCGGCCGGTCACCAGCGCGGCCTCCCGGCCGGCGACCGCGCCGGCCCGGAAGGCGTCGTACCACTCGTCGAACAGGGCCAGGTCGGCCGGGTCGATCTCGCGAAGGCTGATCACCCGGCCGACCCAACCAAACAATCGGGTCAGAACGCCAGTTCTTTAGACCGGCCCGACCTTGCCCGCGTACATGCCCATGATCACGAAGTTGTCCGCGTACGGCGCGTTCTTCAGGATCGGGTCGTCGTCGGCCGGGAACTTCGCCACCCGGGTGCCCTCGAGCGCCGGGTTGTTACCGTAGCGCTCCCAGAGCGGGATGATCGGCAGCAGTTCGTTGAACGCCATCGCCGCGGCGGTGATGTTCTTCTTCTGCTCGTCGAGGTTCAGGCCCTGGGCGGACTTGTCCACGACGGCCTTGAGGTCGATCGGACCGGCCGAGGTGGTCTGGTTCAGCGGGAAGTTCATGCCCTTGCCGCCCGAGTTCGCCGCGATCACGTAGTTGAACGTGTACAGGTCCTGGACGAACGCGAAGTACGGGTGCGGGTGGCTCGAAGCGCCCCAGGTCTGAATGGCGATGTCGAACTTGCCGGCCAGCACGTCCGGGTTCAGCTGGGTGAAGGTGATACCCCGCTTGGTGATGTTGAACCCGAACTTGTTCAGCTGGTCGGCCGCGTTGGTGGCGGCCGGGTTCCAGTCGGCGAACTCGGTCGGGAACTTGATGTCGTAGGCAGCCGGCTTGCCGTTCGGCAGCGTCCACTTGCCGCCGGTCTTCTTCCAGCCGGCCGCCTGCAGCAGGCTGGTGGCCTTGGCCTCGTCCTTCTCGTACGCCTGCAGCTTCTTCTGGTCGGCGTCCGAGATCCAGTCCGGGACCAGGATGTCGGAGAAGCCGGCCATGAACTTGCATGGCTTGCCGGAGTCGCCGAGGGCGACGGTGCCGTTCTCGCTGCGGTCCAGGACGTAGGCGATGGCCTGCCGGACGCGGGCATCGGCCAGCTCCGGGTGGGTGGTGTAGTTGAACACCAGCGACGGGCCCGAGTACACCGGCGGGCGGAGGATCCGGAACCCGCTGCCCAGCATGGTCTTCTCGCTGGCCACGGCGAAACCGTGGGTCGCGTAGTCGACGTCCTTGTTCATCACGACCGGCGTGATGTCCGAGGTCTCACCGTTGTACAGGACGACCTTGGTGAAGCCGATCTTGTCGGCGAACAGGCCCTTGTCGTTCTTGACCAGCGACATCTGCGCGTTGGTCATGCTCTTCACGTCGAAGTTGAACGGACCCGAGACCGGCGGGTTCTCCGGACGGAACTTCTGGAAGTCGCCGTTCAGTTGCTTGCCCTCGGCGCTGTCCAGGCTGGTCTTGGCCTTGCGCATGGTCTCGGCCTTGGTCGCCCACTCACCGTAGACCGAGTCCGGCAGGATGCCGGCGCGGAGGATGTAGCGCTCGAGCACGGTGGACGGCGTACCGATGGTGAAGACCACCGTGGTGTCGTCCTTGGCGCTGATGTCGGTCAGGAAAGTCCACTCCTGCTGGCGCAGCAGCCAGCGCAGGTTGAACGTCGACACGACGTCCTTCGCCGTCACCGGCTTGTCGTCGCTCCACTTCAGGCCGGAGCGCAGCTTCAGGGTGTACGTCTTGTTCGCCTCGTCCAGAGTCCCGGACTCGGCCATCATCCATTCCCACTTCTTGTCGGCCCAGTAGTACATGCCGGCGCTCGGGTAGACGAGGTCGAAGTACGGGCTGTTGCTGGCCTGAATGCCGTCGGTGACGCCGGCGATCAGGTTGAAGTGACCCTTCGGCGGGAGCTGGTACGGGTACGCCCCGTGGAACTCCTTGTTGCCGGACTTGCCGTCGCCCTCGCTGTTGCTGTTCGGCGAGCTCGGAGAGCACGCCGTCAGCGAACCGATGCCGGCGGCGCCGACACCGGCGATGCCGAACAGCTGGAGCACGTGCCGGCGGGAGACCGCATTGGTCAGGGCACTAGCGCCCGTTCCGTTGGTGCCGGGATCGTTGGTGTCGGTGGGGCTCATCCTTCGTCCTTTCTGGACTGACCGCACGCCCATGTGGGTCAGGTACTACTGGTGGGATTAACTACCGCCCTCGCGTTTTTCCCGCCGCCGGGTCACGACGATCCCGGCGACGACCACCAGGCCCAGTAGCAGGCCCAAACACAAGGTGAACAGGGTGACGACGAACTCCGGGGTGCCCGGCGACAGCGTGAGCAGGAGCACTCCGCTGGCCAGCACCAGGAACGCCGCCCAGCCGATGGCCATCCGGCCGAGCTGAGGTGACATCAAGCCCCCAGGTCATCCGGCCCGGCCTCGGGTACGCCGTCCCGCGCGACCACGTGGCACGCGGCGGACTGGCCGGATCGGATCGTGGTCAGGTCGGGGATCGTCGCGTCGCACAGCCCGTCCTCGAACAGCGGGCAGCGCGGGTGGAACGAGCACCCGGACGGCAGGTGCGCCAGGCTCGGGATCTCCAGGCTGCGCAAGGACTCACGGCCCTTGGTCTTGGTCAGATCCGGGTCCGGCTCGGGGATCGCGTCGATCAGCGCCCGGGTGTACGGGTGCGTCGGGGCGTTGATGATCTTCGGCGTCGGCCCGAACTCGACGATCCGGCCCAGGTACATCACCGCGGTCTTGCCGTTCCAGCCGAAGTACTTCGCGATCGCCAGGTCGTGGGTGATGAACAGGAACCCCACGCCGAGGTCGTCGCGCAGCCGGCCGAGCATCGCCAGCACGCTGATCCGGATCGACACGTCCAGCATCGAGGTGGACTCGTCGGCGATGATCAGCTTCGGGTCCAGCGTCAGCGCCCGGGCGACCGCGACCCGCTGCCGCTGGCCGCCGGACAGCTGGTGCGGGAACTTCGGCAGGTAGTTCTCCGGCGGGGTCAGGTCGACCTTGGTGAGCAGCTCGGCCGCGCGCTCGGCGGCGGCCTTCTTGGTCTTCACCACACCGTGCTTGAGCAGCGGAGCGGTGAGCGTCTGCTGGATCGTCCGCGTCGGGTTGAGCGAGGCGTACGGGTCCTGGTGCACGTACTGCACGCTGCGGCGGAAGGCGCCGAAGTCCTGCCGGTTCATCGACCAGATGTCCTGGCCGTCGAAGGCCACCTCACCGCTGGTCGGCCGGGACAGGCCGGCCGCCATCCGGGCGGCCGTGGTCTTGCCGGAACCGCTCTCGCCGACCAGGCAGAGCACCTCGCCGGGGTTGACCGACAGGTCCACGTCGTCGACCGCCCGGATCGGGCCGGCCTTGGTGCCGAACACCTGGCTGACGCCGCTGAGCGTCATCAACGGCGTCCGGGCGGTGGACTCCGAGGTCTCCGGGGACTGCTCCAGCGCGCTCATGATGCGTTCCCCAAGTCGCTCGGCACCTCACGCTCGAGGTGCACTTCCTTCCAGTGCAGGCAGGCCGCCTCGTGCGCCTCACCCGGCTCGTCGGTGATCGGGAACAGACCCGGGTCCTCGTCCTTGCACTCCTCGGTGGCGTACTTGCACCGCGGGCTGAACGTACAGCCCTTCGGGAGCGCGGCGAGGCTCGGCGGGCCGCCCGGGATCGACTCCATGTCCGGCAGGTCGCCGACGATCGGCGGGACGGCCTTGATCAGCCCGAGCGTGTACGGGTGCCGCGGCCGGTAGAACATGTCCCGGACGCCGCCGGTCTCGATGATGCGCCCGGCGTACATGGTGGCGACCCGGTCGGCGAGCTCGGCGGCCAGCGACAGGTCGTGGGAGATGAAGATCATCGAGAACCCGAGCCGCTCGCGGACCTCGTGCAGGACGTCGACGACCGAGCGCTGGGTGAGGATGTCGAGCGCGGTGGTCGGCTCGTCGAGGATCAGCACCTCGGGCTCGAGCAGCAGGCTCATCGCGATCAGCACCCGCTGCCGCATACCGCCGGACAGCTCGTGCGGGTAGCAGTCGAGCACCCGGGACGGCTCCAGCCGGACCAGTCGGAGCAGCTCGGACGCGCGGTCCTCGATCTCCTGCCTACTGGCCTTGGTGTGTGCGCGCATCGTGTCGTGCATGTGCGCGCGGATCTTCAGCACCGGGTTGAACGCGTTCATCGCGCCCTGGAAGACCATCGCCGCGTCCCGCCAGCGGAACTCCCGCAGGTCCTTGCCGTCCAGGCCGAGGACGTCGATCTCGGTGCCGTCGCCGCGGTTGAAGGTGACCTTGCCGCTGGCGTGCCCGAGGCGCGGCAACAGCCGCAGCAGGCCGAGGCCGAACGTCGTCTTGCCGCAGCCGCTCTCCCCCACCAGCGCCAGGCTCTCGCCCGGGAACAGGTCGAGGTCGACGCCGCGGACGGCCTGCACCGTCGTACCGGACCCGGTGCGGTACTCGACCTTGAAGTCGCGGACCGACAGCAGTGGCTTGCCCTGGCCGCCGCGCGTGGCGCGGGGGCTTGAAGAAGTCGTCGTCACGTGCTCACCGGTCCCGGAGCCGCGGGTTGAGGATCTCTTCGAGGGATCTCGTCATCATCACCAGTCCGAGCAGCAGCAGGATGATCGCGACCACCGGGCTGAGGATCCAGGCCAGGCTCGCGTCGTTGAAGATGGCGCCGGCGATCCAGGCGCGGTTCAGCATGATGCCCCAGTTCGACCCGGTCAGCGGGGCCAGACCGAGCAGGTACAGGCCGACCAGCTGGTAGATCGCGTTCGTCACGCCGATCATGAAGTTCATCAGGATGAAGCTGGCCATGTTCGGCAGGATCTCGACGAACACCACCCGGATCGTGCCGAGGTCGAGCAGCCGGGCGGCCTCGACGAACTCGCGTTCCTTCAGCGAGAACACCTGGGCACGGACCGCCCGGGTCAGCACCGGCCAGGACAGGCCGCCGACCAGCAGCGCCAGCAGGATCGGCGAGTCGAGCCGGAAGAACGCGCCGAGCACGGCGAGCAGGACGATCTGCGGGACGGTCAGGAAGACGTCGGCCAGCGTGACGACGACCGAGTCGACCCAGCCGCCGAGGTACGCCGCGAGCGAGCCGAGGACGATCGCCAGCGCGGTCGAGATCGCCGCGGCGAAGAAGCCGACGAAGATCACCGTCCGGCCGCCGCCGATCATCTGGATCAGGACGTCCTTGCCCTCGTTGTCGGTGCCGAGCAGGTGCCCGGGCGAACCGGCCGGGAGCAGGATCTCCTTGACGTTCGGCGCGACCTCGGGGAGGAAGAACGGCACGATCGCGGTGACCAGCACCAGCAGGCCGACGATCACGAACCCGATGAACCCGGCCGGGCTGCGGCGCAGCGACTTCAGGATGCCGGCGAACCGCGAGACACCCGTGGTGCCGATCGAGGTGACGGGGATGGAAGCCTCGGTCATCTCGTCACCCCTTGCCCTTGCCGCTGACCCGGATCCGCGGATCCAGCTGGCTGTAGAGGAGGTCGGCGATCAGGTTCGCCGCCACCACGGAGATCGTCAGGACCAGGAAGATGCCCTGCAGCACCGGGTAGTCGCGGCCGTTGACCGCGTTGAACAGGCTGAACCCGATGCCCTGGTAGCCGAAGATCCGCTCGACGAAGATCGAGCCGCCGACCACGAACCCGAGCGAGACGGCCAGCTGGCTGAACAGCGGCAGCACCGCGTTGCGCCCGACGTACCCGGACCGGATCCGCGAGTCGGACAGGCCGCGGGCCCGGGCGACCGTCACGTAGTCCTCGCCGAGCGTCTCGACCGTCGACGACTTCATCACCAGCGCCCAGGAGCCGACCGTGGTCAGCGCGTAGGCCAGGATCGGCAGTGTCGCGTGGTAGAAGATGTCGTTCAGGAAGCTCAGGCTGAACGACGGTTCGACGCCGGGGGTGTACGAGCCGCGGGCCTCGGTCAGGTTGAACAACTGCAGCTTCACGCCGAGGAACACGACGATCAGGATCGCCAGGATGTAGTTCGGGATCGCGTGCAGCAGCGAGCCGAGCGACGTCAGCAGATGGTCGATCCAGCTCTCCCGGCGGTAGGCCATGATCATGCCGGCCACGATGCCGATGATGAAGCTGAACACGGTGGCGACGCCGACCGAGAACAGCGTCCACGGCAGGTAGGTCTTGATCACCTCGGCGACCGTGGTGCCCGGTGACAGCACCGAGTTGCCGAAGTCGCCGTGCAGCAGGTTCAGCATGTAGGTGCCGTACTGCGACAGGAGCGGCGCGTCCGGATCCAGCGAGAACAGGTTCTGCGCCTGCGCGGCGGCGGCCTCGTACGAGATGCCGGTCTGCGCGATCTGCGTCTGGATGTACGTCTCGACCGGGTTACCCGGCAGCAGCCGGACCAGGAAGAACGTACCGGTGGTGACGATGAAGATCGTCAGGACCGCCTTGAACAGTCTTCGGACGAGCCAGGCGTTGAGAAAACGCCGAGCAGCCGAGGGTCTCGGTTCGACGGCAGGTCCTTCGATCAGCTTCGCCGCGGACGTGTCGACCGCACCGCTCACTGCTCACCTCCACGCGACTACCAGGGAAAAGTCGGTGGCACAGACCCTGAACAGCTCGACTTAGGAACACTGTCTTGCAAGGATCTGCGCATTGTGCAGACAGTCTGCGCATAGCTGGTCATCGAGTCAACGACTTGAGGCAACGTTGAGACAACGTTGCGGTGTGTGACGCAACGGTACCGGGGAGTGCAGGAACTGCCCGCCTCCGACACGGAGACGGGCAGTTGGCGTGCCGTTCTGGGAAGGTCAGCGCGTGGCGCGGTTGACAGCCGACACGACCGCCTTCAAGGATGCGGTGAGGATGTTGGCGTCCCGGCCGACACCCCAGTACACGTCGTCGCCGACCTCGCATTCGACGTACGCCGCGGCCAGCGCGTCGCCACCCGCCGAGAGCGCGTGCTCGTGGTAGTCCAGCACCCGGACGTCGTACTTCAGCGGCTTGATCGCGTCCACGAAGGCCGACACCGGACCGTTGCCTTCACCAACCAGTTCGTGCGGTACGCCGTTGGCATAGACCTGAACCCGGAGCTGGTCGCCCTGGCCCTCGCCGGAGGTCGAGTTGACGCTGAGCAGCGACAGCGCGCCGGGCGCCAGGTACTCGGCCGCGAAGATGTCCCACATCTGCTGCGGGCCGACCTCGCCGCCCTCGTTGTCGGTGTACTGCTGGATCACCCGGCTGAACTCGATCTGCAGCCGGCGCGGCAGGTCGAGCCGGTGCTCCGACTTCATGATGTACGCGACGCCGCCCTTGCCGGACTGCGAGTTCACCCGGATCACGGCCTCGTAGCTGCGGCCGACGTCCTTCGGGTCGATCGGCAGGTACGGCGCCTCCCAGGCGATCTCGCCGACCGGCTTGCCCTCGACCGCGGCCTGCTTGTCGAGCGCCTCCAGGCCCTTCTTGATCGCGTCCTGGTGCGAGCCGGAGAACGCGGTGTAGACCAGGTCGCCGGCGTACGGCTGGCGCTCGGGGACGCGCATCTGGGTGCAGTACTCGACCGTGCGGCGGATCTCGTCGATGTCGGAGAAGTCGATCTGCGGGTCGATGCCCTGGCTGAACAGGTTCATCCCCAGCGTGACCAGGTCGACGTTGCCGGTCCGCTCGCCGTGGCCGAACAGGCAGCCCTCGACCCGGTCCGCGCCGGCCATCAGGGCCAGCTCGGTGGCGGCCACCGCCGTACCGCGGTCGTTGTGCGGGTGCAGGCTGATCGTGCTGTGCTCGCGGCGGGTCAGGTTGCGGCCGAACCACTCGATCTGGTCGGCGTACACGTTCGGGGTGCACATCTCGACGGTGGCCGGCAGGTTCAGGATGATCTCGCGGCCCTCGGCGGGCTGCCAGACGTCACTGACCGCCTCGCACACCTCGAGCGCGAACTCCAGCTCGGTGCCGGTGAAGATCTCCGGGCTGTACTGGTACCCGAACTCGCAGTCGCCGAGGATCTCGTCGGCGTACTTCATCACGGTCTCGGTGCCGCGGACCGCGATCGTGCGGCACTCGGCCTTGTCGACGTTGAACACCACCCGGCGGAACAGCGGCGCGGTCGCGTTGTAGAGGTGGATGGTCGCCTTCGGCGAGCCCTGCAGCGACTGCACGGTGCGCTCGATCAGCTCCTCGCGCGCCTGGGTCAGCACCGAGATCGTCACGTCGTCGGGGATGACGTCGTCCTCGATCAGGCTGCGGACGAAGTCGAAGTCGTACTGGCTGGCGCTCGGGAAACCGACCTCGATCTCCTTGTAGCCCATCTTCACCAGCAGGTCGAACATCCGCCGCTTGCGGGCCGGGGACATCGGCTCGACCAGCGCCTGGTTGCCGTCGCGGAGATCGGTGGACAGCCAGCGCGGTGTGCGGTCGACGGACCCGGCCGGCCAGGTGCGGTCGGGCAGGTCGATCGGCGGGAACGCGCGGTAGCGATGGGTCGGCATACCGGACGGCTGCTGAACAGGCTTGGGCTGGTTCTTCGGTGCCACGGGGGTTCTCCTCGGAAGTACGGGTGTCGTGAGGGACGACCGGCGTACGTCAGGACTCCGCGGCGAGGGACCGGCCTTGTCAGGCCTCGCCGCGGCAGCGAAGGAGGAGAAGCTGGTGCCGCATGATGCCAGCGAGTGTATGCACAACTCCCCCGCCCCGTCGAACCGGGGGTCTCGACCGGCGAGACACGGAGAGTGACGAGAGCTTCGCTGAGGATGTGCTGAAGATTTCGTTCCCGCGGCCGCGGGCGATGCGAGGATGGCCCGATGACGCCGCGAGTTCTGGTGGTCGAGGACGCGGAACCGATCCGGACCGCCGTCGGGATCGCGCTGTCCGAGGCCGGGTACGGCGTCCGCACCCGGCCCGACGGTGAGGGCTTCGAGCGGGAGCTGGCCTCGTGGCGGCCCGACCTGGTGCTGCTGGACGTGATGCTGCCGGGGCGGGACGGATTCGAGCTGCTCACGGTCGCTCGGGAGACGTCGAACGCGGGGGTGATCCTGCTGACCGCGCGGGACGCCGTCGACGACCGGTTGCACGGGTTGCGGACCGGCGCCGACGACTATGTGGTCAAACCGTTCGTGCTGGCGGAGTTGATCGCGCGGGTGGAGGCGGTGCTGCGGCGGATGGGACGGCTGCGGACCGTGCTGACCGTCGGCGACCTGGAGGTGGACGTCGAGGCGCAGGCGGTCCGCCGGGGCGGAGAAGAGATCGACCTGACCGCGACCGAGTTCAAGCTGCTCGCGTTCCTCGCCGGGCGGGACGGGAAAGTGGTCGGCAAGACGCAGCTGCTGACCGCGGTCTGGGGGTACGACGACTACGCCGACAACCTGGTCGAGGTGTACGTCAGCGGCCTGCGCCGCAAGCTCGAGGCCCACGGTCCGCGGCTGCTGCACACGGTCCGCGGCTCGGGGTACGTGTTGCGCTCATGAACCTGTCGTTGCGGATGCGGGTGACGTTGACCGCCATCGCCGTACTGCTGGTGGTGCTGCCGGTGACCGGGCTGACGGTGAAGAAGGTGTTCGACGCACAGGCCGAGCGCAGCCTCGACTCGCTGCTCACCGGGCGGGCGCAGCTGGCGCAGCAGCTCGCACGGCAGAACGTTGCTCCCGGCAACTTGGTGCGGCGGGTGGACGCGGACGGGGTGCGGGTGACGCTGGTCCTGCGGAACGGGCGGCAGCTCGGTGCGCCGCCTGTCGACGCGGGCGGGACCGTCCGGCAGGTGAAGGCGACGTTGCCGGCCGGTCAGCAGACGAAGGGTGCGACGCTGCTGCTGTCCGCGGATACGGCACTGCTCGCCGACGCGAGCGCCCGGCTGCGCAACGTACTGCTGATCTCTGGTGGGCTGGCGATTCTGATCACGGCGCTCGCGCTGGTGATCGGGATGCGGTTCGCGCTGGCGCCCCTGGACGCGATGACCGGGCTGGCGCGGTCGATCGCGGCCGGCCGGCGAGGTGGGCGGTTACAACCGAAACGCGCCAACACCGAACTCGGCCGGACAGCGGCCGCCTTCGACGAAATGCTCGACGCCCTCGAAGGTGCCGAGGGCGCGGCCCGCCACGCGGAGGGGACGGCGCGGTGGTCGGAGGATCGGATGCGGGAGTTTGTTGCTGATGCCGCGCATGAGCTGCGGACGCCGGTGGCCGGGTTGCAGACTGCTGCGGAGACGCTGATCCAGTTGGGTCCCGACGCCACGGCAGAGCAGCGTGAGGAGCTCGAGCTGCTGCTCGTGCGCGAGTCGCGCCGTGCGGGCACCCTGGTCGCCGACCTGCTCGAGTTGAGCCGCATCGACGCCGGTCTGCAGCTTCACCTAGCTCCCGTGGACCTTCGCGAGCTGGCCGAGGCTCAGGCCGCCCGCGTTCGCCTGACAGCGCCTGATGTCACCGTCGAGGTGTGTGGCGCCGGGACCGTCACCGCTGATGGCGATCGCCTCACCCAGGTCCTCACCAACCTCGTCGACAACGCCCGCCAAGCCGGCGCGCACGCCTTGCGGATAACGGTCGCGCCGACCGGCGTACTGGTCGAGGACGACGGCCCCGGCGTACCGCCCGCAGCCCGTGACCGCATCTTCGCCCGCCTTGTCCACGGCCCACACAGCAAAGGCGCCGGCCTGGGCCTGGCCATCGCCCGAGGCGTAGCCCGAGCCCACGGCGGCGACCTCACTGTCACCGACCGCCCCGACGGGAAGCCCGGCGCAGCCTTCCACCTCCACCTCCCACCGACAGCGGCCTAGGTGCGGAGGAGATCGGGGATGGTGGTGGTGTGGTTGGCGAGGATTCGGGCCGGGTCGGCGCCCAGGACCTGGTGGAGGACGGTGGCGTAGACGTCGCGGAAGTCCGTGGTTGCCTTCAGGTCACCGTTGGACAAGTCTGTGAGGCTTGGCTGTTCGCCGTAGAAGCCGCCGGCGACCTTCGAGCCGAGGACGAAGACGGGCCCCGCGGTGCCGTGGTCCGTGCCGTCGCTGCCGTTCGCCTGGACGCGGCGGCCGAACTCGGAGTACACGAGGACGACAGCGTTCTTCCCGCGATCCGTCTTCTGCAGCCGTTGGACGAACGGCGTCAGCGCACCGTCCAGCTCGGTCAGCAGCCGCTGCTGCGTGCCGCGTTCGTCCGCGTGGGTGTCGAAGCCGCCGAGCGACGCGGAGTACGCCCGGGTCGGCACCCCGGCCTCGATCAGGCCGGCGATGAGGTCGAGCTGGGCACCCAACTGCGACGCCCCGCCCGCGGACGCGCCCTTCGTCCGTTCCTCGTCGTCCTCGTCCTCCTGCTCGTGGCCGCTCCGGACCGCTTGACCGAGGACCTGCGTCGCGTTCTGCAGATCCAGCAGTGACTTGGCGGCCCGCGCCTGCCACGGCCCTTCGCCCGCGCTCGCCTTGCCCAGCGCCGCGAACGCCGTACCGAGCGCACCACCTGGCAACGCCAACCCGCGCAACGGCAGCGAGGCCGCGGCCGTGGTCTCGCCTGCCAGCAATGGGGGCAGCGTGGGCTCCACCGAGACTGCACGCAGCGGGTCCGCGCCGGTCGCGTCGAGCCAGCGGCCGAGCCAGCCGGTCGGGACCGGCGACTTCGGCGACGCGGTCTGCCAGATCGCCATCGACCGGAAGTGACTGCGATCCGGCTCCGGGTAGCCGACCCCGCGCACGATCGCGAGCCGCTTGTCGTCCCACAGCCCTTTCAGGCCCTTCATCCCCGGGTTCAGCCCGAGCCCGTCGCCGAGGTCCAGGACCTCGTTGCCTTCGTATGCCAGGTCCGGCCGCGCCTTCTGGTACGCCGGGTCCGCGGCCGGCACGACGGTGTTCAGCCCGTCGTTGCCGCCGTAGAGCGTGATGACGACGAGCACCGACTGGTCGCTCGGCAGCGGGTCGTCGACCGCCGCGGTCATCAGGTCCGACCAGTTCACCTGGGTCGCTCCGGCCGCCAGCGCACCCGCGGCCGTCACACCGCTGAGCGTCAGGAACCGTCGTCTTGTCAGATTGTCCACAACTCCTCCTATCCGCTCACGACGTACTCGGGGGCGCAGGCCGCGACCGCGACCAGCTGCGCAGGCTCCTTCACACCGGCCAGTGCCGCGCGGGTCCGCTCGGACCAGCCGTCGACGCCGAGCAGGGCGCCGACCGCGCTCACCCGATCCGCCGCATCGTCGACAATCGACAGGTCCGCCTTCTTCGCGACCTGCTGTGCGAGCTGCAGACGAGTGACACCGGCCGACGTCGTGAGCCAGCTCGCACCCGCCGGCCAGCCGCCGACGCTGGGCGGCCGGTAGGGCAACTGCCCCATCCCCCGGAGCCCGGCGAGCAGCTTGGTCTGTTCCTTCTCCTCCAGCTGCCCCGGTCGCAGCTTCAGCGCGCGCAGCAACCCGACCGCCCACTCCACCGGCTGCTTCACCAGACTCGCCGACGGATCCTTGAAACCCGCCTCGCCGACCATTGCCGTCAGCAACGACCTGATGTCGCGAGCATCGCCGTACGCCGTCCGCAGCCGGGCAACCGTGGCGGCGTCCGGCGGCGTCGCCGACACCAGCCGGAACCACAGCCGCCCGATCACGAATGCGGCCGACGCAGGCTGGGCCAGCGCCAGCCCTGCGAACCCCTTCGCGTCGAAGTCGCCGGTCCGGCCGAGCACCGTCTTGCTGCCGGAGTCGAACCGCCGGCGCTGGAACATCGCGCCCTGCTCGCGGAGCACCCACCCGGTCAGGCAGCGGGCGCCCTGCGCCACGTCCGCCTCCTGGTAGTGCCCGATGCCGAGCGTGAAGAGCTCCATGAACTCGCGCGCCAGGTTCTCGTTCGGCGAGCCCTTGCGGTTGCGCTGCCCGTCGAGCCAGCGGATCATCGCCGCGTCCACGACCATCGCCTGCGCCAGGTCACCGAACCGCCCGAGCGCGAGCTTGCGCTGGGTCTGGTTCTGCGCCAGCATCCAGGCCGCGTTCCGGACCTTCTGGTTGCTGGTCGCGAAGTGGCCGTGCCAGAACCAGGTCAGCCGCTCCCCTGCGGTCCGGCTCACCACCATCCGGTCCAGCCACCAGACCGTCAGCTTGCGCTCCTGCGCCGCCCGCTGCCTGGCCGCCGCCTTCTTCGCGTCCTTGTCCGGCTTCCCGCCCTGCTTCTTGCCCGCCTTGTCCTGGTTCTTGTCCATCTTGTCCTTGGCCGGCGGAGCGAGTCCGGTCGGCGGGGCGAGGGCACCGGCCGCCGCGTCCGTGGCCGGCCCGAGCAGGCGCCGTACGGTCTCGTCGACGCCGGCCCGGAGGTCGCCGGGCGCAGGCCCGAAGCCCAGCCGGTCGTTCAGGCGCCGGACCAGGGCGGTTTCGCTGATCTCGGTCATGCCCCGATGGTTTCCACCCGGCCGCCGCCGGACCAGGATCCGGGCGCTTTCCTCAGCGGATCCACAGGTCGAGTAGACAGCGTCTATCGCGATCCTGTAGACACTGTCTACGTGATCGCGATCGGCCTGCTGACGGCCTCCGCCGGCTGCCACGCCGCCTGGAACCTGCTGATGAAGCGCGGCGGTCTGGGCGGTCCCGGCTTCATCTGGTTGTGCGGCCTGCTGACACTGCCGGTGTCGGTCGTCTTGCTGCTGCGTGGATCGCTCGCCACCGCCTGGTGGGCGGGACTCGTGAGCATGGCACTGCACACGACCTACGCCGTCACGCTGCAGAAGGCGTACACCTTCGGGGACTACTCGACTGTGTACGCCGTGAGCCGCGGCACCGCTCCGGCCCTGGTGGCGCTCGCGGGCGGGTCCGGCCCGCGCGTGTTCGCCGGGGCCGCACTCGTGCTGGTCGGCGTACTCCTGATGGATCCCCCTCGGTCGCGTACGCCCGCTCGCGGCGTGCTGCTAGGACTTGGCGTTGCCACGTGCACGGCGGCGTACACGCTCTGGGACGGGTACGCGGTCAGTTCACTGCACGTCGACCTGCTGACGTACCTCGCGGTGGCGAACGTGGCCCAGGTCGTCACGCTGTCGGCCGTCGTGCGCGATCACCGCGGCGCGCTGCGGGGGTGGCGGCAGGCTGCGCCCATCGCCGTACTCATGCCCGCGAGCTACGGACTCGTCCTGCTCGCACTGTCGGTCGCCTCGGTCGCGACCGTCGCGATCGGCCGGTCGATGAACGTCGTCCTCGGCACGCTGCTCGGTGCGGTCGTCCTCCGTGAGCGACCGCGCGTCGCGGGGCTGGCCGTGGTGGTGGCCGGCGTACTGCTGGTCAGTCTCTGAAAGGAGTGTCGGTGAAGGATCTGATCTGTTTGCACGCCGGTACGAGTGGTCCGTCGACGTGGAACCGCTTCATCCCGGACTTCGAGGCTTTGGGCTACCGCGTCCACTGCCCGACGCTGCTGGGCCACGGCGATGCCCCACGCCGCAACCCGTACCTGCTGGACGACTTCCGGGACCAGGTATTGCTCGACCTCGACGGGCTGGATCGCGTGACGCTCGTCGGAAACTCGCTCGGCGCGTACGTCGCGAGCGCGGTCGCCGCGGCGGCGCCGGACCGGGTCGAGAGGCTGGTCCTCGAGGAGCTGCCGGTGCCGCCGAGGGACCTGACCGACGGCGATCCGACCAGCAGGCCGATGCCGCCCGCGGCGTTGCTGGTCGCGGGATGGCTGACGAGGCGGCGCTGTGACCGCCGGTTGCTGCGCGACGTCGTCGCGGACCTCCGACGGCCACAGCCCGACTGGTGGACCGGCCTCGCGAAAGTCAAGGCCCCGACGCTGCTGCTGGCCGGCGGCGAAAGGAGCCATCTCGACCAGTCCCGGTTCGCGCTCGTCGCCAATCAGATGCCCTCAGCAACAATTGAGACGATCGAGGCCGGCCACCGGATCCACAGCCGGGCCCCGGAGCGCTGGCTGTCCACGGTGCGGGAGTTTCTTGCCTTCAAGGGCGCTTGAATTCCTAGGCTTACGGTATGACGGAAACCCTCCTCGACCGGATCGGCACCCACGGCCTCGGCGTGCTGGTCACCCTCAAGCGCGACGGCCGGCCGCAGCTGTCCAACGTGACGTACGTGTTCGACGGATCCCGCGTCCGGGTCTCGCTCACCGACGACCGCGCCAAGACCCGGAACCTGCGCCGCGACCCGCGCGCCAGCCTGTACGTCGACGGCCCCGGCGGCCGCTCGTACGTCGTCCTCGAGGGCAAGGCGGAGCTCAGCCCGGTCGCGGCCGACCCGCACGACGAGGTCGTGGAGGACCTCGTCGACTACTACCGCACCGCCTCGGGCGAGCACCCCGACTGGGACGAGTACCGCGCGGCGATGGTGCGGGATCAGCGCCTGATGTTCTCGATGGCCGTGGACCACGCGTACGGCATGCCCACCCCGGCCTGACGACCGCTCAGCGCCGGGCGGCCTCCCGGTAGCGACGCGGAGCGATGCCGTTGACGCGCTTGAAGGCGTTGCTGAACGCACTGTCGGACGTGTATCCCAGGGAATGCGCGAGCGCCGCCAGCGGCGTGTCCTCGTCGCGCAACGCGCGCTCGGCCAGGCGCATCCGCCAGTTGAGCAGGTACGTCAGCGGCGGCACGCCGGCCACCGAACGGAACCGCTCGGCGAACGTCGTCCGCGACATCGCGGCCGCCCGGGCGAGCTCTTCGAGTTGCCACGCCCGGCCGGGCTGGTCGTGCATCAGGCGCAGCGCGGGCGCGATCCGCTCGTCGGCGATCGCCCGTAGCCAGCCGGCCGGTAGCGCGTCGGCCTCGGTGAGGCAGGCGCGGAGAGCCTCCAGGAACAGCAGGTGCGCGACATCGTCCGCGGCCAGGGTCGCACCGGGCTCGGAGGTCGCCGCCTCCCGCGCCAACCGCGTCAACAGCCAGCGGAACGTCGCGGCCCGCTCGTCGGTGGCACGCAGGTGGATCACCGGCGGCAGCGCGCGCATCAGCAACTCCTCGCCGGTCCGGTTCAGCGAGACGTGTCCCCCGACGCCGACGACCTTCGGGCCACGGCCGCTGCCGGCACCGTCGCCGAAGCGGGCGATCGGTCCGTCGGCGGCTCCGAACGCCTCGACCGCGTCGCCGATCGGCGCCGAGTCCGAGTTGCCCTTCACGAACTCGTGGCGGCCGTCGAAGAGGACGACGTCACCGGGCTCCATGGCGATCCGGCCGACGTCGAGATCGTCGAAGTCGATCCAGCACGTGCCCTCCACCGTGGCGGTGAACTTGAGCCGCTGCGAGGCCGGGTAGCGCAGCGCCCACTCGCCGTACGCCTCGAAGCCGCGCGAGACGTGACAGTGCGCTTCGGTGAGCGCCAGAGTGTCGGTCAGCGGATCTGCCACATCCGTACTATCGCGCAAGTTATCGAGACTCTCAAGCATTCTGCGTCCGGCCACGGCGGCCTAGCGTGGAGACATGCAAACACCACTGGGTTCAGGATTCACCGCGGCGTCGACGACGGACGACGTCCTCGAAGGCATCGATCTGCACGGGAAGCTCGCGATCGTCACCGGCGGGTACTCCGGGCTGGGCAAGGAGACCGTCCGCGCGTTCCGGTCGGCCGGGGCCGAGGTCGTGGTGCCGGCGCGTGACGTCGGGCGAGCCGCGAGCGAGCTCGCCGACATCGCCGGGGTCACCGTAGGAAAGCTTGACCTGCTCGATCCGGCGAGCATCGACGCGTTCGCGGACGACTTCCTGCGCAGCGGCCGGCCGTTGCACATCCTGGTGAACAGCGCCGGGATCATGGCGAACCCGCTGACCCGGGACGCCCGCGGCTACGAGTCGCAGTTCGCGACCAATCATCTCGGGCATTTCCAGCTCACGACCCGGCTGATTCCCGCGCTGCGCAAGGCCGGCGGAGCGCGCGTCGTGGCGGTGTCGTCGCGCGGCCACCGGTACAGCGACGTGCACTTCGACGACCCGAACTTCGAGCGCCGCGAGTACGAGCCGTACCCGGCGTACGGGCAGTCGAAGACCGCGAACGTGCTGTTCGCGGTCGAACTGGACGAACGCGAACGGAGCAACGGGATCCGCGCCTTCGCGGTCCACCCGGGCAGCATCATCACGCACCTGGCCCGGCACTCGGACCGTGAGCTGTTGCGCCAGGGCGGTTTCCTGGACGAGAACTACGAGCCGATCATCGACCCCGCGCGCGGGCTGAAGACCGCGCAGCAGGGCGCGGCGACGCAGGTGTGGTGTGCGGTCGGTCAGCAGCTCGACGGGTACGGCGGGGTGTACTGCGAGGACGTCGACATCGCGACGCTGCACACGTCCGACGTACCGGACGCCGAGGTGCTGGCCGTGACCCCGGGCGCGTTCGGCGTCCTGCCCTACGCGATCGACCGGGACAACGCGCGGCGGTTGTGGAAGCTCAGCGAGGAACTTCTCGACCGCGAATAAACCAGTCGCGGTAAGCAGTCCACTCGGTGGACGCTGGGGGCGTGGAGATCATCGAACTGGTACCCGACGACGAGGCCGGGTGCATCGACGCAGTCGCCGTAGAGCGCGCCGCGACCCAGCAGGACTGCCCGGAGATGGTGACGTCGACGCCGCGGGGGTTCGCGAACTCGCTGCGGTACGGCTGGGACCTGGAGCCGCAGCGCGCGTTCCTGGCCCGGAACGCCGACGGTACGGCGGTCGCGCTCGCCAGGGTGTCGCTGCCGACGTACGACAACACCAACCAGGTGTGGTTCGAGGTCGCGGTCCGTCCGGACCATCGCGACGGCGTGGTCGAGGCGGCGCTGATCGAGTTCGTCGAGCAGCTCGCCCGCGACGAAGGCCGCACCATGATGGGTTTCGGCAGCTTCGACCTGCCCGACGCGATCGCGGTGGCGCACAAGCACGGGTACGAGCAGAAGGCGGTCGAGGTCAACCGCCGGCAGGACCTGGCCGGACTCGACTGGGCGATCGTCCGGTCGCTGTACGACCAGGCGGTCGCGGCCTCGACGGCGTACGAGCTGATCACGCTCACCGGGTCACTGCCCGAGGACATGCTCGACGGGATGATCGCGGTGACCGCGTCCATCAACGACGCGCCGAAGGACGACCTGGACATCGAGGACGACGTCTACAGTCCCGAGCGGTTGCGCGCGTACGAGGAGGCGCAGACGAAATGCGACCACACGCTCTACCGCGTCGTCGCCCGCGAGAAGGCCACCGGCGAACTTGCCGGCCACACGGTGATCGCGGTCGAGCGTGAGCGCCCGCACCTCGGCTGGCAGCACGACACCGCGGTCTCCCGCGAGCACCGGGGTCACCGCCTCGGCGCGCTGCTCAAGACCGCGATGCTGCTGAACCTCCGCGACGCCGAGCCGGCGCTCACCCAGGTCGACACCTGGAACGCCGAGTCCAACAACCACATGATCGGCATCAACGAGCAGCTCAACTACAAGATCGTCACCCGGTACCTGGCCTACCAGAAGAACCTCTGAAACAGACCGGGGGCGCCGCATCAAGCGGCGCCCCCGGCTCAGCACTACTGCAGGATCACTCCCCGACCAACTGGTTCCAGTGGCCGGTGACCGAGAAGATGCCGGTGCCCGGGATGGTGCCGCCGGGGACCCGGCCGTAGGACGTGACCGCGGTCGTCGAGCCGTTGAACTTGCTCATCGCGTACTGGTAGGCCGAGTCGGTGTCGTTGTCGAAACCGGTCACCAGCGTGCCGCCCTTGTCACCGCACTCCCTGGCGGCCAGCGACTCGTAGGCCGCGAAGCCCGTGCTCCGGACGAGCTTCAGGATCGGCTTGGTCGAGGCCGCGGCCGGGATCCGGACCGTCCAGAGCGCGCCCGCCTTGGTGGTCATCAGCAGCGTGTCGTAGGTCGGGGTCTCGGAGATCACGGTCATCGCCTTGAAGCCCTGGAAGCCCGGGAAGTGGCCGAGTGCCCGGAAGGTGGCACCCGACGCCGCGTAGCGGTACAGGCTGCCGTTGGTGCTCAGCCCGTACAGGTACGAGCGGTTCGGCGCGGTGATCGCGTAGTTCGACGTCACGAGCTGGGTGAAGCTGGTCCAGCCGGAGCCGATCCGCGCGTACGTCGGCCGCGGGTACTCGGTGTCGAAGTAGGTGACGCCGCGGTACAGCGTGCCGTTCTGCACGAACAGACCGTGGTAGTAGAGGTGCGCGTCGGTCTGCACGCCGTACCACGTCGTATTGAGACGGGTGCCGACGAAGCGGAACTCCCCGTACCACTGACCGCGCGGCGGCTTGCCCGGCGTGATCAGGACGTCGTTGATCCCCGGCGTCGGGGTGTTGAAGCCCACGTCCTGCACGCATCCCCCGGAGGTGGCGAGCTTGGTGGTCGGCGTGGTCTTCAGGTTGCCCTCGGCCGGGTTGGCGATCGCGGGCGTCGGGTTGGACCGGACGGCGGCGGTGGCCGGGCCGGCGGCGGCCGTGGCGGCGAGCATGCCGACCCCGGCCAGGGCAAGCGCGAAGCGCTGCAGTTTCATACTGGGAGTCCCCCTCAGGACATGAACAAACCTCGATAGGCCTCGAGATCGTGCGCGAGCATAACGCGCGCGGGGGACAGAACACGCCGCAGTTGCAGCTTGTTGCACCTTGTTGCAACGGTTCCAGGCTAGACCGCCTCGACGACCGTCACCTTCATGCGGTTCGACAGCGTGAAACCCAGCGAGTCGTAGAGGCGGATGGCGGTGCTGTTGGCGCCGCCGGTGTGCAGGAACGGGGTCCGGCCGGTCGCCGTGATTCGTGCAGCGACCGCGCGGATCAGGCGACTGGCCAAGCCCTGCCCCTGGTACGCCGGGTGCGTGCAGACTGCGCTGATCTCGGTGTGACCGGGCAGCGCGAACCGGGTGCCGGCCATCGCGACCAGGTCACCGTCGCGGCGGATGCCGACGTACGGGCCGAGCTCGATCGTGCGGCTCCGGAACGGGCCCGGGTCGGTCAGCGCGACGAGCGCGAGCATCTCGGGGACGTCGTCCGGCCCGAGCACGACCGCCTCCGGGTCCGCGGCCGGCAGCGACTCCGGCGCGACGAACTGGACCAGATCGATCTCGACCTCGATCTTGAAACTGTCCGGCACCGGCAGCGCCGGACGCATCAGCGCCGCCGTCCTGCCGGCGCCGACGAGGACCGCCGCGTCGGCCCAGTCCTGCTCGGTCGGCTCGTCGGGCAGTGCGAGGAACGGCGCCACGGCCGTCGGGTAGCGACGGGCGTTGCCGCGGATCTCGGCGAACGCGGTGTGCACGCCGGTCAGCGCCGCGTGCACCGGGTTGCGCAGGTCCATCAGAATCCCAGTTTGCGGAGATTCTTGGCGTCGGTCTGCCAGTTCTTCGCGATCTTGACGTGCAGGTCGAGATACACCGGCGTCCCGAGCAGCGCCTCGATCTGCTTCCGGGCGGCCGCGCCGACCTCGCGCAGCCGCGCGCCCTTGTGGCCGATCACGATGCCCTTCTGGCTCTCCCGCTCGAGGAAGATGTTCGCGTACACGTCCAGCAGCGGCTTGTCCTCGGGCCGGTCCTCGCGCAGCCCCATCTCGTCGATCGTCACCGCGATCGAGTGCGGCAGCTCGTCCCGGACGCCCTCCAGCGCCGCCTCGCGGATCAGCTCCGCGACCAGCGTCTCCTCGGGCTCGTCGGTGATGTCGCCGTCCGGGTACAGCGCGAAGCCCTCCGGCAGCAGCTTCACGAGCTCGTCGGCGACCAGGTCGACCTGGTACCCCGAGGTCGCGGACACCGGGACGATCGAGGCCCACTCGATGCCGACGGACTCGCCGAGCGCCTGGATGTCGGCCAGGTGCGCGACCATCCGGTCGGGCTCGACCAGGTCGGCCTTGGTGGCGAGCGCGACCTTCGGCGTCTTCGCGACCTTCGCCGCCTCGCCGACCAGGAAGCGGTCGCCGGGGCCGATCTTGTCGCTGGCCGGCAGGCAGACCGCGATCACGTCGACCTCGGCCCAGGTGGTCTTCACCAGGTCGTTCAGCCGCTCCCCCAGCAGCGTGCGCGGCTTGTGCAGCCCGGGCGTGTCGACCAGGATCAGCTGCGCGTCCTCGCGGTGCACGATGCCGCGGACGGCGTGCCGGGTGGTCTGCGGCTTCGACGAGGTGATCACGATCTTCTTCCCCACCAGCGCGTTGGTGAGGGTGGACTTGCCCGCGTTCGGCCGGCCGACGAAGCAGGCGAAGCCCGCTTTGAAGTTCTCAGGTGTGGACGACATCGCGGACCTCTCCAGTGCCGAGGGCAAGGACAACGGGAATGTTGGCGCCGGCGAAGTGCCGTACGACGTTGACGTCGGCGGACGTGGACTCGGTGACCACCGCGGCCGCCTCCAGTCCCTTCACACCCGACGCGAGCGCCATCGCCACCGCCAGCTGCAGCGCGGTCAGCTCGACGGTGTCGAGCGCGACCGTGCAGGCGGCGTACGTCCGCCCGTCGGAGTCCCGGACGGCGGCCCCCTCGGCCGCCCGGGTCCGGGCGCGCGCGGCGCGGGCGAGCGTGACGAGTTTGGCGTCTTCCGCCGAAAGGTCTGACAACGTGAACGCTCCTAGGCGTGCTGGTGGTTCTGGTCCTGGGACTCCGGCGCGGGCTCTTCGCGCCGTACCAGAACGGTACCTACCTGGTTGCGGCGGCCGGACGGCCGCTCCGCGGTCAGCGACAGCCCCTCGATCGTCACCTCGGCGCCGGGGATCGGCACCTTGCCGAGCAGCTTGGCCATCAGGCCGCCGACGGTGTCGACGTCGTCGTCGTCCAGCGGGACGCCGAACAGTTCGCCGAGCTCGTCGATCGGCAGCCGGCTCGACACCCGGTACGCGCCGTCGGACAGGTGCTGCACCGAGTCCGGGTCCTCGTCGTACTCGTCGGTGATCTCGCCGACGATCTCCTCCAGGATGTCCTCGATCGCGACCAGTCCCGCCGTCCCGCCGTACTCGTCGACGACGATCGCCAGGTGCATCCGGGCCGCCTGCATCTCGCGGAGCAACTCGTCGACGGGCTTGGAGTCCGGGACGTACATGCACGGCCGCATCACCGACTCGACCCGCTCGGTCGACTCGGCCTGGGCGTTGTCGTACACCCGGCGCATCACGTCCTTGAGGTAGACGACGCCGACGATGTCGTCGAGCGACTCGCCGATCACCGGGATCCGCGAGAACCCCGAGCGCAGTGCCAGCGACGTGAGCTGGCGGAGCTTCTTGTGCCGCTCGATGTAGACCATGTCGGTCCGCGGCACCATCACCTCGCGGACGATGGTGTCGCCGAGCTCGAACACCGAGTGGATCATCTGCCGCTCGCCGGACTCGATCACCGCGGACTTCTCCGCGTAGTCGACCAGCGCCCGCAGCTCGGCCTCGGTCGCGAACGGGCCCTCGGCGAACCCCTTGCCCGGGGTCAGCGCGTTGCCGAGCATGATCAGCACCTTCGGCAGCGGGCCGAGGATCCGGGTCACCGCCATCACCGGGCCCGCCGACAAGATCGCGAACCGGTCCGAGTGCTGCCGGCCGAGGGTCCGCGGCGCGACGCCGATGATCACGTACGAGACCAGCACCATCACCACGGAGGTGATCAGGATGTGTTCCCAGGTCACCTCGAGGACCTCGGACAGCGCCTGGGTGACCAGCACGATCGCGGTGATCTCGCAGCTCAGCCGGAGCAGGAGCAGCGAGTTCAGGTAGCGCGGCGCGTCGGACAGCAGGTCGCGCAGCCGGACCGCGCGCAGGTTGCCCTGCTCGACCTGCTCGTTCGCCCGCACCTTCGAGTACGACGACAGCGCCGCCTCCGCGCCGGCGAACAGCCCGGCGAGCAGCACCAGCACCGCAGCCACAACCAGCAGGACCAGGTCGTGGGAAGTCATCGCAGTATCACGCCTCTAAACGATTGCCGGGTGCGCGCCATGCTTCCAGCAGGCGCCCCTGGACGTCCCACATCTCCGCTTTCTCGGCGGGTTCGGCGTGGTCGTAGCCGAGCAGGTGGAGGATGCCGTGCACCGTCAGCAGCTCCAGCTCGGCCCACGTGCCGTGGCCGGCCTTCGCGCCCTGCGCGGCGGCGACCGTCGGGCAGAGCGCGATGTCGCCGAGGTGGCCGAGCGGCAGGTCGTCGTCCGACTCGCCGTCGGACCCCGGCCGCAGCTCGTCCATCGGCCACGACATCACGTCGGTCGGACCCGGCAGGTCCAGGAACTCGACGTGATACCGCGCCATGGTGTCCTCGTCGACCAGCTTGATCGACAGCTCACACTCCGGGTGCAGCCGCAGCGACGACATCACGAACCGGCTGAGCCGCATCAGTCCGTGTGCGTCGATCTCGACCCCGGACTCGTTGTTGACCTCGACGTTCATCGGTGGTTGTCAGCACTACCTTCATAGTTTTCGTAGGCCGACACGATCCGGCCGACGAGCTTGTGCCGAACCACGTCGTGCGACGTCAGACGACAGAATGCCAGATCTTGCACACCCTCGAGAATTTCCTGCACGACCTTGAGCCCGGAGTTGGTCCCGTTCGGCAGGTCGACCTGGGTGACGTCGCCGGTGACGACCATCTTCGAGCCGAACCCGAGCCGGGTCAGGAACATCTTCATCTGCTCCGGCGAGGTGTTCTGCGCCTCGTCCAGGATGATGTAGGCGTCGTTCAGCGTCCGGCCGCGCATGTAGGCCAGCGGCGCGATCTCGATCGTGCCGGCGGTCATCAGCCGCGGGATGGACTCCGGGTCGAGCATGTCGTGCAGGGCGTCGTACAGCGGCCGCAGGTACGGGTCGATCTTCTCCGACAGGGTGCCGGGCAGGAACCCGAGCCGCTCGCCGGCCTCGACGGCCGGCCGGGTCAGGATGATCCGGTTGACCTCCTTGGCCTGCAGCGCCTGGACCGCCTTGGCGACCGCCAGGTAGGTCTTGCCGGTACCGGCCGGGCCGATGCCGAAGACGATGGTGTTCTTGTCGATCGCGTCGACGTAGCGCTTCTGGTTCAGCGTCTTCGGCCGGATCGTGCGGCCGCGGCTGGACAGGATGTTCTGGGTCAGCACCTCGCGCGGGGACTCCGCGGTGGCCTGCTTGATCATCGCGATGCTCCGCTCGACGGAGTCGGCGGTCAACCCGTGCCCGGTGCGCACGACCGCGACCAGCTCGTCGAAGAGCCGCTCGGTGAGGGCCAGCTCGGCCGGCTCACCGGTCATCGAGATCTCGTTGCCGCGGACCATGATGTCGGCGGCGAACTCCTTCTCGACGATGCGGAGGAACTCGTCCCGGGCTCCGAGCAGGGCCACCATGTCGATGCTGTTCGGCACGACGATCTTGTGCGACGCCTGCGTGCTGGTGGCGGCGCCGGCCACAGTGCCGTTCGCGCGCGCCTCCGGTTCGATACTGCGTGGCCTGGACAGGCTCTTCCTCCTGGGATCAGTGGTGTTGACCCTGTCCATGCTAGCCGCCCCGTCCGACACCCTCACTCGAAATTCCTCCGGACACGCCTGGCCTCGCCGCCGGCGCCCCGGTCGCGGGCGTGATCCGGGCCGCGTCGGCGTTCGCCGCGAGGACCGCGCTCAGCCGGTCCAGCTCGCCGCGCCCCGGCGCGGAGCCCGGCGCTGCGGAGGTGCGCTCGAGCCCGATCCGGCGGTCGCGCTCGGCGGCCCATTCGCGGTTCGGGTGCAGGTTGACGGTCACGCCGGACGCCGACGGACGCAGCATCGGGGCGAGATCGGTGCGCCGGGCCCGGTCGGCCGCGCCGGGCTCCTGGCTCCGGTGCAGCTCGTAGCTGCGCAGCATCCGGTACGTCGCCTCGATCGCGGCCCGGGTCGATCCGGACTCGGCCGGCGGTGTGTCGAACTCGTCGGCGTGGGTGTTCTTCCCGTCGTCGATGCCGACCGCGTGTGCGGGCGTGAACACGTGCAGCGACTGCACCGGCGCGGCCGGATCACCGTCGTACACCGAGTCCTCGCGCCAGGCGTGCGCGCCGGAGTAGCTGTCCTGCAGGGCGTGCGCGGCCGCGCCGAGATGCGTGAACTCGGCGTCCGACGCACCGTGCGCGGCGGCGAGTTGCTCGTGGACGTACCCGACGTTCGTGGCGAGGTTGTCCCAACCCTTGCGGAACGGGTCCGCCATGAAGTGTTCGCGCTGCGCGTTGGGGTTCGCGTACGCCGAGTGCGTGGTCGGCCCGGGGCCCGCGTACGGATAGGACAGCCCCGTGCCCTTGAAGTTCTCGATCAGGCCGGCGCCGAGCGGGCGGTCCTGGTGCGCCTGGGCCTTGTCGAGCGCGGCGGCGTACTCGTCCCGCCGCAGCCCGTGGATGGTGCCGTCCGGGGCGGACAGGTGCTGGTACAACCGGGCCACGGCGGCGTACGTGATGTCGTGATGACCCGACCACGTACCGTCCCCGCGCTGCTTCATCCCCTCAGAATTCCACGTTGTCGGGCCACGGCTGTTGTCAACCTGGGACAGGGTCTTTGCGTCGTCTTTTCGTGGCACAACCGGCCGTGGTGTACGAAGAGTGCGTGACACATGAGTCCTCGTGGGATGCCGACGAGGCGCTGACGGCTGTCTACACCGCGCACTACACCTCGCTGGTCCGCCTCGGGTCCCTGCTGCTGCGCGACACCGGGACGGCCGAGGAGATCGTGCAGGACGCCTTCGTCGCGATGCACGGCCGCTGGAACCGGCTGCGCGACCCGCACAAGGCGCTCGCGTACCTGCGCACCGCGGTGGTGAACCGCTGCCGCTCCCGCCAGCGCCACCTGGTGGTGGTGGACAAACACACCCCGAAGTCGCTGCCCGACGAGCCGAGCGCCGAGCAGGCCGCCCTGCGGACCGCGGAGACGGACCGGGTGATCGAGGCGATGCGGAACCTCCCGGAGAAACAGCGCACCGTGATGGTCCTGCGGTACTACGGCGACCTGTCGGAAGCCGAGATCGCGGACACGATGGGTATCAGCCGGGGATCCGTGAAGAGCCATGCCGCGCGCGCGACCAAGTCGCTGCGCCAGCTCCTGGAGCAGACCGTATGAACGACAAACCGAACGACCCGTTCGACGAGCTGATGCGGCGCGCCCTCCACGAGGAGGCGGACCGGATCGAGCCGTCCGACGCGCTGCCGGAGATCCGCGCCCGCGCGCACGCCCAGCGCCCGGCCGCGCGGCGCCCCTGGCTGATGACCGCCGGCCTGGCCGCGGTCGGCACCGCGGCCGCGATCGGCGCCTTCACCGTGCTGAACGGCGCCGACGACAACGCCAACGACGGCGACGAGGTGGCCGGCCCCGGCACGACGGTCACCGCGACCGGCGTACCGCAGAGCCAGGCCCCGTCGGTCCTGACCGCCTCCCCCGAACCGTCCGCGGCCCCCACACAGCCGCCGAGCACGTCCCCGTCGGCGAAGACCGCCGGCCCGACCGACCGCGGTGTCACCGAACCGCCCGTCAAGAACACCCTCGTGCCGGTCTACTGGCTCGGTCAGCAGGTCGGCGCGCGAGAGAAGTCGGCCGCCCGGCTGTACCGCACCTGGGCCAAGGTCAGCGGCCGCCCGGCCGAGCAGGCGGTGCGCATCATGACCACCAAGCAGCCGGACGACCCCGACTACTACTCCGTCTGGCGCGGCGCCGCACTGAACACCGTGACCCGCTCGGACAGTGTCATCACCGTCGACTTCAAGCAACTTCCGAAGACGACCCTGGACGGCAACCTCGCGAGGCTCGCCGCCCAGCAGTTGGTCTACACCGTCCAGGGCGCGTTGCAGGACAACCAGACCCCGATCCAGGTCACGCAGGGCGGCCGCTCGGTCCAGAAGCTGTTCGGCCAGGTCGACACCAGCACGCCTCTGGGCCGTGCACAGGCCGCGGAGGTGCAGGCACTGGTCTGGATCGACTCGCCGTCCGAGGCTGAGGTGGTGAAGCCCAAGGTGACGGTCCACGGCGTCGCGGCGGCCTACGAGGCGACGGTCAACTACCAGGTGACGAACCTGAAGACCCGTGAGACGAAGAAGAGCTTCGCGAACACGAAGGAAGGCCAGAAGTTCTCGCCGTACTCGTTCCAGCTGACGCTCAGTCCCGGCCCGTGGCAGATCAGCGTCTACCTCGTGTCGGGGGAGGACGGCCGGATCACCGATACGGACAGCAAGTCGGTGCTCGTGAAGTAGGTCAGTCCGCGCGGTCGATGGTGGCGGCGAGGAGCCCCGGGAAGGCGGAGTCGAACTCGGGGCGGCGCAGGCGGTTGAGGCGGCGGGCGCCTTCGTCGCGTTGCTCGATCAGGCCGGCGGACCGCAGGACGGCGAAGTGATGGCTGGCGGTGGCCTTCTTCACCGGCAGGTCGAACGTGCCGCACGCGCGCGTCCACTCGTCGTGTACAGCCAGGTCGCGCAGGATCGAGCGGCGCACCGGGTCGGCCAGCGCGTCCAGAGCCGCCTGCAGCGGCACCTCGGCCGGGTCGACGTGGGTGAGCGTACGGGCGCGGGCTGACTCGACGGCCATGTTCGATCCTTGTGTTCGGTTGCTGTCTAACAGCGTACGCCGCGGATCGTCACAGCCAACGTGAGCGCGCCAGGAGCGCGGCGGCGGCCGCCACACCGGCCGTCGACGTGCGCAGGACCGTGTCGCCCAGGCGGACCGGCTCGACGTCGAAAGCCTTCAGCTCCGCCGGTGCGATGCCGCCCTCGGGGCCGATCACGATCACGATGTCGCCGGACGCCGGCGGTTCGAGGGACGCCAGCGGGATGGTGGCCTCTTCGTGCAGTACGACGGGCAGCGCCGCGCCGGCCAGCAATGCCGCGACGTCGGCCGTGGTGGCGAGCGGAGCGACCTCCGCGAACCGGGTCCGCCGCGACTGCTTGCTCGCCTCGAACGTCCAGGCGCGCCACTTCGCGAGCATCTTCTCCACCCGCTCGGGATTCGCCCGGAACTGGCTGCGCTCCGCGTTCCACGGGACGATCACGTCGACGCCGACCTCGGTCAGCATCTCCACCGCCAGCTCGGCCCGCTCCCCCTTCGGCACCGCCTGCACCACAACCACCCGCGCCGCGGGCACGTCGACCGTCCCCCGCTCGTCGACCGCCACGGTCACGCCGGTCTTGGACGCGGCCACCACAGGCCCTTCGGCCCAAGCCCCACGCCCGTCCGTCAGCCGGATCCGCTCGCCGGGCCCGATCCGCCGGACGACAGCAGCGTGCCGTCCTTCAGCACCTTCGAGGGTCAGCTCGGCACCGGACAGGTCTTCCAGGTGGAAGACGGCGACCCCCATCTAGTGGGCGCCGAAAGCGTCGCGCAGTCGGCCGAAGACACCCTTGTGGGTGGCTTGGACCTGGCCCTGCGGGCGCTCCTCGTCGCGGAGGCCTGCCAGCTGCTTCAGCAGGTCGGCCTGGGCGTCGTCGAGCTTGGTCGGGGTCTCGACGATGACCTGCACGATCAGGTCGCCACGGCCCGCGTGCCGCAGCCGCGGTACGCCGCGCGCGGACAGCGTCATCGCCGTGCCGGACTGCGTGCCGGGCCGGATCTCCAGCGGTGTCGTCTCGCCCTCAAGCGTCGGCAGGTCGATCGTCGTACCGAGCGCGGCCGCCGTCATCGGCAGCGTCACCGTGCAGTGCAGGTCGTCGCCGTTGCGGGTGAAGATGTCGTGCGGCTCGACCTCGATCTCGACGTACAGATCTCCGGCCGGGCCACCGCCCGGGCCGACCTCCCCCTGACCGGACAGCTGCACGCGCGTCCCGGTGTCGACACCGCCCGGGATCTTGACCGTGACGGTCCGCCGGGACCGCACGCGGCCGTCGCCGGAGCACTCGACGCACGGGTTCGGGATCGTGGTGCCGTAGCCGCGGCAGTTCGGGCAGGGCCGCATGGTCCGCACCTCGCCGAGGAACGACCGCTGCGTGTGCGTGACCTCGCCGCGGCCGTGGCAGATCTCGCAGGTGACCGGCTCGGACCCGGCCGCGGCGCCGGACCCGCTACAGGTCGGGCACAGCACGGCCGTGTCGACCTTGAGCTCCCGCGTCGTGCCGAAGGCGGCCTCGGCCAGGTCGATCCGCAACGGGATCAGCGCGTCCTGACCGCGCCGGGTCCGCGGCCGCGGCCCGCGGGTCGCCCCGCCGGTCTGGCCGAAGAAGGCGTCCATGATGTCGGTGAACGTGAACGCCTGGCCGAAGCCGGCGCCGCCCGGCCCGCCGCCCGCGGCCGCGAACGGGTCGCCGCCGAGGTCGTGCATCTGCCGCTTCTGCGGGTCGCTGAGCACCTGGAACGCGCGCCCGATCTCCTGGAACTTCTGGTGCGCGTCCTCGGAGTCGTTCACGTCCGGGTGGTACTGACGTGCCAGCTTGCGGTACGCCTTCTTGATCTCGTCCGGTGACGCGTCACGGCTGACACCTAGGACGGCGTAGTAATCGGTGCTCATACTCCAGACCAGGGGGTTGTATTCGTCATGATTCAGCCAGGATCTGGCTGACGTAGCGCGCGACGGCCCGTACGGCGCCCATCGTGCTCGGGTAGTCCATGTGCGTCGGTCCGACGATGCCCAGTGTGGCCAGCACCTCCGACTTCGACCCGTATCCGGTCGCGACCACCGAGGTCGTCGCGAGTTCCTCGAACGGGTTCTCGTGGCCGATCCGGACGGTCAGGGTCTGCGGGTTGGTCGCCTCGCCGAGCAGCTTCAGCAGGATGACGTGCTCCTCCAGCGCCTCCAGCACCGGCTTCACGTTCCGCTCGAAATCGTCGCCGTACCGGGTCAGGTTGGCGGCGCCGCCGACCGCGATCCGCTGCTCGCCGACCTCGTCGGTGAAGGCTTCCAGCAGCGTGGTGACGATGGCCGCGACCAGTGACCGGTCGGCCGGCGCGAACAGCTCCGGCACGCCGGCCAGTGAGGCCGTCGCCTCGGTCAGCCGCTGCCCGGCCACGGCGGTGTTCAGCCGGGACCGCAGATCCGCGATCACCTGCTCATCGACGTCGTGCGGATGCTCGACGAGCCGCTGCTCGACCCGGCCGTTGCTGGTGATCAGCACCAGCAGCAGCCGCCGCGGGCTCATCGTGACGACCTCGATGTGCCGCACGCTCGACCGGTTCAGCGACGGGTACTGCACGATGGCGACCTGGCGGGTGATCTGGGCCAGCAACCGGACGGTCCGGCGGACCACGTCGTCCAGGTCGACCGCTCCGGCCAGGAACGACGTGATCGCCTTCTTCTCCGCGATCGAGAGGGTCTTGACCGTGCTCAGCTTGTCGACGAACAGCCGGTAGCCCGCGTCGGTCGGGATCCGCCCGGCGCTGGTGTGCGGCTGGGTGATGTACCCCTCCTCCTCCAGCGCCGCCATGTCGTTACGCACGGTGGCCGGGGAGACGCCGAGGTTGTGCCGGTCGACCAGAGTCTTCGAGCCGACCGGCTCATGGGTGGCCACGTAGTCCTCGACGATGGCGCGGAGAACATCCAGCTTGCGTTCGTCGAGCACGCGCACCACCCTCTCGGCCTCTTGGCACTCAATCCTTCAGAGTGCCAGTCTAGGCGGTCTCGGGCGACGCTCCCAACGGAACGGGCGCGGGGCGCGTCACTGTACTGGCCACATCAAGCGGCTGGTCCTGGACCGCGGAGTCCACGAACGACTCCAGTACGTCGAGCACGTGGTACGCGAGCTCCCCGCTGGCGCGGTGCGGCTCACCAGTACGCACGGCCCGGGCCATGTCCGCGACACCGACCCCGCGCCCGGCCCCGGCGTACCCGCCGCTGACCGGCACCTCGGTCCACTCGCGCTGCTCCGGAGTCACGATCTCGACGGTCCCGTCGAACCCGTTCGGGTCCGGCACCGACAGGCTGCCGTCCGTACCGTGGACCTCGATCCGCGGCAGCCGGCCGGCCCACACGTCGAACGACATCAGCACCGTGGTCAGCGCGCCCGACTCGTGCTCCAGTACGCCGGTGACGTGCGTCGGCACCTCGACGTCGAACACGGTCCCGGCCCGCGGGCCGGTGTGGATCTTCCGCTGCTGTTTCGCCCGGCCCGCGCGGGCCGTGACCCGGACGACCGGGCCGAGCAGCGTCACCAGGCTGGTCACGTAGTACGGCCCCATGTCGAGGACCGGGCCGCCGCCTGGCTGGTAGTAGAACTCGGGCGCCGGGTGCCACAACTCGTGGCCGGGCGTCACCATGAACGCGGTCGCCGCGTGCGGGGTGCCGATGTCGCCGCGGTCGATCACGGCCCGGGCCGTCTGGGTGCCGGTACCGAGGACCGTGTCCGGCGCGCAGCCGATCCGCAGGTCGTTCGCCGCGGCGTACTTCAGCAGCGGCTCCGCCTCGGCGCGGTCCATGGCCAGCGGCTTCTCGCCGTACACGTGCTTGCCGGCGGCCAGCGCGGCCTGGTGTACGGCGGCGTGCGCGGCCGGGATGGTGAGGTTGAGGACGATGTCGACGTCGTCGGCGGCGTACAGCTCGTCCGGGGAGAGCGCGCGGATGCCCGGGCTCTGGTCGGCGACCGCCTGGGCGCGGGTCACGTCCAGGTCGGCGACGGCGACCACGTCGACGCCGGGCAGCTTGCCCAGGTGGTCGAGGTACGTGCCGGAGATGACGCCGGTACCGACGATGCCGACACGGGTCACGGCGTCGGTCACTTGCTCGCCCACAGCAGCCCCCGCTCGATGATCGTCTTGACCTCGGGCGTCTCCAGGTCGTCCAGCTTGTGGCCGACCGTGCAGACGAAGACCTTGCCCTCGCCCCAGGTGCGGGTCCAGACCGCCGGCATCACGGCGCCCTCGATCCACGGGTAGTCCGGGTGCGACTCGAACGTCGTCGTGGCGAGCACGGTGTTGGTCGGGTCGTAGTGGATGTAGTACTGCTCGGTGTGCACGTCGAAGTGCGTGATGCCCGCGACGATCGGGTGATCGGACTGCTCAGGGACCACGTCGACGCGGTAGTCGGTGAACCCGTGCGGGTGCGAGATGAACTGCCCGCCGGTGATGAAGCTGTAGTCGACGTTCTTCCGGAACGAGTCCGCGATCCCGCCGTGCCAGCCGGCGAACCCGGTGCCGCGGCGGATCGCCGCCTCCAGGCCCTTGAAGTGGTCCGGCTCGATGTCGCTCATCGTGACGCACTGCAGCACGAGGTCGACGCCGTCCAGGTCGAGATACGCCGCGGTCGTGTCGGAGACCGTGACGTCGAAGCCGTTCTCCTTGAGGAACGGGATGAACAGGTCGGTCGCCTCGACCGGCGAGTGACCCTCCCAGCCGCCCCGGACCACCACAGCACGTCGTGTCGTCACACCGGCCACCCTTCGAAAGTTTCGAGATTCCGATCGGAACAGTTGCGACTCTAGGTCCCGGGCAGAGGGCTTGCCAACCGTCAGGGCATGTCTGGTCGTCCCCCGCCGTCGCGAGCAGGCGCTCGGTGCGGTGCATCGGCGTGCTGGAGCGAAGGCCTCGATGTGGTTTCATCGTGGCCTTTGCTCCAGTGCGGCGAGGTGCCGTGCCGAGTGTCGCGCAGTAGGCGGGGGACGACCAGACATGCCCTAGTGTCGAAGGATGGGCTGGAAGTTCTGGAAGCGGTCGAATCCGATGGATCCGCAGGAGATGCTCGCGCGGGGGCATGCGCAGGCGAACAGTTTTCCGGAGCCGCCGCGGCCGCAGGACACGTTGCCGGTGGGGTCGTTCGGGATGACGGTCGAGGACGTGTTCTCGATCACCGGCCGGGGCACGGTGGTGACCGGCCGGGTGACGGCCGGGACCGTCTCGGTCGGCGAGCAGGTGCTGCTCACCCGCGCGGGGCAGCCGCTGCTGCAGGTCGAGGTAACCGGCGTCGAGATGTTCCGCAAGACCGTGCAGACCGCGAAGGCCGGCGACAACGTCGGCCTGCTGCTGCGCGGCATCAGCCGGGACCAGGTGCTCAAGGGAGATGTGCTCAGCAAGTAGTGTCGAACCCATGAGCGCTTGGGCCGAGATCGGCGATCGCACCTGGGTCCGCCGGTACGAGGAGTGGGATCTGAACGTCGGCCTGGTGGTCGGCTCCGGCGGCGCGCTGGTCGTCGACACCCGGGCCACGACCGAGGAGGCCGAGCAGCTCCGCGAGCACATCCGCGAGCTGACCGACGCGCCGGTCCGCTGGGTCGTCAACACCCACGCCCACTTCGACCACGTGGCCGGCAACAGCGTCTTCACCGACGCGACCGTCCACCTGCACGAGAACGCCGCCGCCGAGGAGAACCTGGCCGGTACGACGTTCGCGGCCGCGAAGGTGATCGACCTCGGCGACCGCCGCGTCGAGCTGCTGTACGTCGGCAACGCGCACACCTCGGGCGACACCGTGGTCGTCGTGCCGGACGTGGACGTGTTCTTCGTCGGCGACCTGCTCGAGGAGTCGGCGCCGCCGTCGTACGGCGAGGACTCGTTCCCGCTGGAGTGGCCGGACACGATCCAGAGCGCGGTCGGCATGATGGGCCAGGACGCGAAGGTCGTCCCCGGGCACGGCGCGGTCGTCGACGTCGAGTTCGCCCACGACCAGGCGATCGACCTGGGCAAGGTCGCCAACACGATCTCGACCCTGCACCACGCCGGCACCCCGCTCGAGGACGCGCTGAAGCACACCGAGGACTGGCCCTGGCCGGTCGACAAGCTGCAGGACGCGATCCGCCGCGGCTACCAGGCCCTGGGCACGCCGCAACGCCCGACACTGCCCCTCGTCGGCCCGGGATAGCTCTTTCGGGTAGTTGTCCGTTGACACGACGTCATCGCGTCGCGCAACTTGTTCGGAACGGACAACGCCCGACCGGATGGGGTGGGTACTCATGGCCACGACGGAGCAAACCGTTCACTCCGACGGACGTGTCGAACTGACCGATCCCGGCGCGCTCGCGGACAGCCCGTACGCGAACGCGGAGCTCGCGCCGACCCGGTTGCCGGAGCGCACCTGGACGACGTACAACTACGCCGCGCTGTGGATGGGAATGGCGCACAACATCCCCAGCTATCTGCTCGCGTCCGGCCTGGTGGCGCTCGGCATGAACTGGCTGCAGGCGTTCCTGACGATCACCCTCGGGAACCTGATCGTGCTCGTCCCGCTGCTGCTGAACAGCCACGCGGGGACGAAGTACGGCATCCCGTTCCCGGTGTTCGCCCGGGCGTTCTACGGCGTCCGCGGCGCGAACTTCCCGGCGTTGCTGCGGGCCTTCATCGCCTGCGGCTGGTTCGGGATCCAGACCTGGATCGGCGGCCAGGCGATCTACGTGATCGTCGGCGAGCTGTTCGGTAAGGGCTGGACCGAAGCGGGCGCGATCGGCGGGCATCCGTGGACGATGTGGCTGAGCTTCCTGTTCTTCTGGGTGCTGCAGATGGTGCTGATCTTCCGCGGCATCGAGGGCCTGCGCCGGTTCGAGAACTGGGCGGCGCCGCTGGTGACGATCGCGTTCGTGGCGCTGATGGTGGCGATCCTGGTGAAGGCCGGCGGGTTCGGCCCGATCCTGTCGCAGCCGTCGAAGCTCGGCTGGGACGCCGACTTCTGGAAGATCTTCGCGCCGTCGCTGATGGGCATGATCGCGTTCTGGGCCACGCTGTCGCTGAACATGCCGGACTTCACCCGGTTCGGGAAGGGCCAGCGGCAACAGGTCTGGGGGCAGATCATCGGGCTGCCGACCACGATGTCGTTCATCGCGCTGGTCTCGATCATCACCACGTCCGGCACCGTCGTGCTGTACGGCTCGGCGATCTGGGACCCGGTCGAGCTCACCCGCCGGTTCGAGAACCCGGCGGTCGTGACGATCGGCCTGGTGATGGCGATCCTCGCGACGATGTCCTGCAACGTCGCGGCCAACGTGGTGAGTCCGTCGTACGACTTCGCCAACGCGCTGCCACGCTGGCTGAACTTCAAGACGGCGGGCCTGCTGACCGGGGTGATCGGCATCGTGATCCAGCCCTGGCGGCTGATCTCGGACCCGTCGATCTACATCTTCGTCTGGCTGTCGTTCTACGGCGGCCTGCTCGCGTCGGTGGCCGGCGTCCTGATCGCGGGCTACTGGGTGCTGGACAAGACGAACCTGGCACTCGCCGACTTGTACCGTCCGGGCGGCCGCTACTGGTACAGCGCCGGCTGGAACTGGCGCGGTGTCGTCGCCACGCTGTTCGGGTCCCTGCTCGCGGTCGGCGGCGCGTACTCGAACCCGGGCGCCGGCCCGTTCCCGCAGGACGGCCTGATCCCGTTCCTCAAGCCGCTGTACGACTACTCGTGGGCCGTCGGCCTGGTGGCCGGATTCGTCGCGTACTACGCACTCACCCGCACCGCGCCGAGCCGACAGTCAACGCCGACCGAGACCGCTCCCAGTTATTAGCATTGGCGCGTGGCTGACAGGTATGGGAACGACGTCCTCGCGGGCGACTGGCGCAAACCCAAGAACGGCCGGACCGTCGAGGTCGAGATCGAGAAGGGCATGGTCGTCGAGGAGCCCAGCTCGGGGTTCGTCGGCGCGGTCGTGCGCTGGGAGCACGGCGTCGTCGACCTCGAGGACCGGCACGGCAAGATCCGCACCTACCCGCTGGGCCCGGGCTTCTGGCTCGACGGCAAACCGGTCAGCCTGAAGCCGCCGAAGAAGGCCGGCCCGGCGAAGAAGACCCGGACCGCGTCCGGTTCGGTGGCCGTCGACAACGTCCGGGCGAAGGTCGCGCGGGCCAGCCGGATCTACGTCGAGGGCCGGCACGACGCGGAGCTGGTCGAGAAGGTGTGGGGCGACGACCTGCGGATCGAGGGTGTCGTCGTCGAGTACCTCGAAGGTGTCGACGACCTGGTCCAGATCGTCAACCGGTTCCAGCCCGGGCCCGGGCGGCGGCTCGGCGTCCTGGTCGACCACCTGGTCGAGGGGTCGAAGGAGTCGAAGATCGCGGCCCAGGTGTCGGACCGCTACGTGCACGTCGTCGGTCACCCGTTCATCGACATCTGGGAAGCGGTCAAGCCGTCGTCGGTCGGCATCAAGGCGTGGCCGCGGATCCCGCACGGGCAGGACTGGAAGAAGGGCGTGCTGCAGGCGTTCGGCTGGCCGGCCACCGACCAGGCCGACGTCGCCGCGGCCTGGAAGCACATCCTGTCCAAGGTGAACAGCTTCGCGGACCTCGACCCGGCCCTGCTCGGCCGCGTCGAGGAACTCATCGACTTCGTGACTCTGGACTGATCTGCGGCATCCGCCGCTCGATCCAGGACCGGATCCGGCGGCGGGTACGGCGGACGTACCAGGTCACGACGCCGAGCACCGCGCTGAGCGCCAGCACCGCCCCGGCGAGCACCGCGGCCGGGATCCGGACGGCGTCGACGACTCCGGACAGCACGAGCAGGACGACGCCGGCGGCTGCTGTTGCTGCGGGCAACCATGGCTCGAAGATCGCCGGCCGGCGCGCGGGACTCAGCTTGGCGCCGCGCACCATCCGGTCCCAGACCGTCTGCCGCGCCGGTTCGGTGAACCAGCGGGCTGTCCGCAGCAGCCATGAACCGGGCTGGTGCTTGCGGCCCGCGGCCGCCTTCACCCAGTCGCCGACCTGCGGACCGAGACCGCCCGACACGTCGACCATCCGGTCCGCGAGTCCTTTGGTGATCGCGCGGCCCTCGGGGGACGCGTTCAGCTCGTCCCGCATCGTCACCAGCGCGCCCATCCCGGCGTCGAGCGGGAAGTCCCTGGCCAGCCGCTCGACCCGGCCGGCGACCGCGTCGAGCTCCCAGCCCTCGGCCCGCAGCACCTCGCGCTGCGTCTCGCGGATCCAGTCGGCGTCGGCACCGAGCATCGCGCCGAGATGCGCGACGCAGTGCAGGCGGCCCATCAACCAGTCCCAGCGCCGCCAGTCGGCCGCGCCGAAGGCGCCGAAGTGGCCGACCTGACTGCCGTACAGGATGCGGTCCTTCAACTGGTTGGCGATCGATCCTTCCTGTACCTCGTCCAGCACCGCGAGCGGGATGTCCGGGCCGAGGCGGAGGAACTGGAACGGCGCGCTGCGCTGCTGCGGTGTGCGCGCCGACGTACAGCGGGAGACGATCTCGACCTCGACGGCGGTGTCGACGAGCTCCCAGCCGACCACCGAGATCAGCGCGGCGAACGCGTCGCCGAGCGCCCGCTGGATCTGCAACTGCTCGAAGATGTCGTTCAGCCCGACCGCCACCGCCTCGGCGCCGCCGGCCGGCCGGAGGTCGAGATCCGCGGCCGCCAGCGCCGCGTTGAGCGCGTCCCGGACGGCCTGGACCTTCATCAGGCAGTCGCTCGCCGCGGTCAGCCGTTTCTCCAGCTCGGCGCGCTCCTCCTGCGGCGCGGCCCCGACCCGGTTGCGCAGCGAACGCAGGATCAGCCGGACGATCCGCTCGGCGGCGCCGGTCCCCCACAACCAGCTCGGGTTGCCCTCGGCATCGTCGCGGATCGCCGCCGTCGAACCGTCCGGCCCGGGCACCCAGGGATGCTCCGTCGTCAGGATCTCGTCGATCTCGGACTCCGACAGCGCGGTCGCGGCGTCCAGCACGGTCGACTGGTCGTGACTGGCGATCGTCACCGCCTCCCACACGCCACCGGCGGCGCGACCTCGTGAGTACGCCGGTTGCAGCGCCTCGGCGGCCGCCTTCAGCCGCGCCCGCTCCTCTGGTTGCTTCAGGCAACGATCGAACAGCCGCTGGGTGTCGGACCAGGACGCGTCCGCCTCCAGCAGCAGGCGTTCCAGCTGCTCGACGTCGGAGCGGAAGTCCACCTCGCGCGGGAACTGCACCGCGGACAACGCCGCCACCCGCCAGCTCGGCTCCTTCGCGCCGGGCAACGCGGTCGCCGCCCGCCCGATCCCCGCCGACGGTACGACGTACAGCACGTAGCGGGTGGCCTTGCCGGCGACCGGACGCCGGGCGACGACGTCGAGCACCGGGCCGAACGGCGCGTTGTCGAGCACGCCGCCGTCGATGAGCCAGGATCCGGACTCGGCCGGACCGGGCTGGATCCGCGGCGGCTGCGCGGCCAGCTCCGGCGTCTCCAGCACCGGACCGAAAGCAGCCGGGAACGACGCGGACGCACGGGCCGCGCGCGCCAGCAGGTCGGTGTCCTTCAGCCCGTTCTTCACCTCGACGCTGAACTCCCGGCGCACACCGTCGTACGTCGGCGCGTCCTCACTCGTGAAGCCGAACAGGTAGCGATGGTCCGGTACGACGAACGCCTGGCCCGCCGCGTCCTTCGCCTCGAACTGCTGCACGCCCAGCCCGGACGCCGTGACGAACAGCGTCACCGGCTCCTCGGCGTCGCTCTCGCCGGCGTCGGCGACGCCCTTGAGCAGGTCCTCGAGTTGCCTCAGGAAGTACTTGCCGTCGAGCACCGACGTGGACTTCGCGCCCGCGGACGGCACCAGCTTGCCGACGTCGAGCGACCCGAGCCCGACCCACTTCCGCCGCAGCCACGGCCCGTCGTCGCCGTCCGGGTCGAGGGTCGAACCGTTCGCGATCGCGGTCGCCAGCAACGAACCGTTCAGCCCGCCGGCGCTGGTCCCGGCGATCACGTCGACGACCACCCGGCGGCGTTCGGTGCCCCGCCGGCACAGGTCCCGCCAGCGATCCGCGAGCACCGTGTCGTACTGCTGCGGACCGGGCGCGCCCTCGTCACCGGACGCGCGCCGGATCAGATCGAGCTCATGCGTCACCCCACCCATCCAGACCGCCAGGCTGACACCACCGTTCAGAACCAGCGCGATCCGGATCTCGTGGTCAGTCGTCATGGGCGCCCCCTTTCACTCAGAGATACCACAGCGTCATGCTTGGGGTGGGGGTGGTCGCCGTGCGCGTGTTGGCGTTGGCGGTTGCGGTGCTGGTCCTGGCCGGCGCGGGGTGTTCCGGCACATCCGGGGACACGTCGCCGCCGAACGTGACCGTGACCGTCGCGGCCACGGCCGCGCAGGCACCGCCGAAGTCGCAGCAGACCAAGCCCACGGTCGAGATCGCCTCACTCCCGGTCGGCGGGATCGCGGCGGACGGTTCGCACTGCAACCCGATCAGCTGGCTCGCCGAAGCCATTCCCGGCGGCGTCACGATCACCCTGGGCACGCCGGCGTTCGACCCGCCCGGCATCTTCGAGGTCGACCCGTCCGGCTGCCGGCCCGACGCGCAGTCCTGTCCCGACCTCGAGTGGACGGCGCAGAACCTTCCACAGTGCTGGGTCGGCTTCCGGCAGCTC
The DNA here is from genome assembly GCF_040610805.1 of Kribbella sp. NPDC003557. NCBI lineage: Bacteria > Bacillati > Actinomycetota > Actinomycetes > Propionibacteriales > Kribbellaceae > Kribbella > Kribbella sp. NPDC003557. The sequence continues at coordinate 73,162 of NZ_JBEXMY010000014.1, forward strand.
GCCGGCGAGGGAACCGTCACCCTGATCATCCCGGCCGTCGCGACCTGCGACAGCGAGGCACTGTGCGACGCCCTCCGGACCATGGGCGGCAGCCAGATCACCCTCGTCGCCCGGCCGCCCGTCGCCAGTTCGTGAACGACCCGCCGGTCAGGCGCTGTCGCGGATGATCAGTTCGGTGTCGTAGATCTCGGGCGTGGTGTGCTCGGCGCCGGCGATCTTGGCCAGCAGGATCTCGGCGAGGCGGGCGCCGAGTTGCTCCACCGGCTGGCGGACGGTGGTGAGCTTCGGCGTCGTGGTGGTGGCGAGGACCGAGTCGTCGAAGCCGACCACGGCGACGTCCGCAGGAACGCGGCGGCCGTGCTGGGACAGCACCCGCAGCGCCGCCGTCGCCATCAGGTCGGACGCCACGAACAGGCCGTCCAGGTCCGGGTGGTCGTCCAGGAGGCGCAGGGTCGCCTGCTCACCACCGTCGGCGGTGAAGTCGCCGTACGCGATCATCGCCGGCAGCCCGGCTTCCTTCATCACCTCCTGGTAGCCGGTCAGGCGGTCGATGCCGGCCGTCATGTCGAGCGGTCCGGCGACCGTCGCGATCTTGCGGCGGCCGATCGACAGCAGGTGCTCGACCCCGGTCCGGGCGCCGGCCACGTTGTCGACGTCCACACTCGCCACCGGTACGTCGACCCCGAGCGGCCGCGCGCTGAACACGATCGGCAGCGGCAGCTGCGCGAGCTCCTGCAGCACGTTGTCGCGGCCGTGGTGGCTGATCACGATCGCGCCGTCGACGTGCCCGCCGCGCAGGTACCGCAACAGGCGCTGGTCGTCGGCTCCGGTCGGCTCCGGAGCGGGCTCGATCAGCAGCACGAGCTGCGACGACGTGGGCGCGAGCGTGCGGCTGACACCGCTGAGCATGCCGGCGAAGAACGGGTCGGAGAACACCCGGCTGTCCGGCTCCGGCACGACGATCGCGATCGAGTCGGTCCGCCGCGTCACCAGCGCGCGGGCCGCCCGGTTCGGCACGTAGCCGAGTTGCAGGATCGCCTGCTCGACCGCCGCGACCGTGTCCGGCAGCACCTTCGGCGACCCGTTCACCACCCGCGAGACGGTCGCTCGCGACACCCCGGCGAGCGCCGCGACCTGCTCCAGTGTCGGAGAACCAGACCCGTCCATCGGCCCTCCTCAGTTCTCGTTTGGCTTGCGTTCACACCGTAGTACGTCCCCGGCCGACCGTGCGTCGGTCGTTGGCCGCACGAGGGGGCGTGTTGGCAGAAATCCTTCAGTTGCCGGCGCGGGTGTTCGCGGTCTTCTCCGCCTGGGCGAGCGCCTGGTTCCACGCCGCGTCCGGGGTCTGCTTGCCGTCGTCGACGCGCGAGAGCGCCGCACTGAAGATCTGGTTGACCTCCCCGTCGCGGGGACCCTTGTGCTGCTTGAGGATCACGTTGCGGGCCCGGTTGACGAAGATCTGCCCGACCGGCGCGTTGTTGAAGTACGCGTTGACCTGCGACTTCACCTGCGGGTCGTCGTACGCGTCGACCGTCGACGGGAACGAGCCGATCTTCTTGAAGACCTTCACCTGCTGCTCCGGCGCGGTCAGCCAGGCGGCGAGCTTCGCGGCCTCCTCGGGGTGCGGCGACTGCGCCGGCACCGTCAGGTACGAGCCGCCCCAGTTGCCACCCCCGCCGGGGAACACGTCGGCGACGTCCCACTTGCCCTTGCCGTAGGCGCCCGCGTTGTCCTGGATCACGCCGAGCAGCCAGCCCGGGCAGGCGATCGTCGCGAACTTGTCGCTGCGGAACGCCGCGTTCCACGCGTCGCTCCAGGCCGGCAGCCGCGCGGACAGACCGTCCTTGCTGCCCGCGACCACCTGGTTCCAGGTGTTCTTCAGCAGCGGGTTCTCGTCCCCGAGGAACCGGTCCTCGTTCGAGTAGTAGGCCTGGATCAGCTGGTTGCGCATCGCTTCCCAGGTCAGCACCGCGGAGTCGTACCAGGCCGAGCCCGGCACCCGCTGCTTGAACTTCCTGCCGGCCGCGAAGTACGACGGCCAGTCCTGGAACAGCTCGGCCACCTTGGCCCGGTCGGTCGGCAGCCCGGCCTTCGCGAACAGGTCGCGGCGGTAGCAGATCGCCTCCGGGCCGATGTCGGTGCCGTAGCCGATGATCTTGCCGTCCGGCGTGGTCGCGCCGGCCACCTTCCAGTCCAGCCAGCGGTCGCGCAGGTCGTCCGCGCCGTACTGGCGCAGGTCGACGAACTTGTCGTCCTTGGCCAGGTACTTGTAGATCCAGCTGACCTCCATCGCCTCGATATCGGCCAGGCCGGTGCCGCGGGCCAGGTTCGCGTCCAGGTTCTTGACGTGGTCGTCGACGGTCTTGGCGTGCTGCTCCACGATCGTGATGTTCGGGTGCTGCGCCTCGTACTCGGCGTACAGGTCGGCGTACCCGAACTCGTTGAAGGTGGCGATGGTCAGCTCGATCTTGGGCCCGTCGGCGCCGGAACCGGCCGATTCGGTGCTGCCGGAGCCACCGCCGCAGGCGGAGACGAGCAGGATCGCGGCGCACGCCAGCACGCCGGCTACGGGGCGATAGCGGGCACTGGGCCGCATGCAAAGCTCCCTGGAACTGGACGGAGTTGAGAGCGCTCTCGGATCGCGAAAGTGAGCTGAGTCTCAGGGAGCCGCACTGGATATGTCAAGCACCCCGTCGTCACTCTGAGATACGGGGCCGAACAGGTCCGGACATAGTGTCATCGCTGGTCACGCTGCGGATCACGACGATCACCGAGGGCGGTGGCTGCTGGGAGTTCGCTGTGAGTGATCAGCCGGTCGCCGGCGGCCCGACCGAGTCGCGGACCACCACGACGGTGCCCAGCGTGGTCATCGGCTGCTGGTGCGCGAACGGGTCCGCGCTCGGCTCCTGCCCCGCCAGCCCGGCCCGGACGGCGGCCCGCCCGAGCTCCTCCAGCGGCACCCGGACCGTGGTCAGCGCCGGCTGCAGCTCGGTCGCCACCGGTACGTCGTCGTACCCGACCACCGACACGTCGTCCGGGATCCGCAGGCCGCGCTCGCGCAGCGCGGCGTACACACCGGCGGCGACGATGTCGTTGGCGGCGAAGATCGCGGTGAAGTCGAGGCCGTCGTCGAGGGCTTTCAGCGTCTGCTGGTATCCCCACTGCCGGCCGAACGCGCCGGTCCGGACCAGGCGCGGGTCGTGCTCCAGCTTGCGGGCCGCGAAGGCCTGGTGGAAACCGCGCAGCCGGGCCGTGGTCGTCGACAGCGTCGTCGGGCCGCCGAGATACAGGATCCTGGTGTGCCCGGCACTGAGCAGGTGGTCGGTGATCGCCGCGGCGCCGCCGATGTTGTCGTACTCCACGGCGTACGCCGGCACGCCGTCCTCCAGACCCGGCCGGCCGCACAGGACCAGGCTGGATCCGCTGCTGGCCAGCTGCCGCGCCCGCTGGCCGACCGCGGCGAAGTACTCCTTGTCCTCGACCGCGCCGCCGACCAGGATCACGGCGTCGGCGCGCTGCTCGAGCAGCAGGTCGACGAACCGCAGCTCGGCGGACTCACCGCCCTGCGTCGAGCAGACCAGGCACAGCCGTCCGGAGGCGAGCGCCTCGGCCTGCACACCGCGGGCGATATAGGCGAAGAACGGGTCGACGATCTCGCTGACCACGATGCCGACGACACGGGTGGTGGAGCCGGCCAGCGCCCGGGCGTGCGCGTTCGCGACGTACCCGAGGTCGCGCATCGCGCGCTCGACCGCGGCCCGGGTCGAGGCCGCGACCGGATAGTTGCCGTTGACAACTCGGGAGACGGTCGCGGTGGAGACGCCGGCCCGGGCGGCCACGTCCCGGATCGTCCGGGCGGCCTCGGGGTCACGCCGGCGCGCCCGCGTCCGGGGCGGTTCCGCCGCCATCACCCACCTCCTCACCCAACTGGACGTCGGCCCGAGTACCGTCGGCGAACCGCACGGTGACGTTTCGGCCGTCCACAGTCACGTCGACGCTTTCGGCCAGCTGCCGTGGCCAGACCGTGTCGCCGGACAGTACCACCGCCGAGACCAGGACCCGCGGATCCTTCCCGTCGTGCTGCGCCTCCAGGTACGGCGTCGCGGAGTGCGGACCGAACGCGTTCGAGTCGAGCCCCCGGCGTACCGCTGCTCGGTGGTATCCGTGCAGGGCGATGGTGGCCGTGGTCAGGCGGTCGGCGGTGCTGGCCTGGGCCCAGTGGGCGTCCGAGCTCGCGTCCGGCAGGTCTTGTCCTGCCACGGCGTATCCGCCGTGCCTGACCAGGCCCTCCGGCCCGTCCACGAGGACGCACCGCACCTCGATCCGGCCGTGCACGACGGTCGCCACCTCGATCCGCACGTCACCCGCCTGCCACCGCGAATGCCCTTCGTCGATGCGCTCGATCCCGCCCCGATGACCTGTCGCGCCGGCGAAGGTGACGTGGTTGTCGAGCTGTTCGCCGGTGTGCTCGGGGCCCGTCCGGCTCGAGTAGGCAAGGCGGTTGTAGTGGGCGTCGCCCTCGGCGTTGTGGTCACTGCCGTGGTTGAGCAGGCGGACGATGCCGTCGTGCTTGGTCGCCTGAACCACGAACCCCGGCGCCGGCATCGCCCGCACCTGATCTGCTTCGTCCAACGGCAGCGCGGCCTCGCGGGCGGTCCACACCTCGTGATCGGCCGGAAGCAGCAGGCCGAGGAAACCCTTGGAGGCCCAGTACGGCGAGGCGGGTCCGGAGTACGGCTGGGTCGTCGGCAGGAACTGGTGATGCCAGCCGAGTGTGAGGAGCCCGCGCTCGTCCGGGACGCCGTGGTCGACGAAATGGCGCAGCGTGCCGGAGCAGAGCCGACGCGTCTGCCCCGGCGTCAGCGGCGTCGCGTCGAGCAGCGCACCCATCCAGTACGGCGCCGCGGCCGCCATCCGGTAGCAGAGCGACCGGCCGAAATGGATCGGCGCACCGTCCGAGCCGGTGAGGTGGACGGCGTCCTCGAGGAAGCGGCGCAGACGCTCTTTGTAGACCGCCAGGCGACCGTCCGCCGACGGGCCGGCCATCCGGGTCCACAGGCCCGGATACAGGTGCATGGCCCAGCCGATGTAGTGGTCGAAGTTCTGCCCTGGGCCGTCGGAGTACCAGCCGTCGCCGACGTACCAGTCCTCGATCCGGTCGAGACCCGCGTCGATGTCGTCCTGCTTGAAGGGCGCTCCGACGGAGGCGAGGAACTGCTCGCCGACGACCTGGAACAGGCGCCAGTTGTTGTCCCACGTCCGCGACCCGACGAAGCCGCTGAGCCAGTCGACGACGTGCGTCTGCTCAGCTCCGTCGAGCTTGTCCCACAACCAGGCCCGCGACTCGTGCAGGCCGACCGCGATCGCCGCCGCCTCCACCGTCTGCTGCGAACACGGCGTCAACCGCGGCCAGTCACCCGCCGCACCCGCCACCAGGCCGCGCGAGTACCGCTCGACCAGTCGCTCGTCACCACCGGTCGCCGCAATCCGGAACGAGGCCAGCAGGAACGACCGAGCGAACCCCTCCAGGCCGTCACAGTCCGCCCCCGACCAACTCCCCCGCCCAGGCAACCGCACCTGCGCCCCACTCGCTGTGAACCAAGGCACCAACGAGTCCAGCAAGTGACCCGCCACCGCCAGCCACGTTTCCCTGGTATATCCCGTCCGCGAAGACAACACCCGATCCGGCGCAGGCAACTGAAGCCGCCTCACACCTACTTCCCGCTCCACACCGCGCTCCCGCTCCGCATCTACACCGCTCCGAGCCTTCACGCGCCCCACCCCGCTCCGCAGGCACGCGGCGTCACCCGAGGGGATAACCCCTGGCGGTGGGGGTTCTCTGCCGGCACACCAACGGAGAACCCCCAACTCACGGGGATATCCCCTCGTGCGACGGGCCGCCGGATCCTCTGTTCGGTGCTGCTCATGCGATTCGCCGCAGGTCTTCGTGGGTGATGCCGTGGGCGAGGGGCCGGCCGGCGGCCAGTCGCTCGATCTCGGCGACGGCGGCTTCGCCCAACCTCGTGGACTCGTTGCCCATGGCGCCGGCCAGGTGGGGGGTGATGAAGACGTTGGGGAGCTGCAGCATCGGCGAATCCGGCGGCAGCGGCTCGGGGTCCGTGACGTCGAGGATCGCGTCCAGGCGGCCGGAGACACACTCCCGCTCCAGTGCGGCGTGATCCACGACCGGGCCGCGCGCGGTGTTGATCAGCACGCCGCCGTCCGGCATCGCGGCCAACAGCTCCGCCGACACCAGCCCATGGGTCTCCGGCAGCAGCGGCGCGTGCACGCTCACGATGTCGCTGGCCGCGAACAATTCGGGCAGCTCACACCACCGAGCGCCGAACGCCGCAGCCTCCGCCGGGCTGAGGTACGGATCGTTCACCAGCACCTCGACGTCGAGGCCCCGGAGCCGCTCGAGCACCAGCCGGCCGATCCGCGACGCCCCGAGTACGCCGACCGTCGTCCCGAGCGTGCCCAGAATCGGTGCCCCCGGCAACGGTCGCTTCACGCCCGAGGTCCGGAACCAGTCGCGGTGCCGGAATGCTCGCTTGCCGGCCAGCACGATCGCCGCGAGCGTGAACTCCGCGACCGGCACCGCGTTCGCCGCAGCGGCCGACGACACCTCGACCCCACGCTCGAACACCACCGGATCCACGAACGTCTTGACCGTGCCGGCGGCGTGCACGATCGCGCGCAGCTTCGGCGCCGCGTCGAGCACCTCGGCGGTGATCCGCGGGCAACCCCACCCGGTCAGCAGCACCTCGGCCGCTGCGAGTTCCTCGGCCACCTCCGCGAACGACGTCACCAGCCGCGGCACCCCGTCGCGCACCCCACGGTCGCGCACCCCACGGTCGGCACGGTCGGCGCCGTCGGCACCGTCGGCACCGTCGGCACCGTCGGCACCGTCGGCACCGTCGGCACCGTCGGCACCGTCGGCGGAGCCGCCGCGGAGGCCGAGGACCTCGGCGACGCCGGCCAGTCGGTCGCGGACGGTCGGGGTGATCACCTCCGACCAGGTCTCCGCGGGCATCGCCACGAGCGTGCGCAACCGCGGACTACTGCCCCGGTCGGGTTCAGGATTCGGCACGGATCACTCCTAGTAAACGGTTACTGAAAACCGTAGGCAGACCATCGACCATCGGTCAAGACAAGTTCCACGAACGCTTGACAGCAAGGCGCTGAACGTTTCATGGTTGCTGCCACCGCGACAGCAACCGTTTACTATCAGGAGGCGCCACATGCATCGCGTCCGCCGCTCCCCCGGCCGCGCGCCCGACCGCGCCGCGTCCTGGTCGGCCCGCCGGGCAGCATCCCGGGCCGCCCGCGAACAGCGCGGGTCGAAAGGCAGTGGAGGGCCCGGGCTAGGAGCGCGGCTGTGGCGGGACCGGGTGATGTTGCTGCTGGTGCTGCCCGGGCTTCTGTTCTTCGTGGTGTTCCACTACGTGCCGCTGCTGGGGAACGTGATCGTCTTCCAGGACTACCAGCCGTACCTCGGGTTCAAGGAGAGCCCGTGGGTCGGCTTCGGCAACTTCGCGGTGTTCGCCGAGCCGGACTTCTACCGGGCCCTGCTCAACACCCTGAAGTTCGCGCTGCTCCAGCTCGTCCTGTTCTTCCCGGCGCCGATCGGGCTGGCGCTGCTGCTGAACAGCATCGTCAGCCCGAAGATCAAGCGGTTCGTGCAGAGCGTCGTGTACCTGCCGCACTTCATCGGCTGGGTGATCCTGATCTCGATCAGTCAGCAGCTGATCGGCGGCACCGGACTGCTCCCGCAACTACTCGGTGAGCTCGGCCTGCCGCGCGTCGACCTGATGACGAGCTCCGGCTTCTTCCCCTGGCTGGTGACGCTGCAGCTGATCTGGAAGGACGCCGGCTGGGGCACGATCATCTACCTCGCCGCCCTGCTGAACATCGACACCGAGCATTACGAGGCCGCGGCGATCGACGGCGCGGACCGCTGGCGGCGGCTGTGGCACGTCACGCTGCCGGGCATCGTGCCGGTCACGTTGCTGCTGCTGATCCTGAACCTGGGCAGCATCCTGTCGGTCGGCTTCGAGCAGATCCTGCTGCAACGCGACGCCGTCGGCGCCGACGCGGCCGAGGTCCTCGACACCTACGTCTACTTCCACGGCGTCCTCGACGGCCAATGGGGCCCGGCGGCAGCCGTCGGCCTGGTCAAGGGCGTCATCGGCCTGGTGCTGATCCTCGGCGCCAACAAACTCGCCCACCGCTTCGGCCACGAAGGGATTTACTCGCGATGAAGAGTTCGCAGCGGCCGCCCTGGATGGAGGCGCCGAGCAAGGCCGGGCTGGCGATCAAGGGGGTGGTGATCGCGGTCGTGTGTCTGCTGGTGCTCTACCCGTTCGTGAACATCGTCGCGACGAGCCTGGCCGGGGAGTCCGAGATCACCCGGCGCGGCGGCATCATCCCGCTGTTCCCGAGCGAGCCGACGCTGGCGGCGTACCGGACGATCTTCGCCGGGGGCGTGGTCAGCCACGCGCTGCTGGTCAGCGCGGGCATCACGATCATCGGTACGGCGCTGAACCTGGTCGTCACGATCGCGCTCGCGTACGGGCTCAGCCGGCCGATCGTCGGCGGGCGGTTCGTGTTGACAGCAGTATTGTTCACAATGCTCTTCGGGGCCGGGATCATCCCGAACTTCCTGCTGGTCAAGGCACTCGGGCTCTACGACTCGTACGCGTCGCTGATCGTCCCGGGCCTGGTCAGTGCCTTCAACTTCCTGGTGCTGCGCAACTTCTTCCAGAACATCCCGGCCGAGCTGCTGGACAGCGCCCGGATCGACGGCGCCGGCGACCTGGCGATCCTGGTCCGGATCGTGCTGCCGCTGTCGAAGGCGGTGCTCGCCGTCGTCGCGCTGTTCTACGCCGTCGGGCACTGGAACGCGTTCTTCAACGCACTGCTCTACCTCAGCGACACCGGCAAGTGGCCGTTGCCGCTCGTGCTGCGGCTCTACGTCCTGCAAGGACAGCCGGTCGGCGGCGCCTCCGAATCGCCCGGCGAGGCGGTCGCGTCGATCCAGGCCGTGCAGATGGCGGTCGTCGTCGTGGCGCTCGTCCCCATCCTCTGCGTCTACCCGTTCCTGCAGCGCTACTTCACCAAGGGCGTACTCACCGGCGCCATCAAAGGTTAGGAGACCGCAATCGTGACCACCCCTCCGCTCAGCCGGCCCTTCAATCGGCCCTTCGACCGGCCCTTCAATCGGCGCAGCTTCCTGCGCAGTGCGGTCGGCGTCGCCGTGATGAGCGCCACCGGCGTCCCGACGCTGGTTGCCTGCAGCAACGGCAGTACGGCGTCCGGCCCCGCCCGCGCCTCCTCGGTGACGTTGCCGACCTATGTCGCCTTCGAGGGCCCGAAGCCGGATCTGCCCGGCACTGCCGACGGCGTACCGCCGGGCTACCTGACGTACCCGAAGGACCTCGTCACCACGGTCAAGACCCCGCCGCTGTCCGGCGGCACGGTGAGCGTGATGACCGACATCTTCGACCCGCTGCCGCCGGCCAAGGACAAGAACGCGGCCTGGCAGGCGGTCGAACAGAAGCTCGGCGGCACGCTCGACCTGACCATCGTCCCGGACAGCGACTGGGCGACGAAGTTCCAGACGGTGCTCGCCGCGAACGAACTGCCGGACCTTGTCCTGTTGTCCGACTCGAGCCTTGTCAACAATCTGCCGGCCTTCTTGTCGGCGAAGTGCACCGACCTGACGCCGTACCTGTCCGGTGACAAGGTCAAGGACTACCCGAACCTCGCGAACATCCCCCAGGTGATCTGGCAGGCCTGCGTGGTCCAGGACAAGATCTACGGGCTGCCGATCCCGCGCAGCATCACCGGCGGCGCGGGCTTCTACAACAAGCGGCTCTTCGACGCGGCCGGTATCGAGTACCCGGCGACCGCCGAGGACTTCCTCGCCGCCTGCAAGGAACTGACCAGGCCGCAGCAGGGTCAATGGGCGATCGTGAACTCCAAGGGCAACACGTTCTTCACGATGATCCAGCAGATGTTCGGCGTCCCGAACGGCTGGAAGGACGACGGCGGCAAGCTCACGCGCAGCTTCGAGACCCCGGAGTACAAGGCGGCCCTCGAGTTCGCCGTCCAGCTCGTCAAGGCCGGTGTCACCGTGCCCGGCTCCGACGGGATCGACGGCACCGCCCGGAAGAACGCGTTCCGCGCCGGCAAGGGCGCACTGGTGTACGACGGCTTCCCGGCGTACTCGGGCTACGTGAAGGACATGGCCCGGCTGGACCCGAAGAACGACCCGCGGGCGTTCGTCCCGATGGCGCCGAAGGGCGGCAAGGCGAACACCTGGTCGGACAACATCCTGTTCGCCTACACGTTGATGAAGAAGGCCGACGAGAAGCGCGCCAAGGAGCTGCTCGCGGTGGCGAACTTCTTCGCCGCGCCGTTCGGCAGCACCGAGAACCTGCTGCTCACGTACGGCGTCGAGGGCGTCGACTTCACCCGCGACGCGAAGGGCAACCCGACGCTGACCAGCAAGGGCGAGGCGGAGCTGACGGTACCGTGGAAGTACATCACCGCCCCGCCGCAGGCGCTCTACAACGCCCAGTTCCCGACCTACGTCGAGCGCGCGCACGAGGACCTGACCAAGCTGATCGGCATGGTGGTCAAGGACCCGACCGCGAGCCTGATCTCGCCGACCAACGACAAGTTCGGCGGCGACATCGGCCAGGCGCTGACCGACGTCCGCAACGACGTGATCGCCGGGCGGAAACCGATCAGCGCGTTCGAGGCCGCGGTGAAGAAGTGGGCCAAGGACGGCGGCGACAAGATCCGCGGCGAGTTCGAGTCGGCGCTGAGCGGCGGTGCGAGCCCGCGATGAGCTGGCTGACCGAGGCGAGGTTCGGGCTGTTCGTGCACTGGGGCATCTACGCGGCCGCCGCGCGGCACGAGTGGGTGAAGTCGTACGAACAGCTCACCGACGACGACTACCAGCCGTACTTCGACCACTTCGAGCCTGATCTGTACGACCCGGTGCGCTGGGCCGACGCCGCGTGGAACACCGGCATGCGGTACCTGGTGATCACCACCAAGCACCACGACGGGTTCTGCCTGTGGGACTCCAAGCTCACCGACTACTCGGCGCCGAACACACCGTGGGGCAAGGATTTGCTCGCGCCGATGGTCGACGCGTTCCGGGCGCGCGGTTTCAAGATCGGGCTGTACCACTCGTTGCTCGACTGGCACCACCCGGAGTTCCCGGTCGACCTGTACCACCCGCAGCGCAAGGACGTCGACTTCATCGACCGGACGGCGGATCGCGACGTCTCGAAGTACGCGGACTACCTGCACGGACAGGTGCGCGAGCTGCTCACGGAGTACGGGCGGATCGACGTGATGTGGTTCGACTTCTCGTACGCCGAGCGCGGGTTCAACGCCAAGGGCCCGGACGAGTGGCGGTCCGCCGAACTGCTCGCGATGGTCCGCGAACTGCAGCCGGGGATCCTTGTCAACAATCGACTGGGGCTCGGCGCGGGCGACTTCACCACGCCCGAGCAGGTGCAGCCGCCGGGCAACGAGGTGGCTGCCGGCAACGGGACGCAGGTGCCGTGGGAGGCGTGCCACACGCTCAACGGCAGCTGGGGGTACCACCGCGACAACCACGACTGGAAGTCGCCGGCGCTGCTGATCCGGATGCTGGTCGACGCGGTCTCGAAGGGCGGCAACATGCTGCTCAACGTGGGCCCGAACGGCCGTGGCGCGTGGGAGCCGCGCGCCCTCGGCGTCCTCGCCGGCATCGGTGACTGGATGGCGCTGCACGAACGGTCCGTCCGCGGCTGCGGTCCGAGCGAGTACGTCCCGCCGGCGGACTGCCGGTACACGCAGAACGGCCGGCGGCTGTACCTGCACGTGTTCGCGTGGCCGATGGGTCATCTCCATCTGCCCGGGCTCGGCGACCGCGTCGAGTACGCGCAGTTCCTGCACGACGCGTCGGAGGTCAAGCGGGTGGACGTCGACCCGTCGGCGCCCGGGCACACGTACCTGACCGGGCTGCCGGACAACACGCTGACGCTCAAGCTGCCGAACCGCGCGCCCGAGGTCGACAGCTGCGTGATCGAACTCTTCCTGCGCGACTGACCTCCCCCGAACGACGAAGGCACCCACCTCGACCCGGTGGGTGCCTTCGTCCTTTTGTCTATTCGCAGGATTGTCTACTGGCCGGATTGTCTACTGGCGGATTGTCGACGGGTCGGTGGGCGGCGGGGTCAGGTGCAGGTCGCTGATCCGGGCGACCGCCTCGGCGTCGACCGGGACGCCCCAGGCCCGGAAGAAGTCGCTCAGGTCGTGGCCGGCGGTCCGGCTGGACAGCACGACGAGGTTGCGCAGGCGAAGTACCTCGTCGGTGTAGTCACTCGCGTACGGGCGCTCGACCCGGACCAACTTGTGCAGGTCCGGCCAGAAGCGATCGCCGAACGCCAGTCGCAGCTGCTCGAACATCACGAGCTTCTCGTAGGGATCGAACGTCGTGCCGTAGTTGACCCCCGGCGTTCGCAGCTTGCCCGGCGCGCTCTGCCACGGGGTCAGCCCGGTCTTCGCGTCCGGTGCGTGCAGCCGCGGCACCTGGCCGTACTTGGTGGCGAAGACCGCGTTGACCGCGAGCGAGTAGATGTTGACCGTCACCTCCGTCAGCGAACTCGGCTTGTAGGTGATCTGCTGATGCTGGTGACCGAGCTCGTGGTAGATGCCCCAGCCGCGGGTCCGCAGGGCCTCCACGGTCAGCATCCGGTCCTGGATCGGCGGCGGGAACGACATGTGCCCGTGCGTCGCGTACGCGCCGACACCGGTGATCGCCGACGGGTACCCGACGAAGTGGTACCGGTGCGCGAGGCGGGCGTGCTCCGGCGCGGACCCGTCGTACCCGCTGGTGGCGTCCTCGATCCCGATGATCTCCTCGTAGGTGGCCAGCAGGTCGGTGTGGTTCTCGGTGCGGTAGGTCAGCGCGGACGGCCGTTCGACGGTGAGCATCGCGTGCTGGCTGACGAGTTCGACGTACGGCGTGGTGCGCTCGTCGAGCTGGCGCTGGAAGTCGGCCTCACCGGTGCGGCCGAGGACGAAGTACGGCATCGGCTGCGCCTCCTCGCCGATGGAGACCTTGGCCTGGCCGGTGTCGCCGATCAGCTTGAGGTAGACGACACCGCCGCCGGCGTCGGTCACGGTGTTGCGGCCGAGCTGGAGCGGGTACTCGCGCGGCGACTTGAACTCCTTGCGCGCGTCGGCGTCGGGTGCGCCGATCACGAGTGTCGGGGCCAGGCTTCCGGCGTGGACGACGACGTTGAGTGCGGTGGCGGCCGGCAGGTAGAAGCCGGTCGAGCGGAGTTCACTGGCGCTGAGCGAGTTCTGCGTACGGTCGAGCTCGGTCGTGCGCGCCGACGGGAGCGCGGGGATGGTGATCGTGCTGGTGCTGGTCTGCGCTCTGGCCACCGCTGGTACGGCGGCCAGCGCCACACCGGCTCCGGCTACTTGAAGGACACGTCGCCTGGTGAGCTGCAGGGGGCGGGCGTGCGGCATCATCGAACAACCTCCTGGTTGAACTTGCCAGCACCCGGCGACCCGGCCGGCCCTGGTGGCCGGCCCCGGTTGCTTGCGGAAACTCAGTCGAAGGACACGCTGTGGGTGGCACCCTTGGTGCCGCCGACCGCGACGTCCAGAACAAGCTGCTTGCCAGCAGCAACTACTGTGACCGCCGGATCCTTCGCGATCACCGCACCGACCTGCCGGTCGATGGTCAGCCGGACGGTCTGCGCGGTCCGGCTCGGATCGGACACCGCGACAGTCGTCGTCCGTCCCTCCCGGCCGATCACCACCGAAGCGGGCCCGTCACAAGCCAGGCCTGCCACTGCGCCGGCGGTCCAGAAGTTCGCCAGGAGCAGGTTCTCGCGGTGGGAGCGGACGGCTTGGACAGTCGTGGTGTTGGCCAGGACCGTCAGGCCGGGATCCGCCGCCACCTCGGCGGTCCGCCGGGCGGTTGCGTTGGGCAACAGCACGTAGGCGTACGAGCCGACGTCCGTCCCGTGCTCCAGGACGAGCTTCGCGTAGCGGCGGGTGTACTGCGTGGTCGAACCAGCCGTGTCGTTGCCGATGTTGATCTCGGACCACGACCCGGTCCGGTCCTCACGTTCCAGCCTCAGACGACCACCGGCCGGGAAGACGTAGCCGGCGACACCGTCCAGGTGCGCCCATTGCGGGGCGTCGTACGTCTGGTCGGTGGCCGGCCGGCCGTTCACCTGCAGCGCGGCCGTCCCGTTCTCGTGGAGATTCCGATTGTCGACAATCGTCTCGACCGGGTAGCCGTCGGTGCCGGCGATCCCCGCGCCGAGCGCCACGACCGAGTCGCCCAGACAGAACCAGGACTTCCTCGCCTGCAAGGTCTTGTCGTGATTGATCAGGTGCATCCCGACCGCACCGGCGACACCCCGGTACGACGCGCCCCCGACCCACTCGGCGAACGCCGCGACCGTTCCGGTCCCACTGCCGGACCCGCCCGGCACGCGAGGTTTCGTGCTGACCGTCGTACCGGGCATCCGCTGCGCGTCGACCGTCGGCCAGTACGCGTCGTTGAACTGCGACTGGTCGCCGTTGTACAGGTACGTCATCCCGTCCCCGACGTACCACCCGCGAAGGTTCTCGCCGTTGCCCCACTCGTACCGGGCCATGCGTTTCGACGACATCGCGATCGCGAACGTCCAGCCCGGGCGGCGATGCACGACACGGTCCTGGTTGTAGAACTGGAAGTGCCGCGGCAGTGCGGGCGCCGGCGCCACGGCGGCGTCGGCGAGCAGCGCCTTCGCCCGGGAGATCTCGGGGATCGACGCACCCGGCAGGTAGTCGTCGAGGCGGTCGCGGGTGATCCATCCCTTGGCCAGCGCCTTGTACCGGGACGCGTACGGCTCGGCGACGCCGCTCGCGAGCAGCAGCACGGTCGACGTCGTGCCATGGCCGTTGCGGTGGTCGCCGGCGCGTTCGCGGGAGATCGCCCGGCCGGACACGCAGTCCATCATCAGACCGTCGACGACGAACGGGGCGAAGCTGGCCTCGACGGCATCGAGCAGGACGGCGCGGTTCGGGTCGGCGATCTCCCAGGTGGAGCCGCCGAGCAGGGCGATCAGGTTCGCGACACCGCCGAGCGCGACGTTGCCGTACGTGCCGACGTACGCGAGGTTGCCGTGCTGGACGAACGAGCCGTCGCGGTAGAACCCGTCGCCGCTGGTGACGTAGGTGAAGACGCTGTTCTTGCCGGATTCGGCGACATCGCTGAGCGCGTCACGGGCCGCGGCGAGCTTGGCGGCCGACTTGCCGACGATGCCGCGGAGCGCCACGATCAGCGCCTTGTCGACACGGTTCGCGCCGGTCTCGCGGAGCGTGGGCGCGTTGGTCCGCCGGTTCGGGTCGGGCACGAACTTGTCGACGGCCGTCAGGTACTTCGTGAGCTGGTCGGCCGACAGCACGTCGTACGCCAGGATGCAGGTGTCCAGCAGGGCGCGCGGCGAGCCGATCTCCCAGAACCACCAGTTCCCGGTCTCTTTGAGCGTCTCGTTGTACGCATTGGCATTCAGGAAGTCGAGCGCCCCGCTGAGCAGCGGACCGGCCTCGCTCAGAGTGGTGCCGGCGGTCGCGCGGGCGAGGGCGATCGTCTTCAGCCGGGTGTAGCTGATGGAGAAGTTGCCGCTGCTCGGGCTGAGCGGCAGGTCCGGCCAGAGCGCGGTCCGGTCGGCCGCGGTGATCATCGTGTCGGCGAACTGCCGCGCCTGGGTGCTCAGGTTCGCGAGCGCGTCGGCGTACGCCGGGTCGGCCGGGTCGATCGCTCCACCGGTGCTCAGCTCGGCCCACCGGGCCCGCAGGACGTCGAACTCGTCCTCGGCGAACGCGCGGGTGGGCAGCCCGAGCGTGCTGAGCGCGCCGGCGGCGAGCCCGGCCCGAAGCAACAGTCGACGACGGATGAAGGGCGGCATCGCGGACTCCTCGGCGGCGGTAGTAAACGCTTACCGCACAGCCTGCCGCGTGCGCACAACAGTCGTCAACAGCTCACTGTGATCACTTCTGATCACTTTTCAGGGCAGCAGGTCGCGGACCACCGCGTCAGCCAGCAACCGCCCTCGGTCGGTCAGCACGAGCCGCTCACCCTCCGCCGGTCGGCCGGTGACGACCGCGAGGCCGGTGGCGACCACCTCAGCCACGGCAGCGCGCCCCGCCTCGTCCAGGACCTCCAGCGGCAGACCGGCCGACAATCGCACCTCGAGCAGCACCCGCTCGATCCGGCGAGTCTCCTCGTCGAGGGTCTCGCGCGCATGAGCCGGGCTCACGCCTGCGGTGATCCGCTCGGCGTACGCGCTCGGATGCTTGACGTTCCACCAGCGCACCCCGCCGGCATGACTGTGCGCGCCCGGTCCGATCCCCCACCATGTGTCGCCGCGCCAGTAGAGCTCGTTGTGGCGGCAGCGCGCCTCCGCACTGCGGGCCCAGTTGGACACCTCGTACCACCGTAGCCCCTCGGCCGACAGCAGCTCGTCGGCCAGCACGTACTTGTCGGCGAGATCGTCGTCGTCCGGCATCGGCAGCTCACCGCGCCGGATCCGCCGCGCGAGCTGCGTGCCGTCCTCGATGATCAACGCATACGCGCTGACGTGGTCCGGCTGCGCCGACAGCGCCGACTCCAGCGAGGCCCGCCAGTCGTCCAGCGACTCACCCGGCGTGCCGTAGATCAGGTCCAGGTTCACGTGTTCGAAGCCGGCCGCGGTCGCTTCCTTCACCGCCTGCAGCGCGCGCCCCGGCGTGTGCTGCCGGTCGAGGATCCGCAGCACGTGCGACGACGCGCTCTGCATGCCGAAGCTCACCCGCGTGAAGCCCGCTTCGAGCAACGCCTCGAGGTACGCGGGATCGACCGACTCCGGATTCGCCTCGGTCGTCACTTCGGCGCCGGGCGCGAGGCCGAACTCGTCCCGGACCGCGGCCAGCATCTTCCCCAGATCCGCCGCGGGCAGCAGGGTCGGCGTACCGCCGCCGAAGAACACCGTGTCGACCGGCCGGTCCAGGTCCCGCAGGACGCGCCGCGCGAGCCTGACCTCGTCGACCGCGGTCTCGGCGTACGACGCCTGCGACCCACCGCCGCCCAGCTCTTTGGCGGTGTAGGTGTTGAAGTCGCAGTACCCGCAGCGCGACGCGCAGAACGGGACGTGCAGGTAGAAGCCGAACGGCCGCTCCGCCGCCTCCCGGACAGCAGCATCCGGCAGCGCCCCGTCCCGGGGCGCAACCTCCCCCTCGGGCAATGTCGACGGCACCCACCCATCGTACGGACCGCGCGCGACGGGTGGTTTCTTGACCTGATCGCCGAGTGGTTGTGGTAGCGGAACGTACCGTGACGGTTACATTCAGCTCATGGACACCGAGGCTCAGCCTGTCGGACGCGCCACGAGGAACGCGGTCGTGGTCGCGATCATGCTCGGAATGCTGCTCGCGGCCCTCGACCAGACGATCGTGGCGACCGCGCTGCCGACCATCGTCAGCGACCTCGGCGGCGCCAACCACCTGTCCTGGGTGGTCACGTCGTACCTGCTCGCCGAGACGATCATGACCGCGCTGATCGGGAAGTTCGGCGACCTGTACGGGCGCAAGCCGATGTTCCTGCTCAGCGTCGTGCTGTTCCTGGCCGGCTCCGCGCTCTGCGGGATGGCCGATTCGATGCTGTGGCTGGTCGGCTCCCGCGCGATCCAGGGCCTCGGCGCCGGCGGGCTGATGGTGACCGCGATGGCGGTGATCGCGGACGTCGTCCCGCTGAGCGAACGCGGCCGGTACCAGGGTGTGATGGGCTCGGTGTTCGGCGTCTCGACCGTCGCGGGACCGCTGCTCGGCGGGCTGTTCGTCGACCACCTGAGCTGGCGGTGGGCGTTCTACGTCAACCTGCCGCTCGGCATCCTCGTGCTGATCGTTGCCTCGATCACCCTTCCGTCGGTGAAGGCCGCGGTCGGGCCGAAGATCGACTACCTGGGCATCCTGTTCATCGGTCTCGCCGCGACCGGGCTGACCCTGGTGACGACCTGGGGCGGGAACGAGTACGCGTGGACGTCGACCGTGATCATCGCGATGGCGGTCGGGTCGGTGATCGCGCTGGCGCTCTTCGTCCTGGCCGAACGCCGCGCAGCGGAGCCGTTGCTGCCGCTGCGACTGTTCCGGTCCGGCGTGTTCACGGTGTGCTCGGTGATGAGCTTCATCATCGGGTTCGCGATGCTCGGCGGGGTCACGTACCTGCCGACGTACCTGCAGTTCGTGCACGGCGCGTCCGCGACGGAGTCCGGGCTGCAGATGCTGCCGCTGGTGGGTGGGTTGCTGATCGCGTCGGTGGCGGTCGGGCAGATCATCAGCAAGACCGGGCGGTACCGGCTGTTCCCGATCATCGGCACCGTGCTGATCGGTGTCGGGCTGTGGCTGCTGTCCCTGATGGACAACTCCACGTCGTACGTCGAGACCGCGGCATTCATGGTCGTCCTGGGTCTGGGGGTCGGGCTGTGCATGCCCGTGCCGACCGTGGTTGTGCAGAGCACCGTCGACTACTCGGATCTCGGGGTGGCGACGTCCGGGGTGAGTTTCCTGCGGACGATGGGCAGCTCGTTCGGGGTCGCGGTGTTCGGCTCGATCTACGCGCATCAACTGCCGGAGAAGCTCGGCGTCGCCGTCCAGACCGCGCAGGTCGATCCGCGGCTCGCTTCCACCGTCGAGGGCGTGCGGTCACTGCCCGACGAGGCCCGGTCGGTGATCACGGCGGCGTACGCCGACTCGCTCCATGTCGTGTTCCTCTGGGCGGTCCCGGTCGCCGGGCTGGGGTTCCTGACCGCGTTGCTGCTGAAGGAGGTCCCGCTGCGTGACACCGCGCGGATGGCGGCCTCGGACGTCGGCGAGAACTTCGCGGCGCCGGCGTCGTTCGACTCCGAACGCGAACTGCAGAAGCTGGCGGCGCTGGTCGTCCAGCACCACAAGCGCAACCCCGCACCCGAGGTACTCGCCGAGTCCGGCCTGCCGCTGAGCGCCGCACAGGCCTGGATGATCATGCGCGTCTTCCGCGGCGGCGCCGAATCCGGCTCCGCCACCCTCGCCGAGATCGCCGGCGACCTCCGGATGCCACCCGGCGCCCTGGAACCCCTGGCCGGCCAACTAGTTGCCGACGGCTACCTCTCCGAGACCCTCGGCCACTACCGCTTCACCACCCTCGGCCTGGAAATGTTCCAGCGCTTCGTCGGCGCCTTCCGCAGCTGGATGCTCGACCGCCTCACCGACTGGGACCCCGACAACTCCGAAGCCTTCTCCCACGCCGTAGACCGAATCGCCGAACAAATGATCGACCAGGGCCAATCCCTCACCACCGGCAAACACGCCGCCGCCCTCACGCCCGTGACTTGAGCATCACCGCACGTCGTTGGGGCTCCGGGGCACGGTGTAGTAGGGGCTTCCTTCGGGCCGGGGCGCGCTGAGGTTCAGGCCGGTAGTTCGGTTCGGGCCGCGGAGTTCGAGGCGGTTGGACTCGATCGAGTAGGTCAGGGGCGTACGGAGGTTCTCGAGGACAGCTTGTTCCAGGTCGGCGGCGGCTCGGGCTTCGGGGTAGGTGGGGGTGACAGTGAGTTCGGTGAAGGTGAGGGTCGGGTCGTCGCGGGTGACGGTCGCGGTGAACGGGCTGCTACCGGTTGAACCGGTCGCTTCGGTGCCGTCGATGGTGAGGGTCGCGGGGGCGGCGAGTGGGAAGTGTTCCAAGGCGTCACCGCGGACTACCGACTCGACGGTCCAGGTGGTGCCATCCAGCGGTAGATCGGATTCGGCGAAGCGCCGGTCCAGCAGGACGAGCGTCGCACGGCCGTCGATCAGCGTGAAGGTGTCGCCGTCGACGGTCCACAGCGGCTCGTGGAGCAGGAATCCGAAGAACCAGTCGTCCTGAGCCTCGAACTCGGGACCGCATCCCATTTGGGTCTGGATCGCGCGCTCGAAGCGCAGTACGCCGTCGTCGAGCATGATCCCCCCGCTCAACTCGTTGCATCCGGCCCGTGCGATCAGTACGCCATCCTTGCGGATCCGCACCTTGATCCGCGTACCCGGCAGCAGCGCCCGCTCCACACCGTTTTCCTGCACCGACACCGACAGGTACGTCTTCCCGAGCGGCGACCCTTCCCCACCGATCAACGGCCCGTACACCAACGTCACGTCGCTCCCCCTTCGACTGCCCATGGTATGAGCCGCCCGCGCGGACTGTCATGCTCGGCGGGTGGCTGTGGATGTCGTGGCTGCGATGGCGGGCAGCTTTCTCGGCGGGTTGCCGGAGGAGCTGACCGGGCGGTTGCTCGCGTCGGGTCGGCGGGCCGATTACCCCGCGGGTAGCACGCTGTACCGGGAGGGCGCGGCTCCACAGGCAGTGCTCGTCGTTCGTGGGTTGCTGCGGGTGTACATGTCGTCGCCCGAGGGCCGCCAGGTGACGGTGCGGTACGCGCGCGTCAGCGACGTGCTCGGCATCGCGGTACTCGTCGGCGGGCCGGCGAATGTCGGCGTACAGACGCTGGCGGGTTCAACTCTGTTTCGGATCGACGCCGGTCTACTGACGGCCGCTGCGCGTACGGACAGCCGGGTCGGGTGGGCCTTGGCGGAGGAGCTGAGCCGTCGCCTGTACGAGAACCTGCGGCAGACGGCGGTGAACGCGTTCGGCACGGTCCGGCAGCGAGTCGCGGCCCACCTTCTCGACCTGGCATCCACACAGCAGAGCCCACGTGGCGAACTCGTCGCGCAGGTGTCCCAGCAGGAACTCGCGGACGCCGTCGGCTCGGTCCGTGAAGTGGTGGCCCGGGTACTGCGGGAGTTCCGGCAGGCCGGCCTGGTCGCGACCGCGGCCGACACCGTGCACATCCTCGACCCGACCGGGCTCCACGACCAGACGTGGAATCCGGAGTGACCACGGCAACTTCCGCGGACGACAAAAGTCACAGACCGGCGGCACCGCCGGGCGAAGACTGATCTCCTCGCCCCGAATCCGTCGGGGCCCGAAGGGAGTTCAGATGTCCACGAAAGCGATCAGATTGCCCGCCGGCACCGAAGATCCGGTCCGCGCCGTGTCGGTCATCAGCACCGGCAGCGTCGAGATCCATCCCGAACACGCCCACGGCACGAAGAAGCCGTTGTACTGGTGGCTGCTCACCTCCCGCCGGTGGCTGCCGCCCCGACCGATCAACGTGTACGTCGTCGAGCACGCCGACGGGCTGGTGCTGTTCGACACCGGACAGGACCGCGCCTCGGTGACCGACCCGTCGTACTTTCCTCGCGGATTCACCGGCATCGTGTACGACCGGCTCGCCAAGTTCCACATCGGTGCGGACGAGACCCTCGACGCGCAACTGGGCACGCTCGGGTACTCCGTGGACGACGTCGACAAGGCGGTCATCTCCCACCTGCACCAGGACCACATCGGCGGTATCCCGCAGCTGAGCGGCGACCTCCTGATCACACCGGCCGAATGGGCCGAGCTCTCGGGGTTCTCCCCCGAGGCGCGCGGCTTCCTTCGCGCGCATATCGACGTACCCGGCCGGCGCTGGAAGCACGTCACATTCACACCGACCGACGATCCCGGTCTGGCGCCGTTCACCGAGATGTACGACGTGATGGGCGACGGGTCGATCGTGCTGCTGCCGACGCCCGGGCACACCCCCGGCTCGATGTCGATGCTCGTCCGGCGCCGCGACCTGCCACCGCTGCTGATGGTCGGCGACCTCACCTACGAAGCCGGCCTGCTCGAACGCCGCCAACTCCCGGGCGTCGGAGACCGCGGCGAACTCGGACGAACCACCGACAAGGTCCTCGCCCTCGCGGAACACCTACCAGGCCTGGTCATCCTCCCCGCCCACGACCCGACAGCAACCCAACGCCTGATCAACAGCTCCCGCCGCGCCTGACCCTCACCGCCACTGAAGCCAGTCCTCGAGTGCGGCGAGGTCCTCGTCCGTGACTCCGCAGTGCGGCTGCACCCGCCGGAGGAAGGCTGCGCCGTGGTACTGCTGCGGACCCACTCACGATCCGCGTCGGTGATCTCGTCGTCGAGCCAGGCGAACGGACGGCCTCCTGCCCACTCCATCAGACCGCGTGTCTTCCAGTGCAGGCCGAACCAACGGTCCTCCGCCTCGTGCTCGCTGTCCGACTCCCAGGTCACCACCGGAAGTCGGCGTGCGGGTTCGCCGCCGTGCGGCAGGAGGGTCCCATCGACATCGAGGAAGAGGATCGGGCCGCCATCCGGTGTCATCGCGGTCAGGATGTCAGCTGGGTGGGTTCAGTGGCGCGCGTATGCTCGCGGCCATGTGGAGGGATGGGGTCGAGTATCCGGGGCGTGGGCTGGCGGTTGGGCGGGATGTGGACGGAGTGCCGTTCTTCTCGTACTGGTTGACCGGGCGGTCTGCTGCGTCGCAAGCTCGGGAGCTTGTGGTGCGGGATCGCGAGATCGTTGTGCGGGACACCTCCGGCGGGCCGGCTGACGATCTTCGGCATTACACGGCGGCGATCCGCGGGGACGACTGGGTCATCGTCGGGAACGGGACCCAGGTTGCCGAGCTCGCGGCGCTTCGTGGGGAGGAGCCGGATCTGCAACGTGCGATGCGCGGACTCACCTACGAGCCTGACCCGCCGATCCGCACGCCACGCATCACCGCCGGCGCGACTGTCACGTCCGCCGGGCTGACGGATGTGGTGATCGGGGCCGCTCGGCCGTACGACGGGGCGCCGGAGTTCACCGAGCATCCGTCGTTGTACGTCGCGCGTGTCGCGCCAGGCAGCGCGCTCACGACGACGACGTACGGCGGTAGCGCGGAAAACGTGATCATCAACGGGCGGCCCGAAATGACGGCGATCCCCCTGCGCTGGGGCGAGGTCACCGACAGTCTCTGGCAATCCCTACAGCCGTCTCTTCGCGTCGCCGCGGTCACCGTCCCCCTGGACCGCTCCGACTTCACCGGCGCTGTCCTGCGATCCCGGCTAGACGAGAGTGGTGCCTGATGCGAGTACCGGTGCACTCAGCTGATGGGGCTGCTGCCGGAGCGAAGCCGGAACAATGAGAGGTCGTATCCACTGCCTGTCACACTGCTTCTCAGCTCGTTTCCTTCGGCAGTTCTGAAGGTCAACTCGGTCAAGTCGATGCCCGAGAGGAACGCGCCCTCGACCGGGTACGCATCGCCATGCTTCTTGATCTGTGTCGACAACTGCTTTGCCAGGTACTGCGCCAGACTGACCTGCTGACCTGTACCAGCACCACCGAGCTTGACCTTGAGCTGGCCCGCCAAGTCGGGGAACTTCTTAGCCACCTTGATGGCAAGTTGGTACGTCGTAATCCAGGCTCGCCCGTAGTGATGGCCATCGGCGTTGACCACCGGCACTTCGGACAGGACGGCCCGTACCTTCGCTTCGACATCGTTGTCGATCCACGCACTCATCCCCGCAGGCTGTCGCAGCCGCGTCGCTTGGTCAATGGCGCAATCGCTCCGGACCGCGCGACAGAACCACAACATGACGGGCGGGGTTCGCCGCGGCGGCAGCGATCCCATTCACCCGAATTACCCGACCAGGGCGCCCGGCTACTCGTACATCTTGTCCAGTACGTCGGCGTACTGGGTTTCGACGTGTTTGCGCTTGAGTTTGAGGCTCGGGGTCATTTCGCCGGATTCCACCGTGAGGTCGCGGTCGAGGATGGTGAACTTCTTGATGGTTTCCCAGCGGTTCAGGCCGGCGTTGAGTTCTTCGACGTAGCCCTCGACCATGGCGTGGGCGGCGTCCGAGGTGACGATCTCGGCGTAGGACTTGCCGCCGAGGCCGTTCGCCGCGGCCCAGCCCTCGATCGCGTCGGGGTCGAGGGTGACGAGCGCGGAGACGAAGTTGCGCAGGTTGCCGTGGACGATGAACTGGCTGGCGTACGGGCAGATCGTCTTGAAGCGGCCTTCGATCGCCTGCGGCGCCACGTACTTGCCGCCGGACGTCTTGAACAGGTCCTTCTTCCGGTCGGTGATGAAGAGGAACTCGTCCTCGAAGTGCCCGATGTCGCCGGTGTGGAACCAGCCGTCGGCGTCGATCACCTCGGCGGTCTGCTCCGGCTGGTTGTGGTACCCGCTCATCACGCCGTCGCCCTTGATCAGGATCTCCCCGTCCTCGGCGATCTTGAACTGCGTGCCGGGGAACGCCGGACCGACGCTGCCGAGCCGGTACTGCGTGGGCCGGTTCAGCGTCGACCCCGCCGACGTCTCCGACAGCCCGTACCCCTCGAGGATCAGCAGACCGGCCGCGTGGAACCACTCGGCCAGCGTCTTGTCGAGCGCCGCCGAACCGGACACGAAGAACCGGACCCGCCCGCCGAACCGGGCGCGGATCTTCGACAGCACGAGCTTGTCGGCCGCCGCGAACTGGGCGGCCAGCACGCCGCTCGGCTCCTTGCCGGACTGGCGGACCGCGGAAACCTTCGCGCCGACCCCGAAGGCCCAGTCGAACATCTTGGCCTTGACGCCGCCCTCGGACTGGATCATCGTCACGATCCGCGCGTGCGCCTTCTCGAAGATCCGCGGCGCCGCCGCCATGAAGGTCGGCTGGACGACAGCAGCATTGTCGACAATCTTGTCGATCCGCCCGTCGACCGCGGTGGCGAACCCGATCTGGAACTGGACGGCGAGCAGCACCTGGCCGAACACGTGCGACAGCGGCAGCCACAGGAACTGCAGGTCGTCCGGCGACAGCACCCGCATGCCCTCGACCGCGGCGCCCTCGTACGTCCACACCGAGTGCGGCAGCCGGACACCCTTCGGGCGTCCTGTCGTGCCGGATGTGTAGATCAACGTGCACAACGTCTCCGGCGTAATGCCGGCAATCCGATCGTCGACAATCGACGGGTGATCGGCGAGGTACGAGTCCCCCAGCATGTCGAGCTGGCCGAGCCCGATCACCCAGTCGCCGTCACTCTCGAGCGGCGTGCCGTCGAGCAGCACGACCTTGCGCAGCGACGGCGTCTCGGCGCGGTGCTCGCGCAGCTTGTCGACCTGCGACGCGTCCTCGGCGAACACCACCTGGACGTCGGCGTCGGCGACGATGAACGCCACGTCGGCCGAGATCGTCGACGGGTAGATCGTGGTGGTCGCGGCCGCGGCCAGGACGGCGGCCAGGTAGCACTCGATCCATTCGATCCGGGTGCTCGACGCGATCGCGACCCGCTGCTCGGGCTCTACGCCGAGCGCGATCAGTCCGGCGGCGCGCCGGCGCGTCAGCGCCTCGGTCTCCCGCCAGGTCACCGACGTCCACTGCTCCCCACGCGGGAACCGGAACGCCTCCCGCTCGGGCGTCGCCGACACCCGGTCCAGGAACATCTGGGCCATGGTGCCCTTGCGGTTGCTGAGGAGTGCGAGCTGTCCGGAATCGGCAACAGGCTTCATGAACTGGCCTCCATCGGGGGTCAAGTAACCGGAGGGTAATCGGTTAGGGCGGTGCCTGACCATGGCACTCGCTTGCCCACCTGCACCTTCTCCATTACGTTTCCGCAACATGCGCATACGGTCGGTGGCTCTTGTCTCACTATCCGTTCTTCTCCTCACTCTGGGCGCTCCAGCCCGCGCGGTGACCCCGCCGTCGGAGTTCGGCTCGGACTACGACGACCCGCGGACGCCGGCGCCGAAGGTGGCCGTGCCGGACACCAGGCACTGCGAGGTGCAGATCGTCCGGAACCAGTTCCGCAACTTCGACCCGTACCGGGCGACCTACACGCCCCCGGCCGACTGCCAGGGCCCGTGGTCGAAGGTCGTGGTGCGGATGCACGGCGCGGTGAAGGGCGTCCAGTACGACCGCCTCGGCCACATCACGATCGGCGGCGTCGGCGTCTTCCGTACGTCGACCCCGGAGCCGAGCACGGACGGGATCGCCTGGGACGTGGAGAAGGACGTCACGTCGTACATCCCGCTGCTGCGGACGCCGCAACCCGTCGTCATGGAGCTCGGCAACGTCGTCGACGACACGTACACCGGCGTCCTCGACATCACCGTGACGCTCGACTTCTACACGACCGACCGCCACACCCCGCCGGCCCGGACCGCCAACGCCGTCCTCCCCCTGAAGGACCAGATCCGCGAGGACTCCGACCTGATCGGTACGGCGACGTTGCCGCGCAACACGACGCGCCTGCTCGGCGAGGTCTACGTGACCGGATCGGGCGGCGGCTGCGAGGAGTTCTGGGACACGTCCGCGCCCGCGTCGACCGGGTACTCGTGCCCCGACGGATCGCCGTACCGCGAGGTCGACGTGAGCATCGACGGCAAGCTCGCCGGGATCGCGCTGCCGTACCCGTACATCTACACCGGCGGCTGGTCCAACCCGTACGAGTGGCGCCCCTCCCCCGCGCCCCGCGCGTTCGACATCAAGCCGCTGACCTACGACCTGACCCCGTTCGCCGGCGTGCTCACCGACGGCAAGCCGCACGAGTTCCGCGTCCACGTCGACGGCGTACCGGCCGGCCAGTCCGGCTGGTTCACGGTCCCGAACCTCCACGTGTGGACGGACCCGCACCGCGCACAGACCACCGGCAGCCTCACCTCGTACGCCGTCGGCCCGCTGGCGAAGACCGACGACGTCACCGGCGCCCCCAACCAGGCCGGCTCCGTCGACACCACCGCGTCCCGCACCCTGTCGATCAGCGGGTACGTCGACACCTCGGCCGGCCGCGTGCGGACGAGCGTGAACCGCACGCTCAGCAACGTCTCCAAGCACACGTGGGACGCGGGTGAGTCCCGCGACGCCCTCGATGCGACCTGGCGGGACACCGCGACCACGATCAGCAACGGCCGCGTCGAGCGGACCGAGCTCGACTACGGCAAGAACGGCGTCCTCACCTTCTTGCCCAACGCAACGATCCCCGGCGGGTACGACGTGGTCACGGACCTGAGGATCCACGACACGATCCGCACCCCGGCGCGGACCAGCACCGAGACGTACGACGGCCGCGCGTCCTGGATCTACGGCGTACCGCGGGACCAGCGGCACGCGACCGGGACCCAGACCGTGCGCTACCGGGCGATCGGCCAAAACGGCTGCTTCGACCACACCCTGACCGCGGTGAACGGCGTCTACACGAAGGACTTCTACCGCTGCTGAGCGAGGCAGTTGCGGACGAGCTGCGCGTCCGGATGGTCGAGCGCGTCCAGGATCTCGAGGGCCGCGGCGTAGCTGGCGACCGCGCCGTCGCCGCGGCCCGCGCGATCCTGGACGCGGGCCATCGCCATCAGGCAGTCCGCCGTGTCGAGCCGCCGGCCCAGCCCGCGCAGTACGTCGACCGCGACCGTGTACAGCGCGATCGCCTCGTCGAACCGCCCGAGCCCGGCGAGCGCATAGCCGCTGGTGTCGCTGGCGACGGCGCGGCCGAACTCCGAATCCACCTCGGCATACAGCTTCAGGGACTGCTGCGCGTAGTCGAGCCCGGCCTGGTACTCGCCGAGCTCGGAGTGGTACCAGCCGAGGTTGTTGAGGGCGTTGGCCCGCGCGTCGACATGACCGGTGCGCTCGTAGATCCGCAGCGCCCGCTGGGTGTGCTCGATCGCCCGCCGATGGTCCCCGATCCGCGTGTACACCCGCCCCAGCCCGAGAGCACCGTGCGCGACACCGGCCTCGTCGTCGAGCTCCTCCGCGATCCCGAGCGCGAGCTCGTGCTGCCGGATCGCCTCGTCCCACTCGCGCATCGCCATGTGCCCGCGGGCGAGATCGCGCCGCGTGTGCGCCTGTTTGCGGAGATCGCCCAGCCGCACGGCCGCCTCGAGCGCCAACTGTTGCGCCTGCGGGTACCCGGACCGGCCCCGGAAGTCGAGGTAGTCCGCGATCGTCCAGACACAAAGCCACAGCAGTACGTCGGCACGCCCGGCCGCGGCGCGCAGGACCGCGAGATTGTTCGGCTGCTCGGAATCGAACCAGGCGAACGCCTCGTCGCGGGTCGTCGGCGCGACCACCTCGACATCCGCTGGCAGGTCCGGCAACTCGACCCGGACCCGGCTCGGCGCGAGCAGCACCGCGGCCGCGAACCCGGTATGGACGAGGTAGGTCAGCAGCCGCCCGAAGGCCTCCTTCGCCTCGCTCGGCACGCACAGCTCCTGGCCGTAGACGCGCAACAGGTCGTGCAGCACCCAGCGATCCGGCTCGATCTCGATCAGCTGGTGGTTCGCGACCAGCTCCGCGATCATCCGCCGCGCCTCCCGGATCGGTACGCCGGCCAGCGCGGCCGCCGCTCCGGGCGTGATCTCGGTGCCGGGATGCTGCGTGACGAGGCGGAACATCCGGGCCAGCTCCGGCCGCAGCTGCCGGTACGACCACGAGAAGATCGTCCGTACGCCGACCCCGTCCGCGGTCGACAACGCGTCCAGGGGACCCTCGCCGAGCGCACTGACGAAGGACGCCAGCGTCCGTCGCGGCCGCAGCGCGATCTGCGCCGCGAGCAGCGACAACGCCAGCGGCAGACCGGCGCACCGCTCGACCAGCGCGTCGACACTCTCCGGGTCCGACGCGAACCGCCGCGCACCGATCCTTGCCGCTAGCAATTGCTTGGACTGGGCCTGGTCGAACACGTCCAGCCGGATGGGCTCGGCTTGCTCGGTCGCGACCAGACCGGCCAGCTCGTTGCGGCTGGTGACGACGGTCTGGCAGCGGGATCCGGCCGTCGCGAGCGGACGGACCTGATCGCCGGACCGGGCGTTGTCGAGGACAACCAGGACCGCTCGCTCGGCCAGCAGGCTGCGGTACAGCGCGACCTGCTCCTCGGCGTTCGGCGGCAGCCGATCGGGTGCGGTGCCGAGCGCGACCAGGAAGCGGGACAGCACCGCCTGCGGGTCGGCCGGCTCCGCGACGGGCGAGAAGCCGAGCAGGTCGGCGTACAACACGCCGTCGGGGAAACGGTCCGCGACCTGGCGCGCCCAGTGCACGGCGAGCGAGGTCTTGCCGACGCCCGCCGGGCCGATGACCAGGCCGAGGCTCGCGGTCGGAAGCAGCTCGTCCAGTCGCCGGAGATCGTCCGTGCGGCCGGTGAACGCGGGGATGGACGCGGGCAACTGCCGCGGCACGACGCTGGATCCGGTCGCGTTGTCGGTCGCGCTGAGCAGTTCGGCGTGCAGGTCCCTGAGCTCGGGACCGGGGTCGGCGCCGAGGAGATCGCGGAGCCGCTCGGCCACATCGCCGTACGTCGCCAGAGCGAGCGCGGTCCGGCCGGAGGCCTGGTGGGCGCGGATCAGCTGCGCCCAGAAGCGTTCGCGGGTCGGGTGGCGCTCGGCGAGCTCGGTCAGCTCGGGGACGAGGTCCGCGGACTCGCCGGCCGCCAGCCGTGCCTCGAAGTACAGCTCCTGGGCCTGGAGGTGCTCCTCGTCGAGGCGCGGGATCAGCTCGCGGGCGACGGTGCCGGTGTCGAGGCCCGCGAGCGGCTCGCCACGCCACAGCGCGAGGGCGGCCGTGAGCGGCTCGATGCGGTCGGCCGGATCGGTGATCGCGGCGGCGTTGCGGACCAGCGCCCGGAATACCTCGACGTCGACCTGCGCGGGTTCGACGTGGAGGGAGTAGCCGCCGGCGCCCGTGCGGACCATCGACCGGCCGGCGTCGCCGAGGATGGCGCGCAGCCGGGAGACATAGACCTGCAGCGCCGAGCGTGGGTTGCTCGGCAGCTCGTCCTCGTCCCACAGCAGGTCGACGAGCTCGTCGACGGGAACCGTGCGGTTGGCCCGCAGTACGAGCGCGGCCAGCAACACCGCGCCGCGGCGCGACGGCAACGGTACGACGTCGCCGCCGGAAGTCCTGACCTCGACCGGCCCCAGCACCCGGAACTCCAGCTTGGCCACCTCCCTCGCCAGAGCGTTCAATCCTAGGGCCCGCCCAGGGTCAGCGTGCGGCGAGCAGCTCCGCGATCTGGACCGCGTTCAGCGCGGCGCCCTTGCGCAGGTTGTCGTTGGAGACGAACAGGACGAGACCGCGGTTGCCCGGCACCGACTGGTCCTGGCGGATGCGGCCGACGTACGACGGGTCCTGGCCGGCCGCGAGCAGCGGGGTCGGAAGGTCCGTGACGGCGACACCCGGCGCGCTGCCCAGGATCTCGGTCGCGCGCTCCGGCGTGATCGGCTCGGCGAACTCGGCGTGGATGCTGAGCGAGTGACCGGTGAAGACCGGCACGCGGACGCAGGTGCCGGCGACCGGCAGGTCCGGGAGGTGCAGGATCTTCCGGCTCTCGTTGCGGAGCTTCTGCTCCTCGTCGGTCTCACCGGTGCCGTCGGCAACGATCGAGCCGGCCAGCGGGAGCACGTTGAAGGCGATCGGACCGGCGTACACCTTGGGCTCGGGCAGCGCGATGCCGTCGGCGCCGCGGGCGAGCCGGCCGCCGGCGGCCACCAGGTCGCGGGCCTGGTCCTCGAGCTCGCTCACGCCGACGCCGCCGGAGCCGGAGACGGCCTGGTAGGTCGCGACGACGAGGCGGGTCAGGCCGGCTTCACGGTGCAGCGGGGCGAGCACCGGCATCGCGGCCATGGTCGTGCAGTTCGGGTTCGCGACGATGCCCTTCGGGATCGTGGCGAGATCCTCGGGGTTCACCTCGGAGACGACCAGCGGCACGTCCGAGTCCATCCGCCAGCCGGACGAGTTGTCCACGACGACGGCGCCCGCGGCGGCCACCTTCGGCGCGAGCTCCTTCGACGCCGTCTTCCCGTTCGAGAACAGCGCCAGCTCGAGCCCGGAGAAGTCCGCCGTCGCCGAGTCCTCGACGACGACCTCCCGATCCCCGAACGGCAGCTTCGTCCCCGCCGACCGCGCCGACGCGAAGAACCGCACCTCGTCCACCGGGAAGTCGCGCTCGACCAGCAACTCCCGCATCACGCCGCCGACCTGACCCGTCGCACCGAAAAGACCTACTCGCATGCGCCCGACAGTAGTTGGTCGGCGGCACCGATGCCTGCGGGTTTCACGCAGCGGACCCCAGACACTCACCAACCGGCCCGCTTCCGGCGGCCGCACGCTCAGCCGGGGCCGGCCGCGCTGGGTTGGTGAGTGCTGGAGGTCCGGCCGGCGGCGGCTCAGGCGTCCGCGACCAGCGTGCCGCCGTTGGCGACGTCGGTGGTCTCGATCTCGGTGAAGACGATGCGGACCGATTCGCGCTTGGCGCCGAGGATGGCGATGGCGGAGTCGGTGACCGCGGCGACGAACTCGCGGCGCTGGTCGAGGGTGCGGCCGGAGAGGAGTTCGACGGTGATGTTCGGCATGAGGCGGTTCTCCTAAGGGGCTAGTTCCGTGTCGTGGGACAGTGTTTCAGATTCAGGACAGGGCCGCGGCCCGGCGGGCGGCGACCTCGTCGGTCTCGGCGGGGTCGGTGTTCAGCGAGCCGACCAGCTCGTCGACCTCGGTCCGGTTCTCCGGCAGCAGCAGCCCGAGCCCGCCGTACACCACCAGAGAAGTTGCCAACGGCAACGCGACGACCAGTGTCGTGTCGGTGGAGCCGACGCCGTACTTCACGATCGCCCAGGCGACCAGCCCGATCGCCCACGAGGCCAGCGCGGCACGGGATCCGCTGCGCCGGAACCAGGGCAGCAGGCCGAGCATCAACGGGATCGCGATCGGTCCCATCGTCGCGGCGACCAGGTCGACCACGATCTTCAGCACCACGCCCTCGCCGTTCGTCGCGATCGCGATCAGCATGCTGACCGTGACGAACGTGAACGTGACGATCCGCGCCATCTTCAGCGTCGCGGCATCGGTCAGCCGGCGCACCCGCGGCACGAGCACGGGCGCCAGGTCACGCGTGATCACGGACGAGATCGCGTTCGCGTCCGAGGCCACCATCGCCATCGTGTGCGAGAAGAACCCGGCCAGCACCAGCCCGATCAGCCCGGTCGGCAGGAGCAGTTGCGCGAGTGCGACGTACGACTGCTCGGGTTTGCCCGGCTGCACCAGCAGCGGCGCCGCACACATCGGGATGAACAGGATCAGCGGCCAGACCAGCCACAGCGCCGAGGAGAGCAGGGCGGATTTCTTCGCCGCGGACCCGGACGGCGCGGCCATGTACCGCTGCGCCAGGTTCCACATGCCGCCGTTGTACTCGAAGGTCTTGATGAACAGGAACGCGATCAAGAAGATCGGCGTATACGGCCCGTTCAGCGCGTCGCCGTGCCCGGCCGGCAGCTGGTCCCACATCGTCCACACCGTCGGTACGCCGTCCAGGTGCGCGAGCACGCCGATGAACATCGCGACGCCGGCCCCGAACTGGATCACGAACTGCCCGAAGTCGGTGAGTACGTCGGCCCACAGCCCGCCGAGCGTGGCGTACAGCATCGTCACCACACCGGTCAGCAGGATCCCCCACCGGATCGGAACGCCGGTGAATCCGTTCAGCAGCACGGCGATCGCGACCCACTTCGACGCGATGTCGACGACCTTCAGCGCCGCACCGGAATACGCGAGGGCCTGCTGTGTCGGCAGGTTGTAGCGGCGCGCGAGGTACTCCAACGGCGAGACGACCCCGTGTTTCGCGCGCAGCCGGTTCCACCGTGCCGCGAACAGGAACGCGCCGATGCCGACACCGACGCCGATCGTCATCGCCCACCAGACGTAGACGGTGATGCCGTACGTGTAGGCGACGGCCGCGAACGCGACGAACATCACCGCGCTGTAGCCGGACATGTGATGCGAGATGCCGGACAGCCACCAGGGGATCCGGCCTCCGGTCGTGAAGTAGTCCACGACCGTCTTGATCTTGGTGCGTGACCAGACCCCGATCAGCACCATCAGCACGAAGTAGCCGACCAGGACAGACCAGTCCACAGCGGTCATCACAGATCCTCCCAGGGGCGATGGGCGAGTGACTGGAAGGTTCCATTCACCAGAACCCGGTGTCAAGAGACGGAACCTGGAACATTTGCCGGCCTTGTTCCAGCGCTCTGCGACGATTGACAGGTGGTTCTGCTGAGTAGAACCTAGTTCCGTGACTCTGCAGATCAGGCACGCCACCCATCCCGAGCAGCTGCCCGGCTTCGACACGGCCGCACTGCGCCGCCACTACCTGGTGGACGATCTCTTCGTCCCCGGCGCCGTCACCGCGATGCTCACCCACCACGACCGGATCGTGCTCGCCGGCGCCCGCCCCACGAGCGGGCCGCTGATCCTCGACACCTATCCCGAGCTGCGCAGCGAGTTCTTCCTCGAGCGCCGCGAGGCCGGCATCGTCAACGTCGGCGGGCCCGGCACGGTGACCGCCGACGGTACGAAGTACGAGCTGACCACCGGTGCCTGCCTGTACGTCGGCCGCGGGGTGCGCGACGTCGTCTTCGAGGGACCCGAGTCCGCGTTCTACGTCTTCTCCGCGCCCGCGCACACGAGTTTCCCGACCGCGCAGGTCGATCCCGGCGAGGGCAACCGGCTCGAGCTCGGCGATCAGCAGACCGCGAACCGTCGCACGATCGACCAGTACATCCACGCGGGCGGGGTCCGGAGCTGTCAGATCGTGCTCGGCGTGACGACCCTGCACCCGGGCAGCACCTGGAACACGATGCCCGCGCACACCCACGACCGCCGGACCGAGTGCTACCTGTACTTCGGCCTCCCGGAGACCGAGCGGATCGTGCACCTGCTCGGCGAGCCCGCCGAGACGCGGCACCTGCTCGTCGCGGACCGCCAGGCGATCATCTCCCCCAGCTGGTCGATCCACTCCGGCTGCGGCACGTCGTCGTACAGCTTTGTCTGGGCGATGGCCGGCGAGAACCAGGCGTTCGGCGACATGGACGGTGTCGACGTCCGGGATCTGCGGTGACGTCCTTCAGCCTCGAAGGACGCATCGCGCTCGTCACCGGGGCCCGGCGCGGGATCGGCGCGGCGATCGCGGCCGGGTACGCCGCGGCCGGCGCCGAGCTGATCCTGATGGCCCGGGACGCCGCGCTCGAGGACACCCTCGAGGCGATCAAGCAGAACGGTGGCGGCGACGCGACGGTGGTGACCGCAGACTTCGCCGACCCGGCCGCGGTCGAACACGCCGCAACGGAGATTGTCGACAACAGGACGGTCGACATTCTGGTCAACAACGCCGGCACGATCCGGCGGGCGCCGGCGGCCGAGACGACGACCGCGGACTGGCAGCACGTGATCGACGTGAACCTCAACTCGACCTGGGCGGTGACCCGTCCGATCGGGGCCGCGATGGCGGCCCGCGGTCGCGGGAAGATCGTCACGATCGCGTCGCTGCTGAGCTTCCAGGGCGGGATCACCGTCCCGGCCTACACGGCCAGCAAGCACGCGGTGGCGGGGCTGACCCGCGCGCTGGCCAACGAGTGGGGACCGGCCGGGGTCCAGGTGAACGCGATCGCGCCCGGGTACATCAGTACCGACAACACCACCGAGCTGCGGGCGGACCCGGACCGCGAGGCCGCGATCCGGCAACGCATCCCGGCCGGTCGCTGGGGGCGGCCGGAGGACGTCGTCGGGGCCGCGGTCTTCCTCGGTTCGGCGGCGGCGGACTACGTGAACGGCCACGTGCTGGCCGTCGACGGTGGCTGGCTGGCCAGGTAGGGAGTGGCAGGATGTCCGACATGAGTTCGCCCTCGGCCATCGACAAGACGTTGATGGTGCTGGACGCCGTCCTGGAGCACTCGCGGTTCACCGACGTGGTGAACGCGACCGGCCTGGCCAAGTCGACCGTGCACCGGATCATGGCGTCGCTCGTCGAGCACGAGTTCGTCGCCCAGGCTGACGACGGTTCGTACCACCCGGGCCCGAAGGCGCTCCGGCTGGCCGGTCATGCGCTGACCAACGTCGACCTCGCCACGGTCGCCCGTCCGGTGCTCGCGGACCTGGTCGCACAGACACGCTGCACGGTGCACGTCGGACTGCTCAACGGTGACGAGGCGATCTACGTCGCGCGTCTCGACGGCCCGAAGCCGTACCGGATGCCGTCGCGCGTCGGCAAGGCGATCTGGCTGCACTGCACGGGCATCGGCAAAGCACTGCTCGCGGAGAAGGACGACGAATCGCTCGACGTCCACATCACCCGCACCGGCCTGCCCGCGCGGACTCCCCTGACCCACACGTCGGCCGCCGCGTTGAAAGCGGATCTCGCGCAGACCAGGGCCCGCGGGTACGCGCTCGACGACGAGGAGAACGAGCCCGGCATCCGCTGCGTCGCGGCCGTCATCCACGACCACACCGGCGCCGCGATCGCCGCGGTCAGTATCTCCACGCTCTCCCTCGAACAGTCGATCGCCCAGGTCGCCCTGATGGCCCCGGCGGCGATCGAGGCCGCCCGCAAGATCTCAGCCGCTCTGGGCTACCGCGAGCCGGTCGGCTGACCGCGCCGCTGCCCAGCGCACGACCGGGACGAACAGGATCCCGATCACCGCGAACCAGACGCCGAGGATGATCCAGCCGGGCACGCCGAGGCCGAGCGGGAGCAGAGCGAGGACGGTCGGGGCGAGCATCGTGCTGATCGACATGCTGGTGTTCCAGACGCCCTGGTACTGACCTTGGGCGTGCCCCGGCGCCAGGTCGAAGCTCAGCAGGAACGCGCCCGACGACTGCAGCAGCTCGCCGATCACCTGCACGAGCGCGCCCGTCGCGAGCAGGCCGACCGCGGTCGCGGCGTTCCCCCAGGTGGCGCCGGCCATCAGCACCATCGAGGCCAGGAGCAACAATCCGGCCGTACGGGTGGCCCGGGCCGCGGTGGCCGGGTCGGCGACGCCGCGCGACGACCGGACCTGGAAGAGCGCGACGACCACGGTGTTGACGATCAGCAGCAGCGCGACGGTCCAGCGCGGCGCGTCGGTGTGATCGACGACCCAGAGCGGGATCGCGACGTCGAGGACGGCGTAGTGGATGCTCATGCCGGCGTTCAGCGCGGCGACGGCGAGGTACCCACGGTCGCGCAACGCGATCCAGACCGGGCCGTCCGCGTCGTGCGGCTGCGGCGCGACCCGTGGGATCGCCAGGACGACGAACGCCGCGACACTGGTCAGGACCGCGTCGAGCACGAACATCAGGCGGTACGCCGTACCGGTGTCGAAGTGCAGCGCGAAGGCGCCGATGCCCGCGCCGGCCATGATCCCGATGTTCGTGACGGCCCGCAGGTAGGCGCGGGCGGCGACCCGTCCCGCGCCCGTGGTGACCGCGGCGATCAGGGCCGCGCGAACCGCACCGGCGCCGCGGTCGATCATCGTCAGCACGATGCTCACGACCAGGAACTGCCAGAAGGTGTGGACGAACAGGTACATCAGGGAGAGACCGCACGCCATCAGGCTCAGTACGACGAACAGCCCCCGCGGGCCGCGACGATCCGCGAGATGTCCCAGCGGTACGGCGGACAGCAGTCCGAACAGGCCCGCGACGGTGAGGCCGAGCCCGACCTCGGCGATGCTCAACCCGACGATCCGGTTGAAGTAGAGCACGCTGACCGTCATCAGCAGCCCGTTCCCGACCCGGCTCAGCAGGGTGGCGAGGGCCAGCGGCCGCAACGGTCCAGGGGCCGGCAGCACCCCCTGCACCGTGTTGCCCTGGTCGTTCGGCGCGCTCACCCGCGGGCCACGACGCGGCGCGCCGTGTCGCGGAGCTCGTCCATGAGGTCGACGCCGGAGTCGAGCATGCGCTGCATCCTGGCGGCGTCCTGCTGCGCGAACATGAGCGCGACGGTGACCTCGTGGTCCGGGCGGCTGACGATCTCGATCGGGTCGCCGGCGGCGATCGTGCCTTCGCGGAGCACCTTCAGGTACGCGCCGGGGCAGCCGGCCTGGTGGAACCGCTTGGCCCAGTGCGGTTCCTGCATCCGGTGCTGGAACGTGATGCACGGGATGCGCGGCGCACGGACCATCACCTCGACCTCGTCGCCGATCCGCCAGACCTCGCCGAGCAGCGCGCCGCTGATGTCGACGCCCTCGGTGCGCAGGTTCTCGCCGAACAGGCCGGTCGGGATGTCGCGGCCGAGCTCGGCGGACCACCAGCGCGCGTCCTCCTCGGCGTACGCGTAGAGCGCCTGATCGGGGCCGCCGTGGTTCTTGGTGTCGCACACCCGGTCGCCGGCCAGGCCGAGCTCGCCGACGCGGACCCGCCCGGACTGCGGCCGCTTGTCGATCGCGGTGAAGCCCGTTTCCTTGGGACCCGGGATCAGCTTCTCCACCACGTTCACCGTCAGCAGCCGCATACCCGCATCATCGCCCGGCTGCCTGACCAGATCCACCGGTTATCGGTGCTTGAGCGGGAGCACGGCGATGACGAGCAGCGTGGCTGCGGTCGCCGCGACACCGATCCAGGCGGCGGCGCCGTACCCGGACTCGCTGGGGAACACGCCCGTGGTGTGGGCGGCCAGGATCAAGCCGCCGAGCGCGCTGCCCGTGGAGAAGCCGACGCTGCGCACCACCGCGTTCACGCTCATCGCACTGGCGGTCTCGGCGGCCGGGGTCACCGCGAGAATGACACCCGGCATCGCGGCCGAGAACGCACCGACACCGACGCCGAGGATGCCGATCGCGACGACCGGTTCGACCAGTTGTGAGCGCGCGACCGCGAACAGTACGAAGGCGACGAGCACCGCAGCGGTACTTGCCACCAGCAACAGCCGTGGGCCGAGCCGCGAACGCCAGGCGGGAACGAGGCGGCCCGCGACGAAGCCGAGGATCGAGAACGGTACGAGGACCAGGCCCGCCTGGAAGGTGTTCAGCCCGAAGCCGTACCCGGCCGCGAACGGAGTCTGCACGTACCGGGTGATCAGGCTGAACAGCAGATACATGCCGACGCCGCCGACGAGCATCACCAGGTTGGCCGCGGCGACCGCCGGATGCCGGAGGAGCTTGATGTCGACGAGCGGACTCTCGGTGCGCACCTCGAGGACGGTCCATCCGGCGAGCAGGACGAGGGACCCGACCAGGACGGTCAGCGCGACGCCGGTGTGGTGCCGCCACAGGCCGGTCTGACCGATCACCACGAGCAGCGCCGGCAGCGCGATCGCCAGCAGGATCGTGCCTCGCAGGTCCAGGCGCGACGACGGGCGGTCCGGTGCGTGCGGGAGCGCGACGACCGCGCCGACGAAGGCCGCGGTCGTGGCGACGAGGCCGAGCCCGTACGCGGCGCGGACACCGCCGAGGTCCGTGATCAGTCCGCACAACGGATAACCGATCCCGATCCCTGCGGTCGATGCCACGGACAACAAGGCAATGGTCTTCGCGGCCCGCTGCTCGTCGAGGTGATCGCGGGCGATCGCCATCATCAGCACGAGCAGACCGAGTCCGGATCCTTGCGCGGCCCGGCCGATCAGCAGGAACGCGAACGGCAACGGCAGCACGGTCAGCAGGCTGCCGACGACCTCCACCCCGAGCATGGCGAGGAAGACGGCACGACGGCGGGGCCCCGACCCCAGCCGCCCGAGCACCGGCGTCGCAACGGATCCCGCCAGCAACGCGACCGTCAAGGTCCACTGCGACGCCGCGAGCGAAACGCCGTACTCCTGGGCGACCGCGGTGATCAGCGGAGCTCCGAGACTCCCGATCACCACCGCGACCGTCAGGCCGACGAAGAGCAGGTACCCCACGAGTACCCGGGGCTTGTCGACGACCTGGGTGCTCATCGATTCGTCTCGGTGGTGATGTGCGTGAAGAGGCCCGGCTTGATCCGGGTTCTGGCCTGGTGGGACCAGGGCTCGTCGACCTGAGGCAGGTCGAGCGCAGCGTTGGTGTTGAGCAGCATCCCGAAGGCGAGGAACGCCTTCACGGTGACCGGGTCCAGCTGTGCGGTGTCGGCGACGGACTGCCACAGTCGCGCGAAGCTCGCCCGGACGGCGTCCCGCACCTCGCCGTCACCCGCGGCCGCCGCGGCCGTGCCCTGCAACTGCAGCAGCAGCGTGGTGCGGTCGGCGAGCATGTCGTTGTACTCCTGCCCCATCGCCGTCAGCGCCTCGATCCCGCTCGCCCCGCCGGCGGCCGCGACCATCGCCAGCCGCATCCGCTCGAACGCGGCGTCCACGCACTCCAGGAACAGCAGCTTCTTCGTCCCGAACAGCCGGAACACGTACGCCTGGGTGATCCCGGCCCGGCGCGCGATCGTCTCGGTCGAGGCGCCGTACAACCCGGCGGCCGCGAACTCCTCCTCGGCGATCCCGAGGATCTGTTCGCGCCGCTCCCGTCCGCTCATCCGCGTCGCCATACCGGCGAAGTTAGTAGGTAGTAACTACTAACTACAACCGAATGTCTGCTACCTCACCCCGAACGGGCGGATCAGTCCTGGACGGCCTTGACGATGGCGATGTTGCGGGTCAGCCAGTCCTGCGGCAGGGATTCGTCGGCAGACGTGGCCTGGAGCGTCCAGAGGACGTTGAGCATCTGGCGCAGGATGACCCAGGCGCGGGCGCGATCCTCGTCGAAGCCGGCGGCGTCGACGGCGGTCCAGAACCGTTGCTGCACCGCGAAGCGCAGGTCGCGCGCGGCCGTGACCTCGTCCCAGCGGTTCCAGATCAACGGCGCGACCTCGTAGTGCGGATCGCCGGACAGCGGCTTCGGGTCGATGACCAGCCACGGCTCGCGGTCGGCGGCGAGCATGTTCTCGTAGTGCAGGTCGGTGTGGATCAGCCGCCCGTCGGTCGCCGGGTCGGCGATGAAGTCCTCGGCCAGCGAGATCGCCTGCTCGACGTACCGGTGCGGCACGGGCGCCGACGCGGGCAACTGCCGGAACCCGTCGACCCAGCGCCGCAACTCCCCGGACAGGGTCCGGTACTGCGGTCCGGCCGGGACGTGCAGGCGCTTGTAGGTACGCCCAACGATCTCGCAGGCGTCCAGCGCGTCGATCGTCGTCAGGTCACGGGGCTCCAGGCGCTCCAGCAGCAGCGCGAACCGGCGCGGATCCGCGCGCAGCAGCTGTACGGCGCCGTTGCCGGCCCAGTCGCGCAGCGCCAGGTGCTCGGTCTCCGCCTCCCAGTGCGGAAACTGCACCTTCAGTACGGCGGGACGCCCGTCGACAAGCACCGGTACGACGAGGGCGCAGTTGCCGTACGCCGCCGTACCGTCGACCCGGAGCTGCCACTCGTCGAGCAACTCCCGGACCAGCCGTGGCAGCCGATCGAGCCAGTCGGCCCAGTCCTGCCCGCGCGAGGCGACGACCAGCAGCCCCGCCGGGATCTCGACCGGCACCTACTTCTTGCCTGCCTTCTCGGGAGCGTCGGAGGTGCGGAGGGCGGCGATGAAGGCCTCCTGGGGGACCTCGACGCGGCCGACCATCTTCATCCGCTTCTTGCCTTCCTTCTGCTTCTCGAGCAGCTTGCGCTTCCGGGTGATGTCACCGCCGTAGCACTTGGCCAGCACGTCCTTGCGGATCGCGCGGATCGTCTCGCGGGCGATCACCCGGGACCCGATCGCGGCCTGGATCGGCACCTCGAACTGCTGCCGCGGGATCAGCTCCTTGAGCTTGCCGGCCAGCGCCACGCCGTACCCGTACGCGCTGTCGCGGTGCACGATCGCCGAGAACGCGTCCACGGTCTC
The DNA here is from genome assembly GCF_040610805.1 of Kribbella sp. NPDC003557. Lineage (NCBI taxonomy): Bacteria > Bacillati > Actinomycetota > Actinomycetes > Propionibacteriales > Kribbellaceae > Kribbella > Kribbella sp. NPDC003557. Next base: position 113,670 of record NZ_JBEXMY010000014.1, read on the forward strand.
GCCGTGCAGCAGGATGTCGACCTTCACCAGCTCCGCGGACTGCTCGCCGGTCGGTTCGTAGTCGAGCGACGCGTAGCCCTTGGTCTTCGACTTCAGCTGGTCGAAGAAGTCGAACACGATCTCGGCCAGCGGCAGCGTGTACCGCAGCTCGACCCGGTCCTCGGACAGGTAGTCCATGCCCTGGAGCGCGCCGCGCTTCTGCTGGCACAGCTCCATGATCGCGCCGATGTAGTCGCTCGGGCTCAGGATGGTCGCCTTGACGACCGGCTCGAACACCTCGTCGACCTTGCCCTCGGGGAACTCGCTCGGGTTGGTGACGACGTGCTCGGCGCCGTCCTCCATCTGCACCCGGTAGACCACGTTCGGCGCGGTCGAGATCAGGTCCAGGTTGAACTCGCGCTCTAGCCGCTCGCGGACGATCTCCATGTGCAGCAGCCCCAGGAACCCGCAGCGGAACCCGAACCCGAGCGCGCCCGAGGTCTCCGGCTCGTACTGCAGCGCGGCGTCGTTCAGCTGGAGCTTGTCGAGCGCGTCGCGCAGCGTCGGGTAGTCGTCGCCGTCGATCGGGTACAGACCGGCGTACACCATCGGTTGCGGGTGCTTGTAGCCGCCGAGGGCCTCGGTCGCGCCGTGGACGCTCGAGGTGACGGTGTCACCGACGCGGGACTGGCGGACGTCCTTCACCCCGGTGATCAGGTAACCGACCTCGCCCACGCCGATACTCTGCGTCTTCACCGGCTCCGGGGAGATCACCCCGACCTCGAGCATCTCGTGCACCGCGCCGGTCGACATCATCTTGATCCGGTCCCGGTGGTTCAGCTCGCCGTCGACGACCCGGACGTAGGTGACCACGCCGCGGTAGGTGTCGTAGACGGAGTCGAAGATCAGGGCCCGCGGCGGCGCGTCCTTGACGCCCTTCGGTGGGTCGATCTGCGCAACGATCTCGCTCAGCAGCTCCTCGACGCCCTCACCGGTCTTCGCCGACACCTTGAGCACGTCGGACGGGCTGCAGCCGATGATGTTGGCAAGCTCCTCGGAGTACTTCTCCGGCTGTGCACTCGGCAGGTCGATCTTGTTCAGCACCGGGATGATGTGCAGGTCGGCGTTCAGCGCGAGATACAGGTTGGCCAGGGTCTGCGCCTCGATGCCCTGCGCGGCGTCCACCAGCAGGACGGCGCCCTCGCACGCCTCGAGCGACCGGGAGACCTCGTAGGTGAAGTCCACGTGGCCCGGCGTGTCGATCATGTTCAGGATGTACGTCGTGCCGTCCGGGGCGAGCAGGCCGCCCGGGGAGTCCGGGCCGGGCGTGAACGGCAGCCGGACGGCCTGGGACTTGATCGTGATGCCGCGCTCGCGCTCGATGTCCATCCGGTCGAGGTACTGCGCCCGCATCGAGCGGTCGTCGACCACTCCGGTGATCTGCAGCATCCGGTCGGCCAGCGTCGACTTCCCGTGGTCGATGTGGGCGATGATGCAGAAGTTCCGGATCAGCGACGGGTCGGTGCGACCCGGCTGCGGCACGTTCGTGGGGCCAGCTGGCACGGAGGGGATCCAGTTCTCGTCTCGTGGTACCTGAATATCCGGTCAATCATCCCATGCGGGTCCAGCGGATTCGAAAATCGCTGGCGCGGGACCGCTAGCGTGGTGCGGCATGGCGCATGCTGCTGGGGTCCGGTTGCCGTTCGAGAAGCTGCCCGCGGCCGTGCGGGCCTGGGTGGAGAACTCGCTCGGCTCCGCCGTGGTGACGGCCGTCACGCAGCAGGGCGGCTTCTCCCCCGGAGTCGCCGCCCGCCTGGTCACCGCCTCCGGCCGTCGCGCCTTCCTGAAGGCCGTCGGTACGCCGCTGAACCCGAAGACGCCGGAGCTGTTCCGCCTCGAGATCACCGCCGTCCAGGCCATCGGCCCGCTGCCGATGACGCCCCTGCTCTACGACGTGTACGACGACGGCGACTGGGTTGGGCTGCTCTTCGAGGACATCGAGGGCCGGCTCCCCGCCCACCCGTGGGAGCAGACGGAAGCGGATCGGGTCCTGGACGCCCTGGACGAGCTGACCGACGCCCTGGACCCGTCACCGTGGCAGGACGCGCCAGTGGCCGCCGTACGGAGCCATGACTTCCTGAGCCGGTGGGAGAACGTGCTGGCGGACGGTCTCCCCGTCCCGGCGTGGATGGACGGCCGGGTCGAGGAGTTCGCCGAGCTGTCCCGGGCCACGCTGCAGGTGCTGGCCGAGGGCAAGGCCCTGTCGCACTGGGACCTGCGGGCGGACAACGTCATCCTGACCGACGACCGGGTGGTGTTCATCGACTGGGCGCACCCGGCGCTGGCACCGCGCTGGGCCGACACCGTGATCCTGCACGCGGACATGAGGGGCTCTGTCGACCTGCCGGAGCTGCCGGACGACGAGGCGATCACCGGGTTCATCGCGGCCATCGCCGGCGGCCAGTGGTGGGGCGCGGCGCAGCCGGCGCCGCCCGGCCTGCCGACCATCCGGGAGTGGCAGCGTGAGCAGGCGATCGTCCACCTCGACTGGGTACGGGAACGGATGCAGCGTTTCTGACCGCCGCGCGTCTACAGGGGTGTGACGGATCAAGTGGTGAGCATCGGACGCCCGGCGCCCGCGCAGGCGGCCGTGTCGACGCTCTACCAGCAGCACTGGGCCGGACTGGTCCGGCTGGCGGTGCTGATGGTGGACGATCGGCAGGCGGCGGAGGACGTCGTCCAGGAGGCCTTCGCCGAGCTGTACCGGCGCTGGCCGCTGCGGGGACCTGACGCGGCCCTGCCCTATCTGCGGACAGCGGTCGTGAACCGCAGCCGGTCGGTCCTGCGCCGACGCAAGGTCGCGCGGCTGTACATCCCGCCCCACCAGGCGCCGAACGCCTCCGCCGAGAGCGCCGCCGTCCTGAGCGAGGAGCGGTCCGAGGTGCAGCAGGCCCTCCAGGGGCTGCCACGACGCACGCGTGAGGTCCTCGTACTGCGGTACTACCTGGATCTCTCCTTCGCCGAGATCGCCCAGATTCTCGGGATCAGCGAGTCCTCCGCCCGCGCCACGTCATCGCGCGGTCTCGCCGTCCTGACCGAACGCCTGAAGGAACTGCGATGACCGACACCGAGACCCGCCTCCGCGACTACCTCCAGGCCCAAGCCGCCACCGTTCCCGACGACGCCCAGGGCCCCGGCCTGGAGCCTCCCGGCCGCCGCCACCACTGGCCGGTCCTGGTCGCCGCCGCTGCGATCGCGCTGGTCCTCGTCCTCACGGTGAGCTTCCTGACCCGGACCGCGCCGGACCGCTCGGTCCCGGTGCCGGCCGGGCCGCCGCCGGGTCCGGTCTCGGGCGCCGCGCCCGAGGTGCCGTACACGCTGACCAGCGGCCGCCTGCGGACGGACGGTTCCACGCTGCACGACGGCGACCGGACGGTACGGATCCCGCCGGGCGTCGGCGGGTTCTTCGGCCGGGTCGGCGACGGCTGGCTCACGATGAAGTCGCCCGCGGGCGGCGGTTCCCGGGCGGGCATCCTCACGCCGGACGGAACGTTCCGCGCCCTCGGACCGGAGCGGATCGAACTGGTGGCGTTGTCGCCCGACCGCCGGCAGGTCGCGATCATTCACTACCTCGACGGCCCGAAGGGCGAGATCGTCGTCGTCGACATCGACTCCGGCCGGCAGGTGTCGCGAAGCCCGGAACTGCCGACCCGGCCGTCCCAGCTCGGCTGGAACCGCAACGGGATCTGGTTCCGCGTCGACGAAGTGGGCGATCCCAGCAAACCCACCCAGTACGGGCTGTACGGCTGGCGACCGAAGTCTCACGAGGTCACCCGGATCGACTTCCCCGGGTACGACGGCGGGCTGGCGGTTCCGGCGGCGTCCGACGTCGTGGGACTGACGACCAGGCGCGGCAACAATCGTTGCCTGAAGGCGGGTGTGCTGCGCGACGGCAAGTTCGACGAGCAGCGCCAGTACTGCGACGTCGCGGCCGCCGCGTCGTACCCGGTGATGTCTCCCGACGGGCGGACGATCGTGAGCAGCGACGTGAAGCTCGCCATCGACATCGCGTCGGGCAAGCGCACGAAGCTCCGGTTGCCGGCCAACGCCGAAGTCACCTCATGGCCGGAACCCGTGTTCGAGAACGTGAGCCAGGTGCTGCTGATCACCCGGCCGCCGGGCAATCAGCGGTTGCCTGTTCAGCAGCAGATCTACCGGTGCGACGTCCGCAGTGGCGAGTGCGCGGCCGTGCTGAAGACGACCGGAGCGACGCTGCAGCAGCCGTAGACATGACTAGGGGCGGCCCGTTTCCGGGCCGCCCCTGGCGTGTGTCAGCTGTCTACTCGGAGGATGGTCGAGCCGGAGCCGTTGGCTCCGTCGGTGAAGCGGAGCTGGCCCAGGTACTTGGTGCCGGCAGTCAGGCCGGTCCAGTTGGCGGTGACGTTGACCTGTCCGGCCACAGTGACCGGCTGGCTGGCCGGTGTGACCGTGAGGTTGCCCTCAGCCTTCTGCAGCTCCCAGTGGTCGAGTTTCACCACCTGCTCGTTCGCCCCGGCGTACAGGTCGACGTACACGTCCACCGAGCCGCCTGCGGGCTGCGACAGGTTCACCTCTTCCTGGGCGGAGCCACCGGTGCTGCTGCCGAGCAGGGTCGTCGTACCGGCCTTGTAGACGAAGACGTCCAGGTCGGTGCCCGCCGGGTAGTCCGCGTCGAACGTGGAGAACCGGGCGTACGTCGTACCGGCCGGGACGTTCACGGTGAACTTGGCGACGTGGTCGTTGACCTTCGGCGCGGTCGTCGGGAACGAGACACCGCCCGGGTTCTTCAGCGCGGCCTCGCCGACCGTGGCCGGGGTCAGGCCGAGCGCGGTGGTCTCCAGCGTCCCGGTGTACCCGGCCGTGACCGGGACCTGCACCGAGCCGGCCGTGCCGGTGCCGTTGACCTGGACCGGCGCCTTCACCGTCAGCGGCTTGATCGCCAGCGTGCTGGCCACCGAGTGCTTCGCCGACTTCCAGATCAGCCGGCCGAACGAGTACTGCTCGAGCGGCGCGCCGTCGTTCTCGACAGTGACCTTGTACGTCGTGCTGCGGCCCGGGAGCGTGACCAGGATCCGCGGCGTGACGGTCACCTTGAGGCCCTTCAGGCCCTCGACCTTCGGGAAGTAAACCTCGGGCACGCTGCCGACGTTCGTCACGGTCCGGGTCACGGTCTGCTTGCCGGCCAGGTCGCCGATCGCGATCGTCGGGTAGTTGAGGTCGCTCAGGTCGATCTTGCCGTTCGCGCACAGCTCGTGCGTGCTCGGCACCTGCCCGGAGCCGCAGACGAACTTCGTCCAGTCGGTGTACGTCGAGTCGTAGACCAGGCCCGGGTCCATGCCGAGCTTCGGCTGCACTTGGCCGGCGCCGTACCCGAACGGGGTCGCCTGCGAGCCGGAGTCGTTCTGGATCGGCTTGCCGCCGGCGTCCTTGTCGGTCGCGGTCGTCATCATCGCGGACTTGATCGCCATCGGGGACCAGGTCGGGTGCTTGCTCTTCAGGACGGCCGCGATCCCGGCGATGTGCGGCGTCGACATCGACGTACCGCTCATGAACGCGTACTCGCCACCGGCCGCGCTGAACGCGGTCGTCGCGGCCAGGACGTTCGTACCGGGCGCCATGATGTCCGGCTTCAGCAGGTCACCGTTGCCGGCCGGGGACGGACCACGGCTGGAGGAGGCGGCGACCTTCGGGGCGTTCACGCGGACCGGCGTCCCCGGACCGATGGTGGCGGTCGGGTTGGCGGTGCCGCTCACGTACGCCTTGACCTGCGCCGCTTTGGTGTCGTCGAGGTGCACGGTCGGGACCGAGTGCAGGTCGGCGTCCAGCGTGCCGGGGGTGATGTTCAGCAGGATCATGCCGACGCCGCCGGCGTTCTTCACCTGCAGGCTCTTGTCGACGCGGGCGTTCACGCCGCGGTCGCAGACCACGATCTTGCCCGTCACCTTGGCCGGGTCGAGAGTGCCTGCCTGGCAGAGCGTCAGGTTGGTGGGGTCGGCGCCCGCGAGGCCGGCGTCCTTGGCCAGCACGACCGGCGTCGACGGCGTACCGGAGCCGATACCCGCGCCGGTGTAGGCCTTGCCGTCCCCGAGCGTCACGGTGGTCTGGATGTCGCGGTCATGGGTGCCGTTGGCAACCGACGTGACCCAGGGGTACGTCTTGCCGACGGTCGCCTCGCCCGGACCGGTGTTGCCGGCGCTGGTCGCGACGAACACGCCCGCCTTGGCCGCCCGCAGGAACGCGAGACCGGTGGCGTTCACGTACGTCGACCCGCTGCCGGAGATCGAGTAGTTGATGACGTCCACGCCGTCGGACACCGCGGCGTCGATCGCGGCCACGATGTCGGCGTCCGTACCGCTGCCGCCGCCGGTCGCGTCGACCGCCCACAGCGCCTTGTAGATCGCCAGCCGGGCGTGCGGCGCCATCCCGGAGCCCTTGCCGTAGTCGCGGCCCAGGACGCTCATCTCGACGCCGTAGTTGCCGGCCGCGGTGCTGGCGGTGTGGGTGCCGTGGCCGCCGTAGTCACGCGGCGACTTGAACTCCTCCGGGATCGGGCGGGTGCCGATGCCCTTGTCGAAGTACCGGGCGCCGATCACCTTGTTGTTGCAGGTGACGGGCGCCTCCTCGCCGGCCTGGCAGGTACCCTTCCACTTCTTCGCGACGATCGCGTCGGACGTGGCCGTGGTCTTCATCGGCGCGAAGCTCGCCCGCTCCGGGACGAAGCCGGAGTCGATCATGCCGATGATGACGCCGTCGCCGGCCTTGTCGATCCCGCCCGCCTGCTGCCAGGCGCCGCCCTTGCCGGACAGGCCGAGGAACCGCGGGGTGTCGACGGTGTCCGCGTGCTGGATCTCGCTCGGCTCCACGCTCTTCACGCCCGACGACTTGGCCAGCTTGACCGCGTCGTCGTACGACATCTCGGCGGAGAACCCGGCGTAGGTGTAGCTGTAGTCGTAGAGCTTCTTGACGTCCGGGACGGCCTTGAGCACCTCGGCGCGCTCGGTGGCGAGGTGCTTGACGTAGTCGACCACCGGCGCGGCGGTCTTCAGCAACTTGCCGCCCGGAACGACCCGGGTCGCGGCGAGACCGGCGATGTCGCCGCCGTACTCCGCGACCGGGGAGTCGTCGAGCTGGACGATGTACGAACCGGTACCGGAGCGCTTGACCTCCGGATCGGCCGGCGACGCTGCCGGCTGGCTGGCGTTCGCCGAGCTCACCAGCACCGGAACGCCGGCACAGGCGGCGATCAGTGCGGCAGCGACGACGATCGCCGGTCGTTTGCGGGTCACGAAGTTCCTCCAGGGCTGGACGGCGCGATGGTGGAGCGCTGGCTCGCGGACTTCCCGGCGCACAGGCGTCACGGGGCCCCGAGTATGCCGTCAGCTCCGGCCGGTGTCACGCACGGCGGCGCAGGTGCAAGGGAAAACCCCTGATCAGGCAGTGGGCGACGAATCCGACGAGCACCAGGAAGAGGATCGCCGCACCTACGATCAGCAGAATCCGCTGGCCACGAGACAGCGGTGAGCCGTCGGTCAGGGCGCCGCCGTCGGTGATGCCGTCGGGGTTGACGGCAACCTTCACCGTCATGGCCGCGGGCTCCCTGCCCGGGGTGAAGACGGCCGGGCCCGCGCTCGTACAAGGAGTGGGAGCGTCCGATCCCCACGCGCTGCGGTAGGCGGTGCACGACGCTTTCGTGATGCCTGCCGGCGCGGCGATGCGGACCTCATCCAGGGGTGCCCGCGGCTCGGTGGCCGACGGGTTCTCGACCAGCCGGCGCTCGTCGGGCCAGTTGAGCTCAAAGCCGGCGGCTGTCTTGTCCAGTGCGCCATGGACGCGGTACCGCAGGATGTACGTCGCGCGGTGGCCGGCGGGCTTGTCGTCGTCTCCGAGCTGGATCACCAGGTCGGAGAGCCGGCTGTCCCATCCGTCGATGCCGGTCGCGGTCATCGGAGGCAGGATCGGGTCCAGCTCCTTGGTCCGCATCGCGACGGGTGCGCCGGCGCGGTCGGTTGCGCTGAGGTGGGTCACCTTCCAGACGCGGTCCGTGCCGCGGTTGGCCACCGACAGGTCGAGCCGCCCGTCGTCGGGCCGCCGGAGCTGGACGACCCGGTCCAGCGGCTGGCCGGACTGGTTGTACTCGTACTCGATCGTCTCGGTGACATCGAGCCCGCCGTCCGCACGGACCTCGTACTGCGCTTTGACCTGCGCGCCCGAAGTACGCCCGGGGTAGAACGGCTCTCGGTCGCGGACGGCCGCGCCGACGACCCCCGCCACGGCCAGGCCTAGCGCTGCTAGCGCCACGATGCGCATTACCTTGCCGTCGATCACGGACAGTAGTCTGGTCGACCAGGGTTTCACCGCGCTTGCAGAAGTAGGCCGGTTTGGCTGCGGGCGGGGCTTCTTGGTAATCTAGCTCTTCGCGTGCCCACGGGTGGTGTACAGCCGTGCGCGCAACACCATCCTGTATTGACCGCACACACCTGATCGAGGCTCTGCTCCGTGGCGAACATCAAGTCCCAGATCAAGCGCAACCGCCAGAACGAGGCTGCGCGACTTCGCAACAAGTCGGTGAAGTCGACCCTCAAGACGGCTGTTCGCCGCTTCCACGAGGCCGTCGAGGCCGGCGAGGCCGAGAAGGCCAACGAGACCGCCCGCAAGGCCGGTCGCCTGCTCGACAAGGCCGTCAGCAAGGGCGTCATCCACGCCAACCAGGCGGCGAACCGCAAGTCGGCCATCTTCAAGAAGGCCGCTTCCCTCTGACGCCCGGGCCGCTCCGGCGGCCCATGAACGATCGGCCCGTCCGCAGGACCGGCCGATCGTTTTTGCGTGTCCGAACACCTTCTGGTCCGCAGCTGATCCTTCGCTGATCCCCAGCTGATCCGCATCGCGTGAGTCGTTGATCGGAGTGCCATGAGAGTCGTCGTCATCGGTGGCAGTGGTCATATCGGCACGTTCCTCGTCCCGCGGCTCGTCCGCGGCGGCCACGAGGTCGTCAACATCAGCCGCGGCGCCAGGACGGCGTACACCGCCGCCCCCGAGTGGCAGCAGGTCCGTGCGGTGCTCGCGGACCGGCAGCAGGAGGACCGCGACGGCACGTTCGCTGACCGGGTCGCCGAGCTGCGGCCGGACGTCGTCGTCGACCTGATCTGTTTCACGCTCGACTCCGCCACCACGCTGGTCGGCCGGCTCCGCGGGGAGATCGGGCATCTCCTGCACTGCGGATCCATCTGGCGGTACGGTCCGAGCCGCAAGCTCCCGATCGCCGAGGACAGCGACTCGGCCGGGCCGCCCTTCGGCGAGTACGGCATCGAGAAGGACCGGATCGCGCGGATGCTGAAGGAGGAGACCGCCGCCGGTGGGCTCCTCACCACCTCGCTGCACCCAGGCCACATCGTCGGCCCGGGCTGGCACCCGACCGGTCCGCTCGGAAACCTCGACCCCGCCGTCTGGCACACCCTGTCGGCCGGCGAGCCCCTGCGGGTCCCCGGCAGCGGCGCCGAACTCATGCACCACGTCCACGCCGACGACGTGGCCCAGGCCTTCCAGCAGGCCATCGACCACCGGGACAAGGCTGCCGGCGAGGACTACAACATCGTCGCCCCGACCGCGCTGACAGTCCGCGGCTACGCCGAAGTCGCCGCCGGCTGGTTCGGCCGGACCGCCACCCTGGAGCCCGTCACGTGGGACGAGTTCCGCAGCTCCACCACCCCCGATCACGCAGACTCCACCTGGAACCACCTCCACCGCAGCCAGTGCTTCACCATCGAAAAGGCCAAGTCCCACCTGTCGTACGCCCCGACCTACGAACCAGAACAGGCCATCCTCGAATCCATCAACTGGCTAGCCGAACGCAACCAACTCGACCTGCCCAACCCGCTGACCACCCACCCGGCGTAATCCAGTCTGGGCCTGGAGCCCCACCCGGTCGGCCCAAGGTCGGCACGCCTGACCGGCCTGCCGACTCCAGCCGCCCCGGTCCGTGCGCGGCTCCGGCCAGCGGCGGTTCGCTAGCGGATGTGGTGGTTTTCAGCGGCGGCCGTGGGCTCGGGTGATGGTTAGGACCATGCGTTCCAGGGCGTACCCGGCGTCGCCGGAGGCGCCTTTGACGTCGGCGTCGGCTTGCGCGACGGCCTTGATCGCGGTCGCGAGACCACCGGGTGTCCACCCCCGGGACTGCTGCTTGAGCTGCTTCAGCTTCCACGGCGGTACGCCGACCTCGCGTGCCAGATCCGCGTCGCGCATCCCGCTCGGCGCACTGGCGTACTTCGCCAGCCCCCGCAGCCCACCCGCCATAGCGCTCGTCACCAGCACGGGCGCGACCCCGCAGTCCAGCGCCCATCTGAGCTGCTCCAGCGCCGGCTCGGTCCGCCCGGCGATCGCCGCGTCCGCAACGGCGAAGCTGGTGACCTCCGCGCGCCCACCGAAGTACTGCCCGATCAGCTCAGCCGTCACCGCCTGCCCGCCTGAATCGGAGACCAGTTGCGCACACGCCCCGGCCAGCGCCCGCAGATCGTGCCCGACCGCGTCCACCAGCGCCGACGCCGCACCCTCGTCGACCGACCCACCGTGCAGCCGGATCTCCCCCGCCACGAACTGCGGAAGCTCCCACGTCTTCGGCGCCGTCGCGACGACCTCGTTGACCGATGCCTTCCGCAACTTGTCGAGGACGCCCTTGCCTTTCTGCCCACCGGAGTGCACCAGCACGACGAGTACGTCGTCCGCGGGCGACCCGGCGTACTCGATCAGGTGCGGCGCCATCTCCGCCGGGAGGTTCTCCAGCCCGCGCAGCACCAGCACCCGCTCGCTCGCGAACAACGACGGCCCGGTGAGCTCCGCGAACACCCCGACGTCCAGCGTCGACGCCTCTAGATCCGTCACCTCGACCGCGCCGTCACCGCCGGACGCGCCCTGCGACGCCGCGCCCTGCGACGCCGCGTTCTTCGACACCGCGGCGATCGCCGACCGCACGGCCCGATCCGCCAGGAACGACTCGGTCCCGGTCACCAGCAGCACATCACCCAGCTTCGGCGCAGAACCTTTACGAGCAGCCACCCGGCCAGCATCCCACGCCACCCCGACAATCCCGGTGCGCCCCCACACCAAACCAGCAAGGATGCGCGTATGACGACACCAGGCATTGGTACCGATGCGGGCTCGGGCCGCGAGTCGAATCCGGGCGGGTTGCATTCGGGTGGCGGCTCGGGTGGCGACTTGGGTGCCGGCTCGGGTGGCGGCTCGGGTGGCGGCTCGGGTGGCGAGTTGGGTTCAGGCGGTGGGCTGCATTCGCTCGTCGACGCGTTGGTGCTGGTCGACCTGCAGACCGCCTTCGTTTCCGGCTCCGATGCTGTGCCTGGTGCGGCGGAGCTGATGGATCGGGTACGTAGCCTCTTGGACCGCGCCCGCGCGGCCGGTGCTGTCGTCGTACACCTGCAGAACGACGGCCCGCCCGGCGCCGACGACGAGCCGGGTACGCCGGGCTGGGAGCTGTTCTTGCCAGTGCAGCCGGGAGCGCGCGAACACGTCGTACGGAAACCCCGCGACGACGGCTTCGACGGAACGTCCCTCGGCGAGATCCTCGTGTCAGCCGGAGTGCGGTCGGTCGCGATCTGCGGCGTGATGTCCGAGATGTGCGTACACGCCACCGCCAAGACCGCCCTGGCCCGCGGCTACCGAGTGGTCCTCCCACACGACGCCCACGCCACGTACGACGCCCCCGCCGTCCCCGGCGTAGCCGACACAATCCCCGCCCACATCGTCTCCCGAGTAGCCGCCTGGTCCCTCGGCGACCAACCCGACAACACCTCCCCTGCATCATCCGTCACCTTCTGACCCTGCCTCCCAGGTAGAGGCCGCACCCACTGCCAAACGCTCGCAGGCGGCCTCGGCCAGAGAAGCCCCGTCCTCGTCGGTCATCTTGTGAGTCCGTTGTCTGGCGGTGGGTGAGTGGTTAGGGCCAGGTGGTTGTTGGTGTTGGTGATTGTCAGGGCGCCGCTGGTGTTGGTGGTAGCGGTTTGGGTTGTGGTGTGGGACAGGAGGTCGAGGGTTCTGGGGGCTGGGTGGCCGTAGTCGTTGTTGCGGCCGGCGGAGATGACGGCCAGGCGTGCGTTGGCAGCCGCTATGAAGTCGGGGTCCTGTTGGGCTGAGCCGTGGTGCGGGACCTTGAGGACGTCTGCTTTCAGGTTGGCGCCCGTGGCGAGGACTGCGCGCTGCGACTCGGGCTCAAGGTCGCCGGTGAGAAGGATTCTGAGGCCGCCCAGTTCGGCCATCATGGCGATGCTGGCGTTGTTCTCGGGTGAGCCTTCGTCAGTGGGCGTCACCGATGACGTACCTGGAGCAGGCAGCTCCGGCACTCTCGCCGGCCAGAGCGTCGTCCAGCTCACCTGCCCTGCGGCACGTTGCTCGTGGAAGGTGACCGTTCGCACCGCGACACCGTGCCGCGCCGCCAGCGCGATCACGCGGTCGTACTCGGCCCTGGGCGAGAAGTACGGCGTCACCTCGATCTCGCCCACCTGCCGACCATTGAGGACACCGGCCAAGCCGCCTACGTGGTCGGCGTGGAAGTGGCTCAGGACGACGACCGGAATGCGCTGCACGTTCAGGTCTTTCAGGCACCTGTCCATCGCCGCCGGGTCGGGTCCTGTGTCGACGACGACCGCCGTACGGTCGCCGGCTCGCAACACCAGCCCGTCGCCCTGGCCGACATCGCAGGCGACGAAAAGCCAGTCGTCAGGTGGCCGGCCGACGGGCCCGACAGGACGCAGTACGAGGACCGCCAGAATCACCACCGCGAGGATCATCGCGATCGGGCGGGCGAGGATGCGGTGCAGGCCGAGGACAAGTGCGAGGCAGAGCAGCGTGAGTACGGCGACGCCGACTACTGTCGCGGGCCAGGCGTTTGCGGCGCCTGGCAGATCCGCCCCCTCGCGGGCGACGAGGATGATCCAGCGCGCCGGCCAGCCGGCGGCCCAACCCACAACCCGTGCCAGCTCATTGCTCACCAGGGCGACACCGGCCGCGATGAAGCCGAGGATCGTTGTCGGGCCTACCGTTGGCCCGGCCAACAGATTGGCTGCGACTGCGACCAGCGATACCTCTCCCGAGAGCCAGGCGACGATCGGCGTACAGGCGAGTTGCGCGGCCAGTGGGCAGGCGATTGCGTCGGCCAGCCACCTGGGTAGCCACCTCGACAGCGCATTCCGCCACCCCGGGCCGAGCAAGATGATGCCTGCGGTCGCGAGCACCGACAGGGCGAATCCGGCCGAGCGGGCCAGTGAGGTGTCCAGGAGGAGCAGGACGATCACTGCCACGGACAGGCTGCGTACGGCGCGGCGTTGGCCTGGGCCGCCTGTCATCGCCGCCAGCGCGATCAGGCCCATCGCGGCTGCGCGAAGCACGCTCGGCTGGGGTCTGGCAAGGACGACAAACACGACCACCGTCAGCAGGCCGACGATCGTGAGGCCGCGGGCGCGTACGCCGATCAGCCGGGCGAGTGGGAGCACGAACGCGAGGAGGAGCGTCAGGTTCGTTCCTGAGACTGCCGAGAGGTGAGTCAGGCCGGTGGTTCGGAAGTCGGCGTTCAGGTCGGCAGATACTCCCGAGACGTCTCCCATGACGAGCGCGGGCACGAGCCCTCGTACGTCCTCCGGCTCGTCCGCGACAGCCTCTCGGAGTCCGGCTCGGACACGCTCGGCCGCACGTAGCCACCACGGTGGATCGTCCATGGTGCGCGGTGGTGAGCGGGTGGAGAGCATCGCTGCTACCTCGGCGCCTCCTTCGGTTGGCTCGAGTCTTCCGGTTGCGTTGATGTGCTGGCCGTACCTGACGTGTTGCCACGCCGCGGTACCTACGACGAGCACCGGCGTACGCACTCGCGTGGCGGCGGCGTGGCTTGCGCCGTCGCGGCTGCGGATCTCTTCGATGGTTGCTTTGACGACGACGTACGGCGGCCGTCTGCTGGTGGTGGATTGTCTGAGGGAGGGGTCGTCGGTGATCTTCAGTCGGACGGTGACGGTTGCGGAGTTGGCCGCGAGATCGCGTACTGGGCCTTCGTGGAGGGTTGCGGTGTGGAGGGTGGCGGCGATGCCCAGGCCGCCGACGACGGTCAACGAGCCGACGATCATCCAGCCTGTTGCGCTGCGGGTTACCCAGTCATGGATCGTTCGAGCCGGCGCGGTCGGGACGCTGGCTTGTCGGCGGATCAGAAGGGCGAGCGTTGCGGCGGCGAGCAGTGCGAGTCCGGCGATGAGTCCGCCGGCGAGTGGCGGACGGCCGAGCAGGAGCGCGGCGGTCAGCCAGCCTACGGCGGCGGGAATGAGCAGGCGGGCATCCAGCCGCTCGGTCTCAGGGTCGTCCGCGAATGGCGCCTCGGGCGCGGTGTGGGTGGGGTCAGGTGCGGACATGGGGCTTCAGGGAGTCGAACTTCTTGGGGCCTACGCCGGGGACCTCCTGGAGTTGGTCGATGGTGGCGAAGGGGCCGTTCTGGGCGCGGTAGTCGAGGATCCTTTGGGCCAGGACGGGGCCTACGCCGGGAAGGGCGTCGAGCTCGGCGAGGGTGGCGGTGTTGAGGTTTACGGGGGTGTTGGGGGCTGTTGTCGGGTTGGGGCCGGTGCTCGACGGTGGTTGGTTGGTGGGTGGTGCGGGTTGGCCGACGATGATCTGTTCGCCGTCGGTTACCTGGCGGGCGAGGTTGAGGGAGGTTAGGTCTACGCCGCGAAGGGGGCCGCCGGCGAGGGTCAGTACGTCGGCTACTCGGGAGCCGGGTGGGGCTTTGATGAGGCCTGGGCGGCGGACCTTTCCAGCGACATGGACCACTACGGGCGGTTGGGCGGTGCCTAGGGGTTGGGTGGCTTGGGATTGGTTGGCTTGGGTTTGAGTGGCGCCGGACTGGGTGGCGCCCGGTTGGGTTGGAGCGGGTTGCTCTCGGGTCGGGTTGGGTTGGGCGACGGGGCTGCCTGCGGCGGCGGTGGTCGGGCGGGCGTCGGGGATGGGCTCGGGGCGGGCTCGGAGGAAGGTCCAGGCGAGCCAGGCCAGTCCGAGGACGAGCACGACGGCCAGCACCGCGACGTGGCGCGGAGCGAGGGTCCACCGCGCATCACGCAGTCGGTCGAGACGCGGCACTTCAGGACGGGACTCGTCGACATGAGAGTCGTCCGCACGAGAATGGTTCGGTTGGTCGGGGGTCCATCCGCCTCGCACCTCGTCACGCTCCTCCGGATGGTTGGGGGATGGGGTGTGAAGGTGCGCTCGCGGCTGGGGGTGGGCGGCTAGGCGGGCCAGAGCTCGGGATCGGGCGTCCGGGGTGGGAGGTGGGGTGCGGCGAAAGACCTTCACGCCAGGAGAAAGTACGAGTTCGGGGTCCTCGCGAACCGGCGATTTCCCTCCTGTGGAGAAGCCTCGGCTCCCCCTCTGCGGAGCTGTACGCCGATCCCCCGCGAACAGCGCTCGTCCGCCGGGTGCCGCGGCGTACGAGCACGTTCGACGAAGCCGGCCGGCGCGACACCCAGGTCGTCGGAATAAATTGCGTCCTGCTCGGCTGCTCTGATACCCGCCGGGGACTGTGAACAAGCTATTGCCTGTTCACAGTCCCCGGCGCATGTCTTCTCAAGGCCAGCCGGATCCGGCTCGCCGTGTCGTGTCGACGCGGCGTGGGCGGCGCGGCGTGGAGGGCGCGGCGTGGAGGGTGCGGCGTGGAGGGCGCGGCGTGGAGGGCGCGGCGTGGAGGGCGCGGCGTGGGTGGCGCGTACGAGCGGGTTCGGTGGAGTTGGGCGGCGCGACGTCCAGGTCGTCGGGATCACCTGCGACCTGCTCCGCTGCTCCGACACCCGCCGGGGACTTTGAACAAGCTATTGCCTGTTCACAGTCCCCGGTGCATGTCTTCTCAAGGCCCGCCGGATCCGGCTCGCCTCGGCGTGGGGTTTGGGAGGGGGGTTATTCGGGGCTTACTACTACTGCTAGGAGCCCGGGGCCTACGTGGGCGCCGATGACGGCGCCTACTTCGCGGAGGACGATCTCGTCGGCTTGGGGAAGGCGGGTGGCGAGGTCGTCGGCGAGGGTTTGGGCCTTTTCCAGGTTCGCCAGATGGTGGACCGCCAACCGGACGGGTGTGTCGCCGGCGCGTTGGACGGCTATGTCGGCCAGGCGGGCGATGGCCCGGCTGGAGGTGCGGACTTTTTCGAGGGGGACGATGCGGCCGCCGCTGATGGTGAGCAGGGGTTTGACGGCCAGCGCGGTGCCCAGGAGGGCCTGGGCGGCGCCGATGCGGCCGCCGCGGCGGAGGTACTCCAGGGTGTCCACGTAGAAGTACGACGAGATGGTCTTCATCCGGGCGCGGGCGGCGGCTTCGACCGTGGCGGCGTCCTCGCCGGCGGCGGCTGCGGCGGCCGCGGCGAGGACCGGGAATCCGAGGCCCATTCCGAGCGAGCGGGAGTCGACCACGTGCACCGGGATCGGAGACTCCTTCGCCCCGATCATCGCAGCCTCGAACGTGCCGGACATGTCGCCGGACAGGTGGATCGACACGACCGCCTCGGCACCGTTCCTGGCGCACTCCGAGTACGTCTCGGTGAACGTCTGCGGCGCCGGGCGGCTCGTCGACACCGGTGTGAACGTCTTGAGCGCCTCGGCGACCGCGTCCGCCGAGGTCGCGCCGTCGTCGTACGAGGTTCCGCCGATCACGACCTGAAGCGGTACGACGGTCAGCGGGTGGCGGAGCAGCTCGTGCGTGGACAGACCGGCCGTGGAGTCGGTGACGACCTGCACGCGGGCTGCCATGCAGCGAGGTTACCGGACGGTTAATGTCGGAGAGCAGTGCCAGACTCGACAAGATGAAGGAGACAACGACCGAGGTCGCCGAGCTCCAGACGCTCCTCGACGCGTCGTACGAGCGTTCGACGCAACATCTGCAGAACATCATCACGGACTCGCGCCGGCTCGACGCCGGTGAGCTGGTGCGGATTCTGACCGGCATGTGCACGCTCAATCTGGCCACCGTGACCGCGAAGGGTGAGCCCCGGATCAGTGCCGTCGACGGGCACTTCCTGCACACGCGCTGGGTCTTCACCACCTCCGGGTCGGCGGCGAAGGCACGGCAGTTGAAGGCCCGTCCGGCGGCCAGCATCTCGTACGTCGACGGCGAGCGGATCGGCGTGTTCAGTCACGGGGACGTCGAATTCCTGACGCCCGAGCACCCGGAGTTCGCGGAGATCGAGGAGCATCTGACGAACCACTACGGCAGCTCCCCCTCGAGCTGGGCCCACGACATCGTCTACTGCCGTCTCCAACCCGCCTGGATGGTCGGCTACGCCTTCGACAAGGCGGCAGTGCTGACGGACAAGTAGCTCCACAGGAGGGCGCTGGCGAATGTCCGGTACGGCGCCCACCGGGTGCCTCGCTCCCGGACCTCGTCGACTCCCGGGACACCATCGAGCCGGTAGGCGGCGGCAACGGCCTTGCGGATGCCGACGTCCCCGGCGGGGAGGATGTCGGCGCGCCGCAGCTGATGGATGAGGAACATCTCGGCCGACCATTGCCCGACGCCTTTCACGGCGACAAGCGCTTCGACGGCCTCCTCGTCGGTGAGGTGGTCCATGCGCTCGATGTCGAGACTGCCGGTCCGGACCCGGTCGGCAAGGTCGGCCAGGTAGACGGCCTTGGCCCGTGAGGTTCCGAGCGCCTTCACCCGCTCAGGACCGAGCCCGGCCACCGACGAGGCGGTCGGCGTTCCGCCGAGGACGTCCGCGAGCCGGTCGTACAGGATGAACGCGACCCTCGTCGAGATCTGCTGGCCGAGGATGTGCAGGACCATGGCCGCGAAGTTGCTGCCGGCGGTGCGGCCGCCGTCGTGGAACTCGAACGGATCCGGTGTCCCGTACTGCGCGATCAGCTCCGCGAGCACCGGATCCGCCTGCGCGAGCGCGCCGTACGCCCGCTTGCTGTCCACGGCGTTCACCAGACCGGAAAGTCGCGACCGCGCTCGTCGGCCGGCCGAGGCCCGAAGATCCGGCGCTCGGAGGCGTCGATGCCGCGGTCGTTGATCGACGCCTCCCGCCGGCTCATGAGGCCGTTGTCCGCGAACTCCCACAGCTCGTTGCCGTAGCTGCGCCACCACTGGCCCTCCGCGTCGTGCCATTTGTACTGGAACCGCACCGCCACCCGGTTCTCGCGGAATCCCCACAAGCCCTTGCGGAGGGCGTAGTCCTGCTCGCGTTCCCACTTGCCGGTGAGGAACTCGAGGATCGCAGGCCGTCCGACGAGGTGTACGTCGCGGTTGCGCCACACCGAATCCGGTGTGTACGCAAGCGCGACCTTCTGGGGATCGCGGGTGTTCCAGGCGTCCTCCGCGGCCTGCACCTTCTGCAGCGCGGTGTCCAGATCGAACGGGGGAAACGGTGGTCGGCTTTCGGTCATCGGTGGGACCTTTCACGTTGTGCGCCCAGCAGGTGGCCCGCCACGAGGCGTTCGAGGCTGAATCGGATGCTGCGGTCGGCGTCGTCGCCCCATTCGATGTTCGCAGTGCCGGACAACTGCAGCGTCCTGCCCGTCGTGAACTCGAAGAACAGCAGCGCGGTTTCGGGGTTCACCTCGATGTTGCCGAGGCTGTTGAAAAGGTTGTTGCCCTGGTAGTCCGGCCACCACACGCCCTGTCCGTCGATCCGGACGAAGCCCACCGGGCCACCCCGATGCGATGCGTCCGCGCCCCGACCTGGGTGCACGGTCCCGAGGAAAAAGCTGTCCGCGGACTCGATCAGGTCGACGTCCTGCGCTTCCAGGGCGCTCCCGCGTCGAACGTCGCCGCTCGGCTCGGACCGGTCCGGCGAGAGCAGGCGTTGCGGGATGTACTGCGGGCAGTTGCCGAAGGCCTGCTCCACGTCGACGACGAGCAAGCCGTCCGTCGCCTCGACGAGGGTCCCGTTGAGACGCACTCGACGCCGGGCGGCGAACTCCACACTCGTCATGCCGATCTGCTGACCTGCGGCGATCCCGCACAGCGGGTCGCCGGCCGGCGGCGCGGCGTGGACCGCCAGCCGGGTGGTGGATTCGACATCCAGGAAACCGCGCGGACCGACCAGCGGTGACGTCCACAGCCGGCCGGTCTCGTCGCGACCTGTGATGACCAGGAAGGTCCGCTCCGCGAGGAACTTGACGATGCCGCCGGACAACTCCACCGGTTCGAGCATGCGGGAGAGTCGGGCCGCATCCTGCTGTACGCCGGCTTTGCGCTGCACTGCCAGCTCGCCGGCATGGAACCCGGTGTCCGTGGAGGTCATCTCACAGGCTCCTTCTAATGGGTTATCGCTGATCCATGCATTAGAAGTTGTAGCAGGATCTTCTAACGGGTTCAAGCCCAATCACCCGTGATAAGGTCGGCCACATGACCTGGCTGCTGCCCGACGAGCCGGTCCCGGTCCGGCTGATGGCGACGATCTGGGCCGACACCGCCGGCCTGCACGACGACCTCGCCGCACCGAGCGATGTGGACGCGTGGCTGGACGCTGTCGGCGTCGACCGGCAGGGGGTCGCGGCGACACCTGCCGAGCACGACAGCGCCCGCCAACTGCGGGACGCCGTCCGCAGGCTCGCGGCCCTCGTCACCGCCGACGAACGCCCGCGCGCGACAGCACAGTCGGCCGGGACGCCCGGCCAGGCGCTCGCCGTGGTGAATGACGCGGCGAGCAAGCTCCCGCGGGAACGGCTGCGATTGAGCGGGACAGGCCTGGCTCTCACCGCGGATGTCGCCGGGTCGCCAGTCGCCGCCGGCCTGGCGCAGGTCGCGGCCGAAGCCCAGCAGTTGCTCGGCGAGAATCCGTCGCTTCTGCGGGCCTGCTACGCCCCGGGCTGCGTCCTGTACTTCACGAAGACCCACCAGCGACGCGAGTGGTGCTCGGCGGCCTGCGGAAATCGCGCCCGCGCGGCGCGCCACTACCAAGGTGTCCGATCGGCAAGGGCCAAGCAGAAACCAGGCAGTCAAACACCAGCGAGGTGAAGGCCACCCCTCCCGGGCCTTCACCTCGCTTTTGGTTGTGCCGGGCTACTGACGTCCCCTGTGCGTCAGGAGCCCGGCTCGTCCGGCTGACTCCCCCTGGCTGTCAGCTGAAGTTGATGGAGCCTCGGCGAGCTACTCCCCGTATCCGGCTCCAAGAGAACCGGCCTGACCGCGAGCTCGCCGAGGTCCCGGGAGGTCCCAGCGGCCGACCGGCCGGTGGGTGACCAAGCCCACCGGTTGATCCGCGCCAGCCGGGTCGCGACACTCGTCCCCTGTGTCGTGTGCCTGACCCTGAGCTGGGACCCCGCCCCGGAAGCAGTGCCCTGACGGTGCACCGCGCCCGGTACAGGCAGGACAGATCCGCAGTCCGCAGCACTCCGGAGCTCTCGGTCGCCGGTCGGCGCCCCCACCAACCAGCCGCCGGAGGCCCTCCGCGTCGCCTTCGCCAGGTGCGGCAGTGCGGTGGTTCGCCATGGCCTCTTCATGGTTCACCCACCCTTTTCGCTGCCGGTCGCCGATGTCGGTCTCTGCTTCGTGGAACCTGCCCTACGGCTGTAATTCTTGGTCCGGCAGCCATGTCAGGACGAGGCAGAACAACCGGCAGTTACCCGGCAGCTTCAGCGGATCGGCGTCACGAAAGCGCAGCGAGTACGTCGTTCGCCAGCCGCTGTACGGCGGCCGCGGGGTCGGGCTCGGGCCAGCCGTCAGCGACCGACGCGCTCGCGCAGGACTCCTGCAGCACGGCCCACGCGGTGGGCAGCATCGGCGGGTCCATCGTCTGCTGCCAGGCCAGCAGCTGACCGCACACCGCGTCCGCTGCCTCCGAACGGCCAAGCGCGTGCAGGACAGCCACAGCTTCCGGCAGTACTTCGAGCAGGTAGACGACTCGGCCTTCGAGCAGCAACCGGTTCAGTGCGTCGAGGATGGCGACCCGCGCCTGCTCGACCTCACCGGCGTCACGGGCGAGCCGGGACCGGTAGAGCATCACCAGGTAGTCGAAGTACCCCCGGTGCCCGCGGATGTCCGCGTCGGCCTGGTCGAGCAGCGTCCGCGCTTCGTCGTACCGGCCGTCGTGGTACTCGACCATCGCGAGGCATCCGGCGACCTTGGTGCGCTCCGGGTCGTCCGACGCCTGGCTGTCGCGGGCGAGCTCGGCCCAATGACGTGCGCCGGCCAGGTTCCCCAGCTCCAGGTCGACGCGGCTGAGGGCCATGTACGCAATCTCGTCCGGGTAGACGCCCGGATTGACCAGTGCGGCCTCCCAGGCGAGCAGCAACTCCTTGGCCTCGACCAGACGGCCCCACCGGAGCAGGGCCAGCCCACAGGTCGCCTGTACCGTGGCCGAGCGCTGCACGTCGCCATGCTTGCGGGCGTCGTCCACCAGCGCCGGTATCTCGGCCAGGCTCTGCGTATCGAGCAGATGCGAGCCCGACGAGACCCAGCCGCCTCGAGCGACAAGTCCCATCTCGGTCTCGCCAGGGATCCTTGTGCGGGCCTCCCCGTAGTGCCGGCGGGCCCCACGGATGTCACCGGTCAGGCTGGACAGCCGGCCCGCGATCGCGAGCAGCCGGCCGCTCGTCTCCTTGTCGGAAACGTTCTCGGCGCACAGCGTCGCCCACCGGATCCCGCTCTCGGCCACACTCGCCTGGTACTGCCACGCGATCCGGAACCCGAGCACGATCCGCGCCGCGGCGTCCCACTCCCCCAGCTCGCCCGCGCGTTCCAGCGCCACCTCGAACAGCGCCGAGTTCGCATGCGCAGCCCGGTACCGCCGGTCGCGGTCCGGCGACGACCACGCGCCTTCCAGCCCCGACACGTACGTCGCGCACCACTCGACGGCGCGGTCCCGGAACTCGGTGAGGTCGTCCTGCGACGACAGCCCGGCGTACGCGTGCTCCCGGATCGTCTCCAGCAGCTTGTACCGCGCTCCGTACAGCTGCTCGAACTCGTGCACCGGCTGCAGCAGCGACTTCTCCACCAGCTCGGCGAGCAGCATCGGCACGTCGAGCTCGTGGATCGGATCGCCCGTACAAACACCGGCCACCGCCTCGAGCGTGAACGGCGAGCCGAGCACGGAGGCCCGGTAGAGCAGCTGCCGCGCCGGGTCCGACAGTGCGTCGACGCTCCACGCGATCGTGTCGGCCAGCGTCCGCTGATGCGGCGCACCGAACCGGCGCGGCCCGGACAGCAGGCGGAACCGGTCGTCGAGCGCGGCGAGGATCGTCTCCACGGACAGCGAGCCGGCCCGGGCGGCCGCCAGCTCCAGCGCGAGCGGCAGCCCGTCCAGTCGCCGGCAGAGCCGCGCCACCGTCGGGGCGTTCGCAGGGGTGAGTTCGAAGTCCGGGCGCACGCGGGCCACTCGGCGGCAGAACATCTCGACCGCCGGCGACGCCGAGATCTCGTCGAAGCTCTCGTCGTTCGCCGGTACGCCGAGGACCTGGACGCGGCGCACCACCTCGTCCGGCAGGCCGAGCGGGATCCGGGACGTGACCAGTACGCCGATTCCCGGGAAGCTGCGCACCATCCGGTTGGCGACCGTCGCGACACCGTCGAGGACGTGCTCGGCGTTGTCCTCGACGATCACCAGGTCACCGGGCCGGCGGCCGGACAGGACGTCGTCGAGGTCCGACGTACCCGGAGCTGTGCCGAAGGCGTCCAGGATCGCCGACGGTACGGCGGCGTCGCGCTGGACCGTGGTCAGGTCGACGACCACGACGGTGGTGTCGGCGCCCGAGAACCGGTCCGCGGCGGCGAGCGCCAACTCGGTCTTCCCGACCCCACCGGGGCCGACGAGAGTGACTAGCCGGTTCTGCCGCAGCAGGGCTTCGAGCTCGAGCAGCTCCTGCTCCCGGCCGACGAGCCCGTCCGGGATCGGCCGGGTGCCGCGCCAGCGCAGACCGGTCGGCGCCGGGTCCGCGACCGAGACGACCGGCGGCGACGGCGCCACCGTCCGTACGACGGGGCGGGCCGAGCTGTGGCCTGCCGCGGCCAGGAAGTGTTCCGTGTCCCCGTCGTGCAGGTCGAGCGCGGCGGCGAGCAGCCGGACGGAGTCCTTGCGGGGCCGCGCGACGCGGCCGGCTTCCATCTCACGGATCGACCGGACACTCAGCCCGGCCCGATCGGCCAGCTCCTCCTGGGAAAGGCCGGCCTGGACCCTCAAGTCGAGCAACAGATCGGCGAAACCCCGCCCACCGTCCGCCCGGCCATCCGTGTCCGACACAGCCCGTCACCCCTCTAGAGGCCTCACGTTCCTGTCACAACATAGCGTGACGGGCGTCTCTGTGCGGGTCAGGACCGGCGTGCGGGATGCGGCCTGGGTCACACGATTCGTTGAGCGGGGCAACGGAGAGGAAACACCTGCAAGCTCAGAAATGCACGTTTCAAGCAGTCGCGCGGACCGGGCGGGATTCATTGTCGGCGGCGTAGAGAGAAAGCACGTCGGACCAGTCGTCGAGGCGGGCGCGGGTATCGGCACGGCCGGAGTCCGCATTCAGCAGGCTGCCGTCGGAAATCCCGCGGGTGGCGCGAACCAGGAGCTCCACGGTCACGTCGCGCAGCGTGTCAAGGGCAGCCATGCGGTAATTCAAGCGGAGCTGTGTTTCGCAAACGTAACGCGATCGGCAACATCACGATAAGTCACGAAAATACGCATCGGCGAGTTACCCAGTGGTCCATTAACCCGGCAGCCAGGAAAGCCGCACCTGGCGCCGGGGATTGTCGACGTTGGTGTCGACCAGGCAGATCGACTGCCAGGTGCCGAGCATCAGCCGCCCGTCGAGCACCGGGATGCTGGCGTGCGGCGGCACGAAGGCGGGCAGGACATGGTCGCGACCGTGCCCCGGGCTCCCGTGCCGGTGCCGCCAACCGAAGTCGCGCGGCAGCAGCTGCTCGAGCACCGCGAGCAGGTCGGTGTCGCTGCCCGCACCGGTCTCGAGGATCGCGATCCCCGCGGTCGCATGCGGAACGAAGACGTGCAGCAGTCCGTCGCCCTGGGCCTGGTGGGCCTCAGCGGCGACGAACTGCTCGCACCTGCTCGTCAGGTCGAAGACGACCTCGGCACTGCCGGTCGGAACGTCGATCAGCTCTGAGCGCATCGCAGCAGCGTGTCAGGCCGGGACGATGTTGACCAGCTTGGGCGCCCGGACGATCACCTTGCGGGTGCCGCGGCCGTCCAGCGCCTTCTGGATCGCCTCGGACGCCAGCGCCAGCTGCTCCAGGTCGGCGTCGGAGATATCCGGCGCGACCTCCAGCCGGTCCTTGACCTTGCCGGCGACCTGGACGACACACGTGACCGACTCCTGCACCAGCAGCGCCGGGTCGACCTTCGGCCAGCCGGCCTTGGCGACAGTGGGCTCGTGGCCCAGCTCCTCCCACATCTCCTCGGCCGTGTACGGCGCGACCAGGCTCAGCAGGACCGCCACGGTCTCGACCGCCTCGCGCACCGCCGGGTCGGCCGCACCGGGACCGGAGTCGATCGCCTTGCGGGTCGCGTTCACCAGCTCCATGATCCGGGCGACCATGACGTTGAACCGGTGCGAGTCGACCAGCTCGGCCGCGTCCGCGACCGTGCGGTGGGTCAGCTTGCGCAGCTCGACGTCACCGGTCGACGGGTCCGCGCCGACCGGCGCCTCGACCGCTCCGGCCAGCCGCCACGCCCGCTGCAGGAACTTCAGCGAGCCGCCCGGCGACATGTCCGCCCAGTCGATGTCGTCCGCGGGCGGGCCGGCGAAGACCATGGTCAGCCGGACCGCGTCGACGCCGTACTCGTCGATCATGTCGCCCAGGTTCACGCCGTTGCCCAGGGACTTGCTCATCGCCTTGCCCTGGTTGATGACCTGGCCCTGGTTCAGCAGCCGGGTGAACGGCTCGGTGACCTGCAGCAGGCCCATGTCGTGCAGCGCCTTGACGAAGAAGCGCGCGTACAGGAGATGCAGTACGGCGTGCTCCTTGCCGCCGACGTACTGGTACACCGACATCCACCGCTCGGCGGTGGCCTGGTCGAACGGACCGTCGGTGTACTCCGGCGACAGGTAGCGCAGGAAGTACCAGGACGAGTCGACGAATGTGTCCATCGTGTCGGTGTCGCGCTCGGCCTTGCCGCCGCACTTCGGGCAGTCGACCTCGACCCAGTCACGGGCGGCCGCCAGCGGCGAGACACCCTTCGGGGCCAGGTCGGCGCCGCGCAGGTCGGGCAGCTCCATCGGCAGCTGGTCGTCCGGCACCGGGACCTCGCCGCAGGACGGACAGTGGATGATCGGGATCGGGCAGCCCCAGTACCGCTGGCGGCTCAGCAGCCAGTCGCGCAGCCGGTAGTTGATCGTCCGCTCGCCCAGGCCCTTGCCCTCCAGCCAGTCGATGATCCGCGACTTGGCCTCAACGACCTCCAGACCGTCCAGGCTGATCTCGTCGTTCGCGCTGTTGATCGCCGGCCCGTCACCGGTGTACGCCTTGCCGTCGAAGTCGGCGGACGGCTGCACGGTGCGGACGATCGGCAGGTCGAACTTCTCGGCGAACTCCCAGTCGCGGGTGTCCTGGCCGGGGACCGCCATGATCGCGCCGGTGCCGTAGTCGGCCAGCACGTAGTCGGCGGCCCAGATCGGGATCCGCTGCCCGGTCACCGGGTTGATCGCGTACGACCCCAGGAAGACGCCGGTCTTCTCCCGCTCGGTGCTCAGCCGCTCGATCTCGGTCTCGCCCTTGACCTTCGCCAGGTAGGTGTCGAAGGCCTCCTGCTGCTCCGGCGTGACCAGCGACGCGGCCAGCTTCGCGTCCGGCGCGACCACCATGAAGGTGGCGCCGAACAGCGTGTCCGGCCGGGTGGTGAAGACCTTGATCGGCTCGTCGCGGCCCTCGACCTCGAAGGTCGCGAACGCGCCCTCGGAGCGGCCGATCCAGTTGCGCTGCATCAGCAGGATCTCTTCCGGCCACTGCAGCAGCTCCATGTCGTCCAGCAGCCGCTGGGCGTACTCCGTGGTCTTGAAGTACCACTGGGTCAGCTCGCGCTTCGTGACCTCCCAGCCGCACCGCTCACACCGGCCCTGGACGACCTGCTCGTTGGCCAGCACGGTCTGGTCGTTGGGGCACCAGTTGACGAACGACGCCTTGCGGTACGCCAGGCCGCGCTCGTACAGCCGCAGGAACAGCCACTGCGTCCAGCGGTAGTACTCCGGGTCGGACGTGTGCAGCCGGCGGGACCAGTCGAAGCTCAGCGCGTAGCGCCGGATCGACTCCGCCTGGGTCTCGATGTTGGCGTAGGTGTAGGTCGCCGGGTGCTCGTTGCGCTTGATCGCCGCGTTCTCCGCGGGCAGGCCGAACGAGTCCCAGCCGATCGGGTTCAGGACGTCGTACCCCTGCTGGAACCAGTAGCGCGCCAGCACGTCGTGCAGCGCGAACACCTCGGCGTGGCCCATGTGCAGGTCGCCGGAGGGGTAGGAGAACATCGTGAGCGCGTACCGGCGCTCCGCCGAGCCGTCGTCCTTCGCCCTGAACGGGTCCAGCTTCTCCCACACCGGACGCCACTTGGCCTGCATGGCGTTGAAGTCGTAGCCACCCCGGTCGATCGAGGCGTCCTCTACCTGCTCCGTCACGGTCCTACTCCTGCTTCGTGGTCTTGTTGAGCCTAAATCTGCCAGAAATGAAAAATCCCCTCACACAGGAGGGGGTGCCGCACTGACCGGCGCTTCAGATCGCGCCCGGATGCCAGTACGGCTAGGTAAGGAGCAGGCTCACTCGCATAGCAGCAGGATAGCACCGGGCGCCGCGACCGTCCGGGACGGTCGCGGCACACAGGGTGCTCAGCCGACAGGTACGCCGAACGTCTTCAGCCAGTCCTGGACGACCTTGATGTCGATCCGCTGCAGGCCGTCGAGGTAGCGGCAGTTGGCGGTGTAGCCGTAGCTGGTCACCGTCACCTGGTAGCCGTTGAGGAAGGTCGGGCCGCCGGAGTCACCGAAGCAGGTGCCGCCGGTGCCGTGGTTGTCGTGCTCGTTGCCGTTGACCTGCAGGATCTGCGGCGTGAGCTTCTGCCCGGGCTCCTCTGCCCAGCGACGCAGCAGCGGGTACGACATCGGGGTCGGCTTCTGCGGGCCGGAGTCGGCCTTGCGGACCTCGGTGCCGTAGCCGACCGACGTGAAGATCGTGCTGTTCAGCTTGGGCTGCTGGTACGCGTTCAGGTAGTTGGCGGGCGCGATCTTCGCCGGGGCGATGTTCGTGACCGGCCGGTCGAGCACGATGACGCCGACGTCGTTCCAGTTGGCCAGGTCGGTGAAGTCGGAGTAGTTCGGGTGCGTGTAGGCCGTACCGGACTTGTAGCCGGCCGCCTCGAGCTCTGCCTGCGTGTAGCCCTTCGACGGGTCGGCGGCGACCGGGAACGGCGACGGCGGCTGCTCGGCGATCACCGAGTCGAACGTCACCAGGGTCTTGCCGAGGGTGCCGGTGGTGCAGTGCGCCGCGGTCACCACGACGGTCGGCGAGACGAGCGTCGCCGTGCACCGGAACCGCCCGTCCGGTTGGTAGAACAGGATCAGCCCGACGTTGGGATGGGCGTTGCCATCCGGTTCGCCGCCGGTGATCGCGCTGGCGGACAGTGCCGGGGTGACGGCCAGTCCGAGAGCCAGTGCGCACAGACCGATGATGCGGCCGAGTCGTCTCCTCATATGCCCCTCCTGGGGTACGGCGGATACCTGAGGGCATTGGAGCAATCACACCTCGCGGTGTCCAGACTTCGTTTGACTACTCTCTGCGACCGGTCGTCCTAGATGAACTCTGTGCCGCCGGCGCGACGGTGGTCGCCGGGCGTGCGGCCGTACTTGCGCTTGAACGCAGTGGAGAACGGCCGTACGTCGGAGTACCCGCAGGCGCGTGCCACCTCCGTGATCGACATGGTGTGGTCCAGCAGCAGCTGTGCGGACAGCTCGAGCCGGAGGCGGCGGAGCGTCGACATGATCGAGGCCCCTGTCTGCTGTGTGAACAGGCGCTCGGCGTGACGCTCTGACAGGTGGACGGCGGCCGCCACGTCCCGGACGGTGATCGGCCGGGCCAGGTTGTCGCGGAGGTGGCGCTGCATCGCCTCGACCACCAGGGGCCCGCGGTCACGTCGGACCGGCTCCACCGCCAGGTCCTCGTCCAACGCGAACGCACGAGCCGTTTCCATCACGAGCGTGGCCCCAAGAGCCGGAAGCGCCGTGCTGTAGCCGGACACCGGGGCAGCCGCCTCGGCGGCGAGGGCTGAGACAAGTGCGGGCAAGGAGCCGGTCCGGCTGGACATCACCGGCCCGTCAGGCCGGTTGAGCCCAGCCCACCACCCGGACGAGTCAGGGGCGGCCACAGGCCGTCCACCGCCGGCCGGACGAGGCGACGCGGCATCGGCCGGGCGGAAGGTGAAGCCCCAGAAGGCTATGCCGAGGGGTGAGGTGTGCGACGACTCGATCTCGTGGACGTCGCCGGGGCGGGCCAGGAAGACGGAGCCGGGCACCACGTCGTACTGCAGGGAGCCCGAGTTGAAACGGCCCTCGCCGGAGTACGCCAGGCAGACCTCGTGGAACGAGTGGCTGTGCCAGTAGTTGCGCCAGTACTCGGGCCGGTAGTGCCCCCAGCTGAGGAAGTCCGCGCGGAAGCCGTCGACCTCGCAGGACTCGAGCAGTCCCGCGAGGTCGACGAACCGGTCCGCCGCAGCGACGCCGGAGAGCATCGGAGGGAGGGTCAAACAGCGCTCCTGCCGGTCGGGTCGACTCCTCGCAGCATCATGCCCTGGCCGAGCGACCACTCGTGGGTCTTCACCGTCGGCGGGTCCCCCGGGTCGCGGTACTGGATCAGCCAGGTCGTGCGCGCCTCGTCGCTGGTGTTCACGCCGGACCCGTGCACGGTCAGGTAGGTGAAGAACAGTACGTCGCCCGCCTCGGCCGGCTGCGGCGTCGCCGCGTCGAAGGACGGCTCGAGCAAGTGGTACGACCCCTCCGGGCTGTGCTCGCGCGGCCCGTCCTTGTGGCTGCCCGGGATGACCCGCACGCAGCCCTTCTCCTCCGGCGCGTCGTCGAAGTGGAAGATCGCCGCCCCGACCCGGTGGTAGGTGTGCGGGAAGAACGGGTGGTCCTGGTGCAGCGGGAACGGCGAGCCGTTCTCCGGCGGCTTCACGAACAGCTTGGTGTGGTGCAGCTGCACGTTGTCCACACCCATCACCGCGGCGGCCACGTCGGTGAACCGCGGGTCCACCAGCAGCTTGGAGAACTCGGCGTCGTAGAACTGCGCGTCGTGCAGGTGCTGCAGCTTCGTCGGCGCCTCGGTCATGTCCCGGGCGGCGCCCCAGGTCGGGTCGTCGGACCGGTTCAGCTGGGCCAGCAGGTCGTGGCTGCGCTGCCGGTAGTGCGCCGCTTCTTCCTTGCTGAGCAGGCCTTTCACCAGTACGAAGCCGTTCTCGGCGTACTGCTGTGCGAGCGTCGAGAGTTCGGGACGCCCGTCGGTGATCGTCATCTCGGAGTACCTCCTGATCGGGTACTCCGAGCCTACGAACGGCGGCGTCCGGACGGGAGGACCCGACCGGACGCCGATGTTCGTCAAACGGACATGCCTACTCGCCGGTCGACGACTCCTCGACGGGTACGACGATCGGACGCAGCCGGGCCCAGAGCACGAACAGGGCGGTGAACACCAGCATCCCGATGCCGCCCCAGAGGTTGATGTTGATCCCGGCCGCCTTGTCGATCTCGGCCTGCTTCTCGACCAGGCCGAGGATCGTCAGCACCAGGCCGTAGATCCCGACCAGGGCGGCGATCACGATCCGGATGTCGAACGCTCCGGTCTTCTTCTGTGCCATCACAAGCTCCCAATCAGCCGAAGACGATGTTCAGGACGATGGTCATCGCCAGGGAGATCCCGGCCAGCAGGACCGGCCTGCGGTACCAGCCGTGGTCACCGCGCAGCGTCACCTCGGTGCGCTGCTCCTTCGGCGTCAGCGAGTACACCAGGCCGACCAGCTCGGAGTCCTCCTTCGGCCGGGTCATCGTGCTGACCACGACACTGATCAGGATGTCGACCACGAACGCCGCACCGGCGCCGACGAAGCTGGCGCCCTGACCAGGCAGGTTGATGACGCCGTTCTCGGACAGCACGAAGACCAGGATCGCGGTCGCCGTACCGCTGACCAGGCCGATCCAGCCGGCCGCCGCGGTCATCCGCTTCCAGAACATACCGAGGATGAACGTGGCGAACAGCGGTGCGTTGAAGAACGAGAACAGCTGCTGCAGGTAGTCCATCAGGTTGCTGTAGCCGGACGCGATCGCGGCCGTGCCGATCGCGATCACCGTGCCCGCCACCGTCACCCAGCGGCCGGTCCGCAGGTAGAAGTCGTCCGGCCGGTCCTTGATCACGTAGCGCTCGATAATGTCGTACGACATCACGGTGTTGAACGAGCTCAGGTTCGCCGCCATACCGGCCATGAACGAGGCCAGCAGACCGGTGATCGCCAGGCCGAGCATGCCGTTCGGCAGCAGGTCGCGCATCAGCAGCAGGATCGCGTCGTTGTAGTCGACCTCGCCGCTGCCGGTCGCCTTGTACTGGGAGAGCTCGGGCACGATGACCGCGGCGATGATGCCGGGGATGATCACGATGAACGGCACGAACATCTTCGGGAACGAGCCGATGATCGGGGTCCGCCGGGCCGCCGACATGTTCTTCGACGCCATCGCCCGCTGGACCTCGACGAAGTTCGTCGTCCAGTAGCCGAACGACAGCACGAAACCGAGGCCGAACACGATGCCGATCACCGAGAGGAAGTCGTTGCTGAAGCCGCTCAGGGCGTTGCCCGGCCACGCGCTCATCTGCTCGGCGCCGCCGGGCGAAGCGCTCACCTTGTCGACCAGGCCCTGCCAGCCGCCGACCTTGTGCAGGCCGATCAGGGTCAGCGGGAGCAGCGCGGCGACGATCACGAAGAACTGCAGCACCTCGTTGTAGATCGCCGCGGACAGCCCGCCGAGCGTGATGTAGCTGAGCACGATCAGGGCGGCGACGATCACCGACACCCAGATCGGCCAGCCGAGCAGCACGTTCACGATGGTGGCCAGCAGGAACAGGTTCACGCCCGCGATCAGCACTTGCGCCAGGGCGAAGCTGATCGCGTTCACCAGGTGCGCGGGCTTCCCGAACCGGCGGAGCATGAACTCCGGCACGCTGCGGACCTTGGAGCCGTAGTAGAACGGCATCATCACGACGCCGAGGAACAGCATCGCCGGGATCGCGCCGATCCAGAAGTAGTGCACGGTCGGCATGCCGTACTGCGCGCCGTTGGCCGACATGCCCATGATCTCGATCGCGCCGAGGTTGGCCGAGATGAACGCCAGGCCGGTCACCCAGGCCGGCAGCGAGCGGCCGGACAGGAAGAAGTCCAGGCTGTTCGAGACCGCGCGTCTGGCCAGGTAGCCGATGCCGAGCACGAAGACGAAGTACAGGGCGATGATGATGTAGTCGATCGCCGTGGCGTCCAGCCTGAGGATGGATTCTTGGGCAAGCATCGGACCTCCGGGATCACCGCTGTGACAGTACGTATTGTTACCGGTCAGGAACGTTACTCCTACTTTCAATCAACCGGGCGGCGACCCGGCGGAGACCGACTCACCATCCGGCCTGTACCCGCTCCGTATCCGCTCGGTATCCGCTCGGTATCCGCTCGCTATCCGCTCTGGATCCGGTTCTCCACCCGGATCTCCACCCGTGGTCGGTCCCTTGGGAAGACCGGACGGACCTAGCGTCCGTGACATGAGTTTCGGAACGTTGCCCAATGCGCTCGTCGTCGTCGCCGTCGTGGTCGCCGTCCTCGCCCGGCGGCTGTCCTGGTCCGAGCTGGAGAACTCCGACACCGACGTCTGGCGCGGCCCGCTCGTGCTGATCGGGGTCGGCGTCTACCAGCTGTACGACCGGCACGCCGGACTTGGCGTCGTCGATGTCGTCCTGCTCGCCGTCGGCACCGCCGTCGCGCTCGTGGCCGGCGTCGGCTCCGGACGGGTCGCCCAGGTCGAGCGGCGCGCCGGGAAGGTGTTCTTCCGGCTCGGCATGCCCGGACTGGGCATCATGGTGGCCTACCTGGTCGTCCGGCTCGGGCTCGCGGGACTCGGTCACCTGCTCGGCGCCACGGTCGCCGGCGGCGGTGCGCTGCTGGTCTCGCTGGGTGCGAACCTGTTGACCCAGTCGCTGATCATCCAGAGCAAGGCGAACCAGATGGCCGAGGAGTACACCAACCAGTGAAGCTGAAGGCGCTGCTGCCGTCCCGTCCGCACGGGGAGAGCGGCTGGGTCGGCCGGGCGCTCACCAGCGGTGTCGCGGTCGCGGTACTCGCCACGGCCCGCCCCGCCGACGGCTGGGTCTGGGTCGTGCTCGGCGTGAGCTTCGCCCTGTTCCTGGCCGGCTCGGTGCTGATGGTGGCCCGGCCGTACGTCGCCTTCTCGCTGCTGTCCGTGGTGACGATCAGCGGGGCCCTGATCGCCGGCTACCCGCAGTCGAACGCGCTGGTCCTGGTGCTGGTCGCGATCACCGACATCGCCGTGATCGACTTCCGGCGGCACGGCAATCGCCCGATCGTTGCTGCCGGCATCGGTGTGGCGGCCGCCTACGCGGCGTCGGTCTGGCTGTTCGACCAGTCCGACAGCTGGTACTTCACGCAGCTGCTGTGGACAGCCGTACTGGCTGCTTTCGGGTTGAACCGGCGGCAGTACGAGGTGCAGGCCCGACAGACCGAGCAGCTGCTGGAGCAGACCCGGCTCGCGCAGAGCGAGCAGGCCCGTGCGGCCACCTTGGAGGAGCGCGGGCGGATCGCGCGTGACCTGCACGACGTACTGGCTCACTCACTCGGCGCGCTGAGCGTACAGCTTGAGGTGGCCGAGGCGTTGCTGGAGGAGCGTGGCGACACGGCCGGTGCGCTTGAACGGGTACGCCGTTCGCGCCGCCTGGCCGTACAGGGGCTGGCCGAGGCGCGGAACGCTGTCGCGGCGCTGCGGGCAGACGCGGTGCCTGAGCTGCCCACGGCCTTGGCTGGGCTCGCTGAGCAGCACGAGAAGGACCACGGGACAGCTGTGCGGCTCACTGTGACCGGCTATCCGCGGAAGCTGGACTCCGCTGTCACGGTGGCGCTGCTCGGCGCCGCTCGTGAGGCACTGACCAACGCAGCCAAGCACGCTCCTGGTCAGACGGTCGAGATGCGGCTCGACGGCGTACGGCTGTCGGTCCGGAACAAGGGTGTGACGAGCGGCGAAGGGTTCGGGCTGACCGGGATGCGGGAGCGGCTGGCCCTGGTCGGTGGGACGTTGGCAGCAGGTCCTGACGGCGACGACTGGTTGGTGGTGGCAGAGGTTGAGTGACGCAATCAGGGTCGTCGTGGCGGACGACCAGCAGGTCGTACGGGAGGGACTGGTCGCGCTGCTCGGGCTGATCGACGGCATCGAGGTGACAGGCGCGGCCGCGAACGGCGTCGAGGCGGTCGACCTGGTTGCCCGGGGCAACGTGGACGTTGTGTTGATGGACCTGCGGATGCCGGTCCTGGACGGGACACAGGCGACCGCGCGGATCACGGCAGACTTCCCGGACGTCGCCGTGCTCGTGCTGACCACCTACGCCGACGACGCGTCGATCGCCAACGCGCTCCGCGCCGGGGCCCGCGGCTACCTCACCAAGGACGCCGGCCGGGCCGAGATCGGCGCCGCGCTGCGGTCGACCGCGGCCGGTCAGTCGACGTTCGACCCCGAAGTGACCAAACGACTGGTCGCCGGCCTGGCCCCGGAGCCGTCCGCGACGGACGGGTTGACCGCGCGCGAGACCGAAGTACTGCGGTTGATTGCGCAGGGTCTGAGCAACCCCGAGATCGCCGGGCAGCTCTTCATCAGCGAGGCGACCGTGAAGACACACATCAACAACACGTTCGCGAAGATCGGCGCCCGGCACCGCGCCGAGGCGGTGCGGTACGCGTACCGGAAGGGGATCGCGTCAGATCCGTAGCTCGGCGACGACCGGGCGATGGTCGCTGCCCGTCGGGCTCATCACCCAGGCCTTGGTCGGGGTCACACCGCGCACCAGGATGTGGTCGATCCGCGCCATCGGGAACGCCGACGGCCAGGTGAAGCCGAAGCCGGTACCGGCCGCGCCCTGCGCCGAGCGGAGGCCGGCCGTCAGCGGCGCGAGACTCCGGTCGGTCGCCGTGCCGTTGAAGTCGCCCATCACGATCACGCCCGCGAGCCGCTCGTCGGCGATCTGCCGGCCGAGCGCCTTGATCGTGTTGTTGCGCTGGTCGGACGTGAACCCGCTGGTGCCGACCCGGACCGACGCGAGGTGCGCGACATACACCGCGACCTTGCCCTCCGGGGTGCTGACCTCGGCGCGGAGCGCGCGCGTCCAGCTGAAGCCGACGTCGACGGACTTCGTCTCGACCACCGGGTACTTCGACCAGAGGGCGACCGTGTCGCGGGACACCTGGTACGGATACAGCTTCGCGAACGCCGACTTGTAGACCTTCAGGTCACCCGTGGTGAGCTCCTCCAGCGCCATCACGTCGGCGTCCGCCGCGAGCAGGTCCTTCGCGGTCCGCTCCGGATCCGGGTTCGCCGCGTCGACGTTGTGGGTCAGCACCCGCAGGTCGTACGCACCCCCGCCGCCCTTGCCCGGGATCAGCAGGTTGCCGAACATCAGCCCCCAGACCACCGTCGGGACCAGCAACGCCACACCGGCCGTCGCGGACCGTCGTACCAGCGCGGCGACGGCGAGGACCGGGATCGCGACCCCGACCCACGGCAGGAACGTATCCAGCAGGCTGCCGAGGTTACCGATCGAGTTCGGCACGTAACGGTGGAACAGCAGCGGCAGCGCCGACAGGATCGCCAGCACCGCGATCACCCAGCCGCGCCGCCACATGCCGCCGCCCTTCCGCCGGCGCGGGTTCGGGCGCGACGACGGTTGACGGGTGGCGACAGCGGTTTGGCGGTCCGGCATGCAGCGATTGTGGCGGACGGCCGGGCCGGACCAAAGTCCGTGCGCGGTCAGGTACGGCGATTTCATCCGTACGGACGACCGGACTGCGCCGGAATGATGAGGAATCCGTGAGGGTACTGGTGCCTTCGGGTGACAGCGCCCACAATGCCCGTATGCAGTCCGCGCAGGCCACCGAGCCGTTCGTCGTCAAGCGCCACGGGCTCGGCACGACCAGGACCGCACTCGCCCTCGGCACCGTGGTCTTCGGCCTGATGGTCGCGCTGACCCTGACGATCGTCGTCGTCCAGGCGATCCGCGGCGAGTCCATCCGGGAACCGCTCGAGGCCGTCTGGCTCGCCTGGGGCGGCACACCGCTGATCTTCGCGGTCGGATTGCCGATCCTGCTCCTCGTCGGCGCGATCACCGCGATCGAGGAACGGCGCGAAGAGGACGACGACGACGTCCTGCTCACCGTCGACGACACCGGCATCCACCTCGGCGGCGAACAGCCCCGCATGATCCCGTGGGGCGACGTCCGCGGGGTCTGCCGGCTGGAACGCCACGAGGTCAACGACGAAGGCGAGGACACCTGGGAGCCGCACCTCGTCGTCATGCTCCTCGACGAGGACGCTCTGCCCCGCAGTACGAAAGCTTGGGGGCCGTCGTGCCCGTGGCCCGGGACACACGAGATTCTCGGGCGGGCGCTGCCGTACGACGCTCTTGCTACCGCTGTGGCTCAGCACGCACCGCATGTGCCGGTGAGCAACCGCGGGCGGGTTGAGGACTGACTGATCTGCGGGTGCTGTCGGGGGACGCGGCGGGGTGACAGGTGTGGTGAAGGACCGACGCGTGCTACGCCGGCGCTTACTTCGTCGCTACGCTCCTCAGCGCACCTGCTACGCGCGCTCCCACCCACCCCCGGCTTAACGCCGGAACATCAGCTTCCGGCTGCCGCCGGGTGTTTCCGGCTGCCGCCGGGTGTTTCCGGCTCCCGCCGGGGAGCTCCGGCTGCCGCCGGGTCCTGCCGGCTTGCGCCGGGGGCGGCTGCCGCCAGGTGTTTCCGGCTCGCGCCGGGGAGTTCCGGCTGCCGCCGGGTCCTGCCGGCTTGCGCCGGCGGCTCCGGCTGCCGCCAGGTGTTTCCGGCTCCCGCCGGGGAGCTCCGGCTGCCGCCGGGTCCTGCCGGCTTGCGCCGGGAGTCTCCGGCTGCCGCCGGGTGTTTCCGGCTCGCGCCGGGGAGTTCCGGCTGCCGCCGGCTCCTGCCGGCTTGCGCCGGGGGCGGCTGCCGCCGGGAGTGTCCGACTGGCGCCGGGTCTGCCAGATTGCGCTGGTGGTTTGCTGCCAGTGGCTGGCCTTCCGCCTTGCGCTCGGGGCCTGCGGTCGAGCCGCATCCTGGCCGTGACACCAATGCTTCCGGCTGGCTTCCGAATGACGCCAGAGCTGGCCTGCTGACGCCGGCGGCTTACGGCCACCCATGCACGGCGGCCTCACCAGAACGAGAACCAACGTCCGACAAACCCGAAGGTCCAGCGCGCGACGTCTGATACCCCTCGCCTGAGACTGCGACGAATCAGCGCGACGATCAAGGCCAGGCCTCCGTACGCGGCCGTGACCATGATCAGCAGCGCAACTGCCGTGCCGGTGTCCCCC
Organism: Kribbella sp. NPDC003557; assembly: GCF_040610805.1. NCBI lineage: Bacteria > Bacillati > Actinomycetota > Actinomycetes > Propionibacteriales > Kribbellaceae > Kribbella > Kribbella sp. NPDC003557. The sequence continues at coordinate 150,256 of NZ_JBEXMY010000014.1, forward strand.
GCAACCGCGACCACCACGAGCAGCACGCAAAAGAGCGCGAGGCCGAAGAGCACATCGCCCTTGTCCGCGCCGAGGTCCAGGCGCGCCCTGGATAGGTCGTCTGCCACGCATTCAAGTATGTGTGATTCGGGTTGCACACCTAGGAAGAGTTCGCGCACCCACACCTGCTCCATCCCCTAATGACTGACCTTCTGCCAGGCCGGTATGGGCAAGGTTCGGCTGGAGGGCGCACGGGTCCGCCCACCCCCGAGCGAGAGGTGCGCCCCTGGACCTTATGAAGTCGATCCGGCAGCGAGACGCGGCGACAATGTGTCCTCAGTCGACAGCTGCCCACATTCGTCCGCCGACAGATGCCCGACACTTGTCAGCCGACAGATCTGTGACAGCGGACGCACGGGTCGTTCCCTACTCGAACTCGTTGAGGTCGAAGGTGTACCAGTCGCGGTTGGAGAAGAAGTGCGTGACCGACCCTCGGCAGTGGACCTGTGCCATCGGCAGCGCTGCACCGTCGGGTGCCCAAAGGTTCGTGCGGCTGGTCTCGGTGAAGACACCGTCCGTCAGGCTGCCAACGATGAGACGGGACGGGTCGCGATAAGTGCCGATGAGTCCGACTCGATCGTGCGCGGCGATGATTCCGCTAGGCCCGGTCACGTCCTCGGTGTCGTGCACCTGCTCGTGTCCGTCAGCGATCCGGACCACCGGGAAGTCGGTGTAGGTGCAGGCCCACACCGCATCCGGGGCCACATTGAGGGCGTAGCAGTCAGCCACGAGCCCCTCGTCGGGGTCCAGCTCCCAAGTCTTTTCGAACACCCGCGACCACGCGACAATCCCCGCTGCGCCGAGGGGATCAGGGCTGTTGGGTCCGCCCCAGCCAAGATTGCCGAAGACGCCCTCGTCGAAGTACCCGGCCCAGATCGTTCCGTCCGCGGCCACCTGTACGTGCTGTAGCCCGTCGCCCAGGCATCCCCGGCGGATAATCCGCCCGTCCGCCCCGATCACGATGGCGTTCTGCTCGGGACCGCTATCGGTCCAGCTGCAGCGGGCGCCCACGACCAAGAACGCCCCGTCCGGAAACTGCTGGACATGCGGGTAGGCGACTGACAGCGCCGGGATCACCGCGACCGTGGCGGCCGTCAGGGAGTCGTTGTACGCCGCGAGCGCCACCGCAGGTTCGGCGGACGGCCGGGTCCGCGGGAAGGATGCCCCTCCCGGCTGTTCGTCGCGCTCGTGAAGCTTCGGCGCGCCCTCTGCCGACGCCCAGAGGGCAACCGGACCGCTCACGCCGACCCCGACGGACACCAAAGAGTCGAAGCCGGACGGCGGCGCCAATGCCCCGCGCCACCGCACCCGCGGCTGACGGTCCTTGCTCCGAGATCGGGAAAACATCGCGCCTCTCAAGTCATCGACGACCATCCGAAAGTGTGCCAAGCATCGGGCGACCCGTCTCCTTATATCGACAACGGTCGATGCGGCAGGTGCCCATTTGCCTGGAGGAGGAGCGCTCGAGGTGGGCCTGTCTCCGCGGTCAGCGCCGGGTGGTGATGGTTGCGGTGGACGCGATCGCGGGCCAGATGAGCGCTCCTCGCTCTCAGCCCTCGCGCACTGGGAGCAGGTCCTGCTCGGTGAAGACCTTCTTGGCGACGGCGACGGCGTTGAGCGCGCGGGGAAACCCGGCGTACCCGGCGGCGTGAATCAGCGTCTCGACGATCTCCTGCGGGGTGAGTCCGACGTTCAGCGACGTACGGAGGTGGACCTCGAGCTGGGGCTCGCAGCCGCCCAGGGCAGTCAGTACGCCGAGCGTGACCAACTGCCGCTGTCTCGCGTCGAGCCCGGGTCGGGCGTAGATGTCACCGAACCCGAACGCCACGATGTGATGGGCCAACGCGGGCGCGATGTCCGCAAGCCCGTCCATCACGCCGGCCGCGGAACCGCCGTCCACGGAGTTGAGGACCGCCAGGCCGCGCTCGTACCGCAACTGCTCTTCTGGACTGTTGATGTCGGGAGCCGTCATACCTCGACGCTAATCTCCGACCGGTCCAGGCAAGGTGCTGGTGAAGGAAGGGTCTGCGCGCTTGGTTCAGCCGTCTCGGCCCTGCCAGGTGGTCACACAGGCTTCGTTTCCTTCCAGGTCGGCGAGTACCCAGAAGGCGGGGGCACGGGTCGCCGATACAAGTCGGCCGCCGGCTGCCAGTGCGGTCTCGATGCGTCGGGTTGCCTCGTCATGCGGGACACAGACGTCGAAGTGGATGCGATTGCGCTGCGGGCGCGGCTGATCCATCTGCTGGAACCAGATGGCCGGGCCCTGACCGACAGGGTCGACGAGGGGATCGTCCGGTCCCTCCCTGCCCACTTCGTCGGTGTAGCCCAGGACCGCCTTCCAGAACGGCCGAATTCCGGCGACGTCCAGTGCGTCGATCGCGATCTCGAGAACCTGGACGGACCTCGGTGCTTCGGTGCCGATCTCCGGCTGTGCCTGCAAGCCGCACTTCTCTGCGGCGGCGGTGATCCGCAGCGCGAGTTCGACATCCGTGGTGGTTACCGCTGCGTGCTCCACCGACTGCAGGGTGAAGACGACGCGATCGGGGCGAGCGTCGACCCGGAGGTGCCGGTCGGCGTCGTCGCCACACACCTCGACGGCATCCGCTGCCAAGCCGATCGATTGAGCCAGCGAGTTGACGGGGACCGATGTTCGCAGACTGCCCAGCAGGAAGCGCCACCCAGATTCCTGAACAGCCTCCGACGCTTCCGGCCGACTCAGTACTTGTTCCATGACCGCATCCTTGCAGTCCTCACTGACAGCCCGGGCGCGAGCCGGAGGTACTCGGCGGCAGCCGGAGGTACTCGGCGATAGCCGGGCGTACACGACGCCAGTCGGAGGTACTCGGCGCAGCCGGAAGCTCCCGGCGATAGCCGGGCGTACTCGACGCCAGCCGGGCGTACTCGACGCCAGTCGGAGGTACTCGGCGGAGCCGGAAGCTCCCGGCGATAGCCGGCAGACACCGGCGTGAGCCGGAGTACCCCGGGCGCCAGCCCGGAGATCCCCAGCGCCAGCCAGAACACCCGGCGCCAGCCGGAACTCCCAGCGTTAGCCGGATGCTGATACTCGGGCGTCAGGCCGCGGGTGGGCTCCAGCGTCAGGCCGGGCGTGAGCCCCAGCGTCAGGCCGGGCGTGAGCCCCAGCGTCAGGCCGGGCGTGAGCCCCAGCGTCAGGCCGGGCGTGAGCTCCGGCATCAGGCCGGGAGTGGGCTCCGGCGTTGGGCCGGGGGTGGGTGGGAGCGCGCGGAGCAGGCGCGCTGAGGAGCGCAGCGACGGAGTAAGTGCCTGCGCAGCACGCGTGGGTGACTCACCAGCTCTTTCGGCCGCCGCGGCCTCGGACGGGTTGTCTAACCAGTAGAGCGCAGTCCTGCAGGGGCAGCGTCCGCGTGCCCCGGTCCACGGCGATAAGCCGCAACCCGCCCGCGCCAGGCGGCAAGCACCGGCGTCAGCCGGAAGCACCCCGGGCGCCAGCCCGGAAACTCCCGGCGCTAGCCGGAGCCCCCGGGCGCAAGCCGGAACTCCCTGCGCTCGCCGGAAGCAGATGCTCCGGCGCTAAGCCGGGGGCGGGCGGGAGCGCGCGGAGCAGGTGCGCTGAGGAGCGCAGCGACGAAGTAAGCACCTGCGC
>NZ_JBEXMY010000015.1:0-105982 GCF_040610805.1 Kribbella sp. NPDC003557
GTCGGAGATGTCCAGGTCGAGCTTGTCGACCGCGGCGATATCGGTGCCCGGGTAGACCCGGGTGGCTCCCTTGAACGAGACAGTTGCCATGTCGCACTTCCTCTCCTTCGCCGGCGGCATCCTTCACGCAGCGCCGCCGAAGCGCTCGGTCCTGATCCGGCCGGGGTCGTGGCCCAGGGCCACCAAACCTCCGGACGCGGTCTCCACGAACCCGGTCGGTCCGCAGATGTAGGTGAGCGGCCGGTCGGCCGCAGGCCAGGCGACCTCGGCCAGCAACTCCTGATCCAGCCGGCCGCGATACCCGTGCCATCCACTCGGCAGTTCCCGGGTCAGGGTGACCGAGACGTCGAACTGGTCGTACGTCGCGAACTGCATCAGCTCCTCGCGGTAGATCAGCAAGTCCAGCGAACGCGCCGAACTCAGCAGCCTCACCGGCGCCCGGCTGTGCATCGCACGGTGGTGCCACAACATCGACCGCAGCGGGACCACCCCGGAACCACCCGCCACCAGGAACAGCGGGTCGCCGAGAGCCCCGTCCCAGACGAAGTAACCGCCGATCGGGCCTCGCAACTCGAGCTCGTCGCCCACCCGCAGCTCGTCCACGAGGTACGGGGACACCTCGCCGTCGTCGAGCCTCTCGACGGTCAGCATCAGCTGCGTGTCCTCGGGAGCGGACGCGATCGAGTAACTTCGCTGAGCCTGGTAGCCGTCAGGCGCGGTCAGCCGAAGATCGACGTGCTGTCCCGCACGGTGCCCGGTCCAGCCGGGAACATCGAGCGTGATCGTCTTCGCCCGAGGGGTCGCGTAGATCGTGTCGACCACTGTCGCGGTCTGCCAGCTCAGTCGCCGCTGTAGCGCTGTTCCCGCCACGGGTCTCCGTAGTTGTGATAGCCGAACATCTCCCAGAAACCGGGCTGGTCGACGGAACGCAGCTCCAGTCCCCGCACCCACTTCGCGCTCTTCCAGAAGTACAGGTGCGGTACCAGTAGCCGGGCCGGACCGCCGTGCTCGGGATCGAGCGGTTGACCGTGGTACTCGTCGACCACCCACGCCCGCCCGCCCCGCAGGTCGGCCAGAGGAAGGTTCGTCGTGTAACCACCATCGGCGAAGGCCATGGCGAACGCCGCCTCCGTCGGCGCCGCCGCCAGCAACGTGTCAAGAGAGACTCCGGACCAGGTCGTACCGAGCTTGGTCCACTTGGTCACACAATGGATGTCCACGGTGAAGGTCTCTCGCGGCAGCGAGCGGAACTCCTCCCACGACCACGCGACCGGCTCCTCGACAGCGCCGCGGATGGTGAAGCTCCACGAGTCCAGACGTGTCTGCGGCGTCGGGCCGGCCGACAGCACCGGGAAGTCCTTCGTCACGTACTGCCCCGGCGGCACCCGTCCCGTGTCCTCCGTTACGCGCCGGCCGCGAAATCCTCGGGAGATCGCCATCAGACCTTCTCCCCGAACTGGCTGCGCAGCAGCCACTGCTGCTTCTCCAGCGTGCGGACCACGTCGACGAGGACGTCCTGAGTCACCAGGTCCGCCGCGCCGATCGGTGTCAGCCGCTCACGCACCCGCTCCGCCGAACCGGCGACCCTGCGCGCGAGCTCCCAGATCACCGCATGGCCCGCCACGGAACGCACCGGCACCGGCTCGACGCGCGACCCGTCCGCCACCGCCACGGACTGACCGTCGGGAACGAACCCCAGGGTCACCGCGCGTTCGGCCACCAGGTCCGCGAGCTCCCGCCACTCCCCCACCAGCTCGTCCAAGAACAGGTGCAGGCTGTGGGACTCCGGGCCGACGACACTCCAGTGCAACTGCTTGCCGATCAAGGACAGGTCGATCAGGTCCTGAAGCACCGTCTGTAACTCGGCACCCACGGCGTCTCGCTCGTTCGGATTGTCCAACGCCGGCAGGTGGACAGCATTCGCAACGGTTTCCATCGACCCATCTCCTTGACATCGCTCCGGAACGGAGGCCCGCCCTCGTCTCCTGCGATCGGAACCGATCCCACCACTTGCGGCCGTCACTCGCCCCAGGGACCTCACCGGTCCGACCCACGGGTTGTCCTCGGCCAGGGGCCAGGTGCCGTCCATCGGGGTACGTCGTGGTCTCCGTCCAGCGCACCAGCCGCCCGCCCCGGTGACGCACGGTGAACCACGGGTGTCCCCGGTACCCGGGCCCGGGGGTACACCCGTGCTGGACTCGGGCTACAAGACAGCGCGATCACGGCACGGTAGTGACGTGATGACCTTCCTCCCCGACACCGAACGACCAACGGGTCCGTGTGAGGTGCCCCGGCTGTACGGGCGCGCCGCCGAGTGCGCTCGAATGGACCAACTGCTGCAGGACACGTCCACCGTCCGCGCCGGGGCGCTTCGGGTGCGGGGCGAACGAGGCATCGGCACGAGCTCGATGCTGGACTACGTCGCACATCGTGCCGACGGTCACCGGGTCCTGCGGGCGACCGGCGTCGCGGACGGGCTCGATCTCCCCTACGCCGGCCTGCACCTGCTGTGCGCTCCGGTGCTCGAGGACCTGGAACGACTCGAGCCCACTCAGCAGGCCGCGCTCTCCACGGCGCTCGGGCTCAGCGGCGGCGAACCGCCCGACCGCCTCCTGGTGAGCGTCGCCACCTTCAACCTGCTCACCGGCGTGGCCGAACGCGAGCCGGTGTGCTGTCTTGTCGATGACGCACAGTGGCTCGACACGGCCTCCTTGCTGGTACTGGCCTTCGTGGCTCGCCGGGCCGAACGCAGCCGCCTGCTGATCGTGTTCGGCGAACGGGATCAGCAGGGCGTCCCGGATCTCGACGGGCTTGCGGAGATGCGACTCGAGCGGTTGCCCTGGGGCGACGCACGCTCAGTGCTCCTCTCCGCTGCACCGGGCCGGATCGACGCAGCCGTGATCGAGCGGGTCCTGCTCGAGGCGCGCGGCAATCCGCGCGCGCTCCTGGGCGCCTTCGACGGGGTCACCGCGACCGAGCTCGCCGGCGGTTATGCGCTCCCGGCACCGCGCCGCGACTCCCGGGACCGGGAGCACGACTGTGTACGGCGTGCACAGCATCTGCCCGCCGACGCGCGGCAACTGCTGCTGACTGTCGCGGCCGAGCCGACCGGGGACCCGGCGCTGGCCTCGCGGGCGGCCGATTGGCTCGGCATCGGCAAGCCGGCCGCAGAGGTGCTCGAGGCAGAGAACTTGCTGACCTTCGGGCCCCGGGTCGTGTTCGGCTGCGCCACACTGCGGACAGCTGTCTACGCCAGGGCGACACCACCCGAGATCCGTCTGGCCCACCGAGCGCTGGCAGAGGCCATCACCAGTGACACGGACGCCGATCGCCGAGCGTGGCATCTGGCGCTGTCCACCAGCGGACTCGACGAGCGGATCGCAGCCGACCTGGAGCACAACGCGACGACGGCTCAACAACGTGGCGGGATCGCAGCACGCGCCGCCTTCCTCGAACGGGCCGCCCTGCTCACGGCCGATCCGGCTGCCCGTGCCCGCCGCGCGTTGTCCGCCGCACGCGCCAACCACGCAGCAGGCGGCATCTACGACGCGCAGCACCTGCTGACCATCGCGGAGGGTGGGCCCGCCGACCCGGAACGGGAGGCGCAGATCGAGTTTCAGCGGGCCCGCATCGAGTTCGCCACGCGTCGCGATGACGCAACCCCGCAGTTGCTGCTGGATGCGGCCCACCGCCTCCGGGAGCACTCGCCCGCGTTGGCCCGGGACGCACACCTCGAAGCCCTCGCGGCATCGATGTTCTCTTTTCGTGGTCCGGCTGCCCCCAGCGTTCGAGCCGTCGCACAGGCCGCACGTGACTCAGCTGCCGAAGGATCGGCTGACCCGGTCGGTCTACTGCTCGACGCGCTGACAGCCAGGGCACTCGACGCGCCTGGCGCTGCGGCTGATGCCCTCTCCCGAGCGCTCAAGACGTTCGGCGGCGACGGCCTCGACTTCGCGGCACGGGGATGGTCCTGGCTGGCCGGCATGGCTGCTGCTGACGGATGGGACGAGGGCTCCTGGGCGACGCTGACCGCCCGGAACCGTGACGAACGCGGCGATGACCGTGCCGCCGGGCACGTGGCGCCGCCACTGGGCAACCCCTTCACGCAGGCCGCTCTGATCGACCTGTTCCGTGGCCGCTTCCATGCCGCGCACGACATCATCGCTCGCGGAAACACCCGCGCACTGAGCACGGTTGGCGCGGCGCCGACCCCCGCATCTCTGGTGCTCGCCGCCTGGCAAGGAAGAAGGGACTTCCTGCGCGGGGTGCTGCCAACAATTCGCACGCAAGCTCGGCAGCGCGGCGACGCCCTGACACTGGCCGCCGCCCAACTGGCGGAGGCTGTGCTGCACAACGGCGCAGGACACTACGAGCAAGCCCTGGCGGCCGCCCGCGAAGCCGTCGAGGCCGATCAACTCGCCCTGTCCGGCTGGGCGCGCGCCGAATTGATCGAGGCGGGGACGCGCTGTGGGCGGCGCGACCTGGCTGCCGCCGCGTTGTCCCGGCTCGATGCCGATGCCGACGCCGCGCGGACTCCCTGGGTACTCGGCGTGCAAGCGGTCTCGCACGCGCTGCTCGCCGACGCGCCGGCGGCCGAGCCGCTGTACCGGGAGGCGATCGACCGGCTGTCCGAGACCGGCATCCGTGTCCAACTCGCCAGAGCCCAACTGCTCTACGGCGAGTGGCTGCGACGACAGAACAGGCGCGTCGATGCTCGCGAGCCGTTGCGAGCTGCCCAGCAGATGTTCGCAACGATCGGCGCCGAGGGGTTCGCCTTGCGTGCAAACACCGAACTGCTGGCCACCGGCGAGCGGGTCCGCAAGCGCACCGTCGAGACCGGCCGCCAGCTCACGACCCAGGAATCCCGGATCGGGTACCTGGCGCGCGACGGGCTCAGCAACTCCGAGATCGGTGCCCGCCTGTTCCTCAGCCCTCGCACGGTCGAATACCACTTGCACAAGGTCTTCGCCAAGCTCGGAATCACGTCCAGGACGGAGCTTCACCTCGTACTGCAGGCGGCTGCCGACGCCCTGTCCGGCGACGGGCCGGACGTCCTGGCCGCAGGCCGCTGAGGGAGCCGACTGCTCGGCGTCAGCGCTGCAGCTGGCGCCTGGAGGTGAGACCGAGCTTCGCGAAGACTTTCCCGAGGTGCCATTCAACCGTGCGCGGGCTGATGAACAGCCGGTCGGCGATCTCCGCGTTGGACAACCCGTCGCGCACCAGCCGCACGATCTGCGTCTCCTGGGGCGTGAGCGTGCTGGGCACCGGGTCCGGGTCCGGTTTCGCATGCACCTTCTCGCCGGTGGCGCCGAGCTCCCGTGCGGCCCGGGCAGCGAGGACGCTCATCCCCATGTCGGTCAGCATCGAGTGCGCGGTGTGCAACTGGCGGCGTGCGTCGTTGCGCCGGCCACGCCTGCGCAACCACTCCCCGTAGTGCAGGTGAGTGCGGGCCAGTTCGCCGCGGACCCGGGTGCGCGCGAGCCGCGTGATCGCTTCCTCGTAGTAGCGGTCGACGGACCCGGAGTCGGCGTCGCCCTCGGAGCCGGCGACCATCGCCCGGCAGCGGGCTGTGATACCGAGCGCCCAATCGGTGCCACTGGCCTCCGTCATACCGGCCAGCCGAACCAGCGCCCGGGCGGCCGTCGCGGGCTGGTCGGCACGGGTGGCCGCGACCACCAACTCGGCCAGGGCGCACAGCGTGACGAAGCCCATCTCCCGCTCCGGCTCGGTCGCCTGAAGCGCTGCTGTCACTGCCTCGGAGTAGCGACCCAGGTGGTTGAGCAGCAGGGCTCGCATCCACGCGGCGGCGATCAGCGTGACGCCCTCGCCACGACCCGCCGCGTCGTCGGTCATGGCATCGAGCAGAGCGGTCGCGTCCGCCGTGCGTCCGCGCCAGATCGCCAGCAGCACCCCTGCGTAAGGGGCGTCGAAGATACCTGTCGCCTGCAGGACTGCGTCGAAGTCCTCCAGCAGCGACTCGGCCCTGGACAGTTCACCCTGCATGATCACGCAGACGGTCCGCATCGTCAGCGCGATCGGCAGCGACGCGAGGCTCTCGGCCCGGGCCAGCTCCTCGTAGCGCCGGCTGATCAGGTCCCAGCCCTCGTCGTCCCACAGATCCACTGCGACGGTACCCGCGAACCACTCCAGCAGCAGGCCGGACCCACCGGCAGGTCTCACAACGCAGAACTCGTCCAACGCCTGCTTGAGGACGCCGGCCGCGGCCGCGTACCCGTCGCGGTAGCGGATCGCGAGACCATGGATCAGAACGTCCGAGGTCGTCTCCGGTCCCCGCCGAGGGGAACCGTCCGCGGCCTCGGCCATCTCGCGCAGCGTGAGACCGTCGGCGTGGTCGGCGAGGAACCAACTCGCCCGCATGGCCTCCAGATGGGTGTACCGGGCCGCCTGTGCATCGATCGGCTCGAGCCGAGTCGCGGCCTGGAAGAGCGACTCGGTCGCGTCCCGGCCCCGCCCGAGGGCGAACGCGCTCCGCGCGTGGAGTACGTCGACCTGCGCCTTCTCGAGGGCGGTCAACGGACTGGCCTGGGCCAAGGCGAGCAGGCGCGGCGCCGCGGTCGGCGTCCCGCCCTCATAGGTCGCGTGGGCTGCCGCGAGCAGCCGCCGGCCACGTTCCCCCACGTCCGGAGTCAACCCGGCGGCCCTTTCGAGAAAGGCTGCAGCGGCAGTCGCAGCCCCGCGGGCGTGCGCTCGCTGCCCGCACTGCTCCAGTTCGGCCGCGATAGCTTCGTCGGGCGCCTCGGCAGCCTGGGCACGGTGCCAGGCCCGGCGATCGGGATCCGTGCCGGCGTCCGTCACCTCGCCGAGCGCCCAGTGAACTCGTCGCCGTTCCTCGCTCGTGGCCGCGCGATAGACGGCCGACCGCAGCAACGGGTGCCGGAACCGGACTCGTACGTCGAGGTCCACGAACCGCTCCGCCGCCTCCCGCGCCGCCACTTCGGCATCCACCGCGATCCCGAGGCGATCGACCGCGCGCCACACCAGCACCGAGTCGCCGACCGGTTCCGCCGCTGCGACGAGCAGCACCTGCCGGGTCACGGGTTGCAGTGTGGCCATCTGACGCAGGAAGCTCTCTTCGATGCGCCCCGGCAGCACCACCTGGCCGAAAGACCCGAATCCGCCCGCGAGCTCGGCCCGCGTGAAGCCCCGTGGAAGCTCCAGCAGAGCCAGCGGGTTGCCGTGACTTTCCGCTACCAGGCGATCCAGTACCTGCTCGTCGGCCGGGCCCGGCGAGGCCGACTCGAGCAGCAGCCGGGCCTGGTCGTCGGACAGTCCGCCGACGCGCGCATCAGGTAGTCCGTTCAGCTCGGTGACCTCGCCACCGTCCGCGGGCTCGCGGACAGCGAAGATCATCGCCACGGACTCCGCGCGCAACCGGCGCGCCACGAATCCGAGGACCTGCGCCGATGCCTGGTCCAGCCACTGCGCGTCGTCGATCAGGCAGAGCAGCGGACGGTCCCGCGATGCCTCGCCGAGCAGTCCCAGGACCGCCAGACCGACGACGAACCGGTCCGGCGGTTTGCCGGGAGCGAGGCCGAATGCGGTGCGCAGCGCCTCCTGCTGTGGCGTGGGCAGCGTCTCCACGAACTCGAGCACCGGCGCGCACACCTGATGCAGACCGGCGAACGCAAGCTCCTGCTCGGACTCGATCCCACTGGCCCGCACCGAACGCCAGCCGGCCACCCGCGTTGCCACATATTCGATCAGGACTGTCTTGCCGATCCCCGACTCGCCGCGGAGGACAAGCGCCCGGCTCTCGCCCGAGCCCACCTCATCGACGAGGCGGTCGAGCAGATCGCACTCGCCTCGCCGGAAGCGCACCACAGGACTAACGCTTCGGAGCCGGCAGCACCGGACGCCCCAGCCGCGTCGACCTGCCCTTCATCGCGAGACCTCCTACGCTCCCTCGGCCGTGTGCCCGAGCACCCTATTGTGGCGCACAGGTGCTGTGACACGCGAAGCAGCAGGGTTTCGGCTCGCGAACGTCTAGTTGCGTCCGGCCATCACTCCGCCGTCGACGTTCAGGATCGTGCCCGTTACCCAGGCGGCCTGGTCCGAGAGCAGGTAGGTGACGGCCGCGGAGACATCCTCGGCCGAACCCACCCGGCCCAGCGGGTGGAAGCCGTTGAAGCTCTCGATGGTCGCCTCGATCTGCTCCGGCGGGACGAAGGCCCGGTAGATCGGCGTCGCCACGACTGCCGGTGCGACGGCGTTGACCCGGATCTGCTGACCACCGAGCTCGAGAGCCAGGTTGTGGGTCAGCGCGTGCAGCCCGGCCTTACCCATCGAGTAGGCACTGGACGGCGTTGCGGCGACGGCCTGGTGAGCCCACATGCTCCCGATGTTCACGATCGCACCTCCGTGACCTGCCGCGACCATCCCGCGCACCACCGTCTGGGTCAGGAAGAAGATGGCCCGGCTGAGCTCGAGGTAGGAGTCGTAGTCGTCCCCGTCGTGGTCGAGGAACGGCTTCGGGACGAAGACGCCGGCCGCGTTGACCAGAAGCGTCGCGTCGGCGTGCTCCGTCGCCAACTGGTGCTGTGCCCTGGCGACCTGGTCGCGGTCCGCCAGGTCGGCCACGATCCCCCACGCCTGGCCGTCGCCGGACAGGGTCTTCACTGTCTCGTCGACGTGGTCCTGATTGCGGCCGACGACCACCGCTGCACCGCCGCCGCGCACGACGTCGATGGCGGTCTGCCGCCCCATCCCGCTGCTCCCACCGATCACGACCAGCTTGCGACCGTCGAAGTTGTACGTCATGAGTGTTCTCCCATCCCTGTAATTTCCTGTTGTGTTGCGGTCATGGTGTGCTTCCCCAGCGGTGCGTTCCTGCGGCCGAGGAAGTCCCGCACCAGTGCGGCCACCTCGGGGCCGGCGCTCTCCAGGAGGAAATGCCCTCCCTCGAGAAGGTGGATCTCGGCGTCTACAGCGTCTTTCGCGAAGGCCTCTGCGCCGGCCGGGCCGAAGATCTCGTCGCCACGACCCCAGACCGCTAGCACGGGCACACCACTGGAGCGGAGGTACTCGTGCAGATCGGGGTACAGGGCCGGGTTCGTCTTGTAGTCCCGGAACAGCGCCAGCTGAATCTGGTCGTTGCCGGGCCGCGTGAGCAGGTTGTAGTCGTGATGCCACGTGTCCGGACTCACGAGCGTCTCGTCAGGTACCCCTGTCACGTACTGCCAGCGAGTGACCTCGAGGGTCAGTGCCGGCCTGATCGCTGCCTCGGTCTCCGGCGTCTGTTCGCGCTGGTAGTTCCAGACCGTTCGCCAGAAGCTCTCCACGAACCCGGCGTCGTACCCGTTGCCGCTCTGGGTGATGATGGCGGTGATGGCAACCGGGGCGCGCAGGGCCAGCCGCCAACCGATCGGCGCCCCGTAGTCCTGGACGTACAGCGCGTAGCGTTCGGCCCCGAGACCGGCGAGCAGGCCGGCGGTCAGGTCGGCCAGGGTGTCGAAGGTGTAGTCGAACTCGTCCGCCGACGGAGCATCTGACAGACCGAACCCAAGGTGGTCCGGAGCGATGACCCGGTAGTTCTCGGCCAGCACCGGGATGAGGTTGCGGAACATGAACGAACTGGTCGGGAATCCGTGCAGGAGGACGACAACCGGCGCGTCCGGCGGACCGGCCTCCCGGTAGAACAGTTGCCGTCCGGCTACCTCGGCGTACCGGTGGTGTACAGGTGACATGTCCGCTTCTCCTTGGAATCGCCGGTGAGGTGTCGGTGCTGACGAGCTGCACCTGCGGATCCCCTCACCATGGCGGCGGCGTCTCTCCACTCGCCTCCGGCAGTTCCCCGGTGCGCGGCAGGGCCGGTGTACCGGACCGGGTTCAGCCTGGTGTGTTCCCGGATGCGGCCGGCCCGCCCGGCCCTGACGATGTCGGCATGATGATCCGAAGCGTGCCGTGCGACGTGACCGAGCTCAGAACGCTGTTCCTGTTCGAGAGGCTCGACGAGGATCAGCTGGACTGGTTGTGCCGCAACGGGTGCGTGGAGCTCTTCGAGGCCGGCTACATCTACCGGGAGAACGACGTCGCGACCTCGTTCTATGTACTGCTGGACGGCGAACTGGTCATCTCCCGCCGGGTCGGCCACGAGGACACCGAAATCAATCGGACCAGCCAGGTCGGCGCGTACGCAGGAGCCTGGCGACCGTTCTTCGGCGACGGCGTCAGCCAGACACTGGACAACACTCTGCGAGCGACCCGGCCGTCACGGCTGTACGTCCTGGCAGCGGACAAGTTCGCCGCGATCATGCGTGAGTGGTTCCCGATGCCGCTGCACCTGCTGGAAGGCCTGTTCCTCGGCATGAAGAACACGCAGCGGGCGATCAGTGAGCATGAACGGCTGATTGCCCTGGGCTCCTTGTCGGCGAGCCTCATGCACGAGTTGAACAACCCCACCGCGGCAGCGATGCGTGCCACGGCCGCTCTGCGCGAGCGACTCGCCGGCCTGCGACGGGTGGAGTCGACCGTCCGGCAGGGTCTCGAACTTGCCGCGTGGAAGTCACTGGAAGCCCTTCAGCACAAGGCGCTCGGGCACCTTGCCGAGACGCCGTCGCTGAGCCCACTCGACGCGACCGACCGTGAGGACGAGCTGACCGGCTGGTTCGAGGTCCACGGGATCACCACTGGCTGGCGGACGGCTCCCACCTTCGTGCAGGCCGGGTGGGACGTCGAGTGGCTCGAAGCGGTCGTAGAAGCCGTCGGTGACGGCCCGGTCCTCGACGCTGCGTTCGACTGGTTGCACCACACGATCGACCTCGAGCTGTCGCTGAACGAGATCGACGACTCCACGTCCCGGATCTCCACCCTCGTCACGGCAGCACAGCAGTACTCACAGGTGGACCGTACGCCGTACCGGGAGGTCGACCTGAACCAGCTTCTGGAGAGCACCCTGATGATGCTCGCCCACACGATCGGCGACAACATCACGGTCGTCACCGATCTCGACCGCAGCCTGCCCGCCGTTCCGGTCTACGCTGCCGAAATCAACCAGGTGTGGACGAATCTCGTCGAGAACGCCGTCGACGCGATGAACGGCAGGGGCCGACTGACCGTCCGCACCACCCGCGACAACGACCAGGTCCTGGTCGAGATCGGCGACACCGGACCGGGGGTGCCCGAGGAGATCAGGAGCCGCATCTTCGAACCGTTCTTCACGACCAAGCCGGTCGGGGCGGGGCCGGGTCTGGGCCTCGACATTTCCTGGCGGATCGTGGTCGGCAAGCACCACGGCGAGCTGTCGGTCGAGTCGTCGCCAGGAGACACACGCTTTACTGCGCGCCTGCCGTTGACGGCCGAGGCGGAGCAGCTCGAAATCTGACGGGCACCGACTGTGCCCTCGAGAGAGTCAGAGATGCGCCAGCTCGGCGAGCGCGGCCCGCGGGCCGATGTGCTCGATCCGCTCGGCAAGCAGGTCACCGGGCGATCGGCGGGACTCGACCAGCTCCGCCAGCTCGGCCACCGGCGCGGCCAATTCGGCCGGTCCGCGGTCCGCGGCGATCCGCACGCACCTGCGGGCGGCTTCGGCGAGCCGCGGGTCGGTCAGACCGTCGCGTGCCGCCTCGGTCCACAGCGAACTGGTGTGCTCGGTGGCCTCAGCTGCCAAGTCGGCGGCAATCGCGTCGTCCATCAGGGTCGTGGTGACGGCCACGATGCCCGGCCACCAGCGCTGTGATGTCGCGTCCAGGAACCTCAGTTCGAGGTAGCCGCGCAGGCGGACGGGCGGGAACAGCGTAGTGAGATGAAGGTCGAGGTCCAGCGCTGTGGGCAGTCGGCCGGCCAGCAGCGCTTCGCCCCTGGCCCACTGCTCGAAAGTGACGTCCTGACGGACAGCTGAGCGTTCACCCTGGCGGGTGGCGACGAACATCACCGGCGCGCGCAGTGCGAACGTGACCGCTGCCATCGCTGGGTCACCTGTGTCGCCCACACCGCCCACGTCCAGCACGGGGACCAGTGCGCCGATGGTCGAGCTGGAGCCAGGCTCGCTGACGCGCCGACTTCCAGCCCGTCGAGCGTCCGTACAGCCAGGGCGAGTTCGTCGAGATCGCAAGTAGCACGGGACCCAGCCGGTGTGCTTGTGCGACGCGCCGGGACCACTCCGACCGCAGGCCCGCCTCGAGATTCACCTGGAGGGCGGCGGTCGAGTTCATCGTCACCGCACCGGGACCGTGAGCGCCAATCGCCGCGAAATACTCCCTCCATCGCGCGGTACCCTCGCACTCGGGTTCGTCCGGTACGACGGGCGCAGCGGATCGGCTCCGACCTGCACCAGCCCGATCCCGATTTCCGCGACTGCTGCCCGAACGCTGCCGACCTCGGAACGCAGAGCGGCGACCGCGGCGCCGGCCGAGTCGTGCGGCGGCCCCGACAACTCGAGCTTTGCTCGCAGACCTCGGGCAGCGTCAGGGCGCGACGGCACTCGCCGGCCCTGGTCGCTGCCGACTCCAGTGGTGTGGTCACAGTTCCTCCGATCGGTGCGCTGAGGATCCTTCAGGCCTTGCGAAGGTCGGGAGCGGGTGCACCGAGGAGCTCGATGCGCGCCCGCTCCCAGGTCGCACGCATCGCGGCCTGGACTGCCTTGGAGGTGCGGCCCAGAATCCGTACGGCAGCGCCACGGCCCGCAGGCAACTCCGTCACCCCGGCCAGCACCTCCGGTACGGCGGTAAGCGCGTCCCGCAGAACCGTGACCAGGTCGGACGCAGGCGTGCGGGAGCAGAGCACGTACAAGCTCGCCAGCACGTCGTAGCCACCCAGTACTCCCGGCGAGGTCGGACGGTCGAACTCACCGGGCCGCAGGCGCAGTGTGTCGGCGAACCAGAGCGAGCCGTCCGTCCCACGGACCTCGGTGTCGGCCCAGTACACGTCGTACGCATGTCGTTCGCCGCGTGCCGTCCTGCCCGGCAGGAGGACCTCTCCGAAGATGACCGTCGCGTCCGAGTCAACGGTCAGACAAGTCCTCTGGTACAGCCGAGAGCCGCGGAACGGAATGACCGGGTCAGGCAGATACTCAAGCACGCCGTCGGCACCGACGTGCAGGTTCACCAACTGCGTCGCGAAGTTGTCGTACGCCCTGAAGACCTTGGTGGCCGCCTGGGTGGTCAGGTGGACGGCGGCGCCGGGCGCGCACTCGACGTCAACGCGGTACCGGTCGCCCTGGACGAAGCCGTCGCCTTGCTGCTGCAGGAAAACAAAGGCCATGTCCGGCCGCACCGGGTCCAGATAGATCGGCCGATAGACGTACAGCGGCGAGCGCTGGTACTGCCGGACGACCCTGGTACGGCCCGCCCGCAGCGCCAGCGCCAGGTCCAGAACCCCGAGCTTTCCGGCGGCGCCGACGGCCAGCGCGTCCCGCACGTCCGCGCCGAACGCGACCACCTCGGCGGGCAACGCCGTGGGCGCGCACCAGGTCAGGTCGTCCCGTTGCGTCATGCCGGAGCGAACTCGCCGATCACCGCACGGATCCGCCCGACGACCTCGTCGAGACCGTCGCCGGTGAAGCAGTTGGTGAACACGAACGGACGGCCGCCACGGACCGCGCGGGCGTCCCGGTCCATGACCGACAGGTCGGACCGGACCAGGTCGGCCAGGTCGACCTTGTTGATGACCAGCAGATCCGAGTGCGTCACGCCCGGGCCGCGCTTGCGCGGGATCTTGTCGCCCTGGGCAACATCGATCACGAACACGAAGTAGTCGGCCAGGGCAGCGCTGAAGGTCAGAGTCAGGTTGTCGCCACCGGACTCGACGAGAACCACGTCGGCGTCGGCGAAGCGGTCGGTCAGCTCGGCGACCGCGTCGAGGTTCATGCTCGGGTCGTCGCGCACCGCGGTGTGCGGGCAGGAACCGGTCTCGACGCCGACGACCCGCTCGGGCGCCAGCACACCCGCCAGGGTGCGCCGTACGTGCAGCGCGTCCTCACTGGTGAAGATGTCGTTGGTGACGACCACGGGCCGATGGCCCGAAGCGATGAGCATCGGGACCAGGGCCTCGATCAGCGCCGTCTTGCCGGAGCCGACCGGGCCGCCGATGCCGATCCGCGGGATCCCCGGGGCGCGGACCTCGGCGAACGGCCCAGGCTCCTCGTCGTGACTGTGACCATGACCATGACCGTGGCCGTGGCCGTGCGAGTCCGTGAGTGCTTCCATCAGCCTTGTCTCCTTTTCTCAGCTGGCGAACAGCCGCAGCTCGGTTTCCTCGTGCTGCATCGCCATGACGTCCAGCAGCGGTGCGCAGCTGGAGATGTCGGGGATGTCGTTGTCAGCAGCGGAGTTCGCCGCCGCGGCCAGGTCGTCGCGTACGTCGTACAGCACCGCCTGCGCAGTCCTGTGGTCCGTCACGGCCAGCCGCACGGCGGCCGCCACCCAGCCCGCGGCGAACGCGAACAGCTCACCCGCCACCGACTGAAGGCGTGGTACACCAAGACAGGCGCTGAGGACGCCGAGCACCACAGCGTGGTTGCCCGGCGATCGTCGGCTCGCGATCTCCGACGCGAACGTGGTGAGCGCGCCGGCACCGAACACCGGGATCGCGGCCCGCAGCAGCGCACGCCCCGTACGACTCGACGTCTCCCGCGCCTCCCGGGACAGCTTCACAGCGGTCAGCCGCTGGTCAGCACGCGTGACGAGCTCCAGGTCCAACGAGTCCGGACCGGTCGTCGCGCGGTGACCGCAGGCCAGCGCGACACCCTCCGACGGCCCCACGGCCAGACGTACCTGGTCGCGAAGCAACGCTGACAACGTCGCGGGGTCGCTCGGTGTGGCCAGCCGTCCGGACTGCGCCATCGTCTCCAGGCCGTACGACAACGTATATCGGCCGCTGGGAGACGCCGAGTCGCTCAACTGCAGCACGGACAGGAAACCTGCCAGCTCTTCGCGTCCAAGCGGCTGACCGGCCATCAGACGATGTAGTACAGCTGTGACATCGGAACCTCCGCCGACGCGGGCACCACGGCCGGCCGGCCGTCGACCGTCACCTTGTACGTCTCCGGGTCGACGGCGATCTCCGGCGTCAGATCGTTACGCACCATCTGCGCCTTGCCGACCGTGCGGCAGCCGCGCACCGGTTCCGTCCACCGATCGACGCCGAGGCGTTCCACCACCTGTGCCTCCGCCGCGGCCTGCGACACGAACGTCACCGACGTACGCCCTGCTGCCTTCCCCAGTCCGGCGAACATCGGTTGCAGCAGCACCGGCTCCGGCGTCGGGATCGAGGCGTTCGCGTCCCCCATCACCGACCACGCGACGGCACCGCCCTTGATCACGTATTTCGGTTTCACCCCGAAGGTGTTGGTCGGCCACAGGACGATGTCCGCCAGCTTGCCCGGCTCCAGCGACCCGACGACGTGCCCGATCCCCTGCGTCAGCGCCGGATTGATCGTCAGCTTCGCCAGGTACCGCAGAATGCGCTGATTGTCGTCCCCCGTGGCCTCTCCGGACAGGCTCCCGGTCACCTTCTTCATCTTGTCCGCGGTGCGCCAGCAGGTCGACACCGTGTCTCCGACGCGCCCCATGGCCTGCGAGTCCGACGAGTACATGCTGAGCACGCCCATGTCGTGCAGCACGTCCTCGGCCGCCTCGGTCTCGGCGCGGATCCGCGACTGCGCGAACGCCACGTCCTCAGGATTGTCGGGGTTGAGGTGATGCGTCACGATCGTCATGTAGAACAGGTTGTCCGTCGTGTCGGTGGTGTACGGACGGGTCGGGTTGGTCGAGGACGGCAGTACGTTCGGCAGCGAGGCGATCGCCATCATGTCCGGCGCATGCCCACCGCCCGCGCCCTCGGTGTGATAGCTGTGGATCGTCCGCCCATCGATCGCATCGAGCGTGTCCCCCAGGTAGCCGCCTTCGTTGAGAGTGTCGGCATGCAGCGCGACCTGGACGTCGTACTCGTCGGCCACCGTCAGCGCACAGTCCAGCGCCGCCGGTGTGGCACCCCAGTCCTCGTGCACCTTGAGCCCGCACGCGCCCGCCTCGACCTGCTCACGCAGGGCTTCCGGCCGGCTGCTGTTTCCCTTGCCCATGAAGCCCACGTTGACCGGCAGGGTCGCGGTGGCCTCGAACATCCTGGCCAGGTTCCACGGGCCGGGGGTACACGTGGTGCCCTTGGACCCGTCGGCAGGCCCCGTGCCCCCGCCGAGCATCGTGGTCACCCCGCTGGACAGGGCATGTGGTACTTGCGCCGGCGTCAGGAAGTGCACGTGTGAGTCGATCGCGCCCGCGGTGGCGACCAGCCCCTCGCCGGAGATCACCTCGGTTCCTGGCCCGATGAGCAGGTCGGCGGACACGCCGTCCTGCACCTGCGGGTTCCCGGCCTGCCCCACCCCGACGATCCGTCCGTCCTTCACGCCGATGTCGGCCTTCACGATGCCGATCACCGCATCCATCACAAGGACCGACGTGATCACCAGATCAAGCGCCTTGTCGGAGTTGGGTAGACCCGGCACTTGCGCCATCCCGTCGCGGATCGACTTCCCACCGCCATAGATCGCCTCCTCGCCGGGCAGGATCAGGCTGCGCTCGACCCGTGCCACCAGTTCGGTGTCGGCCAGCCGGAACCGGTCGCCCACAGTCGGCCCGTACAGCGACGCGTACTGTCTTCTCGAAACTGTCGTCACGACTGCTCCTCCGCCCGGGCGAACCCGCGTTCGCGGGCCTCGGCCAGTGCCCGGGCTCGCGAACGCGGATTGGCAGCGGCACCGTCGAGCAGCCCGCTGAACCCGATCACCCGGCGGGCCCCACCGAACTCGACCAGGTCGACGTCGCGCTCGTCGCCGGGCTCGAAGCGGACCGACTGACCGGACGGCACGTCGAGCCGCATGCCCAGCGCCGCCTCCCGGTCGAAGTCCAGTGCCCGGTTGATCTCGAAGAAGTGGTAGTGCGAGCCGACCTGGATCGGCCGGTCACCGGTGTTGCGCACCGACAGGCGCGCCGTACGCCGGCCGGCGTTGATCTCGACCGGTTCCTCGGACAGCAGCCATTCGCCTGGAATCATCTCTTCCCCTAAGGAATCGGGTTCGCAACGGCCACGAGCTGGGTCCCGGTCCGGAACGTTGCCTCGACCTGGACGATGTTGACCATCTCTGGCACCCCGGGCATCACGTCGTCGCGGGAGAGGACGTGCTTGCCCAGCTCTGTCACCTCGGCCACCGACCGACCGTCCCGGGCCGCTTCGAGCAGCGCCTCGGTGATCAGTGCGATCGACTCGGGAAAGTTCAGCTTCACGCCGCGTTCCCTCCGCCGGCGAGCCAGCTCGGCGACCTGGTAGATCAGCAGCTTCTCGATCTCCCGCGGGCTCAGCATCATCGACGACACCCAGGTCTCGATGCGTGGCGCGGCAGGACCGGTCTCCGCCATCTCGTCAGAACCCGGCGAGGCCCTGCGGGCTGTTGTACGGGATCTCCACGCTGGTCACCTCGCTGAGCGAGCCGTCCGGCTGGACGGCGTACCCGATCAGCTTCGAGGCGTTCGCGTAGATCTGGTACAGGTAGCTGCCGTCCGGAGTGATCAGGTTGTCACTCGGTCCGCTGCTGACGGTCGCATTCAGCGCCCGGAACGTCCCGTCACCAGGCACCTTGGGGCAAGCCGCGTCGTGCACCAGCGAGATCACGTCACCGTCGATGCGGAAGCTGCTGATGTTGCTGTAGCCGAAGTTCGTCGCGAACACCCACTGGTCGTCCGGCGAGACAGCGAGCCAGCACAACTCCGACGGCAGGCCGGCGCTGGTGTCGATCTTGACGACGGGCCCGGTGCCGATCTTGCCGTCCTCGCCGAGCGTGGCCAGCGCGACGCCGTCCGCGACGGCGTAACCGATCGCGAACTGGTCCGGCCGGTGGTGGAGGAACGCCGGGTAGAACGGCGAACCGCCTCCGCCGTCCTGGAACATTCCCTCGCCCAGCGAGCCGTCCTGCTGCACGTGGAAGACGATGATCCCGTCCGGATCGGGTGCGTTCGACGCGACGGACTTCTTCGTGCCGTCCGGCTGGTCGGCCCAGAGGATCGGGGACCCGTCCGGGTTCGCCTTGGCCGGCTCGTCGAAGGTGGTGCCGACCAGGAGAAACCGCTCGTCCGGCGACAGCACCACCATGGTGGACACACGCCGCGGCTTGTCCGGGGTGTTCACCGTGTATCCCTCGGGGCGGGCCTTGAGCTTGCCGTCGGCATCCACCGACATGAGCCGCACGTGGTCCGGGCCGAACGAGTGCAAGACGAACAGCGTGCCGGTGCTCGGCAGGTACGCCAGCGACTTCGCGGTGCCGCTGCGGCCGGTCACGATGTTGCCCGTCCGTTTGACGTCGATCAGCGTGAGCTTGCCGTCCATACCCACGCCGAAGCTCGAGACCGAGTTGTCGCCGCCGTTGGTCGCGAACAGGAAGCGCTTGTCGGCGGTCAGGATCACGCTGCCCGCGGCCTCGAACGCGTTCGGCGCACTCTCCTGGCCGCTGATCGGCTTGTAGACACCGGATCCGGCGCCGCCGGTGGGGATCCGCTCCACTTCGCTGATCGTCCCGTCCGCCGCACGGGCGTAGTGGATGACGAAGTTCCTGAGCTCGTTCGTCTGGATGTACAGGTGGCCAGGGGCCGACATGCCTCGCTCCATCAGTGTGTCTCCAATTCTTGAGCGGTACATCGCAAGCCTGGAACGCACCAGGGCGCCTCGCATCGGGGTACACCCCGGCCTCCGACCCCAGTCACCCGCCACCCGGCGGTCCGACTCGGCGACGCCCTAGGGGAACACGGATGCGATTCGAACCACCCGCTTGCTTGGCTCGACGAAATGGCCAACAAGCCCGAAAGGAACGGTCGATGTCGACGATCCCCCAGATCGAACTCGCGGACGCCACAGGCGAGGCCGCGAAACTGTTGGGTCAGCTGAAGCAGAAGCTCGGCTCGATTCCCAACATGGCGAAGGCGATGGCGAACAGCCCCGCCACGCTGCAGGGATACATGGCCCTCTCCGACGCGCTGGCGAACGGAGCCCTCCCGGTCGCCGACCGTGAACGACTCGCGCTGGCCGCGGCCGAGTACAACCGGTGCACCTACTGCCTGTCGGCGCACACGTACCTGGGCAAGAACGTGGCGAAACTCGCCGCCGACGAGATCGAGCGCGCACGGCACGCCGAGTCGTCCGACCCCCACTCCGCCGCGCTGCTGACGCTTTCCGACGCCATCGCTCGCAGCCGGGGCGCCGTCGACGACGTCGCGTTGAAGACCGCCCGCGCGGCAGGAGTGACCGACGCGGAGATCGCCGAGGTTGTCGCCAACCTGGCACTGAACATCCTCACCAACTACTTCAACATCGTCGCCGATACCGACGCAGACCTTCCGGTCGTCACACCACACAACCACGGGTGACCTGCGCTCGGCGCTAACGGCCGGCTTACCGATCAGCCGATCCGCCCGACGCCGGCGATTCCGGATCTACTGTCAATCGCGTACATCCCTTTCTGTCAAAGGAATCAATCACCATGCGCAATCCGTTCATCCGTTCCCTGCCGCCGCTAATGGCGGTCGCGGCAGTTGCCGCCGGCGGCACCGGCGTCGCCAACGCTCAGGGGCTGACAGCAACCAACGACACGGAAGTCGTTGGACATGTCTACGAGGCAACCAACGCCGCGACCGGCAACGCCGTTCAGGTATTCGACCGGCTGCGTGACGGCCGGCTGCGTGCGGGACGCGTCGTCGCCACCGGCGGACTGGGGCTCGGAGCATCGCTGGCGTCGCAGAACGCGGTGGTCCGTCAAGGGAACCTGTTGTTCGTGGTCAACGCGGGCGACGACACCATCTCAACCCTCGCGATCACCCGACGAGGCCTCGTGAAGCGAGACGTCGAGCCGAGCGGCGGCGACCGGCCCGTCAGTGTCACGGTCCACGGAAGCACCGTGTACGTCGTCAACCAGGGCAACGGAACCATCAGCGGGCTTCGCCTCGGTCCGGACGGCGAGCTGAGCGTGCTCCAGGGCTCGACCAGGCAGCTCAGCAAGATCGGCGACGCGGACGCGGCAGCCGCGCAGGTCTCCTTCACCCCCGACGGACGCCATCTCCTAGTCACGCACAAGGGCGATCAGACCATCGACACTTTCGCTTTGTATGGCCGTTACGCGGGCCGTGCTGTTCCGAGTCGCTCCGCCGGCTCGACGCCATACGGTTTCGACTTCGACCGGCACGGTCACGCGATCGTCTCCGAGGCGGGCCCGAGCGCGGTGTCGTCGTACGCCGTCCGCTTCGGCCGGCTACACACGATCAGCCCGTCCGTGAGCGACACCCAGGCGGCCGCCTGCTGGCTCGTCACCACCCGGGACGGCCGCTACGCGTTCACGGTCAACGCGGCAAGCTCAACCATCTCGTCGTACAGGATCAGCCCCGACGGACAACTCTCCTTGCAGGAGGCCGTCGCGGCCCGCACCTCCGGCGGCGGCACTGACGCCGCCCTCAGCCCGGACGGCAAGACGCTGCAGATCCGCCTCGGCAACGGCACCATCGCGTCGTATGCCGTATCGCGGAACGGCGATCTGACGCCCCTGCAGGACACTGCCGGCGCCGCCACGAGCGGAACCGCAGGCCTCGCAGCCGACTGACGCCACCGTCTGAACCGCACTGCAACCGCTGCCCGCACACGTAATCCCAACGCGGGCAGCGGGCCGCCGGGCCGAGAGCACAGAACTATTTGCGGCTCGAGCCTATTTGAGCTCGGCGGAGGTCTTGCCGAGGAGTCTTCGGGCGACGATGAGTTGCCGGATCTGTTTGGCTTCCTTCGAAGATGTCGAGGATCTCGGTGGTGCTCATGGCGAGCAGCGGGCAGGACTCCCCGAAATGGCCTCTGACCTGGGGATTCGTTGCTCATTCTGGCTCAGAGGTGATCGACGATTGCCAGCGTTCGACGGACCAGCCCCGTCCGGTGTCCACGTGGTCGGCGAGGGCGCGGGCCTGACCGGTCGGACTGGGATCCGACCCATCTGACGTGACAGCGGCACCGAATGCCTCGTATCCATCCCTCGAGGAGAGGACCTGATGATGAGGTTCCGTCCGATGTTGCTCACGGTGACTGCGGCTGCGGCTCTGTCCGCCGCGGCTACGCTGCCCGCCAACGCGGATCAGACCGTTACATTCAAGTTGCACGAGATGAACGACAGTGGATCCCACGCGACAGCTACCCTGACCGCGCTCGACAACGGCAGTCTCCGGGTGAAGATCACCGGCTCCGGGTTCACACCCAACTCGCCGCATGCCCAGCACATCCACGGCGCTTCCGGCAGCCACGCGTTCATGTGCCCAGGTCCGGGCGCCGACAAGAACGGCGACGGCCAGGTCGCGACCGAGGAAGGCCTGGCGCAGTACGGCGACGTCTTCGTGTCGCTGACGACCAAGGGCGACACGTCGAAGGCGAGCGGACTGGCCGTCGACCGGATGCCGGTCGCCGACACCGACGGGAACCTGGACTACGAACGGACCATTCCCGCGGCCCAACTGCCGAAGGGCACTGTCGACAGCCTGCAGCATCTGCACATCGTGCAGCACGGACTCGACGCCAACGGCAACGACAAGTACGACCTCGCCGCGCTGGGCGAGTCGGTGTTCGCCAAGTCCCTCGGCGTGAAGGGTATTCCCGAGGAGGCAACCAACCCGGCGACCTGCGGCGAGGTCATGCCCAGTGGTGCGGTGGAAACCGGTGGTGCGTCGACCGACGGTATCGAGCAAGCCGGACTGCTCGCCTTCGGCGGGATCGCACTGCTCGGCGCCGGCGCGGCGCTGATCACGCGTCGCCGGATCCGGACGACCGCCTGACCGATGACCGATCCCGCCGCGAACCGCCCGCCGAGCCGGCGCGGCCGGATTCCCGGAATCGTCGCCGCGGTCCTCGGCACCGCCGGGATCGCGGCGACGGCGCTGGCGGTGGCGGCCCAACGGCCGTCACCGCCGGCTCCGGATCCGGACCAGCCACCGCCGGCGGCAGCCAAAGCAAGCAGAGGGCCAGCGCGAGCGACTCCGCCCTCGAGCGCGGCGCCGAAGCCGAGCCGCGTCCTGGAGTTGCCCCGATCGGAACCGGAGCTCATCACCGTTCCACGCCTGAAGATCTCGTCGCCGCTCGAGGATCTCCAACTCGACGACCAGGGTGCGATGCAGGTGCCGAAGAATCCGGCCAAGGCCGGCTGGTTCACCCCGTCGCCACCACCCGGGTCGATCGGCTCGTCGGTCATCGCCGGGCACGTCACCTGGAACAAGCGACCGGCCGTCTTCTTCCGGCTCGGTGAACTGCGCCCGGGCGACCAGATCAACATCCAGCGCGCCAACCGCACGACTGCGGTGTTCACCGTGGAGCGCATCGCCCAGTTCCCCAAGGACCGTTTCCCGTCCGAGAAGGTGTACGACGCCGCGCCGTACCCGGCGCTGCGCCTCATCACCTGTGGCGGCACCTACGACAACACCAACCACCGTTACCTCGACAACGTCATCGTCTGGGCGAGACTGACTGCTTCGCGCCCCTGACGCGCTCGGTCACGTGCCGATCAGCCGGACGTCGTCGCCGGCTCCGGCGGCGGCGTCGCGGTAGCGTCTGCTCTGCTCGATCGGACCGTCACTGTCGCGAGTACCGTGAACGAGGCTTACCGGGACGCCGGCCTGCGATACGGCGCCTCTGATCGCCACCCGTGGATCGGCGCCCGGCGTCCCGGCGGGCAGGCCTGCGCGAGCGGCAGCCCAGACAGCGAGCTGGCCGCCCGCCGAATGGCCGATCGTCACGACCTTGGTCAGTTCGATCCGCGGCTGCTCCGCGAGCGCGTCAACGGCCGCCGCGACATCCTCGAACGTCGCCGGTCCCCTGAATCAACGGTGCACGCCTCAGTACAGAACTGTCGAGGCAGCCTGTTCTTCGAGAAACGTCCTCGCAGGCTCGGTTCTGGCGACGGACGCGCCACGGGCGTAGGCGCTCGCAGCCTCGGCTTGCAGACCGAGTTTGCTCAGCATGCGGCCTCGGGCCGCGTGCAGCACGTGATAGTCGCCGAGCTCATCGGCAAGTGTGTCCAGGACGGCCAGCCCAGCACTCGGCCCCTGGGACTCCGCGAGAGCGATGGCCCGGTTCAAGGCGACAACAGGTGTCGGCATCACCTCGAGCAACCGGTCGTAGAAGCGGACGATCGCAGCCCAGTCGGTGTCCTCGTACCGCGCTGCCGCGCAGTGCAGCGCCTGGATCGCGGCCTGTAGCTGGAACGGTCCGAGACGTCTTCGGCGTATGCAGGAGAGCACGAGCGTCTGCCCTTCGTCGATCAGGGCGTGGTCCCACAGCGAGCGATCCTGGTCCTGGAGCAGCACTCCGATCCCCCGATCACCACGCGCGGGCTTGCGCGCGTCGTTCAGCAGCATCAGCGCGAGGAGACCGACAACCTCGGGCTCAGCGGGTACGAGTTGCACCAACAGCCGGGTCAGCCGGATCGCCTCGGCGCACAGGTAGGCGCGATCCCTGTCGTCAGCTCCGGTGTTGTAGACGAGGTACAGCACCGAGAGCACGGCACGCAACCTGCCGGGCAACTCGGCGTCACCAGGAATGCGGTAGGGGATGCGCGCTGCCTTGATCTTGTACTTCGCCCGCACCAGGCGCTTGGACATCGTCTCCTCGCTGACCAGGAAGCCCGAAGCCAGCTCCGGCAGCGTGAGACCGGCGACCAGCCGCAGCGTCAGCGCCACCTGATGCTCGCCGCGCAAGGCCGGATGGCAGCACGTGAACATCAGCCTCAGCTGGTCACCCTCGAACGCTTCGGATGCGGTGTGCAGCCGATCGGCAGCGATGTCCCTGGTCAGCTCGCGTCCGCGGGCGTTTCGCCGTACGACGTCGACGGCCCGGTTCCGAGCCGTCGTCACGATCCAGCCGGCCGGATTCACCGGCACGCCGTCCCGCGGCCAGCGATCCACCGCCGTGACGAAGGCGTCCTGTACGGCGTCCTCAGCCAGACTGATGTCACCGAACAGCCGGACCAGCGTGGCCACAGCCGGACCGCGCGCGTCACGGAACGCCCGCTCGACCTCCTCCATCCGCAGCCCCGTCATCGCCCTGTCAGTCGGCCCGATCGCCCCGTCACTGGCCCCGTCAGTGGCCGGCCTGCACGCGACCGGTCGCCCTGAACGGCCGCACCTCGATGTCGTGGTCGATCGCCTCGACGACCTTCTCCGCCCACGCCAGCGCGGCGTCCAGATCCTCGGCGTTGATGACGTAGAAGCCGCCGACATGCTCCTTCGCCTCCACGAAGGGACCATCGGTGGTCACCTTGTCGAGACCGGTCCCGCCCCGGACGACAGTCGACGCATCGGATCCATGAAGGGCTCCGCCGAAGACGAACGCGCCCGCCGCGTCCATCTCCTCCTCGAGCGCGATCACCCGGCCCATGAAGGCATGCATGTCCTCAGGCGTGGCCGACGTGCCGCCGCCACCGTCGTACACCGACAACAAGTACTGGTTCATCACCGGACCTCGACTCCGCGGGACCATCCCGCTCCGCCCTTTCGACGAACGACGGGCATGCGATCAGGACACCTCAGCATCTCAATCTTCCGCCAACACCGACATAGGGTTGTCGCGAGCAGCTGCGACTGTCGGACCGGACCGGCGCACCGGACGACGCATCGCAGAACGGAGGACCGACCCATGAACCAACCCGCTCCCGGGAGCCCCTTCGCCGATGAGCATCGGCCAGCCGGCGAGAAGTCCGGCGACGACACCGCTCGCGATCTGTACGACGATCTCACCGACGCACTGCTCTACGACCCGGCTATCGGACGCTCGACCATGATGGGCTACCCGTGCGTGCGCCTGGCCGACCGATTCCTCGCGTCGTACGACGCCACGAACGGTCTCGTCGTCAAACTCCCGGCCACTCGGGTGTCCGAACTCGTGGACTCCGGCACCGGCCTTCCGTTCGCCCCCGCCGGCAAAGTCTTCCGCGAATGGGTCGCACTCCCCACCGTCGACCGTGCCCTCTGGCGCGACCTGCTCGACGAGGCGGTGACCTTCGCCCGCGCTCAGGCTCCAGGCGGACCGTCGTGAATGCTCGCACTCTCCTCAGGGGTACCCACCTGAACACATGGGCGATGGGTACCTGTGGGCCGTAGGCAACCGT
The DNA here is from genome assembly GCF_040610805.1 of Kribbella sp. NPDC003557. NCBI lineage: Bacteria > Bacillati > Actinomycetota > Actinomycetes > Propionibacteriales > Kribbellaceae > Kribbella > Kribbella sp. NPDC003557. Next base: position 25,121 of record NZ_JBEXMY010000015.1, read on the forward strand.
CGGATCCAAAGGGGGCGCGTGATGCCAGAAGCCAGGTCGGGCCAGTACGCGGGCAAGGAGTGGACCCCGGGCGAGGTGCAGCAGCTGAGGGAGCTGGCTGGGTCGAACACGCCGGTCGGGGTGATGAGCATCCGGCTCGGGCGCAGCGAGGATGCGATCCGGTCGAAGGCCCAGCACGAGGGAATCTCGCTGCAGCCACCGAACCGCCGTCCGTACGGCGACATGAGCTGAGCCGGCCCGAGGCCGGACTCCTCGCCGCGGCCAGTAGCGGCGCAGGACGTCGTAGGCGACACCGCGCCCGACGGCCTGCTACGGCCTGTCTGGGTCGGACCCGAGGTGGTCGCGCAGCAGTGCGGACAGTTCGGCCGCGCGCTCCGCGGCCCGTAGATGCTGTTCGGCGCCTGGCTCGGCCTGACCGGCTGAGGCGAGGTGGCGGCGCAGCGCGGCCTGCTCCTCCAGCGCTGACGCGGCGGACCACAGTCTGGTCTCGGAGGCTTCGGCCTGGGCCGCGGCCAGGGACTGCGGGGAGAACTGGTGCCCCACGTGGCAACGGAAGTAGCTGATGTGGTCCAGGTCTACCTGGGCCAGCGAACCGTCGCAGTCGGGGCAGACCAGGCGGGTCAGGTGGCTCTCGTTCTCGGCGAGGAATCCGGGGTCGTCGCTGTCGGCCATCCCCATCGTTCGGGCTCCTTCGGTCTTGCGCGGCGCGGGCTGCCAGTGCGGCACCGTCTCGATCGCGTCGACTATCTCGGCCGCAAGCCCGGCAAGCGGCCGCGCGGAGGCGGCGGGAGCCGCGGCGAGAGCCGCCCGTGGCATGCCCGGCCACGCGGCCGTGGCCGGGTCCTCCACCAGTACCCGGCCACCGGCCCGGCTCACGAGCGCGGCGCCCACCGCGCCGTCGTCGAGCGTCCCGGACAGCACCACCGCGACGGTGCTGGGACCGGCACGGCGGGCCGCACTCGCGAACATCACGTCGACCGATGGCCGGTGCCGGTTCACCCTCGGCCCGCGGCTCAGCTGGACCTCGCCACCGTCGACCAACACGTGATGGTCGGGAGGCGCGACCACGATGCTGCCCGGGCGGAGCGGCTCGCCGTCGCGGCCGTGTACGGCCGGCAGCGGGCCGGACCGGGACAGAATCGCCGGCAGCCTGCTGTCCGCGAACCTCGAGATGTGGATAGCGACCACCACCACGGCGTCCAGGCCCGCGGGCAGGCCGCCCGCCAGCTCCTGGATGGCTTCGACCGCACCAGCCGATCCGCCGATCGTCAACAGTTTCACGCGGCAGGCACCTCCTTCCAGGCCTCTGACACTACGCCCACCACGTAAGTGCCCTCTCGCAAGCGCGAAAACTCCCGCCGTTCGGCTGCACTCGCGGCAGTCGGTGTGATCCCGGCGCCGTACAAAGACAGCCGTGGACCGCCGGCTGACACGACTTCTGCGTCGGCTGACGGACCAGTCACGGACCAGGACGGGAATCAGCCCGGAGCTTGAGCCCCCCAATCCGGGTTCCGGTCTGCTGTAGTTGGGAACTCCGAGGGTGACGGAACCCCTTGTGAGCAATGCTATTTGAGTTCGGCGGAGGTCTTTCCGAGCAGCCGGCGAGCGACGATGAGCTGCTGGATCTGTTGGGTTCCTTCGAAGATGTCCAGGATCTTGCTGTCGCGGGACCACTTTTCCAGTAGGTGGTGTTCGGAGTAGCCGAGGGTGCTGGTCAGTTCTACGCAGCGGAGGGTGATGTCGTTGGCGGCGCGGCCTGCTTTGGCTTTGGCCATGGAGGCTTGGAGGGAGTTGGGCCGGGCGTTGTCGGCCATCCAGGCTGCCTGCAGGGTCAGGAGGTAGGCGGCTTCCCAGTCGGCTTCCATGGTCAGGTACGTCGCGGCCGCGGCGGGCTGCTGGTGGACCGGGCGGTCGTAGTCGATCTGTACGCCGGCCTCGGACAGCAGCTCGCGGGTCAGTTCCAGTGACGCTCGGGCGCAGCCGACCGCCATCGCGGCGACGAGTGGGCGGGTGTTGTCGAAGGTCTGCATGACCCCGGCGAAGCCCTTGTCGATGTCCGCGGTGCCGAGCAGGTTCTCGACCGGGACGCGGCAGTTGTCGAAGCGGATCGTGGCGGTGTCGGAGGCCCGGATGCCGAGTTTGTGTTCGAGGCGTTCGACCGTCATACCGGGCGTGTCCTTCATGACCACGAACGACTTGATCGCGGCCCGGCCGAGCGACTTGTCGAGGGTTGCCCAGACGACGACCGCGTCGCAGCGCCCGCCCGCGGTGACGAAGATCTTCTCGCCGTCGAGTACGTACGCGTCGCCGTCGAGCCGGGCTGTGGTCCGGATGCTCGCCGAGTCCGACCCGCAGTCCGGCTCGGTGATCGCCATCGCCGCCCACACGCCCTCGAAGCGCTGCAGCTGCTCGTCCGACGCGACGGACGCGATCGCCGAGTTGCCGAGGCCCTGGCGCGGCATCGACAGCAACAGGCCCACGTCGCCCCAGCACATCTCCATGATCGACAGCACCGACGACAGGTTCGACCCGTTCACGACGCCGTCGTCCGCGGCGGCGGTACGCCGGACGCCGGACGCGCCCGCGCCGGATCCGTTGCCCGAGGCACCCAACCCGTCGACCATCGCGGCCAGCATGTCCAGCTCGACCGGGTACTCGTGCTCGGCCAGGTCGTAGCGCCGCGAGTTCGGCCGGAGCATCTCGGCCGCGACCTGATGCGCCTGGTTGACGAAGGCCCGGAACTTCCGTGGCGTCTCGAGGTTGATCATCAGACCAGCACCGCACCTTCCATCACGCCGATCGCCCGCAGGTCGCGGTACCACCGCTCCACCGGATGCTCCTTCACGAACCCGTGCCCGCCGAGCAGCTGGACGCCGTCGGTGCCGATCCGCATGCCCTGCTCGGCGCACAGCCGCCGCGCCAGCGCCACCTCGCGGGCGAACGGAAGCCCCTGGGACGCGCGCGAAGCGGCCCGGTAGGTCACCAGCTTCATGCCCTCGAGCTCGATCCCGATGTTCGCGACCATGAACGCCACCGACTGCCGGTGGCTGATCGGCTCACCGAAGGCCTCACGCGAATTCACGTACGGCGTGACGTAGTCGAGCACTGCTCGCGCCGTACCCAGCGCCAGCGCGCACCACCCGAGCCGCGACAACCGCACGCACTCGGCATAGTCCTCGACCGATCCCAGCGGCACGGCCGGCACGTCCGTCAGCAGCACCCGACTCAGCGAAGCGGCCCGCAGCCCCATCGACGGCTCCGCCTCGATCGTCACGCCCGGATGATCCGGCTCCACAACGAACAGCCGCGGTCCCGCGTCGGTCTGCGCGCCGATGACGAACAGCTCCGCCTCGGCGGCCCTGGGCACCAGCGACTTCACGCCGTTCAGCAGGCCGCCGGTGAACCGCGTCCGCAGCTCGAAGGGATCGAACAACGCTCGTGGTTCCAGCAGTGCCAGCGCGGCAGGTGGGACGGACGAGCCGGTGAAGGCCGGCAGGTACGTCGCCTGCTGCGTCTCGTCGCCCCACAGCGAGATCGCCGTACTCACCGCGGACGGCGCCAGGCACGCGACCGCCTGCCCCATGTCGCCGTGCGCCAGCGCCTCGGCGACGAGTACGCCGGTCATCGCGGACCGCTCGGTGACGATGCCGCCGAGGTCCTCCGGCACCTCGATCAGGGTCAGCCCGAGGTCGGCCGACGACTCCAGCACCTTGGGGTCGGTCACGCAGGCGGTGTCCGCGGCGGCGGCAGCGGGTCGCAGTACGTCGGCGGCGAACTCGCGGACGACGTCGACCATCAACTGCTGGTCCTCGGTCGGCGTCAGGTCGAACCGCCCGGTCCCGCGCGCGGCGGGCAGCCGGGACGGCGCAGTCGGCTTCGAGGACGCGGCGAACCGGCGTGACAGCGCTCCCGCGGTCCGGAAGCCGGTCCTGGTCGCTTCGAAGACCGCCCGCTCGGCCGGTTTCCGCAGCCCGAACCGGTCGATCGCCCGCGATCCAGCCAACTTGTTCAGCAAGGCCACGCCGAACCCGATGGCGTCCCGCCTGGTCCGCTCTTGAAGGCTCATGCCAACACTGTAAACCGAAGTTACAACTCAGGTCACGCCTACCCCGGTTGGTAGCCTGACGCCATGGCGGTCAGCATGTCCGACGTGGCCCGGCACGCGGGCGTGTCGCAGCGCACCGTCTCCAACGTGGTGAACAACTACGTCCACGTCTCCCCCGCCACCCGCGCGCGCGTCCAGGCCAGCCTCGACGCCCTCGGGTACCGCCCGAACACGGCCGCCCGCCGGCTGCGCACCGGCCGCACCGGCACCGTGACCCTGGCCGTCCCGACCTTCCGCGAGCGGTACTTCGCCGATCTCGCCGAAGCGGTCGTCGCCGCCGCGCGCCGGCGCTCCACCACCGTCCTGGTCGAAACCACCGGCGGCCGCCGCGAGACCGAACTCGAACTGCTCCGCGGCGGCGGCGAGATCCTCACCGACGGCCTGATCATGAGCGCTGTATCCCTGGGCCGGATCGAGCACAGCAGTGCGCATCCGGTCGTCCTGATCGGCGACCGCGAACCGGGCAGCACGATCGACCACGTCGGCATCAAGAATCGCGAGGCAGCCCAGGCCGCCGTCACCCATCTGCTCGACACCGGACGCCGGCGGATCCTCCTGCTCGGCGCGAACCACGGCCCGAGGCGCTCGTACCAGTTGCGCCGCCAGGGCTACCAGGCCGCGCTCAAGCACCACGGCATCGCCCCCGATCCCGACCTGCTCGTCGACTGCGACTGGACCACGGAAGAGGCCGCCGCAGCGATCGCCAAGCACTTCGAGCACCTGAAGCCCGACGGCATTTTCGCGATGAACGACTCGGCCGGCCTCGGGGCACTACACGCACTGCGCCGAGCCGGAATCGACGTACCGGGTGACGTCTCGGTGATCGGGTTCGACGACATCGTCGAGTCGGGTCTCGCCACGCCGACGCTCAGCACGGTCGCCCCGCTCCTCGACGAGATCGCGGCCGGCGCCCTCGACCTGCTCGAGGAGCAACTCGCCGGGGACCACGTCCCGCAACACCGGATGGCCGGCTACGAACTCCGCCTCCGGGAGAGCTCCACGCGCTGACAACCAACCCCTCACGACCCCTTGTGGCCCAGATTTGCTACGTAGTAAATTCCGGCCCCATGACGCGTACCGCCCTCGCCCCCAGGTTCACCGGAGCCGGCTCCATCGAGTTCGCGGACCACGAGTACCCGGACCCCGGACCCGGCCGGCTGCTCCTCGCCGTCCAGGCCAACGCCCTGTGCGGCACCGACCGCCACCAGTACTACGACGGCTCGTCCGTCGTCCCCGGACACGAAGCCGCCGGCATCGTCCTGCAGGCAGGCCCCGGCACCAGCACGCCCGTCGGCACCCGCGGCGCCGTGTTCCTGATGGACTTCTGCGGCGAGTGCCGCAGCTGCCGCTACGGCGCGACGAACCAGTGCCAGGCCAAGCGCGCCGACATGGGCTTCACCCACGACGGCGGCTACGGCCCGTACGAACTGGTGCACGAGACCAACTTCTTCCCGGTCACCGACGACATCGAGATCGGCAACGCCACCATGCTGCTCGACGTGATGGGCACCAGCACCCACGCGCTCGGCCGCGCGGCGCTGGTCCGGCAGGACGTCGAGAGCGTCTACGTCGCGGGCGCCGGTCCGATCGGGCTCGGGCTGACCGTGATGAGCAAGCTCAAGTACGGCGACGTGCCGGTCTACATCTCCGACTTCTCCCGCTGGCGGCTCGACTTCGCGGAGTCGTTCGGCGCGATCCCCCTGCTCGCCGACGATCTCGCGGCGGCCGGGAACCCGGACCTCGCGTTCGACTCGTCCGGCAAGGAGGCCGCCCGCCGTGCCGCGCTCGACATCATCAGCCCGCGCGGTGCACTGATCTGCGTCGGCCACGGCGAATCGGTCACGCTCGACGTGTCCCGCGACCTGATCAGCCCCGAACACGCCGTCCTGGGCAGCGAGTACTTCCGGTACGACGAGATGCCCGGCAACCTCGCCCTGCTGTCCGAGCACCAGGACCTGATCGCCCGCGTGATCAGCCACCGGTTCCCTGTCGCGGACATCGCCGAGGCGTTCCGCCTGTTCCTGGCCGGCGAGACCGGCAAAGTCGTGATCACCCAGGACGGCATCGCATGAAAGACCGCCTGAAGATCGCGGTCGTCGGCGCCGGCGGCTGGGGCGAGCACCACGCGCGGATCTTCTCCCGGCGCGAGGACACCGAGCTGTGCGCGGTCGCCGGCCGCACGCCCGACAAGACCCGGCGCAGGGCCGAGCGGTACCGCGCGACGCCGTACACCGATCTCGACCTGATGCTGGAGCGCGAACGCCCCGACCTCGTCACGGTGTGCCTGCCGAACGAGGACCACTACGACGTCACGCTGCGCCTCGTGCGCACCGGCGTACCGCTGCTGGTCGAGAAGCCGCTCGTCTTCGATCTCGCCGAGGCCGACGCACTCCTCGACGCGGCCGGCGACCGGTTCTTCGCGATCAACTTCAACCACCGGTACGCCGAGCCCGTGCAGCGCGCGAAGGCCCTGATCGACGCCGGTGAACTGGGCGAGCTGATCTTCGCCACCTGGCGCTTCGGCGGCGAGGCGAACCGCGGCGGGTCCCCGCACGCGAACCTGATCGAGACCCAGTGCCACGGCTTCGACATGCTCGAGCATCTGGTCGGCCCGGTCTCCGCGGTCTCGGCGCACATGACCGACAAGACGTACGGCGCGTTCAGCACGGTCGCGCTGGCGCTCGACTTCGAGAACCGCGCGGTGGGCACGATGCTCGGCACGTACGACTCGTCGTACGCCTACCCCGACACGCAGCGGATCGAGATCAACGGCACCGAAGGGCGCGTGGTCATCCATGACACGGTCCGCGCGCTGACGTTCTCGAAGGCCGGCGATCCGGTCGAGCAGCGCTGGCACTCGACGTACTTCGACGACGAGGCGCGCAACTTCGCGGGCACCTTCGACCGCCACGTCGACGCGCTGCTCAGCGCACTCCGGGCCGGCGACCCGCCACCCGTGCACGCCCGCGCCGGCCGACGCGCCCTCGCACTCGCCTACGCCACCATCGAGTCCTACGAGACCGGTCGGCGGGTCAGCCTCACCTGACGCCCTCTCAGTACGATCGGTTCATGGACCGGACCAACGCACTCGTCGAGCGGATCTTCCGGAACGCCGGGGCGGCGCTCGAGCTCTACTCCATCTACCTCGGTGAGCGCCTGGGCCTCTACCAGTCGCTCGCCCAGCATGGTCCGGCGACGTCGGTCGAGCTGGCCGAACGGACCGGCACCAGCGAGCGCTACATCCGCGAATGGCTCGAGCATCACGCCGCCAGCGGACTGGTCGAGGTCGACGAGGTCACCGCGGCTCCCACCGAGCGGCGCTACACCCTGCCGGCCGAGCACGTCCCGGTGCTGGCTGACGCGGACGACGTCGACTACCACGGCTACAAGGGCGTCGAGCTCGCCCGGGCGGCCCGCATGCTGCCCGACCTCGTCGAGGCGTACCGCACCGGCGACGCGCCGCCGCACCAACCGTGGGAGCCCGAAGGACGAGCGGAGTTCAACCGGCCGACGTACCTGAACCTGCTCGGCAAGAAGTGGCTGCCCGCCATTCCCGAGATTGATGAGCGGCTGCGCGCCGACCCGCCGGCCCGCGTCGCCGACTTCGCCTGCGGCACCGGCTGGTCGTCGATCGCGATGGCCCAGGCCTATCCGCGCATCACCGTGCACGGTCTCGACCTCGACGAGGACGCGATCGCCGCGGCAACCCGGCACGCACTGGAAGCCGGTCTGAGCGATCGGGTCAGCTACTCGGTCGCGAACGCCTCCGACGGCTCCCAGAGCGGCCGGTTCGACCTGGTCACGATCCTGGAGGCGTTGCACGACATCCCGCGACCCGTCGACGCGCTGCGCAGTGCGCGGCAACTGCTGGCACCGGGCGGTTCGGTTCTGATCCTCGACGAACTGGTCGAGGACGAGTTCACCGCCCCGGCCTCGGAGCTGGAGCGGTACCACTACGGCTGGAGCCTGATGTCGTGCCTCCCGGACGCGATGGGCGATCCGGAGTCGGCCGCGACCGGCGCGGTGATGCGGCCCACGACGCTCCGCCGCTACGCCACCGAGGCAGGGTTCCAGGAGGTCCAGATCCTCCCGTTCCGCACGACGCTGTTCCGCTTCTACCGGCTCATCCCGTGATCGCGTCCGCCTTCGCCTGGAGGTAGCGCTGTTCGGGGAGGCTCGTCGTCCGGCGGGCCGCGGCCAGGTAGTGCTCATGGGCCTTGGCCGGGTCGCCGGCGCGCTCGTACAGGTGGGCGCGGACCGCGTCCAGGCGGTGGGTCTCGGTGATGTTCTTGTCGTCCTCGAGGGTTGCGAGCAGGTCCAGGCCGGCCTGTGGACCCTCGACCTGGGCGAGCGCGATCGCGCGGTTCAGCGTCACCATCGGGTTCGGGGCGAGCTTCTCCAGGACCAGGTACAGCGCGAGGATCTGCCGCCAGTCGGTCTCCTCCGCGCTCGGCGCCTCCGCGTGCACGGCGGCGATCGCGGCCTGCAACTGGTACGGCCCTGCCGCGCCGCGCCGGAGCGTCTCCAGGGTCAGGTCGGCGCCCTCGGTGATCTGGGCGCGGTCCCACAACGACCGGTCCTGCTCGTCGATCGGCACCAGACCGCCGTCGGGCGTCGTCCGCGCGGCCCGGCGCGAGTCGGTCAGCAACATCAACGCCAGCAGGCCCGCGACCTCACCGTCGTCGGGCAGCGCGGCCCGCAGCATCCTGGTCAGGCGGATCGCCTCGGCCGTCAGCTCGACCCGCTGCAACTCCTCGCCGGAACTGGCGGTGTAGCCCTCGTTGAAGATCAGGTACAGCACCTGCAGGACCACCCGTAGCCGCTCGGCGCGCTCGGGCTCCGGTGGCATCGCGAACCGGCTGCCCGCCGCCTTGATGCTCTTCTTCGCCCGGCTGATCCGCGGCGCCATCGTTGCCTCCGGCACCATGAACGCGCGGGCGATCTCCGCCGTCGTGAGGCCGCCGACCGCGCGCAGCGTCAGTGCGACCTGGGAGGCCGGCGTCACCGCCGGGTGGCAGCACAGGAACAACAGGGTCAGCGTATCGTCGGTGTCCGGCGCCTCGTCCACGTCGGCGGCCGGTGCGACGAGCTCCTCCGGCCCGGCCATCGCCGCGACGTTGTCCTCACGCCGGCGCCGCGCGCTCTCGCTGCGGAACGCGTCCGTGAGCCGACGAGTCGCGACGGTGATCAGCCACCCGCGCGGGTTCGCCGGTACGCCGTCCACCGGCCATTGCGTCGCCGCCGCCAGCAGCGCCTCCTGGACAGCGTCCTCACACAGGTCGAACTGCCCGTGCCGCCGCGCCAGGAACCCCAGCACCTGCGGCGCGAGCTCTCTCAACAGCGGCTCCACACTCACCCCGCCGAGCCTACGCGCCGAACAGTCTGCAGCTCGACAGTACGTATACGTCCACTACGCCCGCTCGGCGCCTCGGCTGAGCGTGACCGCCGCCGGGCCGGCCCAACACCTCCTGTCGAGCTGCCGGGTCAGGCGTACGACCAGCCCGACCACGCGTCCGCCCGGATCGTGATGACCGGGCCCTGCGGTGGATCGGCTTCGTACTGCGGGTACTTCGCCGCCAGCAGCTCGATCGCCGCCGCGTGCTCGGGCACAACCCGCCCCACCCCGTCGACGCGGACCCACCACAGGTGCGTCCAGTCCTCGTCGTACTCGTCCACCAGTACGGCGACCCGCTCGTGGGCGGCGATGTTGCGCAGCCGCTTCAGCGCGGTCGTCGACTTCGGTTTCTGGTCGACGGCGACGAACAGGTCGTCGCCGTGCACGACGTACGTCACCGGCACCACGTGCGGCCGCAGGTCCTCGCCGACGGTCGCCAGCCGCCCGACCCGGGCGGCCGCCACCCGGGCCCTGCAGGTCGCCTCGTCGAGTCTCACTTCTGCAGGTGGCGGAGGGCGGCGGCGGGCAGCTTGCGGGTGAGCGGGCCCAGCAGCGAGGCGTCGCGGAGAGCGGTCCGGGCGGCGAGATGGCCGCACGCGCCGTGGACGCCGCCACCGGGGTGGATCGCCGAGCTGCCCAGGTACAGACCGTCGACGAAGGTGCGGGCGCTGCCCAGCCCGATCGTCGGCCGGAAGATCAGCTGCTGCTGGAGCTGCATCGTGCCGCCGCCGACGGCGCCGAGGCCGAGCGAGGTGTTCCCGGACTCCAGGCCCGACGGGCGCTGCAGGTCGCGGGCGATGACCAGGTTGCCGAACCCGGGCGCGAACCGCTCGATCGCGCGCTCCATCCGGCCGGCCAGCTTCTCCGCGGACGCGTCGTCGGCGACGCCGCGCGGCAGGTGCGCGTACGCCCAGACGGCCTCGGTGCCGTCGGGTGACCGGGTCGGATCCGACTTCGTCGTCTGGCCGATCAGCAGGAACGGCTGCGACGGCACCCGCCCGGTGTCCAGGTCGGCGGACAGGTGTACGAGCTCGTCGGCCGTCCCGCCGAGGTGTACGACACCCGCGCACCGCGCTTCGGGCGTCAGCCACGGGATCGGCCCGCTCAGCCGGAAGTTCAGTTTCACCGTCGGGTAGTCCCACTCGAACCGCTCGTCGAGGTCGCGGCGCAGCCCGCCCGGAATGAGTGCCTCAGGCAACAACTCGCGGTACAGCACCGGCGCCGACGTGTCCGCGACCACGGCCCGCTCGACGGCCACGGTCTCACCGGAGGCCGTCCGGACGGCGGTCACCCGGCCTGCCGACACCTCGAGTCCGGAGACCGGCGTACCGCCGACCAGCAGCGCGCCTGCCCGCTCGGCCCGGCGGACCAGCGCGCCGGACAGCGCCGAGGATCCGCCCGCCGCGACCGGGAAGCCGACGTCCTGGGCGAGCATCGCGAGCAGCCAGCCCATGGTTCCGCTGACGGCACCCGACAGCGACGCGTCCGCGTGCAGCGCGTTCCCGGCGATGATCGCCGGGCCGTGCCGCCCGTCGAACAGCTCCTGGCCCATCCGGTGCATGGGCATCGCCATGAACCGGGCGAAGCGCAGCAACTCCCCCGCCGACCCGAGCTGGCGGGCCAGCTTCACGCCGGGGCCGACCGGCGGCCAGGTGGTGAGCAGCGCCTTCAGCAACGGCTCCCGGATGGATACGTACTGCTGATACAGCCGCAACCACGCGTCACCGTCGCCCGGGTGCTCGGCGCCGAGCGACTTCGCGGTGTCCTCCGGGTCCGGGTGGATCGCGGCCGCGGCGCCGTCGGTGTCGAGCAGGTGGACCAGCGGCAGCGGGGCGTTCGCCCACTTGAGGCCGAACTTCTCGAGCTCGAGCGCGCGGATCACCGGTGACGCGACCCCGAGCGGATAGTTCGAACTGAAACGATCGCTGATCCAGCCGCCGTCCTCGGTCGACCGGACGGCACCGCCGAACGTGTCGGCGGCCTCCAGCACCAGCACGTCCCAGCCGGCGTCGGCGAGCGTGATCGCGCTCACCAGCCCGTTCGGCCCCGAACCGATCACCACGGCATCAACACTGCGCGGGAGCATGCTTCGAGCCTAACCGGACTTCGATCGGATCTCTCGTATGAGGGTGCTCACCTCGCGGGCGCGCCCGATCATCGCCGGGTCGACCATCCGGCCGTCCGGCAGCACGATCACGCCGCCGTTCGCGACATCGGCCTTCTCGACGGCCGCCAGCAACTCCTCCGCCGCGGTGACCTGGTCGGGTGCCGGGGTGAACGCCTCGACGATGGTCGCCAGCTGCCGCGGATGGATCGCCGTCCGTCCGACGAATCCGAGCGCCCGCCCTTCGGACGACGTCTCCCGCAGGCCGTCCAGGTCGTGCACGTTGGGGTACACCGACATCATCGGCGCGCCGAGGCCCGCGGCCCGCGACGCCGAGACCAGCCGGCCACGCGCCCAGGTCAGCCCGGCCGGACCGTCCACGCCCAACGCGCTCGACAGGTCCGCCTCGCCGAGCGCGACCGCGACGACGCGCGGGTCGGCGGTGGCGATCTCGAAGGCCCGCTCGACGCCCAGCGGGGACTCGATCAACGCGGTGATCCTTGCCGACGGCACCTTTTCCAGCACCGCGTGCACGTCGGCCGCGCTCTCCACCTTCGGCACCCGCAACCGGACCTGTGGCACGGAACGGATCGCCGCCAGGTCGTCCTCGATCCACGGCGAGTTCAGCGCGTTCACCCGGATCTCGACCGGCCCGTGGGAGTTCGCGGCCACCCACGCGACCGCCCAGCCGCGGGCGTCCGCCTTGTCGGCCACCGGTACGGCGTCCTCCAGGTCGAACACCACCAGATCAGGGCGCGCGGCAACAGCCTTCGCGAACCGGTCCGGCCGGTTGGCCGGTACGTACAGTGCGGTCAGCACCTCAACGCCCCCTCACACCACTCCAGCTGCTCGCAGCGCCGCCAACTGGTCCGGCGTCACGCCGATCTCGGCGAGCACCTCGTCGGTGTTCGCGCCGTGCGGCCGGCCGGCCCACTTGATCTCCCCCGGCGACTCGGACAGCCGGAACAGGACGTTCTGCATCTGCACCGGCCCGTCGAGCTCGTCGTCGTCCACGCTGACGATCGTCCCGAGCGCGGCGTACTGCGGGTCGGTCATGATCCCGCGGATGTCGTGCACCGGCCCGACCGCGGCCTCGGCCTTCTCGAACTCGGCCATCACCTCGTCGAGCGGCCGCTGCGCGATCCACGACCCGACCGCCTCGTCCAGCTCGTCGGCGTGCTGGGCCCGCTCGCGCCCGGTCGCGAACCAGGGCTGCGCGACCAGGTCGGCCCGCCCGACCAGCGTCACCACGCGCTCGGCGATGCTCTGCGAGCTCGTCGACACCGCGACCCACCGGCCGTCACGCGTCCGGTACACGTTCCGCGGGGCGTTGTTGGACGAGCGGTTCCCCAGCCGGGGCTGCACGTACCCGGTCTGCTGGTACGCCGTGATGCCGCCGCCCAGCATCATCAGGATCGGTTCGATGATCGCCATGTCGATCACCTGCCCGGCCCCGGACCGGTCCCGTTCGCGCAGCGCGACCAGCACCGCGTACGCCGTGGCGAGCGCGGTGATCCCGTCCGCGAGACCGAACGGCGGCAGCGTCGGCGGGCCGTCCGGCTCACCGGTGACCGCCGCGAACCCGCTCATCGCCTCGGCCAGCGACCCGAAACCGGGACGCCGCGACCACGGCCCGACCTGCCCGAACGCCGTCACCCGGGCGATCACCAGCCGCGGGTTGGCCGCGAGCAGCACGTCCGGGCCGAGGCCCCAGCGCTCCAGCGTGCCGGGCCGGAAGTTCTCGACCAGGACATCGTTCTGCTTGACCAGGTCGAGGAAGACGTCCCGGCCGCGGGACAGGTCCAGCGTCGCGAGCCGCTTGTTCCGGCCGAGGGTCTTGAACCAGAGCCCGATACCGTCCTTCGAGGCGCCGTGCGTGCGCGCCGCGTCCGGCCGGGACGGGTGCTCGATCTTCGTGACGTCGGCGCCGAAGTCGCCCAGGAAGGTCGCCGCCAGCGGTCCCGCGAACAGCGTCGCCGCCTCCAGCACCTTCACCCCGTCGAGTGGAGCAGGTCTCATCCCGCACACCTGAAGCCGATGGTCTCCGAGCGGTCGAGGCCGCCGCCGGTCAGCACGAGCTTGAAGCTGACGTCCGGCTCCTGCGGCCCGCCGTCGGCGTACCAGTCGGAGCCCTCGGCAACGTAGTGCGAGCCGCCCTTGAGGATGCAGAACCGGCTCCGCCCGTCGCGGTGCTCGCTCTCGGTCAGGTTCCACACCAGCGGCTCGCGCCGGGTGAAGCCCGTGTCCTGCGCGGCGAGCTGCCACTCGTCCTCGCTGGGCAGTCGCCCGCCACGCCAGGCGGCGTACGCCCGCGCGTCCGGCAGGTCGACGTACGTCACCGGCTGGTCCTCGGTCCCGGGGACGGGCGCGCCGTCCACCCAGTGCTGCAGGAACCGGTTCGCGACGAGCGGCCGGTAGCCGGTCGCCGCCAGGAACTCGGCGTACTGCGCGTTCGTGACCTCGCTGACCGCGACGACGCATCCCGGCAGCGACACCTCGCGGGTCACCGTCTGGATGTCGTGCAGGCGAGGCGGCAGCGGCTTCCACTCCTCGACGTACGGCGCGGTGTCGTACAAGCCGGTCTCGCGCCGTCGGTGCCGGACGGTCAGCGTCCGCTCCCCCGCCGGTACGTCGACCGTCGGGCCGATCTCGGCAGGGCCGGACACCGCGGGTACGGCGACCCGCTCGGCCGGCCGCATCGGGAACGCGGACTCGTCGACATGCGCGCGCGGCATCGTGCCGAGGCGCCGCGCGGTGGCCCGGCAGGAGGCGCCGGCGGTCGCACCGACGCGAATGATGCCGGCCACACCACGACCCGGGACGACGAGATGGACGCCGTCGTCGTCCGCGGTGATCGGCACGCCCGTGGTCACGTCGTACCAGTCGCCGACCTGGTCCTCGGAGCGCAGCACGATGCCGTCGAAGTCCTCGTCGTGCCGGTTGACCAGCGTCCAGAACGTGATGTCGGCGAGGTCGAACCGGGAGCCGTAGACGCCGTGGGCGCGGGCCTTGTCCGGGATCTCCGGCGTGAGCTGGATCCAGTCGCCGTTGATCAGCACCGGCGCGAACGCCCGTTGCGCGGCGACCATCCGGCGCAGCGTCGCGCGGTCGCGGGCGTTCCATCCGACCCAGGCCGAGAACACCGACTCCCAGACCAGCATGCCGACGCCGTTCACCCAGGCGGACTGCAGCTCGTCGCTGTGGTCACGATTCCACCGGCGGGTGTGATGCATCATGTGCCGGCGCTCGAACAGGTGCGCCCGCAGGACGCCGGGCGCGTGCGTGTCGGCGAACCACTGCGCCCAGGACAGCGCGTGGTCGCCGATCCTTGCCATCGGCAACCGTGACTCGCCCTCCAGCGCGATCGCCGGGTTCGCCTGCCGGATCGCCCGGGTGAACGCCGGATCGCCCTCCTTCAGCGTGTCCAGGAACACGCCGTCGACCGCGTAGTCGGTGACCAGCGCGGCGAACTCGTCGGCGTCCGACCGGTCCGCGCGGCGGGTGCCGACGTCCCACGGGTTGTAGTCGAAGAACACCTTGAGGCCGAGCCGGTGCAGGTCGTCGATCAGCGCCCGCAGGCCGGGGACGTCGCGGTAGAAGTCGAACTGGTTGCGGTCGTCGATCCCGATCACCGGGTACGCGTGCCAGAGCACGATCGCGTCGTACCCGCCGAACTCGGCGATCCCGTGCTCGACGAACCGCTCCGGCGTGAACCGGCCGGTGTCAACGTTGTAGAGCAGGTCGTCCCAGAGCCAGACCAGCGCCACCGAGTACGCCGTCTGGGTCCACTCGCGACCGGGTTCGTCGTAGTGCGAGCCGTCGTACCGGGTCCGCTCGATGGCACCGAACCGCCACTCGGCCAGCTTGGCGCGCCACCGCGGCAGGTCGGCCGGGTCGTCCGGCGCGCCGAGGATCTTGGCGTCGTCCAGGAAGGACGGGTCGATCGCGAGCCCAAGGTCGACCCTGGCGGGTAGGTCGATGGGCCGCGGTTCGAGCGGATTCACAGGTACACCTCCGCATAACGCGCGTCGATCGCATCCCCGTGCGGCACGGAGGGAATCGCCCCCGCGGCCTGAACACTCAATGAAGCAGCAACGTTAGCGCGTCGGACCGCGTTCGTCAGGTCGCTTGCCGTAGTCGCTGACCCGGAAGCCAAAGTTGCGGCCAGCACCCCGCAGAACGTGTCCCCCGCGGCTGTCGTGTCAACGACCTCGACCGGCACGCCGGGAACCGCGATCTCATCGGCGTCCCTGGTCAGGATCACCGCGCCCTCCCCACCGAGCGTCACGATCGCGGCAGGGACTTTCTTCAGCAGCGCGGACCGGTCCGGCCCGGCGATCGCCTCGGCCTCGGTCTCGTTCACCACCAGCAGGTCGACCTCCGCGAGCAGTTCGTCGGACAGTTCCGCGGCCGGGGCCGCGTTCAGGATGAAGTACGCCGACGCGCCGGCGGCGGACCGCACGGTCGCGAACGGGATCTCCAATTGGGAAAGCACGATTTTCGCTTGCCCGATGGCGGCCACCGCGTCCTCCGACAGGGTCAGCTCGCCGTTCGCACCGGGCGCGACGACGATCGAGTTCTCGCCGCTCTCCTCGACCGTGATGATCGCCGTACCGGTCGGAGCCTTACTGGTCGTCGCCAGCGACAGATCCACGCCGTCGAGCGCGTCCCGCAGCAGCGCACCGCCGTCGTCGTCGCCGAGCGCGACGACCATCGCCGTCCGCGCACCCGCGCGCGCCGACGCCACCGCCTGGTTCGCTCCCTTGCCGCCCGGGCCGCGCGTCATCGCGCCGGCCAGGACCGTCTCCCCCGGTCGTGGAATCCGCTGGACCGGCAGCACCAGGTCCACGTTCGCACTTCCGACCACAACAACATCAGGCACGTCAGGCTCCACCCCGGGCCACCTCCACAGTCCTCCGCGCCAGCTCGTCGATCGCGATCTGGTTCATCCCCGGGAGGCTCGTGGCCACCCGATTGTCCAGTGGTGCGGACCACTCTGCCGGAACCCCGCGCGTCGCGCCAAAAACCGCGCCCACGGTGGCACCGGCCGAGTCGGTGTCCCAGCCGCCCATCACCGCGCGGCCGATCGCCGTGGTGAAGTCCGGCGCGGTCAGCGCGTAGGCGGTGAGCGCGGTGTTGTTCACCGCGTGCACCCAGTGCAGGTCACCGTACTCGGCGTGCAGCGCGTCCAGCGCGTCGTCCAGCTCGGCGTCGGCGAGGCTCAGCCCGAACCGGACCGCGCGGGCGATCGCACCCTGAGCGCCGATCACGTCGAGGCCGGCGACCGCGGCCTTGACCGGGTCGTCGAGCACCAGCGCCGCGGCGGACATCGCGGCCACCCAGAGCGCGCCGTCGACACCGGCGCCGGTGTGACTGAGCCGCGCGTCGACCAGCGCGAGCCGGGCGGCCGCGGTGCGGTCGCCGGGATGTGCCCAGCCGTACGCGTCGGTCCGGATCTGGGCCCCGATCCACTCCCGGAACGGGTTCCCGACGACGGCCGCGCGGGCCGGCTCGACCCCTTCCAGAAGGTTGCGGTAGGCAACACGCTCGGCGGTGAACACGCGTCCGGCCGGCAGGTCGCCGAGCCAGCTCTGCGCGACGTCCTCGGTCGTCATCGCGCGCCCGAAGCGCTCCATCATCACCAGCGCCAGGATCGCGAAGTTGATGTCGTCGTCCTCGGGCATGCCGTCGATGACCTCGCGCAGGCTGTTCACCTTCGACCGCCGGTTCCACGGCCAGCGCTGCTGCACCGCGTCCGGCACGCCGGCCGCGGTGATGTAGCGCGTCAACGGCCACTGACCGGAACTGGCCAGGATCTCCCGGATGCCCTCGCGCGGGATCTTCTCCACCGGCTTGCCGAGCAGGTTCCCGGCCATCCGGCCGAGCCAGGCGTTCAGCGTGCGGGCCTCGAGGTCGACCGGTTCGCCCAGCGACGGCAAGTCCGGGATCACCGGCTCGCGCCACGGCGTGGTCCGCGCGTCGAGCACGTCCAGCAATTCACGGGCGAGTGCCCGCAGCGCGGGTGTCGCGGGCTCGTCGGAGGCACCCGACACGGGCGCGTCCGTCGTACCGCCGGCGGCCAGCCAGCGGGCCTGGACGTCGGTGACGTCAGCGCCTTCCGACCGCGCCTGGACCAGTTGGTGCGGGAGGAGGTCCTCCGGCTGCACCCAGGTCAATCTCATCGACGCTCTTCCTTCCCTCGTTGCGCCAGGCGAAACACGCACCTGGATCGTTCGGTCGGCGCGGCCCGATACTTCCGGCCATGGTCACCCGCCGCAGCTTCTTGACCGGAACCGCCGCCGCGCTCGCTCTTACCGGACACCTCCCCGATCTCGTCGATGCGGTAGGGATATCGCACCGCACCGACAAAAGACCGCTGTTCACGCTCGGCGTCGCCTCCGGCGATCCGCTCCCGGACGCCGTGGTGATCTGGACCCGGCTCGCGCCCGGCCCGCTCGAACCGTTCGGCGGCATGGACGACCGCACGGTCAACGTCGAGTGGGAGGTCGCCGAGGACGCGTCGTTCCGCAGAGTGGTACGGCGCGGTACGGCGCACGCCCGCGCCGAGTACGCGCACACCGTGCATGTCGACGTTCGCGGGCTGCGGCCGTGGCGGCACTACTTCTACCGGTTCCGCGCCGCCGGACAGATCAGCCCGGTCGGTCGGACCCGAACCGCGCCGGCGCCGTCCGACGAGCCGGCCGTCACG
Organism: Kribbella sp. NPDC003557; assembly: GCF_040610805.1. NCBI lineage: Bacteria > Bacillati > Actinomycetota > Actinomycetes > Propionibacteriales > Kribbellaceae > Kribbella > Kribbella sp. NPDC003557. The sequence continues at coordinate 43,434 of NZ_JBEXMY010000015.1, forward strand.
CTGGCGGTCGCGTCCTGCCAGGCGTTCTACGACGGCTTCTACACCGCCTACCAGGACGTCGTACGCCGGGAGCACGACGTCGTGCTGTTCCTCGGCGACTACATCTACGAGGTCGGCGTCGGACCGACCGCGGGCGTCCGCAACCAGCCGGTGCCGGCCGACTTCGCCGGCGAGATCTTCACCCTCGACGAGTACCGGGCCCGGTACGCCTTGCACAAGACCGACCCCGACCTGCAGGCCGCGCACGCGGCGGCGCCGTGGATCGTCACGCTCGACGACCACGAGGTCGAGGGCAACTGGGCCGGGTACGTCTCCGAGGACGGCATCCCGCACGACGACTTCCTGGTCCGCCGGGCCAACGGCTTCCGCGCGTACTGGGAACACATGCCGCTGCGGCTCGGCCAGTCCCCCGACGGCCCGTCGATCCGCCTGCACCGCCATCTCCGGTACGGCCGCACCGCCGACCTGAGCATCCTCGACACGCGGCAGTTCCGCGACGACCAGACCAGTACGGGCGGCTGGCTGCCGCCGGACGAGGTGTCGACCGACCCGGCCCGGACGATCACCGGCGACGCGCAGGAAGCCTGGCTCCTCGACACACTCGAACGCTCCACCAGCCGCTGGAACGTCGTCGCCCAGCAGGTCGCGATGGCACAGCTCGACCGCAAGACCGGCCCGGAGCTCGAGCTCCCGATGGACACCTGGAACGGGTACGCCGCCTCGCGCGACCGGGTCTTGTCCGGCGTCCGCGACCGGGGCGTCGGCAACTTCGTCGTACTCACCGGGGACCTGCACCGCAGCGTCGCCTCCGACCTGCGGGTGAACTTCGCGGAGCCGGCCACGCCGGCGATCGGCTCCGAGTTCGTCACCACGTCGATCTCGTCGGGCAAGGACGGCGTCGACACCGACGCCACCGGGCGCGCACTGCTCGCCGAGAACCCGCACGTCAAGTACCAGAACGTCCAGCGCGGCTACCTCAGCTGCCGCCTCGACCGAACCCAGTGGACGTCGGAGTTCCGTGTCGTCGACCGCGTCGTCACTTCCGGCGGTACGGCGTCGACCCGCGCCACTCTGGTCGTCGAGGACGGCCGTCCCGGAACCCATCTCGCCTGAACGGACCAGACCATGCTCCGACGCATCGCCCTCGTCGCCGTCCCACTCACCCTGGTGGTGCCTGCCGTCGCCGTTGCCAGCGGCAACAACCAGGTCGAGATCAGCGCCACGCCACAGCCCGTCGAGGTCGTCCCGCTGCCGTGCTTCCCGGCCGGGAAGCTGACCCTCGGCATGACGAACACCGGCCGCAAACCGACGATCGCCGACATGCGTGTCTCCGGGGACGCCGCGCTCACGCTGTCCCGGCACCAGTTCTCCAGCTACCTGCCGGTCGACCAGCTCGTGAAGGCCCCGCTCGAGATCACGGTCCCGCGCGGCACCGCGCCCGCGACGCACACCGTCGACCTGAGCGTCGGCAAACAGAGCCTGCAGGTGCCGGTGGTGATCAAGCCCGTCCCCGCGCGCGACAACCTGCTGCTCGGCGAGCAGGCCGTCGCCTCCTCGACCAACGGCACCATGCGCCTGTGTGGCGGCGTCGACGGCAACGCCGACTCCGAACAGTGGGGCGCCAGCGGCTGGCACGACAACACCAAGGGCGTCTTCCCCGACACGTACGGCGTCGACTTCGTCCGACCCACCACGGTCGGCCGGATCGTCGTCCAAACCCTCGACTCGGCCAAGTACCCCGCCGCGGTGATGGGCGTCCGCGACTTCGACGTACAACTCCGGGCCAACGGCGAGTGGACAACCGTCCAGCAGTTCCGGGGAAACACCGCGGGCCGTCTCACCGTCACTTTCGGGCCCCGCGCGGTGGACGCCGTCCAACTCGTCATCCACGACTCCAACGATCACGGCTACTCGCGGATCGTGGAGCTGGAGGCGTACGCCGGCTGACATTCAGACCAGCGCGTCCAACGCGGCCGACCGCCGGGCCCACCGCTCGGCGTCGGCCGCACGGATATCCTGGACGACGGACGCCATGACGCGGCCGGGCTCCACCAGATCGGTCTTGCTCGCTTCGGCGATCTTGCCCGCCCAGTCCGCCGGTACGCCGGCCTGGCCCTGCAGTGCACCGGTGATCGCACCCGCCATCGACGCGATCGAGTCCGCGTCGCGCCCGTAGTTCGTGCCGCCGAGCACGGCCCGCCGGACGTCTCCCTCGGCGACCAGCACGAACCCGAGCGCCACCGGAAGCTCCTCGATCGCCTTCGTCCGGCTCGGGCGGCGCGCGTCCATCGACAGCTCGCGGTAGTTCGGGCCGACCGTGTCATAAGGCTCGATCGCCTGACGCAGCACGGGAATCGCCCGCTCCCAGTCCGTGAGCCCGTCAGCGGCCTCGACGACTGCCTCGACGCCCCTCCGAGTGCCGTCCTTGGCCAGCCGCAGGGCCGCGTCGACAGCGGACGCGGCCGTCGCGCCCGGTGTCATCGCGGCGGCGACGGCGGCCGCGAACACGCCGGCCGCCTCCCGCCCGTAACTCGACTGGTGTGCGCCGGCGACGTCGAGCGCCTCGGCGTACGCGCCCTCGGGATCGCCGGCGTTGGCGATCCCGACCGGCGCCATGTACATCGCCGCACCGCAGTTGACGATGTTGCCGACGCCGGCCTCGCGCGGGTCGACGTGCCCGTAGTGCAGGCGGGCGACCAGCCACTTCTCGGCCAGGAACACCCGCTGCAGCAGCAGCGCCTCCGCCTCCAGCTCGGGGACCCAGCGGGTCCCGTTCAGCATCTTCGGCACCAGCGACTCGGCGACCGCGTAGGCGTCCAGATGCGACCGGCGCTCGTCGTACACCTCGACCAGTGCGTGCGTCATCAAGGTGTCGTCGGTGATGTGCCCGTCGCCCTTGTGGTACGGCGCGATCGGGCGGGCGGTCCGCCAGTCGTCGTACCACGGGCCGACGATGCCGGTCACCCAGCCGCCGTGCCGCTCCCGGATCGCCTCCGGCGTCCAGCCCTCGACGGCTCCACCGATCGCGTCACCGACCGCGGACCCGACGAGGACCCCCGTTGCCTTCTCCTCGATCAAGGACATCAGTTGTTGACCTGACCCCATCCGTCGCTCAGTTTCTTGCCCAGCGCCGCCGCGTCGGTCTTGTTCGCCAGGTACTGCTGGAACGCCGGCGTCGCGATCTGGTCCTTCCACTGCGGGTAGTTCTCCACGCTCTGGAACGGCGCCTTGGTCAGCTCGGAGCCACTGGCCAGCATCTGCTGCCAGCCGTTCTTGCCGCCGGTCGCCTTCTGCACCGCGTCCCGGGCCGCCTGGGTGGTCGGGATCAGCCAGTCGCCCTGGCCGACCGCGGCCAGGTTCTCGGCCTTCATGAAGTAGTCGATGAACTTCGCCGACTGCTCGATGTGCTTGCCCTCGGCCGGCACCGACAGGGTCTGCGGGTTCGCGGCCTGCTTCGTGCTGATGCCCTTCAGCGGCGGCAGCACCTCCCACTGGAAGGTCTTCGGCGCCTCCTCGAGGATCTGCTGCGCGACGTAGTTACCGGCCACGACCATCCCGTACTTGCCGGCGTAGAACCCGGGCAGCACGTCCGAACCGCTCTGCGTCAGCGAGGTCGGGTCGATCGACTTGTCGTCGTAGGCCATCGCGTGGATCCGCTTCGGCACCTCGAGCTCGGCGTCGCCGATGGTCGCCTTGGCGTCCTTGCCGGAGCCGTCGAAGTACTTCGCGTCGAAGTTCAGCCCGAGGTTCAGCATCGTCGCGGTCGGGCTCTTCAGGCCCCAGCCGAGACCGAACTTGCCGCCCGCGGTCAGCTTCTTGGCGTCGGCGGCGAAGTCGTCCCAGCTCAGCGAGTCACCGGTCGCGGTGATCCCGGCCTGCTTGAGCAGGCCTGAGTTCGCGAACACGACGTACGACTGCAGCAGCGTCGGCGCGGCGTAGATCTTGCCGTCCTTCGAGACCGTGTCCCAGACGCCCTGGCTGACGGAGTCCTTGGTGTCCTGGCTCAGGTACGGCGAAAGGTCCGCGAGGTAACCCTGGTTGACGAAACCGGTGATGTCGGCGGACTCGTCGTGGATGATGTCCGGCGCGGTCCCGCCCTGGAACTGGGTGACCAGCTGGTCGTGGACGGAGTCCCAGCTGCCCTGGACGTACTCGACCTGGATGTTCGGGTTCGCGGCGTTCCAGTCCGCGACGATCTTCTTGGTCGCGGCCACGGTCGTCTTCTGGAAGGCGAGACTCTGGAACTTCAGCGTCACCTTCTCGTTCGACGACCCCGAACCGCTGTCGTCGCTGTTGCCCCCGCACGCGGCGAGCGTCACCAGCGCTCCCGCCGCGAGCAACGCGGTCAGTACCTTCTTCATTACCTCTCCTAACCTTTGACTGCGCCGCTGAGCAGGCCGGAGGTCAACCTCCGCTGCAAGAAGGCGAAGAACACGAGACTGGGGACGGTGGCCAGCACGGAGGCGGCAGCGAGCGGGCCGAACTGCACCTGGCCCTCGGCCCCGACGAAGCGGGCGAGCACCAGCGGAAGGGTCTTGAGTTGCGGGTCCTGCAACAGGACCAGGGCGAAGAAGAACTCGTTCCACGCCGAGATGAAGGTGAACATCGCGGTCGCGATCAGGCCCGGCCGGAGCAGCGGCATCACGATCGAGACGATCGTCCGGACCCGGCCGGCGCCGTCGACGGAGGCGGCCTCCTCCAGCTCGCGCGGCACCGCGGCGACGTACCCCTGCAGCATCCACAGCGCGAACGGCAGCGACCAGACCATGTACACGATCACCACGCCGGGGATCGTGTTCGTCAGGTGCAGCGGACGCAGGATCATGAACAGCGGGATCACGATCAGGATCACCGGGAACACCTGGCTGACCAGGATCCAGCCGTTCGTCAGCGGGCGCAGCCGGCTGCGGAACCGGGCCAGCGCGTACGACACCGGGAGCGCGACGATCAGCACCAGGATCGTGCTGTAGATCGAGATCTGCAGGCTGTTGCCGAGACCGCGGACCAGGCCCTGCTCGTTCAGCGCGTCGCTGTAGTTGGACAGGTCGAAGTGCTTCGGCAGCAGGCTCGGCGTGATACTGGCGAACTCCTGCGGCGACTTCAGCGAGCTGGAGATCAGCCAGAGCAGCGGGAAGCCGAGGAAGACCAGGTAGCAGACGACGGCGAGGTACTGCAGGAAGCGGGTCGCGGGACGCGTTCTCATGCCTCGCTCCTCAGCCGGTTCCGCAGGTAGAAGAAGAGGAACGCGATGATGATGACCACCATCACGTCACCCATCGCCGCGGCCATCCCGAAGTTGCCGTAGCGGAACGCCTCGTTGTACGCGAACAGCATCGGCAGCATCGTCTTGCCGCCCGGGCCGCCGGCGGTCAGGACGTACACCAGGCCGAACGAGTTGAAGTTCCAGATCATGTCCAGGCTGGTGATCGCGACGATCACGGTCCGCAGCTGCGGCAGGGTGATGTTCCAGAACTGGCTCCAGGCGCCGGCGCCGTCCACCGCGGCCGCTTCGTACAAGGTGCGGTCGATGCCCTGCAGGCCGGCCAGCAGGGTGATCGTGGTCATCGGCATGCCGACCCAGATGCCGACCACGATCACGGCGGGGAGCGCCGTGTTGAAGTCGCCGAGGAAGTTGATCGGGTGGTCCGTGAGGTGCAACTTCTGCAGGATCTCGTTGACCGGGCCGTTGGTCGGGTGCAGCAGCAGCCGCCACATGATCGCGACCACCACCGGGGGCATCGCCCACGGGATCAGCGCGAGGGTGCGGGCGACGCCGCGGAACTTCAGGTTCGTGTTCAGCAGCAGGGCGAGGCCGAGCGCGGCGACGAACTGCAGGATCGTGACCGACAGGGTCCAGATCACGCCGATCCGGAACGAGTCCCAGAACAGGTTGTTGTGCAGGAGCTTGCCGAAGTTCTCGAAGCCGACGAAGTTCGTCTCGACCCGCAGGCCGGCGCGCGCGTCGGTGAAGCCGAGCGCGATACCGCGGATCAACGGGTAGACGCTGAGGATCAGCACCGGCAGCAGGGCCGGCAGGAAGAGCAGGATCGCCTCCCGATTCGCCTTCGGCTTCCCCGCCTTCTTCTTCACCGGCGGGGGCGCCGTCAACGTTGCCGTCACGGGGTGGACCTCCTGATGCTGAGGGACGGCTGGACCACGATCCGCCGCGGAGCCCGGTCGTTGTCCTCGATCCTTGCCAGCAGCAACTCGGCCGCCCGCCGCCCGCGCTCGGCCGACCCCAGGTTCACACTCGTCAACGGCGGAAAACTCTGCTCGGCCAGCTCGCTGTCGTCCATCCCCACCACCGCAACGTCCTCCGGCACCGTCAGTCCGGCCGCGGCCAACTCGTGCATCAATCCCACGGCCAGCAAGTCGTTCGCACAGATGACGGCGTCGAACCCACGGGTGGACAAGAGCGCGGGGGCTGCAGCGCGTCCTGCGGTGAAGGTGAAGTCGTTTGCTTCGGTGACGGCGACGGGCTTGAGGTTGTGGGCCTTCAGGGCCTCGGCGAAACCCTTGGCGCGAGCTGCGCCGGGGACGGTGTCGGCGGGGCCGTTCAGGAAGGCGATGCGCTTTCGGCCGCAGGACGCCAGGTGGTCGACGGCGAGCAGCATGCCCTTGGGCGAGTTGGCGCGCACGGTGTCGACACCGGCCTTCGCCGGGACGTTACCGGCGACGACGACCGGGACCTCGCATTCACGGATCGACTTGACCAGGTCCTCGTCGACCCGCAGCGGGCTGATCAGCAGACCGTCGGCGTACCCACGCGCCATCCCCCGAACCAGCGCGACCTCGTCCACCACGTCCGGCCCCGTCGTCGTCACCACGAGCCGGTAACCGGCCGCGGCCACGACCTCCTCGACCGCGCGCATCATCGTCACGTACACCGGGTTACCGACGTCCGCGACCGCCAGCGTCAACTGGAACGTCCGCCCGACCTTCAGCGACCGGGCCCGCGCGTCAGGCACGTACCCGAGCTCGGACACCGCCCGCTGCACCCGCTCGACCATCTCCTCGGTGGCCGGCAACCCGTTCAGCACGCGCGACACCGACGCCACCGAGACCCCGGCCGCCCGGGCCACCCCAGCGATCGTCGGACGACTCACGCCGACCTCCTGTAATCGTTCTTGTAATCGTTTACAGATCAGACCATAGGTCGCCGTGGTCCTCCGGTCAACTCCGTCCGCGAGAACTGCGAGAACTGCGAGAACTGCGAGAAGTGAAAGCAAAGACCCTGACGGCTGCCTGCACAGCAGCCGTCAGGGCCCGGGTAGGACCTACGCTCGGTAGAACAGCCAGGCGTCGGCCATGCGCTGGGCCTGGCCGGGCGTGAACTGGGTGTAGCAGGAGTCGTAGGAGTAGTCCATGTAGTTGTGGATCGGGTCGAGGCCTGGTGCCTTGCAGGTGTCCTTGCCGGCCGGGCAGCCGCTGGTCGGGGTCTTCTCGGCCGGGGTGTCGTCGACGAAGTCGCCCTTCGCGTTGCAGCCGCCGTAGAACGTGTGCTCGAGGTTCAGCCAGTGGCCGACCTCGTGTGTCGTGGTCTCGCCCTGGTCGTAGCGGCCCGCGTACGTGGTCGACGTGCCCAGGAAGGACTCCCAGTCGATGACGACGCCGTCGAGGTACGCCTGGCCGGGCTTCGTGACGATGTCCGGCAGGTACGCCCACCCGAGCAGGCCCGCGCCCGCGGTGGTCGAGTAGAGGTTGAGGTCGCCGGGACCGCCGGTGTGCAGGGCGTGCTTCATGTCGTGCTCGGGCAGACCGCCCGCGCCCGCGTAGAACCAGGTCGCGTTGTCGGTCCGCGTCACGCCCGCCAGGGTGAACCTGAACCCGGTCCTGGCACCGCCTTCGCCGCCCGCGTAGGTGTTGTTGAGGACGGCGATCTGCGCCTGGATCTGCGCCGTCGTCAGCGCGCCGATCGAGCCGTCCGTGACCACATGGAAGTACACCGGAACGGTCGCCCTGAAGCCCGCCTTCGCCTTGTTCTTCGCGGCGGCCGGCAGATCCTGCGCGACCTGTCCGAGATCCGGTTCACGCCCACCGCGCGCCTGGACGACGCTGTCCTCCGAGACGCAGGCGTCGCCGCCCGGCAGGCCCGTGGCCTGACTCTGTGCCCCACTCAGTCCAGCACCGACCAACGCTGCGATCGCCGCGATCCGAGCTGCCCTGTTCAACTTCATGACCGCCCCCTGCCAGAGTCCGTCCCCCAGGCAGTTCGACTCTAAGCACGGCGACCGGACGGGCGGAAGGGCTTACTCGTCGTCCTCTTCGGCGCCCGGGCGCTCGGCCCACGGGGTCTCCTTGGCGGGGCGGACGACGATGAGCTTGTCGCCGGCGGCCAGGACCGAAACGTTCGAGTCGTAGTACCGGTGCACCTTGCCGTCGCGGACCACCGAGACGACCCGGTCCGGTACGGCGGACGGCGGCTTGCCGACCTCGCGCCCGAGGACCGGGCGTTCGGCGACCTCGAGACCCTCGCCGTAGGTGAGCAGGTCCTCCATCACCTCGCCGAGGTTCGGGCTGACCGCGGACAGGCCGAGCAGCCGGCCGACCGCTTCCGAGGAGGTGACGACGGCGTCCGCGCCGCTCTGCCGCAGCAGCGGCACGTTGTCCTCCTCGCGGACCGCGACCACGACGTGCGCGTTCGGGTTCAGCTGGCGCACCGCGAGCGTGACCAGGACGGCCGAGTCGTCCCGGTCGGTGGTCACGATCACCTCGCGCGCCGTCATCACCTCGGCGCGGCGCAGCACCGTCCGGTTCGTCGCGTCGCCGTGGAACGCGGCCATCTGGTCGTTGCCCGCGTCACCGATCGCCTGCGCGCGCGGGTCGATCACGACGATCTCGTCGCGCTTCACGCCGTTGCTGATCAGGGTCTGCACCGCGGCCCGGCCCTTGGTGCCGTAGCCGACGACGATGGTGTGGTCCTTCATCCGTTTCCTCCAGCGCGTGTCGCGCATGATCCGGCGACCCTCGTTGGCCAGCACTTCCAGTGTCGTACCGACCAGCACCACCAGGAACGAGATCCGCAGCGGCGTCACGATGAAGGCGTTCACCAGCCGGGCGGTCGGCGTCACCGGCGTGATGTCGCCGTACCCGGTCGTGGTGAGCGTAACGGTTGCGTAGTAGATCGCGTCGATCAGACCGACGTTGCCGTCGTAGCTGTCCTTGTACCCGTCACGGTCGACCACCACGATCAGCACCATCACGGTCAGCAGTCCCAGCGCGACCAGAAATCGGCTGAAGAGCTGAAAGAGCGGCGAGCGCGTGCTCGCGGGCAGGTTGACCAGCAGACCGTGGGGGTTCCGACCGGTGGGAAGGGGTGGCACGCGTCTGACGATATTGCACCGGCGGTCGATCCACCGCATGTGACAGGCTCTGGTCGGACAGTGCGACACTCACCATCAGACTGTCGCCGTCCCGAACCACCCGCGATCGCATCCGCAACCGCTCGAGGGTGCGGAGCATCGCGTGGTTCTCCGGCTGCACCATGCACACGACGCGATCGGCGCCGAGGAGCCGCGCCTCGTCCACCACCTGGCGCAGCAGCCGCAGCCCGAGGCCCTGGCCCTGCCAGCCGTCCTCGACCAGCACGGCGATCTCCATCGTCGTGCTGCCCAGCTCCTCCCACGGCGCGGCCGTCGCCATCCCGATCACGGCGTCGTCGACGCACGCGACGACCGAGACCCCGCCGGCGGGCGCCGACAGGTGCCGCGCGGTCCGGGCGGTGAGCTTCGGCATCGGCACGTGGTAGCGCCGGGTGCGGCTCTCGTACGAGCACCGGTCGTGCATCGCGACCACGGCCTCGGCGTCGTCGACGGTCGCGAGCCGAAGGTCGGGTACGCCGCTCCCGGGCCGGGGCCCCGCCGGCGTCTCGAACCGGTCGGCCAGCCGCCCGGCGATCTCGACCAGCACGTCCGCGCGGGCCCACTCGGCCGGCGTGTACTCGTCGAACCCCTGCAGGTTGCCCAGCTCGTCGTCGACCGACACCGGGTCGTCGATCAATCGCAGGACGGCGCGCAGGTACCGGGTCGGGGCGTCGCTCAGGACGTCGGCCTGGCACGGGCGGACCGTCGTACGGACGCAGCCTGCCTCGGCCGCGAGCGCGGTCAGGTCGTCGGCGGTCCAGCCGACGCCGGTGGAGACCACCAGTTCGTCGACCGCGCCGGTCTCGGCGGTGAAGACCTCGAGGCTGAGAATGTTGATGTCGTCCGCACCACACCGTGCAGCGAGTTCGGCCAGGGCACCGGGCCGGTCGGCGAGTTCGGTCCTGATCTTCCAGAGCATGCGGACGCCCTCCCTCGTGGAAACGTCCTTCCACTCTGCGTCCGGCCTGTTGCCCGGCCGGGTCCGGGATGTTACGCGCGCGTCAACGTTTGCGGCGGACCTTCGGCAGGAACTGCGCCTTACGGGCGGCCGGCACCGCGGCCGGCTCGCGGTTGTCCAGGTCCGCGTGCCGCAACAGCTCGGGATAGCTGCTCTGCGGGACGGCGGGGTACGTCGTCACGATCGCGTCGCCGGAGAACACGAAGAAGATGGCCTGCCCGTCCTTGATCACCTTCAGCAAGGAGCCCTCGCGCACGGTGAGAGCGTGCTCCGCCGCCTTGCGACGCGCGGACCGCTTCGCCCAGGCGGCCTGGAGGGCCTGCTGCGCGGGCTCGCGTCCGTGCCGGACCGCCTCGACGACGAGCGGGCCGTACCGCACGCCGTACTTGACCAAGTTCTTGGCGAGCTTCCCGTTCGCCTTCCCCGCGCCTGCCATGTGTCGAGCGTACTGACTGCGCCGGGTCGGCATGCGGCACCGCACGGCGTCAGGCACCATGGAGGCCGTGAGCACCCCCAACCCGCGTCGGCCGGTGATGCCCGGCAACAAGCTGTTCGAGTCGCTGCCCGGTGCCGCCGATCCGGCGACCGTCACCGAGGCCGCGCACCGGACGGCCGAGCTGCTGGTCCGCGGGGTGCGCAAGTCCGAGGACACCGAGGTGCACGCGCGGGTGGTCAAGCTCGCCGACGAGTACGGTCTCGACGAGCTGGCCGAGCTGTGGTCGGACTCCCCCGCCGACTCGCTGCCCGGGGCGCTCTGGAGGCTGTACGTGCTGCGCTCCTGGGTGCATACGAACGCCGAGGCGGTCTCCCGCGAGTTCGCCACCGGCCGCAAGTACGCCGAGGTGCACGCCGTCGTCGCGGGTGTCGCCGAGCCGCCCGGGCCGGCCGAGGTGCGGGACATGGTGGACGCCGTACTGCGCGGCGTCGCTACCGGTGACTTCGCGACCACGCTGGATCGCGCGGCCGCGTTCGCGCGGATCGTGGCGACCGGACGCGCCCACCTCGCCGACGACGGCCACGACCAGGTCCTGTCCGCGTCGAAACTGGTCGAGACCGCTGACCAGCTGCAGACCGCGGCCCGCGCCGAACGCGCCGGGAATCTCTGGTAGTTGCATGCGGCGCCGACGGGTGTTATAACGTCTCGCCGCCTGGAATCCCAACAGGACAAGGGGTTTGGGCACCCGCTACACTGTTCGAGGTGTCGGGCCGGTGCAAGCCCCGGGTCCCAAAATAAGCCGCTACGAGCGGCCACGCGCCGTGAGGCGCTTCCCGGTCCGGCACCCTCTTCTCCCCCACCTGGCGTTGCTTGAGGCAACGGCTTGTCCCCCGGACGGCCGGTTTCGCCGCCGCCACCCCGCCAGCCCGGCTCAGGGACCGATCGGGGTCACCCCCCTGTCGGGAACGCCCGATCGAGGTCAGACTCGAAGGACAGAGATATCCGAACAGGCTGGGGGCCGTTGGATCGCCGGGAGGGGCGATGGTCGGCATGGTGGGGACCGCGACCGAGGTCGTACAGGCACATGACGTCGTACGGGTGTACGGCGAAGGGGATACGGCAGTCCAGGCGCTGCGTGGGGTCGGCGTCCGGATCGAGCCGGGGCAACTCACGGCGGTGATGGGGCCGTCCGGATCAGGCAAATCGACGCTGATGCACATCCTGGCCGGGCTGGACCGCCCGACCTCGGGCTCGGTGCTCATCGACGGTATCGAGATCACCACGCTCGGTGACGACGCGCTCACCAAGCTCCGCCGGGAACACATCGGCTTCATCTTCCAGTTCTTCAACCTGCTGCCGATGCTCAGCGCCCGGGACAACGTCCTGCTTCCGCTGACGATCGCCGGCACGAAGCCGGACCCGCAGTACTTCGACGACCTGATCGAGCGCGTCGGTCTCACCGACCGTCTCGACCACCGGCCCGCCGAACTGTCCGGCGGCCAGCAGCAGCGGGTCGCGATCGCGCGGGCGCTGGTCTCGCGGCCGACCGTGGTGTTCGCGGACGAGCCGACCGGCAACCTCGACTCCCGGACCAGCGGCGAGATCCTCACGCTGATGCGGTCCTCGGTCGAGGAGTACGGCCAGACGCTGGTGATGGTGACCCATGACGCCCGGGCGGCCGCGCTGGCCGACCGGGTGCTCTACCTGGCCGACGGCCAGATCGTGAAGGAGACCGGCCGGACCAGCCAGCACGAGATCCTGCAGATCATCGACACGCTGGACCTGCAGTGATCAGGTTCGCGCTCCAGGGGCTGCTGGCCCGCAAGCTCCGGACGGCGCTGACCGCGATCGGCGTCGTGCTCGGCGTGGCGCTGATCTCGGGCACGTACGTCCTGACCGACTCGATCACGTCGGCGTTCGATTCGATCTTCACCGAGAACTACAAGAACACCGACGCCGCGATCACCGGGAAGACCGCGTTCGAAGCGGCCGACGACGGCACCGTCGTCACCGCGCCGCCGTTCCAGGCCGGCCTGCTGGACAAGGTCCGCGAGCTGCCCGAGGTCGGCGCGGCGGGCGGCGTGGTCAGCGGCGAGGCGCAGCTGATCGGCAAGGACGGCAAGGTCATCGTCTTCGGCGGCGCGCCGAACATCGGCTTCAGCGTCGATCCCGAGCAGCCGCAGTTCAACTCGCTGACCCTGGTGTCGGGCGGCTGGCCGGCCTCCGGCGAGGTGGTCGTCGACACCCAGACCGCCAAGAAGAAGGGACTCGCGACCGGCGACACAGTCGGTGTGCAGGCCCGCGGCGCGGCCCAGCAGATGCGGATCACCGGACTGGTCGAGTTCGGCGCGGTGTCGTCGATCGGCGGCGCCACGCTGGCCGGGTTCGACCTCGGTACCGCACAGCGGTTGTTCGGCAAGGTCGGCAAGCTCGACCAGATCCTGATCGCGGCCAAGTCCGGGGTCACGCCACAGCAGCTGGTCAGCGCCGTACAGCCGATCCTTCCGGAGGCGACCCAGGTGCGGACCGCCGACGAACAGGCCGCGGAGGACGCCGCCGGGACGACGACGTTCCTCAACTTCCTCCGGACGTTCCTGCTCGTGTTCGCCGCGATCGCGCTGTTCGTCGGGTCGTTCGTGATCGCGAACTCGCTGGCCATCACGATCGCCCAGCGCACCCGCGAGTTCGCCACCCTGCGGACGCTCGGCGCGTCCCGGCGGCAGGTTCTCGGCTCGGTGGTGCTGGAAGCCTTCGTCACCGGCCTGGTCTCGGCGATCGCCGGCCTGTTCCTCGGGCTCGCGATCGCGACCGGGCTGTTCAAGCTGTTCGACGCGATCGGTTTCACGCTGCCCAACAACGGTCTGGTCTTCGAGACCCGGACGATCGTGGTCGCGCTGCTCGTCGGCGTCGTGGTGACGACCGTCGCGAGCCTGCGCCCGGCGTGGCGGGCGACGCGGGTGCCGCCGATCGCGGCGGTCCGCGAGGGCGCGGTCCTCGCCCCCGGACGGCTGCACCGCTACCGTCCGGTCGGAGCGGCGCTGCTCGCGGCCGCCGGCATCGCCTGCGTCCTGGTCGGCTTGTTCGCGGACGGCCTGAAGACGAGCACCCTGCTGTCACTGCTCGGCGCGGGCGTGCTGCTGCTGTTCATCGGGATCGCCGCGTTCTCCTCGCGGCTCGTCCGTCCGCTGGCCGCGGTATCGGATCCGGTCGCGCGCTGGTCGGTCGTCGTACTGACGGCTCTGATCTGGCCGATCGTGCTGGTCCCGATCTGGGCGATAAAGCGGCTGTTCGGGCGGCGCGCGGAGCTCCCGCGCATCCTGCCGGACCGGCCGGCGGTGGCGATCGGCGGCCAGAACAGCCGGCGCGATCCGCACCGGACCGCGTCGACCGCCGCCGCGCTGATGATCGGGCTCGCGCTGGTCACGCTGGTCGCGACCCTGGGCGCCGGGCTGATCAAGCCGTTCGAGGACGCCGTCGACCGGATCTCCAGCTCCGACTACGCGATCACCGCGCAGAACAACTTCAGCCCGCTGCCGCCGGCGGTGGCCGAGAAGGCTGCGGAGGTGCCGGCGGTCAAGGAGGTGACGAGCGTCCGCGGCGGCCAGGCGCAGGCGTTCGGCAAGACGATCTCGATCACCGCGATCGATCGGACGGCGCCGCAGCTGCTCAGCTTCGACTGGCAGGCGGGCTCGCAGGCGTCGCTGGCCGAGCTGGAGCCCGACGGCGCGATCGTCGACTCCGACTACGCCAAGGAGCACGGTCTGGGGCTGGGGTCGGCGATCACCTTGCAGATGGTGACCGGCAAGCAGTTGCCGTTCCAGGTGCGCGGGATCTTCAAGCCGCCGGCGGGTGGTTCGCCGTTCGGCAACGTGACGATCTCGACGGCCGCGTTCGACTCGGCCACGCCGCAGCCGCAGAACATCTACACGTTCCTCACGATGCAGGGCGGGGTGACGCCCGAGAACACCGCCACGTTGAACGCGGCGATGAGTGCGTTCCCGAACGCCAAGGCGGTGACCATCGAGCAGTTCAAGGACGCCCAGACCGACAGCATCAAGAGCCTGCTCAACGTGCTGTACGTGCTGCTGGCGCTGTCGGTGGTGGTCAGCCTGTTCGGCATCGTCAACACCCTCGTGCTGACCGTGTTCGAGCGGACCCGGGAACTCGGCATGCTGCGCGCGATCGGCCTGACCCGAGGTCAGGTGAAACGCATGATCCGCCAGGAAAGCGTGATCACGGCGCTGATCGGGGCGGTGATCGGCATCGTCCTCGGACTGGTGCTGGCCTCGCTGCTCGCGGCCCGGCTCGAGGAGATCTCGTTCACCGTGCCCGGCGGCCAACTGGTCATCTTCGCCGTCCTGTCGATCGTCGTCGGCATCTTCGCCGCCATCTGGCCCGCCCGCCGCGCGGCCCGGCTCAACCCCCTGGAGGCCTTGCAGTACGAGTAGTTCTACCCAAGAGGCCTAACCCCCGGCGCTGCTAGCTTCGCTGACCGTGAAGCGGATTGCGGTTGTCGCGACGGTGCTCGTGCTCGCCGGATGTTCGACGGTCGACTCGAAGGACATCCGGACGAGCGGGATCACGGCCAACTACGTCGTCACGCTGCCGGAGACGGCCGAGGTCGCGAACGTGAGCGCGTCGTACCGGGTCGGCACGCTCACGTTCGTCGAGCTGGGCGACGGCGAGTCGGTGCGCTCGTCCGGGGGTGGAAAGGAGGTCGAGCTCAAGCGTCATCACGCGGCCGGCGTCACGGACTACAGCGGTCAACTGGACGGCGTGGTGCAGGCGGGGACGGAGATCACGTTCGACCTCACTCGCGGGATGGGCGACGACTCGGCACCGAGCTCGACGGTGAGACTTCCCGAGAGGGTCCGTCTTGCTGCTCCACTGGCCGGTGCGACGTACTCTCGGCGGGTTGCGATTCCGGTCCGCATCGACAGTCGGCCGTCCGAGCTTCCGTCCGTCCTGACCTGGGCCGGCGAATGCATCCTGACCGACAGCCTGGAGCTCGTGCCTGGGCGGACGTCGGCCACCATCCCGGCTGGATCGATCCGTCCGTCTCAGACGACTCCGACTCCCGGCGTCAAGCCGCCCGCTACGTGCCCGGTCAACCTGACTCTCACCCGGCGGACGGAAGGCACGCTGGACAAGACGTTCAAGAACGGCCACATCACCGCGGAGACTGAGTCGGTGCGGCGCATTAGTTCTGTGCCGTAGGTGCGTCAGCTGTGGCCAGGCGGTTGCAGGCGTGGGTTGGCAGTGGCAGAGGAGTTTGCGGGGCACGGGTGATAGCGCCCGGGCGAGTGGGGGCGCAGGAGTGCGCGGCAGCCGTGTACGACGGATGCGGGTCAGACGTCAGCAGGTACGACGGCTGCAGGCACCACGCTCGCCGTACAACGCCGGGCGGTAGGACGCCAGGAAGCGCGGCGGCGGGTACGACTCCAGCCGGCAACGCGCCAGCACGTACGACCGCCGCAGGTACGACGCGAGGACGTATGACAGTTCCCGGTACGACGCTAGGACGTACGGCGGCGACGCGTACGACTCTTGCCGGTACAACGCCAGCACGTACGGCGCCAGCAGGCACGACCGCTGCCGGCACCGCGGTTGCAAGTACGACTCCAGCCGGCAACGCGCCAGCACGTACGACCGGCGCAGGTACGACGCGAGGACGTGTGACAGTTGCCGGCACGACGCCGGGACGTACCGCGACAGCCAGTATGGCGACAGCGGGTACGACTCTTGCCCGTACAACGCCAGCACGTACGGCGCCAGCAGGCACGACGGCAGCCGGCACGGCGCCGGTACGGCACTCGCAAGGTACGGCGACGGCCGGTTAGACGCCGGGACGTACAGCGGCAACGCATACGAGGGCTGCAGGTACGACGCAGGGAGGTACGGCGCCAGCACGTACGACCGCTGCAGGCACCACGGCTGCAGGTACGACGGCCGAGAACGCGCTGCAGGATCTCGACCCGCCGAGTCGTGGATTGAGGTCGTCATTCGACTGTTTTTGCAGCCCTGATCCACGATTCGGCGAATCGGGGTCGAGCCATCTGACACGACTCGGCGACATGGGGTTCGTGGTTTGAAGGGCGAGGTGGCGAGTGACCACGGCTGCGGCGGCCTCGACGCGAGGTTGCAGGTACGGCGTCGGTACCGCGGCTGGTACGGCGGTGGCCTGGGGTCGTGCGTCGACGCCGCGCCGACGGTGAGCGGAGCGCGCGTAGAGGACGCGGGAGGAGCGGAGCGACGGAGCGTCCGCGTAGCACGCGCAGCGAGACGCACGCACGCACGCGCGGCAGCGCGCAGCAAGCGGGCGGAGCCCCGCAGGTAGCGCGTGGCAGCGCCCAGAGCGCGGCGGCAGCCCGCAACAACCGGCGATAGCCGGAACTCCGGGCGCAAGCCGAAACCACCCGGCGCCAGCCGGAACCCCGGGCGCAAGCCGAAACCACCCGGCGCCAGCCGGTACCCCGGGCGCAAGCCGAAACCACCCGGCGCCAGCCGGAACCCCGGGCGCAAGCCGAAACCACCCGGCGCCAGCCGGAAACTATGCGCCGGCGCCAGCCGGAGGGTGGGTGGGAGCGCGCGTAGCAGGCGCGGGAGGAGCGGAGCGACGAGCGCCGGCGTAGCACGCGGGGGGGCCTTACCTGCGCAGTACGCCGGGGCTTACCTGCGCAGTACGCCGGCGCCTTACCTGCGCGGGCGCCGGGGCGGTACCAAGCACCTGAGCGTCATCGGTGGGCTGCTTTTCGGCTACCTTCGCGAGGACGTGGGTATGTCTGGGGCAGACAGCCTCAGGGACGTCCCGCCCATGACCCCTCCGGAAGGAACCCCTCATGCGCCGCCTTCCCCGCGCACTGCTGCCGTGCGCGCTGATCGCCGGACTGCTGCTTCCGGCCGCCCCGGCCGCCGCTGCTCGTGGTGAGTTCGACATCCAGGCTCACCGCGGTGGGCTCGGGCTGACCGTGGAGAGCACGATCGCGTCGTTCTCGCACGGGTTGCAGCTCGGTGTCAGCACGCTGGAGCTCGACGTGCAGATCACCCAGGACGGGTACGCCGTCGTGACCCACGACCGCAAGGTCGACGGCAAGAAGTGCCGTGACACGGCGCCGTACACCCCTGGCGACCCCGAGTACCCGTACGTCGGCAAGTTCGTCAACACGCTCTCGCTGCAGCAGGTGAAGCAGCTGGACTGCGGCTCGCAGACCCTGCCGAACTTCCCGGCGCAGCAGCCCGACCCGGGTGCCCGGATGCCGGAGCTGCGGGACGTGTTCGCGCTGGTGCACCGCTACCGCGCGTACGGCGTGAAGCTCAACGTCGAGACCAAGGTCGAGGCGGGCGCACCGTCCGAGACCGCGCCGCGCGAGCAGTTCGTCCAGGTGGTCGCCAGTGAGATCCGCAAGGCGAACATCGCCCGTCAGGTGACGATCCAGAGCTTCGACTGGGGTTCGCTGATGCGGATGCGCGAGGTGATGCCGCAGCTGCCGCTGGTCGCGCTGGACAACTTCGACTTCCTGCAGATCGGCAAGCCCGGGAAGTCGCCGTGGCTGGGCGGGATCGACATCGACGATTTCGGCGGTGACCCGATCAAGGCGGTGAAGTCGTTCGGCGCGTCGGCGATCTCGCCGGTCGACGGTTTCCCGCAGGGTGGCAAGATCTCCGACCCGGCGTTCCGGCCGTACTTCACCAAGGCCACCGTGGACGCGGCGCACCAGGCCGGGCTCAAGGTGATTCCGTGGACGGTCGACGATCCGGCCACCATGCAGTGGTTCGTCGACCAGGGTGTCGACGGGATCATCAGCGACTACCCGGACCGGGTGCGCGACGTCGTCCGGGCCAACCACCTGAAGCTCCCGAAGTCGTACGACGCCCCGGCCGTCCGGGCGCTGCCGTCGGCACACGCGCACAACGACTACGACCACCGCCGGCCGTTGCAGGACGCGCTGGACCGTGGCTTCAACAGCGTCGAGGCGGACGTCTGGCTGATCGACGGTGAGCTGCGGGTCGCCCACGACCTGGAGGACGCGAAGCCCGGCCGTACCTTGGAGAGCCTGTACTTGAAGCCGCTGGCGGACCGGGTCCGCGAGAACCACGGCGAGGTCTACAAGCGCGGCGGCGGGTTCCAGTTGCTGATCGACATCAAGAGCGACGGACCGTCGACGTACGCCGCGGTGGACAAGGCGCTGGCGCAGTACCGCGGGATCAGCACGATCTTCGTCGACGGGCGGGTGTTCGAGGGCGCGGTCACGTCGGTCATCAGCGGCAACCGTCCGCTGGACGTGATGAAGGCGCAGAAGGTCCGCTACGCCGGGTACGACGGACGCCTCGCCGACCTGCAGTCCGGGATGCCGGCGTCGCTGATGCCGCTCGTCAGCGACAACTGGACGAACGTCTTCACCTGGCAGGGCGTCGGGCCGATGCCGGAGGCCGAGAGGACAAAGCTGCACGACATCGTGGTGACGGCCCACCACGCCGGGTACAAGGTCCGCTTCTGGGCGACCCCGGACGTACCGGGCGCGGCGCGCGAGGCGCTCTGGCGCGAGCTGGTCGCTGCTGACGTCGACTACGTCAACACGGACGACCTGCACGGCCTGGAAGACTTCCTCCGCGGCTAGGGCTTGACCTCCGTGAGGGCGACGAAGTCCTCGCCCTCACGGAGGGCCCTGCGCTGCTTCACGGCACCGTTGCCGTCGGTCAGCGCACGCTGGATCCCCCCAGCGACAAGGTCGACCGCGCCGAGTTCTTGCAAGGCAGGCGTCGCATGGCGTTGCAGCCGTTCCAGGACCTGTGCCATCGGGATCGACTCGGCCGTCAGCACGTCCAGCCCGTCCCCCGTGACACCGTCCCGCGCAGCCAGCCAGTACGCCGCACGCAGCACCTCCGGCTCCAGCTTCGGGCCCCGGCCGCCATCCTCGAGCGCGATCATCACTACAGCGCGCACCAGCGTCGCCAGCAGCACGGTCTCGTCCACCGTGAGCGGGATGTCGCTCACCCGCACCTCGACCGTCGGCAGGTGTGTGGACGGCCGGATGTCCCAGTAGACCATCTGCTCGTCCATGAGAGTCCCGGCCGCCAGTTGCATCGCGACCAGGGCCTCGTAGTGCTCCAACGACTCCAGGTACGGCGGTGGGCCGGCGCACGGCCAGCGGGTGGTCATCAGCCACCGCCAGCTCGCGAAGCCGGTGTCCTGGCCGAGGTAGATCGGTGAGTTCGCGGTGAGAGCGAGCAGTGCCGGCAACCACGGACGGAGGTGATTGCTGACGCGGACGGCTGTCTCTTTATCCGATACATCGACATGGACATGACAGCCGCACACGCCCTGCTCCCGAGCCAGCAGGCCCCACCGCTGCGCCAGTTCCTGGTAGCGCCGCTTCCTGGTGATCGCCTGCGCTGCCCGGCCGTGCGGCGGTACGCCGATCGCCAGCAGCCGGGCGCCCTCGTCCGCGGCCGCCAGCGCGAGCTTGCCGCGCATGCCCGACAACGCGGTCCGCAGCTCGGCGGCCGATTCGCAGACCGGGGTGTTGATCTCGACCATCGCGCGGGTGAGTTCGAGGGTGACGTCGAGGTCCTGCACGTCCGCCACGACGGCCTTGCTCCGTGGCAGCGGGTCACCGGTCGCGGACACGAGGAGTAACTCTTCCTCGACCCCGAAGGACGGATGTTTCACCCTGCACCGGTACCCGGTCGCTAACCAGTTAGGCTCTCCGGCGTGAGTCTGCCAGTAGTCACCGCGACCCGGTACGTGCTGCCGCTGCGGGAGGGAGGATCGCTGCCCGGTGTTGTCGAGGGCAACGATCTCGGGACGTACGTGATCAAGTTCCACGGCGCCGGCCAGGGCCCGAAGGCGCTGGTCGCCGAGGTGATCGTCGGCGAGCTGTTCCGCCGGCTCGGGCTGCGGGTCCCGGAGCTGAAACTGATCGAGCTCGACCCGGCGATCGGCAGGTCGGAACCGGACTTCGAGATCCAGGAGCTGCTGATCCGCAGCGCCGGGCTCAATCTGGCCGTCGACTTCCTGCCGGGCTCCTTCGGGTACGACGGGTCGGCCGGCAACCCGGGTGACGACGCGATGGCGCGGATCCTGTGGCTGGACGCGTTCGTGGCCAACGTGGACCGGTCGTGGCGGAACACGAACATGCTCGTCTGGCACAAGAACCTGTGGCTGATCGACCACGGCGCCGCGCTGTACTTCCACCACTCGTGGATGGCGGCGGAGAAGTTCGCTTCCTTGCCGTACGACGCCAACGACCACGTCTTCTCGGTCGCGATGCCGGGCGTGGCGAAGGTGGACGCCGAGTTGGCCGCGGCGATCACCCCGGACCTGCTCACGGAAGTGATCGCGCTGGTGCCCGACGAGTGGCTCGGCGACGGTGACCGTGAGCGGTACCTCGGACATCTGCTGGCACGCTTGGAGAAGCGGGCGGCCTGGGTGCCGGGAGGTCTGCGATGAAGCCTTTCGACTACGTGATCCTGCGGGCCGCGCCGCGCATCCAGCGCGGTGAGTTCATCAACGTCGGCGCGGTGCTCTACTGCCGGGCACTGGACTACCTGGGCGCCGGATGGGACGTGAACGCGGACCGTCTGAGGGCCCTGGACCCAGCAGTTGACGTCGACGTCGTGTGTGCGTCGCTGGACCAGGTGCGAGCGATCTGCGCCGGTGAGGCGGCCGGCGGGCCGGCGGCGGGCACCTCGATCGGCGAGCGGTTCCGGTGGCTGGCGGCGCCGCGCAGCACCGTCGTCCATCCCGGTCCGATCCACAGCGGGCTCACCGAGGACCCCGCCGCGGATCTGGAACGGTTGCTGGACTCCTTCGTGCGTTAGCCCAGCGCCTTGGACACCACGTCACGCGCCTGCGTGAACACCTCGTCCAGGTGCTCGGCGCCCTTGAACGACTCGCCGTAGATCTTGTAGAGGTCCTCGGTCCCGGACGGACGGGCGGCGAACCACGCCGACTCGGTGGTGACCTTCAGCCCACCGATCGCGGCGCCGTTCCCGGGAGCGTGCGTCAGGCGATCCACGATCGGCTCCCCGGCCAGCTCGGTCGCGGTCACCGCATCGGGCGACAGAGCGGCCAGCTGGGCCTTCTGCTCGCGCGTGGCCGGCGCGTCCACCCGCGAGTACGCCGATGCGCCGAACTGCTCCACCAGCTTGGCGTGAGTCACCGACGGCGTCTCACCGGTCACAGCGGTGATCTCACTCGCCAGCAGCGCCAGCAGGATCCCGTCCTTGTCAGTGGTCCACACCGTGCCGTCGAAGCGCAGGAAGCTCGCCCCGGCCGACTCTTCGCCGCCGAAGCCGACCGAGCCGTCCACGAGACCCGGCACGAACCACTTGAAGCCGACCGGCACCTCCCAGAGCCGACGGCCCAGGTTGCCGACCACGCGGTCGATCAGCGACGACGACACGAGCGTCTTGCCGACGGCGACGTCCGGACCCCACTGGCGGTTGCTGAACAGGTACGAGATCGCGACCGCCAGGTAGTGGTTCGGGTTCATCAGCCCGGCGTCCGGCGTGACGATGCCGTGGCGGTCGGCGTCCGCGTCGTTCCCGGTCGCCACGTCGTACTTGTCCCGCTGCGCGACCAGCGAGGCCATCGCGTACGGCGAGGAGCAGTCCATCCGGATCTTGCCGTCGTGGTCCAGCGTCATGAACGACCAGGCCGGGTCGACCCGCGGGTTCACCACGGTCAGGTCGAGGTGGTGCCGTTCGGCGATCGCGGCCCAGTAGTCGACGCTCGCGCCGCCGAGCGGGTCCGCGCCGATCCGCACCCCGGCGTCGCGGATCGCGGCCAGGTTGAGCACCGACGGCAGGTCGTCGACGTAGTGCGCGACGAAGTCGTAGTCCCCCGCGTCCTGACGGGCCTGCTCGAACGGCGTGCGGCGGACCTCGCGGTTGCCGCCCGCGATCAGCTCGTTGGCCCGGTTCGCGATCCAGCTGGTCGCGTCCGAGTCGGCCGGGCCGCCGTGCGGCGGGTTGTACTTGATGCCGCCGTCGCGCGGCGGGTTGTGGGACGGCGTGATCACGATGCCGTCCGCGCCGGCGCCGGCGCCGCGGTTCAGCCGGAGGATCGCGTGCGACACCGCCGGGGTCGGCGTGAGCCGGTCGGCGCTGTCCACGAGCGTCTGCACGCCGTTACCGGCCAGCACCTCGAGCACCGTGCGCCAGGCCGGCTCCGACAGACCGTGGCTGTCCCGGCCGACGAGCAACGGTCCTGTCGTGCCCTGACCGGCCCGGTACTCGCAGACAGCCTGGGTGATCGCCAGGATGTGCGCCTCGTTGAACGCGGCGTCGAGGCTGGAGCCCCGGTGGCCCGACGTACCGAAGACGACCTTCTGGGCCGGGTTCGCCACGTCCGGGGTGAGGTCGGCGTACGCCGCCAGCATGGCGTCGACGTCGACGAGGTCCTCGGGTTGTGCCGGCTGGCCTGCGCGTGGGTGCATGACCACATGCAATCACAAGACGGTCAGCCGCTGTACGGCGTGAGCAACTGGTCGACCGGCGCGTAGTCGTCGGTCAGCACCGGCGCGTCGCCGACGAAACCGTCCGGCCGGTCGAGGACGTCCAGCGAGGGCCCGAGCTGACGCTCGATCGCCGCGGACTCGATCGGCCGGTCGGCGGCGGCGACCACGAAGTTGCCGCCGCTGCGGCCGGACAGCTCGTCCTTGCGTGCGATCACCGCGACGTACGGGAAGACGGCCTGCGCGGTCTTGATCTCGGCCTTCAGGAATTTCGCGTCGCCGTGGTCGATGACGTTCATCAGGTAGAGCCCGTCCGGCCGCAGCACCCGGCGGACATCGGAGATCACTTCGCGCGTCGTCAGGTGCCACGGCACGGACAGGCCGCTGAACGCGTCCATCAGGACCAGGTCCCGGCTGTCCGTCGCCTCGTCACGGACACCCAGCCGGCCGTCCTTCACGGTCACGGCGAGCTCGGGTCCGGGGCGGACGCCCAGCTCGCGCTTGTCGAGCTCCACGACCGCCGCGTCGATCTCGTACACCTGGTGCTTGCTGCCGGGCCGCGTCGCCGAGAGGTACCGCGTCATGGTCATGCCGCCGCCACCGATGTGCAGCACGTCCAGCGGCCGGCGCTCGGCCCAGGTGCCGTTGATCGCGGCCGCGAAGCTCTTGATGTACTCGAACTCCAGGTACGTCGGGTCGTCGAGGTCGACGTACGAGTGCCGCAACTGGTCCAGGTACAGCGTCCGGCCGCCCTCCCGGTTCGGGTCCGCGACAACCCGGGCGCAGTGGTACGCCGTCTCGACCTCACATGGGCGCGGCGCCACCACGGTCAGCGTGGCGCCGATGACTGCCACGGCGACCGGCTTGACCGCTGCCTGCATGCCACGCAGCAGGAAGGTCAACACGGCACCGGCAACCACCAGCGCGGCACCCAGCGTCAGGACGATCGTGCTGATCGGGATGGTCGCCACGAACAAGAACCCGGTGAGCACAGTGCCGACGATGCCGCCGACCGTCGCGTACGCGGACAGCCTGCCGACCACCGTGCCGGTCTGGCTCAGCGTGTCCAGCCGCAGCTTGGTCACCATCGGCGTGACGGCCGACAGGAGTGCTGCCGGCGCGAACAGCGTCACGGCGAGCACCAGGAACACCAGGTCGGCCGCGCCGCCCCGGAGCGCCTCACCGGTCCAGCGGACGACCGGGAGGATCACCATCACCAGGGCGCCGCCCAGCAGGAACAGCGGACCGAGTGTCCGCTGCGGCGGAACAGCGTCCGCGAACCGTCCACCGAGGGCCGCACCGGTCGCGATGGCCGCCAACGCGACGCCGATGACCGCGGTGTTCGTCTCCAGCGTCAGCCCGATGTACGGCGCGACCAGCCGCAGCGACACGAGCTCCAGCACCATGACGGCCGCCGAGCTGCCGAACGCCAGCCAGATCGCCAGTTTCTGGCCCACCGGCCCGCGCATGTCCACCGCTTCACCCTATAGAACGGCTACGACTGATCCAGCCGGGCGATCAACGTCTTCGGAGCGATCTGGCGGTACGCGGTCTCCACCAGGTCCTCGAAGTGGCCCCAGTCCACCTCGACGTCCAGGTAGACCCCGAGCCAGCCGCGGTGACCGACGTACGGCGGCCGGAAGAAGTGCTCAGGGTCGTCGGCGACCAGCGCCTCCTGCACACCGGACGGCGCGGCCATCCAGACGCCGAGGCGGTCGTCGTGGTGGTGGTCGGCGTACATGACGAACGTCTTCTTGTCCCGGACGAACCACGTCGGCTCACCGTGACTCGGTCGCTCGGTCACTTCGGGCAGTGCGAGGCACAGGCTGCGTACTCGTTCGAGAACATCCATCCACTCAGTGTCGCGGACCAGGGATCACCACGCCGGTTTCATACGCGTAGACGACCGCCTGGGCCCGGTCACGGAGGTCCAGCTTGGTCAGGATGTTGCTGACGTGGGTCTTGACGGTCTGCTCGGCCAGCACCAGTTCGTCGGCGATCTGCCGGTTCGACAGCCCCCGCGCGACCAGCCGCAGTACGTCGGTCTCGCGCGGCGTCAGACGGACCGGTGTTGCCGGTACGACGGGTTGCGCGCGAGCGAAGTCCTCCACCAGACGGCGGGT
The DNA here is from genome assembly GCF_040610805.1 of Kribbella sp. NPDC003557. Lineage (NCBI taxonomy): Bacteria > Bacillati > Actinomycetota > Actinomycetes > Propionibacteriales > Kribbellaceae > Kribbella > Kribbella sp. NPDC003557. Next base: position 68,771 of record NZ_JBEXMY010000015.1, read on the forward strand.
CACGGACGGCGCCAGGAGCGCGTCACCGGCCGCGACGACGCGGACCGCGGCGGCCAGCTCGTCCGGTGTGGAGTGCTTCAGCAGGAAGCCGCTCGCGCCGGCGCGGAGGGCGGCGTACACGTAGTCGTCCAGGTCGAACGTCGTCAGCATCACGACCCGCGGCGGCTCCCCCGGCGTCGAGCCGGCCAGGATGCGCTGCGTGGCGGCGAGCCCGTCGAGCACGGGCATCCGGACGTCCATCAGGATCACGTCCGGCGTCAGCTCGGCCGCCAGCTCGACGGCCTGCGCGCCGTCACCGGCCTGTCCGACCACCTCGATGTCCGGCTGAGCGTTCAGCAGCGCACCGAATCCGGCCCGCACCATCTCCTGGTCGTCAACCACCATGACCGTGATCGCCACCCGCCACCTCCTCTCCCACCGGGATCAACGCGTGCACCAGATAACCGCCTTCCGGGGTCGGGCCGGCGGTCACCGTCCCGTCGAGGAGCGCCACCCGCTCGCGCATACCGGTCAGCCCGTGCCCGGTCCCCGGAGCCGGGACGACGGACCGCGGCGGTTTCTCGTTCTGCACCGTCACCTCCAGCTCGCGCGCACTACGCCGTACCGCCACGTGCACCGAGGCGTGTAGCGCGTGCCGCACCGCGTTGCTGAGGCCTTCCTGGACAACGCGGTACGCCGTGAGCTCGACAGCTGGATCGAAGCCGGTCGGGACCTCACCCACCAGTTGCACGTCTGCTCCAGCACGCCGCGTGCTCTCAACAAGCTCGGCCAACTGCTCCAGCCCCGGCTGCGGGCCCAGCTCCCCTGTCTGCTCGACCGGCTCCCGCAGCAGTCGCAGTACGCGCCGCATCTCGGTCAGCGAAGCCCGTGCTTCATCCGCGATGCCCGTGAACTCTGCACGGACGGCGTCCGGTACGTCGGGCAGCCGGGCCGGCGCGCTGTCCGCCCGGACCACCACCACGGACAGGTGGTGAGCCACGACGTCATGCAGCTCGCGGGCGATCCTGGCCCGCTCCTGCAGCCGCTCCCGCTCGGCACGCTCAGTCCTGCTGATCGTCTCCTGCTCGGCCAGCCGACGACTCGTCTCGCTGCGGGACCGGAGCAGGTCGCCGACCACCACAGCAGCTGCCGACAGCACCGCCATGGTGATCAGACCGCTCCAGCTGCCGCGGTCCGGCGCCAGTTCGATCGAGACGATGCCCACTGCCTGAGTCGCCACCCACCAGCCGACCAGCTCCCGTCGGCCGAGTCCACGCGCACCTGCGATCGCAAGGACGAACGAGTGCCCGAACGCCGCCGTCGTACCCCACGGCCACGGTTCGCTGGAGCTGATGGACGTCGTCAGCGCGGCCGTGACGGCAGCTGTCACGAGTGAGACCACCACCGCCAGCCGGGGCCGCAGCCACGCCAGGCCGAGCGCCAGCGCGCGTGCGATCGCCAGGGCGAACACAGCCCCGAGCGGTACGTGGTAGTGCTGCCCCAGGTCCATCACGGTCAGCACAAGCAGCGCTGCGACCCCCAGGCCGGCGACCCACGCCCAGCGGCGGCGCGGCCACCCGTTCGGAATCTGCACGGTTGGACCCTACTCACAGTTGCTGCAGCCAGGACCAGAAAAATGCCAGGCTGCCCGCCGCCAATACGATAGTTGCCGGAAGCACCCACCTGCGCGAGCCCTCGACCAGCAGTGCATGCAGGGCCGCGATGCCGCGCAGTACTGCCAGGAGGATGGCAAGGCACGGCACCGCGATCAGGCCGTGGACGGCCCACGCACCGGCGCGTGTCGGGCCGCCCCAGGTTCCTGGCTCGACGGGGCCGTGCTCGACGAATCCCCAGAATGGTCCGCGCACCACGGCCAGCACCGCCAGCATCATCAGGAACCAGCTCGCGAGGCCGAGCACCGCGGTGAGCAGCCCGTACCCGAACATGCGAGCACTACTGGCCGGGCGCGTCTTCAGGCGACGCGCCGCGGTCGCTTCCTCCCCCAGGATCGCGTCCGCCATCGCCAGGATGCCGACAGGCACCAGCGAGGCGCCGTACCGCAGTGAACGAACCAAGCCCTGGATCGCGCGGTGTCCGGCCGCCGGGCGGGTCAGTACGTCGCTCATATCGTCATCTCCTCGGTCTCAAGTCCTGAGATCGAGGCTAGGAATACGCGGCGCCCGGCACCTCCCGCCGTGGAGCCGTTCCGGGACCAGTACCCGGGTAGGGGGTCGATGTGACTCAGGTCACAGTGACCACAATGCGTGTCCCGACGTTACACGGTCAGTGCCGAACAGCCCGCAGGGCTCGCTTCTGCTGCTGACGGCGCGTCCAACAGGAGGTATCCGGACACCATGCGCATGCAGAACCTGGCAGTGACCGCCACGCTGATCCCGGTCTTGCTCCTCGCCGGCTGCGGCACCGACGGCGGCGTCGCCGCGGCCGCTCCCGCGGCTCAGAAGGCGACCCGGACCACGACCGTCGACGAGGCCGTGGGCTCCGACGACCCGGTGCTGAACGCCTACTACGGGTACCGCGTCGCGCTCGACGTGATGATGCGCAGCGGCGGCGCGAAGACCAAGCAGCTGGAGCCGGCGATGACGCCGAAGATGTTCCAGGCGATCAGCGCGCAGGCGAAGTACTTCCGGACCCGCAAGCTGCGCAACACCGGCAACACCAAGGTGCTCTGGGCGAAGCGCACCCTGGCGTCGAACGGCGTCATCGTCAGCGCCTGCTACGACACCTCCGCCGCGCGCACCGTCAATGTCCGCGGCCGCGGCGTCCTGCCGAACACCACCCCGACCCGCTGGCTCGACCAGATGCGCGTCCTCAACCAGCAGGGCCGCTGGATCGTCGACGGCGGCACCACCACGCCGAACGCCTGCTGAAACTCTCGGCTTGATGCCAGTGGGATCACGATCGCGTGGCCGCTGGGTTCCGCCGGGCCGGCCTGGGAAGACTTCGCCGTAAGTGCCGGCTAGGTCGAGGGGTCCGCCGATGATCGACACGAGTATTGGACGGTGGCTCCCGTTCCTCGGGCGCCGCCGGATGCCGGAATCGCTGCGGCCGCGCGGGACGAGTTCACGGGTCAGCCGGCTCGCCGCGCAGTACGACGCCGACGTCGACGCGGCACTGCAACGTCTCTGGCCGAAAGCCCGGATCTACCACGATCGCGAGTTCACCCGGGACCGCGCCGACTTCCTGCTGGTGGTCCGCGGCCGCGGCGTGATGATCGAGACGAAGGTCAAGAGCGACCCCGGCCTGTTCCGCGGCTCCACGCTCCCGCCACTGCTGGACCGGCTGCAGCGCGACGGCCGCCGCCTCGTCGTCCTGGTGAACCAGGGCGACCCCACACCCGCCCGGGACCTGATCACCACCAAACTCGGCGACAAGGGCCGCATCCTCGTCTGGTCCGGCCCGCACCACGACAACGACCTCCGCCAGGCGGTCGAGTCCCTCCTCCAGCAAACCACCCGCCACGCCTGACCCCGGACACGCGCCGGGGACCTTGAACAGGTCATCGCCTGTCCAAGGTCCCCGTTGGCTGTCAGAGGTCGTCAGGCGTTCTTGATCGCCGAGACCTCGAGCTCCAGCGTGACCTTCTCGCTGACCAGCACGCCGCCGCCCTCGAGCGCCGCGTTCCAGCTGACGCCGAAGTCCTTGCGGTTGATCACGACCGAGCCCTCGAGGCCGAGCCGCTGGTTGCCGAACGGGTCGGTCGCCGTACCGGTGTACTCGAAGGTGACGTCGACGGACTTGGTGACGCCGCGGATCGTCAGGTCGCCGGTCACCACGAACTCGGCGTCACCGGCCGGCGCGATCGCCGTCGACACGAAGGTGATCTCCGGGTTCTCGTCCATCGCGAGGAAGTCGTTGCTGCGCAGGTGCTCGTCGCGCTGGCTGTTGCGGGTGTTGATGCTCTTGGCCTGGATCGTTACCCGGCCGGACGAGTTCGCCGGGTTCTCCCCGTCGATGTGGAACGAACCCTCGAACTCGTCGAAGGCGCCCCGGACCTTGGTCACCATCGCGTGCCGGGCACTGAAGCCGATCCGGGTGTGCGAGGCGTCGAGGGTGTAGTCACCGCTGAGGGCGGCGTACTCGCTGGACATCGCGGATTCCTCCAGGAAAGTAGTTGAACTTTAGACAGTACAGATTTCACCCTTCCGGCCCGGATGTCCACTCCCCCTCCCGCGTGTCCGAGTCGTGGACGCGACCCTGACCGCAGAACGGACCACCGGACACCGCGCGGACCGTTGCCCGTAGCAACAGAGTTAACCGGTTGCGCGCCGCGCGGGCGAGCTTGTCTCATAGGTGGCCGGAGATCGGAGGACCGTCGTGGAACCGCTCAGCGCCGAGGACGTCAGGCGCTCGTTCGTCAATTCGTCCAAGAGCCAGATCAAGGCGATGGCGCTGCCGCCCAGGTTCGCCGAGCTGCCCTGGGAGTCGCTGGACTTCCTCGGCTGGCGCGACGGCAAGGCGCCGAACCGCGGCTACCTCGTCGTCCGGCGCGACGGCGGCGTGACCGGGATCGCGGTCAGCACGCAGACGTCGGGCGCGGCGCGCCGGTTCGCGGGCCTGTGCGACCTGTGCAACACCGCCCACCACGTGAGCGACGTGGCGTTGTTCGCGGCCCGGCGGGCGGGATCGGCCGGACGGGAGGGGAACACCGTCGGCCTGTACATCTGCGCCGACCTGGCCTGCTCGCTGTACGTCCGCGGCCTGAAGGAGCTCGACCTGCCCCAGGGCGAGACCGCGACCCCGGAAGTCCGCGCGGAACGACTCGCGACCCGCCTGGAGGCTTTCGTCCGCCGCGTCTGTGCCTGACACTACGCTGGTACCGAACAGTCGGCCTCGGAGTACCAGGGAGAGCGCGATGACCGAGTTCCGGATCACGCACGAGATCCACAAGACGCATCCGGACATCCGCGAGCGGCTCACCGCCACCACGATCGAGGCGATCAACGAGTCCAGCGCCCGCTCCGCCGACGACGCGGCCCGGGTGCTGCGCCACAAGCTCGCCGAGATCAACGTCCAGATGAGCGAGGACGCCTGCCTGGCCGCGATCGAACGGATCCGCTCGGGCAAGCAGCTCCGCTTCGAGGTCGAACCCGTCCCTGAGGAGGAGTGAGCGGCCGCCTCAGATCGGCACGGTGCCCGGCGTGCCCGGGTCCAGCCAGGTGAGCTCCGGCCCCGCGCCGGCGAAGGCTGCCTCGATCCCGTCGCGACCTTGCTGGAAATGACTCCAGCCCTCGTAGTGCACCGGTACGACGGTGCGCGGCTTCACGAGCGAGCACAGCTGTACGCCGTGCTCGCCGGTCATCGTGTACCGCAGCGGTCCGGTGACGCCGAACCGCACACCGCCGAGATGCAGCAGCACGGTGCCCACGTCGAGCCGGGCGCCGACCTGCCGGATGCCGCCGTACAGCACCGAGTCGCCGGTGATCCACAGGGCGCCGTGCTGCTGCCCCGGCCAGCGCAGCGCGAAGCCGATGACGTCGCCGGTGATCCTGCCACTGAGCGGCGGACCGTGGCGGCACGGCGTGGCGACGATCTCCAGCGGCGGCCGGCCGCGGTGGCGCAGCGTGTGGACGGACCACGGGAGCAGCCCGACCGCGCCGTCGCCGAGCCGTGCGGCACCGGCCGCGGTGGTGATCACCGCGCCGGCCGACGGCAGCAAGGCCCGGCCGGCGTCGTCCAGGTTGTCCGCGTGCTGGTCGTGGGTCAGCAGGACGGCGTCGATCGGCGGCAGCTCGCCGACCCCGATCGCCGGACCGGCCAGCTTCCGTGACGCCGTCCCCCAGCCGAACATGTACCGCCGGCCCGGCGGGTCGAACGTCGGGTCGGTGAGCAGGTTCCAGCCGTCGACCTCGATCAGCGTCGTCGGCCCGCCGATGTGGGTGATGCGCGCCTGGCTCACGACGAGTGCTTCAGCGCCCAGTCCAGCACGTCGTCCGCGATCTGCTCCCACCCCGCCTGCGCGGGGAGCAGGTGCGCGTACCCGTCGTACTCGCGGATCTCGGTGATCGTGTCCGACTTGTAGTGCTTGGCGTTCGAGCGTTGCACCTCGGGCGGCATGATGTGGTCCTCCGAGCCGGACACGAACAGCAGCGGCGCCCGTGCGTCGTTGCGGTAGTCGACCCAGGTGTCCTGGTGACCGGGCTGGAAGTTCGCCAGCACGCTCCCCCACAGGATCCCGCCGTTCGCCGGGATCGCGTAGCGCTCGTACAACGCGCGCGCCTCGTCCTCGGCGAACGTGTTGGTGAACGCGTACTTCCACTCCTCGAAGGACAGCGGGACCGCCTTGTGCCGGTTCGCCGGGCTCTTCAGCACCGGGAACGTCGACTTCACCTGTGACAGCGGCACCACCCGGACGCCCTCGGTCGGCGCCGAGTTCATCGCCACCCCGGCCGCGCCGAAGCCGTGGTCGAGCAGGATCTGGGTGAACGCCCCGCCGGCCGAGTGGCCGATGATGATCGGCGGCGTCGGGAGCTCGCGGATCACCGACTCGAAGTGCTCGATGATGGCCGGCACGGTGACCTCGAGGATTGGTTCGGGGTCCGCGTTCAGCGACTCCACCTCGACCTCGAAGCCCGGGTATCCCGGGGCCAGCACGCGGAACCCGCGAGCCTCGTAGTGGGTGATCCAGTGCTCCCAGCTTCGCGATGTCACCCAGAAACCGTGGACCAGCACGATCGTGTCGGCAGGCATGGTCGCAGCTCCTTCCGTCCGTCGGATCTGGCGAAACCGTAGCTGTGCCGATCGCGTGCTCCCTAGACTGTGCCTGCACGGATCTGGGCTGTGAGTGCACAGTTCGCCCACCAGATCCCAGGGGTGGGAGGGGCGAGATGGCCGTGCTGCTGGACACCGCCGGTCTGCCGCGGCGGGACCGGACCGAGGCGTTCCACGCGGCGATGATGTCGGCCAGCGTGCCGTCGCGCGTCGAGCACGAGGATCCGGGTGGTGACGTCCGCGCCCGGATGGACTTCTGGCGACTCGGTACGCCGGACCTGTTCCGCAACGAAGGCTCCGGCATCCGTCTCGTCCGGACGCCGAAACACGTCCGCATCGGCGGACCGGAGCGCCTCGCCCTCGCGGTCCAGGTGGTCGGGACGGGGCTGTTCGCCCAGGGCGGCACCGACCAGCGGGTCCGGACCGGTGAGCTGATGCTGGTCGACCTGACCGCGCCGTACGACTTCGCCTGGAGCGGGCACGGCGCGTCGCAGGCGTTCCAGATCGACTACGCGGACCTCGGACTGAGCGTCGAGACGATCCGCGCGGCGGCCGCGCGACTGCCGAGCAGCCCGGTGTACGAGCTCGTCCTGCATCACCTGACCGCGCTGCCGGGGATTCTCGAGTCGCTGCAGGACTCACCGTCCGCGGACATGGTCGGCGCGGCCACCACCCAGCTCGTGCGCGCGCTACTGACCTCCGCCGCGGAGCACGACGCCGAGCCGCGCGCGATGGCCGACGTCCTGTTCTCCCGCATCACCTGGTACATGCGCCGGCATCTCACCGACCCCGCGCTCGGTCCGGCCCGGATCGCGGCAGCACACAACGTGTCGGTCCGGTACCTCTACAAGTTGTTCGCCGAGCGGCACCGCAGCCTCGAACAGTGGCTGATCACCGAACGCCTCGACGGCGCCGCCCGCCAACTGACCGATCCGGCGAGCGCGCAGCTGCCCATCGCGGCGCTCGCGGCCCGGTGGGGCTTCGACGACGCCGCCCATTTCACCCGGCGCTTCCGCCAGGCGTACGGCGTGACGCCGCGGGAATGGCGCCGGCAGACCGGCAGGTAGGGTGCGGGCGTGGAGCTTGCTGATTTGGGACGCCGGGTACACGCCACCGCGCATCTGACCGGGGAGTTCCAGCTCCGGTCCGGGCAGACGACGACGGAGTACTTCGACAAGTACCGCTTCGAGGCCGACCCGGTGCTGCTGGACGAGGTGACCGCGGCGATGGTCCCGCTGATCCCGGAAGGCACCGAGGTGCTGGCCGGCCTGGAGATGGGCGGCATCCCGGTCGTCACGGCCCTCGGGCGGCACACCGGCCTGCCGTGCGCCTTCGTCCGCAAGCACGCGAAGCCCTACGGCACCTGCCGCCTGGCCGAGGGCGCCGAGACCAAGGACCGCCGGGTCACGATCGTCGAGGACGTCGTCACCACCGGCGGCCAGATCGTCCTGTCCACCCACGAGCTCCGCGCCCTGGGGGCGACCATCACTGACGCGGTCTGCGTCATCAACCGCAACCCCACCACTCCGGCACCCCTCACCGAAGCCGGTCTGACCCTCCACGCGCTGCTGACCCCGGAGCACCTGCGCCCGACCGCCTGAGTCAGCCCGCCTTGCGGTGGGCTTCGTCGCCCGGGAGCAGCCGGCGGAAATCGTCGGTGGAGATGATCGGCACGTCGAACTCCCGGGCCGCCCGCGCCTTCACCGACAGGCTGTCGACGTCCGCGGCGACCACGAACGTGGTGTCGGGGCGAACCGCCTCCTGCGGCGCGAACCCGGCCGCCACCGCCCGGTCCCACCACACCTCGCGCGGCTCGACCATGTCCCCGGTGAACACCAGCGTGCTCCCGCGCGGAAACCCCCGCGCGCCGGGACGATCCGGCACGACGTACCGCCCCGAACTGGCCCGGAGCAACGCGTCGTCGACGTCGGCCGCGCGCTGCCCGAGAATGACCGCCACCTTGTCGAGATCGCTGCGCTGGTCGGGCGTGATCCGGCCGGTCCCCCACGACGCGGCCGCCAGCGCCGACACGTAGTACCGATGCAGGTGGTCCACCTGCGGGCGGGTGAGGCCCAGCTCGGTTGCCACCTGCACCAACTGATCCGCGTCCGCCGCGGTGATCTCACGATCGGCGAGAAGCGTGTCGAGAAGCACCAGATACGAGTCGGCCTGCGGGGGCTCGGGGACGCGCGGCAACTGGTCGACAAGTCTGCTCATCCAGCCATGCCGCCCGCCGGCGTGCACCGGTCGCACGGTCGGCGCGACATCCGTCCCGGGCAGGTCGGGCCACGGGAGGCGTCGAACCTCCTCATAAGCCCACTGCCACGGCGGCGGCGCCGCGAACGCCCCCAAGTACTGCGCGAAGAGCTCAGCCGTCGCGCGCGTGTCCGCCAGCGCCGAGTGCCAGCCCTCGATCGAGATCCCGGCCGCCGCGCAACAGGCGCCGAGTGTCCGCTTGGCGCCCGGATGCAGATACCCGGCCAGCGCCATCGTGCACATCGACCGCTCGGTGATCAGCGGAACGTCGACGCCGAGCCGCGCGAACTCGGCGCGCAGGAACCCCAGGTCGAACTCGACGTTGTGCCCGACAACCATCCGGCCGGCCAGCAACTGTCCGAGCTGCCGCGCGATGTCCCGGAACTCCGGCGCCGCCAGCACGTCGGCGGTGAGGATCCCGTGGATGTGCTGCGGGCCCAGGTCGCGCTGGGGATTCAGCAAGGTCACCCACTCGCGCTCGACCCGCCCGCGGGCGTCCAGCAGCACGACGGCGATCTCGATGACCCGGTGCCGATGGGTCGGCAGCAGGCCGGTCGTCTCGGTGTCGATGACCGCATACATCCCGGGCCTCCTCCGGCTCGCTGACCGACTGGAACAACCCAATCACACGCCGCCGACAGTTCTCGTCCGCTCAGCTTTCGGGGACGTCGACCGCGATCTCCGCACCGAGCTTCGCACCGTGCGCGAGGCGCAGCTCGTCACCGCTCCAGAACCGGCCGGGGTCGTACCAGTTCGGCTGCCGGCCGCGCAGCAGTCCCATCGCCTCGTACGTCAGCGCGACCACCTCGGCGCAGTACGCCGACTCCAGCTCGAGCTCGCGCGAGCCCTTCCGCAGCGCGGGCACCCGGCCACGCACCCAGCGTGACGCGAGCCGAGCCGTCGAGGGGAACGGCGTACCGTCGAGCCGCGCGACCGTCTGCAGTACGGCGTCCTCCATCGCGCGGGTGACCGGATGGTCGAGCTGCCGCAGCCACGCGCGCTGACCGTACTTGCGGCCCCACACCACGACGGCGTCCCGCAGGTCGTGCAGCTGCACCCCGCGGTGGTGCGTCCCGGTCCAGACATCCGGGAGCGAGCGGCCGAGCTCCGCGTGCCACATCAGCGGTGGCAGGTCCTCGACGACGATCGCCATCCCGACATGGTTGACCGGGCTGTTCGTGGTGAGCTGGATGGCACGGTCGGCCGCGCTGTCACCGCGGAACAGCCAAATGTCACCTGTTCGTGTCAGTTCCGTAGCGTCATCCAGTGAAATCCGGCTGGTCACGTCGCTAGGTTAGTCGCCATGAAGGTATGGAAGGTGGTAGGGCTTGCGGGGCTCGTCGGCGTTGCCGCGACGGGTGTCGTGATCGCCCGCGGCGAGCGCAAGCGCAAGGCGTACACGCCCGAAGAGGTCCGTGATCGCCTCAAGGCCAGGGTCAAGGAAGCAGCGAACGCCTGACCCGGCGGCACGAACCGGCCGGGCAGTCGTGGGTGCGCCGTAACTCGGTGGTACGGCGCCGTCCACGTCTGCCCGGCCGTTCTCGTTGCGGTACGCAACCTAAAGGTTGTGTAAGGCAACCTGTTCCAGGCGTCCGGCGGTGATCGTCGCGGTCTGGTAGGTGCAGTACGGCTGCCGCCGGCGATCGGTCGGCGAGCCCGGGTTCAGCAGCCGCAACCCACGCGGCCCGGTCGTGTCCCACGGGATGTGGCTGTGCCCGAACACGAGCAGGTCCACCCCCGGGTACGCCGCCTCGCAGCGAGCCTCCCGCCCCTTGGCCGGGCCGGTCTCGTGCACCACGGCCACCGACAAGCCGTCCAGCGTCACCCGCGCCACCTCGGGCAGACGCGCCCGCAGCTCCGGGCCGTCGTTGTTGCCCCAGCACCCGATCAGCCGCGCGGCACGCGCCTCCAACTCGTCGAGCAGCGCGACACTCACCCAGTCGCCCGCATGGACGACCACGTCGGCGTCGTCCACCGCCTCCCAGACCGGCTCCGGCAGCTTCTTCGCCCGCACGGGCAGGTGCGTGTCCGAGATGAGGAGGAGGCGCATGCGCCCACTCTCTACGCCTTCAAGGCCTCGATCAACTCTTTCTCCTTGGCAGCGCTGAGGCCCGCCTTTCGCTCGCGGTCCAGGCCGAGTTCGCGTTCCCAGGCGAGCGTGTCCGCCAGGAACTCCCGGCGGGACCGATGCGTCAGCCCGGCCGCCGCCGCTGCCGCGCCGCTGCGCGACGACCAGCCCTCGTACCCCGGCTCGACCAGCCACATCGCCAGCGAGTCCGGCCCCATGTACTGATCGACCTTCTGCTCCTCCAGCCACTCCTGCGGAGCCCGCACCACAGGACCGGTGTGACCGCCGACCTCCCGCGTCAGCTCGATCCACTCACCGAACGGGACCAGCGGGCCGCGGACGTCGAACGTCCCGGTCCGTCCCTCGGTGGCGTTGTCCAGCAGCCACCCGGCGAGGTCGCGTACGTCGATCACGGACGTCGCCAGCTCGGGCGTGTCGGGCACCAGCAACGGCTCCTCGGGCGCCCGCGCCGCGCGCGCGACCCAGGCGCCCGCGCGATCGCTGCGATCCCCCGGACCGCCGATCAGCCCGGCGCGCGCGATCACCAGCCGGTCCCCGACGACGTCGCGCGACGCGAGCTCACACGCCACCTTCGCCTCGCCGTACAGCTCGCGGTCCACCACGTCCGTCTCGGCCGGCGCCCGCAGTACGGCGGTCTCGTCGGCGCCGGGCGTGTCGTACTTCTCGTACGCGTTCACCGAGGACACGTACGTCCAGTGCTTCGCCCGCGCACCGAACGCGGCCAGCGCGCCCTTCACGAACCCCGGCTCCCACGACACCTCGAACACCGCGTCCCAGTCCCGCGAGGGCACCGCGGCGTACGCGTCCGGACGGCTGCGATCGGTGGCCACCAGCGTCGCGCCATCCGCGACCGCGCCGCTCTCGCCGCGCGCCACACACGTCACCGAATGCCCGCGCGCGACCGCCTGCGTCGCGATCTCCCGACCGAGCCACGCCGTACCACCGAGGATCAGAATCTCCATGCCGGCCAGCCAATCAGGCGACGGCAACAATTCCCAAGCACCTCTGCCGAGGGCAGAAACTCCCGTCGGTGATCCGCCGCCCGCGTCAGGTCACCGTAATCGTCCGCCCCTTGCCAGCCGGGCGATCCGGGCGCACTGTCGAACCAACAAGACACCCAGGGGTGAGTGTCTGTGGCAACAGGGGGAGAGATGGCTGGTTTCGTTCAGATCATCGAGTACCGGACGTCGAAGCCGGACGAGATCGCGGCGCTGATGGAGGACTTCCGCGCCAAGCGCGAAGCCGACCCGGACGGGCCGGCCCCGACGCGCGGCATGACCTGCGCCGACCGGGACGAGCCGGGGCGCTACTTCGCGATCGTCGAGTTCGCCTCGTACGAGGAGGCGATGCAGAACTCCGCGCGCGCCGACACCACCGAGTTCTCCGAGCGGATGATGGAGTTGTGCGACGGGCCCGGCGCGTTCTACAACCTCGACAAGGTGGACGAGCAGGACTACAGCTGATCCTCAGGTACGGCGTACGCCGGCTCGCCCGGGCGTACGCCGTACCGAGGTGACCGGTGCCGGAAGGGGTCACCCGGCACCGGTGGATCGGGACCTCAGCGGAAGACGCGCTCCGACGACCACGGCGGTGCCGCGCCGTGCGGCCCGAGGTCGCGGTCGGAGTGCAGCGGGTCGGGGTCCTGGCGCTCGGTCGTGGCGTGCAGATCCGGCCACGGCCGGGGCGGGAGCGACTCGCGGGGCGGCAGCCTGAGATCGGGATCGGGACCCGCCTCCGGGTCGAGCCACTCGACCACCGTGGCGCCGCCGTGCCCGTGGATCGCGACGACCGACTCGATGCCGTCCCAGACGGTCGTGGTCGGGTAGTCGCCGTACCAGCGCAGTGCGACCGCGCCGTCGGTGAACTGCACACCCTCCGCGACGGGTCCGGTGCCGCTGACACCGGAGACGTCCTGATGGCGGATCAACCGGAAGCGACGGGAACTCATTTCGGCGCGACCTCCCACAGCCGCTCCCCCGGCAGCCTCCGCTCCGGTCCCGGATCGTGGTCCGGGAGCGGGTCGCTGGTCACCCGCAACCCGGCGAACCTGCGCGACATGGCCGCCGCGTACCGCTCGGCCAACTCCGCCTCGGCCCGGTAGTCGGCGACCACATGATCCCCGAACCAGACCCTGACCCGACGACGCTCCACCCGCACCGCACCGTCGGCCATCTCAATACACCCGGCACCGAGTCGAGCCGGATCCCATCAGCGACCTCGCACAACCCTTCACGGCAATCACTTCCACTTCCCTGTGGGGATGGGTTCACAGGAAGTGACGGCCAGCCGAGCCCTTCATGACGCGATTCCCGAGAAATTTCTCACAGCCCGTGAGGATCCCCGGGACCTGACTCGTCCGGGTCGTGCGCCGGAGGCAGGTCGGGCAACTCGATGTCGACGATGATCGGTGCGGGGGTGCGGTCTTCGGGGTGGGTGAAGGTGGCTTCTATGCGGTCTGTGGTGATCGTGACGGTGGCGTGTTGCCATTGGTGGTCGGCGTTGTCGGTCATCGTCTGCAGGAGGGATTTGACGGCTTCGGTGAGGTCGGGGGCCAGCTCGAAGTCGCGGGTGAGGCGTTCTGCCCGTTTCTGGTCTTGTTTCTCGTCCGGTTCTTCGGGCTCCGGGGTCTCGTAGGACCCGGTGGTGAACTCGAAGTCGCGGGTCAGGCGTTCGGCGCGCTTCTGCTCTTCCTTCTGGTCGGGTTCCTCGACGAGCAGTTCGCCGGTTTCGGTGACGGTGATCTCAAGTTCCAGTGGCTCCGGATCGTCGCGGCTCTCGTCGTCCTTCTCGCGGGCCTTGCGGTACTTCTCGAAGGCCTTGCGGGCGACTGTGATCAGCGGCGGCTCGTCCTCCTCGACCACCTCGACGTCCTCGTAGCTGACGCTGAGGCGCTTGGTCTTCAGGTCGACGGATCCGCCGGTGGCGCGGTTGCGCTTGGCTGAGCCCGCGGACGGCCGGTTCGTGGTCGGGCCGGCGTCGCCGACGAGGCCTTCGGCCCAGCCTCGGGCCTTCGGTGGGGCCATCGACAGGAAGTGCGCGGCGGCCTCGCACGCGCGCGCCGCGGCGTCGAGTTGCTGCGCGGCGACGGTCGCCTGGCCGCGGGACGCGATCAGCGCGAGCTGGGCGTTCTCCCGGCAGCGTGCCGCCGTCCGCACGAGCTGGTCGACGACTCGTGGAATCTCGTCGAAGCAGTCGACCAGGCCACGAGCGACTCGCTGCAGTTCCGACGGCAAGGACGTCAGATCTGGTCGGCGTAGTTCTTGCAGCCGGCAGAGGCGATCTCGAGTGCCTCGGCCGCCTGTTCGACGGCCTTGCTCGCGGCCTCCAGGATCTCGGTGATGTCGCGGTCGATGCCGGTCGCCGTACCCGCGATCAGGCTCTCCACCAGCTGGCTGTGCTGGGTGAACCTGAGCTTGAACCCGGCCAGGCCGCCCGCCGCCTGCTTGGCCTCCATCGAGACCTGGTGCAGCTGTTCCTTGAGCCGCAGTACGTCCGACACCTCAACCCACTCCCAAACTAGTTGCGCTTCTTCGGCAGCACGATCGCCGTCCCCGCCACCACGACCGGCACCAGGATCCCGAGCCACCACGGCAGCCCGGCCGCCATCAGCACGACCACCGCGGCCGCGCCACCCCAGCCCCACCAGCGCGCGCCGGGCAGCCGGGGCAGCCCGAGCACCCGCGACGCGGCCAGCATCGTGACGGCGGCGATCGCCATGGCCTCGACCCCGGCCAGGAACGAACCGGTCAGCACCCACACCAGCACGAACCCGGCCAGCGCCAGGACCGCGCTGATGGTACGCCGCTTGCGCTGCTCCTGGAGCGCCCGGGCCTTGGTCCGCAGCTCCTCCAGCTGGTCGACGCTCTCGGCGAGCTGTTCGGTGATCCGCTCGGCGATCTTCTCGATGTCGTTCAGCGCGCGGATCTCGGGCAACGTGTGGTTCGCCCGCTTCCCGTCCGCGGGCAGCCCGGCCCGCGCCAGGCTCTCGGCGGCCTTCTCGGCGAGCGAGTTCAGCCGCGTCTGCAGCTTCCGCCCGCGCTCGGCCATCGCGTCCGCCTCGGCCGCCGCGGTCGCCTCCGCCTTCGACTTGTGCGCCGTCACCCGGTCCTGCGCCTGCTGCGCGTCGGTCCGCGCCATCGCGACCGTCCGGAGCGCACGCGTGTACTCGGACCACTCCTGCTGTTCGGTCTTCATCGCCGCACCAACTCCACCGCGCGGTCCACCTCGTCCGACCGCAGCGCCGCGAACGGTACGACGACCTGCGCCTCCGGGTGCAACCCGTCCCACAGCAACGCCCGGTGCGGCTCGGACGCCCAGCGCACGAGCGGACCGGCCACCGCGCGCACGCCGTCCTGCGGGTGCCGCAGGAACAGATGCGTCGCCACGTTCGCGCGCCCGTACCCGAGCTGCTCGGTGCAGACGTGCAGCCGGTTCCACCACCCGAAGGTGATCAGTCCCTGCGCCGGCCCGTCCCGCACGATGTCCTGCAGCACGTTCGCCGGGCTCTCGAAGAACCCCTCGGCATGCATCTGCATCCGCGGTACGCCGTGGAACCCGAACCCGAGCAGGTACGTCCCCGCGGCCTCCCCGTTGCGCATCGCGTCCCGCAGCGTGAACAACCGCGGCGCGATGTCGTCGTGCTTGTCGACGGTCTCGACCTCGCAGCCGAGCTGCCGCAGCACCTGCACCAGCGCATCCTTGCCCTCGGCAACAGCCGGGGCCGAGTTCGTACCATCGACGAAGAGGAAGCGTGGCGGCTCCAGAGCCCCGGCCGCCGTCGACACCGCCAGACCGGTCAGCACGCCGAGCGCGTCCGCCGGCCCGTCGCCCAGCACGAGTACGCCGGCACCTGGCTCGGGCTGCACCTCGACCGCGACCGGCTCCTCGGTGACCGCGATCGGCAACCCTGTCCAGGGTCGGCCGAGCTCAGGCTTCACTGCCGTCGCCGTATCCGTCAGCCGCGCCGGCTCGGCGAGGTGGAACACCCGCGGCGGGTGCACCGCCGTACCGGCCCGCGTCCACAGCTCCTGCCGCAGCGAGTCGAGCACGGCCTTGTCCGCGAAACTCACCAGCACGTGCTGGTTGTCGTCCGGCGAGCCGAAGTTCGCGTTCAGCACGGCCTCGCCGCGGAACTGCAACTCGGCCGCGGCGGTGTTGCCGCTACGCAGAATCGCCTGCGAGTCGGCAGGCGTCGTCTTCAGCGCGATCCGGTACGGCACCTGGCCGAAGATCGAGTCCCGGCGCGTCGACAGCCGCTTCACGCCCTCGATCGTCTGCGTCGCCAGCACCACGTGTACGCCGTACGCGCGCCCCAGCCGGACCAGTCGCTCCAGCAGCTTCGCGGCCTCGTCGGCCAGCTCGTCGTCGTCCTCGAGCAGCACCTGGAACTCGTCCAGCACGACAAGGATCCGCGGCGGCCGCTCTGGGCCTGCCGGCAGCTCCGCGATGTCAGCGGCGTTCCCGTGCGACTTGAAGATCTCGCTGCGGCGCGCGAGCTCGTCCGACAGGTGGCGCAGGACGGCGAGTCCGAACGCGCGGTCACTGTGCACCCCGAGCACCCGGATCTGCGGCAGCCAGTGCGGCCGCTCCGGGCCGGGGCCGAGCGCGGAGAACTCGACACCGTGTTTGAAGTCGAGCAGGTACATCTCCAGGTCGGACGGCGAGTAGCGCGCGGCCAGACCGTGGATGAGCACGAGCAGCAGGTTCGACTTGCCTTGGCCGACCGCGCCGCCGACCAGCACGTGCGGGAGCGCCGGGTTGCCGCTGCGCAACCGCACCAGCGCCGGCGTGCGGTCGTCGTACCCGATCACGGTGCCGATCTCGTCCTTGACCGGTTGCCACCAGGTCGAGCGGTCCGGCAGGGTCCGGTCGAAGTCGATGGTCGGGAGCACGGCGATCTCGGCCTGCTCGGCGATCACGTCGCAGATGCCCGCGGCGACGGTGGCGTCGAACGGCGGATCCAGCCGGGCCGGCGGCAGCTGCGCGACCTCGACCCGATCGTTGACGATAGCAACCGGATTGAGGAGGTCGAGCAATTGTTTCGAGTCGACGTCGAGCTCGGCCGCCGTCGACGCGTCGTAGTGCACGAGGAAGCAGATGCCGCGCTTGCCGGCGGTCGCGGCCAGCCGGAGCAGGTCGCGCTGGGCGAGCGTGTCGATGCCGAACGGGTAGTCGAACAGGATGACCACCCGGTAGGGATCGGTGACCTGCCCGGTCTCCTTCAGCAGGTCCTCGAAGCGTTCGTGGCCGAGCTGCGCCTGCCGGCTGGCCCGCAGCGACGACACGTCGACGAGCCCGGACAGCACCGTGTGCAGCTGTTCCGCGGTGTGCGTTGCCCTGGGCACCAATTGCGGGTACTTCGTGGTCAGGTGCCCGAGCAGGCCCATCATCCCGGTCAGCTTCGGGTCGAACGCGTCGATGCGCAGCCGGAACGGTTCCGACGCCGCCACCAGCCGCAACGCGATGCTCTGCAGCAGGCGGCGCGCGGAGTCGTGGCGGTCGCCGGTCACCTTCCAGCCGTTGGTACGCAGCAGCGGTGCCACGACCGGCGTACCGGCATCCAGCTCGCCGACCCGCACGTACGCCGGGACGCCCGCGCCGATCAGCTGCCGCGAACGCCAGCGCGCGTCGTTCGGCGGAATCGATGCCAGTCCGGGGGCGAGCCGGTCCGCGAGCAGCCGGGCCCGGGGCTCGGCGTCGGACAGCGCCTCGGCGGTCTTGGCGTCGACCAGCGACCGGGACTCCCGCCGGGCCGCCGCCGTCTGTTCCTGCAGTTGACGGTGCAGCTTCACGGCGCGCTGGTGCTCGCCGTACGTCAGGCGCCGTGCGTTGTCCAGCAACTGCCCCAGCGCGTGCTGCAAACCGCGGATCCGCGCTTCCAGGAGCTCCGGTGCGGCCGGTCCCCCGTCAGGCTTCTCCGTCACGAGCATCGTCCTTCCACACTTGCCCCGCGACCGTACTGATTGCCCCGTTGATTGCCCTCGTGTTCGCCTGGTGTAACCATGTCACACCAGTGGCCCCAGTGGTCACTCCAGGTATCAGTAGTCTCACCTGCTAATCAGGAGCGACGATCTCGAGCTCGTAGCCGTCGGTGTTGTGGAGGAAGGCGGCGTAATGCTGCGGGCCGCCGGCGTACGGATGACGGTCGGCGAACATCAGTGTCCAGCCGTGCCCGGCGGCCTCCGCGACGATGCTGTCGACCTCGGCCCGGCTGCCTGCGTTCAGCGCCAGATGGTTCATCCCGGGCCGCATCCGGTCGTGCTCGGCGGCCGACATCGCCGGGCTCTGCTCGACGACCACGTAGCAGCCGTCCGGGGCGGCCCAGGTCATGCCGCCGGGCCAGCCGTCACCGTCCTTCCAGCCCAGCCGGTTGAGGACCCAGCCCCAACTCGCAACGGCCCTGGACAGGTCCGGGACCCAGATCTCGACGTGATGCACCGCGGCGGCCATCGGAGCATTATCTGTGCTCGGCGTCATGGTGCGACACAGCCACCGAGATCGCGCCGGACAACAGCAGCCAGCCGAGCGAGGCCACCAGCCAGGGCCACCACGGACGGGCCTGCGCGGCCTCGGCGACGGCCTTGCCGAACAGCCCGCCGGAGGGCGCGAGGACGAGCACGAGCAAAACCCGTGCGAACCGCGTCTCCCTGGTCATTTCTTCATTGTGCGAGGCAGCCGCCGACCCTGCAGAAACCTTGGCGTTTCGCGCCCCGTCGTCTTTCTGTCCGTGGCAGGGTTTACGGTCTGCGGTGACAGTGGACAGATCGGGGGCTGGAGTGAGCACGACCCGGATCGAGAGCACGGCGTACGGCGCCGCGGCTCTGGAGCGCCTGCAGGCCGTCGTCGCAGGGCTGAAGGCCGACGATCCGATGACCCCTGTCACCCTGCTCCTGCCGAACAATCTGGCCGGCGTCGTCGCCCGCCGCCACCTCGCCCGCACGTCCATCGGCGGGCTGTATCTGGCGACGCTGGAGCGGCTGGCCGAGCAGATCGCCGCAGGCCTGCTGACCCCGCGTCGCCCGGCCACCCGTCCGATCGTCGCGGCCACCTGGCGGACGGCGCTCGCGAAAGCCCCCGGCATCTTCGAGGAGGTCGCCGAGCACCCGTCGACCATCCAAGCGCTTGCCTCCGCGCACCGCGAGCTCCGCGACCTCACCGATCCCGCGCTCGACAAGGTCGCGCACGCGTCGGCGCTCGGTCCCGACCTGGTCCGGCTGCATCGCTACGTCACCACCGAGCTGGCCGCGGACTGGTACGACGAGACCGATCTGCTCCGCGCCGCCGCGGCCCGGATCGCGGCGTCGCCCGACGTCGTCGGCGAGCTCGGCGCCCTGGTGCTGTACCTGCCGCAGGAGCTCACCCAGTCCCAGGCCGCGTTCGTCGCCGCGCTCGGCGACGCCGCGGCCGATCTGACGGTGATCGTCGGCCTGACGGACGTCCGCCGCGCCGATCGTGCCGTCCGGCGGTCGCTCGAGCGGATCGGGATCGACCTGCCGTCGTCGATCTCGAAGAACTACCCGGTCGCGACCGAGATCCTCAACGCGTCCGACGCCGACGACGAGGTGCGCTGCGTGGTGCGTGACGTCGTCGCGGCCCTGGAACACACGCCGGCACACCGGATCGCGGTGCTGTACGCCGCCGCCTCGCCGTACGCACGGCTCCTGCACGAGCACCTGGCCGCGGCGCGCATCGAGGTCAACGGGCCGGGGACGCGTCCGGTGCACGAGCGGGCGATCGCGCGGACGCTCCTCGAAGTGCTGGCATTGGTCGACCAGGACCTGCCGCGCGCGGACGTGTTCCGTGCGCTCGCGAATGCGCCGACGCGGGACTTCACCGGCGAGCGCATCCCGGTGCCGCAGTGGGAGCGGATGTCGCGTGCGGCCGGCGTGGTGCGCGGGGACGACTGGGACACCCGGCTGGCGCGATACGCCGAGTCGGAACGGCGGACCGCTGATCAGGAAGAGGCTGCCGAGGACTCGCGCCCGGCCGCGGTCCGGCGCGCGCAGTACAACGCTTCGATGGCGGAGCGGCTTCATACGTTTGCTTCGACGCTGCGCCGGCGGCTAGGAGAGCTGGCAGCGCTGGAGACGTGGGCCTCGCTGTCCGAGGGTGTGCTGCAGCTCTTCCACGACTTGCTCGGGGACTACGCGTCGCTGCCGATCGAGGAGCAGTACGCCGCAGCCGCCGTCGAGGGGTCACTGAAGGGTCTGTCGACGCTCGACGAGCTCGGGACGCCGGCGAGTCTCGCCGTCCTGCGGGATGTGCTCGATCTGGAGCTGCAGCAGTCGCTGCCGCGGGTCGGCACCTTCGGGACCGGCGTCCTGGTGGCGCCGTTGTCGGCGAGCGTCGGGCTGTCCGCGGACATCGTGTACGTCGTCGGTCTGTCCGAGGACCTGTATCCCGGGCGGGTCCATGAGGACGCGCTGCTCCCCCACCGGGTGCGTGAGGCGGCCGCGCCGGAGCTTGCGTCGTTCCGCGATCGGCTGGATGAGAAGCAACGGCATCTGCTGGTCGCGTTCTCGGCGGGTGCGCGCGTCGTGGCGTCGTTCCCGCGTGGCGACCTGCGCCGGTCGTCGCGACGGTTGCCGACGCGCTGGCTGCTCGGGTCGCTGCGGGAGCTGACCGGCGACCATGCTTTGCCGGCCACGCAATGGGACCGGTACGGCGAGGTGCTGCGGACCTCGGCGTCGTACGCCGGTTCGTTGACCACGGCAACGATGCCGGCGACCGAGCAGGAGTGGCAGACGCGGGCCGCGGCGGCGCGGCTGTGGGTGCAGGACGGGGTGCTGGTGCGGGCCCGGGAGCTGCTGCGCGGACGGGCGTCCAACGCCTTCACCCGCTTCGACGGCGACCTGTCCGGGGTGTCGGGCCTGCCCGAGTTCGCGGTCGAGGACCGGATCGCCTCGCCGACGTCCTTGGAGTCGTATGCGACCTGCCCACACGCGTACTTCGTCGAGCGACTGCTCCAGGTGGAGCCGCTGGAGGCTCCGGAGGATCTGCTCGTCATCTCCCCCATCCAGGTGGGAAACCTGATCCACAACAGCCTCGACGCGTTCGTCACCCGGCTGGCCGGTTCGCTGCCTGGGTACGGCGAGCCCTGGACGGCGGAGCAACGATCGCTGCTGCTGGCGATCGGCGCGGATCTCGCGGAGCAGTTCGAGGCCGAGGGCCTGACCGGCCATCCCCGGCTGTGGCAGCGCGAGCGGCTGCGGATCCTCGGCGATCTGATGGTGCTGCTCACCGACGACGACCGTTGGCGTTCGGAGCGGCGCGCGTCGGTGGTGGCCAGCGAGTTGACCTTCGGGTTCGACGGCGAGCCGCCGGTGGAGATCCCGGTGCCGTCCGGCCGGGTGCTGTTGCGTGGATCCGCGGACAAGGTCGACCTCGGCGCGGACGGCACGATCTACGTCACCGACGTGAAGACCGGCGGCTTCTCGCGGTACGAGGGCATCGAGACGGACCCGGTCGCCGGCGGGACGAAACTCCAGCTTCCTGTGTACGCGTACGCCGCACGCGCCCGCCTCGGTGAGCCGTCCACGCCGGTCGAGGCGTCGTACTGGTTCGTCCGCCGCGGCGGCAAACGGATCCCGGTCCCGCTGACACCCGAGGTCGAGGCGCGCTACGTCGACACGCTCGACGTGATCGTGTCGTCGATCGCGGCCGGATACTTCCCGCCGAAGGCGCCCGAGGTGCCCGACTTCCTGTGGGTGCAGTGCCCGTACTGCAACCCCGACAGTCTCGGGCACAGCGAGGTGCGGGCCCGGTGGGACCGCAAACGTCACGACCCTGTCCTCGAGCGGCTGGTGCGGCTCATCGACCCGACCGCGCTGGAGGTGGCTTCGGATGAGTAGCCGCCCGACGCTCCCAGGAGGCCGCCGATGACCGAGCAGTTGCTCGACGGGGCCGCCCGCGACCGGATCCGGTCCGACACCGACACGACGCTGTTCGTGGAGGCGGGTGCCGGGTCCGGGAAGACGCACGCACTGGTCGACCGGGTCGCCACGCTGGTGCTGCGCGACGGCGTACCGCTGCGGACCGTTGCCGCCGTCACCTTCACCGAGAAGGCCGGGGCGGAGCTGCGGGACCGGCTGCGGGTCGAGTTCGAGCGGGCGCGCAAGGGTCCGGCGGGGGCGCTCGCCGACGCGGCGCTCGACGATCTGGACTCGGCGTCGATCGGCACGCTGCACGCGTTCGCGCAACAGATCCTGCTCGCGCATCCGATCGAGGCCGGGCTGCCGCCGCTCATCGACGTACTCGACGAAGTCGGCTCGTCGGTCGCCTTCGAGGAACGCTGGGCCGAGTTGCAGCAGCAACTCCTCGACGACGACGCGATCGCCGAGCCGCTGCTGCTCGCGATGGCGGTCGGGGTCGAGCTCAAGCATCTGCGGTCGCTCGCCCGCCTGTTCGGCAACGACTGGGACCTGATCGCGGACCGGGTCCTGGTCGATCCGCCCGAGCTGGTCGCGATGCCCGACCTCAGCGGCCTGGTCGCCGCGGCCGCGCAGATCGGGGCGGTGGCCGATTCCTGCCTCGACGCCGAGGACCGGCTGCTGCCGAAGGTCCAGCAGATCCGAGAGCTCGGCCTGATGCTGGACGCCGCGTCCGATCAGGAGACACAGCTCGCGCTGCTGCAGACGTTCCGCGGTCTCAAGGTGGGCCGGATCGGCCGGAAGGAGAACTGGCCCGACATCGCGAAGGTGCGCGCGGACTGCACCGAGGTCGTCGAGGTCGCCGGTTCGCTCGTCGAGCTGCTCCTTGATGCTTGCCTCCGGCACCTTTCACACTGGATCGCGGAGCGGGTGCTGGAGTCGGCGGAGCTGCGGCGGGCCGAGGGCCGGCTGGAGTTCCACGACCTGCTCGTGCTGGCGCGTGACCTGCTCCGGCGCGACGCGGACGTGCGGGCGGCGCTGCAGGAGCGGTTCGAGCGGTTGCTGCTGGACGAGTTCCAGGACACCGACCCGATCCAGATCGAGCTCGCGGTCCGGATCGCCGGCGGCGCGGAGGCCGACGCACCGGACTGGCAGGACGTCGAGGTTCCCGAGGGCCGGCTGTTCGTCGTCGGCGACCCGAAGCAGTCGATCTACCGCTTCCGGCGCGCCAACATCGCGACGTACCTGACCGCCCAGGAGCTGCTCGGCGAGACCGTCGCCCTGACGACGAACTTCCGCACGGTCCCCCCGATCCTCCAATGGATCAACACCGTCTTCAGCACCCTGATCCAGCCACAAGAGGCCGCCCAACCGTCGTACCAGCCCCTCTCCCCCCACCGCACCAACCCCACCCACGACGCCACCACAACCCGCACCGGCTCCGCCCCACCGCCGCTCTCCGGTCCGGGCTCGCACCCCGTTGCCGGGCCGGGCTCGCAGCCCTCTGCCGATCCGGGCTCGAACCCGCCTGCCGGCTCGCAGAGGCCTGGCGGTTCGGCGGGCGCGTCACGCCCAGGCGGCCGGCCGCGACCCGGCGCGCCCTCCACCCCCGACCCCGTCCAGGGCGACCAACTCTCGATCTTCGACGAGCCCACACTCTTCGACACCGACGAAGACACCGCGGCGACGACCGACACGACCAACGCGATCGACGCCCCGGCAGACTCAGGCGACCAGGTCAGCGATCTCGCCGCCGTTCTCCCGTTCCGCCGCCGCGGC
The DNA here is from genome assembly GCF_040610805.1 of Kribbella sp. NPDC003557. Classification (NCBI taxonomy): domain Bacteria; kingdom Bacillati; phylum Actinomycetota; class Actinomycetes; order Propionibacteriales; family Kribbellaceae; genus Kribbella; species Kribbella sp. NPDC003557. The sequence goes on from NZ_JBEXMY010000015.1 coordinate 92,471, forward strand.
GACGCCGTCGACGTACCGCTCGAAGAACCATCCGACGAACCCGAGGACCCATCGGCCGGCCCCGCCGTCACGATCCTCGGCGCCGAGCCGCACGACGACCTCCCCCGCGCCCAAGCCTCCGTCCTCCGCGAACGCGAGGCCACCGACGTCGCCTCCGTCATCGAAGAAGCCCTCCGCGACGGCTGGCTCGTGTACGACGACCGCGCCGAGGCCTGGCGCCCCGCGGAAGCCGGCGACATCGCCGTCCTCGTCCCGGCCCGCACCTCGCTCCCCTTCCTCGAGGACGCCCTCGACCGCGCCGACATCCCGTACCGCGCGGAAGCCAGCTCGCTCGTCTACCAGACCGCCGAGGTCCGCGACCTGCTCGCCTGCGCCCGCGCGCTCGGCGACCCCAGCGACCAGCTCGCGCTCGTCACCACGCTCCGTTCGCCGCTGTTCGGCTGCGGCGACGACGACCTCTACACCTGGAAAGTCAACGGCGGCAGGTTTCTGTTGACCGCGCCGATTCCGGACTCCCTTGTCACTCACCCGGTGGGTGAGGCGATGGCATGGCTCTGGGGCACCTACAAGGCCGCCCGCTGGCTGACCCCCAGCGAGGTCCTCGCGAAGATCGTCGCCGACCGCCGCATGCTGGAAGTCGCCGCGATCGGCCCGCGCGCCCGCGACGCCTGGCGCCGGATCCGGTTCGTCGTCGACCAGGCCCGCGCGTGGTCCGAGGTCGAGCACGGCGGCCTCCGCTCGTACCTCGCCTGGGCCGCCCACCAGGGCGAGGAGACGTCCCGCGTCGCCGAGGCGGTCCTGCCCGAGACCGACGCCGACGCCGTCCGGGTGATGACGATCCACGCCGCGAAGGGGCTCGAGTTCCCGATCGTGATCCTGTCCGGCATGACCGCGTCGCCGAACCGCCAGCGCGGCGTCCAGGTCCTCTGGCCGCTCACCGGCGGGTACGCCGTCAAGCTCAAGTCCTCCGTCCAGACCGAGGACTTCGACCTCGTCCAACCCGTCGACGAGCAGATGGACGACTACGAACGCCGCCGCCTCCTGTACGTCGCCGCGACGCGCGCCCGCGACCACCTCGTCGTCTCCCTGCACCGCTCCGCGAACCGCCGCCACACCAGCAACGCCGAGCTCCTGGCAACCGCCGGCGGCGTCGACGCGCCCCACGTCACGCTCTTCACCAGCCCACCGGTCCCCGACCGCGAGCCCACCACCGGCCCCGACGTCACCCCGCCCATCTCCCGCAGCGAATGGGAGACCCGGGCCGGCGCCGCCCAATCCGCCAGCCGCCGCCCCTCAGCCCAATCCGCCTCCGGCCTGGAGGGCACAGCCCCACAGCTAACCCTCGCCCCGCCCACCGCCCCACAGCTGACCCCGGCGCCGCCCACGGCCCCACCGGCCGCGGGCGCTTATCCGGGCGCCGAGACCACGCCCGCCGCTGGCGCCGGCGAGGGTGAACTCGCCGCCGCGGCCGACTCTGGCGCAGGAGTCATCGGCCTGACTGGCGACCCCGGCGCTGCCAAGGGCGCCCGCGACCTCGAGCTCCCAGCATGGTCCAAGGGCCGCTACGGCACCGCGATCGGCCGCGCCGTCCACGCCGTACTGCAGGTCGTCGACCTCTCCACCGGCGCCGGCCTGGAAGCCGCCGTCTCCACGCAGTGCCTGGCCGAGGGCGTCCTCGAGTACGACGACGTCGTCACAGCGCTCGTCCGCTCAGCCCTGGCATCCGACGTCGTACAACGCGCCGCGTCCCGCGAGCATTGGCGCGAGTCGTACGTCGGCGCCCTCCAACCCGACGGCACCGTCCTCGAAGGCTTCGTCGACCTCATCTACCGCGAGGACGACGGCCGACTGACGATCGTCGACTACAAGACCGACGTCATCCCCGCGTCCGCCCTCGACACCCGGGTCGAGTACTACGCACCCCAACTCCAGGCCTACGCCAAGATCCTCCCGAACACCGCCCCGCCCATCCTCCTCTTCCTGAACCCAGGCACAGCCGTCGAACGCCGCCTCTGACCCACCCAAGTCTCGGACCCGTGCAGCATCCCGGCCGCGGACCGCTACTCGTCGGCCGCGGGGAACCCTGCGACCAAATACTCGCGAAGCACCTCGATCCATTCGCCGAACGCATCAAGGTGCGCATCGTGGCTCGCGGACGGTATGTCGGCACGTCGCGTGGCCGGTCGTCGCCGGATCAGCTCGTCCTTCTGTTCAGCCGTGAACATGCCGTGCCCGCCGAACACAGCCAGCGTCGGCGTCGCCAGATTCTCCCACTCGGTCCACCGATCCGCCTGCACAGCAAGGATCGTGGCCTCCATGACGTCGGCGTCGAACCGCGGCCGCAGCCCGCCGGACGTGCGTTCGAGATCGTTGACCAAGGCAACCGACAGCGGGCCGTCGCCGAGGAACGAACGCGCCGCGGCCTCGTCCGCGAACGGGACCGGCCACGAGTCGAAATACGCACCGAGTTCGCGCGCCGCCTCCGGCCGGTCATCGCCGGCGGCAATGCCTTCGAGCATCACCAGCCGATCGACGAGATCGGGGCGGGCCGCGGCGGCCAGGAACGCCGTGTGCGCTCCCATCGACTGCCCGACCAGCCGGACTCGTTGCCCGGGCGCGAGCTCCTCGATCACCGCAACCACATCGCCGACGAACGCCTCCCGCGAGGTGTCCCCCGGCCGACGAGTACTGCGTCCGTGCCCGCGCTGATCGACCAGCAAGACCCGGAACCTGTCCGTCAGCGCGTCTGCTGTGGGCAGGAGCTCCCGCGAACTCCCGGCCAGCCCGTGCAGCAGGACGACCACCGGCCCGTCACCCCCGCGATCGGTGACGGCGATCTCCACATCCCCGCGCCTGACAATCACGGTTCATTCTCCACCGTCCTCACCGGCGGTACGCCACCAAGACGCTCCGGGTGCCGAACGCCTCGGAGCCCCCAGCGTAGGTTCGTGCGACGAGTCATACCGCGCACCTCCGAGCCCCCGACGTGCGCTCGTACGACAAGTCATGCCAGGCGCCTCGGAGCCCCCAGCGCGGGCTCGTACGACCAGTCATGCCAGGCGCCTCCGAGCCCCCGGCCTGGGCTCGTACGACCAGTCATACGGGCACCTCGGAACCCCGGCCTGGGCTCGTACGACCAGTCATGCCGGGCACCTCGGAGCCCCGGCGTCGGCTCGTACGACCAGTCATTCCAGGCTAGGCGACGAGCCGGACCGCCAGCACGACGATCAGTAGGCTCGACGTCAACGTCGTGACGAGCCGCCCACGGGCTCCGGTCAGCAACCGGCCGAGCAACGCTCCGCCGCCCGCCAGCAACAGTTGCCAACTGGCCGACGCCACGAACGCCGCGGCCACGAACACGATCCGCTCCCCCACGCCCGCGACACCCGACCCACCGAGTACGAGCGCGGCGAAATAGATCACCGTCCACGGGTTGAGCATCGTCATCCCCAGCATCCCGAGGTACGCCGTCCACGCGCCGACCGGCGTCTCCTGCTGCAGCGCAACGATCCGCCGCTCGCGATACCGCCGTACCGCCTTGGCCGCCCCGAGCGCCGCCAACCCGACCAGCACCACAACCGATGCCCACCGCAACGGTTCGACGATCGGCACCAGCAACGGAGCCAGCACCGTACCGGCACCCGCAGCCACCGCCGCGTACACCCCATCCGCCGAAGCAACCCCGAGCGCCGCAAACGCCCCGACCCGCAGCGAACTCCGCGCCGTCAACGCCACCAAATAGGTCCCGACAGGCCCAACCGGCATAGCCACCCCATACCCGGCCAACAGCCCCGCGACCACCACCCCGATCACGACTGACCGAAGCTGGACCCCCACCCACGACGAACCTGCTGCTGAACCCGCGCCACCAAGGCCACAGATCCCACCAGCAACAGTCCAAAGGTCGTCGTAGTCATGCCCTCATGATCAGCACCCACACCGACCCGCTCAACCCAATTACCTCGGCGGCCACACCTACTCCGAATGAACGAGCACCGTGTGATAGGGGACCTCGCCGCCGCCCCAGTCCGGACCCAGAGCAAAAACTCGCGACCAGTGCCGGCCGATGTCCGCCAATTGACGTAGGTACGTCGGCAACTCTCCGGGCTCCTCCCGCAACAGGTCGTCCGCATGTTCGACAATCGTCAGATACCGCTTTGCAGGCAGCCACTCCAAGTCAGTCATGCATTCGTCGAACGCCGGCCAGTTCCATCCGAAGTACTCCGGGAACGAAAGCTCCCTCACATACTCTCCGAAGAGCGCCTCGAGCGTCGCCATCCGCCGCCCGTCAAAGCGCCTGAGCATGCCATCCACAGATCCGATCGAGGCAAGCAGCTGATCCAGGTTCGAGCGCTCGATATCGTGAACCCACGGCCCACCCGGATCTGCGGGGGCGATCATTCCGAGCGCCCGATGAACAATCGATAGTTGTCAGGTGTGGTAGACGGAACCGTCAGAACCGGTGACGAGCCGCGCTCCTCCAGACTTGGATTCTTACCAGACATCACCGTTCCCCATTCGCGATACGGGATCGGCTGACCATCGCCCCTCATGCACGGTTTGCAGAGGAACAGCGCAAGCCGGTCGCTGTTATGGCCTATTGCATGACGGCTCGCCATCCCGCTGTCATGCGAGGACGACGCGAGCGGTCCGGGCTCGTACTCGCATCTCTCCCCAGTCGCCCCGGAGCTCGTAGAGCCCCGAATCCCAGGTCATCGTGTCGATGTGTCCGTAGTCGATCTCGCCGGTCGCATCGGTTGCCGATGGCGCGCCCTGAGCGACCCACTCAAGGTCGGTGACGTCGTCGAAGACCAGATGACCGTCGACGTAGGACAGGTTATTGCCCGGCTCCGGAGCCAGGTACCGGGGGTGCTGTGGAGTCAGTACGAGATCCATCCGGAAGACTACTGATGTGGGCCGCGCCGTCACGTCGAGGACCCAGGACTCTTCCAACACATAGGCTTCGAAACCCGGCAGCTCTTCATAAGGAGTCATGGCAGGTCCCACTCGATCGGCACGTGGTTTCCAGCGCTCTTACGTCGGTCGAGGCGACATCCCGCCCGAGCGCGTCATGCGCGTGCCGCGCACCATGCCCCAGGCTGTCGAAGACCCGGATCAGATTGCCGTCGGCGTCGTAGTGGAACGTGGCCGTGACCCCGGTCGGATCCGTCTGACGGATCAACCAGTTCCGCTCGTACTCGTTGATCCACTTCCCACCCGTCGGGTCGGTCATCGTCGACGTGCCGCGGATGCCCTCCGTGTCCCACGACCATGTCGACCGGCCGCCCTTCCCGCCGGTCTGGGCGACCACCCGCCCGTCGGCGTCGTACTCGGTCAGGTACGCCGGTTTGGCCGCATCCCCCACCGTCTCCGACGCCAGCCGCCCGGCAACGTACTCGTACCGCGTGTGGACCCCGCCCGGCGACGTCACCCCTCGCCGCCCGCGGACACGGTCATGTCGGGGTGCAGGCAGGGATACTCGTCGGGTCGCGCCGCCTGCGCGGCCGGCGGCATGGGCAGGAGCAGAAGGACGGCGAGAACAAGCGCCACAGGCCGGTGCCGCACGGGTGATCGCCTCCGCTCAGTCGTTGGGTTGTCACTGAGAGTTTACGGAGATCGGCACCGCAGCGGAGCGAATGATTACAGGTTGTGGATAACGGGAAGTGACCCTGGCGTGCAGGTCCCCCAGGAGTCGCTACGATCTGCGGAAACAGACTGAGGAAACGTTCGAATGCTGTCCGCCCGCTGGCGGGTCTGCCACCACGAGTGTGAGGGTGTGGCTCATGAACATCGGTACCCGGAAGATCGTCGTCGACGAGGCGATCGCGCAGTTGCGGCTGTACGCCGAGACGAACGGCGCCGTGCTGCAGTACTACGACGGGCTGCCGGGGATGACCACCGTCGGCGGCTCCGACCCGAACCGGATCACGCTCGACGACCTGGGCCGGATCATGGTGATCGGCGCGGACCTGCGCGCGATGGACATCCCGTGGCTGCTCGAGGTGGAGTCCGAGAAGGAACTGGCGGCGATCCCGGTCGACGCGCGCCTCGAGGACGCCGCGCCGGGCAGTGAGCTGTTCGAGGCGGCGATGGCGCTGGACGACAAGTTCACCGGCCACCGCGGCTTCGGGCACGCGAAGAAGTCGAAGCTGCTGCACCTGAAGCGGCCGTACCTGTTCCCGGTGACCGACAGCTTCATCCGGATGACCTACGGCTCGGCGTCGGCCGGCGCCGAGTTCCTGAAGGCGGTCCGCGAGGACCTGGTGAACCCGGCCAACGTCCGCGACTTCAAGCTGCTGCAGGTCCGCCTGATCGCGGAGCCGGCCACGTCGGCCGCCCGCCTGCTCGGCGAGGTCCCGACGCTCCGGCTCCTCGACATCCTCGCCTCGCTCCTGGGTGAGGCGAAGTAGCCGGCTAGAGCACGCCCAGCCGGGCGAGCGGCTCCACCAGTTCGCGCTCCTCGTAGGACAGGTGCGACAACAGCGTGTCGTCCAGCAGGTCGACGGCCGCGCGCAGACCGTCGATGTCGCCTGATCCGTCAACCAAAGCGACGAGTGCCTTGTCGACACCTTCCAGGACGTCGTGGATGATCTTGTGCTCCTCCTGCAGCCGGTCCACGACCGGCGCCAGCTCAGGGTCGGCCCGGCGGAGGTGCGGGAACAGCGAGGCGTCCTCCAGCGAGTGATGCGTCGTGACCAGGCGGCAGTAGGACTCGCAGTACGTCCCCAGCGTCCAGTTGTTCTGCCGCATGGTCATCGTGTTGATGTGCGACCGCGCCGCACCGACCCCGAGCGTCCCGGCCGCGACCTGCTCGACCAGATCGCGGACCTGGTCGAGCTCCGCCCGCAGATGGTCGTGGACGTCGATCAGGTGCTGGCCGGACTGCAACTGGTACGGCGTATATGTCCGCGACGGATCCGGTGCGGGCCCTGTCGGCCGCGCGGACTCGTCCAGCAGCTGTACGGCGCTGCGCCGCACTGCCGGAGGTGGTGTCGGCACGACGCCGAAGCCCGAGGCCGGAACCACGGGCGAAGCCGGCACGGCAGCACCCGACCGGGCGACCTCGACGGCCTCGCGCACACCCGCCGCGACCTCAGCGAACCGCCGGATGTCGTCGGGGTTGTCAGAGGCAAGGATGTAGGTGCTGATGCCCTCTCCCAGCGTCAGCTCGGTCAGCTGGTCGATCCACAGCTCCTCAGGCCCCTGCAGGAACCCGCCACGCCCACTGAACTGACCGGACACGTTGTACAGCCGTCGCACCGCAGCCGGGTCCCGCCCCGCCTCCACAGCCGCCTCGTCGATGATCTTGTTCATCGCGGCCAGCTGGTCCGGACCGGCGTACCCGCTGCTCGGCAGCCAGCCGTCCGCGACGCGTCCGGTCAGGGCGAGCATCCGTGGCTTGTACGCACCCAGCCAGATCGACACGTCGTGTGCGGGCGCCGGACCGCGCTTGGCACCGGCGACCGTGTAGTGCTTGCCGGCCAGCCGGATGCCGCCGTTGCCGGGCGTCCAGACCTCGCGCATGATCGCGATGGCCTCTTCCAGCGCGGTGATGCTCTGCCCGGCCGTCAGCCGCGGGCCGCCGTTCGCCGCGACCGCGTCGAGGAACCCGCCGGCCCCCAGCCCGAGCTCGACCCGTCCACCGGTGATCAGGTCCAGGGTCGCGACACTGCGCGCCAGCACGACCGGATGCCGCAGCGGCAGGTTGGCGACGTTCGTGGACAGCTTCACCCGCGAGGTCTGGGCGGCGACGACCGACAGCAGCGTCCAGGCGTCCATCAGCCGCGGCTGGTACGGATGGTCCTGAAAAGTCACCAGGTCGAGGCCGGCCTGCTCGGTCAGCTGGGCCAGCGCGATCACGCGGTCCGGCCTGTCGACCGCGGGAGTCAGGAACGTGCCGAAGACCAGCTCGTGGCCGTAGTCCATGGTTCACCTTCACCTGTCGAAGTTCGTTCGCGGAGCAAAACTACTTCGCTAGGCAAATAATCTCAACTACAGAACATCTACTGCCGGACTAGCAGGCCGAACGCCTCGGCAGGGCTCAATCCCGCTCCTTGCTCGTAAGCCGCTTGGTAGGCATCAGCTCCCAGGGCCTCTGACGCCGCCGCGACCGCGCGCTCGAGGTCCGCAGTCTCGGCCGCGGCCGTCAGATAGTTCTCGGTCGCCCGCGTGGCGGCTGCGCTGCCCAGCAGCATCGCCGCCAGCGTCTTGTCCGGGTGGCAGGCCGCGATCCCCTCCAGCGCCCAGCACTGGCCCCGCAGCGAGTCGAACTCCTCCGAGACCCGGAACGCCTCCAGATGCAACTCCAACGCCTCGTCAAGCCGGCCCTGGAGCTCTCTGACGAACCCGAGCTCCGCCAGCACGATCGACAGATACAAAACGGATTCCGACTGTCGGCGGGCGGCATCGATCAGCGCCTGCAGCCGCGACGAGGCCTCCTCCAGCGCCCCGGTACGACGGGCCGCGAAGCCGAGCACCAGCTCCGCGAGGGCCTGGGTCGCGCGCTGCCCCTGCTCCGTCGCCAGCCGCAGCCCACGCTCGCCGTACGCCCGGGCCGACTCGAACTGTCCGCGCCGGATCGCGGTCCAACCCAGCATGCCGGCCGCGCTGGCGACCTCGGGCCACAGCCCGATCTCCTCCGCGGCCTCCATGCCCTCGAGGTGCAACCGCTCCGCCTCGTCGAAGTCGCCGACGAGCTCAGCGTGCGCCCCGAACCACCCCGTCGCCTGCAGCACGCCCCACCGGTCCCCCAGCGAGCGGAAGATGCCGATGCTCTGGCACGCGTCGTCGTACAGGGCAGGCAGGTCCGCCCGTACGTGTGCGTGCTTGGCCCGCGCAGCCAGCACGGCCGCAACGCCCCACCGGTTCCCGTCGGCCTCAAAGCTCTTCAGCGCCTGGTCGAGCATCGACAGGCACGCGGACAGGTCGCCGACATCGCTGGCCGCATGAGCGATCCACCACAGCCCCATGGCGTCCGCATCGTCCAGCCAGCGGTCCCGCTCGGCCGCCGCATCAGGGTGTCCCAGCAGGTACATGAAGCCGGTCCGCCACACCCCGGCCCGCGCCGAGCCGGGCACAGCCTCCAGAGACCGCATGGCCTCGACATACCGACCACGCAGGAACCAGTACCAGGCCAGTGCGTCCACAAGCCGCTCCGCGAGGTCCAGCTGTCCAGTGGCCACAGCCCGATCCAGCGCGGTCCGGAAGTTCGCCGAGTCGTCGTCCAGCAGCTCCAGCCACCGGCTCTGCTCGTCACCGAACAAGCCCGGCCGCGCAGTCTCGGCCAGCGACACGTAGTACGACAGGTGCCGCTGCCGTGACGACTCCAGCTCACTCGTCACCGTCAGCTTGTCGACGCAGTACGCCGCCACCGACTCGAGCAGCCGGAACCGACCCCCATCCACCGGTACGACGAGCGACCGGTCGACCAGGCGCACGAGGACATCCAGGACGTCGTCCTCGCCGCACACCGCCGCCGCAGCCTCCGCCGTACAGTCGTCAGCGTGTACGGCGAGGCGCCGCAGTACCGTCTGCTCCTCCGGGTCGAGCAGCTCCCAACTCCAGTCGATCATCGCGTGCAATGTCTGCTGTCGCGGCGCAGCACCACGGTGTCCTGTCGCCAGCAACCGGAAGCGGTCGTCCAGCCGCGTGACGAGCCCGCGTACTCCCAAGGCGCGCACGCGCGTCGCAGCCAGCTCCAGCGCCAGCGGGATCCCGTCCAGCCGCCGACACAGTACGGCGACGTCCGCAACAGTCTCGTCCGTCAACTCGAAGCCTCGCGACGCCGCAGCCGCCCGCGTGACGAACAGCTGCGCCGCACTACACTCACCGACCTCGTCTACTCCTGTCGACAGCGGAGGAACGGACAGCGGCGGCACACTCCACACCACCTCACCGGCGAGCCCGAGCGGCTCACGACTCGTCGCGAGCACACGCAGGCCCGGAGCGGCGGCCAGCAAACGGTCTGTCAGCGCAGCGACCTCGTCGACGATCTGCTCGCAGTTGTCGAGCACCAGCAGCCGGGAGCCCATCACTGAGGCCAGCCGATCGACTACCGGCGAGTCTTCGGTGTCCCGGAGGTCCAGAGCGGCCTGTACGGCGTCTGTCAGCGAGTTGGTGACCGATAGCGCGTCAGGGGTCACGGCTGCCAACTCGACAAGGACGACACCGTCCGCGAACCTGTCCGTCACACCGGCCGCAGCAGCCAGTGCCAGGCGAGTCTTGCCCACACCTCCCGGCCCGGTCAGAGTCACCAGGCGTGATGTGCCCAATCGGGCACTGATGTCGGCCAGCGCATCAGAACGGCCGATCAGCTCGGTCATCTGCGCAGGGAGGTTGTTGCGAGCGTGCGGCAGCTCCTGCGTGAGGATCGACTGCTGCAGCGTGACCAGCTCAGGCCCTGGATCCAGTCCGAGGTCATCGAGCAGCAGCTGCCGCAGCTCGTCGTAGCTCTCCAGCGCCTCCGTCTGCCGACCGGCCCGGTAGAGCGCCTTCATGTGCGCGGCCCGCAGGCCCTCACGCAACGGGTGCTCCTTGACCAAGGCAGCCAGGTCGACCACCGGCAGATCCGCCTGCTCGAGCGCCGTGAGCCGCAGGTCCGTCAGCCGCGCTACGGCTGTCTCGGTGAACGCGTCGTCCCCGAAGTCGGCGTACGCCGGCCCCCGCCACAGCGCCAGGGCCTCGTCGAGTGCTCCGGCGGCCAGCAGTTCGCCGAAGCGCAGCGCGTCATAGCTGGCGGCAGAAACCGCCAGTGAATAGCCCGCCGGGCCGGACTGCACGAGCGAGCGGCTGCCAGGCTCAGCGTCCTCGAAGGCTCGCCGTAGCTGGGACACCTTCGCGGACAGCGTGCCTGACGGGTTTCCGGGCAGCTCAGAGCCCCACAGGTCGTCGATCAGCCGGTCCGCGGGCACCGGCCGGCCCTCGTGCACCAGCAGGTCAGCCAGCAACGCACGCACCTTCAGCCCCTGGATAACCACAGGCGTCCCCGCGTCCGTCCAGGCCGTCACCGGTCCCAGCACCCCGAAGCGCATGACGGCACCTTATTCCGGTCCGCCGGGAACGACCGGAAAGAAACCGTAAACCCCTTCCGGCAGTGTCTGTGTCAGACGGAAGGAGGACAGCAGATGCGACTGGCAGTGATCATCGGCAGCACCCGGCCCGGCCGGTTCGGGCCGACCGTGGCGAACTGGCTCGCCGAGCAGGCGGCCAAGCAGTTCGACGTCGACCTGGTCGACCTGGCCACCGAGGATCTGCCGGCAGCACTGCCCGACGCCGACGAGGAGACACCGCGGGAGGTCGCTGTACTGGGCACCCGACTGGCCGCGGCGGACGCGTTCGCCGTCGTCAGCCCGGAGATCAACTGCAGCTTTCCGGCCCCGCTGAAGACCGCACTGGACTGGTACTACGAGGAGTGGCACGCCAAGCCGGTCGCGATCGTCAGCTACGGCCGGGAGAGCGGCGGCTGCTACGCCGCCGCACAGCTGCGGCAGGTCTTCAGCGAACTCCAGGCCGTCACCATCCGCAACACTGTCGCACTGCCCTGCTACTGGGAGCAGTTCACCGCGGACGGCGGCTGGCCGCGGCCGTCCGCCGGCTACGAGGCCTCCGCCAAGCTCATGCTCGACCAGCTCGTCTGGTGGGCCGAAGCACTACAGGACGCGCGCAACCGGCGCCCGTACCGACACTGAGAGGAAAGACCCATGAGGAAGCTGATCGAATCCACCTTCGTCACCCTGAACGGCGTCATCGACGAGCCGCAGAACTGGAGCCCGCCGTACTGGGACGACGAGCACGCCGCGTACACGCAGGGCCTGATGGAGGGTGTCGAGGCGCAGGTGCTCGGCCGCCTCACCTACGAGGGTTTCGCGGACGCGTGGCTGTCCCGGGCCGGCGACCCGTTCGCCGACATGTTCAACGCGATGCCGAAGTACGTCGCCTCGCGCACCGTGACCGAGTGGAAGTGGAACGCCCAGCCGCTCGAGGGCGACGCCGCCGAGGCCGTCCGCAAGCTCAAGGAGTCCGAGGGCGGTGACCTGATCAAGTACGGCACCGGGTCGTTCTCGAAGACGCTGCTGGAGAACAAGCTCGTCGACGAGTACCACTTCTGGATCTTCCCGGTCGTCGCCGACGGCTCGACGATGTTCCAGGGGGACGGCATCGACATCACCCATCTCGAACTGCTCGGTACGACGACGTTCAAGTCCGGCATCGTCGTGCACAAGCTCGGCCCGAAGGCCTGACCGTCACGCCGCCGCTCCGGCCGGTCACCCGCTGTGGGTGGCCGGCCGGAGGCTTGTCCGCATCGGGCGTGGGTACCGGTCGAAGTCTCGGGAGACTGGAGAGTTCTGATGGGTACCGTCCTGACCATCGTGGTCGTCGTCGTGGTCCTGCTCGCGGCCGCGGCACTGTTCTACCTGTACCAGCGCAGGAGATCCGGCGAGCTGCAGCGCCATTTCGGCCCGGAGTACGAGCATGCCGTCGAGGAGACGGGTGATCGGCGCAGCGCCGAGCACGAGCTGCGTGCGCGGCAGCGCCGGGTGTCGAGGCTGCACATCACACCGCTGAGTCGCGAGTCCGCGGAGACGTACCGGGCCGAGTGGGCCGAGGTGCAGCGGAGCTTCGTCGACCGGCCCGCCGGTGCGGTCGCGGACGCGGACCGGCTGGTCCTGCGGATGATGCGTGAGACGGGGTACCCCGTCGACGAGTTCGAGCAGCGCGTCGATGACGTGTCCGTCGGGCATCCGGACGTCGCGATGCACTACCGCGAGGCGCACCGGATCGCGGTCGCGCAGGCCCGCGGCGAGGCCGATACCGAGGACCTGCGGCGCGGCGTCACGGCGTACCGCCATCTCGTCGACGCCTTGCTGGACGACAGCGAGCACATCCAGGAGCAAGCATGACCACACCCGACCGTCGCGACGTCCCGCTGGACGACGACCGCATGCTGGACGCCGACGACCTCGAGCCCGACCCCGACCTGACCGGCCGCCGCGCCACGGACAACAGCCACCCGGACAACAACTACCCGGACGGCAACCGCACGGACGACCGCCGCATGGACGACGACCGCACGGGTGACCGCGTCGGTGACCAGCCGGAGCAGGCGGTTCGTACGGCGTCCCGGGACCCGTTGGTGGCTCAGAACGCGGCGTTCGACTTCCGCGCCCGCTGGGACGTCGTCCAGCAAGGGTTCGTGGATGACCCGCGCAACGCCGTGGTCGAGGCCGACAAGCTGGTCGACGACGTGCTCAGGCACCTCGCGGACGGCTTCGACCGGCAGCGTCAGGACCTCGAGCACCAGTGGTCGGGCGGTGAGCCGTCGACCGAGGACCTCCGCTCGGCGCTGCAGCGCTACCGCGCGTTCTTCCAGCGCCTGCTGACGTTGTGAGCACAGCGTGAGCAACGCGCGGCGGCCGGTACGACGTCGTACCGGCCGCCCCGCCGGCGTTTGGGGGGGGGCGGTGTTTTTGGTGGTGTTGGAAAAATACGGAGAGCGGGCGGGGTTGGAAAAGT
>NZ_JBEXMY010000016.1:0-84880 GCF_040610805.1 Kribbella sp. NPDC003557
GATGGTACTGCGACCGGGAGGTCGTGGGAGAGTAGGACGCCGCCGGACATTCACACTGTTAAGGGCCACCCCAATCGGGGTGGCCCTTAACATTTCTACAGACACATCGCCGCGCTGGCTCCCTTCCCGCGCGGCGCGAGGCCGCCGCATCAAGCCGAGCCTGCAGCGCCAAGGCGAGCCTGCAGCGTCGAGCCGAGCTTGCAGCACCTTCGAGCGCATGAGCCTGCGCGCAGGTTGGCACGCGGGGTCCTAGGTTCCGCTGGCACGCGCGCGACCGTCCTCCACGAGCCGTTCCTGTGCGGCTGCGCGGTACAGGCGCCTGCGATACGGGCGGCCACGATACGGGCGGCCACGGTACGGGCGGTCCCAGAGCGAGGCTGCGGTGCGTCGGGATCGTTGCGGCGGGACCTATGCGGTGGGAGCTATGCGGCGCTCGGTCTTGTCCTTGTTCAGCAGGGCCGGGCTGCCGCCGGAGTGTCGGGGTCTGCGCGCCGAACTGGGTCTTCGCGTTCTGAATCGGTGCCAGCTGCAGGTGCGCTGGGTGGTGTGCGGCCCAGCGCGGGCAGTGCGGCGCTGCGGGCGGTGGTCGCGCGTGCTCGCGACGCCGGGCCTGGTGGACTCGGTGGCGGCCGGTAGCACGAGCATTTGCTCGCGGGGCTTGTCCGTGTCCGTAGCGGAGTTCCGTGTGCATGGAGTGCGGTGGCTGATGGCTGATGGCCGGTGATCGTGCTTGCTCGTGCTCGCAGGGCCGCTGACGCCGGCGGTGGCCGCAGCGCGTAGGTCCGTGCCCGCGGTATGGGGGCGTGCGGCTAGGTGCGGCTGCAGCGCAGCCTTGCCCGCGATATGGCCACTGGCGTTCGGGTTCGTGCTCGCCGAGGGCGCGAGCTCTGTGGCCGCAGTACCCGGGCTGTAGGGCGGCCGTGGCGCAGCCGTGCGCGCAGAACCGGCTTGTGTCGGTGGCGGGGAGCCTGTGCGGCGGGCGCAGATCCGAGCTCCCGCGGGGCGCGCGGCGGGGCCTGTAGCGCTGCGGTGGCTGTAGCGCGGCGTTCGTGTGCGTGGAGTGCGGTGTTGTACCCGGTCGCCGGTCGCCGGTCGCCGGTGGTGGGTGTCGGTGGACGTGCGTGCTCGTGTTGGTGGGGTTGCTGGGGCTGGCGTGCTGCCCCTGCGGTGCCCGGGGCCGCAGGGTCCCTGCCCGCCGTACGGGGCGCCTGCAGCCTGGGCGGCCGGGGTGCAGTCGTGTTCGCGGGACGGGTGGATGTCGGCGGCTCTGGCTGCTGTATACGGGTGGATGCTGGCGGCTCAGGGCACTGGCTGCTGTACACGGGTGGATGCTGGCGGCTCAGGGTGGTGGCTGCTGTGCACGGGTGGATGCTGGCGGCTCTGGGTGGTGGCTGCTGTATACGGGCGGCTGCGGTGCAGCTGGGCTCGCGGGACGGGTGGATGCCGGGGCTCAGGGTGGCCGCTGTGCACGGGGTGGCCGCGGTGCAGCCGTGTTCGTGATGTGGGGTCGTGGGCGCGGTACAGGTTCGTGGTTTGGGGGTGTGGGCGTTGTGGAGGCGGGTGTGCGGGGTGCGGGTTCAGCGGGTGCCGTTCGGGGTGTGTGGTGTTGCGGTGGTGGTCGTGCGGGGGGCTTGGGTGGTGTGGATGGGGGCCAAGGTTGGGGTGGTGGGGTTGGTGGGTTTTGACAATTGTTGGGGGGCGGGGAGCGGGTGAGGATTTAGCGGTGACTGTGCTTGAGGAGTTGGTGGAGAAGTCGTTGGCGCGGGAGATGCCTTCGCGGGGTGAGGCGGTGGGGGTGCTTTCGGGGGACGATGACCTGTTGCATGTGGTGGCGGCGGCGTTTCGGGTGCGGCGGGAGTTCTTCGGGCGTCGGGTGAAGCTCAACACGATCATCAATCTGAAGAGTGGCCTCTGCCCGGAGGACTGTACGTACTGTTCGCAGCGGCTCGGGTCGACCGCGGAGATCATGAAGTACTCGTGGATCGATTCCGCCGAGGCCGCGGAGCTCGCCGGTAAGGCGGTTGGCGCCGGGGCGAAGCGGGTCTGCCTGGTGGCGAGTGGTCGTGGGCCGGGTGATCGGGACATCCGGCGGGTGGAGAGCACGATCGGCGCCATCAAGGCCGAGCACCCGCAGGTGGAGGTCTGCGTGTGCCTGGGGCTGCTGAAGGACGGGCAGGCTGAGCGGCTGCGGGATGCCGGCGCCAACGCGTACAGCCACAACCTCAACACGAGCGAGGAGCGGTACCAAGAGATCTGTACGACGCACACGTTCGCGGATCGGGTGGACACGGTACGGCGGGCGACGCGAGGCGGCTTGTCGCCGTGTTCGGGCGCGATCTTCGGGATGGGGGAGTCGGACGAGGAGATCGTGGATCTGGTGTTCGCGCTCCGGCAGCTGGATCCGGACTCGGTGCCGGTGAACTTCCTGATCCCGTTCGAGGGGACTCCACTGGAGGGGCGCTGGGAGCTGACGCCGGAGCGGTGTCTGCGGATCCTGGCGCTGTTCCGGTTCTGCTTCCCCGACGTCGAGGTCCGGCTGGCCGGTGGGCGGGAGATTCACCTGCGCGGGATGCAGGTCCTGGCGTTGCACGTGGCGAACTCGATCTTCCTGGGCGACTACCTCACGAGCGAGGGCCAGCCCGGCGCCGACGACCTGCAGCTGATCGCGGACGCCGGCTTCACCGTCGAAGGCCTGGAGCAGACGACGTTGCCCGCGGCTCGCCACGATCTCGTGACGCTGCGACATCGCGGTGCGGGCAGTGCCGCTCCGGCCGAATAGGCTCTGCAGGTGGCTGGAATGGTGTTGATCGTCGGGTTGCCGGGTGCCGGCAAGACGTCGCTGGCGCGACGGCTCGAAGAGGAGCGGAAGGCTCTTCGGTTGACGCCGGACGAGTGGATGGACGCCCTGTTCAACACGAGCGAGGTCGACGGACGGCGCTGGGTGCTGGAGTCGGAGATGCTCTGGGGCGTCGCGGCGAGAGCGCTGGAGCTCGAGGTGAACGTGATCCTCGACTACGGCTGCTGGTCGCGCGACGAGCGGGACCTGTTCCGGACCCGGGCGCAGGATCTCGGCGCGAGCGCGGAGATCGTCGTCCTCGACCTGCCGCTCCAGGTGCTGTGGGAGCGTCTGGGGCGGCGCAACGCGGATCTGCCGCCGGCGACGTTCGCCGTCAGCCGGGACGAGCTGACGGAGTGGAGCGCCATGTACGAGGTGCCGACGACGGACGAGCTCGAACGCTGGGACCGCCACGTGGTGCTGACGGACTAGCTATTCCTCGGGCGCGATGCCGACGAGTGCGGCCGCGGCGCAGATGTGTACCGGTGTCAGGTCGACGGGGGAGACCGGCGCCTGCAGCAGGGTGCCGCGCTCGTACGGCGTGAGCGTGATGTCGATGCCCGGAGCACCGGCCACCATGCCGCGCACGTACGTGAGCCAGCCCATCATCGGGATGCCGCGCCGGAACACGCCGGCCGCCGCGGCGAGCTCGGTGTCGGCGATGCTCGCCCACTGCGGCTCCCAGATCGTGACGACCGCGCGCAGCACCTGGGCGAAGCGCTCCGACTGCTGCAGCGCGTCCTCGTCGCTCCAGTGTAGCGTGAGCTGATCCGAGACGGTCGTCATCGTGCCGCCCATGGACAGGTCGAACAGCCACGGCAGCTCACCGGTGCTCTGCAGGTGCAGCCGGGTCGTGCTCGTACCGTTCGCGAGGACCTTCGTCGTGGCCTCGACCATCTCCTGCAGCGGCGTCGACCCGTCGGCCTCGAGGACGTGGTAGCCCCAGCGCTCGTCCTGCGTCCAGTTGTGGACGTCGGGGAACGCGACCGCCACCGCGGTCAGTGTGCGGCCGACGCGGAGCGCGCGGTGCTCGACGGACTCGTCACGATGCGGCCATTGGGCGCGAAGCAGCCACGATGCCATTCACGCCCTCCGATCGTGAGGCAGCAGGCACGGCGGAGGCGACGCCGTACCGAATGCTGACGCGGTGCCGAACGGTGACACAGTGCCGGATGCAGGTGACGGTACGCCGCCATACGACCGCTTGACCAGAGCTCCGCCTACTCGGTGTGAGCAGACGCGGCGCCTCTCCGGAACAGTCACCGGACCAGTCTGCTGCACCGGCTGGTGCAGGGGCAGCACCGGGGTCCGATTTTGGAAATATCACAGCGAAATCTGGACAAGTGTCAAGCTCAGCCGGCTGGAGTCGCTGCCACCAGGGCGCCGAGGGCGCTCGCCTGTGTCCGCCAGTCGCGCGCGCCGCCGCCCGCCCAGCGCTGCCCGAGACGGTTCAGCGAGTCCCGGTCGTTCTGCCAGATCGAGTCGGCCTGCCGCTGGGCATAGGTCCGGTACGACGCGTCGCCGGTGGAGTCCGCCAGGTCCATCAGGTACCGCATGAAGATGCCCTTGAACTGCTTCTGGTTGTCGTCGCAGGTGCCGGCGGGATCGCAGCTCTCCGTCAGGATGCCGCCCGGGCTGAGCGAGGACAGGGCCGCGTCGCCGAGCCGCCGGGCGGCCGCGAGGAGGGAACTGTCGCCGGTCGCCCGCCACAGCTCGAGCGCGCCGCCGATCGCCAGGCCTTGGTTGTACGTCCACACCGTCTGGCCGTTGTTCGTGCAGGCGCCGGTGATTCCGTCGTTGACGAGGTTCGACGAGTTGATCATCCCGCTGCCGGCGAACCAGTTCCACGCGGTGGTCGCGCGCTGCAGCCAGACCGTGTCGCCGGCCAGCCGGTTGTGCAGCGCCGCGGTCAGCCGGATATAGAGCCCGTTCGTCACCGCGTTCTTGTAGGTGCGCTCGCGGTCCCACCACACTCCGCCGCCGCAGGTACTCATGTCCCAATAGCCGTGCACGTAGTTGGCGATCGTGACGGCCATGTCCAGGTACCGGCGGTCGCCGGTCAGGTCGTACGCTTCGATCCACGCGATACCCCACCACGCGGTGTCGTCGATCGCGCGACTGATGAAGTTCCCCTCCAGCGCGTCACCGCTCTTCTCGCCGGCCGGGAACACGCCCTTGTTCTTCTCGAACACCTCGTTCACGATCCAGCGCAGATCGGTACGGCGGGTGCGCTGCTGGTAATCCATCAAAGTGGTGACCGCCACCGCGGAGTTCCACCAGCTCGAGAGCCACCACGCGGTGTGCGGCTGGTACGAGTACATCAACGCGTCGGCGGCCGCGCCGGTCCGATCGGTCGCCGGCCGCGCCCACGCCGTACAGCTGCCGTTCTGGCCTTCGCCGGCTCGGCCGCACGCACGGACCGCTCCGCCGTAGAGCTTCGACAATGGGTCAGCCGTCGCGTAGAGGCGCGTCGCGCCCGTGGCGGCGCCGGAGGTGACACTCGTCCGGCCGAGCGACGAGCCGCCGGGCCACGACGCACCCTCGTTCCAGGAACGGTCCAGCCAGATCTCGTCGCCGGCGGCGCCGTTCTCGATCACACCCCACGCCATGCCGCGATTGTCGATATGGAGCGAGATCCGCCGGTTGGACAGCGTGGTCGACGGCACCGGCTGGTTGTCGCCGGACGGACCGGTGCTGCCGTCACATGCCGCCGCGCAGACCCCGGTGTGTACCCAGGCGGTGCAGTCGACGCCCGCCGCGTCGCCGCACGCACGGATCAGGCCGCGCCGGTGACCGGCCGGGTCGGCGAGGTTGTACATGAGCGTGCGCGTGCCGGTCCACCCCGACGGGATCGACGCCTTGCCGAGCAGCCCGTCCCAGGTCGCGCCGCCGTCCCAGCTGCGGTCCAGCCAGACGGCGTCGTTGGTCGTCCCGCCGTCGATGCTGCCCCACGCCATGGCGTCGTTGTCGGACACGTGCAGTACGACGTGACGCCCGTTGATCACCTTCTCCGGGACGGGGAACGTCTCCTCCTGCGCCTTCGACGGATCGAGCATGTCGCACGAGACCGAGCACACTTGCGCGGCCATCGGCTGCGCGTCAGCAGGACGAGCCGGCGTCAGCGCGAGGGCGAGTATCAGCAGAATCCGCATGATCAGCCTCCGAGTCCGGGCTGGTCGGCCCACGTCGTGTCCGCGTCGTACGAGCCGCCGCCGTCCCACGGGTTCGCGCCGCCGGCGGTGGCGATGTAGACCAGCTCGTTCGCGTGCCGGACGTAGTACGTCGGATAGTTGATCGACTGCAGTGACACGTTGCCGGCGCCGCCCGCGCGCGGAGGCTGCGCGCAGAACGTGGCGTCCTTGCGGAAGGTGTCCGTGCCGTCGTTGGACGCCTTCTGCAGTCGGTAATTGCTGTGCCGAAGGTACTGGCCGGGGAAGTTGACCGACTCGAGCGAGTAGCAGCTGCTCTCGGCCAGGCCGGCGCGGATCACGAAGCTCGCGTCCTGCCGGTCGGTGAGCGACGAGCCGGCGCTGATGACATCGGTCCGCGCCAGCCCGTCGCGATGCCGGAGCACGCGATCGGTGTAGCCGGCCGTGGTCACGCGGAACGTGCGGACCTGGCCGACCGCGAGGTCCGCGCCGCTGCGCCACCAGGCGGGGACGAGGTTCCAGGTCGCGTCGTCGCGGTGCGAGCCGCCGGTGTCGGTGTCCAGCCAGACCTCGGAGTTGCGGTGGCGCAGGTAGTACCCGGGCCGGGCGGCCGACTCCAGCGACGTGCCGCCGCCGCTCAGCCCTGGGCGCGTGCAGAACGTGGCATCGGCTGCGACGGGATTGGCTTCCTTGTAGATCCGGAGGTCGCGCTGGCGCAGGTACTGGCCGGGGTAGTTGCGCGACTCGAAGGAGTAGCAGCTGCTGTTGGACAGACCGGGGCGGACCCAGAACGTCGCGTCCTGCTTGAGCGTCTGGTTGCTGCCGGCATCGACGACCTCGGTGTTCGCCACGCCGTCGATGTGCCTGAGGTACCGGTTCGTGTACGTCGGGGTGGTGACCCGGAACGAGACCAGCTTGCCGAGCGGAAGCGTCGTACCGTTGGCGGCGGCAAGCACCTGCTGGTTGACCGCCCGCACTCGCGCGAAGTCCATCTTCCGCACCTGGCGGTCGTAGGTGTAGAAGCCGTTGATCTCGTCCTCGACGTCGGTCGGCTCGGTGTAGACCGAACCGGACAGGCCGGATCCGGTGATCAGGTCCGGCAGCTGGCTCGTGATCTGCACGTACCTGGTGGTCAGCGCGTCGCTCGTCGGCAGCATCTCGTACGCGAAGCTGTTGCCGCTCGGCCACTCGTGCCCGGCGACGTGCAGGCCGAGCCCGCCGTACTCGCCGAGCTGCAGCACGCGTGTCGTCGACGGCGCCCGCGCGACGCCCGGACCGACGTACATGTGGTCGTCGATGACGTCTCCGTTGCCCGGATCGGGATCGGAGTCGCAGCAGTTCGACCCGGAATTGTGGTTGACCAGGCGGCTCGGGTCGAGGCTTTTCACCAGGTCGGCGATCCGCCCGGCCTGGAATTCGCCCCAGCCCTCGTTGAACGGGATCCACTGCACGATCGAGGTGATCTGTTTGTGGTTGTCGACCATCCGCCGCAGCTCGGACTCGTACCGTGCCTCGCCGGCCGCGGAAGCGTTGCGGCCGGCGACCAGCGACGGCATGTCCTGCCACACCATTAGCCCGAGCTTGTCGGCCCAGTAGAACCAGCGGGCCGACTCGACCTTGATGTGTTTGCGGACCATGTTGAAGCCGAGCGCCTTCTGCTGCTCGAGGTCGAACCGCAGCGCCTCGTCGGTCGGCGCGGTGTACAGGCCGTCCGGCCAGAAGCCCTGGTCGAGTGTGCCGAGCGCGTACACGAACTTGCCGTTCAGCGTCGGCCGCAGGAAGCCGCCGAGCATCGCCTTGCCGACGGAGCGCATCCCGAAGTACCCGCCGACGGAGTCGTTGCCCATCGTCACGCGCAGGTCGTAGAGGAACGGGTCGTCCGGCGACCACAGATGCGCGTTCGGTACGGCGACCCGGAACTGTGTCCCGCTGACGCCGCCGGCCTCACCGACGACCTGCCCGCCGGACAACACCTGCGCGTGCACCGACTGGCCCGGCGAGGAGCCCTGCACGGTGAGATCCAGTCCGCCGGCCGCGACATTCGGGGTCGTGTCGAGCCGGGTGATCCAGCTCGATTGCGTCGGCTCCAGCCAGACGGTCTGCCAGATGCCGGACGACGGTGTGTACCAGATGCCGCCGCGGTTCACGCGCTGCTTCCCGAGCGGGATGTCCTCGGTGTCGACCGGCGCCCAGACGCCGACGACGATGTCGTTGCTGCCGGCCCGCAACGCCGAGGTGATGTCGAACGAGAACGCGTCGTACCCGCCCTCGTGCGTGCCGAGCAGCGTGCCGTTCACCCAGACCTTCGACTGCCACATCACCGCGCCGAAGTTGAGTTGCACGTGGCGGCCCGACCAGCTCGCCGGGACGGTGAAGGTGCGCTTGTAGTACATCCGGTTCTCGTGGCGCTGGATGCCGGACAGCGCGGACTCGATCGGGTAGGGGACCAGCACCTCCTCGGGCAGCGTCCCGGTCGGCGGGCTGTTCAGATCGCTGGTCGGTGCGAACTGCCAGACGCCGTTGAGGCTCTGCCATTCGGTCCGCGTCAGCTGCGGCCGCGGGTACTCGGGCAGCGGGTTGGTCATCGACACCTGGTTGGTCCACGGCGTGGTCAGCGGTGGCGGCTTCGGGGTGAACGCGCTTGCGGTGACGGGTGTCAGGAGGACTGCGAGGACAGCGAGGACGAACGTCAGCAGGCGAAGTCGCGACAGCATGTGGATCTCCCTGGGGCGGTAGGAAGAGAGCGCTCTCACTCGTGAGTATGCCGACGCGTGGCGCGGGGTCAAGACCCCGCGTGATTGTTTCTGTGGGAAATTGTCGGACTACGTGAGCGTCGGCGAGGCCAGCTCGAGTGTCGGCGTCGAGCCGCGGTACGACGTCATCCACTCGCGGAGCAGCTCGACCCGGGCCGCGTTGTCCTCGTTGCCCTTCACCACCGGCGCCTGGTTGTACGGCATGGTGTCCGAGCTGCGCCGGAGCTTCACGTACAGCCGGGAGGAGGCGAGCGCGTACCGCTCCATGTCGTCCTGGAGGGCGCCGATCACAGTGATGTTCCGGTCGCGGCCGATCTGCTCGAACAGCGCGACGGCTTCGCGCCGGTGCTGCGAGCCGAGGTTGCGGCCGAGCTCGTCGAGGATCAGCAGCAGCGGACGGTCCGAACCGCCGGCGAGCGCGGCCGCGCACACCAGCTTCACGGCCTTCTCGTCCATCTGCGCGGTGTTGCCCTTGACGTTGAACGCGGAGAACGGGCCGCCCTCGGACCGGCGCCACTTCGGCGTCACCGTCCAGCGCCACGGCTTGTCCGGCTCGGCCGGCGGATCGGGCTCGGGGAACTCGAGCTTCGCGCCGTACCCGCCGTACTGCTGGTCGAGGCGGTCGAACTCCTGCGACACCAGGCGGAGCCGCGCCTTGATGCCGTCGGCCAGGGACGCCCGGTGCGCGCGGGCCGTGCTCTCGGCCTCGCCGAGGCCTTCGCGGGCGCGCTCGAGCGCGGCATTCCGCTCGGCGCGCTGGCTGGCGATCTGCTGTTGCTGCAGGCTGTCGAACGTCTCGTGCTGGGCGAGGTGGCTGCTCAGCGTGCGGTGCAGCGCCGGGACCAGGCCGACGCGGTCGCCGAGCGTGCCGTTCGTCCAGCCGTCCGGGCCGTTGAGGATCTCCCACAGCTCGGTGGGGATCTCTTCGCGGGAGCGCGCGTTCGGGAAGCAGCGGCGGATGACGTCGTCGAGCTGCGTGCAGGCCTGGTGGTTCCAATCGGCCGTCGTCCGGCGTTGCGCGTCGTCGGGCAGGCCGAGGATGAACTCCTCCGCCTCCGCGGGTGTCCCGCCCCAGGCCGTGGTCCGGGTGGTGAGGTCGAGCGCGGTCTGCTCCTCGCGGAGCGCGAGCCGGCGGGCGGTGAACTCGTCGAGGATCCGGTCCTGGTCGCGGCGGGTCGCCTCGAGGTTCTTCAGCCGCTCGTCGCGGACCAGCTGCTGGCCGGCGGCCGCCTCGGCGGACTCCTTCGCCGCCTGCAGCTGCGGCGCGAGCGAGTCGCGATCGGTCTCGTGCCGGTCGACGGTCTCGCGCAGCGCGAGGATCTGCTCCTGCACGGATTCCGCGTCGGCGAGCGCGCGGGCGGCCGCCGTACGGCGCTCCGCCTGCTCGACCCGGGCCCGGGCCTGCTCGAGCGCCGCGGACGCCTGACCGCGGGCCTCGACCGCGGACTCGACGCGCCGACGGGCCGCCTCGATCCTCGCGGTCCGGCCGGTGATCGGCTCGTCGAACTGCCCGACGGCGACGACACCGGCGACGTCGTCGATGTGGTCCTTGGTCGCGCGCTCGCCGATCGCGGCGAAGAACGCGTCCAGCACGAACCGCTTGTCCGCGGACTTCGGCCCCCGCTTGCGGGACGGCTTCGCGCCGGGCCGGTTCGCCAGCACCAGCACGAATCCCGCGTACCCGGCGTCGGCCAGCGCGGTCGACGCGACCTGGGCGTCGCCCGCGTCGATGACGACGGCCTCCCGGTACGGCGCGAACCGCGGCTCCCACTCGGCCCGGTCGGACTCCGGAAGCTCGGTGATGTCCGTCAGAGCGCCGCACTCGATGCCGGCGTTCTCCAGGACCTGTTGCTGCGCTGCGGAGACGGTCTGACCGCTCTCCGCTTCCTTCAGGTCCGCCGTCGCGTGCTCGACGGCGACCCGTGCGGCGTGGTCGCGGCCGATGTGTTCCTCGAGAATCTCGCGCGCCTCGGCCTGCTCTTCGGCGGCGACGGTGAGATCGCGGCCGTCCGCCGAACGACCGGCCTCCAGCAGGCGGCGATGCTCCTGACCGAGACGCTCCAACTGCTCCCGCACCGAGCGCTGCGCCAGGTCGAGCTCCCGGTCGCGGGCGTCCAGCTTGTCCCGCTCCTGGCGGGTCAGCTGGACGTCGCGGAGCAGCCCTTCCTCGTTGCCGAAGGCATCGATTTCGGCGTCGATCGCCTCCTTGCGGGCCTCCTGCTCGGCGACGCGCTCGTCGAGAACCGCCAGCTCCTGCAGGATCTCGTCGTTCCTCGCAGAGCCGTCGATCAGGTGCCGCGCGGAGCGTGCCTGCCAGGACTCCTTCGCGGCGGCGAGTGCTTCGCGGGCCGCGGCGCGCTGCAGGATGCCCGCCTCGACGGTGGCCATCTCCTGCTCCCAGCGCTGCAGGTCGGCGGTCGCCTGCTTGGTCGCCTCGCGCTGGGTGTGCTCGGCGGAGCGGTGCGCCTGCTCCTGCTCGAGCTCGTGATCGAGGCCGGTGAGCGTCGCGATCGCGTTGAAGATGCGGGCCGGGCCGAGCTCGTTGAGCGGCTCGGCCAGCAGGTTCGCGGTCGGGCTGGAGCGGACCGACGTCGACAGGAACGAGACGCAGCGGACCTGTCCGCCGTACAGCACCTGGGAGAGCTTGTTGGCGTGGAAGTCGGTGCGGCCGTTCGAGTGCGGGAGGGCGGCCCACAACGCGTCGGCGCCGGCGGCACGCTCCGCCTCGGTCGCGCCGTACGGGATGTGCAGGCCCTGCTTCCAGCGCAGGTCGATGTACGACGCCTTGCGGTTGATGCGGATCCAGATGGTGACCGCGGCCGCCTCGATCTCGTCGAGGTCGGTGAGGTCCGGGTCGGAGAAGACGCCGACGATGTAGCCGCGATCGACGTTCGACCAGTTGCCTTCCTGGCCGGCCGCCTCGGCGGTGAACAGCAGCTCGGCCGCGCCGGGAGCGCCGCTGGTCAGGCGCCACTGGTCGTCGGCGTGCAGCAGGCTGAGCGCGGCGATCCACGACGACTTGCCGGCGCCGTTGGAGTCGGTCGGGCCCTGCCCGGCGACCGTGATCAGGCCGCGGCCGATCATCGGGATCGGGTGCGTCGACAGGCGCGACAGGTCGACGACCTGCACCCCCAGCAGCACCTTCGACCCCAGGATGTCGAACGGCCCGTCCTCAGCAGCAGCGGCGCTCATGCATCATCTCCCGTGGTAGTGCTGACTTCTGCTGGGACGCCGTTGCGGGCGCGGATGGCTTCGGCGATCGGACTGGCCGGCGCGGCGGCCAGGATCAGCTGGTCCTGGAGGCGGCGGCGTGCGGCCGGTGTCAGTCGCTGCAGCTGCGGGCCCGGGATGTACGACGGGCCGCCGGAATGGTCGCCGGACAGCTGGATCAGACCCGCGGCGCGCAACCGTTGCAGGGCGAGGCGGCGCTCCTCGCCGCTGATCCTGCTGGTGCGCAGCTCGTCGACCGTGGTGGGGCGCGCGGACTTCCAGCTGTCGCCGGTCAGGATGCCTTCGCTGCGGGGGATCGCGACGGAATGGACGAGTACGAGCACGAGAACCGCGCGGTCCACGACGGACAACGGCTGCCAGCCCTGGGCGACCAGGCTGGCCGCGATGTCGTCGTCGTACCCAGCGGTCCAATGGGTGCCGTCGACGTGGACGAGGGTCCGGCCGATGAGCTTCAGCATGCGCTGCACCTGGCGGCGCAACGTCACGTCCCGCAGCCCGGCGAGCTGCACCTCGGCGACCGGATGAGCGGCATACTGCACCGCGCTGAACGCCGCGAGCACCTCGTCGCGCGAACGGTCGCTCAGGTCCTGCAGCAAGGGGTCGAACAAGGCGTGCTGCTCACTCATCCGCCACCTCCGGACCTGCAGGCGAGTCGGTGCCGGAGCTGGGGCCAAGGCCGGAGCCGGAGCCGGTGTCCGAGTCCGGGCTGGACTCGGGGAGTGCCTCGTCCGGCGTGGGCTCGGCGTCAGGCGTGGAGGTCAGGACGGCCGGGGGCGGCTCCGGGAGATGGCGGCACAGGTCGCGGAGCGTGGAGAGGTCGGCCGGGGTCCAGGTGATGACGCGTGGGCCGAGACGGACCTCGCCCGCTTTGTCGTTCCAGAGGAGCCAATGGGTCGCGTGCAGGCGGCGCAGGCTGCCGATGATCAGGGTCAGGTCGCTCGACTGCTCGGGTCGGCCGCGCATCCCGGCGTACACGGCCCGGATCTGCGCCAATGTGCCGGTCGAACCGGGCCAGGCCGGCGCGCTGCGGTCGGTCCAGCAGCAGGCGACGCAGATCGCGAGGATGCGGGCCGTCTCGTTCGGCTGCTCGACGGCGACCGGGGGAGCGCCGAGCTCTTCGAGCACGCCGTGCCCCGCACCGGACGGCAGCGTCGGCACCAGCCAGACCATCGATCCGTCCGGAGACGCCGCGCGGGTCAGGCCCGCGACGGCAGGCGTGTCCGGATCGACCTCGAGCGGACCCGCCGACTGCACCTTCGCCCACCACAGAGCGTTGTACAACCGCCGCTCGACGGCCTCCGTGCTCAACGGGACACCCGGCGGAAGATGCCCTCGGTCGCCCAGGGCGTGCCGGCGGTGGGGTCGATGCGCATGCCGTCGGACCAGACCAGCTCGTAGTCGAGCTCGTCGTGCAGATGCGCCGCGGTCAGCTCGGCGAGGATCCGGCGGGCGGTGATCCAGTCGCCGGCCTCGTCGATCACCTCGACGATGTCGACCGCGGGGCGGCCGGCCAGCACTCGCTCGGCCTCGGCCCGGAGGTCCTCACGGTCGGTCGCGGCGGCGGACTCCGGTGCGTCCACGTCTCCGGTCGGCCGCGGCGGCGCCATCCGCGCGGTGCCGCTGCGGCGGCCCGTCTCCACGGCCTCGACCATCGTCTGCGCGGAGAAGTCCGGCGCGGCGGCGTCGAACAGCAGCCCGTCCAGCACCGCGGCCAGTGCGTCGGGCTCGCTGCCGCGGGTAAAGGTCAGCCAGGTCTCGATGGGCAGGAGGCCGAGAGCGCGCGTCGTCCCGGCTCGCTCGACCAGGCGGCCGGCGGCGAGCTGCACGGCGTCGGCATACGCAGCCAGGGACATCCGGAGCGAGGTGCACTCGCGGTGCAGCTCGGGCCAGCGGTCCAGGACCAGCCGGTGCACCTTCTCGGCCTGCTCGATCAGCCGCTCGTTGCCCCAGGCGAGCTGGGCGTTCTCCCGGAGCTGGGCGGTGGTGCTGGTCGAGACCAGGATCGCGAGCTCGTTCCCGAGCAGGCGGAAGACCTTGGTCAGTCGGCCGATCGAGGCCTGCCCGTCGGTCGCGGTCGCCTGCGGGTCGCTGACGCTGTGCGCCTCGAGGGTGAGCAGCTGGTGCAGCTCGGCCTGGCCGCCCTGGACGGACATCCGGCGCAGGAACATCAGCATCACGTACGGCGCGAAGGCGGCGCGGTGGCGCAACTCGTTCGGCCGGTCGACGAGTTTGGTGATCGCGCCGTACTGCCGGAGGACCTCGAAGCGGCGGACGATCACGTCGTGCGGATAGGCCCGGCAGGCCAGCGTGGCCTGCTCCACGGTCAGCCCGTCGCTGCCGGCCTCGGCGAACGCGTCCAGGATCGCCTGGTCGACGTCGAGCAGGTCCGGGTCGACGATCATCGCACCGGCCTCACGGGCGAGCACGGCGAACACCTGACGGTAGACCCGCAGCACAGCCGCCTCGGCCTCGGCGTCGAGCAGTGTCGCGTCCATCCGCACCTCCTCCCGTGAGAAAAGGACTCTAACCACCCGCACCGACAGACCAAAACTCGCCCGGCACCGGCCTGTGGAAAACCGGATGACGGCGGATCCGCGGCTGCCTACCATCCGAGATGTGATGAGAATCCTTGGCTGACGCGGTCGGGAAGGCCGCGTCAGTACCACGGCACCCCTCCGCGGGTGTCGCCCCGCCGGAGCGGGCCACTGGCCCCCGGCGCGCTTGCTGATTCTCTCCGTACGGAGCCCGCACATGACTGTGCACCCTTCTGCCCGCTCTATCGGCGCGCAGCATCCCCGTGTCCGTGACCTGCTCGCCCTGCGCAAGGACGGTTCGCCCGGCCGGATCATGGTCGAAGGAACGTGGGAACACGACCGCCTGCTGACCACGTCCGCCGCCATCGAGACCTTCTTCTGGTGCCCGGAAGCCGGGACGACCGACGTGACCGGATCGCCGATCGCGCCGCCGAGGTGTACCGCATCTCGGAGAAGCTGCTCACCCGCCTGTCCCGCAAGACCCGCTCGGACGGCCTGATCTCGGTCGCGCGCCTGCCGGAATGGCGGCCGCACACGTTCCGGTTCACCAGCCGGTCGCTGGTCCTGGTCGCCGACGGGGTCGAGTACGCCGGCAACCTCGGCACCCTGATCCGTACGGCGGACGCCGCCGACGCCGACTGCCTGGTCCTGACCAGCCGGCGGGCCCGCCCGACCCATCCGGCCGTGTACTCCGCGAGCCGCGGCACCGTCCTCTCGACGCCGATCGTCGAGTTCGACGACATCCCGGCCGCGGCCGCCTGGCTGCGGAGCCATCGGTTCCGCGTCCACCTCGCGGATCCGGCCGCGGCCGGGACGTACCGGGTTCCGCAGTACGACGGACCGACCGCGTTCGTGGTCGGCTCGGAAGGATCGGGGCTGTCGCGGGCGTGGCATGACGAAGGGTTCGACGCGGTGTCGATCCCGATGCTCGGTCGGGCCGACTCGCTGAACGTCGCGTTGTCGGCCGGGATCCTGCTGTTCGAGGCACGGGCTCGAAAGGAAGGCTGGTGACACATTGGGCACAATGGCATCGCCGCCGAAGACAGGCAGCCGAAACACCGCCGCCGAGACAGCGCCGCCGAGGACTAGGAGAGTGCCCGTGCCGTTCGAGCCAGGCGAGGTCGTCGCCCCGTCCGATCCGCGCATCGTCCTGGAAGGACAGTGGGGACACCAGCCCGGCGTGGCGATCACGGTCAACTCCGGGTCGCGGTTCTCGTTCTCGTACGCCGGTGAGCGGCTGCAGCTGCTCTTCGACATCGACGGGCTGACGGTCGCGCCGCACCTGTGGATCACCGTCGACGATGGCGAGCCGCGGCTGTACGTGATCGACGAACCGGTCGTCGAGCTCGAGGCGCCCGACGGCCGGCATCGGGTCGAGGTCGTGGTCAAGGACGTGAACGAGCACGTCAACCGGTGGAACCCGCCGTTGGAGTGCGCGGTCGTGTTCGCCGGTCTGGTGCTGGACGTGAAGTCGCGGCTGCGGCTCAGCGGTCGGCCGGGCGGTCCGCGGCTGGAGTTCTACGGCGACTCGATCACGCAGGGCGTGCGGTCGCTGAGCGAGCACCCCGAGTCCGAGGGCGCCGACGGCACGACGTCGTACGCGTACCTGACCGCGCGGGCGTTCGGCGCCACGTCGTACCAGGTCGGGTTCGGCAGCCAGGGGATCAGCAAGCCGGGCAACGGGGAGGTGCCGGCCGGGGTCGACTCGTTCGGGTGGAACTTCGCCGGCTCACCGGCCGAGCGGGTCGAGCCGTCCGACGTGGTGGTGATCAACCTCGGCGTGAACGACCCGACGCTGGAGGTCGAGGAGTACGCGGGCTACGTACGACGGGTGCGCGCGGCGTACCCGTCCGCGACGATCGTGGCGCTGACCCCGTTCAGCGGCAAGCACGCGGACACGATCCAGGCCGCGGTGAAGACGCTCGACGACCCGGACCTGGTCTGCGTCGACTCCACCGGCTGGATCACCGAGGACGACTGCACCGACCTGGTCCACCCGACGGTCGCCGGCCACGCCAAGATCGCCGGCCACCTGGTCACCGCCCTCGAACAACACACCTCTCTTCGCCGTCCCGAATGACATGACCGAGAAGTTCGAGATCGTCGACGAGTACATCGCGTCATTCCCGCCCGAGGTCCGCGAGGTCCTGGAACAGGTACGGCGGACCATCCACGCGGCCGTCCCCGGCGCCGGCGAGAAGATCAGCTACCAGATGCCAACCATCACCCTGGACGGCACGCCACTACTCCACTTCAGCGGCTGGAAGTCACACCTCGCGATCTACCCGATCCCACCCATCGACGAGGACCTCTCCGAGTACCAGTCCGGCAAAGGCACCTTGAAGTTCCCCCTCGACAAACCCATCCCGTACGACCTCATCACCCGCCTGGCGCAGGCGTTCCTCGCGAGCCGGCGGTCGTGAGCTACACGAGGTCCTGAGGAGAAGCGGCCGGGGGACCGGCGAGGGTCCAGTCGTTGAAGCTCTGGTTGAAGCGGTACCAGAGGTCGTCCTTGCCGAGGCGGAGTTGGACTTTGCCGGCGGTGACTCGGTTGGTTTCGGTGGTGGCGTTGGGGAGGACGGCCAGGGCTTCGGTGAGGGCTTCGGGATCGGCATCGTGCGGGGTGTCAGCGGTGGCGGCCAGGCCGCCAGGGCCGGCGTGCTGCCAGGCGGTGGCCCAGGTGGTGAGTTGGCGGGCGGACATGCCGGCGCGGTGAGCCAGGTCGGCGAGGTCCGGCGTACCGAGGAGGGCGGCGGCTCGGCGTGCCAGGTCCTGTTCGAAGGTGAGAGCGAGGTTGGCGTCGCCGGATGCCAGTTCCCAGGCTCGGTGGGCGGCGTCGGTGGCGAGGGCGAGCAGGTCGCGTATGTCGACGCCCGAGGAGCGTGGTGGATCCAGCACCTTGACCGCCGCCGGCAGCCCGGGAGCGGCTAGTGGCCGGGGCGGCACGGGCACCGGAACGGTCGGAGCGCTTGATGTCGTGGAGAGGTGACGGGCGAAGGCGGCGATTGCCGGGATGCCTGCCGGGGCAGGAGTGCGAAGGGGAGCGGGAGGTTCGGCGGTCCCGCCGCGGCGTGACCGCAGTGCCGCGAGCAACTCGTCCTTGCGCCGGCCGCGGAGCAGGAGCAAGGCGAACGGATCGTCATCCAGCGCATCGGCCACTAAGTAGCAGACAGCCGCAGAATGCTTGCACGGCACGGCGAAGTCGGGACAGCTGCAGTTCGTCAGGACTTCGCCCGCGCCCGGCAGCAGATCCAGCCCGGCAGCCCGTACGTCGTCCACGACCTCCGGCGGCAACTCGCCGTCGAGCAGCGCCGCGACCCGCCCGATCTGCGCCGACACGATGTCGAGCACGGCGTCCCACTCGTCCGCCGAGAACGCGCGGATCCGGACCGTCACCTGGTACGGCGTGACGCGGCTGCCCTGGACCACGGCATCGACCTCGCCCGGGCTGACGGTCAGCTCGAGCACGCTGCCACGGCGTGCGTACGACCGGCCGCGGGACAGCCGCCCCGGGTCGAGCCGCGCCCGCTGCTCCAGCGCCTCCAGCCAGGCCCGCCCCCACCACGTCGCCCCGAACGACCGCCGGCTCCCGGGGCCTTTGGCGGCCGGTAACCCGGCGTCCTCACCCTTGCGCCGCCAGCCCTGCCACGGCGTCCGATCCTCGTCAGCCATCGGATTTCCCTACAGCGGAAGGGTTGTAGGCACTCGCCGAGCCGGAGCGGACCGGCCCGGTCGACAGCTCCACCAGCTCGGTCAGCTCCGCGTCGGACAGCTCGCTCAGCCACGCCTCGCCCGATCCGACCACGGCGTCCGCGAGATCCCGTTTCGCGTTGATCACCGTGGCGATCCGGTCCTCGAGCGTGTTCTCGGTGACGAGCCGGTGCACCTGGACCGGCTGGTCCTGACCGATCCGGTACGCCCGGTCGGTCGCCTGGTCCTCGACCGCCGGATTCCACCAGCGGTCGTAGTGCACGACATGTGTGGCTCGCGTCAGCGTCAGCCCGACCCCGCCGGCCTTCAGCGACAGCAGGAACACCGGAGCCTCGCCGGACTGGAACTGCGTGACCATCTCCTCGCGCTTGCGCACCCCGATGCCGCCGTGCAGGAACAACGTCCGGACCTGCCGGGCCGCGAGATGCGACTCGATCAGCCGGCACATCTCGACGTACTGACTGAAGATCAGCACCGATTCGCCCTCGGCCAGGATCACGTCGAGCAGCTCGTCCAGCGCTGCGAGCTTGCCGGAGCGCCGCTCCAGCGGGCCGCGCTCGTGCAGGAACTGCGCCGGATGGTTGCACACCTGCTTCAACTGGGTGAGCAGGCTCAGCACCAGACCGCGCCGCGCGATGCCTTCCGCCTCCTCGATCTTCGCCAGCGTCTCCTTCGCGACGGCCTGGTACAGCGTGGCCTGCTCGGTCGTCAGCGGGACGACGACGTCGTGCTCGGTCTTGCGCGGCAGCTCGGGGGCGATGCCGGGGTCGCTCTTGCGGCGGCGCAGCAGGAACGGCCGGGTCACCCGGGCGAGCCGCGCGGTCGCCTCCTCGTCGTGGAACCGCTCGACCGGGACCGCGACGTCGTGGCGGAACCGGTCGAGCGTCCCGAGCAGGCCGGGCGCCGACCAGTCGAGGATCGACCACAGCTCGGACAGCCGGTTCTCCACCGGCGTCCCGGTCAGCGCGATCCTGGTTGCCGACGGCAATGTCCGCAGGGCGCGGGCGGTGCGGGACAACGGGTTCTTGGCGTGCTGCGCCTCGTCCGCGACGGCCAGGCCCCACGCGATCTCCCCGAGCACGCGGTGGTCCTGACGCACCACGCCGTACGTCGTGAGCACGACCTCGTCCGCCGCCAGGTCACTCAGGGCCCGGCCGGCACCGTGGTAGCGACGGGTCGGCACGTCCGGGGCGAACCGCTCGAACTCACGCTCCCACGTGCCGAGCAGCGTCGACGGGCAGACGACCAGGGTCGGCCCGCGTCCGGCGAGCTGCAGGTGCAGCGCGATCACCTGGATGGTCTTGCCCAGGCCCATGTCGTCGGCGAGACAGCCGCCGAGGCCGAGATTGGCGAGTTGCGCCATCCAGGCGACGCCGCGGCGCTGGTAGTCGCGCAGTGTCGCCCGCAGCCCGGCCGGCTCGGTGAACGGCGCCGGCTCCTCGGCCGCGCGTAGCCGGGCGATCATCGCGGCCAATGACCCGTCGGCGTCGAACGGGACGAGCTCGCCGTCGACGTCGATGGTCCCGGTGAGCGCGGCGCCGAGCGCTTCTGCCCCGGTGAGCTTGCGGCCCGTGCCGTCGCGGAGCCGGCGGACGAGCTCGTGGTCGACCCGGATCCAGCGGCCGCGCATCCGGATCATCGGGCGCTTGGCCTCGGCGAGCGCAGCAATCTCGGCCTCGGTCAGGTCCTGCCCGTCGAGGGTGGGGCGCCAGCGGAACGCGACCAGGTCGGTGAGGCTGAAATCGGGCCCGGTGACGGCGCCGGGTGTCGGTGTGGCGACGCTGGCGCGGACGGCCAGTTCGCCGGCGAAGAGCTCGGTCGGCCAGAGCACCTCGATGCCGGCGCCTTCCAGCGCCGTGCTGCCCTCGGCGAGCTCCTCCAGCGCGACGTCGTCGATCGGGACCTCTTCGGGCGCGGCGTCGCGCAGGGCGGAGCCGAGCGGCGGCCAGACCCGCGCGCCGCGACGGAGTGCGAGCAGAAGGTCGGTCTCGGCGCGTTCGCCGAGGGCGGTGAGGACCGCGGCCGGTGCGTTCCACATGTCGGCGACGTCCACCAGCAGGCTCGGATCCACACCGCTGCGCAACTGCAGCACCGCCCGGAAGTCTCCGGCGGGGGAGTTCCTGGCGTGAGAGGGGACGCCGGCGTCATCGGGATCGGCTGCGTCGCCGGAGTCACCTGCGGCCGGGGGCTCGACTCGGAGGACCAGGCGGGTGCCGGCTTCTTCGGCCAAGGCGGTCTCGTCCAGCCAGGTCGTCGGGCCGGGCAGGGCTGTGGGCTCGAGGGTCGCGAACGGCTCGGCGCCGGGTCGGACGGCGACGGTCGCCGCCGGGGTGCGGACCAGGGTGTCGGCGAGCGCGTCCCAGAACGCGCGGACCAGCTGCTCCAGCTCTCTCAGCCGGACCGGGCGGGTGCCTTCGATCGGCAGGGCATGACCGTACGCCGGCATGGCGGCGCTCAGATTCCGCAGCCAGGCGCGGTCGATCGGGTCCAGCGGAGCCACCCGCCACGCGCCGTACCCCTCAGGGCTCCGGTCCGGCACCAGCCGCCCCCGGCCGATCAACACCAAGCCCGCAAGCCCAGCCGCCCGCCAAGCCGCCCAACTCCCCGCACCGTGCCCACCCGCGCCCTGCCCACCCGCGCCCTGCCCACCCGCGCCCTGCCCACCCGCGCCCTGCCCACCCGCGCCTTGCCAGCCGGAGCCCTGCCTACCCGCGCCTTGCCAGCCGGTGCCGTGCTCGCCGGTGCCGGCCAGGGTTGGCTCAGGCTCGGTCAGCCGGGCCAGCACTTCGTCCATCGACAGCAAGCGGGCGGGGACGGTGCTGCGGCGGACCGTAGTGCCGCGGGGGAGGACGACGTCGACGGTGCCGTCGGCGGTTTCTCCCGAGCCGGCCAGGTCGCCGTACAACGCCAGCCGGCCCGCACGTGGCGGGTCGGCGGGCACGAAGACGGCGTCGAACATGCCCTGCACAGTACGCCGGACCACCGACAACTCCGGACTTGACCTGAACGTTGGTTGAGGTTGCACGCTCGGAAGCTCCTGACGACAACCGGAGAGTGTGAAATATGCGTGCAGCAGTGGTGACCAGGTTCGGCGGTCCGGACGTGATCGAGACCCGTGACCTCCCGGATCCCGAGCCCGCGGCGGGCCAGGTGCTGGTCCGGGTCGAGCTCGCCGACGTGATCTTCGTCGAGACCGCGATCCGCCGGGGGACGTACGGCGAGTTCTTCGACGTGCAGACGCCGTACGTACCAGGCAGCAATCTCGGCGGACAGGTTCGCGCGGTCGGCCCCGGTGTCCCGGCCGGCTGGATCGGCAAGACCGTCGTCGGTCGCGGCGTGGCGTTCGGCGCGCACGCCGAGCTCGCCCTGACCGCGACCGATCTCGTCGAGGTACCGCCCGAGCTCGACCTGCCGACCGCGGTCGCGGTGTACGGCGACGGCTTCACGGCTCTCATGCTCGAAGAACTCGCGCCTGCGATGGCGGGCCAGGACGTCCTGGTCACCGCGTCCGCCGGCGGTATGGGCCTGCTCCTGATCCAGCTGGCCCACCAGGCCGGAGCACGGGTCATCGCGGCCGCCCGCGGCGCGGAGAAGCTCGAACTCAGCCGCGCGCAGGGCGCCGACGTGCTCGTCGACTACAGCAAGCCGGGCTGGGAGAAGTCAGTACTCGAAGCGACGAACGGGCGAGGCGCCGGCATCGTGTTCGAGGGCGCGGGCGGCGAGCTCGGTGCGACCGCGTTCGGTGTCGTCGCGGACGGCGGCTGGTTCTCCGCCCACGGAGCGCCGAGCGGCGGCTTCGCGGCATACGACCCAGCCGAGGCCGAGCGGCGCGGCATCACCGTGAAAGGCATCATGGACCTCCGCGCCGACTCCACGACGACGTCGGTCACCGGCGCGGACGTCATCGCCCGGGCCGCGGCCGGCGAGCTCAGGCCGGTCATCGACCAGGTCTACGACCTCGACCACGTGGCCGACGCGCACCGGGCGCTCGAGAACCGCACGCTACGGGGTAAGGCGCTGATCAGCGTCCGGCGCTGACTCCTGCTCAGCAGGCTTCTC
This sequence comes from Kribbella sp. NPDC003557, assembly GCF_040610805.1. NCBI lineage: Bacteria > Bacillati > Actinomycetota > Actinomycetes > Propionibacteriales > Kribbellaceae > Kribbella > Kribbella sp. NPDC003557. Next base: position 22,274 of record NZ_JBEXMY010000016.1, read on the forward strand.
GGAAGGCTCCGCGGAATCTGCGGGCCGGTTCGGGCGGGCGATGACGATCTGGTTCCGCCCGGACCGCTTGGCCGTCAGCAGCGCGTCGTCGGCGGCCAGGATCAGCTGGTCCATCGTGCTCGCGACCTCCGGGTACACAGCCGCGCCGAACGAGGCCGGTACGCCGTCGAGCGTCGCCGTGCCGCCGTCGGTCGTGCTGACCGCGACCGTGAGGCTGACCAGGCGCTCCCTGATCCGCTCCGCGATCTCCAGCACCTCGGACTCGAATGCACCCGGCAGCAGCACCGCCAGCTCGTCTCCGCCCACGCGGGCGACCAGATCGCCGTTCCGCACCTCCGCGCGGATCGCCTCACCGGCAGCGCGCAGCGCCTCGTCGCCGGCGGGGTGGCCGTAGGTGTCGTTGATCTCCTTGAACTTGTCCAGGTCCAGCATCAGCAGACCGACCGTGCTGCGCAGTGTGTCCGCACGGGCGAGCTCTGCGGGCACTGCGCTCGCCCAGTACGACGAGGTGGCCAGGCCGGTCTTGTTGTCGATACCGGCGGCCCGCTGGTACTGCGGGAGCAGCAGGTCCCTGTGCAGCGCCAGCACCGTCACCATGAGCACCGGAACGACCCAGGGGTACGACGTCTGGACCGCGGCGATCGCGATCCCGAGACCCAGACCGGCGCACACGACCAGCTGGTTGGAGAGGTCACCGAGCGCCTCCCGCGCCGTGGCCTCCGGGCTGGACAGCAGGATCGCGCCGATCACCAGGGCGTAGTTCACCAGCCACCAGGTCGCGGCCGCGGCCAGCACCACCAGCAGCGACCAGAAGCTGGTCGGCACCCGCGGCGCCTCCAACTGTCCACCGGCACGCAGCACGGCGGCCGCTGCCGCACTGGCCAGGATGTACGTCGCCGTGGAGAAGACCTTGCGGTGCGCGACGGTGCGTCCGTACACCCGGAACCAGGAGTACGTGTAGGAGAGCACCACGAGCGGGATGACCAGCGACAGCGGGAGCAGCAGCAGCGCGGCGAAGATCCACAGGCACTTCAGGTTGGTGTGCGGCGAGGTGTTCGCCGCCAGCTCGCGTCGGCGCTCGATTCCGCGGGCACACTCCAGGTGCAGCGTCGAGGCCACCGCCAGGACGACGAACGCCACCCACTCCGAATGCCGCACCCCGGAATTCGGTCCGCCGACCGTGCTCCGGACCGCGAGTGTGGTAATCGTCACCGCAATCACATCAATCGCGATCACATAAGCCAATGCGGTCCTGGGGAGCGACCAGAGCTTCCATTGCCTGGGTGGCAACCCGTTGCTCCGACCGATCAGAATCATCATCAGCCTCACAAGCGGTAGATCTGAGCGGTTATGCGTTCATAGTAACGACCTGTTCACGTCAGGTCACCCCGGTGCCCGGGGCATTCCACCAGTTGGTCAGCATCAAGAAGGGTCGAAAATCATGCAGATCCCAGCGCTCTCCGTCCGCACCGGCAACGACTGGTTCACCGGCGGCAACGATTGGTTCGACGGTGGCAACGATTGGTTCACCGGCGGTAACGACTGGTTCGACGGCGCGGGTAACGACTGGTTCTCCGGTGGCGGTAACGATTGGTGACCGGCGGTACTTCTTTACGCATTTCTTACGTTCCGGAGAGGTCATTCACGGGCTAAACCCGACGGGCCCGTCAATTGACCTTACCGTGATTTCTCCCGGCCTTCCGCGTTCACTGATCGTGGTGCGCCGCCTGCCCAGGGTGACCGGCGCGGCGCATCAGTGCCAGTTCACCGCCGAATCGGGGACCCGGTGGCGCGGGATTTGGGTGAACGTTCTACTCTGGAGATCTCCGGTAGCGGGGTCTGGGCGGGGCGGCCCCGACCCTGCTACCGGAGCTCTTCTTTGCCGGGCCCGTTCGAGGCCCGTTCGAGGCCCCGTCGAGCCCGTCGAGCGCACCGAAACTGTCGGTGGCGCCCGGTAGCGTTCTCGGTGCCAGGGGCGGCTCCTGGACGTGCTTCCTTCTCCTTCACCAGGCCAAGTAGCGCGTCCGCTCTCCGCCCCTGGCGCCGTCCTGACAGACGCACAGATCGTGCTCACCGGGGGAGTCGCGCATGCCGGATCCAACAGCGGACCCGCGGGCGGCCGTCCTGCTGTGCCGTCGCCGGCTGGTCGACGCCACCGCGCTGACCCCGCCGGTCAGGCGTTCCGCGTGGCAGTGGCTGCGCCGGCCGCTCACGATCCAGGCGGGCCTGTCCGCGCTCCAGGCCGACCTGATCCAGCGCGGCCTCCTGCTGTCGGTCGGTCTGTACCGGCACTGCGCGTCACTGTCGGCTCCCGCGCTGGCCGGCTTCGGTGGCGCACTGCTCGACCTGCTCGACGCCGAGTCCGGGGCCGATGTCAACCACACCCCACTGTTCCGTGGCTTCCCGGAGAGCGTTCCGGGCAACACCGAGACCTTCTATGTGAACAGGGTCTTCGCTCGCCTGCTGCAAGAGCCGGAGCAACCGTGCGTGTTGTGCGGCGACACGGCCTCCGTGCACGCGGTCGCCCCCTGTGCGCACCTGGTCTGCCGCACCTGCTGGGACGGCACCGACCTCAGTGCCTGCCCACTGTGTCTGCGGCGCATCGACCCCGGGGACCCGTTCCTCAAGCCGTCGCCCGGCGAGGAGCCGCCGGCCCACGTCCGGTCGGATCGTCTGCGACTGCTCTCCCTGGCCACGGCCGACTCGGTGCGCCAGACCGTCGAGGTCCTGCTGGCGCGACGCGCGCCGCTGTCGGCCGCGGACCGCGCCGACCTGCTGGTGCTGCTCGACGGCGCCAGCTCGGCCTGGATCCCCGAAGACATCCCGGTCCGCGAGACCCGGGCGCTGGTCGTCGCGCACTTCCTCGCGGACGAGCCCGAGCTGATCGACCGCACCGGCACCGCGACCGACGTCCTGCGGCTGATCTATGCGTTGATGGACGCGGACCCCGGGTTGTGGACCCCGCCGGCCCGCCGCCAGTCGTTGCCGAGGGCAACCCGACGGCTGGTGCTGCGGCGTCTCGACCAGCTGCCCGTCGAGACGCTGGTGGAGGACATGCTCCGCCACGAGCGCGCCTGGAAACGGATCGGGGAGAACCTGCATCCGTTCGAGTTCGCGACCCGCTTCCCGGCGGCCGCGCTGGCGTTCGCGGTCCTCCGCGGGACCGTTCTGGATCTGGGGACCGCGGCCGGCCGAGCGGTGGCGGGTGAGGCCTCGCGGCATCCGTTGGTGCGCGTGGAGGACGGGCGACTCGTGCTGAGCACGTTCGCGGCACGTGTCGAGGGCGCTTTCACACAAGGCCGACCGGAGCAGGCGCTCGACCTGTTGATGCAGCGTCCCGGCGAGTTGGTCCGCAGGCTGTTGCAGCTGGCGCGCGCACTTCCGCAGGAGCACCACCCGCTCCTCGTGGATGCTCTGACGACCGTGGTGTCGGACGTGTCGCCGGCCGTCCTCAGTGCGGCGCTCGGCCAGGTCCGGACGCCCCCCGGTGAGCTGCGACTGTTCTTCCCGCGCGGCGGGACCGCCCGGATCTGGACGGCGGTCGACGAGCGCGAGCCGTTGCCGCCCGCGCTCGCCGCCGAGCTGTCCGCCGTGCTCATCGGTGAAATGTTGCGCCGGGCAACAGGTTTGCCACGGTGGCGGCGGGTGTTCCTGGACGAGGAGCTGGCCCGGCTGGCCGCGCCCGGTTCGGAGCGGAGCGCGTCGTCGAGCCTGCTGCGGATGACGCGCGGCAGCGCCGTGCCGATCCCGCAGGACGAGCTGCTCCGGTTGTTCCTGCACTGGGTCGAGCCGCGCGGCCGGCGGATCGATCTCGACCTGTCGGTGGCGGTGTTCGACGAGGAGTGGAGGTTCGCCGGGCTGTGCGACTACACCCGGCTGCGGTTCGACGAGGACGCCCTGGTGCATTCCGGCGACCTGACGTCGGCGCCCGGCCCGGGCGGCTCGACCGAGTTTGTCGACGTCGACCTGCGCGCGGTGCGCCGGGTCGGCGGCCGCTACCTGCTGCCGGTGGTCTTCAGCTACAACGACGTCCCGTTCGACGAGCTGGAGCGCGGGTTCGTCGGCGTGCTGCGGCAGCCGAACGCGCTGTTCGACCCGGCGGCGGTCGAGGAGCGGTTCGACCTGGCCGGTCCAGCGAAGATCCTGCTGCCGTTCGGCGTCGACCTGCACGCCAAGGAGCTCCGCTGGTACGACGTGAACCTCGGCGCGGCCGGCTACGGCCACAACATCGCGCGGTACGGCGGTCATCTGGGGCTGATGGCGGCGACGATGGAGGAGGTGCACGGCGCGGGCGACCGGGTGAGCCTGTGGGAGATCTGCTGCTGGCACGCGGCGGCGAGGACCGATGAGATCGCGGTCCGGTGCGCCGACGGATCGGTCGTCGGCTACGTCCGCGGCCCGGCCGAGGAGCCGGCAACGTTCGCCCGGCGGGTCACGCTGCGCCTGGAGCCGGACCGGAGCTGGGACGAGGACGCCGCGAAGCGGGCCGACTTCGTGGCCGTGCTGACCGGTGACGTCACGCCGCGCGCGGGCGCGGAAGTGTATGCCCTGCACCCGCGCCTGCTGGACGGCGCGACCGTGTCGCTCGTCGACGCGCCGTACCTGCTGACCGGCCTGGCGCCCGACTCCCGCGCCCGCGCCGGCCTGGAGGCCACGCCCTGACCTCCGCCCTGACCTGCGCCCGGGCGTGTCTAAGAGCAGGCTGAGAGGACTTTGACAATTCCGTGACGGACGCGCGGCTGATGCTTTGGCCGGGTGCCGTGCAGGAGTACAACGGAATTGACGCGAAGGGAGCCACGCATGACGTACGACGTGGTTGTGCTCATCGAGCGGGAGATGAGCGAGGGCGACGCGCGCCGCGTTGCCGCCCTGCACGCAAGGCGTGAAGAGCCCGTGGACTACCACCTGCTGGTCTCCAGCCATCCGGAGAGTGGGTTCGGCGGCCCGATGGCGTTGCTGGGTTCGTCGTTCGCGGACGTGGCCGGTCTCACCGGCTCGGCGTCCGTCGTCGGCTCGGCGACGGGACCGTCGGCGCGGATCAGTCCGCCGTCCGCACCCAGTCGAACACCGACCGCGACCCTCGCGGACCCGGATGTCGACCTCGCCTCGGTGATCGAGCACAGCTCCCGCCAGCTCCGCCTCGCGAGCGGCTACCCCGTGCACGTCTCCATCACGCACGGCGAGGTGCTGCTCGCCCTGATGCAGATGGTGAAGGCCACCGGCTGCCAGGAGGTCGTGGTCGTCGCCTGGCCGGAGACCGCGGCAGCGTTCCTGTGCTCCGACTGGATCCACAAGGCCCGCAAGCTGCTCAAGGTCCCGCTGGTCCGCATCCTCGAGCACGACACGTGAGTCCGGGCAGGTCAGCCGGCCGGTTGTCTGGGCAGTCTGACCTGCAGCGTGGTCTCGCCGGGTCGTGAGGTGATGCCGATCGTGCCGCCGTGGTGCTCGGCGACGATCCGCTGGGCGATGTCGAGGCCCAGCCCGGTGCCCTTGCCGACGTCCTTGGTCGTGTAGAACGGCTCGAACGCGCGGGCCGCGACCTCCGGCGGCATCCCGGGCCCGGTGTCGGTGAACTCGACCACGACCCGGTCGCCGTCCGTCCTGGTCGTGATCCGCAGCGTCCCGGCGCCCTCCATCGCGTCGACGGCGTTGTCGATCAGGTTGGTCCACACCTGGTTGAGCTCACCGGCGTACGCGTCGATCCGGGGTACGTCGGCGCCGTACGCGCGGACCACCTCGACACCGTCGCGGAGCTTGTGACCGAGCATCACCAGCGTGCTCTCGATGCCCTCGGTGACGTCGATCGTCTGGATCGAGCCGCGGTCCATCTGCGAGTACGAGCGGACCGCGGCGACCAGCTCGCTGATCCGCCGCGTCGACTCCTTGACCTCGCCGAGCAGTGTCGTGGCCGCCAGCGTGCTGGCGACCCATTCCAGACCGGGCTCCAGGGCGTCGCCGAGGACGTCGGCCGCGCGCTCGCACCAGTCCACGCTCGCACCGGCCGCGGCGAGCGGCGGCGCGATGAACCAGGACCGCTCCACGCCGCGGTCGTCGAGCCAGTCCGCGATGGTGTTCTCGTGGTCGGCGAGGTCCACCGGATCCGGTACCGCCGTCCCCGCGCCGAGTTCGAGCCGCAGCTCGTCGAGCGTGCTGAACTGCGCGGCGGTCACGTCGCCTGCCGCGAGACCGCGCAAGGCCGACAGCAACGCGACGCACGCGGTGTCGAGCGCACTGACCGAGCGTGCCGCGGCCGCGGCGGGGTTGTTGATCTCGTGCGCCAGCCCGGCGGCCAGTGTGCCGAGCGTGATCAGCGACTCCCGCTGCCGCGCCGTCGACTCGATCGCCCGCGCGGTCCCGTACACGCCTTTGATCAGGTGCCCGGCGAGCGGGAACCAGGCGTCGATCCGCTCCCGCAACAGGTCTGCGGGCACCCGCAGCACCCGGCCTTCGGCGAGGCCGCGGCCGCTGGCGAGGTAGAGCCCGTGCTCGTCCCAGGCCCGGAACCCGCCGGCCCAGCGGCCCGGGACGTCCATCTTGCCCATCACGGTGTCCTCGCGGCCGATCTTGCGGTGCAGCGTGATCGCGCCGTCGACGAGCACCCACCAGTAGTCGGCGGGCTCGCCCTCGTGGAACAGGTCGGCGCCGCGTTCGATCGGCACCTCGGTGCTGCCGTCGATCAGCTCCTCGAGCTGCACGTCGGTCAGCCCCGCGAAGAGCGGGATGTCGCGCAGATCAGCCGGCCTCATCAGGAAGTCCTGCCCATCAGACGGTCGCGAGGTAGCGGTGGACGAGATAGATCGACATGGCGCCTTCGCCGACCGCGGACGCCACGCGTTTCATCGAGTCGAGCCGGACGTCGCCGGCCGCGAATACACCGGGCACGCTGGTCTCCAGCGCGTACGGCGGCCTCGGCAGCGCCCACCGGTCCAGCGCGATCAGGTCCGGCCCGGTCACCACGAAGCCCTTGGCGTCACGGACGACGGAGTCGCCGAGCCAGTCGGTCCGCGGGATCGCGCCGACGAAGATGAACAGCCAGCTGGCGAGCACCTCCTCGACGCGGCCGGACGTGCGGTGGGCGAGGGTCAGCGCCTCGAGATGACCGTCGCCGCGGCAGCCGACGACCTCGGTCCGGCATCGGACCTCGATGTTCGCGGCCCTGGTGATCTTGTCGACGAGATATCGCGACATCGAGCTCTCGAGCGTCTCGCCGCGGACCAGGAGCACGACGCGCTTGGCGTACCGGGCCAGGTTGAGCGCTGCCTGTCCGGCCGAGTTGGCCGCGCCGACGATGTACACCTCGTCGTCCTGGACCTGACTGGCCTCGCTCGCGGTCGCGCCGTAGTACACGCCGCGGCCGGTGAGGTCGTCGAGGCCGTCCACGTCGAGGCTGCGGTAGGAGACGCCGGTCGCGACGATCAGCGCGCGGGCCTCGATCTCACCGGACCCTTCGAGCAGTACGGCGTGCACCGGGCCGCGGGACTCGAGGCCGACGACGGACCGGGCGAGCACCATCTCGGCGCCGAAGCGGGACGCCTGCGCGACCGCCCGCTGCGCGAGGTCCGAGCCGGTGAGGCCGCGCGGGAACCCGAGATAGTTCTCGATCGCGGCGCTCAGCCCGGCCTGCCCGCCGGGTGCCTCGCGTTCGACGATCACCGTGCTGAGCCCTTCGGACGCCGCGTACACGCCGGCCGCGAGTCCCGCCGGTCCGCCGCCGACGATGCAGACGTCGTACAGCGGTTGCTCGGCGCGGGTCCGCAGCCCGAGCGCCGAAGCGAGGTCGAGGGTGGTGGGGCAGCGGAGCGTGTCGCCCTCGGGGATCAGGACCAGCGGGAGTTCGTGGTCGGCCGCGTCGGCGAGCTCCCGCAGCCGCTGCCCTTCGGTGTCACGCTCGACGTCGTACCAGCGGTACGGGACGTGGTTGCGGGCGAGGAAGGTCTTGATCTCGTGCGCGCGGTCCGACCAGCGGTTGCCGACCACGCGGACGTCGGAGGTGTGCTCGGGGTTGGCGTGCTGCCAGTCGCCGAGCAGGTCGTCGACGACCGGGAACAGCTGGTCCTCGGGCGGGTCCCAGGGCTTCAGCAGGTAGTAGTCGAGGCCGATCTCGTTGATCGCACGGATCGCCACATCGGTGTCGGCGTACGCGGTGAGCAGCAGGTACTTCGCGTCCGGGGCGTACTCGCGGGCGCGTTCGAGCAGCTCGATCCCGGTCATGCCGGGCATCCGCTGGTCGGTCGCGACCAGGGCGATCGGCTGGTTGCGCAGGGCCAGTTTGGTCAGCGCGGCGAGTGCCTGGTCGCCCGACGTCGCGCGGACGACGAGATAGTCGTCGCCGTACCGCCGGCGCAGGTCCCGGGAGATGGCGGCCGAGACCATCGGGTCGTCGTCGACGGTGAGAATCGCGGGTTTGCTCACGCTCGTGCCCCCCACAGCAGTGAACCGATCCCGACAGAATGACACGGGAATCCGTCAATCTTCTATGAGCGCCCGCAACGTTTCCTGTTCGGAGTCGGGCACGTACCCGGCGTAGTAGTCGAACATGTTCTGCCGGGCCAGCCGGGCGGCGGCGTGGCCGTTGCCGGCCCGGATCGCGTCCACCACCTCGGCGTGGTGGTGCAGCGACTCGAGCATCAGCGCGCGGCTGTTCGGCGCGTGCGCGATCTTGTCGGAGATCAGTCCGAGGACGACGCCGCGGACCACGTCGTTGCAGGTCTGGATCAGCGAGTTGCGGCTGATCCGCGCGATCAGCTCGTGGAACGCGAGGTCGGCCTCGCTGAACGCGGCGAAGTCGACGTCGATCGCGTCCCGCATCGCGACCAGGGTCGCCTCCAGCTCGTCCAGCTGCTCCGGCGTCCGCAGCCGGGACGCGACCTGGATCGCGGCGCCGTCCATGATCATCCGGAAGCCGATCAGCTCGCTCAGGGTCAGCTCGTCGACCCGGGCCAGCCGGGCCACCTGCTTGCGCAGCGCGGACGAGGAGAACGGCAGGATCTCCGGCCCGTTCGGATCGCCGGGCCGGGAGCGGACCACGCCGTTGCTCTCCAGCACCCGCAGCGCCTCGCGGACCGTCGACCGGCTGACCGCGAACTGTGCGACCAGCTCCCGCTCGCTCGGCAGCCGCTGGCCGGGGGTCAGGTCGCCCCGGGCGAGCGCTTCCTCGATCTGTTCGACGATCCGCTGATAGGCGCGCACCGGTTGCACCGGCTGGAACTGCGGACTCTTTGTCATCCGGCACACCCCCAGTCGCTTGACAGGCACCTGAGCAGAGGACAAACCTAGTGGCCCATTGAGACCTAGTCCACTGGTCAGACCAGTTGGCGCACCGGAGGAGTAGACGTGAAGTCGTCGATTGTCACTCGAGCGGTCGCGGTCCTCGCCTCCGCCGCGCTGCTCGCCGTGAGCGCCTGCTCGGCCGGATCGGGTACGTCGTCCGGCAGCTCCCCGGGCGGCGACCAGAACCTGTCGATCGGTCTCGTGGCCGAGCCGGCCAGCCTGGACTTCACGACGACCGACGGCGCCGCGATCCCGCAGGCGCTGCTCGGGAACGTCTACGAGACGCTGGTCAAGCAGGACGACTCCGGCAAGATCGTGCCCTCGCTGGCGAAGTCGTGGACGGTCTCGCCGGACCGCAAGACGTACACCTTCGACCTGGTCGACAACGCGAAGTTCACCAACGACAAGCCGTTCACGGCGAACGACGCGGTGTTCAGCATCAACCGGGTGAAGACCGCGTGGACGACGTCGCTGAAGGCCGCGATGGACGTGGTCTCACAGGCCAAGGCGCTGTCGCCGACCCAGCTGCAGGTCACGCTGACGAAGCCGAGCAACGACTGGCTGTTCCGGATGACGACCCGGATCGGCGCGATGTTCTCCGAGAGCGGTGTCAGCGCGCTGGCGACGGCCCCGGTCGGCTCCGGCCCGTACACGTTCTCGAAGTGGAACCGCGGCGACTCGATCGTCCTGGTCCGCAACGACAAGTACTGGGGCTCGAAGCCGTTCTTCCAGCAGATCACGCTGAAGTACTTCAAGGACGCGACCGCGCTGAACAACGCGCTGCTCACCGGCACGATCAACGTGATCGGCACGGTGCAGGCGCCGGAGGCGCTCAGCCAGTTCACCAGCAACGACAAGTACCAGGTGATCGAGGGCACGACGAACGGCGAGGTGCTGCTGTCGTTCAACAACTCGCTGCCGCTGTTCAAGGACATCCGGACCCGGCAGGCGATCCGGATGGCGATCGATCACAAGGCGCTGCTGGACACCTGCTGGGCCGGCCGCGGCAAGCTGATCGGCAGCATGGTGCCGCCGACCGACCCGTGGTACGAGGACCTCACCGGCGTCGCGCCGTACGACCTGGCCAAGGCGAAGTTGTTGCTGCAGGCCTCCGGCGCGGCCGGCAAGACGCTCCGGCTCCGGCTCCCGACGTTGCCGTACGCAACGTCCTGCGGCCAGGTGGTGAAGAGCCAGCTGGAGCAGGCCGGCCTGAAGGTGCGGATCGACCAGCTCGAGTTCCCGGCGGCCTGGCTGACGACGGTGTTCAAGAACGCCGACTACGACATGTCGATCATCGCGCACGTCGAGCCGCGGGACCTGGGTGCGGTGTTCAACGCGAAGTACTACACGCGCTACGACGACCCGACGCTGCAGGGCTACCTGGCCGCGGCGGACTCCGGTGACGAGGCCGCCCAGGTCGACAATATGAAGAAGGCGGCGCGCCGGCTGTCCGAGCAGGCGGCGGGCGACTGGCTGTTCCTGCTGCCGAACCTGATGGTCGCGGACAAGGACATCAAGGGCCTGCCGACCAACGCGATCACCGAGAACTTCGATCTCTCCAAGCTCACCCGATGATCCTCCGCCTGATCGAGCGCACCGGCGTGTTCTTGGTCAGTCTCGCGGTGAGCTCGGTGCTGGTCTTCGCGTTCATGGCGGTGCTGCCGGGCGATCCCGCCCGGGTCGCGCTCGGCGTGAACGCCTCCGACGAGGCAGTGGCCGAACTGCGCCGGCAGTTCGGCCTCGACCGCCCGCTGCCCACGCAGTACGTCGACTGGCTGGGCGGACTGCTGCACGGCGACCTCGGCACGTCGTACGTGTCGAAGGCGGCGATCGGCCCGCAGGTCTTCGACCGGTTCCAGGTCACGCTGTGGCTGGTCGTCGCCGGCATGATCATCGCGCTCGTCGTCGCCGTGCCGGCCGGCACGGTGATGGCGGCGCGGCATCGCAAGGTCTCCGGGCTGGCGCTGTCGGCGGTCTCCCAGATCGGCGTCGCGGTGCCGGCGTTCCTCGCGGGCATCCTGCTGATCGTCGTGTTCGCGGTGAAGCTCGGCTGGCTGCCGGCGAACGGCTGGACGCCGCCGGCGCAGGACCCGGCGATGTTCCTGAAGCAGCTGATCCTGCCTGCCCTCGCACTCGGTCTCGTCCAAGGCGCGGTGCTCACCCGGTACGTCCGCAGTTCGGTCCTCGACGTGCTCCGCGAGGACTACCTCCGCACCGCCCGCGCCAAGGGCCTCCGCCCGTTCCAGGCCCTCTGGAGACACGGCCTCCGCAACGCCGCCGTACCCGTCGTCACCGTCCTGGGTCTCCAGCTGGCGACGCTCCTGATCGGAGCGGTCGTCGTCGAGCGCGTCTTCGTGATCCCGGGACTCGGAAGCCTCCTGCTCGACGGCGTCTCGAACCGCGACCTGCTTCTCGTCCAGGACGTCGTGATGGTCCTGGTCCTCGCCGTCCTCCTGGTCAACTTCCTGGTCGACCTGCTGTACGTCGCCCTCGACCCGAGACTGAGGACGGCGTAGATGAAGCGACTGAACCCGAGCCTGATCGTCGGCGGCGTGATCGTCGCGGTGATCGTGCTGATGGCGCTGGTGTCGTTCGTCTGGACGCCGTACGACGCCACGCTCGTCACACCGTCCGCGCGGTTGCTGAAGCCGTCGTGGTCGCACTGGTTCGGCACCGACAAGTTCGGCCGGGACGTGCTCAGCCAGATCATGGTCGGCTCGCGGACCACGTTGTTCGTCGGTGTCGTCGCGGTCGGCGTGGCCGCGGTCATCGGCGTACCGCTGGGGATCCTGGCCGCGATGGTCCGGCGGTGGCCGGGCGAGGCCATCATGCGCGCCAACGACCTGCTGCTGGCGTTCCCGGCGTTGCTGCTGGCGATCATGTTCGGGGCGGTGTTCGGGGCCAGCACGCTGACCGCGATGATCGCGATCGGCATCGCGTCGGTGCCGAGCTTCGCGCGGGTGATCCGGAGCGGGGCCCTGCAGGTGATGCGGACCGAGTACGTGCTCGCGGCCCGCGCCGCCGGCCGGCAGCCGTTCCCGATCGCGCTGCGGCACGTACTGCCGAATGTGACCAGCCTGATCACGGTGCAGGCCTCGGTGTCGTTCGCGATCGCGGTGCTGGCCGAGGCCGCGCTGTCGTTCCTCGGGTACGGCACGCCGCCGCCGACACCGTCGTGGGGCCGGATGCTGCAGGAGAGCCAGGAGTTCCTGTTCAGCGCACCGCGGCTGGCGATCTTCCCCGGGATCGCGATCGCGATCGCCGTCCTCGGATTCAACCTGCTGGGCGACGGGCTGCGCGACCGGTTCGACCCGAAGCTGGAGGACCGCCGATGAGCGACGTACTGACGGTGCGCGGGCTGAGCGTTTCCGTGCGGGACACGGCGCTGGTGTCCGACGTCGACCTGACCGTCGGCGCGGGGGAGCGGGTCGGGCTGATCGGGGAGTCGGGGTCGGGCAAGTCGCTGACCGCGCTCAGCATTCTCGGTCTGTTGCCCGAGGACGTGCGGGCCGACGGATCGGTGCGCCTCGGCGGGGTGGACCACGAGTTGGTGGGTGCGGACGAACGGCGGATGTCGCGGGTCCGCGGCCGCGACATCGCGATGGTCTTCCAGGAGCCGATGACCGCGCTGAATCCGACCATGCGGATCGGCGACCAGCTCACCGAGGCGATGCTGATCCACAAGACGCTCGCGAAACCGGCAGCCCGGGCCGCGGCTGCCGAGCTGCTCGAACGCGTACAGCTGCCCGCCGAGACGCTCCGCGCGTACCCTCACCAGCTGTCCGGTGGCCAACGGCAACGAGTCGTCTTGGCACTCGCCCTGGCCAACGACCCGGCGCTGCTGATCTGCGACGAGCCGACCACCGCCTTGGACGTCACCGTCCAGGCCCTCGTCCTCGACCTGATCGTGCGTGGCGTCATGGATCGGTCGTCGGCGCTGCTGTTCATCACGCACGACCTCGCTGTGGTCGCCACGGTCTGCGAACGGGTGCTGGTCATGTACGGCGGCCGCGTCGTCGAGGCGGGGCCGGTCGGCGAGGTGTTCACGCGCCCGCGTCATCGCTACACACAGGGTTTGCTGGCGGCGTCCGACCTCGAAACCACGTCCCCTCGTCTCACCACGATCCCCGGCAACGTGCCACCGGCCGGCCGCTTCCCGACCGGCTGCGTCTTCCGCACCCGCTGCGCCCACGCCACCGCCCTGTGCGAGGAGACACCACCGTGGACCGGCGACGAAACACACGGCTTCGCCTGCCACCACCCGGCCGGAGGCGCTGATGACTGAAACCGCCATCCAGGTGGTTGACCTGGTGCGTGACTATCCGCGGCCTCGGACCTCGTTGGTCAAGCCGGCTCCGGTCGTGCACGCGTTGCGGGGTGTGAGTCTGGAGGTCAAGCAGGGCGAGCGGTTCGGCATCGTGGGTGAGTCCGGGTGCGGCAAGTCGACGCTCCTGCGCCTGATCGCCGCCCTCGACCGTGCGACCTCCGGCCAGGTGATCGTCGAAGGCACCGACATCACCAGACTCCCCGAACGCCGGCTGCGGAACCTGCGCGAGAACCTCCAGCTCGTCTTCCAGGACCCGATGAGCTCCCTCGACCCCCGCATGCGGGTCCGCGACATCATCGCCGAACCGCTGGTCGTCCAGGGACACCCGGCGTCCGGAGCCCGCGTCCGCGAGCTCCTCGAAGCCGTCGGCCTCTCCGCGGACGCCGGCGACCGGTACCCGCACCAGTTCTCCGGCGGCCAGCGGCAGCGCATCTCGATCGCGCGCGCGCTCGCCCCACGCCCGCGGATCCTGATCGCGGACGAGCCGGTGAGCGCCCTCGACGTCTCGGTCCGCGCCCAGGTCCTGAACCTCATCTCCGACCTGGTCGACGAGCTCGACCTGACGCTGGTGTTCGTCTCGCACGACCTGTCCGTGGTCAAACACGTCTGCGACCGCGTGGCCGTGATGAACGCCGGCGAGATCGTCGAGACCGGCGCCACCGGCGACGTGTACGCCGCCCCGCAGCACCCCTACACGCAACGCCTGGTCTCGGCCATCCCCACGCTGCAGCGCGCGCTCGCCGGCGCGACCACGTCCGACCTGCTCACGAAGGGAGATCCAGCATGAAGTTCCCAGCAGGCCTGCCGATCGGTGAGTCCTGGGTCGAGGCACCGGCCACGGCGCCGGTGATCTTCCCGTACGACGGATCGACCGTGGCCGAAGCGCCGCTCGGGGACGTCGCGCTGGCGCGGGCAGCCCTCGACAACGCGCTCGCCGCCCGTGAGACGGTCGGCCGCCTACCGTCGTACCTGCGCCGGAACGTCTTGCAGAGCGTGCATTCCGCGATGCTCGCCGCCCGCGACGAGTTCGTCGACCTGCTGGTGCTGGAGACCGGCAAGCCGCTCGTCGACTGCCGGGTCGAGATCGACCGGACGCTGCTCACGCTGGAGACGTCGGCCGAGGAGGTCGCCCGGCTGCACGGTGAGACCGTGCCGCTCGACCTGCTGCCGAGTGGTGAAGGCCTGCAGGGCTTCTGGGTCCGCAAGCCGATCGGTGTCGTCATCGGGATCACCGGCTTCAACTATCCGTTGCTGCTCGCGGCGCACAAGATCGCGCCCGCGTTCGCGGCCGGGTGCCCGATCATCGTGAAGCCCGCGCCGCAGACACCGCTCGCCACGCTCTGGCTCGCGCACCTGATGCGCTCCGCGCTCGCCGACGCCGGCGCGCCGGAGAGCGCGCTCCAGGTGATCACGGGCGGAGCGGACGTCGGTGCCACGCTGACGACCGACGACCGGATCGGCGCCGTCTCCTTCACCGGATCGGCTGGAGTCGGCCATCGGATCGCGCGCGACGCCGCGCCGACCAAGATCCTGCTCGAGCTCGGGTCCAACTCCGCACTGGTCGTCGCCGCGGACGCCGACCTGGACGCGGCCGCCGACGCGATCGTGCGCGGCGGGTACTACGCGTCCGGGCAGGCGTGCATCTCGGTCCAGCGTGTGATCGCCGTCGAGTCCGTACGGGAAGCGTTGCTGGACAAGCTCGGCGCCCGGATGCCCGGCGTGGTCGTCGGTGACCCGCGTGATCCGGAGACCCGCGTGTCGGCGCTGATCAACCCCGCCTCGACCGAGCGCGTCCGGGCCTGGGTCGGCGACGCGGTCCACGCCGGTGCGTCGATCGCCTACGAGGCGCCTGGCGACGTACTCGGTCCGATCGTGCTGACCGACGTACCGGACGGGCTGCCGGCGTGGGACGAGGAGATCTTCGGGCCGGTGATCGCGGTGCGGTCCGTGCCGGACATCGAGAGTGCTCTGCGCGCGGTCAACGAGACACGGTACGGGTTGCACGCGAGCGTGTTCACGTCCTCGCTCGAGACCGCGTTCGCCGCGATCGATCGGCTGGAGGTCGGGGGAGTGGTGGTCAACGAGGTCCCCGGTTTCCGGTCCGACGTGATGCCGTACGGCGGCGTGAAGGACTCCGGCACCGGCCGTGAAGGTCCGCGCTTCGCGATCGAGGAACTGACCACGACCCGGATGGCGATCATCCGCCCGCGCCCATGACAGGCGGCTCGATGGACTACGCGAACCTCTTCCGGCTGGACGGCAAACACGCGGTCGTGATCGGCGCCGGCAGCGGGATCGGCCGCGAAAGCGCCCTCGCCCTGGCGGCCCACGGCGCCCGGGTCACCTGTGCCGACCGCGACCTCGCCGCCGCTCAGCAGACAGCCGCCCAGGGCGGCGGTATGGCGGCGTACGAGCTGGATGTGCTGGACGACTCCGCGGTCGAGCGGGCTGCTGCGGAGCTGGCTCCGGTGGACGTGCTCGTGTTCACCGCCGCCACGAACGTCCGGAAGCGGATCCTGGACTACACCGGCGAGGAGTTCGACCGGGTCGTGTCGCTCAACCTGCGGGCGTCGTTCCAGCTCGTGCGCGCGTTCGGCAAGGGCATGGCGGAGCGGGGGAGCGGCAGCATCATCGGCTTCAGCTCGATCCGCGGGACCACGGTCGAGCCGGGGCAGTCGGTGTACGCGGCCACGAAGGCGGGCCTCGTCCAGTTGCTGCGGACCGCGGCCGCCGAGCTCGGCCCGTCCGGTGTCCGCGCGAACGCGATCGCCCCGGGCGTCGTCGAAACCCCGCTGACCGCTCAGATCAAGGCCGACCCGGGCTGGTACGACGCGTACGCGCAGAAGGGCGCGCTCGGCCGGTGGGCACAGCCGCGCGAACTCGCCGGCGCGGTCGTCTACCTCGCCTCCGACGCGGCGAGCTTCGTGACCGGGAGCGTGCTCGCGGTCGACGGCGGCTGGACCGCGGTCGACGGCCGCTTCGACCCACCGAACTGAGGAGTGCTGCATGGATTCCGGCATGAGTCTCGCTGACCTGACCGCCACCGAACTCCTGGCGAAGTACCGCGACGGCTCGGTCTCCCCGGTCGAGGTCATCGAGGACGTGCTGACCCGCGTCTCGTCCTGGGAACCGCGGCTGTGCGCGCTCTACGCGCCGGACCCGGACGGCGCCCGGGCCGCGGCGCAGGAGTCCGAGCGCCGGTGGCGTGCCGGTACGGCGGGGGCGCTGGACGGCGTACCCGTGACGGTCAAGGAGAACATCGCGACGCGCGGAACGCCCGTACCGCAGGGGACCGCGGCGACCACGCTGGTCCCGGCCGCGCAGGACGACCCGGCCGCGGCACGCCTGCGGGCGGCCGGTGCGGTGATCTTCAGCAAGACGACGATGCCGGAGTACGGGATGTTGTCGTCCGGCGTCTCGACCTTCCACCGGTTGACGCGCAACCCGTGGGACCTGTCGAAGACGGCCGGCGGTTCCAGCGCGGGCGCTGCGGCCGCGGCGGCTGCTGGATACGGGCCGATCCACGTCGGCACCGACATCGGCGGATCGATCCGGTTGCCGGCCGGCTGGTGCGGACTGGTCGGACTGAAGCCGACGCACGGGCGGATCGCGGTCGGTACGCCGTACGCCGGGCGCGCGATCGGGCCGCTGACCCGCACGGCGCCGGACGCGGCGCTCGCGCTCCGGGTGATGTCCGGGTACGACCCGCGCGACCACACGTCGTTCCCGGCGGCGTCCGACGAGTTCGGTGTCGCGGTGGAGGGGCTGCGGGTCGCCCTGCTGCTCGACGCGGGTGTCGGGTTGCCGGTCGATCCCGAGGTCACGGCGGCGGTGTCGGCCGTGGCGGCCGTCCTCGAGCAGGGCGGCGCGATCGTCGAACCGATCCGGCCGGTCATCACCCGCGAGATGCTCGACGGCCTCGACCGGTTCTGGCGGATCCGCTCCGCCACCGACATCGCCGCGCTGCCCGAGGAGCGGCGCGCGAAGGTGCTGCCGCAGATCCGTTCCTGGGTCGCGTCCGCGGCTGACCTCACCGCCGCCGACGTCTTCCACGGATACAGCCAGATGGGCGCGATGGCGGCCGCGGTCGGCCGGGTGTTCACGACGTACGACGTGATCCTGTCGCCGGTCGCCCCGATCACGGCCTTCCGGGCGGAGCTCGCGTACCCGACGGACGATCCGGGGAAGCCGTTCGAGCACATCGCGTTCACGGTCCCGTACAACATGTCGCAGCACCCGGCGACCACGGTCAACGCCGGCTGGTCCACGGCCGGGCTGCCGATCGGGGCGCAACTCGCCGTACCGCATCACCAGGACCTGCGGGCGCTGGCGTTGGCCCAGTACCTCGACAGCCGGCGCACGGAGCAGCGAAACTGGCCGATGAGGTGACGAATGGCCGGCTCCGGAGGTACGACACCGCACGCTGACGCGACGCAGCGCGGCCTGACCTCGCACTGCTACCGGATGCTCGGCTCGATCACCGAAGCCGTCGACGTCGCGACCGGGGTGAACAGCTACGAGGAAGCCACGCGCGTGTGTCTGCAGCGGGCCGGCCGGCGCCCGCTGCCGTCGGACCTGACCGGGCCGAGCGCGGATCCCGGGGGAGTGCTGTCGGAGAGCTCGGAGATTCTGTGGCTGGAGCCGATTCCCACGCACCTGATGGACGACCACCCGATCGACCTCGGGCTGATCGCGGCGCTCCAGCGCCTGAGTCCGGCCGAGCGGGCGGCGACGGTCCTCCATCTGGAAGGCCGAGCCGGCGCCGTTCCGCCCGCGCCGATCACTCCCACTCCGCCGCTCGCCCCCGACGTAGCACTGCTGGCGCGCTACCGCGCCGCGTTCGAGCAGTACGACGTCCCCACGATCGTCACCCTCTTCACCGACGACGCGATCTGGGAGATGCCGCCCTTCACGTCGTGGTTCCGCGGCGCCCGCGACATCGGCCGCCTGATCAGCACCCACTGCCCCGCCGAACGCCCCGGCGACCAGTACCTGGTCCCCCTCCAAGCCAACGGCCACCCCGCCTTCGCCGTCTACATGCGAGACCCGAAAGACAACATCCACCGAGCCTTCCAGATCCAGGTCCTGACCCTCACCGCCACCGCGATAGTCCACGCGGTCGCCTTCTTCGACCTGTCCCTGTTCCAGACCTTCCACCTACCGGACCTCCTGACAGGCCTGCCGCCGAACCCCTACGACGGCACCCTCAGACCCCACGTCGAACGTCTCCCGCACTCCCGAGGCTGATGCGCTGACGGCGGGGTACAAAGGTCTGGACAGTAACTTGCAGGCGAGGAGAGAGCAGGTGCCCAGGATGAAGACGCCCACCGCTTTCGGGGTCGACATCGGCGGCAGCGGGATCAAAGGCGCCGTCGTCGACCTGGAGAAGGGCGACCTGGCCGCGGAGCGGGTGAAATACCTGACGCCGGTCCCGTCCACTCCGATGGCCGTCGCCGAGGTCGTGGCCCGGCTGGTCAAGGAGGCCGGGTGGACCGGTGAGCTGGGTGCGACGTTCCCGGCCGTGATCAGGCACGGGGTGGCCCAGACCGCGGCGAACGTCGACAAGAGCTGGATCGGGACCGACGTCGACAAGGTCTTCACCGACATCACCCACTGCGACGTGACCGTACTCAACGACGCCGACGCGGCCGGTATCGCCGAGGCCCGCTTCGGCGCGGCCAGAGGCGTCGGCGGCGTGGTCATCCTGCTCACCTTCGGCACCGGCATCGGCAGCGCGCTCCTGGTCGACGGCCGGCTGGTGCCCAACACCGAACTCGGTCACCTCGAGCTGGACGGCTACGACGCCGAGAAGAGGGCGTCCTCGGCGGCGAAGGACAACGAGGGCCTGTCGTACAAGCAGTGGGCCAAGCGGGTGCAGCGCTACCTACGGCACGTGGAGGGCCTGTTCAGCCCTGACCTGTTCGTGGTCGGCGGCGGGGTCAGCAAGCACGCCGACAAGTGGGTGCCGCTGCTCGACATCTCCACCCCGGTGAAGCCGGCCCAGCTGCTCAACAACGCCGGCATCGTCGGCGCCGCGATGGCCGCGCACGAGAAGTTCACCGGGTAGACCGCCGACCACCGCAGGAACGCCTACCGAAGCACTAACTGACGGCATCCAGCCGGGCAACTGCCTTGGTGAGGAGCTGGGTGAATCTGGTGTCGGTCATCGTGCCGGTTGAGGCCCAGAGCCGGAGCACGGTGCCACCACGCACCACTACCGCGTCGTAGTCGGTGGACGTGAAGTTGGGCGTGTCATCGTCGGTGAACTGCGTACGCAGGACGATGCCGTCCTTGAGGCCAGGTACTCGCACCTGCTTCGCCGTGATGCTGAACTTGGTCCGGACGCTCGACATACCGGTGACTCGGGTGCAGCGAGGCAAGGCGTCGGCGACCCGTTCAACAAGCGGCACCTGCGTGGTCGGCCAGGAGTAGATCAGCTCGGTGATCGACTGGAGGGGTTCTCGGACGAAGTATTGCCCCCGGACCGCGGTGGCGGGGACACCCAGCCCGGTCATCGGATCTCCGACGACCGCCCGGCACTCGGCCGGCTCGTACTTGGTCCCGGCGGGGGCGGGGGTCACAGCTGGACGTCGCGGAGTCGGATCTTCTGCGACACCGCCGTCCCAGCCCTTCGGTAGGTCGGCGACCCTCAGTGCGGCTTTCGTTGCCTGTGCCACCGTTAGTGGGACAACTGTCGGGGTCGGGCTGGGTGCTGGGCTTGGTGTGGTGGAGGGCTGGTTGGTGCAGGCAGTCAGGGTGAGTACGGCGGCCAGCGCGAGCCGGCGGATCACCTGGTACTCGCGCGACGGCGTGTGCTGCGCGGGCGTGAAGCCTGGATCATGGCGGACAAGATACTCGGCCCTGTCCGGCAGCCGGCTTCCTGCAGCGCCGATCCGCGTCCCCGTGGCGGCGTCGAAGCCGGTCAGCCACTCGATGATTCCCAGTTCGTGCCGACCTCAGAAGGGTCACTGGTTGTGACCGGTCGGTCCGCTAGGGTTCGGGGTTCTCGGAACGCTGTCCGTCATGAGATTCCTGGGGTGGTCGCATGGTCAATTCACCGAAGGTGAGCGCGGTTCTTCTCTCGCTGGGGCTGGTGATCGGTCTCGTCGCCTGTTCGTCCGGCAACGATCAGCCTGAGCCCGCCGCACAAGCCGGTGGCAGCAACAGCGAGAGCTCGTCGACGCCGAGGGCCGACGACGACTTCTCGCAAGAGGGCATGGTCGTCACCGCGCAGTGCACACCGGCTGGTGACAGCGGTGGCGGAACCGTCACCCTCGACGGTTGGGCCCCGCAAGGCCTGGAGAAGAAGGCACACGCGGAATTCCAGCTGCCGGACACCGTGCTGATCACGTCCGAGAAGGTCCGGCCCGGCACCGCGCTCGAGGATCTCTGCGCGCCGACGAATCTGACCAGCAGCAATGACATCCTCGCGATCAGGTCGCTCTTCGACCGGGACTTCACCAAGCTGGCCGTGGTGATTCAAGACCCGAAGAGCATGGCGACGCACGTGGGCTACGTCGACCGCTCGGGCAAGCTGACCGACCTGACCGGCGAAGAAGACTTCGGCAACACGCCACATGAGGACAACGCCGCCATGGCACCGGACGGGGACGCGGTCTGGTTCACCAGTGACGTCGACGGCGATGACCACATCGCGAACCGGCCGATCGGCGGAGACCACAAGCCGGTCGGCGACCAGCCGATCGAGCATCTCAGCGAGGCCCACCTTTTCGTCGTCGGAACGCCTGGTACCGCGGTCGCGAGCAGCAGCGCTCGGCTGTCACCGGACGGCAAACGCCTTCTGGCCGAGGAGAAGCTGCTCGACGTCAAGCCCGGCGGCGTGATCGACCCGAACGCGATCGAGCAGGCGAAGACATTGTCATGCGGGGAGTCGAGCTCCGGCGTTCCGGTCGGTTGGATCGATGCCGACACGGTGCTGTGCAGCGGACCCGACAAGCGCTTCTCGACGCTCGACATCGCGCCGAACGCGACGGCCGGCGCGCCGATCCTGCCGAGCAACGACCGCAACAACTACCTCCTCGCGATCTCCCCGGACGGGCAGAAGTTCGCGTTCCTGTCCGTGAAGGAGGAGAAGCGGGACTACTACGTGTCCGACGTCAAGCCGGGCTCCACGCCCACCAAGGTGGAGCCACCTGCGGAGTTCGCGCAGATGATCGACAAACTCTTTGTCCTCGACTGGCGCTGAGTAGCCGCGGCCGCGCCGCGCGGCTCAGTGCTGCGCGGTGCGTCGGACCCTCCCGCTGCATGGAGGGCGCATTCTGTCGGCCGGCGGGCTTCGGGATAGCGTGCGTACGCAGCCACGGGACGACCATGAGGGTTCACATGACGACGCGACGGACCAGCGACCTGCAGCTCATCGAGAATTGCCTCCGGGAGGCGCAGTACAGCGAACTTCCCGGTTACCGGCAGAACAAGGTGCGCGACTCCTACGAGTTACCGGGTGGGCGGCGGCTGCTGATCTCGACCGATCGGCAGTCCGCGTTCGACCATGTCCTGGGTGTCGTCCCGCACAAGGGTCAGGTGCTGACCCAGACCGCCCGCTACTGGTTCGACGAGACCGCGGACATCTGTCCCAACCACGTGATCTCGTACCCGGATCCGAACGTGGTGATGGTCAAGGACCTCGCCATGCTGCCCGTCGAGATCGTCGTCCGTTCGTACCTGACGGGCTCCACGAACACCAGCCTGTGGCCGAGCTACGACAGGGGCGAACGCGTGCTCTACGGCCACGAGTTCCCCGACGGAATGCGGAAGAACCAGCAAATGGTCAGCCCGATCATCACGCCGACGACGAAGCCGATGGACGGCGGGCACGACGAGCCCCTCACCGAGGCCGAGATCCTCGACAGCCAGCTCGTGACGACCGCGCAGTGGGAGGAACTCCGCGAGAAGAGCCTGAAGCTGTTCGCCCGCGGGCAGCAGTTGGCGGCCGAGAAGGGCCTCATCCTGGTGGACACCAAGTACGAGTTCGGCGTCGACGAGTACGGCGCCATCGTGGTCGCCGACGAGATCCACACCCCGGACTCCAGCCGGTACTGGCTGGCCGACACGTACCAGGACCGGTTCGCCGTCGGCGACGAACCGGACAGCCTGGACAAGGAGTTCCTGCGACTCTGGGTCATGGAGCGGTGCGACCCGTACCGAGACCCGATCCCGGAGATCCCGCTCGAGACGCTGATGGAGTTCAGCAACAAGTACATCGCCTTGTTCGAACGCGTCACCGGCCTGACCTTCGAAGAACCGGATCCCTCGATCCCCGTCCGCACCCGCATCCACGACGCGTTGGCCAAGGCCCTACCCGAGTACTTCTGAACCCACCCGGATGCCGGCTTGCGCTGGAGCCGCCTTGTGTTCGGTCAGGAAGTCGAGCAGGAGGGCGTTGACCCGGTTCGGCTCGTCGAGTTGCATCCAGTGACCCGCGCCTTCCATTCGCTCGTAGCGCCAGGGTCCTGCGACGTAGCGTTCGGTGCCCGACATCGCCTGCTCGGTGACGGCGAAGTCCTCGCTGCCCCAGATGCCCAGCGTCGGCGCTTGGATCGGCGGCAAGGGCGGTGGGGGACCGAGCAACGACTGCGGCGGCAGAATCGCTCGGTAGAGACCGAGGCTGGCGGTCAGAGCGCCCGGCGTGCGGAGGCGGTTGACCACGGACTCGATCCGCGGATGCCGTAACCAGGCACGCAGGTTGGTGAAGTCGTCCTGGGACAGCCACTGCTCGGCGACTCCAGGGAACTGGAACAGCAGCATGTACCACGATCGCTGGCGCTGATCCCATCCCGCCTCGCGGAAGGCCCTCGGGTGGCCGACGGCCAGGCAGGTGAGGCTCGCGACGCGGCCGGGCGCTATCGCGGCGAGGCTGCTGCCGATCGCACTGCCCCAGTCGTGACCCACGACGTGCGCCCGGCGTACGCCGAGCCCGTCGAGCAGCGCGACGAGGTCGCCGACCAGCTTGAGCAGCGTGTACGCGCTGACGTCGGCCGGCTTGTCGGAGGCGCCGAATCCGCGCAGGTCGGGGGCGATGGTCCGGTACCCCTCGGCGGTGAGGGCGGCGACTTGCTCGCGCCACAGGCTGTGGTCGTCGGGCCAGCCGTGCAGCAGCAGGACCGGCTCACCGTGGCCGACGTCCTGGACGAACAGTTTCGGCTGAGCGCAGGGGGTGCGGGCCGAACGAGGTACGTCGGTGCCGGCGATCGCCGCTACCAGTTCGTCGTGGTGGGGCGCGTTGCCGGGGTAGCGAGGCGCGTTCGCGCCGAGTGCCACGACGCGCTCGAGCACGCCCGGGGTCGCGAGGGCCGCGGGTGGCATGGCGAGCATCGAGCCGATCTCGGACTGTGCTCGCAGCGCGCCGGGGTCGAGCAGCGCGGCGGCGTACAGCGCGGTGGCCATCGCCCAGCCGGGATCAGGAGTGCGGTACGGCGTGCCGGCGAGGTCGGCGTCGATCTCGGCCAGCCGATGCCGGTCGAACGTGCGGGTCGCCTGGTACCACGGTGTGATCGTCTCCTCGGTCGCGGCGTCGAACGCACAGACCAGGTCGAGCGGTTTCGAGGCTGGAGCCGAACGCAGGACATCACGCAGCAGTACGGCGTGCAGCAGGCCGATCGAGGCGCCTCGGCCGAGCGATGGGTTGGTGCACGCCCAGGCGTCCCCGACCGCGACGATTCCGGTGGCGACGGCCCGGCCGTCGACGACGTACCTGCGGTAGCAGTCTTCGATGCCCGCGATCACCTGGACGTCGGTGAGCGGCACGCCCGCGGTCCAGGAGTCCATGCCAGGGACCAGTGCGATCGCCCGCGACCAGGCAGCCTCGTCCCGCAGCCCGCGCAATGCCCGGTCGCGGGACGAGGTCACGAAGCCCACGCCCCACGTGTCCCCGTCGCCCGGCAGGGTCAGGACCGACACGCCATGGAGATGCTGCAGCGGAAGTCCGGTGACGACGGGTCGCTCGCCGTCGCGTGCCCGGAAGTGGCGGCAGTAGTAGACGAAGCCGGCCGCCTCGCGCTCCTCGTGCGGTCGCCGGGCTCCGACGGCCTCGAGCATGCCGGGGACCGATGTACGGCGGCCGGACGCGTCGACGACCAGGTCGGCGTGCCAGGCGTCGCCACTCGCCGTTCGGACACCGGTCACGTGCGGAGGAGCGTCGGGTCGGTGCTCTGCCAGAAGCTCTGTCACGCGCGTGCCGCGTCGTACGGTCACCCCAGGGGTTCGAGCGGCCACGGCTGCCAGTGCGGCCTCGACAACAGGCCTTCGTGCGGTGACCGTGTCGAACCGCTCGTCGCCGGGCAGCGTTCCGCCGGTCACGGACTCGGGTAGCGCCCGAACGGAGTTCCAGCGGTTGCCGCCGCGACTTTCGAGCTCGGCCACGACCTCGGGCAGTTCGGTGGTCATGGTCGCGCTCCAGCGTGGCAGCATGAAATGCAGCTGGTTGAACTGGTTCACACCGCGGCGCTCCCACGATGTCCAGAGCTCGTCGTTGTCGCCTCGCGGCTCGGCCGGATCGCGTTCGAGCACAGTGATCCGATGACCGTCCCGTGCGAGCAGTGTCGCTGTCGCCAGACCGTTGAGCCCTGCCCCCAGCACCAGAATGTCCGCCATGATCCCACCCCGGGTTCGTCGCTGGATCGTTGTCCAGATCAGCCCACGGTCATGCGGTCAGCTGCTCACTTACCAGTCCACTTTCTGCTCATCTGCCGCTCAGAGCCGGATCTCGCCGATCTCAACGGCCCACAACAGGTCGGCGAGCCGCTCGTGTGCTCGTGCGAGGTGTCGACGGTAGGTCGAGAACGGCAGGTCCAGCACCTGTGCCGCGGCCTCCTGGGTGGGCGCCGCGTGCACGTAGGTACGGTCCAGGACCCGGCTGCTCGACGCGCCACGAGGCTCGGCGGCAAGCTGGTCGACGCCCGCGAGCACCGTCTGCCGGAGTCGTGCCGGCGTGGCGCCATCGAGGTCCATGGCCAGCCGGGACCCCATCAGCGCGTTGGTGCGCAGCAGATCGGGTTGATTGAGATCGCGCAGAGCGGCGCGCAGCGCATCGGCGAAGCCCTCCCGGGACAGCGGCGGCGGGCGCAGCAGCGGTGCCGGAGCCGGTCCGGACTCGCCGGTCAGCTCGCGCTCGCCGAGCAGATCGAACCACCTCTCGGGCGTGAGCCGTCGCCAGTCGACGCCGTACAGCGTGTGCCGCCGGCCGTCGAACTCCGCCTCGAGCGTCGTGGTGAGCGCCAGGTAGTTGAACGCCGGGCCCCAGAACTCCGGGTCGGTGGTGGCCACGAAGCCCCACGCCAGCGGACGCGTCGTCCACAGCAGCGTCGAGCTGACGGCGCCGGCTACCACGGCATACGGATCGCGTTGGTACCGGTCCGCGCCGCCGAAGAACCGAGCGATGTTCACCTGCTCGCCCTGCCGCGCCGGAGCGGTCCGATCGATCATGTCCAAGGCGACCTTGATGACCGGGTCAGCGGCCACCAGTTCTGGCTCGGCCGGGTGCATGGTCTGCAGGGCGAAGGCGTCGAGCCCGGTTCGGGAGCGGATCACGGACAGGTTCTCGGGCTGGGCGGCCAGCCAGCGTGCGGCGAGCTCGGCGCTGCGGGCACCGTCGAATCTCCTGATGAGCTCCAGAACGGCGTCGTGGTCGCCGGCCTCGCCAGGAGCCACCATGCCGGCGCCGCGTTCGCGGAGTGTCCAGAACGACATCGCGAGTGGGCTGCGCCGGTGCAGGAAGAGCTTCTGGTGGGCCCACAGCCGCCGTTCGCCCTCGTCGGTCGACCGCAGCGCCGCCCACGAATGGTGGTGGAGGGTGCGGTGCACGCGGCGGTACGTCGCGGGGGAGCGTCGGCGCAGGTCGGCGTCGAGGACGTCACGGACCAAGTCGTGCGGGTAGACCCCGTACGTGCCGCGGGTCACCCACGGCCGGGTCTCGAGCCAGGCCCAGACCTCGGGCGCGCGCTGTCCGAGCAACTCGTCGACGAGATCCTGCGTGGTCAGCCAGGCATGGGCGCACAAAGCCATGGCCAGCGCGTGGTTGTCGTCCGGTGCTTCGTCGACCAGCCGGACCGCCAGCGCGGCCACGAGATCGGGTGCGCCGGCGAGATCGCTCGGCAGGTCACCCGCGATCGTGGCGCCGGCCAGCATGGCGAGGGTGAGCGGATGGCCGCGACCGATGTCGCCGAGCTGGGTACGGTGGACGGCCGGCACGCCCGCCAGTGCCAGCAGTTGCTCGCTCTCCGCGGGATCGAGGCGGTCCAACGGCAAGCACTCGACGACGGCACGCCAGCCGGGGTCCGTCCGCCAGGGTGCCTCCGGCGGATTGCGCCCGGCGAGCACTACGACCACGTCCGCGGGCATCGACGCGAGGAGTACGTCCCGAACCCAGTCGTCCATTCCGGCGAGGCGCTCGTAGCCGTCGACCAGCAGAACCGCCGGGCCGAGGTCGTGGACCGGCGCGGTCGCCGTCCGCAGTCCCGTGGGCGTGCCGTCGACGTCCTCCCCGTCGATCGACACGACGGTCCGCCCGGCGGCTCGGGCGCGAATCCGGAGCTGGTGCAGTAGCGCCGTCTTACCCAGACCGCCCGGCCCGTGCACGAAAAGCACCCGACAGGAGGTCCGCCCCGTGAGCGCGCTGTCGAAACACTCCAACTCGGTCGCGCGTCCAACGAAAGCTCTCGCTCGTGCCGCATCGACCATGGTGGCCAAGTCGTCGGCCATGCCCCTCAGCATACGAGCGAGCGATGCGATGCGGAACGCGCCGGCCGGCGTACCGACTACCTCTGCGCCCGGATGGATTCGGGCGGCAGCTCCGGATGGTTCTGATAGCGACCGGCGAGGATGCGCAGGGTGTAGCACGGATCCGCGCTTGCCTCGCTGTCGTGGTGGCTGTGGATCTCGACCAACGTGCGGAGAGCTTTCGCCTCGGCGTGCGCCGAGTTCGGCCCGGCGACGGCGCGGACCTCGTCCTCCGCGATGCGTGCCAGCAGAAAGTTGACGAGGCGTGCGGTCGGCGTTGTCTCGCCCTCCCCGTGGGCTCCCTTGCCCGCCTCGTGCCAGCTGTTGTTCATAGTGCCCCCGGTCCCTGATGCAAGTCATTACGGCGGATGGACTGCCCAGCGGGCGCACCGGACAAACTTCCGGGTCGTTGCGGCCGCCGATCGCTATCGCTCGGCAGCGAAGGGTGTTCGCCTTCCCCGTTCCGGTCAGCGGCCCTGACCGGAATCCGAATCGTCGCGCCCGAATCCGACTGTCGCACTGGCGCGGCCGGGCTCGAACCTGTAGTTGTTGATCGCAGAGCGTATGGCCCCGGACCCGTGTCGTAGCTCGCCAATGGCATGCGGGACTGGGGGAGGGCTGCGTTGGTTGAGAAGGTATTGATCCGGGAGTACGGGGACCGGCTGGCCGGGTTGCTGGGTGAGCCCACGATGGTCGGTGATCCGCTGATCACGACCGCACAGGCCGCGGTGTTGCTCGGAGTGCCGCTGCGGCGAGTCGCTGGTCTGGTCCGCGCCGGGCACCTGCCGGCACGGTCACGCGCGCGGCGTCGGCTGTTGCTGTCCGACGTCGCCCAAGCGGGCGTCGATCGGTGGATGTCGATCACGGAGGCGGGTGTGGTGCTCGGCCTCGGCAACACCGGCGTACGGCGAATGATCACGGTGGGCCTTCTCGCGGCGCGCGGCGAGGGGTTCCCGTTACGTCGCGACGACGTGGAGGCGCTGGCTCGCCGTCGTGACGGATGGCTGTCGCTGGCGTCCGCCGCGATGGAGCTCCGGATCGACGTGATGGACGTCCACCAGATGCTGCGCGACGGCACGCTGACCCACACCAGCGACGTCTCGCGTCCGGTCTACCGCGGCGAACTGATCGAAGTCCTCAGGACGGCCAGCGGTATTCGATGCACTCCGGCTTGACCGGTGGTCTCGGCGTGAACGTGCGCCGGCCGTTCGGCAGGGTGACGTTCATGTAGGGGCAGGTGACCGGTGCGGCGTTCGGGTCCGGGCCGTTGTCGGTGAAGAGCAAGGCGCCGGCCGCGTCGTACCCGCGAACCACGAAATCGCCGCGACCAGGGTCGTCGGCGTCGTAGGGGCCCCAGTTGACGCGGCCGACGGTCGGCGCGAACCAGAACCCGTCCTGCAGGAACGCCTCGACCGGTCGCTGCCCCTTCGGCTGGACGGTGACCCGGGCGACCGTCTTCGTGTACACGCCCGCGTTGCGAGCGATGCGCATGCCGGGCGCGCCGGTCAGGATGGCACCGGGGGAGAACCGGATGCTGGGCTCGCTGATCCGGCCGCCGGCCGTACGGCTGCACAGCCAGTACGCCGGCTGGCTCCGCTCGGGCACCGGATGCCGCCCGATCGTCGGATCGGTCTGGATGCCGGACCCGATCAGCCAGGTACTGACGACATCCGGATCCTTCACGTCGGTGAACTCGAACGCCTTGATCACCTTGTAGTCGGTGAACGGGTGCGGCAGGGACTTGCTGGTGATCCGGTTCGCCTCCGCCAGACACTGGGTGCGCAGCGCGCCGGTCTCGTCGGCCGTCAATTCCCTGATGGTGTTCGGCCCGGCGGCGGGCGGAGCGGTGCCGCCGTGGAACGCCCGTACGCCGATCGCGAGGCCGGTGACCACTGCGAGCACGGACGCGGCCGCGAGCACGGGGACCAGGACGCGCCGGCGCCGGGGCTCGGACTCGATCGCGGCCAGCAGATCGGCGCGCGACCAACAGGTCGCGATGGCCATTCGCCTCGCCGGGTGGGACCTTGGACTCTGGGGCGACAGAGATCCGGCTACGTAGCGTGGAGGGTCTCGGTGGACGACTGATGGGGGTTGGGAACATGTGTCGATGGCTTGCCTACTTGGGAGAACCCCTCAGACCGTCCAGGCTGGTCCTGGACTCGCAACACTCCCTGGTCGCACAGTCGCTCGACTCACCGTTGGGCGCGGAGACGGTGAACGGCGACGGGTTCGGGTTCGGCTGGTACCCGAGCGATCCGCAGCCGGGTGGAGAGCCAGGGATCTTCCACAGCATCGAGCCGGCGTGGAACGACCAGAACCTGAGGGAGTTGACCCGGGCGGTCGAGTCGCCGCTGTTCTTCAGTCACGTGCGCGCCGCCGCCCACCCGCCGATCCAGCAGACGAACTGCCATCCGTTCCGGTACGCGAACTGGCTGTTCATGCACAACGGTGCGCTGGCCGACTTCGACGCGGTCAAGCGCGACCTCACCTTCGCAGTGGATCCGTCCCTGTATCCCCACATCAAAGGGACGACCGACTCCGAGGTCCTCTTCCATCTGGCCTTGACCCTCGGGCTGCAGCAGGATCCGGTGAGCGCCCTGTCGAAGGCGGTGCAGATGGTCGAGTCAGTCGGGCACGAGCACGGAGTCACCTTCCCTGTTCAGGGCACTGTCGCCGTGTCGGACGGTAAGAGCATCTGGGCGTTCCGCTACTCCTCGCAACAACGGAGCCGCACCCTCTTCCACTCCGTCGACATCGAGACGCTGCAGCAGATGTACCCCGACGAGGAGCGGCTGCGCTCGTTCGGCCGGCACGCACACGTCGTGGTGTCGGAGCCCCTCAACGACCTGCCCGGCGCGTTCGTCGAGGTCCCCGAGTCGACAGTCGCGATCCTCGACCAGTCGGGCTACCACCACGAGCCCTTCCTCGCCCAGTGACGGCTCGACGCGGAACCGGAAAACCAAGTACAGCCGTTAGAACTCGCCGTACACCTGGACCTTCGTGCCGATCGGGGTCTCGGTGAAGATGTGGTGGATCTCTGGGCGCAGGACGCGGACGCAGCGGTGGCTGGCGGGATAGGGCTTGACGAGGGAGTTGACGCGGGAGCCGTGCAGGGCGATGCCCGGGCGGTCCTTGAGGAAGTACAGGGAGTCGTACATGTACGCGTCCTCGTACAGGCTGCTCTCGTGTGCGCCGGCCCACTTGCGCCAGACCTTGCCGGTGCGGTTCGGGGTGTCGTAGCCGGGGGCGCCGGTGGAGATCCAGACGATCCGCTTGTAGGTCTTCCCAACGATCTGGTACAGGATCTGGCAGGTCTTGTTGACGTAGATCCCGGGCTCCCGGGTCGGCGCCGGGCGACTCGTTGCGTTGAGCACCGAGTAGGCGTCGTTCAGCGTCAGGCCGCCGCGGCTGACCGGCAGGCCGTGGGTCTCGCGCCACGCGCACAGGGCCTGCTTGGCGCGGGCCGTGATGTCACCGTCGATGTCGCCGACCGGGTACCCGAGCTTGTCCAGTTGCCGTTCCACGCGCAGCGCGTAGTACGCCGGCTTCTGCTTCACCCTGGGCTTCGGCTTCACGGTCGGCTTGACCGTCGGCGTCGCCGTGGGCTTCTCAGTCGGGGTCGTGCTCGGGCTGCTGACGGACGACTGCGTCGGAGAAGGCGTCGACTCGCTCGCGGCCACGTCCGAACAGCCGGCGAGCACGAACGAACACACGACGGCACCGGCCACGAGACCACGTCGACGAGACACGGATTCCCCTCTCCCTCAGCATTTTCAGCGTCGCAGAACCACGCCGAGTAGGCGTGCAGCGACCCGCCGAGACTAATGTGCGAGAGGGTTCAAACCACCGTCCGTCACCGAACCGTTGCCGAGCTCGGGCGCCGGGTCGTCCCGCATCCTGCTGTACAGATAGCCGTCCCGGTACCGCCCGGCGCGGAACTCGCACCCGCGGATCACGCCTTCGCGCCGGAAACCCGCCTTCTCCAGCGACTTCTGCTCGGCGAGATTCTCCGGATGCGTCGACGCCTGCACCCGGTACACCGGCGTGTGCTCGAACAGGTACGCCGTCAGCATCGCCTGCGCCCGCCACCCGATCCCGCGCCCGCGGTACTCCGGCAGCAGCGCGATCCCGATCTCCCAGTACTGCGTGACGCTGTCGAACGACCCCGAGCGCCACGACACGATCCCGGCCGTCTCGTCGCCGGTCCGGATCATCAGCCGCGAGTCCTCCGCACCGAGGAACCCGTCCTCGGCGAACCGCCGGACCGGCGCCTGCGCGTCCCGGAACCCACGCCAGTCGAGCCCGATCAGCCCGGGCTCCACCGCGAACCGCTGGAGCAGCGGCACATCCTCTTGCCGCACCGGCGCCAACTGGACATCCATGACTGCCCCGGTGAGGTTTCTACAGACCCAGGTCGCGGAGGAACTCGGGCTTGTAGGCCTGCATCACCACGTAGCGGGGGTCCGGGACCTCCATGTTCGCGTTCTTCTCGGCGTCCTCGGCGGCGTCGTGGGGGCCGACCGGGACACTCGGGTCGGCCCAGTCCTGCTCCTCGGCGTTCCACCGAGTGATCGTGTAGTGCGCCTCGAGGCGGTCGTCGGCCACGAGCTCCTTGGCGGTGCGCTCAGCCTCCTGCGCGTCCTCGAGCGTGTGCGTGTACATCAGCATCCGGTTCCCGTCCCGGGTGACCGTCACCTGACTGCCGAGCCGCTTCTGCGCATCGTCGTCGAGA
This sequence comes from Kribbella sp. NPDC003557, assembly GCF_040610805.1. NCBI lineage: Bacteria > Bacillati > Actinomycetota > Actinomycetes > Propionibacteriales > Kribbellaceae > Kribbella > Kribbella sp. NPDC003557. The sequence goes on from NZ_JBEXMY010000016.1 coordinate 54,337, forward strand.
TCGATCGCCCGCAACCGCTCCCAGAACGTCAACCCGTGCTCGTCGTTCCCGAGCACGACCTCAACCCGAAACTCCTCATCCGCCATGCCCACACCTTATCCAGGCGGCATCCGGCCGCGGAGCAGGTGCCTCTACAGTCCGGTCGTGTATTTGTACGCGATCGGGCGCAGAGCCCTGTCGTCGACGAGCCATGGACACCGCCAGACGAGGATGCCGCCGCTCGCGGTCGGCGGATCGGTTTCGCGGCAGAGGTCGATCGAGTGCACGATTCCGAGCGCGTTGCGCGGGTACTCCTCGCGGTGCACTTCGAGCTCGGCCCGGGTCAGGATGATCTCGGATCCCGCCGAGGTCGTTCCTTTGACCTCGACTCTCAGCTGGTTCGGACCGTTCCGCGCATACAGATCGTAGGAATCGATCGCACCGACGTCCCGGACGTAGTCGAAACCGAGCCGGTTCAGATGCTCTGTGACGACACGCACCGCGTGCTGCTCGATCGCGACTCGTTCACGGACATCGAGCTTGAACCCCTGGCCGACCGCCGTCCGTGCTCGTCCGGCGATCTGACGGGTCGCGAGATCGGCGTCGACGATATCTGGAGGTGGTTCGCCCGGCATCTCGAGTTCCACCGTCTCGCGGCGATATGTCTCCCCAAGCCAGTGCGCCGCCGTCCGTAGGTCCGTGAGGAGGGCCTGGTCGTCGGGGAGTCGATCGCGGCGGTATTCGAAAGCGAGGACGTTGCCTAGTTGGTAGCCCCGTGCGAGTTCGCTGTTGCCGGCACCGAGATCGATATCGCGGACCAGCCGGTCATCGTGGACTGCCAGGTCGTCGAGGAAGCTTCGTGCCCATGTGACCCGATCGATCAGCTCCTGGGGAGGGCGCTGGCGGAACTCGCCGTTGCCCCAGACGGTGGTGCCTTGATTGAGAGACAAGTACATGCGCTCACCGTCACCGCTGAACAAATAGACCAGGTACCACCCGCGCGTTGCCTTGGGCGATCGCGTCGGGGAGTAGACGCGGACCCAGGGAATCACGCTCTTGAGACCTGTTCCGTCCCGCCCTTCGATCGCGAGATCGTCTCTGCCTGCGCTCTCGTTCAGGCGTGGCAGCTCGGCCCTCAAATGGGCGGCGACCGTGGACCGGACCAGCTGCCCACGACGCCGCATCTCCGGGGTGTTCCGGGACGACCAGCGTGGCTGTAGGGACAGCACCTCGTCGAACTCGCTGTGCATGCGGTTCCTCCTCCCGGCCTACATCGCTGTACGGGTCCTTCCGTTACACGCTGCAACCTTTCCGGCTTGGCCCGAGCACGACCTCAGCCAGCGGCCGCCTGAGATGTGGGACAGGTGAATCGATTTCTTTCGATCGACTACAGTTCTTAGTCATGGAGCTGAGGCACTTGGAACACTTCGTGGCGGTGGCCGAGGAGAAGCACTTCACGCGGGCCGCCGAGGCGATGTCGATCTCCCAGTCGGGTCTGTCCGCCTCGATCCGCGCGCTCGAGCGTGAGCTGCGTGCCTCGCTGTTCGTGCGCAACACTCGCAGCGTCGAGCTCACCGAGGCGGGGCGGGCGTTGCTGTGCGAGGGACGTCGTACGCTCGCCGCCGCCGAGGCCGCGAAGGACGCGGTCGCCGCGGTGCAGGGGCTGCTGCGCGGTCACCTCACCGTCGGGCTGGAGCAGTGTCTCGGCGTGGTCGACGTACCGGCGTTGCTCGCGAAGTTCCGCTCCGCGTACCCGGGCGTGGAGATCGAGGTCCGCCAGGCCGGCTCCACCCCGATGCTGGACGAACTCGCCTCCGGCCGGCTCGACGTCGCCTTCGTCGCGACCGCCGGCGACCCGGTCGACGGGCTCGACCTGCGGCCGCTGTCGCGCGAATCGATGGTCCTCGTCTGCGCTCCCGACCACCGGCTCGCGAAGGCGTCCGGCGTGACGCTCGACGACCTCGCGGGGGAGTCCTTCGTCGACTTCGACCGGACCTGGGGCGCCCGCGCGATCTCCGACCGCGCCTTCGCCGACGCCGGGGTCGCCCACCCGGTCACGATCGAGGTGAACGACGTCCACACCCTCCTCGCGCTCGTCGCCCACAACCTCGGCGTGGCCCTCGTCCCCGAACGCATCGCCGCCAAGCGCGGCGACCACGTCACCGTCACCCTCGCGCCCGGCGCCGCGTCGCACTGGCAGGTCTCGGTCGCCGTCCCCACCGGCACCGCCGCCTCGCTCGCCGCCGATGCCCTCCTCGGCATGCTTCCGACGACGGCGGTGCACGCCTAGGTTCAAAGGAGCGTGCCGCCGACGGGCGTCAGGCGGGCAAGGACCGCGTCGATGCGCTCGAGCGTGTCCGGGTGCAGCGTGATGTCCGCGGCCGCCAGGTTCTCGACGATGTGCGCCGGCGTACGGCTGCCGGGGATCGGTACGACGGCCGGATCCTGGTGCAGCAGCCAGGCCAGCGCGAGCTGACTCCTGCTGATGCCGAGGTCGGTGGCGAGCGCCTGCAGGGCTTCGTACGACGCGTTGTTCGCCTGCAGACTCGCCGCGTCGAAGCGCGGCGCGTTGTTCCGGAAATCGTCCTTGTCGAGCGCCTGCACCGTACCGGTCAGGAAGCCGGCGCCGAGCGGGCTCCACGGTACGACGCCGACGCCGAGCTCCCGCGCCACGTCGAGCAGGTCGGGGTCGATCGGCCGCCACATCGACCACTCGGTCTGGACGGCGGCGATCGGGTGGACGTCGTACGCGCGCCGCAGCTCCTGTGGTGTCACGTTGCACACGCCGAGATGCCGTACCTTGCCGTCGGCAACCAGCTCGGCCATGGCGCCGACGGTGTCCTCGATCGGCACCTGCGGGTCCGGGAAGTGCAGGTAGTACAGGTCGATCGTGTCGGTGCCGAGGTTGCGCAGGCTGTTCTCGGCGTACTGCTGCACGTACTTCGGCTCCGCGTTGACCAGCAGCTGCTCGAACGCGAACCCGACCTCTTTCGGATGCGGCTCCGCGCCGTCGCTGAGGCGCAGTCCGAACTTCGTGGCGACGGTCACCTCGTCGCGCCTTTGACGGATCGCCCGGCCGACCAGCTTCTCGTTGTGCCCGCCGTCGCCGTACGCGTCGCTGGTGTCGATGAATGTCCCGCCGGCGTCGATCGCCGCGGTCAGTGCCGTGAGCGCACGGTCGTCGTCGATCGCGCCGTACATGCCGGGGGAGAGCACCATCGCGCCGAAGCCGATCGCCGGGACGTCGAGCCCACCGAGGTTGCGTGTTGTCGTCATGCGCCCAGCATTGGCGCTGCGGGTGCGGTTGCACCAAGACCTATTGGTATAACCGTTGGTTATGGATGCGCACCTGCGCGAGCTCCGGTACTTCGTCGCGGCCGCCGAGGAGTCGACCGTGACGGCCGCGGCCGCCCGCCTCTTCGTCTCGCAGCCCGCGCTGTCGAAGCAACTCCGCGCCCTCGAACGCCGGCTCGGCTTCGACCTCTTCTCCCGTCAGCCTCGCGGCCTGGAGCTACGCCGCAGGGGAGCGCGCTACTGCCTGTCGCGCGGGACGTGCTTGGTTTATGGGACCGCGGGTACGCCGAAGCGCGCGCCGCGGCCCACCCGCGGCAACTGGTCGTCGGAATGCAGACGGCTGTCGGGCGTGACCTGCAACGCCCGGCCGTCGCTCGATTCCGCTCCGCGCTGCCGGCCTGGACGGTGTCGCTCCGCCTGGTCGGCTGGGACGACCCCACCGCTGGTCTGGGCGACGGCACCAGCGACGTCGCATTCGTCTGGCTCCCGGTCGGGGCCGAGTTCGCGACCCGGGTACTGATCACCGAGCCTCGCTGGGTGGCACTCCCTGCTGAGCACCCGCTGGCCGAGCGTGCCGAGATCCCGTTGTCCTTGTTGTTGGACGAGCCCTTCGTGGCCCTGCCCACGGCTGCCGGCCCACTCCGCGACTTCTGGCTAGCCGTCGACGAACGCCCGCGCCCACCGGTCGTCGCCGCCGAAGCCACCGCCGCCGACGAGGTCCTCGAACTCGTCACCGCCGGCGTCGGCGTAGCTCTGCTGGCTGCTGGCAACACCAGCTTGTACCAACGCCCCGGCCTGACCTGCCGCCTCGTCCCCGACCTCCCACCCGCCCAACTAGCGGTTGCCTGGCGCCGCGACGACCACCGCGAAGCCGTCCAGGCCTTCCTCGCCGCGCTCGGGTCTTGAACATGGCAGGACCCCGGACATCAGGTCGATGTCCGGGGTCCGACCGACGTGTCCTGACCTACCAGGCGTAGTCCTCCGGGGCGGTCTTGTAGCCCGGGAAGATCTCGTCGAGGCGGGTGAGGGTCTTCTCGTCGAGCTTGATGTCGACCGCACGAACGGCGGACTCCAGCTGGTCCATCGTCCGCGGCCCGACGATCGGCCCCGTCACACCCGGCTGGTGCAGCAGCCAGGCCAGCCCGAGCTCGCCCGGCTCGTGACCGAGCTCGTCCGCGAGCGCCTCGTACTGCTCGATCTGCGGCCGCAGCTTCTCGAGCGTCTCCTTCGCGCGACCCTCGAGCCGCCGTACGCCCTCGTTCTCCTTGCGGATCACACCACCGAGCAGCCCACCGTGCAGCGGCGACCAGGGGATCACGCCCAGCCCGTACGCCTGCGCCGCCGGCAGCACCTCACGCTCGATGTCACGCTGCGCCAGGTTGTACAGCGACTGCTCACTGACCAGCCCGACGTAGTTACGCCGCGCGGCAGCCTCCTGCGCCTGCGCGATGTGCCACCCCGCGAAGTTGCTCGACCCGGCGTACAGCACCTTCCCCTGCTGCACGGCGACCTCCATCGCCTGCCAGATCTCTTCCCACGGCGTGTTCCGGTCGATGTGGTGGAACTGGTACAGATCCACATAGTCGGTCTGCAACCGCTTCAGGCTGGCGTCCAGCGCCCGCCGAATGTTCAGCGCCGACAGCCGCCCTTCGTTCGGCCACCCGTCACCCATGTCCCCGTACACCTTGGTGGCCAGCACCGTCTTGTGCCGATTCGCCGCATCCTTGGCGAACCACTCCCCGATGATCTCCTCGGTCCGCCCCGGGTAGATGGCCCGCCCATACCCGTTCGCCGTATCGAAGAAGTTGATCCCCTTGTCATGCGCCGCATCCATGATCGCGTGCGCATCCCCCACCTCGGTGAGAGGCCCAAAGTTCATCGTCCCCAAGACGATTCGACTGACAGAAAGCCCCGTACGCCCAAGCTGAGTGAAGTCCATACCCCCACCCTCGCGCGCCCCCGCCAACTCTTCCAATAGAAGAATCAACTCAGTGCGATCGCCCGACCTTCTGAGTCACATGTGCCGCTACGCACGGCTCCTTCGGCGCGCACTACGCACCGCTCGCACCGACCCTTCGGCTCAGCGCCGGAATCCCGCGGCGACCGCCGCCTCGACCGCCCCGGTCCGAGGTCTGCTTGTGATCGCGGAGCGGACCGGTCGGACGCACTGGAGGAGGTCGAGGTCTACACACCGAAAGGCCCCGATCCCGTTTCACGTCATCCGCCTCGACGCCCTGCGGCGGCCGGATGTGCAGGTGCTCGAATTTGGGCGACGTGGCAGGTGGTCTCCGACGACGTCGACCGCGGCAGCAGACCCGATGGTGAGCTTCCGCCAGCTGCTGCGAGGCGGCCCGACCCGGCCGGCAATGAGCCCAAAGACCTTTCCCGCTGGCTCGGCGGTCAGTTCTCGAGGAGTGACTCAGCCTCTTCGAAGAGGGTGGATTCGGACGGTGGGCGGTCCAATGGGCGTACCAGGGCAGATCCGCTTTCCGTTTCGAACCAGTTCTTTTTGGTGACCTCATCGAGTGAATCCGTGTCGACCTGCATTCCGAGCGCAGCGGCCAGAACGTGGGCGGCCAGTCTGGGTGGAATGGCATTGCCGATCTGCTGGGACTTGTCCCGCCCGGACCACGGGTAATCACGGGGGAATGTCTGCAGGGCGCCGGCCTCTTCCCACGAGAAGCGGTCGTCGTCGCCGTTGGGCGACTCGATCCGGTTTCGTGAAATCTTCCCAGTGACCGTCGCCGACGGCTGGTCGGAACGGCGCCGTCCACGATTCTTCGGATCGCCACCGGTGCCGTAGTTGGAGATCACCGTGAACGGCGACGCACGCTTGAGTGTGTCTGCCATGGTGCGCCAGGGCAGGAGCGCCTGCTCGCCGTCCTCCCGCGCCACATCCTGTCGGAACGGGCGGTGAGTCGGTTTCGGAAGTGCAACTGGCGCCTTTCGTCGCGCAATCAGGATGGCGCGACGTCGCGTCTGTGGAACGCCGTACTGCTCGGTCTGCAACACCTCGCACACGCAGTTGTAGTCGAGACCGAGGAGCACTTGACGGATGGTTTTCCAAACCGGCAGGACAGCGGGAACCTGCTCGAGGACGACAGAATCGAAAGGGTCGCCTGCTCGGTGAGCGTCCAAGATCCAGCGGAGCGGTTCGAGCACCAGTTGTGTGCGATCGTCGACGGTTGCCAGTACCTTGTCGGCGTCGTTGCCGGATGCCATCCTTCGTGCTGCATCCACCACCAGATTCAAAGCACGTCGTCCCGAGCCGCTTCCGGCCACTGTGTAGGTCTGGCACGGCGGCCCACCGGCCAAAATCCTGGCGTTGGAGAACTCCTTCGCCTCGTAGGCACGCACGTCGCCCTGGATGGTCGACAGGCCCGCTGCTCGTCGCGTCTCGCAGGCGTCGGCGTCCCACTCGATTCCTTCGACCGAGATGCCGAGCCATTGGGCGGCGACGTCCAGGCCGCCGGGGCCGGCGAACAGATCCACCATGTGCAGTTCCGACGGTAGACCGTTCTGCTCCCGCGTCATGGGGCGCAGTATAGGGCGCGCCTGTTGTGCGATGTCGTCGCAACGCCGGCCGACCGGCGCACTCGTAGGGGATCTTCGAACCGGCAGTGGTTCGCGAGACAAGGTCGGTGGTTCGTGAGAAGTTTGGCGTAGCCATGAGTACGGACGGAACAGTTCCGCAGTCGACCGGGGCGACGCGTGTCAAGGGCGGCGCTCGCGCGGTCCTGGTCACATCCGCTCAGACTTCCGCGCGCATGTCTCGCCAGGCGAGACGTGATACCCAGCCCGAGATCGAACTGCGGCGGCGCTTGCATCGGCTCGGATACCGCTACCGTGTCAATCATCCGTTGCCTGGCATGCCCCGGCGTCGGGCAGACCTGACATTCACGGCGAAGCGGGTGGCCGTGTTCGTGGACGGCTGCTTCTGGCACGGCTGTCCGGAACACGCGACCAGCCCGCGGAACAACGGTGCGTGGTGGGCCGAGAAGCTTCGGAAGAACGTCGAGCGCGACAGGGAAACCGACGCACGGCTGGCCGCCTCAGGCTGGACCGTCGTCAGGATCTGGGAGCACGAGAAGCCCGACCTGGCAACACAACGAGTTGTCCGAGCCTTGACCGAGGCGGTCGGCCTGGGTGACTGTACGTAACATTCGGCGGTCTGGTCCGATATACGCGCGGGGGCAGCGGCGATCCGTGCGTTCGGGACGACGCCCGCTGTGGGCAGGGAGCGACGAGCATGGGGAACAGATGAGCGACGAGATCGACGCCAAGTACGAGGTGTTCCGGGACCTCCTGGAGACGAAGACGCCCGAGGAGGCTGTGAAGTCGCTGGAGGTTCTGGGGCTTCGCGACGACGTGATCCAGCGGATCAGGGACCGCCACGAGCAGCGGGTGATCGAGATCCGCGAGATGGACGAGCCCCGGGTCGTTTACAAGGACAACCGAGTCACCTGGTACACGGGTCCACGAGCCGGGGACAGGTGTTGGCCGGCGATCGTCGACAGGCTCCGGGACGCGGGATGGAACGACTCGGCTGTCGAATCGCTCGACGCGGCGTCGACCAAGGTGGTGTCGCTCCTCAGCCACCCGAAGGAGCGTGAGTTCTCGACACGCGGATTGGTCGTCGGGTACGTCCAGTCCGGCAAGACCACGAACTTCACTGCCGTGATGGCCAAGGCTGCCGATCGCGGCTACAAGCTGTTCATCGTGCTCGCGGGCATCCACAACGGGCTGCGACGGCAGACCCAGGCCCGCCTGGTGCAACAGCTCATCGAGCCGAACCCCACCCGGTGGGCGCAGCTGACGGACCTCGACCGAGATTTCGTACCGACAGCGAACGCGGCGTCCTTCTTCGGGAAGAGCAACCGCACCCACGTCCTGTGTGTGATCAAGAAGAACGCGACGGTCCTGCGAAAGTTCGCCGCGTGGTTGCGGTCGGCATCCGACTACCTGGGCGACTGCCCTGCGCTGGTGATCGACGACGAGGCCGATCAGGCGACGGTGGCTTCCAGGACGATCAATCCGCTGATCCACGACATCATGGGAGTGCTTCCGAAGTCCGCCTACGTCGGTTACACGGCGACGCCGTTCGCCAACCTCCTGATCGACCCGAGTTCGGGTGACCTCTATCCGAGCGACTTCGTCGTCAATCTGCCCAAGCCCACCGGGCACTTCGGGACCGAGGTGATCTTCGGGCGCTACGCCTTGGACGGGGAGGACCCGGAGGACGTCGACGACGGCCACGACATGATTCGCACGGTGCCGACGTCCGACATCGAGCTCGTCCGTCCGAAGCGGCGCGACGACGTCGACACCTTCGAACCGTCGGTGACCGAGACACTGGGGACTGCGGTCAAGTACTTCTGGCTCAGCACGGCAGCGCGTCGGGTCCGAGGCACTGGGGTGACGCACAGCACGATGCTGATCCACACGAGCGTGAACACCGTCGTTCACAATCGTTTCCGCGCACCGCTCGAGAGACTACGCCGTGACCTGCGCGCCGATCTGCACAACTCAGGGGTTCAGCAGGAGCTCCGGAACTTGTGGGACGCAGAGATCGCGAGGGTCCCGGCATCCGAGTTCGGGGAGCGGACGGTGTCCTTCGACCAACTGCTCGTCGAGCTGCCCGGAGTGATCGACGACTGCCGGATCATCATGGACAACTCCAGCAGCGAAGATCGACTCGACTACGAGTCCGGGCCGGTCGTCGCGATCGCTGTCGGAGGCAACACCCTGTCCAGGGGTCTGACCCTCGAGGGACTGTCCGTCAGTTACTTCGTTCGGGCGGTCTCCGCGTACGACACGCTCCTGCAGATGGGGCGCTGGTTCGGCTATCGGGACGGATACGCGGATCTGCCTCGGATCTGGATGACGGAGGAGCTGCAGGACTGGTTCCGGCACCTGTCGACCGTCGAGACCGAGATGCGCCGCGACATCGATCTGTACATGACCGAGGACAAGGACCCCTTGACCTTCGCGGTGAGGTTGCGGACGCACCCCTCGCTGCGAGTAACGGCAGCCGCGAAGATGAAGGACGCCGTCAAGGCCTGGTCGGCGTACGGCGGGCAACGTGTGCAGACCAGGTACTTCCGCCGGGACAAGCCCTGGCTCGAGGTCAACCAGGACGCGGCACGAGATCTGGTTGCGCGGGCCAAGGCTTCGGGGCGGCACGAAGCGGATGCCGAGCACGGCCGGCACATCTTCCGAGACGTGCCGTCCGAGCACGTTCTCGAGTTCCTTCGGGAGTATCAGTTCCACGAGAAGTCGCAGGAATGCGACTCGGACCTGCTGATCCGATACATCGAACGGCGGAGCAAAGAGGTCGGGTCGCTGACCACCTGGAACGTGGCGCTCGTGGGAAATCCCGTCGACTCCGAGCTCGGGACCTTCGAATTCGCCCCCGGAATCCAGGTCGGACGTATTGTCCGTGCACGCCTCGGAACAAAGGACGACATCCGCGACGAGCAGGGCTACGACAGTGTTGCCGACATCAAGACGCTGATGAGCCGGCGAGATGCAGCAGTGGATCTGTCCGTCGGCAACAAAGGCAAACTCGACGAGAAACAGATCAAGGAGGCGCGGCAGGACGAACTGCCGGACACCGGTCTGATCGTTCTCTACCCGATCGACAAGGTCTCGGAGCCCGCGGCCGACCGAAAGCACCGTGTTGCCCTCGACGCCGAGATCGACGTCATCGGCGTCGGTCTGGTCTTCCCCCAACCAAAGGTCGACAGTCCGATCGAGTGGGACTACGTCTCCGCCGACCTGTCCAACATCGACATCGAGGAAGAGGACTTCACGGCGTTGGAGTCGGAGGAATCGGCGTGACGGCCGGCCTGCGTGAGATCGTGCAACAACATTGGCAGGCACTCGAGCGCGACGGTCACGCGAGTGGACGGCTTCGTGTCTCGGACCTCCCGGTCGAGACCGGTGACGGACCGGTCGTCGCGGCTGTCGACGGCGCCGGACATCGGCACATCCTGCTCCCGATTCGGCCCGAGCGCAGAGTTCGAGGTGGACTCGACGGTCCGGCGCTGATCCTGAAGAAAGTGGTACTCGAGGACGAGACCTCACTCCGTACCTTCGCCGACCTGTCTTGCGCGCGGCCCGACCTCAACGACGTCTTCACCGGACTCAGTGCAGACGTGTTGCTCCATGTGGAGGCACAGCCCGGGAGTGCCCTCAAGGCACTGTACGGACAGATCGATCGATGGCGTGCGCTGTTCCGGTCGAAGGGCAATCTGCTCGGTATCGAGCAGCAGGCAGGCTTGTTCGGCGAGCTGACCTTCCTCGGGAGGTTGCTAGAACAGGATCCTGGTGCGCATGTCCTCTGGAAGGGGCCGTCGGGCCACCGGCACGACTTCGCCTCTGCCCAGCACGCTGTCGAGATCAAGTCCTCGCTGGCCACCGAGGGCCGTCGCATTCGAGTCCACGGGCTCGACCAACTGGAGGCTCCGCCCGGTGGTCTGCATCTGTACTGGATGCGCTTGGAAGCCGGCGCCAGTGGCAGGAATCTGAACGACCTCGCAGCGCGCGTGGTGGAGGCCTGTGACGACGAGAACGCCATCCGCTCGTTGTTGTCGGCAGGCGGCTACCAGTTCCTGGACGCGCCCCACTACGAGAACTCCCGCTTCAGCGTGGTCGAGGAGCGGTGCTACGCGGTCGAGAAGGGCTTTCCTCGGCTGGTGGCGAGTGAGTTGACGAAGGCCGGCGTACCGATCACCGTGACCGACGTCGCTTACACGGTCGATCTGTCGTCGGAGCCGCCACAGCCTGTTGACGTAGAAGCTGCGACGCAGCAGATCGTCTCGCTTGTTCGGGAGGGATCCGGTGCAAGCTGAATGGTTGTCGCAGACATTCCCTCCTGAAGGGGCGAGCGCAGCGGAGGGGATCCGCAACCAGCTCGGCCGACCCGAGCTCGACCTTTTGACGATCCTCGTTCGGGAAGCCGCCCAGAATTCCTGGGACGCGCGGCGCAGCGATGCGAAGGTGGTCGACTTCCGACTGTCGATCGGATCGGTCAGCGCGGCGAACTCCTCGGCCTGGAGGGATCTGCTGCTGCGTAATGCTCCCATCGACGCTCATTTGCCGTTACGTCGGATTCTGCAGAAATCGGACATCCGCACGCTCACGGTCTCCGACCGGGGAACTACCGGCCTCGGTGGTCCGACCCGGGCGGACACGCTGCAGGGCCGCAACCACGACTTCGTCGCCTTCGTACGAAACATCGGCGAACCGAGGGACAAGGAACTCGGTGGCGGAACCTACGGCTTCGGGAAGGGCATCTTCTACCTCCTGTCGAGCGCGGGAACGGTGCTGCTACACACCCGCTGTGACGACGGCACCGGCCGCTTGCAGACGCGGCTGATCGGGTGTGGCCTGTGGAAGAGCTACGTCGGTGCCGACGGCACGGGTGAGCGGCGGTACACCGGTCGCCACTGGTGGGGCGACGTGAGCAGCGGAATTGTGGAGCCGCTGGTGGACGAGGCCGCGACCGAGATGGCCCGCAGGCTCGGGTTGGAGCTGTTCGAGGAGGACGAAACCGGTACGGACGTCGTCATCATCGATCCGGAGCTCGATGATCGGGACACGGCCGAAGCCGCGCACTACCTCGCCGAGACTGTTGCCTGGCAGCTGTGGCCGAAGATGCTCAGGCGAAGCAACGGGCACCGGCCCATGCGATTCGCCGTGCGCCACAACGGGCGTGACGTCGCAGTACCGGACCCGGAGACGACGCGGCCGCTCGACCTGTTCGTGGGTGCCTATCGGCAGCTGGACGGTGAAAGTGGTCGAGAGCTCGAATGCCGGAGCCCGAAGAAACTGCTGGGCAGGCTCGGCCTGGTCAAGACGGTGGCACCCGCACTGACACCAACGCCGGCGGGGTTGACGGCCGGAGTCGAGACCCTCGTACACCACGTGTGCCTGATGAGGCCGGCCGAGTTGGTCGTGACCTATCACCCCGGTCCGAAACCGCCCAGTGAACTTCTCGCCTATGCGGGTGTCTTTCGTGCGGACGCGGCGATGGACGAGGTCTACGCGCGCGCCGAGCCACCGACGCACGACAGCTGGAATCCGCAGTCCTTGCAGTCGCCGCAGAACACCTTCGTTCGGACGACATTTGTCCGTATCAAGGAGGCTTTGGAAGGTCTGCTCGAGCTGGGGGGAACGGCCCGTGGTGGCTCGGCCGCACTGGCTCTGGGGGCTGCGAGCAGTCACTTCGCGTCCTTGGTAGCCGGCGCCGAGGGACTGGGAGGAGCGACCGACTTCAGGTCCGCGCGCGGTCGAGAGGGCTCCGACGCCAAGGGCAAGGCAGGCCGACACCGACGGGGTGGTCCGCGACTGACGCGGAGTTCGTCGATCGAGTACCTCGACGATCCCCGCGTCGAGCAGCTCGACGGCGAAACGGTGGTCGTCCAGGACTTCCGTCTGCCGCTGGACGGTGATCACGACATCAGTGCCGATGTGGCCGTCCTGGCCGGGGCCGGTGCCCGGGAAACGGATCCGCCGGTGGGAGCCGAACAGCCTTTCGTCGTCGGATGGAGGTCCGACGACGGTCGTTTCGTGTGGGACCGGTCGGCTCGGCTCGCGGGCGGGGACGGGGCGATCTGGAGCGTGCTGGTGCGACCGGCCCACGACACGATGACCGAGGTAGTGATCACGAGCCGGTCGGACGTGGAGCCATGACCAGGCGGGCGATGCCCTACCGGCTGCCGGCCGGCGACACGGTGAACGTCGGGGACTGGGTCCTTGCCCTGGGCGACGAACTGGTTCCGTTGCCCGACAGGCTTCCGGATTGGGACTACCAGACGAACCTGACTATTCGTCGCGACGTCGAGATCGACACGAAGTCGCTGCGCGTCGGTGCGGGCCTGTCGCCCGACGTACCGCTCGCGCTCGCGGTTGTCTGGACCGCGAGCGGTTCCGGTCTCAAGGCGGCCGGGTACCGTACCGCGCTCTCGGGCCCGGATCGGGACGTCTGTCGGGTCGAGGTCCGGATCCCCGGAACGGAGGTCGGCGGTCGGCTGACCCTCGAGACGGTCGTCGTCCTGGACGCCCGCAACGTCGAGCCGACGCCCGCCACGCCACGTCGGGCCGGGTCCGTGCTCTGGCGCGACAGTCACGAGGTTCAGCTGCAGGGCGATGCTCCGCAGTTCCCGATCTCCGTGATCGACTTCGGGAAGACGTCGTTCCCGAACGATGCCGCATGGCACGTTCAGATCTCCACCAACCTGATGTCGGCGACCATGGGCGGGATGATCCTGCTCGTGAACGAGCGGAACGTCTCGACGGTGCGCGCGTTCCAGAACGCGGCGCGGCCGCGCACGGTGGACCGGGCGATCCTGTCGGCGGTGTACTACGACGTCGCTCGGACGATGGTCGAGCACGGGTTGCGATCCGATGAACTCGTCGACGGAGACACGCCGTACCCCGAAGGGACGCTCGGGGCGACGATCGTCTCGCTGCTGGAGCGCTTCTTCCCAGGGGTCTCACGCGAGGACCTGAAGTTGCGGATGGAACACTCCCCGACCCATTTCGCCTCGGGGTTGCGCGCGGCGGTCAAGCTGTTCGAGGAGGTCGAATGAGTCTTCTGTACCCACGGCTGCTCATGGAGCAGGCGAAGCCGATCCACGAGCGGTTCAGGACGGTCGCCATTCGCGATCTCGGTCAACGGTCGGGGACGTCGCACGAGTCCGCCATCTATGCCGCCACGGGTGGCGACCGGGTGTCCGCCGATCAACTCGCCGAACTCCGCGACGGGATCTGCCAACTGGCCGCACAGCACAGATTTCCCGGCGAGTCGTCGCGCGACGCGCGCAGGGATTTCGATCTCCAGTTGGCCAGATACCTGCACGGCAGCATGAAGATCATCCCGGCCGAGGCGGCGTCAGGTGATGTCTGGGCGTTTCTCGCTCTGGTGCTGGTGCCCGACGTCGCCTACTGGCGGTATCCCCAGCCTCCGGGCGATCGCGTCCTCGGGACGGACATCACCCGACACGTTCTCGGCAGGTTGTGGTGGCGCGCCCAGTTGGTCTACTCGCCGGACGAGGCCGATCCCTACCGAGCGCTCGACGTCCTCGGCGAGGCGGCGTTCGACCAGATCTATGCCCGCCGCAAGGCACTGGGTGGCAGTCCCCTGCTCGTCAAGGCGATCTTGCGCGCATGGTCGACTCTGGAGCTGGACGGGATCGAGGAACGAGCGGTACTGCGGGACTTCCTGCAGCGCCTGCTGCGTCTCAGTCCGTTCGTCGTGTTCGAGGCATTGCCTCCCGAAGTGCTCGACCAGGAACTGTACGCAGTCGCGCAGGAGTCGGTCGAGGCGTTTCAGGAGTCTCGACATGTTCCAGCAACGGAGATCTCGACGCACGGGTGACACGCCCTGAGGTACCTGTTGTGGTGCCGATCTTCGATATGTTCGGGATTGCCGGGGCGTTCGAGAAGTTCCGAATCGGACAGCGACAATCCGGCGGAGACAGCGAAGTCCGGGTGGGGCCGGCCCAGAGCGAGGAACGACGTTGGTGAAATCAGAGCTGACGCTGGAGTTCGATCCACTGACCATCGAACACCTGGGCTACAAGATGTACTCCCATTTGCCCAACGCTCTCGCCGAGTTGATTGCCAATGCCTACGACGCGGACGCGACACGGGTCGAGGTGATCCTGCGCAACGACGACGCCGGCGGCGGGTCCGTCACCGTCCGGGACGACGGTCACGGGATGAACCTGGACGACCTTCGGGAGAAGTACCTGCGTATCGGCCGCAATCGCCGTGTCGAAGGCGAGGAACTGTCCGAGTCCGGCCGTCGTGTTGTGGCCGGCAAGAAGGGTCTGGGGAAGCTGGCGTTGTTCGGCATCGGCGAGACGATCGAGCTGACAACGAAACGGCGTGGGACGCTGGAGAATCTCCGTGTCGCAATGAGTTGGAGCGAGATCAAGAATGCAACGGGCTCCGAATATCATCCCGAGCTGACCCAGAGCGAGGCAGACCCCGCGTCACACGGTACGACTGTCGAGTTGCGCGACCTGCGACGTCGGAGTCCCGTGAAGGCCAGAGAGTTGGCGAACAGTCTCGGCCGTCTGTTCGGCTACCTCGACGACGATTTCCAACTCGACGTTGTCGACGCCGATGCCGGAACCAGTCGTCCGATCAACCGTGACACCCGCCTGGACGGGCTCGACCAGGATGTCGAATGGAGAATCCCTGACGATCTTCCGGACAGCCTGCGAGGTGACCTGCCGAACGCCGGCATCGCCGGTCGCATCGTCGCGGCGGCGAAGCCGGTCGGCCCGGAGCACCGCGGAATCGCGTTGTACGCACACGGGCGGCTTGCGAACGAGCCGGAGTTCTTCGGGGTTTCCGAGTCCAGCTACGCGTTCTCCTATCTGACCGGCTATCTCGACGTCGACTACATCGATGACGGTGCGGCCGACGTCATCTCGACCGACCGGCGCTCGATCAGCTGGGACGGCGACACGACAGCCAGGCTGAACGCATTCCTTCAACAGCTTGTGCAATGGGTGTCCCGGGAGCGAAGAGCTGCTCGACGGGATGCCAACAAGGCACGACTCAGAAGGGACCACGGGGTCGACGTCAACGAGTGGGTCGGCTCGATCAGGAGCAGCGAGCGGACCGCGGTCGAAGAGGCAGCCTCGATCCTGGTGTCACCGGATTCGGCGCTGGCCGATGCAGACCGCACGTCTCTTCTGAAGAGCCTGCGAACAATCGCTCCCGACTATGCGGACCTGCATTGGCGGCACCTGCACCCTGCCATCCAGGAAGTCTCGCTGACGTACTACGAGTCCGGTCATTTTCATGCGGCGTTGTCGGAAGCGCTCAAGCGCTTCATCAACGACGTCAAACGAGTGGCGGAAGCGACCGGCACCATGGGTCGGGACATCATGCAGCAGGCCTTCAACGTCAAGGACGGCCCGCGAATCGACGTTGCGCGCCCGTATGTGGACGCGGGCTTCGACAAGGAGACCCTGAAGAACTTCCGCGAAGGTCATCTGCAGTTGTCGGTCGGGGCAGTCGTCGCCTTCCGAAATCCTTACGCGCACGAGGAGGAGCGGCGGTTGGTGGAGGCCGAAGCGATGTCCTATCAGGACTGTCTCGACGGACTGAGCCTTCTCTCCCACCTCTACCGTCACTTCGAGCGTGCGGTCGAGACCGCTTCGTCCGGCGTTGCCACGTCTTCCGGGACCTGACGCGCACCTGCCTCCGCCGAGCAGCATGTTCGATCGCACCGACAGTCGGGTGCGGGCGTGTTTCGGTGCGCTACTTGCTCTGGGAAGGGCCTCGGGACGGGGGCTGGTGGCGGGTGGTTCGACGCTCGGTAGTTGCCTTGGGGGTGGTCGTTGTCGGGGGTGGGAGTCCTTCCAGGGCTTTGAGGGCTTGGGTTAGGTCCGGGGGAAGGGGCAGGCGGGGTGGGGCGATTGGGCGGTCGGCTTCTTTGCCGGGGCCGACGGCCGGGCGGACGGTTGGGAGGTGGTCGAGTTCGTCGAGGGCGACGCCTCGGGTGCGGCCGAGGCGGATGGCGGTCTGGGTGAAGATCTCGCTGTCCTTGCGGGGTGCGAACGCGATCACCTGCCGGACCGGAAGGTGGGATTCGGACGGCCCCTCGAATTCGCGGTAGGTGAGTCGGTGCGATGGCCCCATCGGTCGGCCGCGACGGTTGAATTCCTGAACGACCGGGATCTTGATCTCGGCGCAGTCGCGGAGATCGGAATGGTTGTCGGAGCGACCGAGGCGTTCGCCGGCGAACTCGTCCTCGCGGCCTTCGCGCAGGGCGCTGAGGCCGCGGCGCACGGCTTCGAACTGCTGGGCGGCCGGTCCGTTGGGATCGGTCTTGGCGCGAGCTTGTAGGTCGCGCAGTTCCGCGAGCAGGTCCGGATCGATGATCAGGTGGTACTTCGCGGTCATCGGGGCGCGGGAGGTTCGTTGTCGCTGTCGAGGTTCCAGCCGAACTCCTCGGCCAGATCGTCGGCTGCGACGTAGTCCTCAGGGCGGTTCTTCGCCAGCCGTTCTCGGGTCACCTCACGAGCCTCGGTGGCCTGTTCGGCGTCTGCGGCCAGTTCTTCGAGCAGCTCCCAGCGGTCGAACGGTACGACGACCGCTTCAGGCTGACCGTTGTCTCCGAAGATCAGTGGCTCGGTCTGGCCCGCGCGGAACCGCTGCAGCATGCGGGGCAGGTTGTGGGCAGCGGTCGCGGTGTCGATCACGTTGACCAGGTCACCGTTGGGCCGGTCTTGCGGCGTCTCCGTCGACATCTGAACTCCTCTGGGCTGACTTGCCCACAGCCTAAGGGAACGGCACGGGCCCGGAGCGCGTGCGCTCCGGGCCCCAATGGAGTGGTCAGCGGAAGAAGGTGCGGAGGTCGGCTGTCAGTTCTTCGGGGCGTTCGAGGGAGGCGAAGTGGCCGCCCTTGTCGAAGGTGGACCAGTGGGTGATGTTGGGGTTGTCTCGGTCGGCGAGGGGGCGGATGGTCTTGAAGTCGTCGGCGAAGACGGCTACGCCGGTGGGGGCGTTGTTGAGCTGGGGCTCGGCGCCGGAGTTGGCTTCCTCGTAGTGGTAGCGGCCGGCGGCGGCTGAGGTGTTGGTGAACCAGTAGAGCGAGACCTCGGTGAGGATCTGGTCCGGTGTGACAAGGCTGGTGCCGTTGCCGAAGTTGTTGAAGAGCTCGTTCCAGGCGAGCTGCCCGACCGGGGAGTCGGAGATGCCGACGGCAACGGTCTGCGGGCGGGTCGAGTTGATCGCGTTGTACCCGCCGACCGACTGGAACCACTTCAGGTGCTCCAGCGCCGCGTAGTCGTCCGGCGTGAACTTCTCGAACTCCGACGGGTCGCCCGACGGGAACGAGAACAGCTGCAGGACGTGCAGACCGAGGAAGCCGGGCGGGTTGAGCACGCCGAGCTCGCGGGCGATCATCGCGCCGGCGTCCGAGCCGTGGACGCCGTACGAGTCGTACCCGAGCCGGCGCATCAGCGTGTCGAAGGTCCGGGCCACCCGCGCCATCGTCCAGCCGCGCTCGACGAGCGGGGTGCTGAAGCCGAAGCCGGGGATCGACGGTACGACGACGGAGAACGCGTCCTCGGCCGATCCGCCGTACGCGACCGGGTCGGTGAGCGGGCCGATCATGTCGAGGAAGTCGACGAACGACCCCGGGTACGTGTGGGCCAGCAGCAGCGGCGTCGCGCCTTCGACCTTGGACGGCACGTGGATGAAGTGGACCGTCTGCCCGTCGATCTCGGTCAGGTAGTGCGGGAACTCGTTCATCCGGGCCTCCTGCGCCCGCCAGTCGAACTCGTTCTGCCAGCGGTCGACCATCTCGCGGAGGTAGTGGTTCGGCGTGCCGAGGTCCCAGTCGTCGCCCGGGGCGGCCTCGGGGAGCCGGGTCCGCGCGAGGCGGCTCTGCAGGTCGTCCAGGTCGGCCTGGTCGATCTTGACGGTGAAGGACCGGATGCTCTCGTTCTTGTTCATGGCTCTACCGTAGAATCCGTATAGGAACATTAGATTCCTAATCAGGAGATTGTTTTGCTGGAAACTTCGACGCGTTTGCTAGCGCTGCTAGCGCTGTTGCAGACCCGGCCGGCGTGGACCGGCTCCGAGCTGGCTGAGCGGCTCGAGGTGACCACGCGGACGGTGCGGAACGACATCGACCGGCTCCGCGAGCTCGGGTACCCGGTGGACGCCACGCGCGGGCCGGCCGGGCACTACCAGCTCGGGATCGGGGCGAAGCTCCCGCCGTTGCTGCTCGACGATGAGGAGGCGGTGGCGGTCGCGGTCGGTCTGCGTACGGGCGCGGGCGTCACCGGCATGGCGGAGAGCAGCGTGCGCGCGCTGACCAAGCTCCAGCAGGTCCTCCCGCATCGGCTGCAGCGGCAGGTCAACGCGATCAACCGGGCGATGGAGAAAGGCCCCGACAACACGCGCTCGAACGTCGACGCTCCCGAGATCGATCCTGGCGTACTGGCGACGATCGCGGCGTGTATTCGCGACGAGCATTACCTCCGGTTCGAGTACGCCGTACCGGAGGGGGACTCGATGTACAAGGCCGGGTCCGGTGTGGGGCGGGAGCTGCCGCTGCTGGTCGAGCCGTACCGGTTGGTGAGCTGGCATGGGTACTGGCATCTCGTGGCGCGCGACGAGCAGGGGGAATGGCACTCGTACCGGGTCGACTGGATGTCGTTGCGGATGGCAACGGGAAGGCGGTACCAGCCGCGGCCGATGGCGGACGAGGCGTACACCGATTTCGTGCTGCGGGATGTGGCGTCGACCGGGTGGAAGGTGCATGCGCGGATCACGGTGTACGCGCCGGCGCAGGATGTCCTGTCGCGGATCCATGCTGCCGTGGGCATGGTCGAGTCGGTCGACGACAACACCAGCGTGCTCGTCACCGGCGCCGATTCGCTGGAGACGATCGCGGTCTACATCGGCATGCTCGGCCTCGACTTCCACGTCGACGGCCCGCCTGCCCTCGTCGCCCATCTGGAGACGGTCGGCAAGCGGTACCTGAAGGCGATCGAGGCGTCGAACGACAGGAGGTAGTCGCCGTATCCGCGGCACGGTGGCCGGGCCGAGCGGGCGGCGCAGGCGGGCCGTACCTCCTGTCGTTCGGTCCCGGCGGACGTGGGTCACTCATCAACTGGGCTCGGGTACCCGGGAGCAGGCGTACGGGGTTGGCCCGATGTCCGGGGCGACGGGGTTGGTGAGTGGCGGGAGGCCGGAGCGATCAGCCGCCTGACCTACGTGTGGCCTCACTTCGATGGGCTTGGGGAGGATTTTCCGCCTGAACCGGGACGAGATCCTCCCCAGATCAGCTGTGTGGTGAGAGCGGCGGCGGGTGGTGCGGGGGCGGGGTGGAGCGGGACGGCCGCGGAGGGGTGGTGCGGAGGGGTGGTGCGGAGGGGTGGTGCGGAGGGGTGGTGCGGAGGGGTGGTGCGGAGGGGATGCGGCTATTGGTTGTCCTTGGGGGTGCCGAGGCCGGCGTTGCGGGCTTGGATTATGGCGGTGGGGCGGTCTGTGGTGCCTAGTTTGGTGAAGATGGTGGAGACGTTGTTGGCGATGGTTTTGGGGGACAGGTCCAGGCGGGCGGCGATCGCGGGGTTGGAGAGGCCGGCGGCGAGGAGGTCGAGGATTTGGCGTTCGCGGGTGGTGAGTTCCGGGAACGGGTCGGTGGGCGGTGGGGCGGCGAAGAAGGTGAGTATGCGGCGGGCTACGCCGGGGCCGAAGATGGCTTCGCCGGCGGCGACGGCGCGGATGGCGCGGGCGATCTCCTCCTGTTCGGCGCCCTTGACGAGGTAGCCGCGGGCGCCGGCTCGCATGGCGGCGAAGACCGAGTCGTCGTCCTCGAACATGGTGAGGACGAGGACGGCCACGTCGGGTGCGGAGCGGGCCAGCTCGCGGGTGGCGGCGAAGCCGTCGAGGTCGGGCATCTGGAGGTCGAGTACGGCGACGTCGGGGCGGGTCGTGACAACCTCACGGATCGCGTCGCGGCCGGTTGCGGCGACGCCGACGACCTCGATGCCGGGGAGTGAACTCAGCAAAGCTGCCAGTCCGGCCCGGACTACAGGGTGGTCGTCGGCCAGCACAACCCGAATCATCGCGACTCCAAGGACGGATCAGCCGGCTGGCCCGCGGTGGAACGCGTGGAGCCGGCGTGGGGTGTTGGGGCATCAACAGGCGAGTTGGCGGCGTGCGCGGCAGGCGCGGGACGGGTGGCCGCGGCTCCACGCCGTGCCCTGGGCGGCAGGGTGGTGGGCGACTGAGCGCTGGATTCGGCTGGGTGGGAGGAGTTGGTTGTGTGGGGCGGAGGTGCAGTGAGGGGGAAGGCGGCGTGGACTCGGCCGCCGGTGGGGGTTGGGCCGGCTTGGAAGGTGCCGCCGAGCTCGGCAGCTCGTTCTTGCATGGCTTGGAGGCCGACGCCGGGGCGCCAGCTTCCGGTGGGTGGGCCGTCGTCGGCTATTTCGATCTCCAGTTCGTTGCCGTAGCGCAGGGTCAGTACGGCGGACGTTGCCCGCGCGTGCCGTACGACGTTCGTCAGCGCCTCCGTCGCGATTCGGTAGGCGGCGACCTCCAACGCAGCCGGCAGCCCTGCGTCCGGCGACGAGGGAAGTCCTTCGGCCATGACCTCGATTCGGATGGGGGAACCGTCGGCGCGGATGGTCACTCGGGCGGCGCGTTGCTGTAGGGCTCCGAGGAGGCCGAGTTCGTCGAGGGCCGGTGGGCGTAGGTCGTCCACCAGGCGGCGAATGTCGGCGATCGCGGAGCGGGTGTCGGCGCGTAACCCCGCGAGCAGATCCACGGCCCGCGCGGGATCGGAGGCCAGCAGGTTCGCTGCAGCGTCTGCTGAGAACGCGACGCCGGTGAGTGTCGGGCCCAGGCCGTCGTGCAGGTCCCGGCGCAACCGTCGGCGTTCCTCCTCGCGCGCGGACACAAGCTTCTCCCGTGACGACTGCAGCTCCGCCGACAACCGCGTCGCGTGCACTGCGACCGCCAGCGGTACGGCGACCAGCGCGAGCACGTCCCGATCCGCCGACGACAACCCCGACTCTCCGGACCGCAGGCCCACCTCGAGTGTCCCGACCACTTCACCGCCGTAGGACAACGGCAGCTGTACGACGGCACCCGAAGCCACGCCGTCCGCGATGACGCGGCGATCAGCCGCCGCTGTGCCGGTGGGGAGGCGTCCGGCCGGCGTGGTGGGGCGATAGCTGGTCGCCGGATCCGCGAGGAGGTGGTTGGCGGCGGGGATGGCTAGGGCCACGTACGGCAGCCGTAGGGCGGAACGTGTCGCTGCGACGACGCCGGGTAGACCGGCCGACAACTGCTCGCCGACGCGGGACGCCACGCGGGCCGGGTCGTGGCGGTCGCCGTACAGGGCGCGGTCGACCAAAGCCTGGAGGCGGGGGAGGACCGGAGCGATGATCAGGGCGACGAAAACCGTGACCGCGGCCGATCGGCCGACCTGGGATGCGATCAGCGAGTCGAGCAAAGCGGCCAGAGCGGCATAGATGCCGACAGCAACCAGTGACAGCAATGCCCAGGTCAGGGCACGTGACGCGACGAGGCGGATGTCTAGCAGCTGGTACCGGACGATCGCGACCGCCACCGAGATCGGGATCAGCGGGATCGCCAGTAGGACAAGGATCGGCGTGCCGGCGACGAAGGCCCATGGGATGACGAACAGCAGCGCGATGACCGAGGCCAGCAGCAGCCACAGCAGTTGCCGGCGGCCTGCTTCGTCGGCGCGCCGGTAGCGGATCGCGAGGCAGATCAGTGCGAGCAGGATCGCGATGACGTTGCGGAGCTCGGTCGCGGTCCAGAGCGGCTGCAGGGAGTCGTAGTTCGGCAGCGTCAGGTAGCCGGTCGGCAGGCCGGACGAGATCGGCTCGCCGCTTCCGGCCATCTCCAGGGCGAAAAGCGGTGCGGTGACGACGATCGCGAGAGCGGCCCAGCGCCAGCGGGGCGACAGCAATCGGCCGTCGGGGAACAGCAACAGCGCGAGCGGCAGGAACAGGCCGATCGACCACGGCCAGGCCGCCAGCGCGACCGTGACGAGCATCCGCTGCGCAAGGTCGCTGTGGACGACGTACGCGAGGGTCTCCGCGAACGGCGTGGTGGCGTGCCCGATCCCGTCGGCGAGGAACAGCCAGCCGATCGGGTTGGCCGGTCGATGCCAGGCGATGACCGCGCCGCACAGGCCGAACGTGAGGCCCATCAGACCGTTCGTCACGACGAAGGTGTCGACCAGTTCACGCCAGCCCCACCCGAGTGAGACGCCGTACGCGACGGCGAAGACCACCTCGACGACGACCAGCGCGGCCACGGCGGCGGCGAGGCCTCGGCGGTTCGCCCGGACCGCGGCGAACCGGGTGGTGTTCCCGGAGGTGGTCATACCGGGATTGTGCGCCCGGAAGGTTCCCGGCGTCTCGGGAACGCGATCCCGGATCCCGCGGGCAACTGCCCGCCGCGCTGGGAACCCGTCCCCAGGCGCGCATCCACGGACCGGCGCGACCGTGGTGACCAACAACCGGGACACAGAACAACCGAAAAACAGGGGGTAAAGAGATGTACCGATTCGGGCTAGCACTGCTCGGTCTTCTAGCACTGCTCGACCTGGCGACACCGCTGCTCACCGACGGGGATCACCCGCCGATGAGCATCGCGGTCGGTGCCGCGGTCGTCGGGCTGATCAGCCTTGTGCTGGTCGGGTTCGCCTGGCGGGGGAGGCGGTGGGCGCTGGCGCCGCTGGTCACGTTGCGGCTCGCCTCGGCGCTGCTCGCCGTACCGGCGTTCTTCGCGTCCGGCGTACCAACGGCCGCGGTCGTCGCGGCCGGATTCGGCGTCGGCGCAACGATCATCGGCGTGATCGCCGTACTGCTGCCGAACCGCGAGCTGGCAGGTGCGCGATGACACAGACAATCAGCCGTACGACGACCGCCGACATCCGCCCGCTCTGGCGATGGGCCGCCGCACTGATCCTGCCGATCGGGCCGGCCGCGGTCGCGTTGCTCCGATTCCTGCTGCCGTACGACACAGCGGATGACGTCTCGACGATCACCAGCAAGATCGTCGGCCACCTGGATCGCAGCTCGACAGTGCTCTGGCTGGCCTACATCGCGATCGTGACGCTGGTGCCTGGCGTGTACTTCGTCAGCCGGCTCACCCGTCGGGGCGCGCCCTGGCTGACCGGGATCGCGGTGTTCCTGATGGTCCCCGGCTATCTGTCACTGCCGTGGCTGGCGTCCAGCGACGCGTTCACCTGGTCCGCGGGTACGGCGGGCGTCGGCCAGGCGGCCATCGCGAGGATCGCCGACGTCACCCACGGCTCGGTCGACGTGGCGGGCATCGCGTTCGTGGTCGGGCACGTACTCGGCACCATCCTGCTCGGCATCGCGATGTGGCGCTCCGGCGTCGGCGGCCGCTGGGCAGCGGTGGCCGTGGCGGTGTCGCAGCCGCTGCATCTGATCTCGGTCATCATCAGCAGTCACCCGCTGGACCTGGTCGGCTGGGGACTGCAGGCACTGGGGTTCGCCGCGGTGGGGTGGGCGATCCTGCGGATGCCGAACGACGAGTGGCAGCCGCTGCCGTGACACGATCCGTGGCCCGTCCGGCGCTACGCTCGGATCGGAGGGGGAGGTCCGCATGACCGAAGCACCGGACGGGCCCGGGTTCGTCACCCAGCGCGGCAGTTTCCGAGCCGCGCACGTGGCTGAGCAGAACGTCGAGCGGCAGGCGTTCATCCTGGACGAGATGGCCGGGCGGCCCGCCGTACGCACGCTGAAGTCCTGGGCCCTCGACCAGCTCGAGCCGGCGGTAGGTGAGACGGCGGTCGACGTCGGCTCGGGGACCGGCGAGGACGTGATCGCGCTCGCCGCTTCCGGCGCTCACGCGATCGGTGTCGAGCCCAGCCCGGGGCTGCGAGCCGAGGCCGCACGACGAGCCGAGGCCGCACGACGAGCCGAGGCCGTACGACGAGCCGAGTCCGTACGACGGGCCGCGGACGTCGAGTACGTCGATGGCCAGGCCGAGGCGCTGCCCTTCGACGACGAGTCGGTGGACGTACTGCGCTGCGAGCGCGTCCTGCAGCACGTCGACGACCCGGCGGCCGTGGTGAAGGAGATGGCGCGCGTACTGCGTCCCGGCGGGCGGATCGCGCTCATCGACACCGACTGGGGCACGGCGCTCGTCCACCCGGCCGATCCCGGCGTCCTGCAGCGGATGGTCGACTACTTCATCCGCGAGAGCGCCAATCCGTACTCGGGCCGTCAACTCCGCGGTCTGCTCGCCGGCGCCGGCCTGGAGATCACCGGCGAGACGGCCGCGACGATGATCGAACCGCAGGAGGGCGCTCGGCAGAGCTTCGTCGGCATGATGCATCTGACCTCGCTGCAGGCCGGTGTCATCACCGAGGCCGAAGCCGAGGAGTTCGCCCGGACGCTCGGCGAGGCCGCGGATCGCGGCGCGTTCCACCTGTCGCTGACGATGTACGCCGTCAGCGCCGTCAAACCCCGTGCTGCCGTCAAACCCCGTGCCGCCGTCAAACCCCGTGCTGCCGGAGGAAGCTGACCGTCCGCGCCATCGACGTCGGCCAGGCGGGTCCGAACGCGTGTTCCTCGCCCGGATACGTGTACAGCGTCGCGTCCTTCCCGGCCGCTTTCAGTGCGGTCAGGGTCGTGCGCGACCAGGCGATGGGACACGTCGAGTCGGACTCGCCGTGGTGGATCAGCACCGGCTCCGTGACACGGTCGAAGAAGTTCACCGCCGACACGTTGCGCCAGAACACCGGGTTGCGCGCCGGTTCGCCGTACGTGCGCAGGATCTCGGCCGCGATCGGACGCTCGGCCCGGATCCAGCGGTCGAAGTTGTCCGCGGCCTTCGAGCTCACCGGCGCGAACACGACGGCGGCCTTGACCAGACCGGGCTGGGCGACGAGTGCGTTGTAGGTGACGCCGCCGCCCATCGAGCGGCCGAGCAGCGCGATCCGCGCCGGGTCGACGTACTGCGAGGTGCGCAGCGCGAGGACTGCGTTGACGACGTCCTCGGTGTAACCGAGCCGCAGGCCGAGCTCGGCGTTCGGGTCCTTCGAGGACTGCGCGTGGTTGCGGTAGTCGGTGTGCAGCACGACGTACCCGCGGCGCGCGAGGTAGTCCTGCTCGCGCATCAGGCCGCGGCCGTTCGTGTAGACGGCCGGGTCGATGTAGCCGTGGTTCAGGACGAGCGCCGGGTGCGGGCCCGGTGTGGACGGGACGTTCATGATCCCCGAGATCGTCAACGTCCCGCTGCGGTAGGTGACGTAGTACCGCGTGTACGCCGGGTTGCGGGCGAGGACGCGGCCGAGCCGGAGGTTGCCGCCGTTGTACTTCTTCGTCATCAACGCCTGCAGCGACACGGGATTCGCGACGGCCGACGGCGGCACAGTCGAAGGCGCCACGGTGGAAGGCGCCACGGTGGAAGGCGGCGCGGGCGAGGGTGTGCCGGTCGGCCGCGGTGCGGCGCTCGGGGGCGACGACGGGCTTGAGCCGGCGCTGGGCGTGGGGCCGGCGGGCGTCGTGTCGTCGCTGCAGCCGACCGCGACCGCGGTGACGAACGCGACGACCCCGGCAAACGCCACCCGCCCGCTCATACCGCCAAGTCTGCCGTCACCTCCGGCGAAGTCCGCGAAAGTTCCGGCAACGATTGGCGGCGCGGCCACTGCACGATCGCGACCGACGCCAGCACCAGGGCGCCGCCGAACCACTGCACAGGGCTCAGTTGCTCGCCGAACACGAGCGCCGCCGCGACCACCGTCACGACCGGCTCGAAGATCGACAGGATCGACGCCACGGACGGACCGACCCGGGCCATCCCGGCGAAGAAGAACAGGATCGCCGCGACGGTGCTGACCAGCGCGACCGCGGCCAGCCACAGCCAGCCGATCGGGGCGAAGGTCAGGTCGGTGCCGCGGAACAGCCCCAGGACCAGGAACGTGCCGAACGCTCCGGTGCACACCAGCGCCGTCAGCGCGAGCGGCGGTACGTCGGCGGTCAGCGAGTCGCCGACCAGGATGTAGCACGTGTAGACGATCGGCGCGCCCAACGCCAGCAGTACGCCGAGCAGGTCGAACCGGCCGGTCATCGCCCCGCTGAGCACCAAACCGATGCCGGCCAGCGCGACGGCCAGCGCTCCGATCCGCCGCCGCGAGGCGCGTTCGCGGCGCAGGGCGATCGCTCCGACCATCACCAGGACCGGGTACAGGTACAGCAGCAGCGCGACCAGCGACGCGTCGATCCGGGCCAGCGCGGAGAAGTACAGGCCGGACTGGGCCGCGTACCCGAAAACGCCCATGCCGAGGCCGGTGAGAACCGCCCGGCGCGGCAGACTGCGCAGCGCGCCGCGGGCGAGCGCGACGGCGACCAGCAGTACGCCGGCCAGGCCGAAACGGACGAGCAGCAAGGCGTCGACAGACACGCCCGCGTCGTACGCGAGCTTGCCGAACACGGCCATGACCCCGAAGGTGGCGGCGGAAAGAAGGCAGAAGAGGCGTCCCACGCCATCGATGGTCAGGGCCGCGGACTGTTCACGTCCATCACGGCTTCTCGGACAGCATCGTGAAGCTAAGCTGAACGAATGATGGATCTGCACCGACTGCGGCTACTGCGTGAGGTCCACGGCCGCGGCACCGTGCACGGCGCGGCCCGAGCGCTCGGCTACTCGCCCAGCGCGATCTCCCAGCAGCTGGCCGTCCTGGAGCGTGAGGCCGGTACGCCGTTGCTCGAGCGGATCGGCCGCAACGTGCGCCTGACCGCGGCGGGCGAGGTGCTGGTCCGGCACGCGACGTCCCTGCTCGAAGGCGTCGAGGCAGCCGAGGCCGAGTTGGCCGCGGTGGCCGCGGGCCGGGTCGCGGGGGTGGTCCGGATCGCGTCGTTCCAGTCCGCGTTCATCCGCGTCGTCGCGCCGGCGATCCGCGGCCTGGCGGCCTCGCATCCCGACATCCGTGTCGAGGCCGCCGAGCTCGAGGTGGAGCAGGCCGCGCCCGCTCTCCGCCTGCAGCAGCTGGACGTCATGGTCGGCGACGAGTACGACGGCCAGCCGCGCGCCGTACACACCGACCTGCATCGCGAGCACCTGCTCCGCGAGCACATCCGCCTCGTCCTGCCCGAGGACCATCCGCTCGCCGCCGCGGAGCGCGTCCCGATCGAGCAGCTGGCGGACCTGCCGTGGGCCGCGTGTCAGCCGGGCACCGGTCATCGCGAGATGCACGTCCGCGTCTGCCGCGAGCTCGGCGGGTTCGAGCCCGACATCCGCTACAGCTCCGACGACTTCCTGATCCTGCTCGAACTCGTCCGGACGACGGGCGCGGGCGCGCTGCTGCCGGACCTCGTCATCGGCGCCGGCGCGCCGGGTGTCGCCGTACGGCGGCCGGCCGAGGCAGACGTCGGACGGGCGGTCTTCCTGCTGACCCGCCGTACCCGGACTCCCGCGGTCGCCGCGGTGGCCGACGCGCTGGCGGCCGCGGCCACCGATCAGACCAGGTCGTGACGGAGCAGGACGGTCCGGTCGTCGAAGGACCGCGTCTCGGCCAGCCGGAGCGTACGCCGGCCGGTTGCCTGGTGCACCGGCTTGCCGCCGCCGAGCACCACCGGGTGCACCACCACGTGGTACTCGTCGACCAGGCCGAGCTCGGCGAGCGCCGCCGCCGCGTCAGAGCCCCCGGTCAGCAGGATGTCCTTGCCCGGCTCGGCCTTGATCGCCGCGATCTCCTCGGCGGAGCGAACGATCCGGGCGCCCCACTCGGCGTTTTCGAGCGTCGTCGACAGCACGGCCTTCGCCGTCCGGCGCCACACCGGCGCGAACTCGATCGCGTGCTGGTCCGGGTTCATCGCCTCGGCGTTCGGCCAGTAGGCCGACATCATCTGCCAGACCGGCCGCCCGTACAGGAACAGGTCGGCGCGCTCGGTCAGGCTCATCGAGTACGCGCCGAGCTCCGGCCCGAGCCGCGCCCAGTCGAACTCGCCGTTCGGTCCCTCGACGAACCCGTCGAGCGACTGGTGCACGTAGTACATGAGCTTGCGCATGATGTCCTCCGGTTGATGGCTGCTGGTGCCTCCTGGTCGGAGCCGTCCGGGCGGCTTTGACATCGGTTATTGACGAATGCGGTCCGGCTTGGGAGGGTCGGTGGGGATGGGCGGGTCTGGGGGATGGCCGGCTGCCCGTCGGGGGTTCGGACGCTCTCTGGGGGAAGTCTCGCGCTGCGCTCGACGGCGACGACCGGTCTGCGCGGTGTGCGTGTGGGATTCGGTACGCGCGCGCCGATCTGCGGCAGACAGCAGTGGTTCGGGGAGCGAACATGATCGAGGAACTGAGAGAACGCACGCGCGGACAGGTCTTCACGCCGGGGGACGAGGGGTACGACGCGGCGCGCCGGGTCAACAATTGGATGCACGACAAGCACCCGCGGGCGGTCGTGCGCTGCGAGAACGCCGGTGACGTGATGGCGGCGATCGACTACGCACGGAGCAACCAGCTCGAGATCGCGGTCCGCGGCGGCGGGCACAGCGTGCCGGGGTTCGGCACGGTCGAGGACGGCGTCGTCATCGATCTGAGCGGGCTGCGCAACGTCCGGGTGGATCCGGTGACCCGGACCGCACGGGCCGGCGGCGGCGCGACGTGGGGCGACTTCAACGCCGCCACGCACGCCTTCGGGCTGGCCACCACCGGCGGGATCATCTCGACCACCGGCGTCGGCGGGCTGACGCTGGGCGGCGGGATCGGGTACCTCGCCCGCGGTCTCGGGCTGTCCTGCGACAACCTGGTCTCCGCGGACGTGGTGACCGCGGACGGGAAGTTCCTGATCGCCAGCGAGAAGGAGAACGAGGACCTGTTCTGGGCGCTGCGCGGCGGTGGCGGCAACTTCGGTGTCGTGACGGCGCTGGAGTTCCGGCTGGCGCCGGTCTCGATGATCTACGGCGGCCCGATGTTCTTCGAGCTGTCCGACGCGGCCGCCGTACTGACCGGGTTCCGGGAGCTGATCAAGGACGCGCCCGAGCAGCTCGGCGGGTTCCCGGCGTTCCAGATCGCGCCGCCGCTGCCGTTCATCCCGGAGAACCGGCACGGTGAGCCGTTCGTGGCGATCGTCGGCTGCTGGGCCGGCGACCTGGACGAGGGCGAGACGCAGATCTCGAAGTTCCGCGAGTTCGCGCCGGTGATGGCCGAGCACGTCGGCCCGATGCCGTACCCGGCGTTGAACAGCGCCTTCGACGCGCTGGTGCCGCCCGGTCTGCAGCACTACTGGAAGGCGAACTTCGTCACCGAGCTGACCGACGAGGCGATCCAGGCGCACCTGCGGCACGCACCCGGCCTGCCCGCGGTGAACTCGACCGTGCACATCTACCCGATCGACGGCGCCTGCCACCGGGTCACCCCGGACGGGACCGCGTTCGCCTACCGGGACGCGAACTTCGCGACCGTGATCGCCGGCATGTGGCCCGACCCGGCGAAGAACGAGGCCGGCGTCGAGTGGGTGCGCTCGTACTACGACGACGTCGCGCCGCACTCCGAGTCCGGCGGGTACATCAACTTCATGGCCGACGACGACCAGGGCCGGATCCGGGAGAACTACCGGCAGAACTACGACCGGCTGGTCGACGTCAAGCGCAAGTACGACCCCGAGAACGTGTTCCACCTCAACCATCGAGCCGCTGCATGGTCAGCACCCGGCGGGTGGAGCGCTCCGGATAGAGCCGCGGTACGACGAGGTCTTTGCTGGCAGCAACGGATCGGC
>NZ_JBEXMY010000017.1:0-74106 GCF_040610805.1 Kribbella sp. NPDC003557
CTCCCAGGACAACCCCCAGGCCGCCAGCGCGATCAGCGCCTAACCAGACAACGACGAATCACCAGACCTCGTACACCACTTCACAGGACTTGACCGAGGCAGGCAGCGCGGTCACGCGAACCGCGGATGATCCATTGGTTGATGGTGACCCGCATCGGGAGCGGCAGTTGCGCCGTTAGTGGCAGTATGAATTGGCTGGCGACCTGAACCTTGGCGTTCATGCGGCTTCACCGCTCTCGACCACTTCGCCGTCAACCGTGTTCGGGTTGATCAGGCTCATGTCCTGGCGACTGGTCTCGATCGCGCCGTGTGGCGTGAACCGGGTTGCCATGTCGCGGATCGCGTCATCACTCATGTACGCAGCCCGGACCCGTACAGGCTCGCGCTTGCCCTCCTGGAGGAACAGCTTCGTCGGTGTCGAACGGCCCCGTCGGGATCGCCGCACTGGTGCATGGTGAGCGGTGGCCATCGCGACCCTGACATTTCCGCCGATACCTCGACCATCCGTGATCCGACGACTCATCCGTGACACATCTCCGCCACTGATGTGCGACGGACTAGAAGCCTGTCCGCCTGGTGGAGCAATGCACGGGTGCCGATGAGCGTGCTGCGCGCAAGATCGATGGCGCCCTACGTCTCCTGCCGCGCTCGGCTACGACCTTCGCCTCTTTCGTTGTAAGTCGCATCGAGTCGTGGACTAGCACCATTCTTCAGACACCACTGCACGCCTCGACCAATCCTTCCCGCCAGGGCCCATCAGATATCGCATTCCCGATCACGCCGGATGGTGACACTACTGATTGGCAGTTGACTGACCTGTGGCCCGGTTTTCGTGAAGATAAGAAAAACCGTCGACGTGCTCTTTCCGATCAACAGTGCGCAGGCTTGGAGTCCCGAGGTAAATAGTGCTGTTGGACGCTGGGGTTGCGGCATGACCCAGCTAACCTCAACCCGCTGAGTCTCGATATCTAACAACGATAGACCGAGCATTGTAATTGGAGGAACTTCATCACCGAAGTCGACAACGTAAGTAGCGGCTTCGCGCGCTTCTCTTGTTAGGCCGATGCCCGCTCCAATGAAGGCCGCGATCACCGTAATTGTTACCATTGCTAAAATTATGCGCTCCCTGGATTGCGGCCACAGTAACAGTAACCCGAAACCCGCGGCCCCGAATGCCAGCGTCACAGCGCCGAACATTGTTTGACCGATGCCGTAGAGTCCTGCGCCCTCCAGTGACCGGCTCAGCAGATAGACTCCACTCGTGAGAGTTATGGTCGATGATGCGAGGATCTTTAGCTTCCTCAGCTTCCTGTCCTTATCTTGTTCGGCCTGCTGGCCCGACAATTTGGATGCCGACCTTGCTTCTCGCTCGGCGCGCCACCTCGCCTGAATGACTATCCCGACAACATAAGCAGTCGGGATTGCGATCAAAATAAGGAAGGCAATGGAACGAGATAGGAGGAATAATTGAGTCACTCCGATCTCTTCTGGATGAATGCCCAGGACTGAATAGTATGCCTGATATGCGACGAAAAGAATCGCATAGATGCCAATCCCGATCAGGCCAACCAATTTGAGAGACGTGTCCAAGCCGATGCCCGGCTCCTGACGTTGCCGGTGGCGACGCTCGACGTCCCTTAACCGAAGGTCTTCGAGAGATCGACCGGCGATCCTAGTCTTCCGCCCAACTCCTGCGTTCATGTGCCCCCCTTAAGTGCGTCAAAGCATGCATCAGCACCCCAGTGGGCAGGCTAGTACTTCGGATGGCTGATGACTACGCCTTACTCGTAAGCGCGGCGGCAAACGTTTGATCCTTCAGTCTGCGACAGGAATCGCGACCGCAGCATCTAAGAGGTCGTAAGACGCAGCGCGGAGATCGGGTGCTATTACGGACCTAGCCTTGGATTCGGGTCGTCCCGCTGTCCTGTCCAGGTCATCAGGTTCTCTGCCGAGTTTCGCTCTTATGGATCAAGGGCGCGCCTTCGGCGCGCCTACCGCGCAGGGTGGGCGAGCCCATGCGGCCTGCCGGCCGAACCTCGCCCACCCCGCGCGGTGACGGACCAAGATCTCCTCATTTCCAGAAGCGCCGGCCTCGTCCACGTCCTTGCGGTCGACCGCAGGTAGCCCCGTCCCCCTGCCGCCCGATCGTACGGTCAGCACGGCACGCGTCAAGAGCGCTCCGCGTCCCTACGGGATCGGCAAGCCGACTCTTGACCCGCACCGCGCTGACCTGGTTTGGCAGCTATCAGACCTCCGATGTGGCTAAGCGGCAAGTCTCGAGTGCTTGGTTTCTGTGTTGGTCGCGGTCTGGCGTGAGAGGCTGCCTTTCATGGATGCGGCGGGGTGGCGACAAACGTTGCGGGCTGCTGACGACGGCCTGGCGTTGCAGCCTCCCGTCGATACTGGCGAGATCGCGGCCGTCGAGCTTCGGCTCGGCATCACGTTCCCGGCCGAGCTGCGCGGACTGTATGAGGCGACGGACGGCATCTTTGACAAGCCGGGCGAGTGGTTCGTGATGTGGCGGCTTGGAGACGTTGCACGCTGGAATCTTGAAGCCTGGAACGGATGGGAGTCCGAGGCTCGCCGGACGCTGCTTGGCTTCGGCGACGACGGCACCGGAGATCCCTTCTGTGTCGCACTCGATGGGAAACCGACCATCTTCAGTTGGTCGCCTATCGAGCAGGAAGCGCGACCACTCGCACCGAACCTTCGTGAATTCTGGTTGGGGTGGTTATCCGGGCAGATGAAGACCTGACGTGCCCGGGAGTCTTGGTCCGTCTGATCAGACTCCAATATCGGGCTGCGGTGCGGCGAAGGCTTTGTGGGGTTGGTAGTGCTGACCGGTTTGGAGGCAGTAGTAGAGCTGGCCGAGCATGCGGTTGAACAGGTGGCGTAGTGCGGCTGGATGTCGATCGCCGTGGTCGCGTCGGTGTCGGTAGTGGCGGTGGGCATGTTCGTCGTGGGCGAGGGCGGAGAAGGCCCAGGCCCAGCCCGCGGCGGCGAGGCGGTCGTTCTTCACGCGGCGGTGGGTGACGGAGACGGTGCGGCCGGAGGCGCGGGTGATGGGTGCGGACCCGGCGTAGGCCTTGACTGCTCGGGCGTCGGTGAAGCGGGTCCGGTCGTCTCCGAGTTCGGCCAGGACCCTGGCGCCGGTGTTGTCGGCCAGCCGGGGAAGCTGGTGATGATGGCGTGGTCGGGGTGCTGCTGGAACGCCTCGGCGACGGATTCGCCGAGTTCGTCGACGTTGCGGCACTCGGTGTCGAGGACCGCGAGCAGCGCGAGTGCCTGGCGGCCCATGGCGTGCTCGACCAGGTCGGGCTGGCGCAACTGTGGCTCGCGGAGCGCGGCGTGGACTTGTGCGGCGGTGGTGTCGATGCGGCGTTGGCGCCCGGCTCGGCGCAGCGCGGCAGCGATCCGTGCCTTCGAGAGCTTGGCTGCCGCGGTCGGCGTGGGGGCGATTGCCAGGACCGCGCGGGCATCGGTCGAGGCGAGGTTGCTGGCGTTCTTGCTGGCGAAGGCCTCGAGGAAGGCCGGGTAGTACTCGCGCAGCAGTGAGCGCAGTTCGTTGGAGGCCTTGGTGCGGCGCCAGGTGGCGTCTTGGAGTGCGCGGGCCAGTACTGCGATCGCCTGGGCCAGGTGGGTGTCGGCCGGCAGCCGGCGGTGGACGTGTTGGTCGGTGCGCAAGATGTTGGCCAGCGTCATCGCGTCGGCGTGGTCAGACTTGCCCCGGCTGACTGTGTGTCGTTCCCGGTAGCGGGCGACGGCCATCGGGTTGATCGGATAGATCGGCCGCCCGGTCGCGCGCAGGGCCGCGACCAGCAGACCGCGTGGGGTCTCGATCGCGACCGCGATCGGGGTCTAGGGCGGAGTCGCCGACCGCAGCAAACATGTCGGTGAGTTCGGCGAACCCGGCCACGGTTTCGCTGATGCGCTTCTTCGCGATCAGCTGAGCGGACTCGTCGATCAACGCGATGTCGTGGTGGCCTTCGGCCCAGTCGATCCCGCAGTACATCTTCACCTGCGTGCACCTCCTCCTAGCCGGTATTCGGTCCGGTTCGGACCCTGGCGAGAACGCGCGGCGCCCTAATGACGAGACTCTGCGGTCTTCCCTCCGATGAGCCGTTCGCGATCCCAGCAACCCCCACGGCCCCGGTCTGCAGATCAGAGCTCGAAGGCTCCCGGTGAACGAGGTATTGGCCGTGCGGGCGGGCTCGAACCACGACCAACACTCCCGGCCGGCGAGCCGCCAACTCGGCCGACGCGCCGAACCGGATCAGTGCTGCGAACGGGGTCCGGGCGTCAGTAGCGTCGGCCTGATAGGAGGCCTGAGCGGCCAAGGGACGGGAAGACGTCAACAGCCGCCCGGAACCCTGTTACCCACTCATTAGGGGGACGGGGCAGGCGTGGTCGAAGGTGCGAACTGCTTCGCCAGGTGCTCCATCTCGTAGACGTTCCGCAGCAGATGCTCGGTGAACGTCAGGGTTCCGATGGCGCGGTCGCGATCGGTGTGCGGCAGGTCGTGCACCGCGATGTTTCCATGCTTGCGGATCACGTCGACCCACGGCTTCATCGAGGGGGTGACGTAGTGGTTGTCCTGCAGGTAGTCGACGTAGCCGGCGAAGGTGAGGTCGTCCTTGGCGCCCTTGTCGACGGCGATGTGCATCAGGATCTTTCGGCACATCATCTCGCAGGCCGTGTGTGCGTTGACCTCCGTGCATCTCCGGGCCTCGTCGTACGCCTGCGCAACAGTCTCAGGAAGGCCCTGCACGTCATGGCCGAACTTCGCCGCCGGCGAGACGACGTTGATCTCGTTGACAGCGCTCGCGCGACCGCACGAGGGGCACCGAACCCAGCGCATGACTGGAGGGCTCTGCTCCGTGTACGCAAGGACCGCCGCCGTTACCGTCCGATCGCAGTGACCGCAGGTCATGTCGAACCAGGCCAGTTCCTGGGTGGGGTTTGAGGTTCCCGAGCCGTTGCCAACGTGGATGACGCCGCCGTGTCCTACTGCCATGCCATTGATGGTCCCACCTCGCAACCTAGAGATGGTAGCGAGTTGCTCCGTCGATACCGCTCGCAGCACAGATCGGGTTCGTGCGCTCTAGCTGCCCGGCCCAGTGCTTTCGCCGCGGGCGCTTGATCTGGATCGGCAGCTGTCAAGGGCCGGCAACTGTGGATGTCCGACCTGTCAGGCGTGTCACATGGCTAAGTAGTGGCCATTGACACCTATCAACGCTTGAATGACGAAAGAGCCCCGCGTGCTCCGAGGTGCTTAGGACATCTCGGGACCACGCGGGGCTTGTCGCTACTCGGTCACGTGTAGTCGACGATCTTCGCGTTCGGGCCGCCTACCAGGCGAGCCACGTTGATGGCATCACCCTTGTTCCAGTAGGTCTCACTCGTCATCAAGACCGCGTGATTCCCGGTGGAGACTGCCCGACAGTAGTAAGGCTGCGAACCGCCAGCCTTACGGATTTGGAACTCGACCATGGGGACATGGCCTTTCTCTTGCTACTCGCAGGCGGCAGGCGGTGACCGTCACCACGCGAGCTCAAGAGACATTTCAGCACGGATCCCTGCGGGCACAACAACCCGACACGCCCGAGAGTGGAGCAAGTTTCCGCTCGTGCGCGTCTGAAATCCCCTTTGAGCTGACGGTACAGTCCGGCACGCGGTGGACTGGGAGGCGCGCCGCCGAGATCGAGATCTTGGAACGCGGTTTCCTCTGCCCACGCACTCGGGCTGAGGGGGTGCGCAGGCGACGTACGACATGATGTCGCCATGCCTACTGAGCGCGAGCAGCGTGAATGGTTCCTGCGGGAAATCGCCGAGGAGATGAAGCGGTACCCGGAGCAGGCTGAGGAGAGCGACTACCAAGCGGGATTCGTCAAGGGAGCGATTGACGCATACGTTCGAGCGGCAAACGCGTTCGATCTCATCGATGGCGAGATGCTGGGCGACTACGTGGCGAACGAGCTCGGCGAGGCTCCCCACGGATTCGAGGACCTGCTACCTCGTCCAGACGATAACTAGACCCGACGCGCGGCCCGCTCCGCCTTCCCGGTGCTAACGGGCTTGCTAACAAGGTCGTGTACCGCCGTGGACGCTGGTGGACCGGAGTACGTGTTTCTCAGGCTCGGGCCGCTGGCCGGTCAACTCTGGTGGACGGCGCTCGCTGCACTCGTAATGAGAAGGTCGTCGGTTCGATTCCGACAGGCGGCTCCACCGAACCCCCAGGTCAGAGACCACTCTCCGGCGCTGGGGGTTCGTCGTTCCGAGCTTCGATCGCCTTCGGTCGCCGTGGTGTCCCCGCGCCTCTTGAAGGCGTCCGCGAGGTTCGGTCGGGTGCCCGTAGAGGTCCATGGG
The DNA here is from genome assembly GCF_040610805.1 of Kribbella sp. NPDC003557. Lineage (NCBI taxonomy): Bacteria > Bacillati > Actinomycetota > Actinomycetes > Propionibacteriales > Kribbellaceae > Kribbella > Kribbella sp. NPDC003557. The sequence goes on from NZ_JBEXMY010000017.1 coordinate 6,367, forward strand.
GCCGTCGCCGCCGAGGCGTGCCCGGAACGCGCTGAGCCACCCTCGGGGCCGGACGCTCGCGGAGCACCTCGTCTGCCGCGTCAACTCGTTTCAGCCTGGCGAGATCGCGACCCCGCGCTGTGAAGGCGTCGCGCCGAGATGGTGGGTGCTCTTCGGACCTGCCTCTGGCACTCGCTCAGGTCGCACCGCCGTGGTGGCCGGCGTGGCCAGTTGAGTAGAGCGGCAGGCGGAACAGCATGACGGCGATCATGGCGACGCATGCCAGACCGCACACGCTCGGAACCAGTGCCTCCTGCGACACGATGCCGGTCCAGTACCCGACAATCAGCAGTACGCCGGCCGCCACGGACGACCCGGCCATCTCCAGAGTGGGTCGCCACTCCATGCGCCGGAACCGCATCCAGCCAGTCATCGCACCCGCCAGGATGACGGAGCAGATGAGCGCTGACAGCGCGGGGGCGTCCTGTCTCAGTTCAGTGAACCCGAGAAGCGACGCGACGCCGAAGAACACGGCAATCAAGACCCCACCTCCGAGGCACATGACCGCGCACATTTCCAGGAGGTGGAAGCCGAACCGGCCGGTCGACTTCGCGGTCCGTGAGATCGGCCCGTCGCGGGCCGGAGCCTTCTTCGAGGATCTCGGTGTGTGTAGTACTCGCATGGGAACCTCCCTCGGTTGGGCCCTGACCACCGGGAGTCTCCCCGGTAGCGAACGGGGCAGCTCGTCTCTTCTGTCATCATCCGCTCCGCGCTCGTGTGCACGAGGGTCCAACGTCGCCAGCGGTCAGGGCCATGGACCCCCTCCGGGCAGCCGACCGCTTCTGGCGCCGGCCGCGGGCCGAGCCCGACCTCACCATGACCATCTACGCAGCCGAACCCGGCTCTGCCACCGAAGACGCCCTCGAGCTACTCGCCGGCTGCGCCGCCACGACTACACAGGAGCAAGCCCCTGCCAAGAACCAGCGAACCCCGTGAAAGCCCTGCGGACGATGGCGCTAGCTGCCGGCCAGACCAGCTCCAAGTCCTCGGCGCGACGGATGCGATGGGGCCACCGCGTCGGACTGCTGTTGCTCCAAATCAGCCATCAGATGGTCCGCCGATAGATCCGCGACAGATTCCCGTCAACTGATGTGCGACAGGCCAGGATCTGCCGAATTTGCGGGCGCGCATGCCTTGTCCGAACGACAGCAGCCCACGCAGGCACAATGTGCACCTCGGAATCCCGCGACGAGGGAGGGCACCTGAATGAGCCTGGGCATGCACTTTGCGATCACCGACGATGATCGTGAGCAGCTTCTCGAGATGGACGGCGCCGACGAGGCGATCTCCGAGTATGTGCACGAGATCATCGAGGAGCGCGACGATGACTACAACGTGGCGACCGACAAGGCCTGGGATGCGATCCACCGAAGTCTCACCGACGGCCGGCTTGCCATCGACAACGGCTCCAGCCCACTCAACCTCGCCGTCCTAGGTGGCAAGCTGCTGACCAGCGGCGAGGACGAGTTGGTCGTCTTGGTCGACAAAGCCCATGTTCCTGCTGTCGCTGCCGCGCTCATGTCCGTCACCCAGGAGTCGCTGCGCAGAGGCTACGAGCAGATCGACGCCGCGGACTACGCGGAGTTCGGAGACGAAGACTTCGACTACACGTGGGACAACTTCACGGATCTCACCGATTTCTGGCAGCAGGCCGCCATGAGTAAGCGTCACGTTATCTTCACGGCTTAGTACCCGCCGACGCCGGCACCGCCGAACCGACGAGTGGTCAGTAACGTCCGGACATGCCGCTGCCCGCGAAACAAGCAGCCGATGGGTGGGTCTCTGTTGTGGCCTCCTTCAGATCTTGGGCGTGTTCGAGATGGCCGCCGGACGGAAGCCGCGCGCGATCATCCAGACCGCTAGCACCATCTCCTGGACGGCCAGGGGCAGGCAGAGGACATTCACCTCGGAGGAGTTGATGCCGACAACTCCGTACATCGCGAGCAGGTAGGCGGCAACGTAGAACGGGATCCCCATGAGACCCCACACCGTGATCCAGCGGGGGACGATGCGCGACCGGAAGAGCAGGACGTAGAACAGGGCGGCGCCAAGGCAGAACACCAGCGACATAATGACGCCGGCGCCATCAGAGTCGATCACGAGGGTACCCAGACGCACGCCGGATGGTGAGGCCGTGCCCGGTCCTGCCGACATGGTCTCGGCCAGTGGCACGAGCACCAGCCACGCGATGGCGACGATGACGTAGGTGGCCGTCTCGACCGCCCCTCGGATGATCAGGTAGCCCGTGGCCAGCACTTCGTCCACCCGTCGCAACACTGGAAAGAGCACCACCGCGACCAACGCGAGCGACAGACCCATGACGAGCACGAGCAGCGCCCCCGTCGCGACGGTGCCGGAGTGGTCCGCGGCGTAGGCGAGCGGGTCGTCCGCATTGTGCACAGGGAAAGAAGTGACGGCCTTGCTGAGGATGCCGGCCAACGTCCCGACGATGAACAGGATCCCCGCTGTCGTGGCAGCAGCCCTGTGCTCACGCACGCTGTTGCCGGACCGAGGATCGCCTTGGACACGTGATGGATACGACGTCGTAGATGCCATGGTCCCTACACCTCCATTCAATCTCCAGCGTTCAACGGCTTCCGCGTTGAGGTCAGAGGCGAACGACCACTGCTGAGACGCCACACGTCCGCAGCCGCGATCCGCGCTGTCGTCTGTCGCAGATCAACTGGCGGGCGGGCGTAGCCGGTCAGTCGACGGACGACGCCGGGGTGACGCGGGCTGGGCGCTCGACGCCCTTGACTAATACCGGTGCGCGTACCAGGTCGGCGGCTCGCCGAACATGCTTTTGAAGTCGCGGATGAAGTGGCCCTGGTCGGCGTAGCCGAGGTCCGCTGCCAGCGCGGCCCAGTCGACGGGCCGGCCGGCGGCCATGCGTGCGGTCACCTCGTGCAGACGGTAGCGGCGGATCACCCACTTGGGCCCGATGCCGACGTACTCCGCGAACAGCCGTTGCAGCCCCCGGATGCTCAGCCGCAGCTCAGCGGCGAGGCGTTCGACCCTGGTCATGCCCTTGTCCTTGGCGATCACCTCGACCGCGGCCGCTGCCTGGCGCGCGCGGGCGTCGTCGTACGGCAGGTGTTTCAACAGGAACGCATCCATGGTCGGTACGTCGAGCACGGTGGGCAGGTCCGTACCGAACACCTCGGTCGCCGGGACGACGCGGTCCGTGATCATCGAGACGGGGGCATCGAGAAAGGGGCGGAAGCAGCCCGGCCGGAACGCGACACCGAAGACGTGGCCGCGGCCCTCGAGGACCTTGATCTGGTAGCCGCTGCACACGCCGCTGACGTCGGCGCGGCCGCCGCCGAACGACAGGTGCACGTTCGGGTACGGCACGATCTTCTGCCGGTAGGGCTCGGCGTAATCCCAGCGAGCCTCCCAGTAATGCTCCACCCATGGCGCCAGCGCCGGCGACGGGTCATGAAAGGCGTGACGCTGATACTTGGTCCAGGCACTCGCCAGCTCACGAATGTCCCGTCCCACCCGGCAGAGTGTATGTCGCCTTTGTTCAATACCCCTCCGGCCGACGCTGCCTAGCATCGCCGCCATGTCACACATTTCCAAGGCAGCCGAGGCCATGGCCGCAGTCGCCCACACCATCACCGACGACCAGCTCGCCAACAAGACTCCATGCACGCAGTACGACGTGCGGGCCCTGGTCAACCACCTGCTGTTCTGGGGCCCGTCGCTCGCCGGCGCCGGCCGCAAGGAGGCCGTTCCGCAGCCGGCGACCTCCGAGTCCGATGTCGACCTGGCAGCCGACAACTGGCGCGGCCGCCTGCTCGCCCTGCTGGACGACATCACGTCGTCGTGGGCGCCGCCGAACGCCTGGGCCGGCGAGACGAGCATGGGCACGCCGCAGACGCTGCCGGCGCCCGTCATGGGCGACATGATCATCGGCGAGTTGGCCGTACACGGCTGGGATCTCGCGGTCGCGACCGGGCAGCGGCTGGAACTGCCCGCCGACCTGCTTGCGCATCTGCACGACACGATGTTCGCCGGCGTGGAGCAGGGGCGGGAGATGGGCATGTACGGACCGCAGGTCGCGGTGCCGGCCGACGCGACCACCTTGGACCGCGTCCTCGGCCTCACCGGCCGTGATCCCAACTGGGCCTGGTCTCGACTCCGGCTCTGAGCAGCGGCGCACCCTCCGAGATGGAGTCGGAGGGTGCGCCGCTCGCGCAATACGGTGCACATGGGCGTCACGCCCGGCGCGAGTTCGTGGCCGCTGGGTTCAAAGCTGAGGACCAACGGTCATTGGTCGTCGTCGAGGAATACCGCTAGGCGCCGTCTGAGGCGAGCTTTTCGGCTCGGGCCTTGCGGAAGGCGTGCCACCTGGTTTCGGGGGGTTCGGGTGGGGCGGGGATCAGTTTGTGGATGGTGGTGGCGGTGGGGGTCCAGGCGGCGGCGGGGAGTTGGCCCATGACGTCGGTGTAGGCGGATCGGATGACCTCGGCCTGGGCGGACCAGGAGAAGCGGTGTAGGAGGGCGGGGTCGTCGGTGATGCGTTTGGCGAGGCGGTCGCGGTCGGCCAGGACTGTGCAGATCGCGCGGACCAGGCCGTCAACGTCGCCGGCGGGGTAGACGGCGCCGAGGTCGAGTTCGTTGACCAGATCGGCCTGGGCGGGGGTGTCGCTGGTGATGATCGGCAGGCCGGCGGCGATGTACTCGCAGAACTTGTTGGTCACCGCGATGTCGTGGTTCGGCGCGTGCAGCAGCGGACTGAGGCCGATGCTTGCCGAGCGCAGGTACAGCGGCACGACCTCGGCGCTGACGAACGGCGCCAGGTGGACGCGGTCACTCACGCCCAGCTCGACGGCGCGAGCCTGCAGTTCCGCGGTGACGGAGTTGGCGCGCGCGACGATCGCGAGGTGGACGTCGGGCAGCTGCGGCAACGCCTCGACGACCGTCCCGACGCCGCGGGCGCGGTTGACGCCCCCGCCGTACACGAGCAGCGGGACGCCCTCGGACAGTCCCAGCAGCTCACGCAGACCCGTGACCTCGGCGTCCGCGGGCGGCTCGACAGGTGCGTTGAGGACGACGTCGGGCAGCTCGGCCAGCTTGTGGTCGCGCTGCAGCCAGCGGGCCAGCGGCTCGGACACCGTGATGACGCGGTCGGCGTCGCGGATGAACTCGCGCTCGAGGTCGCTGTACGCCGCGACCCGCCGCGGAGCCACCACCGGTACGCCCGGGATGTACTCGTGCGCGTCGTAAATGATCTTGATCGTCCGCCCGTCGAGCGCCGCCCGATGCGCCGCCCGCGCCGCGATGCCGAGCATGAACACGTCGTGCACGTGGATGACCTCGATCAGGAGCCGGTCGAGCAGCGGACCCAGCGTCAGCTCCTGGTCCATCACCTCCGGCATCACCCGTCGCCAGCGCCCCGTCGGCAGCCGGCGGTGAAGGGCGAGCAACCGCTCGCGCCGCTTGCCGATGCCGAGGTCGGTGAGATCGGCCTCGCGCTTCGGCCGCCGGACGAAGTACGCGCGGGCCTGCAGTACTGCGCGGTGCAGCCGCAGCGACCGCCAACGCGCAGCGCGCTGCAATCGCCCCAGCAGGGATCGCCGTACCCGACGCTGATCGCCGGTGCGCTCGTGATCGCGCCGGTCCCGCCCGCGCTCGGCACGCAGCTCACGGCTCGCGTACTGCCAACGGCTGTACGCCAGCAGGTACTCGGCCTCGGTGGCGAACCACGGCCTGAGGTTCGTCTTGACGATCGTCAGCCGCCGGCGCCACCCGGTCAGCAGCACCTTCGACGGGATCGGCGGGCACAACACCTGCACCTTGCCGAACTGGCGAACGCCTCTCAGCCGGCGCCCCGGGATGCCGATACAGGTGACGTCGAGGTCCCAGTTGGCGACGGTCTGCGCGTACTTGAGCACGCGGGCGTCGGACACGATGTCGTTGCCGGCCATCATGACGACCTTGGGCCGGATCCACGACGGCTTCCAGTCGACGGGCACCGGAGCGGGCTGCTCGACGAACGACGCCAGCACCTCGGCCGACCAGCGGCCGTCGTGCACCTTCTCGACGAACGCCGGCCCGCGCGCGGCGAGCTCGCGGGCCCGCTCCGGGTGCGCGATGAGGTCGAGGACGACCTGCTCGATGGTGTCGGGCGTCGCGTCGACGATCGGGAGGTCGAGGCCGGTGTCGGCGGCCACGCGCTCGCGGACGTGCTGAGCGATGTGGCCGACCACGACCCGGCCCGCGGCCATCGCTTCGCAGGCGGCGACGCCGTAGCTGCCGATCCGGAACTGGTCGAGCACGATGTCGGCGTCCCGGTAGACGGCCGGCATGTCCGCGGGGTCGACGCCCTCGACCCGGCGGTACGTGATCAGGCCGCGCTCGGCCAGGCGCTCCATGATCGGGTCGATCAGCTCGGACCCCTTCATGGCCGACTTGCTCGGCGCGTGGGCGACGACCGGCTTGTCGTGTGCGAGCACCGGTGCGTCGCTGCGCCACGCGTCGACGTCGACGATCACCGGGCACCACGCCGCGTTCGGTACGTAGTCGAGGAGGTCGGGCGTGGAGACGTACACCTGACCCGGGTACGACGTGAAGAGCTCCACGGCGCGGGTCGCGTTCCGCTCGAGCAGCTCGACGGTCTCGTCCTCGAGGTCCGGGAACGGCGACCAGGGCTCGGTCTCGACGTGCCGGCTGGGCACCCGTACGTCGGAACCGTGGGCGATGAGCGCGACGTGCAGGCCCTTGGTGAGCAGGTGCGGGATCTCGAAGGACCCGTCCGGGCCGTGCAGCGGGCCGAAGATCGGGCGGGCCGCTTCGAGCAGCACGTGCGTGTAGTTGCGGATGACGTGGTTGTAGAAGTTCAGCCGCCACCTGGGGTTACGCCGGTACGTCCGCGCCGGTACGCCGTAGTCGACCGGATAGTCGAGGACGCCCTTGAAGAAGGCGAACGAGGTCGCTTTCGTGTCCGGCGCCCGGTCCTCGAGAGCCCGGGCCCAGCGGGTGCCCTGCCCCGCGAAGTTGGCCGGCCCGACGAGCAGCCGGACCGCCGCGTCGAGCCGCGCGGGCATCCCGTCGCGAGCCTCCGGCGTACCGTCCGACGGCGCCGGCCGGTCGGCGCGACGCTTGGTTGTGTTCCGATCCACTGTGGTGTTTCCCCCCACCCGCCCCTGTCCTCCCATCGGAGATCAGGACTAGACCTATTACACCTGTCTAGATGTCGCGGGAGCGCCGGATGGTTGCAGATCCGCCGCAAATTGCAGCTTTTGACATCGGAACCGGGCGGGCTAGGACACCCGGACGCCCAGCCATTGCTCGGCGCCCCAGGCTTCGTAGCGTTGTACTTCGGTGAAGCCGAGCTTGGTTGCCAGGCGCATCGAGGCGACGTTGGCGGTCTGGGTGGTGAGGGCTACCGCGGTGCCGGGGCGGGCGGTGGCGAGCCAGGTCAGAGCGGCCGCGCAGGCTTCGGTGGCGTAGCCGTGGCCCCAGACCGACGGGAGGAACAGGTAGCCGAGCTCGACGGACGCGACGTCCGGGCGGACCTGGTCGGGGTGGTTCGGGTCGCGCTCGTCGAGGGTGACGGTGCCGATCATCGACCCGTCGAGGTCGACCGCGAACAGGCCGGCGCGGCGCCGGGGCTCGGCCGGGATCGCACGCTCCAGATCGTCGCGGGACTGCGGCCCGCCGATGTACGTGCCGACCTCCGGCGAGGCGAGCAACTCGATGAACGCCGTACGGTCGCGGGCCTCGGGCTCGCGCAGCACCAGACGCTCGGTCTTGATCGGGTCAGGCGGCCAGACGACGGAACCGAGCTCGGATTTCATGACTGACGACACTATCCGCCGTGGATACCATCGCGTGTGGACTGGAACGCCGAGGTCATCGACCAGATCGACGCGCACTGGCAGTCCCGGCTGCGGCCGCGGCTCGACGGGCTGACCGACGACGAGTACTTCTGGGAGCCGGTGGACGGTTGCTGGACGCTCAGCCGCCGCGGCACGAGCCGGGCACAGCAGTCGTACGGCGGGGGCGAGTTCACCTGGGACTACGGCGACGGCGCGACCCCCGAGCCGATCACCACGATCGCGTGGCGGTTGGGGCATCTGATCGTGGGTCTCGCGGAGTCGAACGCCACGCGGTTCGGCGGGCCGCCGGCGGACCTCGCGACGTTCGAGTTCGCGGGGACCGCCGACGAGGCGCTGCGGCAGCTCGACGAGGCGTACGCCTGGTGGCTCGACGGCGTACGACGGCTCGGTGACGACGGCCTCGTCCGCCCGCAGGGTCCGCTCGCACCGCCCGCCTTCGCCGACGCGCCGATCGCGCGGGTCATCCTCTACTCGAACGTCGAGCTCATCCACCACGGCGCCGAGATCTGCCTGCTCCGCGACCTCTACCTGCGGCTCAGGCCCACCACAACATGACCAGCCGCGGCCTGCTGAACAGCCGCATTTCGGACGTCAGTCGACCAGCTCCGGGTCGTCCATGAACTTGCGGACGTCCTGCGCGCAGCGGCAGGCGGCGGCGATCTTGGCGGCCCAGGCGAGGGCCTCGGCGCGGGTCGGTACGTCGACGATCACGGCGCCGCCGATGAGTTCCTTGCTCTCCGGGTACGGTCCGTCCGTCACCAGCCCGTCCGTACCCACCACGGCGTGTTCGACGTCGCCGTCGTCGTAGCTCATCCCGCCCGCGAACCGCAGGACACCGGCGTCCTTCGCCTCCTGCACCGCGGCGTGCGCGGCCTTGCCCACCTGGGGGATGTCCTCCTCCGGGATGTGGTCCATCGCGCCTTTCTCGAACGAGATCATGTACCGCGGCATCTCAGCACTCCTTGTCCCGGGCGTCCGCCTGCGGCCGCCGCTCACCACCACAACGAACGCTACGACCCGGATCCGACAGAGTGCTGGAAGAATCGTGGGATGGACTTGGTGGCTCGGGCGGTCGATCAGGCGCGCTGGGACGACCTGGTCGAGCTGTTCGGGCCGAGCGGTGGGACGCGGGGCTGCTGGTGCATGGCCCGTCGGCTGCCGTCCGCGCAGGCGACCGCGAACGGCAGCGCCGAGAACCGCGCCGCGCTCGAGGGATTCGTGGCGGCAGGCAGCCCGGTCGGCCTGATCGGGTACGTCGACGCGCGCCCGGCGGTCTGGTGCGCGGTCGCGCCGCGGACGGAGTACTACGCGATCGTCCACTCCCGCACGCTGCCGATCGACGACCCCGACGACGACACGATCTGGGCGATCAACTGCCTCTTCGTGAAGAGCGGCTACCGCCGCCAGGGCCTGACGTCACCGATGATCGACGCCGCCGTCGAGTACGCGCGCAGCTCAGGCGCCCGCATCGTCGAGGCCTACCCGATCAAGACGCTGCCGGGCGACCCCGGCCGAGGCCTCCTCAGCACCTTCCTCGCCGCCGGCTTCACGCAGCACGCCGAGAACCGCACCACCGCCAGACGCAACGTCGTCGTACGCCGAACCCTCTGATTCCTTTCCGGAAGCGAAGCGTCCGGAATGGGGGTTAGCGTGCTGGGTATGAGTGAGAACGAGTGGGTTTCGCCGTGGTGGGAGCCGCCGTTGGCGGGGAGTGAGGCGGAGCAGTTGGTCGGGGCGCTGGACCGGTTGCGGGCGACGTTCCGGTACAAGGTGGACGAGCTGGACGCGGCGGGGCTGAACACGCGGATCGGGGCGTCGTCGATGACGCTCGGCGGGCTGATGAAGCATCTCGCGGCGAACGAGGACTACATGTTCGACGTGAAGTTCCGCGGGAAGCCGATGGGTGGGCCGTGGCTGGACAACGGCTGGCGCGACGACAACGACTGGGAGTTCAACTCGGCCGTCGACAACACCCCGGAGGAGCTGTACGCCCTCTGGGACGGCGCGGTCGCGCGCTCGCGGGAGACGTTGACGGCGGCGATCGCGGACGGCGGGCTCGACCAGCCGGCCGACATCAGCTGGCCGGACGGCCGGCACCCCAGCCTGCGCCGGCTCGTCTGCGACCTGATCGAGGAGTACGGCCGGCACACCGGCCACGCCGACCTGATCCGCGAGGCGGTCGACGGCCGGGTCGGCGAGGACCCGTCCCCCGGCTGGCAACCGGTCGGCGCCAAGAAGGCATGAGCGGATCTCCAGCACTACACAACTCGCCTTCTCCGGCGCAGCCCACGCTCAGCGGGGGCCGAAACCGGCGGTTGATGAGTGCTGGAGGTCCGCCACCAGCTACTTGATCCGCTGCAGTGTCCCGTCCGCGGAGACCCCGACCGTCGTGGTGACGCCGTCGACGGTCAGCTTCAGGATCATCCGCGAGCCCTGCCACGACGTCGTGTACGACACCGTCGCGTTGGCGCGGCTCGGCGCGATCACCGACAGGATGCTCGCGTTCTGCCCGGACCGGTTGAACTTCACCACCGGCGACGGCACCCGCTTGTCGATCGTCAGGTAGTGCCACCCCTGGACGGGATCCTGCTGACCGGTCGCCACGTCGATCGGGGTCGTGGCCTGCTCGAACGGGACCTGCAGCAGCGTCGTCTTCACCCGGTCACCCGGCTTCGCCGCCACGGCGCGGTCGTTGCCGCTGACGACCACCTTCTGGTCCGCCGGCAGGTGCCACAGCGTCGAGTACTGCTGGTCCGTCGCCGACGCGCCGCGGTCCAGCACCACCATCAGGTCGGGGTCCTTCAGCACCAGCACGCCGCGCGTCCGGTCGACCGCCCCGAGCTTGTCCTTCAGCTCGTAGAACTCCGACGTGTCCTTGATCGACGAGCGCACCAGCTTGGTGTCCGGGTGCTCGGCGGCCGTGGACGCGACGGTCAGCTCGTTGTGCGCGAACTGGCTCTTCGCCCAGCTCCGCCAGTCGTCCCACTTGTACCCGGAGTGCCCGCCGTCGATCAGGATGTCGCGCCCGCGGGACGTGTAGGTGATCGACGTGTGGTCCTCGTGCCCGTGCAGTTTCCGCGCCGGCCCGAACCGGATGCTGTACGTCGACTCCTGCGTGAACGGCCGCTTCTCGCCCCAGCCGGTCCGCCCGAAGATGTACCCGGCGTCGAAGATCCCGATCCGCTGCGTCGGCCGGATCCCGCGCGCGCCCTGCGTACCGGCGTACTCCAGGACGGTCCCGGTGACGGGGACCGTGCGCACGACCTCGGAGTCGCCGAGCTGCGGCAGGTTCCCGAGCGAGTTGGTCGCGAGCGCGAGCCACTTCGCGAGCTCCCGCCGGCGCGCCGTGATCGTCGTACCGGGGTCGACGCCGCACTTGCGCAGGACGTCGATGGCCCGGCCCCAGAGCGCGTAGTTGAACTGCGCGTACGCCGTCGATTGCTCGTTCGTCGACCCCTGCGTGTCGATGGAGGTCTTGATCGCGCTGGTCAGCCGGTCGGCCGCGACCTTCTTCAGGTCGTTCCGCTTCAACGTGCAGCCGATGCCGAACAGTGCCAGGCTCTCGTCGGTGCCGTGGTTCCAGTCACCGCTGTAGTTCTTCTGCAGGAACCACGCGTGCTGCAGCAATGCCTTGTCCAGCCAGGCGTACGTCGTCGGCAGCTTGCTCACGCGCAGACCCGACAGCACCGCCTGCCGCAGGCAGATCAGCACGTTGGTGCGGTGCATCGTCGACTCGTACGCGCCGACGTCCGACTTCCAGGAGTACGGGTTGTCGTTGACCCAGTCGCGGGCGATCGCACTGACGTGCTGCAACGCGGCCTTGTCGCCCTTCGCGGCCGCGGTGATCCCTTGCCCGAGCCAACGCAGCGAGTGCAGCCACATGTACCAGCTGGGGTTGTTGTCCGGGTTCATCCGCCAGTTGACGTCGCCCTTGCCGTCGCCGACCTTGGTGGGCGGCGTCGTACCCCACTTGAAGGTGTCCTCGGCCAGGCTCGTGACCGGGTTCGCGGAGTCGATCCCGCTGTACGCCGGGCAGGTGTAGACGTTCTGCCGCAGCGGCGCCGGGGGCGGGGTCGGCGGCTCCGGGGTGTGGCTCACGGTCGGGTCCGGAGCCGCCTCGGGCTCGGAACCGCCCCACGGGATCACCAGTACGGCGCCCAGTACGGCAGCACTCACGAGCAGCGTGATCGTGAGTCGCAAGGTCGCACCGGTCGTGCGCAGATGTCTCGCGGGCATCGTGGGTCCTCCCCGCATGCCCGAAGGCATGCCTGTTCTGGCCTAGACCTGAATTCGGGAAGAGTGGTCCCCGGGTCGAGGTCAGGTGGTGTGCGTGGTACCTCGGAAACGTGCGTCGAGTCGTCGAAGGTTGCGTCCGGCATCAACTACGTGGCCGGCCGGCCCCCGTCCCGTACGTCGTCATCGGTTCCCCCCCCCCGAGGTCAGAATGGTTCCTCTACCTCATAGATGTCGCGAGCGCCCGGAAAAGTTGCTTCGGATCGCCGACTTCGGTTCCGGTTGCCCGCAAGGGCAGCGTCAGGTGTGCCGGATCGCCTGCAGGATCAGGGCGTTCCGCGCGTTCTGGCCGGCCGGGACGGTGGTGTGCCGGCCGTCGCGCAGGTCCGTGTGCAGCCGTTCGGGATGTGCCGCGAGGAACTCGGCCCAGGGCACGATCCGCAGGTCGGGGTGGTGCAGCGCCGCCTGCTCGAGCTGCAGGTTGATCCATTCGCTGTTGCGCTGATCGGCGACCTGGACCGCGGCGGGCTCGTCGGTCCGGGACACCTGGACGTCGACCCAGTACACCGTCCGGTCCGGCCCGGCGATCCGGAGTGCGCGCTCGACCTGCGCGGCGAACGCGGGCGGATCGAAGATGTCGTTGGACCCGACTGCCATCACGATTCGCCGCGGCAGACCGTACTCGCGGGCCCACGCGGCCATCGCGTCGACCGCGGCCGACGTCGGCTGACCGGCCCAGCTGTACTCCGCGAACGACGTGTGCAGCTGCTGGCCGATGAGTTGGCCGAGGGCGGCGCCGTCCTGGACGGCGATGCTGTCACCGAAGAGCACCACACCGTTGTTCTTGACCGTCTCGCGGACCGCCGCGCTGTCCGAGATCACCCGTTCGTTCGCCTGCCAGGGTCCGAGTGTGCCGGAGCCGTAGCTTCCCGGGCTGACCGCCGGCGCGGCGGCCTTCGCGTGCGCGGCCGGGGCCTCCAGGTGCAGCAGCGCCAGGAGGAACGCGGTCAGGACCACGATGACAGCGGCCGAGACCGACCAACGCTTGACGAGCATGCCTACCTCCTCCGAGATCTTCACGCGGAGGTCGGCGGCGAGGTTTACCGGCTGCGGAGGGCGTCCGCGATCAGCTCGTTGCGGGCGTCGCGGCCGGCCGGCTGGCTGGTGTGCACACCGTCGCGCAGGTACTCGGCGGGGCGGTCCGGCTGGGCCATCAGGAAGCCGGACCAGTCGATGATCCGCAGGTTCGGGTGCCGGAGCGCGGCGTCCTGCAGTTGCTGGTTGATCCAGGCGCTGTTGGCGAGGTCGGCATCCCGGATGGCGTCCGACTGCTTGGTGCGGGCGACGTACGTGTTCACCCAGTACACCGTCCGGTCCGGCCCGGCGATCCGGAGTGCGCGCTCGACCTGCGCGGCGAACGCCGGCGGGTCGAAGATGTCGTTCGTCCCGACGGCCATCACGATCCGCCGCGGCAGACCGTAGTCACGCGACCACTCCTCGAGCGCGTCGACCGCCGCCGACGCCGGCTGCCCCGACCAGTCGTGGATCGCGATCGACTCGCCGGTGCGATCGGTCAGCAGTCGTTCGAGCCCGGCGCTGTCCTGGACGGCGATGCTGTCGCCGAACATGAAGATCCCGTCGAACGCGAGCACGTCGCGGATCTCGTCCTCGGGGGAGATCCGGTGCGCCAGGCCGTCCCACGGGCCGAGCGTCCCCGATCCCCAGCGGCCCGGACCCTTCGAGGGCACGCTGTACGAGCCGCCGACCGTACTGTCGGCACTCGTCGAACGCGGCTCGAGGACGACGAACACCACGCCCAGCAAGGCCAGCACGAGCAGCGTCACCCCGATCGCGGTGGCCGACGCCACGAACCGTCGCAGCAGTGACACGCGCTCGTGGCGCGGCCGTATTCGCACCATCGCGACGTCCCCCAGCCTCCGTCGTCGTCTCCTCACACTGACATGACGCGGTGACCCCCGAATCCGCTGCATGCTCCTACCCCCCACGTGTTCGGAGCGAACCCCCCGGTTCCCCGAACCAGCATCCCCGAAGAGCTGGAGGGTGGGTAGGTTTCCGGTCATGCCGGAACCAGATCACCTCCGCGATCTCGAACGCACCCGCCTGTCGCACCTGGTCGCGCGCCGGATCCCGGAGGCCGACGCGATCCACGCGCCGGACTTCGTCATCGTCACGCCGAGCGGCCACGCGTGGACCAAGGCGGAGTACCTGGGCGGTATCGAGACCGGCGAGATCCTGTATCGCCGCTTCGAGCCGATCACCCCGACCGGCTGGCAGATCCGCTGGTCACAGGCAACGGCGGTGACCTGATGTATCGGCCCGGCCGCCGGGCTGATCAGCCTGCTCGTTCCGCCTCGCTGCGCTCGACGCAGAACTCGTTGCCTTCGAGGTCCTTCATCGTGACCCAGCCGCGGCCGTCGGGGACGCGGTGGTCCTCGTGGACGGTGCCGCCGAGCGACAGGATCCGCTCGACCTCCTCGTCCCGCGTCCGCTCGGTCGGGGCCCAGTCGAAGTGCACCCGGTTCTTCACGGTCTTGCCTTCCGGGACCGCGATGAACAGCAGCCCGGGCACCGGCGACGGCGCCTGCACCAGGACCTCGGTGTCACCCGGCTCGTCCCCGCCGGCCACCGGCCAGCCGGTCACGGTGCTCCAGAACCGCGCGAGCTCGTACGGGTTCGCGGCGTCGATCGTCACATGTCGCAGCATCATGGCCAGACCTTAACCGGACGGCAGGTTTCAAGGGGTCGCGAACTGTCCGTGGCCGGGTCTACTGTGCGGAACATGGGCGCCGGGCCAGAGGGGTCCGGCCGGCTTGGGGGAAGGACAGTTCGATGGCATCCCGGCTCAATCCGTACATCCAGTTCGACGGCGACGCACGCGCGGCGATGGAGTTCTACCAGAGCGTCTTCGGCGGCGACCTGTCTGTGAACACGTTCAAGGAGTTCGGCTCCGGTCACGGCCCGGAGGACGACGAGAAGCTGATGCACAGCCAGCTGGAGACCCCGAGCGGGTTCACGCTGATGGCGTCCGACACGCCGCAGGGCATGCCGTACAACCCGGGGGAGAACATCGCGATCAGCCTCAGCGGCGAGGGCGACGAGCTGCGCGGCTACTACGAGAAGCTGTCCGCCGACGGTGGCAAGGTGACGGTCCCGCTCGAGAAGCAGATGTGGGGCGACGAGTTCGGCATGGTCACCGACCGGTTCGGGATCAACTGGATGGTCAACGTCGCGGCCGCCGGCTGAGCCTCGCCTCCCCCGGGGAAAACCGGTGTCCCCGGGGGAAGCCTCGCGGCTACCTTGGTCTGGTATGGGACTCAACGACGTGCTCTACGACCCCATCCGGCACAACTACTGGGCGACAGGCAGCCTGATCGATTTCTGTCGTGCGCAGAACCTGACACCTGAGCAGCTCGAGATCACCGGTGTCGGCACGTACGGCGGCATTCTCGCGACGCTCGACCACATCGTGCGCTGCGACGGCAGCTACCTGCGCCGGATCGCCGACCGGCCGCTCGACTTCGTCGACGGCGATCCGGCGACCGACCTGGAGACGCTCGCCCGCTGGAACGCCGAGATCGGCGACCTGTGGGAGTACTTCCTGACCCGGCCGATCGATGTCGAACGCGTGATCATCATCGACGACAACACCCGCGGCACCCGGGCCGGGATCTTCGTCGCGCAGGCGATCAACCACGCCAACCACCACCGCGAGCAGGTCTGCGCCATCCTCACCGGCCTCGGCATCGAGCCGCCGGACATCCAGGCCTGGGAGTACGCCTGGACCAGCGAGCGGATCTGGGACCTGGACCAGACGCCGGCCTAGGCCCTGTCCGGATGGCCTGTCCGGCCCTAGCCGCCCGCGACCGCCGACATCAGGCCCGGCTCGTAGGAGCCGCCGAGCTGGTTCAGTGTCACGGCGAGCCGGTTGGTCGCGTTGATCATCGCGATCAGCGTGACGAGCGCGATCAGCTGGTCCTCGTCGTAGTACTTGCCCGCCCGGGCCCAGGTCTCGTCCGAAACGCCGCCGGGCAGTTCGGACAACCGCGTCGCCTCTTCGGTGAGGGCCAGCGCGGCCTGCTCCGCCTCGGTGAAGACGGTCGAGTGCCGCCAGCCCGCGACGAGGTTCAGGCGGGTCGCGGTCTCACCTTCGGCCGCGGCCTCCTTCGCGTGGATGTCGATGCAGTTTCCGCAGCCGTTGATCTGGCTGGCTCGCAGCATGACCAGGTTCTGGGTGGTGTGCGACAGGCCGGTCTGCTGCAGCAGGGTGTGTACCGCGAACAGCCGCTTCGCCAGCTTGCCGCCGAGCTCGTTCTGCATCAGGTCGATCCTGGGTTCCATTGTTCGTCGTCCTCACTCTGGGATCTACTGGATGACCACGAGATGCTCGCCGCCCTGCCCTCGTGACGGGGTTGCGGCGTGACGAGCGCCATACAGACGGAGGTGTCACAGGAGCGGGCCGGGCGGCATCTTGTGGGTGACACACGCGTGCGGAAGGAGCCACGTCATGACCGGGACCGACCGGGCCACCGAGGCCTTCGTTGCTCATCGCAACCTCTTGTTCACCGTCGCCTACGAGCTGCTCGGTTCGGCCGCGGACGCGGAGGACGTGCTGCAGGAGACCTGGCTGCGGTGGGTCGGCGTGGACCTCGACACCGTGCTCGACCAGCGCGCGTACCTGGTCCGGATCGCCAGCCGTCAGGCCCTGCAACGCCTCCGCACCCTGGGCCGCCGCAAGGAGTCGTACGTCGGACCGTGGCTGCCGGAGCCCCTGCTGACCGCGCCTGACGTGGCCGAGGACGTCGAACTCGCCGACAGCGTCTCGATGGCGATGCTGCTGGTCCTGGAGACCCTCAAGCCGACCGAACGCGCGGTCTTCGTCCTCCGCGAGGTGTTCGGGCTCGACTACGACGAGATCGCCAAGGCCGTCGACAAGACTCCCGAGGCTGTCCGCCAGATCGCGCACCGGGCCCGGTCCCATGTTGCCGCCCGTCGTCCTAGAGGTGTTGTGTCCGCCGACCAGACCCGCGACGCCATCGACGCGTTCCAGCGGGCTGTGAACACCGGCGACCTGCAGGGCCTGGTCGACATCCTGGCGCCCGACGTGGTCTTTCTCGGTGACGGCGGCGGCGTCGTACAGGCCCTTCCCCGTCCCGTCGTCGGTGCCGAGAAGGTGGCTCGCCTCCTCGCGCTGGCGGTGGAACGGCTGGCCGAAGGCTCGCTGGAGACGACTCAGATCAACGGGCAGCCGGCGCTCGTTCTCCGCTTCACCGACGAGGTCGACACCGTCACGGTCCTGCACGTCGAGGACGGCAAGATCGCCGGTCTGTACGCGGTGCGGAACCCTGCCAAGCTGTCCCGTCTCACCGACGAGACCTACCTGACCCGCTAACTGACGTCGGGGCGGGTCATGAGCGGCGCCGTGACATGCAGCGCCAGGCTGGGGCCGGTCAGCGGAACGACGTTCCAGGCGGCGGACGCCGTACCGCCCTCGACAACCAGCCGGACTCGGTGCGGCGTGGTGATGACGTAAATGTCGGCGACGAACCTGTCACCCTGCCAAGCGCCCGCCGCGACAATCGGCCGCCCGAGCGGCGAACTCTCCCACCACTCCCCAAACCCGACCGCGACCTCCACCCCCTCCCCAAGCCACACAACCCAACCACCGCCACCCCGACCGCCCACCACAGCCCCATCGCCCGTCGCGCCGACCACCGGGGTCGCGTCGGCCGGGGCGCTGACCACCGCAGTCCCATCGACCGGGGTGGCGACCACCGGGGTTCCGTGGACCGGGGCGGCGGCCGCCTCGGTTCCGCCGATCGGAGCGGGTACCACCGCCGTCCCGACGACCTGGGTGGCGGCCGCCTGGGTCTCGTTGGCTGGGGTGGCGACCGCCGGGGTTCCGTCGGCCGGGGCGACGGCTGCCTCGGTTCCGCCGATTGGCGCGGGTACTACCGCGGTCCCGGCGACCTGGGTGGCGGCCGCGTGGGTCCCGTGGGACTGGGTGGCGACCGCCTCGGTGCTGTCGACTGGGGTGACGATGACCGCGGTGCCGTCGGGCAGTGGGGAGTGCGGTGCTGAGCTGTCGGCCTTCGCCTCGACGGGATGTGCGGGTCCTGGTGAACCCGGCACCGGCGCGAGGGTCAGGTGGCGCAGTCGGTCGGCCAGGGTCTCGTCGTCCTCGGTGGTTCCCGGATCGTCTAGGCCGGGGAAGAGGCACTCCCAGAACAGGCCGGGCAGCGCGTCCGTCGGGACGACGGCGCCGGTCACGGCGATCACCAGGTCGTGCTCCGGGACCACCACGCAGTACTGGCCGTAGGAGCCGTGACCGTGGTAGCCGTGCCGTGAGATCCAGAACTGATAGCCGTACCCGGACTCGAAATCCGGGTTCCGCAACCAGTTCGGAAGCGGGAGCGTGTCGACGTGCCGAGTGGTGGCGAGGTCCACCCACGCGCGGGGGACGAGTTGACGGTCGTGCCAGCGGCCTCCGCGCAGCAGCAGTTCACCGAACGCGGCGATGGCCTCGGTCGTGAGATGCAGCCCGTGGAACCCGAAGGCAGCTCCGCTCGCCACACGGTCCCATTCGGCGTGATCGATGCCCATCGGCGCGAACAGGCGCTCGTCGAGAAACTCCGGGAGATCGCTGCCCCTGACCCGCTCCACCATCCGGGCGAGGACGTACGTGGTCGAGTTGTCGTACACGTGCCGACTGCCCGCCGCGTCCGGGAACGGCGTCCGCAGGAAGCCCTTCACGAGGTCGTCCGGCTCCAGCTGCCACGCCTCGGTGAGGCTGTCCTCCCGGTTCCCGACCGTCATCGACAGCAGATGGTGAACCGTGAGACGGCGTGCCTGCTCGGAGATGTCGTCCGGCACATGATCGGGCAACACGTCGACCACCCGGTCGTCCAGCGCGAGCAGCCCGTCGGTGATCGCGAGTCCGACGGCGACCGAGGTGAACGACTTGGTCAGCGAGTACAGCAGGTGCGGCCGTTCGGCGGAGTACGGCGCCCACCAGCCCTCGGCGACGACGCGCCCGTCGCGGACGACCATCAGCGAGTGGCACTCAACCCCCCGCTCCTCAAGCCGATCCAGCAATCGCCCGATCGCCCGAGCCGACATCCCCGAACCCCTCGGCGAAGACCGCGCCAACAGCTGACCTTGACCAAACACCCCCGCACCCTAAGCCGAACACGACTCCGTCGGCGCGCGAGTTTCCCGACCCCGCTGCCCCACACGTGCCCGACCGCGTCCCCCGCACAAGCCCGCCCTCGCCGAAACACTCCGCTTCCCCGCTGAGCTCCGGCTGGCCCAGGGGAGTTCTTCGCGGAGCAGGCTGCTCGCCGGCCCGTGTGGGTGTTGGCGCGTGGGTTGCCGGGGCGGTTAAGGCGTGTTCGGGGGGAGTTGTTTGCGGAGGAGGGTGATTGTTGTTTCGTAGCGGGTGACTGATCCGTCTGGGGCGTCCACGTCCCATGCGCCGGTTTCGCTGCCGGTGACGGCGTATCCGAGTCGCTCGTACAAGCGCTGCGGCCGGGTGCTCGCGTCGTCCACGCCCAGCTCGGCGAAGGGAATGCCCCGGGCGCGGATGCATTCCTCGAGTGCCTGGATCAGCACCGTGCCGATCCCGCACGACTGCAGCGGCTCGATGACCGACAGCTGGTACAAGGTGGCGCCGCCCGGCGGCTTCAGATAGTCGACCGCGCCGAACCCCACCGGCTGGCCCGAGGGCGTGCACACCGCAAGGTAGTCGACCTCGCCACGCTCGGCCCTCTCCAGCTCTTTGCCCATCGCAACGACCTTCGAAGGAGACTCTCCCAGCCTCGGCAGGTCCCCAGCCACCAACGCACGAACCGTCAACGGAACCACGACTTCGTACACGGCGCTCACCTCCTTCAGCCCAGCCAGGCTAAGCCGCCCCATCCGTCCCCGGCCAACGCATTTCCCGCCGCTGCCGGGCCAAACCGAGTCCGACGGCGGCATCTGGCACGCACACTCACCCGCGAGCTGCTAGCCGCCGTATCCCGAGCAGACCAGGCCCTCAGCCCGCCAACCCACCTAGCCCGCAGCGATGCAGCCGTGAGGGTCCCGGGTCAGGTTGGGTCGTGGGGATGGAGGATCGGGTCGATATGGGTAAGCATCTCTCGCAGTTCGGCTGCTCCCTGGCGGACATGTGGGCTGGTGTCGTGGACGAGGGCGTCGCAGGCCTCCAAGGCCTGGTCTCGGTCGGACGCGAAGAGTTGGAAGACTGTCGTGGCGGCGTCGTGGATGTAGGTGGTCTGTTGTGGATCCGCGGAGGTCAGTGCCTCGGCGACGATTGTGAAGCCTGCGGTGTCCTGTCGTCGGAGCAGCGCCTCAGCGGTTGTCAGCGTGACGAAGGTGTCGCCGTTGTCGAGTACGAGCCGGCGCAGCGGATCCCGGGCCTCGGGCGCCTCGGCGAAGACCGCCAGCGCCCGACCCGCGTCAGCCCGGTCCCGGTAGTCCGCGCTGGCCGCGAGCTCGATCAGCGCGGTAACCACCCGGCTTCTCAAGTGCTGGCTCACGCCAGTAGGCGGGTGGATTCGGGGACGGGGGTCACCGGAGTGCCCTTGGCGAAGTAGGTGAGGAGGTTTTCGACGACCAGGTTGGCCATCGCGTCCCGGGTGGGGATGGTGGCGGAGCCGACGTGGGGGAGGAGCACGGCGTTGGGGAGGGTGAGGAGGTCGGGATGGACCTTCGGCTCGTGTTCGAAGACGTCCAGGCCGGCGGCGTGGATGGTGTTGGTGCGGAGGGCGTCGACCAGGGCCTGCTCGTCGACGACCGTGCCGCGGGCGACGTTGATCACGATGCCTTCAGGGCCCAGCGCCTTGAGCACTTCGGCGTTGACCAGGTGGCGGGTGCTGTCGCCGCCGGGGATGACGATCATCAGGATGTCGACATCGGCGGCCATGTCGACGAGGGACGGATAGTAGTCGTAGGGGACGTCCTTGGCGTTGCGGTTGTGGTAGGCAACGGTGATGCCGAAGGGCTGGACGCGGTCGGCGATCGCCTGGCCGATCCGGCCGAGGCCGAGGATGCCCATCCGGCGGCCGTGCATCGTTGCGCGGGTCAACGGGTACGGACGCCCGCCGGCCCACTTCCCCTCGCGCAGGTACCGCTCGGCCTGCCCGAGCTCGCGCACCGTCATCAGCAGCAGACCGAGTGCGGTGTCGGCGACCTCGTCGTCCAGGACGCCAGGCGTGTTGGTGACCACGACACCGCGCTCGGCCGCGGCGGTCGCGTCGATGCGGTCGTAGCCGACGCCGAAGCTCGCGACCAGGCGGACCCCGGGCAGCCGGTCGAGGAACGGGCCGTCGATGGCCGCACCACCGGTGGCGACCGCGACGATCTCGTCCCGCCGGGCCGCGAGGACCGCGTCCGGGTCGCTCTCCTCCCACAGCCGGATCAGCTCGCAGTGACCGTCCAACCCGGCGGTGACGGCTTCGTTCATCGGTCCTGGCATCAGCACGACTGGTAGTCCCATGCGTTCATCCTTGTCGACCGACGGCGGCCGGACCAGGAACCCGACCAGCATTTCTCAGGCCCTGGACAGGAACCCAACCGGAACCGAAGCTCATCGCCGCCCCTGGTGTCCCGGCCACCGCAGCGACGACCATCGGGACAGGGAGGCCATCATGATCATCGACTGCGCTTACTACCGGGACGGCCGCCGCCAGCACGTCGAGGCGATGTCGGTCGCGGACGCCGCCGCGGCCTGCCGGGCCGGCGGGTTCGTCTGGCTGGGCATGCATGAGCCCACCACCGAGGAACTGACCGAGGTCCGGGACAGCTTCGGCCTGCACGAGCTGGCCGTCGAGGATGCGCAAACGTTCCATCTCCGCCCGAAGGTCGAGCCGTACGAGGGCGACATCCGTCTCGTCATCCTGCGCACCGCCCGGTACGACGACGAGCGGGAGGAGGTCGACTTCGGCGAGGTCAGCGTGTTCGTCGGGCCGTCGTTCGTGATCACGGTCCGCCAGGGCGTGGCCAGCGACCTGCACGGTGCCCGGATCCGGCTCGAGCAACGCCCCGAACTGCTGGAGTGCGGCACGAGTTCGGTGCTCTGGGCGATCCTCGACCAGGTCGTCGACGGGTACGGTCCGGTCGTCGCGGAGCTGGAGCGAGATATCGAGGAGGTCGAGCGGACCGTGTTCGCGGGGTCCGTCGCGCCCACCGAGCGGATCTACTTCCTGCGCCGCGAGGTGACCGACTTCTACCGTGCCGTCCACCCGCTGATCGCGGTCCTCGCCACGCTGGAGCGCGACGCCCGTGCCACGCCGCTCCTGCCGTACTTCCGCGACGTGCACGACCACCTGGTCCTGGTGAACGAGGAGGTCGCCGCGCAGCGTGACCTGCTGGCCACGGTCCTGGAGGCGAACATGGCGGTGATCGGCGTCGAGCAGACCAAGGTCAGCGTCCGGCAGAACGCGACGATCGAGCAGCTGACCATCCTGGCCACGGTCTTCCTGCCGCTGACCTTCGTCACCGGCTTCTTCGGGCAGAACTTCGGCTGGCTGGTCGACCACATCGGGGCCGAGTGGGACTTCGTGGTGCTCGGGATCGGTGGCCTGCTGGTGCCGTGCATCGCGCTGGCGATCTGGTTCCGCCGCCAACGAGCAGCCCGACGGCAAGCTGCTTGACCGGCCGCATTCACACGGCGTTCCAACGATGAACCCAGGGTCGGGAGCAGTAACCACATCCCCTGGAGGTTGTGATGCGAAAGCTCCCCGCCCTCGTCGTCGCCACGGCCGTGCTGGCCGCGGTCGCCCTGTCGCCCGCCTCGGCCGTCCCCGCGCCGCCGACCGCGGCCGGTACGGCGGCTGGTACGGCGGCCGCGACGCCCCCGACGTACGACGCGACGCCGCTGAAGTCGTACCCGGCCTTCGACGCCAATCAGGCGATCGCGGTCGACGCGAAGGCCTTCTACGCGGTCAACAACCGCACGATCACCAAGCACGACCGCCGGACAGGTGAGCCGCTGCTGCAGTTCGCCGGCGACACCGACGGGCCGTTCAAGCACATGGACAGCGGTGTCGTCGTCGGCAGCAAGCTGTACGCCGTGCATTCGAACTACCCCGAGTGGCCGATGGAGAGCTCGATCGAGGTGTTCGACACCAAGACGATGCGCCACGTCGACACGTACTCGTTCGGCATCTACCGCGGCTCCCTGACCTGGCTCGACCGGCACGACGGCGCGTGGTGGGCCGGGTTCGCCAACTACGACGACGTCTCGGACGAGACCAACGAGCCGTACGGCCAGACGTACAACACCCAGGTCGTGAAGTTGAACGACAAGTTCGAGCCGGTGGCGTCCTGGACGATCCCGAAGGAGATCCTGGACCGCTTCAAGCCGATGTCGAACTCCGGCGGCTCCTGGGGACCGGACGGGCGGCTGTGGCTCACTGGGCACGACCTGGGCGAGGCATACGTCATGGAGCTGCCGGTAGCGGGCTCAGAGCTGCGCTGGATCGCCACCGTCGAGCTGCCCGACGTCCAGGGGCAGGGCGTCGCCTGGGACCGTTCCGACCCGCGGCACCCGACGTTCTGGGCGATCAGCCGGCCGAACCGCCAGGTGCACACGTTCAGCATGCCGCTGGGCTCGCTCCAGACACCGACCGCCAAGGGCTGGCAGGTGCTCGGCCCTGGCAGTTTCCGGAAGTAGAAGCCGATCCGGGTAGCGGCCACGCCCTGGCCGCTACCCGGTCGATGCTCGAGGTATGACCAACACAGCAACCTTCCACGCGTACTTCGGCTACCGCGACGGCGTCGGAGCCCTGCGCTGGCTGGAGAAGGCGTTCGGCTTCGAGACCACGATGGAGGTCCCGGACGGCAAGGGCGGGATCATGCACGCCGAGATGCGGTACGGCGGTGTCGCGTTCACGCTGTTCACCGACGAGGAGGGCTACGACCGCCCGACCCGCAAGGGCGACACCGTCGGCCAGGGGATGTACGTCGCGTTCGACGCGGCGGAGGAGGTCGACGCCGTCTTCGCCAAGGCGACCGCTGCCGGAGCCGAGGTGATCTGGAGGCCCGAGATGTCCGAGTGGGGCAACTACCGCTGCCGCGTCGCCGACCCCGAGGGCTACGAGTGGACCTTCGGAACTCACCGCCCCGGCCAGTAGTACAGTCGCCGGACGTGGCGCGTGTACCCATTGACCCGGCAGACGGGCGTGAGATCGAGAACCTCGTCGTGCGGTACGCCGAGTTGGTCGACGACGGTGATTTCGCCGGGGTCGGGGAGTTGCTGGCCGAGACGACGTACCAAGGCAGCGGTGAGCCGCTCCGAGGCTGTGCGGAGATCGAGCAATGGTTCCGCGACACCTTGATCGTCTACCCGGACGGTACGCCGCGCACGCAGCACGTCACGACGAACATCGCGATCGAGCGCGACGAGCACAACGCCGACGAGGCCTTCGCCCGCTCGTACGTGACGGTCCTGCAGGCGGCACCCGGCGACGTACCGCAGATCATCGCCGCCGGCCGCTACCGCGATCGCTTCGAGCGCCGCGACGGCACGTGGCAGTGGCTCGAACGCACCGTGAACATCCGCCTGATCGGCGACCTCGGCAAGCACTTACGCCAGTAGTCAGGTGCGGCGGAAGACCAGCAGTTCGGTCCTTCCGCCGCTGAGCGGGACGAACCGGCTGCCGACGAGTTCGAGGTTGCGTTGGGCGAGGAAGTCGGTCAGCCAGGCGCGCGGGGCGACCGAGTAGATCGTCATCCGGTGGGGTTCGGTCAGCCAGACCTTCGTGGTGGAGTCGTCCAGGCAGTCGTCGGTGATCAGGTCGAACGCGGCGGTGCCGCCCCGGCGGACGACGCGGGCGATCTCGTCGAGGTAGCCGAGCGCGGTGACGAACGGGATGTAGCCGAGCAGCTTGTGGGTGTGCACGAGATCGACCGACGCCGACGGGGTGGACGCGAGCGTATGACCGTCGGCCGGCTGGAAGGTGAGCGTCGGCAAGGTGTCCTGGAGATAGCGGATCCAGTCCTTCGCGGTCTCGTAAACCTCGTAGTAGCTCGGCTGCAACGCGGACAGGATCTGGGTCGTGTAGCGCCCGGATCCGGGCCCGATCTCGCACACCCGGTCCACGGTGTCCGGCGTGAGATGACCGATCTCGAGCATGGCGTCGACGGTGCCGGCCGTCGCTCCGGGCTCGGCGCTGTAGCTGTCCAGGAAGTCGCCGACGGTCTTGCCTGCCTTCCCGGCCTGCCGGATCGTCGAGCGGGCCGGCAGGAACGGGCTGATGGCCGGGTCGGTGGTGTAGCCGCGGATCAGCTGGAAGCCGGTCGGGCGAAGGGCCCGATTGACCCCGACCTGCATGGAATGCCGAACAGACATTGGTTCCCCCAATGAGTAGACGTGCGCAAGTTCCCCCCTGCGCGCTGCCCATGATGCCTAGTCGACCGGCGAGAATCCATGCAGGCCAAGGATCTGTTCGATGACCGGCGTCTCCCATTACTGGCTGTCCCGGCATTCTTGCCATACGGGTTCGTAAGGCCCGCTTGTCGCCGTCAGCAACTAGTCGCCGACCGGCAGTGTGTCCGGTGGTCCTGTCGCAGGACGTGGCCGAGGAGACACGCCGGGTCCGGGATCTGCTGGATCGACGATGATCCAGCAGATCCCGAGCGATGCCAGGCTAGGAGGACCAGCCGCCGAGGTTCAGGTCGGCGACGACGACCGGCTGGCCGGAGACGAGTGACTGGTTGGCGGCGATACCGACCGCGACCGCGCGCACACCGTCGTGGACATCGGCCGCGCGGCCCAGCGAATCGTTGCCCGGGCCAACGAAAAGGTCGTTGTAGATCAGCTTGTCACCGCCGCCGTGGCCACCCTCGCCCCGCGGGATCTCGACCTCGACGGCGGTCGCCCAGTGCTTCTGCAGCACCAGCCGCTCGCCGTTGGTCCGGACGTCGCCCGCGATCACCCGGCCGGACGGGTAGCTGGGGTCGATCTGGTCGTCGACGACCGCGGCCCGCTCGACCACCTCCAGTTCCGCGCGGCCGAGCGTGCCGTTGACCGACACCCGGTACCCCTCCCACGGCGAGTGCGCGTTCAGCGAGTAGCTCAGTCGCGCGCCGTTGGCGTACTCCGCGATCACGGACATGTTGTCCTCGATCGTGATCCCCGGGCCGAACACGTCCTGGTCGCGCAGGTACCCGTCGTACTTCTCGCTCTCGTAGTACAGCTGCCGGTTCGTGTCGTCGGTGCGCAGGTCCAGCAGCCACGGGTCGCCGGCCGAATCGTCGACCGTGCCACGCGCCGGCCGCTCGCCGAGCCCGCGGGCCGCCGCGTTGTCGGAGCCGTAGAAGGCCAGTCCGCCGGACGCGAAGACGCGTTTCGGCGACGAGGCGATCCACCAGTTCACCAGGTCGAAGTGGTGGGACGCCTTGTGGATCAGCAGGCCGCCGGAGTTCTTCTTCTCCCGGTGCCAGCGCCGGAAGTAGTCCGCGCCGTGCCGGGTGTCGAGCACCCACTGGAACTCGACGCTGGTCACGTCCCCGATCTCGCCGTCCTGGATCAGCTGCCGCAGCGCGCTGTTCCGCGGTGAGTACCGGTAGTTGAAGGTGACGACGACGGACCTGCCCGACTCGTTCATCGCGTCGACGATCTGCCGGGTGCCGTCCGCGTCGATGGTCAGCGGCTTCTCGACGATCACGTCGGCGCCGGCCCGCAGCAGCCGCGACACGACCGCCGCGTGCGTGTAGTCGGGGCTGGTCACCACCACGCGGTCGACGGCCTGCTCCTTGACCATCCGCTCCAGGTCGTCGGCGCCGTACTGCGGGAGCTCGCTGCCGCCGAGCTCGGCGACGAAGCGCTGGTGGAACGCGAGCCGGCCCGGGTTCGGGTCGAGCAGGGCAACCAGCTCCGCCTCCTCGGGGTGGTCCTGGAGGATCGCGCGGATGTACGACTGCGCGCGCGAACCGGTCCCGGCGACTGCATACCGTCTGGCCACGGTGGACTCCTTCTACTCGTGTAGACACCGACGCTAGCAACCGCTTTCCGGACCGGTCAACCGTCGTACCATCGCTGCATGCCCAAGGACCCGGTGACCCGCAACGACGTGGCGGAGTACGCCGGGGTCAGCACTGCCGTCGTCAGCTACGTGGTGAACGAGGGCCCGCGGAAGGTCGCGCCGGAGACCCGTGAGCGGGTGCTCGACGCGATCCGCGCGCTCGGGTACCGGCCGAACGCGACCGCCCGGGCGCTGCGGATGGGGACGACGCGCACCTTCGGGCTGATCACGCCGGACGGCGGCAATCCGCTGTTCGCCGAGCTCGCGAAGGCGATCGACCGGGAGGCCGCCGCCCGCGGGTACGTCGTGCTGCAGACGAGCGCCGACGGGGACCCGGTCACCGAGCGGGCGAAGATCGCGGAGCTGCTGACCCGCCAGGTCAGCGGGCTGATGCTGGTCGCGCCGACCGCGGATCCGTCGCTGGACGACGTCGAGGTCCCGGTGATCGCGATCAACCGCGTGCTGCCGACGGTCAGCTCGGTGCGCCCGGCGTACCGCGAGGGCGCCCGGCTCGGTGTCGAGCACCTGATCTCGCACGGTCATCGCCGGATCGGCCTGGTGATCGGCGGCGCCGGTCATCCCGAGCGCGAGCTGGGCTGGCGCGACGCGCTCGAGGCGGCGGGGCTCGCGGAGGGCCCGATCGCTCGTGCCTCGTTCTCCCGCGAGGGCGGGTACCGGGCGGCGCAGACGCTGCTGGCGGCACAGCCCACCGCGATCTTCGCCAGCTCCGACCTGCAGGCGATCGGCGTACTGCGGGCGCTGCACGAGGCCGGCCGCGCCGTGCCCGACGACATCGCGGTCGCGGCGTTCGACGGGACGCCCGAGACCGAGTACACCTGGCCGCCGCTGACCGTCGTCCGTCAGCCGGTCGAGAACCTGGCCCGCGAAGCGGTCCGCCGGCTGATCGACGGCGAGGAGTCGACCGAGGCACTGACCGTCCCGACCGAGCTGATCCTGCGCAGGTCCTGCGGCTGCTAGAGCGTGCCGACGTCCTCGAAGATCAGGGCCGTCCGGGTGGCGAGGACCTCGGGGATCGCCTGTAGTTTCTCCAGGACGAGGCGGCGGAGGCCCTCGTTGTCGGCCGCGCGGACCAGCAGGATCGCGTCGAAGTCGCCGCCGACCAGGGCCATGTGCTTGATCTCGGGGATCGCCTGGAGCTGTTTGCGCAGCGTCCGCCAGGAGCTCTGACGGAGACTCAGAGTGACGTACGCCGAGGTGGCGAGGCCCAGCTTGAGCGGGTCGACGGTGACCGTGAAACCGGTGATGACGCCGGTGTTCGTGAGCCGCTCGACCCGGGCGTAGGCGTTCGCGCGGGAGATGTGCACCTCGTCGGCGAGGGCCCGGATCGACAGCCGTCCGTCCCGCCCGAGGGCCTCGATGATCTGCCGATCGATCTCGTCGAGCGCCGGGGCGACGACAATCTGTCCAGGACCGGCCCGATGGACCATCACCTCGTCGGACATTCTGCATCTCCTGTCGCGCTCCGGAATCCAAACGTCTCGCGATTCTCCCAGCTATGGATCCACTTGGCCAGGAGGGACGACGATGTGGCTACCGTCCGTCTCCTGCGCTGGAGGGTTCATGACCACCGTCGAGGAGCGTTTGCTCCCCTCCGCGGACCCCGTCTGTCTGATCGATCAGTACGGTGTTCCGCACGACCACCCGTCGTACCGGCTGCCCTCCAAAGAGGCGCTGCTCGACGGCTACACACAGTTGATCAAGGGCCGTCGCTTCAACGACCAGGCCAGTGCGCTGGTCCGCCAGGGCCGGCTCGCGGTGTACCCGTCGTCGTTCGGCCAGGAGGCCTGTCAGCTCGCGGCCACGATGGTGCTGCGCGAGGGCGACTGGCTGTTCCCGACGTACCGCGACTCGGTGTCGATCATGAGCCGCGGCGTCGACCCGATCGAGACGCTGACGCTGCTCCGCGGCGACTGGCACTCGGGCTACGACCCGTACGCGCACAAGGTCGCGCCGCAGGCGACCCCGCTGGCGACCCAGCTCCCGCACGCGGTCGGTGTCGCGCACGCGGCCCGGCTGAAGGGGGAGGACACGGTCGTGATGGCGCTCGTCGGCGACGGCGGCACGAGTGAGGGCGACTTCCACGAGGCCCTCAACTTCGCGGCGGTGTTCCAGGCGCCGGTGGTGTTCTTCATCCAGAACAACGAGTACGCGATCTCCGTCCCGCTCGCCCGGCAGAGCGCGGCGCCGTCGCTCGCGCACAAGGGCATCGGGTACGGCATCCCGGGTGAACGGGCCGACGGCAACGATCTCGCCGGCCTGCTGGCCGTGCTCGGACAGGCCGTCGACAAGGCCCGCGCGGGCGAGGGGCCGCAGCTGATCGAGGCGCACACCTACCGGGTGCAGGCGCACACCAACGCCGACGACGCGACCCGCTACCGCGAGGACGCGGAGGTCGCCCCCTGGCTGGAGCGCGACCCGATCGAGCGGCTGACGACGTACCTCGAGCAGCAGGGCTGGCTGGACGACGACGTGAGGCAGCGTGCCGAGGCCGGCGCCGTCGAGGTGGCTGCGCGGCTGCGTGACGGGCTGATGCCGGAGCCGTCCGTCGACCCCGACGACCTTTTCGCGCATCTCTACGCCTCGCAAACCCAGCAGCTGCGAGAGCAGGCAGCGTTCCTCCGTGACGAGCTCGCGCGAGAGGAGGCCTGAGATGGCGCACACGAAGATCTCGATGGCGCAGGCGCTCAACCAGGCGCTGCGGGACGCGATGACCGCCGACGAGTCCGTGGTGATGTTCGGGGAGGACGTCGGCGCGCTCGGCGGCGTCTTCCGGATCACCGACGGGCTGACCGCGGAGTTCGGCGACAAGCGCTGCTTCGACACCCCGCTGGCCGAGGCCGGCATCGTCGGGATGGCGGTCGGCATGGCGATGAACGGCCTGCGCCCGGTCGTCGAGATGCAGTTCGACGCGTTCGGGTACCCGGCGTTCGAGCAGGTCGTCTCGCACGTCGCCAAGATGCGCAACCGGACCCGCGGCCGGGTCACGCTGCCGATGGTGATCCGGATCCCGTACGGCGGCGGCATCGGCGGCGTCGAGCACCACAGCGACTCCTCGGAGAGCTACTTCGCGCACACCCCCGGGCTGACCGTGGTGACCCCGGCGACGGTCGCGGACGCGTACGCGTTGTTGCGCGAGGCAATCGAGTTCCCGGATCCGGTCGTGTTCATGGAGCCGAAGAAGCTGTACTGGGCCAAGGAAGAGGTCGACCTCACCGAGGCGCAGCCCGGGATCGGCAAGGCCGTCGTCCGCCGGGAAGGCGCGGACGCGACGCTCATCGCCTACGGCCCCGCGGTGCCGGTCGCGCTGGAGGCGGCCGAGGTCGCCGCGGCCGAGGGACGTCAGCTGACCGTGGTGGATCTGCGGTCGGTGGTGCCGTTCGACGACGAGACGGTGTGCGCGGCGGTCCGGCGTACCGGCCGGGCTGTCGTGGTCGCCGAGGCGAGCGGGTTCGCGAGCGTGTCGTCGGAGATCGTCGCCCGCGTCACGGAGAAGTGCTTCCACTCGCTGGCCGCGCCGGTGCGGCGGGTGACCGCGTTCGACATCCCGTTCCCGCCGCCGAAGCTGGAGAAGCACCAGCTGCCGAGCGTGGACCGGATCCTCGACGCGGTCGACGACCTGCAGTGGGAGGACTCGTGAACACGTTCCTGCTCCCGGATCTCGGCGAGGGCCTGACCGAGGCGGAGATCGTGCGCTGGCTGGTGAAGGTCGGCGACGTGATCGCCGTCGACACCCCGATCGCGGAGGTCGAGACCGCCAAGTCGATTGTCGAGCTGCCGTCGCCGTACGCCGGGGTGATCGAGGAACTGCACGGCGAGCCCGGGACCACGGTGCCGGTCGGGAAACCGCTCATCACGGTCGGGGATCCGGACGGGGCGGCGTACCGGCAGGAGGAGCGGGCCGGCTCGGGGAACGTCCTGGTCGGCTACGGCACGGACGCGAGCACGTCGTCGGGCCGGCGGCGGAAACCGCGTTCGGTGGTTTCCGGAAAGAAGTCGGCGCCGGTTGCGGAAAATGTTCCGGAAAACAAGGTTCCGTTGGTGGTGTCCCCGGTGGTGCGCCGGTTGGCGCGGGACGCCGAGGTGGATCTTCGCGAGCTGACCGGGTCGGGTGAAGGCGGCCTGATCGTCCGGCGGGACGTCGAGGAGGCCATCGCCGCGCGGCTCCGGACCACGCAGGAGCCGGAGCTGGTGGGGTCGGCGCCGGCCGGGTCCGGTCCGGTCGCGGCCGGCGCTGTCGGGTTCGGTGCGGCAGGGTCAGCTGGGGTCGGGTCCGGTGCGGCCGGGGCCGGTGCGGCCGGGGCCGGTGCGGCCGGTGCGGTCGCCGCCGGTGCGGTTGCTGCGCGGACCGGGTTGCCTGAGTTGCGGCGCGTTCCGATGAGTGGTTTCCGTAAGGCGGTCGTGGCGACGCTGAGCCGGAGCCGGGCGGAGATCCCCGAGGCGACCACCTGGGTCGACGTGGACGCGACCGCGCTGATCGAGCTCCGCGAATCGTTGCGATCGGCAACGGACTCCGGCCCGGGACTGCTCGCGCTGATGGCCCGCTTCGTGGTCGCCGGCCTGCTGAAGTACCCGGAGCTGAACGGGTACGTCGACACCGAGCGCGAGGAACTCGTCCAGTACGACGGCGTGAACCTCGGCCTGGCCGCGCAGACCGACCGTGGTCTCGTGGTCCCGGCGGTCGCGGGCGCCCACGCACTGACGACGCGCGGTCTGGACGCGGAGATCCGCCGCCTGACCGGGTCGGCGCGCGACGGTCGGCTGACCCAGCAGGAGCTGACCTGCGGGACGTTCACCTTGAACAACTACGGCAGCTTCGGGGTCGACGGCAGCGCCGCGATCATCAACCACCCGCAGGTCGCGATCCTCGGCGTCGGCCGGATCATCGACCGGCCGTGGGTGGTCGACGGTGAGCTCGCGATCCGCAAGCTCACGCAGCTGTCGCTCGTGTTCGACCACCGTGTCTGCGACGGCGGAACGGCAGCCGCCTTCCTGCGCTTCGTCGCCGACGCGTTCGAGAACCCCGCGTCCGCCTTCGCCGATCTCTAAGAGATCTGCCGCGGCCGCAGTCCGACCAGGATCACCCGCAGCCCGGAGGCGAACCGTGCCTCCGGGCCGGCGTGGCTGTCGCGGTCCAGGTACGCCGCGAGATGCTCCGCGTCGACGCCCATCCGGCCGGCTGACTCCGACGCCCAGCGTGATCCGTTCAGGCCACTGCGCCGTACGACCGACAGCCAGGCGGCGTCGGTGACGGCCGCGCCGATCAGGTACTGGAAGATCGCGGAGACCGCCGCGACCAGGTGTGTGCCGCGGAATCCCGCCGACCTGAGGATCGAGTGCAGGCGCTGGGTCAGCCCTTGGTAGTTCGGCCCGAGCCCGGCGTGCGACGCGAGCAGCTCACACGCCCACGGGTGCTCCGACAACGCCTGGTAGGCCGCCCCGACGACGGCCGTCACCTCGTCCCGCCAGTCGCCTTCGTCCGGCGCCGGCACCAGCGCGGCCGCGAACACCTCGTCCACGACCAGCTCGAGCAGGTCGTTCTTGGTGGCGATCCGCCAGTACAGCGCCGAGGTCGCGGCGGTGCCGAGCTCGGCCGCCATCCTCCGCATCGAGAACGTGTCCAGGCCTTCGCGGTCGAGCACCTTGATCGCGGTCAGCACGATGTCGTCCCGGCTCAGCGGCGCCCGCGTCGACGACGGCTCCTCGCGCAGCCACACCGACCCCAGCACCGTCTTCCGATCCGCTTCACGCGCCACCCGCCGGAGCATAGCCAATACGGCGTCTCAGAGCCTAAAACAGTGTATTAGTAGCGATTGGCAACTACTGTGGGTCGGCGCCCGGGACGCTCTGTCCTGAAACGTAAGGACCACGGCGAGTCGCTTGGCTTGAGCTTGCGCAGAGCAGCCGGTCTCGCCACAATCGCGAGGGTCGAACTCCAGTGGGGGCGGGCCGGTGACTACCGGATCGGAGCTTCGACCTGCCGGGGCAGTAGTTCCGGCAGACGGCTTTCACCGCCTGGTCCGGTCCGGCGGAAGTCTGTCGGGGGGACCGCCGACGATCTGCCCGGTCGAGCGACCGGCCTGGACCTAGGAAGACTGTGAACAACACATCGGTGGACGCGCGGGGGCGCTTCAAGAACTCGCGCGTGATCGCGCTGCTCAGCAGTGCGGGCGCACTGGCACTTGCCGTGGGAGGTGTCACCCTCGCAACGGCGCCGTCGGCGTCCGCGGACGAGGTGACCGTGGTCCCGGGCAACCCCAAGTGCGCCGACCTGATCCCCGGCTCGACGGAAATCAAGTTCGACCCGCCGACCCCGGGCGCCAAGGAAGGAGCGGGCGTCACGGTCACGTGGGCGAAGACCGGCGACCTGATCAACTTCACGGCCACCGGCGGTACGGTGCTCGGCGCCATCATCAAGGGTGGCCCGAACGCGAACTTCTACGACTACCGTCCGGGCGGCACGATCGTCGGCGCGGGCCTGCACACGCCGGTCAACCCCAACAACGGCAAGTACTACGGGCTCAGCCACGTGAGCTTCTGCGTCGGACAGGGCACCACGCCGACGCCGACCCCGACGGACACCCCGACCACGACGCCGTCGGAGACGCCGAGCGAGACCCCGTCCGAGACGCCGAGCGAAACGCCTTCCGAGACGCCGTCGGAGACCCCCAGCGAGACTCCTTCGGAGACGCCGTCGGAAACTCCGAGCGAGACCCCCTCCGAGACGCCGAGCGAGACCCCGTCGGAGACCCCGAGCGAAACGCCATCCGAGACGCCGAGCGAGACCCCGTCGGAGACCCCGAGCGAGACGCCTTCGGAGACGCCGAGCGAAACCCCGAGCGAGACGCCGTCGGAGACCCCGAGCGAGACCCCCTCCGAGACGCCGAGCGAGACGCCTTCGGAGACGCCTGGCGAGACCCCGTCGGAGACGCCGAGTGCGTCGCCGTCTCAGAGCCCGTCGGCGACTGACACGCCGAGCACGCCGGGCGGGGTTCCGACCGCGATCGACGCGGGTCTGTCGGGTGGTTCGAAGAACATGTCGGCGCTCTCGAGCACCCAGGGCACCTGGGGCATCGCCCTGCTGTGCCTGGGCGGCGTGCTCCTGATCGCCGGTGCCGCGAAGACTCTGCAGCGTCGGGGTCAGCACTCTGCCTGACGCATCGCCGAAACGTCGCCGTCCCGGCCGCGCACGTCCATCTTGGTGGGCGATCGCGGCCGGGACGGCCGGCGTCGCACTGCTGGTGACCGGCGGATACCTCCAGTTCAGGCCCAAGGACGACGAGCAGCGTCCACAGGCCGGCGCAGGCTCGACATCGGCCACCAGCGCCCCTGGCACGTCGTCGAGCAGAACGGCGACCGCGCCGTCACAGTCGACCGGGTCCTCTCAGACACCGTCGAAGACGCCGCAGCAGAGCGCGCCGCCCCCGGAGGTCCGCAGTACGGCACGCCCGCAGCCCGGCGACCCGATCAGGGTCTCCGTGCCACGACTGGGCGTCTCGGCGCGGGTGCTGAGCATCCGGGCCCGCGGCGGCACGCTCGTACCGCCGTCGAATCCGCTGCTCGTCGGGTGGTGGTCCGACGGAGCCAGGCCGGGCGCCGCCAAGGGCTCGGCGATCATCACCGGCCACACCGTGCACACCGGGGGCGGCGCGTTCGACGACCTCGACCGCCTGACCGCTGGTGACACGGTCTCGGTGACGACGCGACGCGGTGCGCTCAGCTACGTGGTCACGACGGTCACGGTCTATCGCAAGCGGGCTCTCGCGAAGGCGGCGTCCAGGGTGTTCGACCAGTCGGTCCCCGGCCGCCTGGTCCTGGTCACCTGCGAGGACTGGGACGGTACGTCGTACCTCAGCAACGCCGTGGTGGTCGCCGTCCCCAAGACCTGACCCGTTGTCAGGCCACGTTGAACGTGTCGGGGTCGGGCCCGGTGCGTTCGTTGCGATCCAGCGTGCCGATCGTGGCCAGGTCGTCGTCGGTCAGGGTGAAGTCGAAGACGTCCAGGTTCTCGCGGATGCGGGACGGCGTGACCGACTTCGGGATGACGATGTTGCCGAGCTGCAGATGCCAGCGAAGGACGATCTGTGCCGGCGTGCGCTCGTACTGCTTGGCCAGC
This sequence comes from Kribbella sp. NPDC003557, assembly GCF_040610805.1. NCBI lineage: Bacteria > Bacillati > Actinomycetota > Actinomycetes > Propionibacteriales > Kribbellaceae > Kribbella > Kribbella sp. NPDC003557. The sequence continues at coordinate 41,664 of NZ_JBEXMY010000017.1, forward strand.
GTTTCGATGACCGGTTCCGACAGCAGCGTGCCGCCCTTGGCCAGCGGGCTCCAGGCCTCGGTGCGGACACCGAAGTCGCGCCCGTACGTGCGTACGTCGGCCTGCTGCAGGTACGGGTGGAGCTCGACCTGGTTCACCGCCGGGGTGATGCCGGAGAGCCGGTCCAGGTGGTCGGGCTGGAAGTTGGAGACGCCGATCGCGCGGACGCGGCCGTCGGCGTACAGCTTCTCCAGTGCGCGCCAGCTGTCGACGTACAGATCACGGGCCGGGGTGGGCCAGTGGATGAGGTACAGGTCCAGGTACTCCAGGCCGAGCAGCGACAGGCTCCGGTCGAACGCCCTCAGCGTCGAGTCGTAGCCCTGGTCCGCGTTCCACAGCTTGGTGGTGACGAACAGCTCGCTGCGGTCGATGCCGGATGCTGCGATCGCCTGCCCGACACCTGCCTCGTTCTGGTACGCCGCCGCGGTGTCGATGCTGCGGTACCCGGCCTCGAGCGCGTGTGTCACGGCGGTCGCCGTTTCGTCGTTCGGGACCTGGAAGACGCCGTACCCGAGCTGGGGCATCTCGACGCCGTTGTTGAGCTTCACGGTGGGGATCATCAGTGGCTTCCTTCAAGAACGAGTGCGGGGGTCTGGCTGGGGTGGCGGCGGTCCAGCAGGCCGGAGACGAGTGCGACGAGCAGACCGGTGACGGCCAGCGCGGCGCCGACCCAGTTGGGCGCTGTGTAGCCGAGACCGTGCTCGATGGTGAGTCCGCCGAGGTAAGCGCCAGCAGCGTTGCCGAGGTTGAAGGCGGCGATGTTGGCCGCGGACGCGAGTGCCGGAGCGCCGGTCGCCTTGTCCATCACGCGCTTCTGCAGCGGGGCGACCGTGGCGAAGCCGGCAGCGCCGAAGAGCGCGATCGTCACGGCAGACGGGAGCTTGGCGTGCGCGGTGAACACGAAGACGACCAGAACGGCGGCCAGTAGCGTCAGGATGAGGTACAGACTCGGCATCAGCGATCGGTCCGCTGCCTTACCTCCCAGCAGGTTGCCGACAACCAGCCCTCCGCCGAACAGCACCAGCAGCCAGGTCACAGCCCCGGCAGAGAAGCCCGCGACCTCGGTCATCATCGGTGCGATGTAGGTGAACGACGCGAACACGCCGGCGAACCCGAGCGCGGTCATGGCCAGTGCCAGCCACACCTGCAGGTTCTTGAACACCGCCAGCTCGCTGCGCAGCCCCGGCCCCTCCGTGGTGTCCTGCCGCGGCACCATGAACACGATGCCGAGCAGCCCGATCACACCGAGCGCGGTGACCGCCCAGAACGTCGACCGCCAGCCGAACTGCTGACCGAGCGCAGTCCCGCCCGGTACGCCGAGCACGTTGGCCACGGTCAGCCCGGTGAACATCAGGGCGATCGCACTGGCCTGCTTGGCCTTCGGGACGAGCGAGGCCGCGACCACGGAGCCGACGCCGAAGAACGCGCCGTGGGACAGCGCCGCCACGATCCGTCCGGTCATCAGGACGCCGTACGACGGGGCGAGCGCGGACAGCAGGTTCCCGGCGATGAAGACGCCCATCAGCGCGATCAGCACGGTCTTGCGGGAGACCTTGGAGCCGATGGCGGTGAGCAGCGGGGCGCCGACCACGACGCCCAACGCGTAGCCGGAGATGAGCAGTCCGGCGGACGGGATGCTGACGCCGAAGTCGGTGGCGACCTCGGGCAGCAGCCCCATGATGACGAACTCGGTGGTGCCGATGCCGAACGCACCGATGGCCAGTGCGAGCAGGGCCGCTGGCATGACGCTCCTTCGAATGTAGTCTGGTGACTATTACCGGCGTGCGCGATAGTTGCACACGCGGGCTATTGCGCAAGCGCTATGATTGCGCATGCAACGGTGAAGTTCAAGTGGAGGTGTCGTGGGACTACCGGATGACGCCGCGGAGGCGCGGGCGCAGGGGTGGCGAACCCTGGCGGCGCTGCACGCCCGGATCGAGGACGAGCTGGAGCGCGCGCTGCAGAAGCAGCACGGGCTGTCGGTGAGTGAGTACAGCGTGCTGGACGTGCTGGCGCGGCAGGACGACTACCACCTGCGGATGAACCAGCTGTCGAACGCTGTCGTGCTGAGTCAGTCCGCCACGACCCGGCTGGTGAACCGGTTGGAGGACCGCAAGCTGCTGCAGCGCTACCTGTGCCCGACCGACCGGCGTGGCATCTACACGGAAGTCACCCAGGCCGGCCGTGACCTGCTGGACCAGGCCCAGCCGACGCATGACGCCGTACTGACGTCCGCACTGCGGCAGGCCGCCGAGCTACCGGAGCTCTCCCCGCTGGTCGACGCGCTGGGGAAGCTCCCGCTGAAGGTGTGACATGGCTCGTCGCTACGACAACCGCAAGCTCTACATCCTGCTGATGGGCAGCTGCCTCACGCTGATCATCCTGGCCTGGTTCGTCGTCCGGTTCTTCTCGATCCCGGTGGCGATCGGAATGAGCGCGGTCGCCGCCGTCCTGCCCCCGACCGCTGTGATCATCGCGAACTGGGGTTACGACAAACGCTGACGGGCGTCCGCCGGCGTCGGGTCGAGGTAGAGGTGCCGCACCATCGGGAACGCCTCGCGGACCCTCTTGTCGATCCGCTCGGCGAGCTGCTCGACGGCGGCGCCGGTGGTCTCGGAATCGTCCAGGTCGACGGTCGCGACCACCAGCACCTGCTCCGGCGCGAGCCGCAGGCTGAGCAGCTCGGGGACCTCGTCGATGCCGGGCTCGCTCGCGATGATCGCGCGGATCTCGCGCTGGGTGTCGGTCGGCAGGGCGCGCCCGATCAGCATCGCCTTGTTGTCACGACCGAGCACGAACGCGACGACGATCAGCAGCAGCCCGATCGCGATCGACGCGGCGCCGTCCCAGAGGTGTTCGCCGGTGACGACCGCCAGCGTCACGCCGGTCGCGGCGATCAGCAGGCCGATCAACGCGGCCGAGTCCTCGAGTGCCACGGTCTTGACCGCGGGCTCGGCGCTGCGGAGCTGGTGCAGCAGCGGCACGCCGGCCGCCCGCGCCTCCTGCCGGAGCTGGAGCATCGCGCGCAGCCAGGACGCGCCCTCGAACACGAACGAGATCGCGAGCACCGGATAGATGACCGCGAGGGCGGCGATCGGCTCGGGTGCGAGGATCGACCGCAGGCCCTCGGTGATCGAGAAGCCGGCGCCGAGCACCAGGATGCCGACGGCGGCCAGCAGCGCCCAGAAGTACCGCTCCATCCCGTAGCCGAAGGGATGTCGCGTGTCGGCGGGCTTGCGGCTGCGGTGCAACGCGGTCAGCAGGAAGGCCTGGTTGAGCGTGTCGGCGACGGAGTGCGCCGCCTCGGCGAGCAGGGCGGTCGATCCCGAGAGCAGGCCCGCGACGGTCTTCGCGATCGCGATCGCGAGATTCGCCGTACCGGCCAGGAGGACTGTCGCGTCCGACTCTTTGTCAGGCATCACCTTCGCGTGCCCGGAGCCCGGCGGATCGAAACAGTACGTCGACGAAGGCGGCCGCGAGCGGATCCGGTTCGCCGCGTGTGTACGCCGTGAGGGTCCGGCGTACGGCGGGTTCCGGGTGCAGGACGTGACCGTCGAAGTCCTTCGGGAGGATGTTGTCGGGGACCAGCGCCGGGCCCAGACCAGCCGCTGCCAGCGCGGGCGCGGCGGCGGTCTGTTCGGTGCGTACGGCGATGCGCGGCTCGAAACCGGCTTGTGCACAGGCGTTGTCGAGGACGTCCGCGAGACCGTGCCCGGGTGCGTAGTGGACCCAGGCGCGGTCGGCCAGGTCCTGCAGCTTGACGGTGTCGCCGGTCGCCACGGGATCGTCGGCGGCGACCACGACGACGAGCTCCTCGGTGCCGAGAACGCGGGTGACACCGGGCCAGTCCGGCGGTTCGGGACCGACGGCGAGGTCGGCCTGGCCGGAGTGCATCGCGTCCACGAGTTCGTCGGTATGGCGGTGCTCGAACAGGCGGATGCCGACGTTCGGACGTGTCTGCCGCCACGCGCGGAGGGCAGCCGGCAGCACGCCCAAGGTGATCGAGTACAGCGTCGCGATCTGCAGCTCGCCGACCTCGAGTCCGGCAGCCTGTCGCGCAGCGCAGCGCGCCCGTTCCGCGTCGGCCAAGGTCGCGCGGGCATGGGGAAGCATCGCGCGGCCGGTCGGCGTCAGGCGGACGCTGCGGGGGAGCCGCTCCAGCAGCGGACCGCCGGCGGAGCGCTCGAGGGTGCGGATCTGGTGGGAGAGCGCGGGCTGGGTGACGTGCAGGAGCTCGGCGGCCCTCGTGAACGAGCCCTGGTCGACCACGGTGACGAGGTACTCGAGCTGCCTGAGCGTTGCCATGTCTTCAGTTTATGGCTTCGGTGAAAACTATGCCTTGGATTTATCCGCGCAGGTCAGCAAGGCTGTTCGGCATGGAGAACGTCGCGTTGGTGGTGGGTGCCCGAGGAGTCATCGGGACGAATCTGGTCGAGCATCTGGCGTCGCTGCCCGGGTGGCGGGTGATCGGGCTGTCGCGGCGCGGCGGGACCGACGTACCCGGCCGCGTGCGGCACGTCGGCGTTGATCTGCTGGACCCGGACGACACCCGGGACAAGCTGTCCGGGCTGACCGACGTGACGCACGTCTTCTACGTCGCGTACCAGGACCGCCCGACCTGGGCCGAGCTGGTCGCGCCGAATCTCGCGATGCTGGTGAACGTCGTCGACGCGATCGAACCGGTCGCCCGCGGGCTGCGGCACGTCAGCCTGATGCAGGGCTACAAGGTGTACGGCGCGCATCTCGGGCCGTTCAAGACGCCGGCGCGCGAGGACGATCCGCCGCATCTGCCGCCGGAGTTCAACGTCGACCAGCAGCGGTTCCTCGAGGAACGGCAGCACGGCAAGGCGTGGACCTGGTCGGCGCTGCGGCCTTCCGTGGTGGGCGGATCCGCGCTCGGCAACCCGATGAACCTCGCGGTCGCGATCGCCGTGTACGCGTCGCTGTCGAAGGAACTCGGCGTACCGCTGCGATTCCCGGGCAAACCCGGCGCGTACCACTCGCTGCTGGAGCTGACCGACGCCGGGTTGTTGGCCAAGGCAACGGTCTGGGCGGCGACCGCGCCGGCCGCGGCGAACCAGGCGTTCAACATCACGAACGGCGATCTGTTCCGCTGGAGCGAGTTGTGGCCGAAGCTCGGCGCCTGGTTCGGGATGGAGGTCGCGCCGCCGCTGCAGATGTCGCTGCAGGACGTGATGGCGGACAAGGAACCGGCCTGGAAACAGCTGCAGGCCACTCACGGGCTGGAGGCCGCGTCGTTCGCCGAGGTGTCGTCCTGGCCGTTCGCCGACTTCGTGTTCGGATGGGACTACGACTTCTTCGCCGACGCCTCGAAGTCGCGGCGCGCCGGGTTCCACGAGTACGTCGACACCGAGCAGATGTTCTACGGCATCTTCGCGGACCTGCGGCGGCGCCGGATCATTCCGTGACCGTTCCCGCCCGGGCGACGGATCCGCGGTTGCCGGCGGATGTGGCATGCTCCGGGCTGTGACGGCGATGGGTGCGGGAAAGCTGCTCGGGACGAACCTGCGGGCGCGGCGGGACGAGCAGGGCATCTCGCTGTCCGAACTCGCCCGGCGGTCCGGGATCGCGAAAGGTACGTTGTCGCAACTGGAGTCCGGTGCGGGCAACCCGACGATCGAGACAGTGTTCAGTTTGTCGAACGCTCTCGGTGTGCCGGTCTCGGCGTTGCTGGCCGACTCGCCGGCCTCGGACGTGGTGCTGGTGCGGTCCGCGGACGTCGACGTCCTGTCCGGGGATGCGATCGACCTCCGGATGCTGCGGCGGCTCGAGCACCCGGGCGGGCTGTTCGAGATCTACAACCAGGAGATCCGGCCGGACGCGGTCCAGCACTCCGACGGTCATCCGGGGACCGAGCATCACATCGTCCTGTCGGGATGCCTGCGGATCAACGCTCACGGGCAGAGCGCGGATCTGGGGCCGGGTGACTACCTGGCGTTCCGTGCCGCCGGGCCGCACTCGTACGAGGCGGTGGACGGGCCGGTGCGGTCGGTGCTGCTGCTGGAGTACCCGCCGGATGTGTACCCGGCTGCGGCCGGTGGTCCGCATCTGCCGGTGTAGCTGCCGGCTGGGTTCCGGGAAAGGTCCGGGTGAGGTCCGGTTGGGTGCATTGACCGGTCGCCGGGAGCGCGCGTAGGCTCGGTGTCGTTCATTTTAGCGAACGCCTTCCGAGGAGGTCCGTCATGCACCGGTCCGCGACACCCGATGTGGTGGTGGTCGGTGCGGGCATGGTCGGGGCGGCGTGCGCGGAGGCGCTGTCGGCGGCCGGGGTGCGTGTCCTCGTCATCGACCGCGACGGCCCGGCCGCGGGGACGACGGCGTCCGGCGAGGGCAACGTGCTGGTGTCGGACAAGGAGCCCGGGCCGGAGCTGGAGCTCGCCGTCGCGTCGCGCGCCGAGTGGGACGTCGTCCGCGGGCGGCTGCCCGAGCGGGTCGCCGACGTCGAGTGGGAGGCGAAGGGCGGCGTCGTGGTGGCGACCGGTGACCCGGAGCCGTTGACCGCGTTCGCGGCGAAGCAGCGGGAGGCGGGTGTCGTGGCGCGGGTGATCGAGCCCGCGGAGGTCTTCGAGCTCGAGCCACTGATCACGCCGCGGGTGACCGTCGGGGTGCACTACCCGGACGACGCCCAGGTGCAGCCGGTGCTGGCGGCGACGGCGTTGCTGGCGGCGGTTCGCGGGCGCGGCGGCGAGGTCAGATCGGGGGTCACCGCGCTCGGGATCCGGCAGTCACGAGGCCGGATCGTCGGCGTCGACACGTCCGACGGCGACATCGCCTGCGGGGCGGTGCTCAACGCGTGCGGGCCGTGGGCGGGCGCGTTCGCCGCGGCGGCCGGTGCGCCGATCGAGGTGTTGCCGCGGCGCGGGATGATCCTCGTGACGGCGCCGCTGCCGGAGTGCGTGCGCCACAAGGTGTACGACGCGGACTACGTCGGCGCGGTCGGCAGCGGCGACGCCGAGCTGCAGACCTCCACCGTGGTGGAGTCGACGCGCGCCGGGACAGTGCTGATCGGCTCGAGCCGCGAGCGGATCGGGTTCGACGACGCGATCCGGGTCCGGGTGCTGCGCGAGCTCGCGCGCAAGGCGATGGGTCTGTTCCCGTTCCTCGGCGATGTCCCGGTGATGCGGACGTACGGCGGCTTCCGGCCGTACGCGCCGGATCACCTGCCGGTCATCGGCCCGGACCCCCGCGTCCACGGCCTGTGGCACGCGACCGGCCACGAGGGCGCCGGCATCGGCCTCGCCCCGTCCACCGGCCGCCTCCTCACCGAACAGTTCCTCGGTCTGGACCCGCATCTCGACCCGTCGCCGTTCCGCGTCGACCGCCCGGCGGTGATCGCCGCATGACCGCCTTCCTGCGTCCTCAGTCCGGCGACCCTGCCGAGGTCGGTCCGTCGACCCCGGTCGACATCACGGTCGACGGCCAGCGGGTCGCAGCCCGGGCCGGCCAGACGATCGCCGCCGTACTACTTGCCAACGGCCAGGACACTTGGCGCACGACCCGCGTGCAAGACCGGCCCCGAGGAGTCTTCTGCGGCATCGGCGCCTGCCAAGACTGCTTGGTCACCGTCAACGGCCTACCCGACGTCCGAGCGTGCCAACGCACCATCACCCCCAACGACACCATCACCACCCAACAAGGCGCAGCCCTCCCCACGACAACGCCTTCCAACGCAACGGCTTCTGCCACGACGGCTTCTGCCACGACGGCTTCTGCCACAACGGCTTCTGCCACAGCGCCTTCCACCACGGCAGGCTCGGGTGTGGGGGCTTCTGGTGACGCGGTGGGGCGGGTGGCTGAGGTTGTGGTGGTTGGGGCGGGGCCGGCTGGGATCGCGGCGGCGGTTGCGGCTGCGGATGCGGGGGCCGGGGTGTTGCTGGTCGACAGCGGGCGGGCTGTTGGTGGGCAGTACAACCGGCAGTTGCCGGAGGAGTTCGCAGCTCAGCGGCCGGATCGCCTGCAGCACGAGTGGAAGGCGTTCGTGCGGCAGCGGGACCGGCTGCTGGATCACCCACGGATTACGTACCTTCCGGAGACTTCCATCTGGGCGGTGGAGGGTCTGCGGCTCTGGGCACAAACCGGTCCGGCGGACGCGAGCGGCCGGAAGCCGTTCGCCATCGACGCGAAGTCCGTAGTACTGGCTGCCGGTGCTTTCGATCGTGTGCTGCCGTTCCCTGGCTGGGATCTGCCGGGCGTGTATACGGCAGGTGCCGCCCAAGCGCTGGCGAAGGGGCAGCGGGTCGCCGTTGGCCGTCGCGTGCTGGTCGCCGGCACCGGCCCGTTCCTGCTGCCGGTCGCCGAGTCGTTGATCGGCGTCGGTGCCGACGTTGTCGAACTCCTCGAGGCCAACACGCTGACGACGGTCCGCAAGGGCTGGTCCACCGATCCTTTGGTTGCCCGCAGCAAGCTCCGCGAGGCCGTTGGGTACGGCGCGTTGCTCGCCCGCCATCGGATCCCGCTCCACCACGGCTGGACTGTGATCGCCGCCCACGGTACGAGCCACGTCGAGGCGGCGACGATCGTCCAGCTCACCAGCGATTGGCGCCCGATCCGCGGCACCGAGCGACGGGTGGACGTCGATGCGATCTGCGTAGGCTTCGGCTTCACCGCGAACCTGGAGCTCGCGGTGTCCGCATGCTGCACCATCACCACCGGCCCCGACGGTGGCCCGGCGGTCGCCGTGGACGCCAACCAACAGACCAGCACCTCCGGCGTCTTCGCAGCCGGCGAACTCACCGGCATCGGCGGCGCCGCCCTCTCCACCGCCGAGGGCACCCTCGCCGGCACCGCCGCAGCCCACCACGCCCAAACCACCATTCCGCTCCCACCCACCGCTGGCACACCTGCCGCTGGCGCACCCACGGCTAGCGCACCTGCTGCGGGGGTACCCGGCGTGGACCTACCCGGCGTGGACCTGCCCGGCGTGGACCTGCCCGGCGTGGACCTGCCCGGCGTGGACCTGCCCGGCGTGGACGTGTCCGGCGCGGGCCTGGCTGGCCCGGGGGTGTCGGGTCGTTCTCGGGGGGCCTCGGTTCGGCTGCCTGCGAGTGCGGTGGCGGCTGTTGTCAAGGGGCGGCGGTTTGCGGCTGCGTTGGCTCGGGCTTATCCGGTGCGGGACGGGTGGAAGAGCTGGAGTGACGCGGGGACGCTCGTCTGTAGGTGCGAGGAAGTGACGCGCGGGCAGCTCGAGGCCGCCGCTGACGAGCGAGGGCTGGAGGACGGGCGGGCGATGAAGTTGAGCAGCCGGGCGGGGCTCGGGCTGTGCCAGGGGCGGGTTTGCTCGCGCACCGTGGCTGCCCTGCTGGCCAAGCCGGGAGACGTACCGGAACCAAGCATGAAACGACCGATCGCCGTACCAGTGAGGCTGCGGGATCTGGCGGCGGCCGAGGTCGCGCCATCACCGGAAACCAGGGAGGAACCATGAGCGAGAAGTTGGACGGCGTGATCGTCGCGACCGCACTGCCGTACGCCGAGGACGCGTCGGCGCCGGCAGGGCTGCGTCCCGACCTCGACAAGTACGCCGAGCACTGCCGCTGGCTGGTCGACAACGGCTGCCGCGGCGTCGGGCCGAACGGCTCGCTCGGCGAGTACTCGTCGCTCACCGACGACGAGCGCCGGGCCGTGGCGAAGACCGCGATCGAGGCCGTCGGCGACGACGGTGTCGTGGTCGTCGGCGTCCACGGCGTCGGCTCGCACCAGGCCCGCGCCTGGGCGGAGAAGGCGGCCGAGGACGGTGCGGACGGCGTGCTCTGCCTGCCGCCGACCATGTACCGGGCGAACCGGGGCGAGGTGATCGCGCACTTCACCGAGGTCGCGAAGGCCGGCCTGCCGGTGATGGTCTACAACAACCCGCTGGACACCAAGGTCGACCTGACGCCTGACCTGCTCGCCGAGATCGCGCAGATCGAGAACATCGTCGCGGTCAAGGAGTTCTCCGGTGACGTCCGACGGATCCTCGAGATCCGCGAGCTGGCGCCTGATCTGGCCGTCATCGCCGGTGCCGACGACCTCACCCTCGAGGCGCTGCTGATGGGCGCGACCGGCTGGTTCGCCGGCTTCCCGAACGTGTTCCCCAAGGAATCGGTCCGGTTGTTCGAGCTCGCCACGCAGGGCAAGCTGGAGGAGGCCCGCGCGTTGTACGAGCCGCTGGTCGCGGCGTTCCGGTGGGACTCGCGCACCGAGTTCGTCCAGGCGATCAAGTACGGCATGGACTACGTCGGACGGTTCGGCGGACCCTGCCGGCCGCCGCGTGGACCGCTCGTCCCCGAGCACGTCGCGCAACTGGAGCAGGACATGAAGAAAGCAGTGGAGTCCCTGAAGTGAGGCAGTCATGAGGTCGGTCCGGACGATCAGCGCCATCGACTCGCACACCGAGGGCATGCCGACCCGCGTCGTCACCGGCGGGGTCGGCGTGGTGCCGGGCGCGACGATGGCGGAGCGCCGCGAGTACTTCATCAAGCACCTCGACGACCTGCGGCTGTTCCTGATGAACGAGCCGCGAGGTCACGCTGCGATGAGCGGGGCGATCCTGCAGCCGCCGACCCGGTCCGACGCGGACTGGGGTGTGCTGTACATCGAGGTCTCCGGTCTGCTCCCGATGTGCGGTCACGGGACGATCGGCGTGGCCACGGTGCTGGTCGAGTCCGGCATGGTCGAGGTGACGGAGCCACAGACGGTGGTCCGGCTGGACACGCCGGCCGGGCTGGTCGTCGTCGATGTTGCCGTGAGCAACGGTCGCGCCGAGCACGTGACGCTGCGCAACGTGCCGGCGTACTCGCACGCGCTGGACGCGTCGGTGGATGTGCCGGGGCTGGGCAAGGTCACCTACGACATGGCGTACGGCGGGAACTTCTACGCGATCCTGCCGCTCGAGCAGCTCGGCATCCCGTTCGACCGGGCGGAGAAGGACCGCATCCTGAAGGCCGGTCTGGACATCATGGACGCGATCAACGCCGCCGATCGTCCGGTGCATCCGCTCGACCCGGGGATCAACGGGTGCAAGCACGTGCAGTTCACCGCACCGGGTCTCGACGGCGCCGACTCGCGGAACGCGATGGCGATCCACCCGGGCTGGTTCGACCGTTCGCCGTGCGGGACGGGGACGTCGGCGCGGATGGCCCAGCTGCACGCCCGCGGCGAGCTGGCCCTCGGCGCCGACTTCGTCAACGAGTCGTTCATCGGGACGCGCTTCACCGGCCGCCTGATCGAGGAGACCACCGTCGGACCGCACCCTGCCGTCGTCCCGACAGTGACCGGCCGAGCCTGGATCACCGGAACGGCGAACTACCTGCTCGACCCCGACGACCCGTTCCCCACCGGCTTCGTGCTGTAGCCGCCCGGGGCCGGGTCAGCGGTGCAGCTGGGACTGCCAGTTGGTGGGAACTTTGCCGCCGGGGACGGGCTGTTCTTCGGGGCGGGCGGCCGGGGGCGCGAGGTCGGGGCCTTCGTAGTACTGGGACTCGCCGTAGTGCCAGAACCAGTCCTCGCCGGGCTCGAAGCTGCGGACGATCTGGTGGCCGGTCTCGGAGGCGTGGGCGGAAGCGTGCTGGGCGGGGGAGGAGTCACAGCAGCCGATGTGACCGCACTGCGCGCACCGGCGGAGGTGGAACCACCAGCCGTCGGCCTGCAGACACTCGACGCATCCGGTGCCGCTCGGGGGAACTGTGCTGTCGATGCCTGGCGTTCCAGAACTTTCCGTCATACCGGACATCCTCACCTGTCCCCGGCTCCCGGACAAGCAACGTCCGCGGTCACTCCGGCCAGGACGAGTTCTTGATGACGTCCACGAAATCGCCGCGGTGGAAACCCGGTACGAAGTGCTCGAGCACGTCGGCCTTCACGTTGCCGAAGGTGGTCGCGGGCCGGTCCTGGATGCCTTCGGTGAACGCCGCGAGGATCCGGTTCTTGAAATCGGGGCGCGGGTGGGCGGCGGTCACGGCAGCACGCTCGGCGTCCGTGACGGTGTCGTATCCGATGCCGAGGACATCGAGTTCGACGCCCCGGGTGACGAGGGCGATCTCGGCCGCCATGTGCAGCGGGATCTCAGGCGTGGTGTGCAGCGCGATCGCCGTCCACACCCGGTCGGCGGCGTCGGTGCCGATCCCGTGCTGCTGCAGGAAACGCCGCGCCTCGTCGGCGCCGTCGATCTCGAAGCGCTGGTCGGTCCGGCGGTAGCGCCCGGTCAGGCCGAGGTCGTGGAACATCGCGCCGACGTACAGCAGTTCCGGGTCGAACTCGAGACCCTGCGCCCGCCCGCGCAGCGATCCGAACAGGTAGACGCGGCGGGAGTGGTCGAAGAGCAGCGGCGACGCGGCGTCGCGGACGAGGTCGGTCGCCTCGCGGGCGAGCGCGCTGTCGGGCATCTGGATACCGGCGATGGTTTCGGTCATGCGTCCAGGTTCGCGGCCGGGGCTACGCTGGTGCCATGTCCAGATCGCCATGTAAACCACAGATTCGGACACGCCGGGTCGCGTTCGTGGTGTACGACGGGGTGACGCTGCTCGACGTGACCGGACCGCTCGAGGTCCTCCATCAGGCCAACCAGGTGACAGCCGGGCCGGATGGGCGCAGCGGGAGCTCCGCGGTGCGGTACGAGTCGGTGCTCGTGTCCGCGAGCGGCGGGCAGGTGACGACTGCCTCAGGTGTGGTGCTGGCCGGCGTGGTCCGTCCCGAGGAGGCCGGCGTGGTCGACACGGTCGTGGTCGCCGGGTCGGACGGCCTTGTCCACGCGATCCCGGACGAGGTGCTCCAGGTGACGGCAATGCTCGAGCGGGAGGCCGACCGAGTGGCGTCCGTGTGCAGCGGGGCCTTCGTACTGGCCGCGCTCGGAATGCTGGACGGACGGCGAGCGACCACGCACTGGCGGCATGCGGCGGCGATGGCGCGGCAGTACCCGAGGATCCAGCTCGTCCCGGACGCGCTGCACGTCACGGACGGCAGGTACCTGACCTCCGCCGGGATCAGCGCCGGCATCGACCTCACCCTCGCCGTGGTCGAAGCTGATCACGGCGCCGGGACGGCCCGGGCGGTGGCGCGTGAGCTCGTCGTGTTCATGCAGCGGCCCGGCGGCCAGTCGCAGTTCTCGACCGCGATGGCGACCCCGGCCGCGCGCACCGATCCGCTGCGGGCGATCGCCGACACCGTCGTCGCGGATCCGGCCGCCGACCACAGCCTGCCGAGCCTGGCCGCCGCGGCCGCGGTCAGCCCGCGGCACCTGACCCGGCTGTTCCAGAGCGAGTTCAACACGACGCCCGGCCGCTGGGTGGAGCGTGTGCGGCTGGACAGGGCCCAGCAGCTCCTGCTCGACGGCCACAGCATCACCACCGCAGCACGGCTCAGCGGACTCGGCAGCGACGAGACCCTGCGCCGGGCGTTCGCGCGGCACCTCGGCACGACACCCACGGAGTACCGCCGGCGCTTCCAAGCCGCACGATCCGTCGATGAAGAGGACAGAACCTGGCCGCTACCTTCGACAGACTCGAGGCATGAGCACACCAAGCGGTAAGTCGACGATCACGCCCTACATCGCGGCGAAGGGCGCGGACAGGTTCCTCGAGTTCGTCGAGCAGACCTTCGAGGTCCGGACGAGCGGACGGTTCCCGAACCAGGACGGTACGGTCGGCCACGCCGAGATCACGGTCGGCGAATCGGTCCTGATGACGTTCGACGCCGCACCCGACTGGCCGGACACCCCGAGCCTGTTGAGCGTGTACGTCGACGACGTCGAGCGCACCTACCAGCGGGCCCTCGACGCCGGCGCGACCGTGGTGACCGAGCTGATGTACTCCGGCATCACCGGCGACCGCGGCGGCCGGGTGAAGGACCCGGTCGGCAACATCTGGTGGCTGCAGACCCACGTCGAGGACGTCGACGAGAGCAAGGCCCGCGAACTCTTCGCGGACCCCGGCGAACTCGCCACGATGCGCATCGCCCAGGACACCTTCGCCGCCGAGATGCGCAGCCGCGTCAAGAACTGATCAGCCGCACGGCCTGCCCCGGGCGGACCTGGGCGCACGCGTCCAGGTCCGCGTCGGCGACGTACGCGATGACGGGATAGCCGCCGGTCACCGGATGGTCCGCGAGGAAGATCACCGGCGTACCGGACGGCGGGATCTGGATCGCGCCGCGGGCCATGCCCTCGCTCGCGAGTTCGCCCGTGCGGGCGCGTTCGAGCAGCTCGCCGTCGAGACGCACGCCGACGCGGTTGCTGTTGCTGCTCACCTGGTAGGTCTGCGCGACGAGCGACGCCCGGCCCGCATCGGTGAACCAGTCCCGGCGGGGCCCCGGCGTCACCCGCAGCACGACCTGCCCGCCCGGCGGATGCGCGACCGGAGCCAGGTCCACTCCGGGCATCGGCTCGACGGACGACCCGACCGGCAGCGTCTGGTTCGCCGTCAGCGGCGCGGGCCCGAGCCCGGACAGCAGGTCGGTGGATCGGGAGCCCAGAACCTCAGGTACGTCGATCCCGCCGCGGACGGCGACGTACGTACGCAGCCCGCTCGACGGCGGACCGAGCCGCACCACCTGACCGGCGCGGAGCGTGGCCGGTGCGTTGAGCGGTACGCCGGTGCACGGCGCGCCGGTGATCGCGACGACGAGGTCCTGGTCCGCGTGGAGCACCAGCCCGCCGTACGTGACCTCGACGGCGGCCGCGCCGACCGGATTGCCGACCAGCCGGTTCGCCAGCGCGTACGCGCCGCGGTCGCAGGCCCCCGAGGCCGGTACGCCGAGCGCCGCCTGGCCGGCCCGCCCCGCGTCCTGGATCGTTGCCAACGGCCCCGTTTCGAGTACGGTCAGGCTGCTCATCCACGACCCGCGTCGACGAACCGGACCCGGCGCCCGGGATGGAACAGTGCGGCCGGATCACGCCCGGAGTCGAAGATGCGCACCGGCGTCCGGCCGATCAGCTGCCAGCCGCCCGGCGACTCACGGGGATACACGCCGCTGAACTCCCCGGCCAGCGCGACCGCGCCCGTCGGCACCTTCGTCCGCGGCGACTCGCGCCGCGGGATGTCCCACGCGCCGGCGGACGTCAGGTACCCGAACCCGGGCGCGAACCCGCAGAACGCCACCGTCCACTCGTCGCTGGTGTGGCGCGCGACCACATCGGCCGCCGAGCAGCCGAGCAACCGTGCGACGTCCGGCAGATCCTCGCCGTCGTACACGACCGGGATCTCGATCAGGTCGCCCGCCGCCTGCCGCCCGTCGGTCGGCGTCACCGCCCGCAGTGCGCGGGACAGCGCGTCGAGGCTGCCCGATGTCGTGACCAGCACGGTCCGCGCCGCCGGTACGACGTCCACCACGTCCGCGGGTGGGTCCGCGGTCAGCGCCGCGTAGTACCCGAGCACCTCGTCGAGGTCGCCGAGCTCGACCAGCAGCGCCCGGTCACCCGACGGGAGGATCCGCATCAGCCGGTGAACGGGCGCACCGTGACGCCCGCTCCCTCCAGCGCGCCACGCACCCGGCGGGCGATGCCGACGGCGCCGGGGGTGTCGCCGTGGACGCAGATGGAGGCCGCGTCGACCACCAGCGCGCCACCCGTGACGTCCCGGATCGGCTGCCCGGTGGCCATCGCCGTACAGCGGGTCGCGATCTCGTCGGCGTCGTGGAGCACGGAACCGGACTCGCGCCGGGACACCAGCGTGCCGGCCGCGGTGTACGCGCGGTCGGCGAAGGCTTCGTGGATCGCGGTCAGACCGGCCTCGGCGGCGAGCCGGAGCCACTCGGATCCAGGCAGCCCGAGCACCGGAAGGGCCTTGTCGTAGTCCGCGACCGCAGCCACCACCGCGGCGGCCTGCTCGCTGTGGTGGCCGATCGTGTTGTAGAGCGCGCCGTGGGGTTTCACGTACCGGACCCGGTCGCCGGCGATCCGCGCGAACGCGTCCAGCGCGCCGAGCTGGTACACCACCTCGTCGCGCAGCGCGGACGGCTCGATGTCGACGAACCGGCGCCCGAACCCGGCCTTGTCGGCGTACCCGACGTGCGCGCCGATCGCGACACCGCGCTCGACTGCCTCGGCCGTCACCCGGCGCATGATCGACGGGTCGCCGGCGTGGAAGCCGCAGGCCACGTTCGCACTCGTCACGACCTCGAGCAGTGCCGAGTCGTCGCCCATCGCCCAGGGGCCGTAGCCCTCACCCATGTCCGCGTTGAGGTCCATGTGCCACCTCCTGGCCCCGAGCGTAGGGATTGTTGAACAATCCTGCAAGAGCATTGTTCCACTTTTCGATGCCACCTGGGATGATGCAGAGATGACCACGGGTGGGGAGGAGACCGGCCGGCAGGCATGGCTGCGGACCGTCGCCGCGGATGTCGCGCGGCTGGACCGGAGCAGCTCGGCCGAGCGGGCCGCGGACATCCTGCGCCGCAGTATCACCGAGGGTGCACTGCCGCCGGGAGCCCAGCTCTCCGAGGTCGAGCTGACCGAGGTCCTGGAGGTCAGCCGGAACACGCTGCGCGAGGCCTTCCGGCTGCTCACCCACGAGGGCCTGCTCGTCTACAAGTTGCATCGCGGCGTCTTCGTGCCGGAGCTGGACGAGCACGATGTGATCGACCTGTACCGGCTGCGTCGCGTCCTCGAGGTGGATGTCGTCCGCGGCCTGGCCGACCGTGATCCGGAGCTCCCGGCCGGCCGGCTCGAGCCGCTGCACGACGACGTCGAAGCGGCCGAGGCGGCGGCGAGCGCGGACCGCTGGCCCGCTGTCGGTACGGCGAACATGCGTTTCCACCAGCACCTGATCGGGCTTGCGGACAGTGCCCGGATGGACGCGATGACGGGTCGCCTGCTCGCGGAGCTGCGGCTCCTGTTCCACGTGATCGCGACCCCGCGCGAGCTGCACGAGCCGTACATCGAGCGCAACCGGGGACTGTTCGAGCTGCTCGAGGCCCGCAAGTACGAACAGGCCGCCGCCGACCTCCACCAGTACCTGCTCGACTCCGAGCAGGCGCTGATCGCCGCGTTCCGGGATAAGGGCTTGCGCGGGCCCGCGACAACCTGAGTTGATGAGCTGACACCGACAGCTGTAAAGGGGAGCTCAGCTCATGACCGATGACGCCCGGACCGACCAGACGCCGAAGTCCTACCGCCCGATCGACGCCAAGGGGTTCCGGGAGTTCATCTCCCGCGGCTGGGGGCCGGTGGACCGCTCGGTGACGGTGCCGGAAGGGCTCGCCGAGGCGGCCGCGGAGCATCGGCGCAAGCTCGCCGCCGCGCTGCCGGGACGCCGGATCGCGCTCGCGGCCGGCCGGGCGCCGGTGCGGTCGAACGACACCGACTACCAGTTCCGCGCGGACAGCGACTTCGTCTGGCTGACCGGCTGCCAGGCCGAGGGTGCGGTCCTGGTCATCTCCGGGGACGGCGACGCGACGCTCTACCTGCGCGAGACGGCCGGACCGGACGAGGCGGACTTCTTCGCGAACGCGCGCGACGGCGAGCTGTGGATCGGCCCGGTGCCGGGCCTGAAGGACTGGTCGGACGCGCTGCAGATCGCCTGCCGCCCGATCGAGGAACTGCCCGCGGCGGTGCGCGGCGCGGTCCCGTTCATGCTCTCGGTCCCGGGCGTCGAGCCGATGCTGGACGCGCTGGTGCGGACGTCGCCCACCGACGGCAACGCGTTGCGCCAGACGCTCGCCGAGCTGCGCCGGATCAAGGACGACTGGGAGCTCGACCAGCTGCGGGAAGCGGTCGCGGCCAGTGTGCTCGCGTTCGGTGACGTGGCGCGGGAGCTGCCGGAGGCGATCCGCGGCGGCGGCGAGCGCTGGCTGCAGGGCACCTTCGACCGCCGCGCGCGGACCGCGGGCAACGGCGTCGGCTACGCGTCGATCGTTGCTTCTGGCAAGCATGCCCCGGTGCTGCACTGGGTCCGCAACGACGGCCCGGTGAACGAGGGCGACGTGATCCTGCTGGACGCCGGCGTCGAGACCCGCACGCTCTACACCGCGGACGTGACCCGGACGTTCCCCGCCACCGGTGAGTACACCGCGGCGCAGCGGCAGGTGCACGACCTGGTGTACAAGGCGCAGCTCGCGTCGCTCGAGGCCGTCAAGGTCGGAGCGCCGTACCGCGCGTTCCAGTACGAGGCGCTGCGGGTGCTGGCCGAGGGGCTGCGTGACTGGGGCCTGCTGGATGCCTCGATCGACGAGTTGCTCGGCCCGGACGGCCAGCAGCACCGGCGGTACATCGTCTGCGGGACCGGGCACTACATCGGCCTCGACGTGCACGACTGCGACGCGTCCCGGCCGGAGGCGTACTTCGCCGGCACCATCGAGGCCGGGATGGCGCTCGCGGTCGAGCCGGGCCTGTACTTCCACCCGAACGACGAGACCGTCCCGCCGGAGCTGCGCGGGATCGGCATCCGGATCGAGGACAACGTCGTGGTCCACTCCGACCGGCTCGAGATCCTCACCGAGGACCTGCCGATCACCACGGACGGTCTCGAGCAGTGGACCCGGTCGCACCTGGCAGCGAAGTAATCAAAATTACCGGTCACGGCCAGTAACGTTCGCGGCCGGGCCCCCGATGTAGAGGGCGGGGGGAGGGTCGAACCCGGCCAGGCGTGTGGGAGTGGGGGGCCTCTGATCACACGCCGGCCGGGTCGGCCCCGGACTGGGGGCCAAAAAGGGGGGACCCAGGAACCCTGGGTACGGGGGAGTTACATCATGAACCTGCGTGTGCGAGTAGTGAACTGCGGCAGCCGGCACTGGTACGCCGACATCGACGACGCCGACGATCCGCAGCCGGACGACCCGTTCTGGTACGTCGACAACTGCCGGTCCCAGTCACAGGCACTCGAGACGGCCTGCGCCGAGCTCCAGCTCCTGGCGCGACGGCTGGTCCGTGGGGACCAGCTCGACCGCGTGCTGGATGTGACCGGGATACCGGTCTGACGCAGGGCCCCGGGGCCGGGGCTGGTTGTGAGCGTCGGCCCCGGTTTCCAATCACCCGGCCGGGGGCACGGCTGGGCAACTGGTGCCGCGCTCCGGCACGTCCCGTGCGATCAGGTAGCTGTCGATCGCGCTCTGCATGCACGGGCTCTTCGTGTAGCTCCCGTGTCCCCAGCCTTGGTACGTGAGCAGCACGCCGTGCCGCCCGAGCTGACGCTCTACGCTCTGCGCCCACATGTACCCGGTGGCCGGGTCGTGGATCGCATTGGCGAGCAGCACTGGTGTCTTGAGTTCACGGACCTTCAGCCGGTGCTGCGGGTTGTCAGCCGGCGGTGAGCCGAGGCAGATCGACACGGCCATCAACTGACCGGGGTAGCGCAGGTCCTGGTTGTTCCGCGCGAGCCGCTGGAGGTGCCCGGCGTACTCGCGGTAGCTGCGCACCGGCAGGTTCCAGTCCTGGCAGAACACCGCCAGCGGGTACAGCCCGGTCTGCGTTGGCTTCGGGGGTGTGACTCCCGCCTTCAGCATCTCGGCGAGCGCGGCCCACTTCGGTTCGTACAGCATCCGGAACACCCCGAAGCTCAACGTGAACGGGTCCGGTGACTTGGCGAGCAGATCGGCCCACCGTGCGTGGATGTCGGTGCCGTGCAGGGCGCAGGTCGTGGTCGCGTCACACCACTTCACGAACTCGTCGAACGAGTCCTGTCCCGCGGCCGCCTGGTCGTCGAGGAACGCCTGGGTGGTGGCCGAGCTGTGGTCGCTCACACTCTCCAGCACCATCGCGCGGACCCGGCGCGGGTACGTCTCGGCGTACTGCGCTCCGAGCAGCGTCCCGTACGAGCTGCCGTGGAAGGAGATCGTCGACTCACCGAGAGCCCGCCGTACGGCGTCGACGTCGCGCACCGTCTGCCAGGTGTCGATGTGGTCGTACAACGGGCCGGTGTGTTCGCGGCAGTCCTTGGCGAGCGCCCGGTTGTAGCTGATCGTGGCGGTGAACTCGGCCGCGCTCCTGATGATCGGCGACGGCTGCTTGTCGAGCAGATCGACGGAGCACTTCACCGGGTTGCTGCGCGCGACACCGCGCGGGTCGAAGCTGACGATGTCGAACCGGTCCCGCAGGTCCTCGCTGAACCGGTCCATCCCGGTCTTCACCCGGTCGACACCCGAGTCCCCGGGCCCGCCCGGCCCGAACACGAGCACCCCGACCCGCTCGCCGGGCCCCTCGGCCTTCCTCCTGGCCAGGGCGAGGCCGAAGGTCGGTCCGCCCGGGTCCCGCCAGTCGACAGGAAGCCTGAGGGTGGCGCACTCCGAGCCCTTCACCTCCGCGGGGTCGTCTTTTCCTTCCGGTTGGCAGTCGGCCCACCGCAGCTGAGGGCTCGCTGCGGCGGTGGTGGTCAGCCCGGCGGCGGCCACGCCGATGAACAGCGCGCCGGCCACGGCGCGTCGGATGAACGTCATGCCGACGATCCTTCGGGCAATCGCTTGCTGACGGCATCGGGGACTCGCCCCGCGTGACCCCGATCACGACTTGGGGGGCTTGTTAGGGTCGGTCGTTGATGAGTACCAAACATGCGGTGTGGTTCCGGACGGTGGCGATCGCCGAGGCGGTCTCGTGGACCGGACTGCTGATCGGGATGCTGTTCAAGTACGTGCTGTCCGACAACGAGATCGGCGTCAAGATCTTCGGGCCGATCCACGGCGGCATTTTCGTCGTCTACGTGGTCACCGTGCTCGCCGTTCGCGGTCCGCTGCGCTGGTCGTGGCCGGTGACTCTGGCCGCGCTGGCGGCAAGCGTTCCTCCGCTGTTCACCTGGTTCTTCGAGATCTGGGCGGTCCGGACGGGCCGGATTGACGTTGGCGGGCAGACCGCCGTACCGTCCACAACGTCAGTCAACTCAACAGCCGCATGAACCCGTGCGGGAGAGACCCGGGCACGAACCGGGCGCCGTAGGAGCAACTCTCCCCAAGAATCTCTCAGGCACCTTCACCGCGCGGGCGAGGCACCTCTGGAAGGCATCCGCCTGACAGAGCGGGGAGGACACCAAACGGTCAACGGCGACCGGAAGGAACCTCCACACGATGGCGATCAGCGTCTTCGATCTGTTCAGTATCGGGATCGGCCCGTCGAGCTCCCACACCGTGGGACCGATGCGCGCCGCCCGCACGTTCGCGCTCGGCCTGGTCGATGACGGCCTGCTGGCCGCGACGACCAGGGTCGAGGCCCAGCTCTTCGGCTCGCTCGGCGCCACCGGCCACGGCCACGGCAGCAACAAGGCCGTCCTGCTCGGCCTCGAGGGCGCCGACCCGGAGACCGTGGTCACGCACTCGGTCGACGCCCGCGTCGAGACGATCCGCGAGTGCGGCCGGATCCTGCTGGCCGGCAGCCACGAGATCGCGTTCGACGAGAACACCGACCTGCTGATGCACCGCCGCAAGGCCCTGCCGTACCACCCGAACGGGATGATCTTCGTGGCCCGCGACGCGGCCGGCGCGGTGCTGCGCGAGCGCACCTACTACTCGGTCGGCGGCGGGTTCGTCGTGGACGAGAACGCCGCCGCGGGGGACCGGATCGTGCCGGACACGACTCCGCTGAAGTACCCGTTCACGACCGGTGCGGAGCTGCTCGACCGGTGCCGCGAGTCGCAGCTGACCATCAGCGAGGTGATGCTCGCGAACGAGCTCGCCTGGCGGACCGAGGACGAGGTCCGCGACGGCCTGCTGCACATCTGGCAGGTGATGCAGGACTGCGTCCGCGAGGGCTGCGAGACCGAGGGCATCCTGCCCGGCGGGCTCAAGGTGCCGCGCCGGGCGCACGCCCTGCACAAGAAGCTCAGCCAGGACCCGTGGTCGGTCGACCCGCTCAAGGTGATGGACTGGGTGAACCTGTTCGCGCTCGCGGTCAACGAGCAGAACGCCTCCGGCGGCCGGATCGTCACCGCCCCGACCAACGGTGCCGCCGGCATCATCCCCGCCGTGCTGCACTACTACCGGCGTTTCGTGCCCGGGGCGACCGAGGACGGCGTGGTGCGGTTCCTGCTGGCGGCCGGCGCGATCGGCGTGCTCTACAAGGAGAACGCGTCGATCTCCGGCGCCGAGGTCGGCTGCCAGGGCGAGGTCGGCTCCGCCTGCTCGATGGCCGCGGCCGGTCTCTGCGAGGTGCTCGGCGGCACGCCGCAGCAGGTCGAGAACGCCGCCGAGATCGCGATGGAGCACAACCTCGGCCTGACCTGCGACCCCGTCGGCGGGCTGGTGCAGATCCCGTGCATCGAGCGGAACGCGATGGCCTCGGTGAAGGCGATCAACGCGGCCCGGATGGCGATGCACGGCGACGGCGTGCACGTGGTCACCCTCGACAAGGTCATCAAGACCATGCGCGAGACCGGCGCGGACATGAAGATCAAGTACAAGGAGACGTCCCGCGGCGGCCTCGCCGTCAACGTCATCGAGTGCTGATCACCCCTTGATCACCAGGGGATCGTCCCGTGCAGGCTCAGGTACTCCGCCGTCGGCCCGTCCCGGTCGATGGTGGCGAGCCGGACGATGATGTCGGCGCCCTCCTCGACGGTCTGGTAGCCGGTGCGGCCGTTGAAGTCGGTCGCCGTGTAGCCGGGGTCGACGGTGTTGATCCGCAGGTTCGGCAGCTGCTTCGCGTACTGCACCGTCATCATGTTGAGTGCCGCCTTCGAGGCGCCGTACGCCGGGGCCGGCACCCACACCGGCACCGTGCTGACCGCGTCCGCGTCCACCGCGGCGGCGATCGAGCCGAGACCGCTGGAGACGTTCACGATCACCGGGTTCGCGCTGCGCTCGAGCAGCGGCAGGAAGCGGCGGATCATCCGCACCGGCCCGTAGACGTTCAGGTCGAACACCTGGTGGAAGTCGTCGGCGGTCAGGTCCCGCGCGTCCTTGTGCGGTCCGGGAATGCCGGCGTTGTTGATCAGTACGTCGAGCTCGGCGAGCTGCTCCGCCGCTGCGTCGACCGACTCGTCGCTGGTCACGTCCAGGGGCAGGTAGTGCGCGCCCAGCTCGTCCGCGGCCTGCTTGCCGCGCTGCGGGTCGCGCGCGCCGATGTAGACGGTGTGTCCGGCCTCGATCAGCCGCCGGGCTGTTTCGTATCCGAGGCCTCGGTTCGCCCCGGTGATGAGTGTCGTGGTCATGGCTCTACCCTCGCGCCGGCGGTCCGGAGCAGGTAGTACCCGCGATGTCCTAGGGAATGGCAGTACCAGGCTGATCCGCCGACGGCCCGCGATACTGGAGGACATGGGCGAGCTCGGCAGGACGTTGCACGCGTGGCGTGACCGGGTGACGCCGTCGGAGGTCGGGCTGCCGTCCGGTGGGAAGCGCCGGGCGCCGGGATTGCGGCGTGAGGAGCTGGCCCACCTCGCGGGTCTGTCGGTCGACTACATCGTCCGGCTGGAGCAGGGCCGGTCGGAGTCGCCGTCCGTGCAGGTGCTGACCGCGCTGGCCCGCGCGCTCCGGCTGTCCGATGCCGAGCGCAACCATCTGTTCGTGCTCGCGGGCGAGGTCGAGCCGTCGCCCGGGCGCGTCTCGGCGTACATCCCGCCGGGAGTGCAGCGCATCGTCGACCAGCTGGAGGGCGCGCCGCTGTGCGTCTGCGACGCGGCCTGGACGGTGATCACCTGGAACCCGCTGTTCGCGGCGCTGATCGGCGATCCGTCGCCGTGGCACGGGCGGTGGCGGAACATCGTCTACCGGCACTTCGCGGCGCCGGGCGACCGCGTCGTCCAGACGCCGGACCAGCAGCGGGACTTCCGGATCGCGATGGTCACCGACCTGCGCGCCTCCCTCGCCCGGTACCCGCACGACCCGGAGCTGACGGCGCTGATCGAGGAGCTCCGGACCGGGTACGACGAGTTCGCGCGGCTGTGGGACCAGCCCGTCGTCGGCTTCCACCAGACCGAGCGCAAGACCATCCGGCATCCCGACGTCGGCACCTTTGACATCGACTGCGACGTGCTCGCCGTCCCCGGTAGCGACCTGCGCATCGTCGTCTACACGGCCGCGCCGAACAGCGAAGCCGCGGAGAAGCTCCGCCTGCTGTCGGTGATCGGCCTGCAGGCCCTCACCTGAGCAGCGCCGCGACCGCCGCCGGGTCCTCGACGTGCGCGTTGTGTCCGAGGCCGGGCAGCGTGACGACCTGGTCATGCAGGGCGTGCAGTTCGGCGTCGCTGTTCATCGGGTCCCGCTCGCCGCGCGCGAGCACCACCTCGGCCTGACTCGCCGCGATCAGCGCGGGCATGTCCGGCGCGCCGACGCCGAACGTCGCGGGATCCAGGGCGAGACGCCAGCGGCCGTCCTCCTCCAGCAGACCGTGGTCCACGACGGCGTCAGCCGGGTCCGCGAGTCCTTGGAGGCCGGAGACCTTGAGGAATCGCGCGGCTGCTTCGTCGCGGCTTTCGAACCACGCGACAGGCTTCTGCGCGAGCGCGTTCGCCCGCCCCAGGTCGTCCGCCGACCAGCTCACCTTCACGCCGAGCGCGACGACCCGGCTCAAGGTGACGTCGTACCGCCCGCTGGCCAGTTCGAGTGCGATCACCCCGCCGAGCGAGTGGCCGAGCAGGACGACGTCTCGGCGTACCGGAAGATCCGCCGCGGCCATGGCCGCGATCGCCGCGGCCATGGCGGCGAAGGTGTACGACGGGAGCGTGGCGGCCGAGCCGTGGCCGGGGAGGTCGGGAGCGAAGTTGGCGTGCGGCCAGGCGTCCCAGACGCGGCCGTTGGCTCCCAGACCGTGCAGCAGCACCAGATTCATGAGAGCAGGCTGGCAGACCGCGACGGATGTCGCTGTGTAGATCGGCGCGTTGTCAGCTAACGCACCGCATTCCTACGACCGCGTAAATGCACCAGAATTACGAGAAGAATGAGTTTCTGGGTGGAATTTCTTCCAAGGACTGTTTGAAACAACTCGGCAACCGATACTCTGCGGGACTTGTGAATGCGATGTCTGCCACGGCTTCCCGCCGACCGCCCTGGCAGAACCCGCGGCGTCGCCGCCAGGCTGCCGCCGGCGCGGGTCTCCTGCTCCTCGGCTACCTGGTCCTGTTCTTCGTCGCGCTGCTGGGCGGTCCGCGGATCGGCGCCGGGTTCCTGCCGCTGCCCGGTGGCGGACCCGAACCGGCCGTGCCGATCGCCGGTCCGCAGCCCGGCGAGCCCACGCAGAACGTCGCGGTCCTGCCGCCCCGTGCCACCGCGACGCCGGCCGCCACGCCCGGTGTGACGCCGAACGCGGTCACCACGCCGTTGCCCACCGCAACCAAGCCGGGCGAGGTGCAGGTGCCGGTCGGTCTCGCCACACCGGACCCGACGTCCGGCCCGGGCACGCCGACCCCGCAGATCGTCCAGACCACCGAGCCGACGATCCCGGTCGCCACGAAGCGACCGCCGACCGCGCCGCCGTCCACCGATCCGACCGCCACGCCGAGCGGCAGCCCGACCCCGTCGACGACGCCGACGGCGCCACCCACCAGCTCCACCCCGAGCACGCCGCCGCCGACCCCTGACGACCCGGACCAGCCCGGAGGCCTGGGCGGCATTCTCGGTCACCTGCTCGACAAGCTCGGCCTCTAGTAGGCCTCGACCTCGGTGGTGTCGGCGTTACCGCCGGGCCGGGGCTGGAGGTTGACCTGCCAGGCCTGGTTCTTGCCGAAGGTCTGGTCGAACTTCTTGAACGTGCAGTCCGCCAGGAACCTGCGGTGCTCGGTGTCCCACTCCGTGCCGCTCTTGAAGTACAGGCGGTACGCGCCGGCGATCCGGTTCACGGTCGCCGACTGGGTCGCCCGGAGGTAGACCATCACCTGCGGGCTCCCGGGTGGCTGCCCGTCGCCGACGATCGAGATCGCCACGTCCTTCGGCGTGCCGTTGGTGATCTTGAGCCGGCCCACGCCGTTCGCGCCCCGTCGTACCAGCACGTCGCCGTTGTCGGGCCGTACCTGTTCCGGCGCCGGACCTGGATCGGGGAGTGTCTTGCCGAACGTCAGCTGGAGCCGCTGCAACTGGACGAGCGCGGTGCCGAGATCGGTGCGCAGTTGGCGCTGGACTTTCTGCGAGGTGTAGGCGGTGCCACCGCAGCGGGCGTCCTCCTCGGTCTTCTGCACCGAGCTCGTCAACCGCGTCGCCGCCACCCCGATGCGTTCCTGGAGCAGGTCGTGGGCGCCGGTCAGCCGGGACGTCACGGTCAGCGCGGCGAGCCGGACCGCGATCGTGTTGAGCGACTCCGCGAGCGTGCTCATCGCCTCGCTCAGGGCCTCGGCTGTCCGCACCCGGGTCAGCGCTCGCGCCGGACCGGCCAGCACCTGGTCGATGCGGCTCAGCTCAGCCTGGTAGGCCGCCGTACCCAACGGCCCGGCGGTCGGCACCGACGACACCGGCGCGGGCACGGCGCTGCTGGACGGCGACGTGCCGGGGCTCGGCGCGGCCTCCGGCTTCCCGCCGCAGCCCGCAACCAGACACACCCCGATACAGAGCGCAAGCCAGCGCTTCATCCCCACCCCCAGGGTCACCCCAACCCGTGAGTTGTCCAGGGTAAGGCATCAGTCCCGTGGTGCGGGACGGACGAACGGAAACGCCAGCGTGCTGCGGATGTTCTGGCCGGTCAGCATCATCATGACCCGGTCGACACCGATGCCGAGCCCGCCGGTCGGGGGCATCGCGTACTCCAGCGCCGACAGGAAGTCCTCGTCCAGCGACATCGCTTCAGGATCGCCGGCGGCGGCCTTCAGGGACTGCTCGGTGAGGCGGCGGCGCTGCTCGACCGGGTCGACGAGTTCGGAGTACGCCGTCCCGATCTCGGCGCCGAACGCGACCAGGTCCCAGCGTTCCGCGAGGCGCGGGTTCGTGCGGTGGTTGCGGGTCAGCGGCGAAGTCTCGAGCGGGAAGTCGGTGTAGAACGTCGGCAGCGTCGTGTGCGGCTCCACGAGTTCGTCGTACAGATCGAGCACCAGTTCGCCGGCCGTCATCTCGAAGGTCGTGTGGACGCCGTGGTCCGTGCACAGCTCCCGGAGCCGGTCGGCGGGCGTCTCCGAGTCGATCGTCGTACCGGCCGCCCGGCCGACCGCGTCGTGGACCGTGACGACCGGCCACTCACCGGAGATGTCGATCTCCTCGCCGCCGCGGCGGACGACGGGCTTGCCGTACACCGCGATGGCGGCCTCGATCAGCAGCTCGCGGGTCAGCTCGCGCATCACGTGGTAGTCGGCGTACGGCTGGTACGCCTCGACCGAGGTGAACTCCGGGTTGTGGGTCGCATCCGCGCCCTCGTTGCGGAAGTTCCGGTTCAGCTCGAAGATCTTGCCCATCCCGCCGACGCTCAGCCGCTTCAGGAACAGCTCCGGCGCGATCCGCAGGAACAGCTCGGTGTCGTAGGCGTTGATGTGGGTGACGAACGGGCGCGCGTTCGCGCCGCCGTGCACCGCCTGCAGCATCGGCGTCTCCACCTCGATGAACCCGCGGTTCTCGAACCCGTTGCGCAGCGCGCGGACCGCGGCACTGCGCTGCCGCATCATCCGCAGCGAGTCCGGGTTCATCACCAGGTCCAGGTGCCGCTGCCGGACCCGCGCCTCGGGGTCGGTGAAGCCCTTCCGCTTGTCGGGCAACGGGTGCAGGCACTTCGCCGCCATCACCCAGTCCGTCGCCGCGATCGACAGTTCACCGCGGCGGCTGGTGACGACCTCGCCGGTCACGCTGACGTGGTCGCCGATGTCGACCAGGCGCCGCCACCGGTCCAGCGGTACGTCGCCGCACGACGCGGCCGTGAGCATGACCTGCAGTTGGGTGAGCCCGTCCTGCAACTGCGCGAACGCGAGGCCGCCGTGGTTCCGCATCCGCAGCACGCGGCCGGTCACGGACACCGTGTGCCCGGTGTGATGGTCCGGCGGCAGGTTCGGGTACAGCTCGCGGACCCGCTCGAGGGTCTCCGTCCGCGGCACCTCGACCGGGTACGGGTCGATGCCCGCGGCAACCAGCTCGGCGAGCTTGGTGCGCCGGATCTGCTCCTGCTCGGTGAGCTTGCGGGCCGGCAGCGCCGGCCGCAGCAACTCGACCTCCTGTTCGTGGACCGCGGTCGCGAACGCGCGGCCGTCCGCGGCCATGATCGCGTGCCGCTCGGCCGTCTCGATGCTGTCGACACGGGTCCACGGCCGCGGCGCGGGCAGGAAGCCCTCCGCGGTACCGGCCGCGAACACCACCTGGGCGAGCGACGCGCCGCGCGAGTAGCACATCAGGCGCGGCGACCAGCGCGGCAGGTACTTCTCGTTCGACTGGTACAGGCTCTCCAGCTGCCAGAAGCGCGAACCCGCGGTCAGCAAGGCGTTCGTGAGCCGCAGCACCGGCCCGGCGCCGACCCGTTCGGCGTCGCTGAAGATCTCCCGGAACATCGCGAAGTTCAGCGAGATCCGGTGCACGCCGAGATCGCCGCAGGCGTCGATCAGCGATGTCACCATGAACTCCATCAAGCCGTTCACCGACTCGGGATCGCGCCGCATCAGATCCAGCGACACGCCCCGGACGCCCCACGGCGCGAACGACAGCAGCCCGCGGACCGCGCCTTCCGCGTCCCGGGCGATCACCATCACGCAGCGCGCGTCGGACGGATCGCCGAGCCTGCCGAGCGCCATCGAGAACCCGCGCTCGGTCCGCGCGCCACGCCATTGCTCGGCGAGGTGGACGTACTGTGCCAGGGCCTCCGGCGACAGGTCCCCGTGCCGGACGACCTCGGCGTGGTACCCGGCGCGCTGCACCCGGGTGACCGCCTGCCGCACCGGGCGCATGGTCCGGCCCTCGAGCGTGAAGTCCGCGACGTCGATGATCGCCTCGTCACCCATCGACAACGCGCGCAGCCCCGAGTCGACGTACGCCTGCGCCGCCTCCTCGCTCGCCGACAGGACGGCCGGCGACCACCCGTACCGGCGGGCCTCGGCCAGCCAGCGCTGGATCGCCGCGGGCCAGGCGACCGGGTCGCCGAGCGGATCCCCGCTGGCGAGGCTGACCCCGTTGACCACCCGGTAGGCGATCGCGGCGTCGTTGCCCGGTGCGAACACGACGGCCTTGTCCCGGCGGGTGGCGAAGTACCCGAGCGAGTCGCGCTCACCGTGCAGCAGGAGCAGGCGGCGTACCTCAAGCTCCTCGGGTTGGGTCAGGTAGCGGACGCGCTGGACCGAGCGGAGGAAGATCCAGAACGCGATCACCAGCGAGGCCGCCGAGATCGCGCCGACGGTCAGGCCGATCCAGCCGTGGCCCTCGTGCCCGCCCATCTTGCTGCGGGACTGACCGAGCGCGGCGATCACGGCCCAGCCGATCTTCTGCCGCTGGCCGCTGAGCGTGCGCGGGAACAGCTGCGTGAGCGTGATGCTGACCGCGATCGAGATCAGCATGCCGAACACCAGCGCGCCGATCGCGAGCCGCCGGCTGCCGGGCGCGAGTCGGGCCGGGAAAGCTCCCCGGATCGTCCACAGCAGGGCGACGATCGCGGCCACCACGATCGCCTGGACGATGCCCCATTCCAGATCCTGGACACTGGCCGGACCGAAGTCGCGCAGCAGGTCCGCGTCGGTCGGGTTGGCCAGCCGGACGCTGGTGAACGCGATCCCGGCGACCTGGGCCAGGAACCAGAGCGCCTCGAAGACCCACAGCACCCAGAGCAGGGCGGCTCGCTTACCGCGCAGCAACGCGCTGCCGACCACCGCGAGGTAGACGGCGGAGAAGATCGTGTGGCCGGCCGGGATCCCGACGAAGTCGAACGCGAAGTCGACGTGCTTGACGAGTCGCGGGGCGGCGATATGCAACGGGATCGCAATGAACGACCACACCGAGGCAAGCACGACGACGCGGCCCACCCAGACCGCGGCCCGGTGCTGCCACGCCGGGATCACTGCTGCTTGTTCCGACCGCACCAGCCGATCATCCCACTAGTTCGCTGTGACTTCGGTCGACCTAGCACTACCTCGACAGTACAGCTGACGCCACAGTCAATACTTAGGTTGACATGCCACGGTGTAAGGCATGGCCGCCGTTCCTTACCGCCTCATCCGCAACCTGATGCTCGCTGCCGGCGTGCTGTACTGCAGCCTGCTGCTCGAGGCGGCGGCCGGGTTTCCCTTGGACGTCCAGCACTCGTTCTTGAGTGAGCTGGGCGCGCGTGACCAGTCCACGAGTCTGTACGCGCGGGCGATGGACCTGGCCACGGGCGTGTTGCTCCTGGTCGCCGTACTGCTGGCCAGGCCGGCCGCGCGTGGCCAGCGGGAGCTGACCGGTCTGCTGGTCAGTACGGCGGTCTTCGGGCTGGGGACGTTGTTCGACTCGTTCTCGCCGATGGACTGCGCACCGTCCGCGAGCGCCGCGTGCCGGGCCGCTGAGGCGAACGGCCAGGTCGGAGTGGCGCTGGTCCTCCACGAGGTGACGTCGACTCTCGCTGGGCTCGGCAGCATCGCCATGGGCGTGTTCGCGGTCCTGGTCCTCCGCCGGTTCGGCTGGGGTGGGGCGCGCGGCAAGGCGGTCGGCATACTGGCTGCGGGGGTCGCGGTGACACAGACGTGGCTCGGCCTGCAGACCGGGTACGACGTCGTCACCGGCAACGAGCTGGACGCTCCGGGCATCCTGCAGCGCGTCTCGGTACTCCTCGTCTGCTTAATGCTGGGGACATTGCTACCAGCTCTGAGGCACCCTGTATCTCGATGAGCGTGACGTGGATCGTGGTGCCCGGGCTGGCCGAGACTCCGGAGGAGTTCGGCCGCGTGGTCGAGTTGTTGCCGGGCGAGGACGTGCGCGTCATCGACCCGTGGCGGACGCCGATCTCCTCCGACGTGGACGCACTGCGCGCGGCCGCCGGCGTCGAGCCGGATGCGGAGATCGGGCTGGTCGGGCATTCGATCGGGGGACTGGCCGTACTGCGGTGGGCGCTGACGCGACCGCACGAGGTGAGCAGACTGGTGCTGGTCGACAGCAGCCTCACGTCGGAGACCGGGTTACGTGCGTTCTATCCCGGGAAGCGCGGCGACCGGGCTGTGCGCGCGGCGGCGCGGTTCTTCGGGCGGGCCGGCGTGCCGCAGGTGCTAGGCCCGACGATCCGGCGGCTGATCGTGCGGCTGGGCAGCATGTCTAACCAGGATCTGTTGTCGAAGGCAACGGCTAAGGCAAGGTACGGCGGGGAGACGTCGTGGCTGCTGTTCTGGGACGAACTGGCCGGCAGCTGGGAACTGGCCGCGGAGGTCGCGAAACTGGTCGCCGGTCCGGTGGACGCCATCGCCCCCACGACCGTGCTGGTGGCAACCGGCGGCACGTCCCGCTTCACCGCTAAAGGCTGGCTAGCAGGCCAACAACGCCTGGCCGACCGCCTGGGCGGAGCAGTAGAGGTCCTGCCTAACTCAGCCCACCTAGTCCACCTCGACCGCCCCGACGCCATAGCCACAGCCGTCCGCCGAACCAACGGCTAACTCCGGCCTGCAGGCGAGAGCCTCATTGGGCGCAGGGCAAACATTGCAAGGAGAGAAGACCAGAGTGGCTGGGCGCCTGGTCGGCTTGGCCTGCAGGTGAGAGCGGCAGGAGTCAGCAGAGGAAGAAGAGAGGAAGTTTGGAGCGGCCGGGTGCCTGGCTGGCTTGGTCTACAGGTCAGAGCCCCAAGGGGCGAGAAGGAACAGAGCAAAGAAGAGAAGATCAGTGGCTGGGTGCCTGGCTGGCTCGGCCTGCAGGTGAGAGCTTCAAATGAAGCGGCGAAGGAACAGGGTAGAGAAGTCAGAGCGTGCTTGAGTGCGTGGCTTGGTTCGCTGCCCGCAGCCTGTCCGGCTTGCTGTGGACGTGCCACCATCCGCGCCTACGGCATTCGCTGACCGAGGCCGCTGACGGGTTGTTGCGCTGCTGGCCGGTTGTAACCCGCCAGTGGCCAAGAAACCCGCCGCGGCGCTCCCCGAGGCGGCGGCATCGCCGGCTGCTCAGTTCCGCGGCCGCGTGGGTCCTGCTAGCCCTCCTTGCTGCCGTGCGGCGTCTGACCTAGCACCTCGACACAGGTGGCCTACGCGTCATAGGCCGTAGCCGCGCGTCATCACAGTCACGCCTCCGTGGGCCACGGGCCTGCCGGCCACAGGCGAGCGCCAACTCGAAACCCGCCGGGCGCCAGCCGGAAGCCCCCCGGCGTCAGCCGGCAGCCCCGGCACTTACCGCCGGCATTAGCCGGAACACCCGGCGTCAGCCGGTATCTCCCGGCGTCAGCCGGTACCACCAGCCGTCAGCCGGAACTCCCGGCGTGAGCGGGTACTCCCGGCGCCAGCCGGAACACCCGGCGTCAGCCGGTATCTCCCGGCGTCAGCCGGTACCTCCCGGCGCCAGCAGGAACTCCCGCCGTCAGCCGGAACTCCCGGCGTGAGCGGGTACTCCCGGCGCCAGCCGGAAACAGCCGGCGTCAGTTGCGTCCAGCAGAGTGGTGTACGACGTGGTGGTGGCCGGCCCGGGTGTGGACGTGGGTGCGGTCACCGCGTGATTCTTCGAGGAATCTCTC
>NZ_JBEXMY010000018.1:0-48528 GCF_040610805.1 Kribbella sp. NPDC003557
TGAGAGATTCCTCGAAGAATCACGCGGTGACCGCACCCACGTCCACACCCGGGCCGGCCACCACCACGTCGTACACCACTCTGCTGGACGCAACTACCATCGAACGGATGATCTGCATGAGAGGGCTTCTCGCTCAGGTCGTTGCGACAAGGCAACTCCAGCCAGAGCCTGTTGCCACCGATGCATTGGTGCACCTTCTTGGATACTCACGGGGTGCGCGCGCCGCGCTGGGCAATCTCCTAAGTGAGCTATGCCCTGGCGCATCCATTGGCCCGTTAACCTATACGGGGCAAATGGTCGCCGAAGCCGACCCCGGCCGGCCAGACATTGTCGGTGAAGACGCCAGTAGCATCAGGATCGTTATCGAGGCCAAATTCGATGCGGAACTGACCGCAGCGCAACTCGGTCAGAGCTATCTCGACCGGCTCCCGGTCAATCAGCCTGGGCGCTCGTGTTCCTGGCACCGGGAGACCGACTGCCTGCGTTGTGGCCACGCCTGCTAGCTGGACCCGCGCAACTGTCGCACCACGAGATGCTCCAGGCGGCGAGTGAGAACGCCGCTGCCCTCAGACACCAACTCACAGATGGTCGGGTGCTCGCAGCAGTGTCATGGACGCGGCTCTTGGCTGCGGTCCGGCTTGCCATCGAAAACGACTCAGAGACTGATGCGCTTAGTGATCTCGCACAAATCGAAGGCTTGGTGGAGTGGCGTACCAGGACGGGGTGGACGCCACTGCTTCCAGGGGACCTGCCCGAAAGGGCCGGGCGCCAACTTACGGTTCTGCGCGACATCCTGCTGCGGTCGGCGGCATCGGCATCTGGCAACAAGGTCAGGAACGGCTCGGGAGACTTCGGCCCGGGGCGCTGGGTCCAGAGCGCCGGTGGTCGAACATTCTGGACAGGACTCTGGCTCAGGGGATGGAGCAGCTTTGGCATATCTCCGCTATGGGCGACGGTAGAGGCCACAGATTCTCTTGGCATCAACGGACTCGAGATTGCGCTCGGCCAACTCAAGGCACCAAACGGACCGGGTCTCTATCGATCCGACGCAAGGACTTATGCGGTTCCTCTGATCGTGCCGATGGGATCCGAACACGAGGAAACAGCAGCGGCTCTTGAGACGCAATTATGCCGCCTGTCCGGCCTGCTCGATGCGATGAATACTTCGACGGCGGTCTCGCCTGTCGACCATGAGGGGAACCGACCAGCGGACCTCTGACTGACGGCAGTCCTAATCCGCGTGAGACCACATTCGAGCCGCGCAACCACACGCGGCGGAATGAAGGGCGGCGCGATGCCATGGACTCAGTCGTCGCTCGGCGTCGGCGCGTGACAGGT
Source organism: Kribbella sp. NPDC003557 (assembly GCF_040610805.1). Lineage (NCBI taxonomy): Bacteria > Bacillati > Actinomycetota > Actinomycetes > Propionibacteriales > Kribbellaceae > Kribbella > Kribbella sp. NPDC003557. Next base: position 1,339 of record NZ_JBEXMY010000018.1, read on the forward strand.
CGGCCCACCATGGACGCGTGGGCCGGCGCGACTCATGACGCCAGTTTGCCTCATAAACCCTCTCACGCAAGGGCGTGCTGCTGCTGCGGTCTGGCAGGGTTGGGCTATGGCGAATGAGAGCCCAGTCGACGTTGTGCTGGAGCGTCTGTCAACGCTCCGTCAGGCTCGTAACGACGGCAGGCGCATGCCGCACAAACCTCTGCTCGTACTGCTAGCCCTGGCCCGTTTCGCCGAATTTGGCAGTAGCGCATTACCTTGGTCCGCTGCCCAGGAGGAACTCGGCGGACTGATCGCGGAGTTCGGTCCTCCAACGAGAACGGGTCGACGCCAGTCTGCCGCGTACCCGTTTACGCGACTGCGGTCGGATGGAATATGGAACCTTGATCGGGACGTGCCGATGGACAAGGTCGGGCCGCTTGATGCGGCACCGGTAACCGGCCGCCTGGACACTTCTATTGAGGATGCCCTGCGTGTGGCTGGCGTGATAGAGGCCGCCGCGAGAGCACTGGTCGAAAGTCAATTCCCTACGACAGTCGCGTCTGACGTTGTCGCCGCGGTTGGGCTGGATCCCGACGTGATCCTGGGCTCAGCGCTTGGCGTCTACGCGAATTCGCGGCCTCGGCGAAGTAGAGCGTGGCCGTCCCTGATTCTTGCAGCCTGGGACTACCAATGTGCCTTCTGCGGCTACGACGGACGGCTCGGCTCGTCATGTGTAGGCCTCGAGGCAGCGCACGTGCGTTGGTTCAATCTCGGTGGGCCAGATGCGGTGGATAACGGCCTATCGCTCTGCTCGCTCCACCACAAGTTGTTCGACCGGGGAGCTCTTGGCCTGGATTCAAACCAGCGGGTGATGGTGTCGGCCCAGTTCTCGGCTCGGGTTGAGGCTGCCCGGCGGGTCTACGATCTTCATGGTCACGAGCTCCGTCCTCGAAGGGGCACGCTCCTGCCTGCCGAGGCGTATACCGATTGGCATCGACACCAAGTTTTCAAGGGAGAGCCGCTAACAGACTGAGCAAGCTAGCAACTGCAGCCGTCGCGGAGTCCACATGCCGCACTCCGGGCAGGTGACCAGCCGAGCGCAAGCCAGATCGAGGAAGCTGGCAAGACGGATTTCGGCAGATGCACTACCAGGTGATGTCAGTGGTCCAGGAAGAAGGTCTGCATGGGGCCTTTGCCTTTGACGTCGATGGTGCCTCGGGGGTGAGTGGTGAAGTCAGGGCTCAGGGTGGCGGCTGCTCGGGCGGTTAGTTGGATGGTGCCTGGTTGGCCGTGGGATTCCATGCGGCTGGCGGTGTTGACGGTGTCGCCCCAGAGGTCGTAGATGAACTTGCGGCGGCCGATGACGCCGGCGACTACAGGGCCTGAGTCGATGCCGATGCGGATCGCCAGCCATTCTTGGCCTGGGAGGGTGGAGAGGCGGGCTACCTCGTCGCGGAGGGCGAGTGCCGTACGGGCGACGGCTGCCAGGTGGTCGGGCCGTGGGTTCGGTAGGCCGCCGACCAGCATGTACGCGTCGCCGATGGTTTTGATCTTCTCGACACCCTCGGCGTCGGCGATGCGGTCGAACGCGGAGAAGACCTGGTCCAGCAGGGTTACCACGTCGGCCGCTGCCATCACCGCTGAGTGGGTGGTGAAGTCGACCAGGTCGGCGAAGAGGACGCTGACCGAGTCGTAGTGTTCGGCGATGACTCCTGGCCCCGTTTTGAGGCGGTCGGCGATCGGCTGCGGGAGGACGTTCAGCAGGAGGTGTTCGGAGCGTTCGCGTTCGGCTTCGAGGGCTCGGTGGGCGCGTTCGCGCTGCTCGACGAAGTAGCCGAGCATGACGTACGCGCTCACCATCGTTCCCGCGACGTTCATCACCAGGAACGTGACGACGAAGCCGGACGGCAGTTCCGACGGCGACTCCGCGAGCCTGGAGTCGACGAGGCCGAGCACGAACAGTTCGAGCAGGAACGCGATCAGCCACGGTACGGAGCGCCGGATGCCGAGCAACGCCAGCGCGGCCAGCGGCGTGAACACCGCCCAGAGGATCATCGCGCTCGAGGCGACGAAACCGCCGAGTGAGACCTGCAGCAGCGCCGGCAGGATCAGGAACGCCAGCAGTTGCGTGGTGCGGAAGATCGCGAACCGTCGCGTGCGTGCCAGGACCGCCAGGCCGACGATCGTGACCAGCTGGTAGAAGGCGGGGATCGCGGCCGAGACCGGGTCGCCGTACGCGAGGTAGGTCGTCACCCAGATCGTGGAGATCACCGTGATCAGCAGCGACGAGAAGATGAGCGTGCCTTGGCGGAGGCGCTCGTCGTGGGTGTCCTCCGGTCGCGCGCCGAGGTCGGCCAGTCGCTCCAGCCAGCGGACACGGGACCGCCCGGCGCCACGCCCGCGGACGCCGGCCTGGAGCCAGGAACCGGTCACGTCAGCAGCGTAGGCTCGCAACCCGCCGCCGACATCCTCCAGAGCTGCGTTCAATCGGCTGATCAGGGCAGGCTTGGGGACTTGACGAGGGAGTGGATATGGAGTGGAGGGATTTGCCGTACGAGGCTTCTCCGCGGGGTGGGGAGGTGGAGATGTTGCAGTTCGCGCTGGATCGGGTGCGGCAGCAGTTCGCCTGGAAGACCGGCGGGTTGGGGGCTGAGGCGTTGCGGCGGACGCATCCGCCGTCGGCGATGACGTTGGCCGGGTTGATCAAGCACATGGCGTTCGTCGAGGACGGGTTCACGGCGCGGGCGTCGGCGCAGCCGCTCGCCGCGCCGTGGGATACGAGGAGTTGGGTCGAGAACGATCGGTGGGGGTGGGAGTCGGCGGTCGCTGATGCTCCGGAGGAGTTGTACGCGCTCTGGTACGGCGCGGCTGCGCGTTCTCGTACGGCTTGGCAGGCGCTGAGCGCGGACGGCGGGCTGGATGTGGTGATCGAGGACCCGGATCCGATGTGGTCGGCCAATCGGCGGATGATCGCGTTCGATCTGCTTGAGGAGTACTTGAAGCACACCGGACACGCGGACGTGCTGCGCGAAGCGGTCGATGGGGTGACGGGGAACGATCCTGACTGACCTCGAGCGATCTCTGCGCGATTCGTACAGAGTCCGGAAGGACGACTAGATCGCGCCGGAGATGGCTCGGTTGCGGAGTTCGGCCTTGTAGGCCTCGAGGGCGATGAGTTCGCCGAACATGCGGTTGTACTCGTCGGCGCGCTCGATCGGGTTCGTTCGCTGGAGTTTCGACTTCAGATCCTGGATGCGGCGCGCGCAGGTCAGCTCCTGCAGCCGCGCCAGCAGCGCGAGTGCGTACGGCTCGTCGGGCTCGCGACCCAGCCGCAGCGGGTCGACGGCGAGCGCGCCGACGACCGCGGCCGCGGGATCGTTGCCGACGGCGTCGCGAACGCCGACCACCCAGGCTTCGCCGGGCGGTGCGGTGGACGGGCCGCCGATCTTCGCCATCGCGGCCCGGACCGCCGCCAGCCACGGGTGCGTGAAGTCGTGGTCGTCGAGCTCGTCGAACGCGACCCCGACCAGCGCCGGATGCTGCATCGCGACCTTCAGCACGTCCCACTCGATCACGAACCGCTGGTCGCGCGGCGACGGCACGTCGTTCCTGACGACCTGCTGCGCGACGGCCTGCTGGTTGCCCGCCGGCTGGCCCTGTGCCCCGGCCCGGGAGGCCGCGCGATACACCTCCGCGCGGACCTGCTCCTCGTCCATGCCGAGTCGCCCGGCCAGCTCCAGCGAGAAGGACGTCACCTTCGACTTGTCGCGGATGCGGGCGACCAGCGGTGCGGCTTCGCGCAACGCGTCGATCCGGCTGTCGGCCCGGTCGAGGTCGTAGCGGGACAAGATGTTGGTGAGGACGAAGCGGTACAGCGGCACCCGGCGGCCGATCAGCTCGCGCACCGCGGCGTCGCCCTTCTCGAGGCGGAGGTCGCACGGGTCGAGACCGTCCGGCTCCACCGCGACGTACGTCTGGGCGGCGAACGCCTGGTCGCCCTCGAAGGCCTTGAGCGCGGCGCGCTGGCCGGCCGCGTCACCGTCGAAGGTGAAGATCACCTCGCCGCGGAACTGGTCGTGGTCCAGCAGCAGCTGCCGCAGCACCCGCGCGTGGTCGTCGCCGAACGACGTACCGCAGGTGGCGACCGCGGTCTGCACGCCCGCGAGGTGACACGCCATCACGTCGGTGTAGCCCTCGACGACGACGGCCTGGCGGCCCTTCGCGATCTCGCGGCGGGCCAGGTCCACGCCGTACAGGACCTTGGACTTCTTGTAGATCGGCGTCTCGGGGGTGTTCAGGTACTTCGCTTCGATCCGGTCGTCGTCGAACAACCGGCGCGCGCCGAACCCGATCACGTCGGACGACGCGTCCCGGATCGGCCACATCAGCCGGCCGCGGAACCGGTCGTACAGCCCGCGCTGCCCGTCGGCGGCCAGGCCGGACGCGACCAACTCGGCGTTCGTGAAACCGCGACCGCGCAGGTGGCTGACCAGCGCCTCGCCGCCGCGCGGCGAGAACCCGACCCCGAACTGCACCGCGGCGTCCTTGTCGAAGCCGCGCTTGTCCAGGAACTGCCGTCCGAGCGCGGCCTCGGGCGCGCCGAACAGCTGGTCGACGTAGAACTCGGCCGCGACCTTGTGCGCCTCGACGAGCCGCGGCCGCTGATTCCCCGGGCCGCGCTGCACCGGCGCGCCCGAGTCCTCGTACCGCAGCTGGATGCCGACCTTGGCGGCCAGCGTCTCGACCGCCTCGGAGAAGGTGATCTGGTCGACCTTCTGGATGAAGTCGATGACGTCGCCGCCCTCTTGGCAGCCGAAGCAGTAGAAGAAGCCACGCGACGGCGTGACGTTGAACGACGGCGACTTCTCGTCATGGAACGGGCAGAGGCCCTTCAGGTTGCCCCCGCCGGCGTTCTTCAAGGTCACGTACGAGCCGACGACGTCGTCGATCCGGGCCCGCTCGCGCACCAGCGCGATGTCCTCTTCCTTGATCCGGCCTGCCACCCCGTGAGTCTACGATCATCGGCAACCGAACTTGCCCGCGGGACGACGAACCGGGTCTAACCGAGCAGACCGGAGTCGAAGAAGGCGATCACCCGCTGCTCCCACTGCCCCGGCTCGACCCGGAGTCCTTGGGTGTGACCGGCGTCCGGTACGACCCACAGCTGGACGGAACGAGGCGAGCCGGACTGGATGTACCGGTCCGCATTTTCCTCGTCCGGCAGCGCACCCGCGGCGATGAGCAGTACCGGGCGCGGCGCGACCGCCGCGGCAGCGTTGCGCAACGAGGTCGGCTTGTGCGCCGGCGTGAGCAGGTCGGCGACGCCGTAGGTCAGCCTGTCGATGCCTTCCTGCAGCGCGCCCCTCCAGCCGTACTCGTCAGAGAGCCACTCGCGATCCGCAGGCGCGCGGCTGGTGGCGCCCTCCGCGACGACCGCGTGGATCCGCGGGTCTTGGGCGGCCGCGCCGAGCGCTTCCTCGCCGCCCATCGACAGGCCGAGCGCGCCGATGCCGGCGTGGACGTCCGGCCGGCTCTGCAGATACGACACGGCCGCGCTGACGTCCTCATCGCCGTACCAGCCGAAGTCCATCGCCCGGCCCGCGCTCCGCCCGTGTCCCCGGGCGTCGAAGACCAGTACGCCGTACCCGTGCCGTGCCAGGACGACGGCTTGATCGAGAGCGTCCGTCCGTGTCGATCCGGCGCCGTGGAGCACGACGACCGCGGCTCCGTTGGTCGAAGGGAGGTACCAGCCCGACAGCCTCACGCCGTCGCTGGTCTCGAACGCGGCGTCGGAGTAGGTCAATCCCCACCGGGCCGGCGCGCTCGATCCGATCGCTGTGCGGGGCACCTGTGTCGCCGCCACGGCCTGGCCGAGCGACAAGGCCGCGACGAGCACGAACACCACCAAAACCGGTACGACGAGGAGCCGCCACCAGCCACGCACCCGTCGTACGACAACGACCGCGGCGAACCCGGTCAACGTCAGGCCGGTCACCAGGGCCACCAACCCGAGGGCAGCACCACCGGCGGAGCCGGCCTTCAGATGCGGGAGCCCGAGCCCGATCCCGACGGACAGCGTGACCGCGCCGGCCACGAACGCGAGCACGGCGGACAGCGCGCCCTCGGGACGGGCGTCGACCGGCCGCGGCATCGACGTCTTCGTTGCCACCAGCATCCACCTCTCCGGATTCACCGTACGCAGCGGGCCGACGGCGGAGCAGGGCCAGAGGTCCCGCGGCGGACAGCCGTCCGGAACCGGCGTTCGGTGCCATAAGTTGGTGGTCATGCCACGCACACTGCGACCAGGTCAGCGCGCCGAGCTCTACGTCGTCGACGTCACCTCGGGCGAACACCGACTCGTCTTCAGCTCGGACACCGTGCTCTTCGAGGCCCCCAACTGGACGCCCGACGGGCAGCTCATCGTCAACGGCGACGGCGGGCTCTTCCGGGTCGGGGACGAGCTGGAGGAGATCGAACTCGGCGGTGTTCCTCCGATCAACAACGACCACGTGGTGAGTCCGGACGGGCGGACCGTGTACGTGTCCGCGAACGACGGGCACATCTACGCGGTGCCGATCGAAGGCGGAGCGGGCCGCCGCGTGACGAACGATCGCGGGCCGGGGTTCCACCACTACCTGCACGGGGTCTCGCCGGACGGTGCGACACTCGCGTACATCGGGCTCGAGTGGGTCGGCGAGCGGCGGATCACCAACGTGTGGACGATCCCGAGCGCCGGCGGGGCCGACGTCCAGGTGACCGACGACGAGTTCGCCGACGACGGGTCGGAGTACGGCCCGGACGGCGAGTGGATCTACTTCAACTCCGAGCGCGCCGGCCAGGCCCAGCTGTTCCGGATCCGGGACGGTCACGTCGAGCAACTGACCGACGACGAGCGGGTCAACTGGTTCCCGCACCCGGCGCCGGACGGGTCGGCGATCGCGTACGTGAGCTTCCCGCCCGGTACCGAAGGCCATCCCGCCGACGTCGACGACGTGCGCCTGCGTCTCCTCACCCAGGACGGCGAGGTCCGCGAGCTGACGAGCCTGTTCGGCGGCCAGGGCACGATGAACGTGCCGAGCTGGTCGCCGGACAGCGCGTCGTTCGCCTACGTCACCTACCCGCTCTAGACCTCGGCGAGGTCGACCGAGGTGTCGGCCAGGCGGGCCGGGTCGACCTGCTTGCCCGAGCGGATCAGGCTCTGCACCGCATCGATGGCGCCCCACGTGTTGACGTGCATGCCGGCCAGCACGTGGTGGTCGTCGGAGAGCCAGAACGCGACATAGGCGCCGGACTTCGGGTCACCACGCAGGACGACCTGGTACGACGTGCCGCGCGGGACGTCCCCGGCGTACTCCATCCCGAGGTCGAACTGGTCGGTGAAGAAGAACGGGATCGCGTCGTGCGCCACGTCCTCCCCGAGCATCGCCCTGGCGGCCGACGCGCCGGTGTCCTTCGCGTTCTGCCAGTGCTCGACGCGGACGAACCGGCCGAACAGCGGGTGGTCCCAGCGGACCACGTCGCCGGCCGCGTACACGTCGGCGACCGAGGTCTGCAGGTCCGCGCCGGTGACGATGCCCGACCCGTTGTCGCGGGTCGCGACCTCGATGCCGGCCTCCTCGGCGAGCTCGGTGTTCGGCTGGACGCCGACCCCGACCACCACCAGGTCCGCCGGAATCACCTCACCGCCGCTCACCCGGACCCCGGTGACCTTGTCGGTCCCCTCGAAGCCGTCCACGCCCGTCCCGAACCGGAACTGCACGCCGTGCTGCCGGTGGAACTCGGCGAACAGCTCACCGACCTCCTCGCCGAGCACGGACGCCAGCGCGGTGGACTGCGGCTCGACGACCGTGACCTCGCAGCCGCGTTCGCGGGCGGCCGATGCCGCCTCCAGGCCGATCCACCCCGCACCGACCACGACGACGCGCGGCTTCGCGGCGTACGCGTCGGTCAGCGTCTGCGCCTCCTCGGCCGTCCGCAGGTAGTGCACCCCGGGCAGGTCGGCGCCCGGTACGTCGAGCTTGCGCACGCGGCTACCCGTCGCGATCAGCAGCTTCGTGTACGGCACCTGTGAACCGTCGTCGAGCGTGACCGTGTGCGCGGCCGGGTCGATCGCGGTGACCGTGGTGCCGAGCCGCAGGTCGATGGAGTTGTCGTCGTACCACTGCTGGTCGTGCAGTTGTGCCGACGAGGTCTCGTCCTTGCCGAGCAGGACGCCCTTCGACAACGGAGGTCGCTCGTAGGGCAGCGACTGCTCGCTGCCGATCAGCACGACGGCGCCGCTCCAGCCGTCCTTCCGAAGGGTCTCGGCGGCGGTCGCCCCCGCAAGACTTGCACCGACGATCACGATCTGCTCTGCATCAGCCATGCAACGAACCTTAGTCCTCGCCGACCCCTTGCCGCGGGCGACGCGAGTCGCTACTTTTGCGCGGACATAATACGTCCTATGTCCTCTCCGGGAGAGCCATGCGCGTACGCACACCAGGCCGTCTCGCGGCCGCCGCCCTACTGGTGTTCACCAACCTCACCAGCGTCACCGCCCCGACCGCTCACGCCGGCGAAGCCGCTCCCTTCGTCGAGGACGGCGTGCTGTTCCAGCAGAAGACCGAGGGCTACTCGTGCTTCCGGATCCCGGCCGTCGTGCACGCGACGAACGGCGACGTGCTCGCGTTCGCCGAGGGCCGCGTCGCGGACTGCGGCGACGACGGCGACATCGACATCGTGCTGCGCCGGTCGACCGACGGCGGCAGGACGTGGGGACCGGTGCAGGTGGTGTCCGACGGCAACGGCGGCACGCACGGCAACCCGGTGCCGATTGTTGACAATCAGACTGGCCGGATTGTCCTCGTGACGACACACAACGGCCCGGAGCCCTGTACGAACGGCTGCGACCGCGATCCGTACGTCCAGACCAGCGACGACTTCGGCGCGACCTGGACCGCGCCTCGCGAGCTGACCGACGCGAAGCGGCCGAGCTGGAACTTCTGGTACGCCACCGGCCCCATGCACGGCATCCAGCTCGAGCACGGCCCGCACGCCGGCCGGCTGATCGTCGGCGCGAGCTTCGAGACGTACGACGGCGTAGGCCCGCATGTCTACGGCACACACCTGCTGTACTCCGATGACGCCGGCGAGACGTGGCACATCGGGGCGACGACGTCCCGCGACGACGGGACGGTGATCGCGCAGGAGGTCACCGTGGTCGAGCGCGAGAACGGGCAGATCTACGCCCTGGCGCGGGAACGTGGCACCGATCCCGGGAACCGCGCGTACGCGGTCAGCAGCGACGGCGGGGCCAGCTTCGACGCGCCGTTCCGGACGATCCCGAAGCTGGTGATGCCCGACGTCCAAGGGTCGTTGCTGCGGTTCGGCACGCACCGGATCCTGTTCTCGGCGCCGGCGCATCCGGCCGCGCGTGAGGTGATGACGGTGCGGTCGTCGTACGACGAGGCGCGGTCGTTCGGGACGTGGGAGCAGGGGAAGGTCTTCTACTGGGGGCCGTCGGCGTACTCCGACATGGTTCGGCTGGACGGGGATCAGGCCGGGCTGCTGTACGAGGCCGGGGTCGCGAATCCGTACGAGTCGATCCGGTGGGCGCGGTTCAACGAGGCATATCTGTCGACGCCGAACGGGACACCGCCGGGCATTCCTGGTCCGCCCGCGCCGGGGCCGTTGACGCCTGATGTGGGGCCGGCACGCAACCCGGCGTACGTGCGGGGAGGGGCGACTGTTGCCGCAGGCAAGTTCGGGAACGGGCTCGCGCTGGACGGTGTCGACGACTATGTGGAGGTGCCGTTCGACCGGTCGATCGATCTGGGGGCGGACGATTTCACGCTGATGACCTGGATCAAGTACGGGGCGACGACCGGGTCACACGCGATTCTGTGGGCGTATCGGACCGGGTCGGGCAGTACGCCGCAGGTGTGGTTGCGGGCGGAGCCGGAGAGTAAGCGGATCCGGGCGTTGCTGTCGGTCGATCGGTTCAACGTGACGGTGCAGTCGGCGGCGGCGTACAACGACGACCAGTGGCATCACGTCGTGCTGCAACGGGCCGGTGGGAAGCTCCGGCTGGTGATCGACGGCGCCGAGGTCGGCTCGGCGACCGCGCCGGCCGGATCTGTCACGGCGGGCAAGGAGTTCGGCGTACAGGGCATCCACCTGGGCCAACGTGTCGACGGCGCCAACCGCTTCCACGGCGCCCTGGACGAGGTCCGCATCTACCGCCGGGCACTGACCAACGCGGAACTGGAACAGATCCGCCAGACCAACAAACCAGTCATCAACAGACTGGGCCTCGACCTACCTCTCGACGAGGTTGGTGTGCCAGGTCTGGGCTGAGGGGTCGGTCAGGGAGGCGACCTGGTCTATTACTGCGCGGAGGCGGGTTTTGTCGTCGGGGGCTTGGGTGAAGTCGGCTTTGAAAGGGGCGTCGAGGTGTTGGGGGGCCGTCTTCCACAGTGCCTCGACGAGTTCGGTGAGGAGTTCGCGTTGGGTGGCTCGGCGGGCCTGGCGTTCGGGTGAGTTGAGGACGTGGAACATGCCGACGCCCTTCAGCAGCCCGATCTCGGTACGGATGCCGTCCGGGACCACCAGATCGGCCTCGTAGCGGATCAGCCGGGAGCGGCCGAAGACCGCATGCGTCGCCTGCTCGGCCGCGGTGGCGAACCGGCCGATGAGCTGGCTGGTGAGGTCCTTCAACCCGCCCAGCGCCCGCCGGCTGTCGTCGAACGCCGCGCCCGGCCAGTAGTGCAGCGCCTTCAGCCGCGCCCACCCCTCGTCCAGCTCCGCATCGGTTGCCTCCGGCAAATACATCTGCCGGACCGTCTCCCAGTACGGCGCCGGCTCGGCGTCGACCGTGGCGAGATCGATGTGGTGCGCGACGATCCCGTCCTCGACGTCGTGCACGGAATACGCCACGTCGTCGGCGAAGTCCATCACCTGCGCCTCCAGGCAACGCCGCTCCCCCACACCCGGACGCAACCAGGTGAACACCGCGAGATCGTCGTCGTACACCCCGAACTTTCGCTCGCCGGCCCGCCGCGGCCACGGATACTTCGTCGCGGCGTCGAGGGTCGCCCGGCTCAGGTTGAGCCCGACGCTGCGCCCTTCGGCGTCGAACGTCTTCGACTCCAGCCGGGTCAGCAGCCGCAGCGTCTGCGCGTTGCCCTCGAAGCCGCCGATGTCCGCGGCGACCTGATCCAGCGCCCGCTCACCGTTGTGCCCGAACGGCGGATGGCCCAGGTCGTGCGACAGGCAGGCAGCGTCCACGATGTCCGGATCGCAGCCGAGCGTCGCCGCCAACTCCCGGCCGATCTGCGCGACCTCGAGGCTGTGCGTCAACCGGTTCCGGACGAAGTCGTCGCTGCCTGCCGTCACGACCTGCGTCTTGGCCGCCAGCCGGCGGAGCGCCGCACTGTGCAGCACGCGCGCGCGATCACGAGCGAAGGCCGTCCGCCCCGGCCGCTTGACCGGCTCGGCGACCCACCGCTCGGCATCGTGCTCGTCGTACCCCTCATGCTGCTTCCTCATCACCGCTCACAGTAGCGGCGCCCACCGACAATTCGGGCCGGGCTCTGTCAGCCCCAGCCGCCCTGGACCATCGTCTGGAACTTCCACTCACCGGCGACCTTCACGAGCAGATCGCCGTACCGGATCGGCTGCACCTTGCCCTGGTACGTCATCGTGCCGTCGCTGATCACGAACACCAGGTCCGCGGACAGGAAATGCGGCGTCCGCGTGGTCTCGAGCTTCACGTCGGCGGCGCCGCTCATCACCTGCGCCATCTGCGCGACGTACCCCGCCCGGTCGAGTTGCTCGGCCCGTCCGTTGCCCTGCCCGTCGTCCGACACCTCGTTCAGCGGGAACAGCGCGACGTCGGCCATCCCCTCGTAGTCCTGCTCCGCGGCCAAGGCGTCGTACCGCTCGAACCACGCGAGCACGCTCGCCACGTCCGCCTGGCTCGGCACGAATCCACCTGTCGTCGGCACGTTCTCGGTCAATCCCGCTCCTCACTCGCTGCAACTTCGTACAGTGTACCCAGTTTAACGGCGCGACCCGGCGCGAAGTTCCCGAGGTCAGCGAGAAACGCAGTACCGGGTCCAGAGCACGCCGTCGCGGAACACCTCGGTGCCGGCGTGCCGCAGGTCGAGGCGGCCGGTGTCGTACCACCGGTCGCCGCCGATCAGCACCGGGTGGACGAGCAGGGCGAGCTCGTCGACCAGGTCGAGCGCGAGACACGCCCGGAGCAGCGCGCCGGAGGAGTCGACCCGGATGGTCCGCACGCCTCGCCGGCCGAGGATGTCGAGCGCCTCGGCGAGGTCGACCTGGTCATAGCCGGTGATCACCTCACGCGTCGTCGCGTCCGGCGGGCGCTCGGGCGTCTGATCGGCGTACAGCGCGAGGACGCCGGACCAGTACCCGAGCTCGCGCAACGACTCCCAGCTCCGGATCCGCGCCCGCTCGTCCACCACCGCGAGCAGCGGACCCTCCGCCCGCGGACCGCGCCGCGGCGCCGCGAGCACGGCATGCTCCTGGGCGAGGATCGTCTCGGCGTCGATCAGCGTCACTTCCTCCTGCCACAGCGTCGCCAGCGCATAGAACCGCGCGAGGTCGACGTCGAATCCCGACGTCACCCCGTCCAGCGAGACCGCCAGCTGAGCCACCACATGAGGCCGCATACCGCCCAACCTAGGGACGGCCACCGACAGATTCCTGTTGCAGAGACTTCTCTGCAGAGATTACTCTGCAACTATGCGACGGATCGATGCCCGGAGTCTGCGCGGACTCGCCCACCCACTGCGGATGCGCATCCTGGAGGCCATCGAGCTCGACGGGCCGGCCACGTCGAGCACGCTGGCGACCCGGCTCGGCGAGAACACCGGGACGATCAGCTGGCACCTGCGGCTGCTCGCCGAGCACGGCTATCTCGAGGAAGACCCCGACCGCGGCACCAAGCGCGAGCGCTGGTGGCGGATCCCCGGCCGCACTGCCCTCGACCCGTCCGAGTTCCTCGACGACCCGGAGACGCGGCGTGCACTCGACGTGTACCTGCGGGATCTGGTCGAGCGCTACTACGACCGCGTCAGGACGTACGTCGACGAGGACTGGCCGGCCGAATGGCAGCAGGCGGCCGGGCTGTCGGACTGGCGCGACCTTCGCCTGACGCCCGAGCAGCTGCACAACCTCAACGAGGAGATCGCCTCGGTCATCGAGCGCTACGCCGACGGCGAGCCGGGCGAAGGATCGGAACGCGTGATCGTCCAGCTGCAGTCGTTCCCGCGGCGCTCATGAGTCTGCTCCGGACGCACCGCGACTTCCGGCTGTTCTGGGTCGGCGAAACGATCAACCGCTTCGGCAGCGCAACATCCTCGGTCGCGCTGCCGCTGGTCGCGATTTCTAGGCTCGACGCAACGACCTTCGAGGTCGGTCTGCTGACTGCGGCGTCCTGGGCGCCGTGGCTGCTGATCGGTCTGCCCACCGGCGCCTGGGTCGATCGGGTGCGGCGGCGCCCGGTCATGCTCGTGTCCTCGGCGGTCTCGGGCCTCCTGCTCGCCGCGGTACCGCTGGCAGGTGGATTGTTGACAATCCAGTTGTTGTTGATCGTCGCCGCACTCGTCGGCGCGGCCGGGGTCGTGTTCCAGACGGCGTACACCGCTTATCTCCCGACGCTGCTGGACCCCGCGGATCATGCCGAGGGCAACGCGAAGCTGCACGGCAGCGCGTCGGCCGCGCAGATCGCGGGACTCGGGTGTGGCGGGCTGCTCGTCCAGTTCGCCGGCGCGGCGAACGCTCTGCTCGTCGACGCGGCGAGCTTCCTGGTCGCCCTCGCCTGTCTCGCGGCGATCCAGTTCCGTGAACGCCGTACGGACGTCCCTCGGCGGGCCGGCGCGATCCGGGAGGGCGTCAGACTTGTCGCGCACGACGTCTGGCTGCGGACGCTGACCATCTTCGGCGCGGTCTCGAACCTCGCGTTGATGGGGTACCAGGCGATCGTCGTCGTCTTCCTGGTCCGCGAGGCCGGGCTGACGGCGGCGACGGTCGGCACGCTGGTCGCGGCCGCCTCCAGCGGTGGCGTCGCCGGTGCGTTCGTCGGACGCCAGACCATACGGTTCGGTACGGCGCGGGCTCTGCTGCTCTGCGAGCTCGGGCTGCCGACGCTTGCGTTGCTCATCCCCCTGGGCGGGACGAGCCCGTGGTTCTATCTGGTCGGCGCGTTCGGCGTGAGCCTGGGCGTGGTCGGCGGCAACGTCGTGAAGGCCACCTTCCTACAGTCGTACTGCCCGCCGGAGCTGTTCGGCCGGCTCACCGCGACGACCGCGTTCGTCAACTACGGCACGATCCCGCTCGGCGCGCTGCTCGGCGGAACGCTCGGCCAGTACCTCGGCCTGACGACGGCGCTCTGGATCACGACGGCCGGCGTACCGCTGGCCGGTCTCGTCCTGCTCGCGTCACCGATCCGTCGGCGCCGCGATCTGCCGACTCACCAGGGCACCGGCGTACCGGGGACGACGGCCGACTCCAGCCGGATCCGGACTGCCTGACGCGCACGGTCGTACCCGTTCTCGTCGTTGTGCAGGATCGAGGCGAGGTTCGCGGCCTCGTAGTACGCGTTCAGGTCGAACGCGAGCTGCACCGGGTCGTCCGCGAGCTCACCGCGCTCCACCGCCTCAGCGACAGCGGTCTCGATCAGGTCCATCCACTCCTGATGCACGGCGGCAAGGTACTCGTGCACGGCACCGTCTCGCGCGGAGAACTCGTGCGACACCTTCTGGAAGAAGCAGCCGCCCGGGAACACCCGGCTGCGCGAGTAGTCCAGCCAATGCCGGCTCAGCGCCCAGACCCGCCCGAGACCGGGCTCGATCTCGTACGCCGGGACGACGACGCTGTCCGCGTAGATCCGGCGCGCGGCCCGGACGGTCGCCAGTTGCAGCTCCTCCTTGGAGCCGAAGTGCGCGAACAGACCGCTCTTGCTGATCCCGAGCTCGGTCGCGAGCCGTCCGATCGACAGCCCCTCCAGCCCGTCCACCGATGCGATGTCGACCGCACGACGCAGCACGGCACGGCGGGTCTGGTCACCCCGCGCCAACCGTCCGTCGACTTTCTCCACGAGTCCCGATCCTAAGTGCATTGACTGCTACGCTGTTGGAAACTAATAATACGACCGTTCGTATAGTTTCCGGGAGGGTCTTCATGCAGAAGCTGGTCAGCGTCGGATTGCAGACAATCGGAGTGTTGTCACCACGACTTGGTGGGCAGCTCGCCTTCAAGCTCTGGCGTCGCCCGCTCGCCCGCGGCCGGGTCCGCCCGGACGAGCAGCTGATCCACGATGCCGCGCGTGTGGAGATTGTCGACAATGTGAAGACGTATGCGTGGGGCGACGGGCAGCGCCCGGTGCTTCTCGTCCACGGCTGGCGCTCCCGCGCCTCGCGGTACGCCGCGTTCGTCACGCGCCTGCTCGAGCTCGGCTACAGCCCGGTGTCGTACGACGCTCCCGCGCACGGCGACTCGGACGGCGACGTGGTGTCGATCCTCGGCCACCAGCGGATCATCCGCGCGCTGGAGGAACGCCACGGTCCGTTCGAGGGCGTGATCGCGCATTCCCTCGGCGTACCGTTCGCGCTCTACGCCGTCCGGGAGGGTGTCGCGGCGAAGCGGCTGGTGATGATCAGCGGCGTCGCGGACTTCGGCTACCTGGCGGACGCGTTCTGCCGCGAGCTCGGACTGGGCCCGAAGGTGAACCGCGAGCTGCGGCGGTCGATCGAGCGCGGCTACTTCGATGGCGACGACGACATCTGGACCCGGTTCTCGGTCACGACCGGGAAGGCCGAGCTCCTGGTGATCCACAACGACGAGGATGACGTCGTGGACCCGGCGCAGGCCCGGCTGCTGCTGCGCAACTACGGCGAGCGCGCGCACTTCCTGCCGACGACCGGCCTCGGCCACCGCAAGATCCTCGCGGACCCCGCGGTGATCGCCGAGGCGGTCGCCTTCCTGCAGGACGCCGACGCCCCGCAGGACCGCGCCCCGCAGGACCGCGCCCTGCAGGCCCGCTCAGATGTCCCGGAAGGTCTCGATCTGAGCGCCTAGCGAGTTCAGCCGGGTGGCGAGGTCCTCGTAGCCACGGTTGATCACGTACACGCTGCGCAGCACCGACGTCCCCTTCGCGGCCATCATCGCGATCAGCGTGACGACGGCCGGCCGGAGCGCCGGCGGGCACATGATCTCGGCGCCGGAGAAGTGCGTCGGCCCCTCGACCATCACCCGGTGCGGGTCGAGCAGCTTGACCCGGCCGCCGAGCTTGTTCAGGTCCGTCAGGTAGATCGCGCGGTTCTCGTACACCCAGTCGTGGATCAGCGTCTGCCCGGTGGCGGTCGCCGCGATCACCGCGAAGAACGGCAGGTTGTCGATGTTCAGGCCCGGGAACGGCATCGGGTGGATCTTGTCGATCGGCGCGTGCAGCTTCGACGGCCGGGTGGTCAGGTCGACGAGCCGGGTGCGGCCGTTCTCGGCCAGGTACTCGGCGCTGCGCTGGTAGTCGAGCCCCATCTCCTCCAGCAGCGCGAGCTCGATCTCGAGGAACTCCACCGGCGCCCGCCGGATGGTGATCTCGGACTTCGTGACGATCGCGGCGGTGAGCAGGCTCATCGCCTCGATCGGGTCCTCCGACGGCGCGTAGTCGACGTCCACGTCGATGTCGGGCTTGCCGTGCACGGTCAGCGTGGTGGTGCCGATCCCGTCGATCTTCACGCCGAGCAGATCGAGGTAGAAGCACAGGTCCTGGACCATGTAGTTCGGGCTGGCGTTGCGGATCACGGTGACGCCGTCGTGCCGGGCGGCGGCCATCACCGCGTTCTCGGTCACGGTGTCGCCGCGCTCGGTCAGCACGATCGGCTTGCCCGGCGCGATCGCCCGGTTCACCAGCGCGTGGTACTGCCCGCCGGTCGCCTTCACCTCGAGGCCGAACGGGCGCAGCGCGGTCAGGTGCGGCTCGACGGTGCGGGTGCCGAGGTCGCAGCCCCCGGCGTACGGCAACTCGAACGCGTCCTCGCGGTGCAGCAGCGGGCCGAGGAACATGATGATCGACCGGGTCCGGCGGGCCGCGTCGGCGTCCATCGACCCGAGGTCGAGGTGCGCCGGCGGCACGATCTCCAGGTCGCCGGCGTCGTTCAGCCAGGTGGTCCGCACGCCGATCGAGTTCAGCACCTCGAGCAGCCGGTTGACCTCTTCGATGCGGGCGACCTTGCGCAGCGTCGTCCGCCCCTTGTTCAGCAGCGAGGCACAGAGCAGCGCGACACCGGCGTTCTTGCTCGACTTGACGTCGATCGCGCCGGACAGCCGCCGGCCACCGGCGACGCGGAGGTGGACCGGACCGCCGCCGAGAGAGACAATTTCGGAGTCGAGTGCTTCGCCGATCCGGGCGAGCATCTCGAGGGTGAGGTTCTGATGACCCTTCTCGATCCTGTTCACCGCACTCTGGCTGGTGTTCAGCACTTCCGCGAGCTGCGTCTGCGTCCAGCCGCGATGCTTGCGGGCGTCCCGGATGAGATTTCCGATCCGGCTCAGGTAGTCATCGGTCATGCCCCGGACCATATCTCACATGTGAGATATCACTGCATCGACCCGCCGGTGCCAGCGTAGCGAACGTCACTCGAGGACCGGACAGGACCCATATGACCTGGTGAAACGCCCGCAGCCTACAGTTACCCCCAACTCCCGCCGCCACCCGGAGAGGACCCACCAGATGCCCGACGACACCTCCGCCGCGGTGGTCAACGAGTTCGAGGCGGAGTCCTGGCCGCTGGAGGCAGCCGCGGACAGCCTGCACCAGGTCATCGACGGGTTCCACAACGGCGACACCCGGCCGCTGGTGATCGGCGACGGCGACCAGCCGGTGCTGGTGGTGCTCGCGATCGCCGACCTGGCCGACTTCCGGGCCCGGATCGCGGAGCTGCTCGGCAACCCGGTCGACGCCGGCTGGCTGCGCTACTACCTGCGCTCGAACTTCGACATGAGCTCGGAGCGTCTCGTCGAGCTGCTCGGCGTCGACGCGGATCACGGCCTGTCGTCGCTGGCCAGCCAGGTGAACGTCGAGCAGGCGGCGACGCTGATGCCCGACCACCTGCGCCGTACCGAAGCCGGCGCGAACCCGCTGATGCTGATCGGCGACGGGACGATGGCGACCGCGGCGCTGCTGTCCTTCCAGGCGTTCCAGGTGCTGCTGGCGATGGACGGCGACAACAAGACCGAGGACGACTCCTGCGCGCACGACGACGAGGAGAAGCCGACGACACCGCTGGAGGTGCTCGCCGAGCGGATCGGTCCGGTGTCGACCCAGCTCGTCGCGCAGATCAACGCCGGCCGCGAGCCGGGCATCCCGCGGTACGAGCTGCATTTCGAGGACGAGCTGATCGTGCACCTGCGCGACCTGGAGGCACGCGCGCAGAAGACGCCGGGCGGCGGGGCGTACGACGAGCTGAACACCCTGCTGCACCAGTTCGACCAGATGCGCAGCGGGCTGGTCGAGGCGGAGGCGACGGAGGAGCCGGACGAGGCGCCGTACCTGGAGGCGACCGATCTCCGGGCGGCGATGCCGGGCATCCGGGACGCGTTCCGCGAAGGCGCCGACGACCCGTACCTGGTCGGCCTGGACGGACGGCCGGTCGCCGGGCTGATCTCGTTCGACCTGTACGAGGAGCTGCAGAAGGTCTCGGTGGACCTGGGCGGCACGGACGAGGCGCCGGTGCTCCCGCTGCCGGAGCCGCGCTGGGAGAACGGGCCGCGGCTGCTGCCGTTCGAGATCGCGCTCGAGATGTGCGAGGCGGTCATCGAGGACCTCACCAACGGCGAGGCGTCGATGCTGTTCATCGCCGACGAGGACGACGAGCCCGAGCTGGTCCTCGCTCCCCTGGCCTGGCTGTGGGCCTACGTCGACCACCTCGACCTGGAAGGCGCCGAAGCCTGACAGCAGTGACTCGACAGTGACTCGACAGTGACTCGACAGTGACTCCAGAGTGACTCCGCAGAGTGCCACTCTGGATCCATGAGGCGATCCCGGCTGACTCTGACCGCGGCCGCCTGCCTGCTGGCCGCCGGCTGCACGCCTGGCACAGCCCATGTCACCCTCACCGTCGACGAGGCGGTGACGCTCGCCGACCAGCAAGTGCACGTCAAGGTGACCGGAGCTCCGGCGGGCAAACCGCTGGACGTCGGCGCGGAGGCCGTGGATCGGGACGGGCGGAAGTGGCACGGTCAGGCGACGTTCACCGCCGACGACCACGGCACCGTGGACCTCGACACCGCGAAGCCGTCGGCCGGGAGCTACCACGACACCGACGGCATGGGCCTGTTCTGGTCGATGAACCCACCCGACGGATCACCGGACGACCAGTCGTTCCTCCCGCCCGTCGAGAACGGTCAGGCGACGGAACACCTCGACCTCTTCGTCGACCGCGACGGCAAGCGTCTCGCGAGTACGACGATCACGCGGCGCTGGGTGGCGCCCGGTGTGACGGCGAAGCCACTCACGACGGCCAAGGACAAGCTGACCGGCCTGTACGTCGCCCCGGAGCCGGACGGCGCCAAGCATCCCGCGGTCCTGCTGCTCGGGGGTTCCGAAGGTGGCCTGCCGCCGCCGTCGAGCACGTATCTGCTGGCGTCGCACGGATACCCGGTGCTGGATCTGGCGTACTTCCACGCGCCGGGTGTGCCACAGGACCTGCGCGAGATTCCGCTCGAGTACTTCGCCGCGGCGGCACAGTGGCTGAGCAAGCAGCCGCAGGTCGACCCGGCGCACGTCGTGGTGCTGGGCACGTCGTTCGGCAGTGAGCCCGCGCTCCTGGTCGCCGACCACTTCCCACGGCTCGTCCACGGGGCAGTGCTGATCGCACCAGGCGCCTCGGTGACAGGCTCCTTCCCGCATCCGGGTGGCGCAGCCTGGACGTATCGGGGCAAGGCGCTGCCGGTGAACGATCCGATCCCTGTCGACGGTGTGAGCGGACCGGTCCTCGCGGTGGCCGGCGGCAGCGATCTCACGTGGGACTCGAAGCAGTCCGCGGAGTTGATCATGCTGCGCCTCGACGAAGCGCACAGCACCTTCCCCCACGAGGCGGTGATCGTGGACGCCGCAGGCCACGGTGTCGGCGGCGCGCCGTACCTGCCGCACGGCACGAAGATCAACCACCCGATCATCGGCCCGTACGACCTGGGCGGGAGCCGGCCCGCCAACGAAGCCGCGCTACGCCAGGGCTGGGCGAAGACTCTGGCGCTGCTCGCCTCCCTCCAGCGTTAGCTGAACGGGAACAGCGGCTGCCACTCGGCGAGGGTCGCGATCTCGTAGACGTTGGCCGGCGTGTACGGGTCCTTGGCGAGGATGTCGCGGAGCTCGGCCTCGTCCGCGACGTCGTACACGAGCAGCGCGCCGGTCTGGTCGGTGAACGGGCCGGCGGCGACGAGCTTGCCGGCCGCCTTCAGCTCGGCGAGGTACTCGCGGTGGGCCGGACGGACCTCCATCCGGCGGTCGGTCTCGGCGACGTCGAAGCGCAACTGCACGACATATTGGGCCATGCCCAGAACTCTACAATGGCCTTGAACACAAAGGATTTGGTGCGGGAAAGGGAGTCACGAGCCGCCACAGCGGCTGGTTCAGGTCAGACCCGAAAGTCGACGAGTGATCTCCCTTCCCGCCCGGATATTCTCACCAGCCGACCGGCCGCTACGCAAGGGTTTGGTTAAGGGAATTTCCTACGGACAGTTGATTCAGGTAACGCTTCGTGACCGATCCCCCGGCCGCGTCGATGCGAGCGCCGATGCAGTCGTACAGTCCGTCACGCCGCTCGGTTGTCAAGGCCCGGTGACCCGAATACGAGGACAGAAGTTCGAGATATTCGGCCGTCGAATAGTCCGCATTCCAGACAAACCTGTGGAACTCGACAGACCCGAAAAGCCCTGTTTTCGCAAGGTTTGCCGGATCCTCCGGTACGTCGTCCGCGTCCGGCAGCCCGTCCGCCGTCGCGTCGTCGGTGAACCGTTCGTAGCAGGACTGCACGTCGGCGAAGAACTGCTCGGACCCGCCCGCGACATGATGCGTCGACACGACCGCCAACGCCCCACCCGGCCGCAGCAGCTCCACGCAGCGCCGGACACGCGTCTGCGGGTCGAGCCAATGGAACGCGGTCGCCGAGATGACCAGGTCGTACGACGGCGGCGGGAGCGGCCAGGTGTCGAAGTCCGCGACGATCACCTCGATCGCGGGGAGCTTGTGCCGCAGAACTCCCGCGAGGCCGGGGCTGAGTTCGACGGCCGTGACCTGCCAGCCGCGTTCGACCATCGCCGCGGTCGCCTGGCCGGTGCCGGGGCCGATCTCCAGGACCTTCGGGCGGTCACCGACTATCCGCGCGAGCTCGTCGAAGAGCTCGCGCGGGTACGTCGGCCGGACGCGGTCGTACAGCTCTGGATCCTCACCGAACGTCGTGCGTAGGCTCACCGCCGCACGGTAGCGCGCCCCGGCGTCAGTCCAGCGTCGCCCGGCCTGCCTCCAGCCGGGCTACCGGGATGCGGAACGGGGAGCAGGAGACGTAGTCGAGGCCCGCCTCGTGGAAGAAGTGGATGCTGTCGGGGTCGCCGCCGTGCTCGCCGCAGACGCCGAGCTTCAGGTCCGGCTTGGTCGCCCGGCCGCGGTCCACGCCGGTGCGGACCAGCGCGCCGACGCCCTCGCGGTCGATCGACTCGAACGGCGACACCGCGAAGATGCCCTTCTCCAGGTACCGGGAGAAGAACGCGCCCTCGACGTCGTCGCGGCTGAAGCCCCAGGTGGTCTGTGTCAGGTCGTTGGTGCCGAACGAGAAGAAGTCGGCCGCCTCCGCGATCTGGTCCGCGATCACCGCGGCCCGCGGCAGCTCGATCATCGTGCCGATCGGGATCTCCCCGGCGGTGCCGGCCTCGGCGAGGACGCGTTCGACCTCGTCGCGGGCCAGGTGCAACTCCTGGATGGCGCCGACCAGCGGGATCATGATCTCCGGCTGCGGGTCCTTGCCCCGCCCGCGCAGCTCGACGGCCGCTTCCGCGATCGCCCGGACCTGCATCGCGAACAGACCCGGGATCACCAGCCCGAGCCGCACCCCGCGCAGCCCGAGCATCGGGTTCTGCTCGTGCAGCCGCTCGACCGCGGCCAGCAACTTCTCGTCGTGGTCCGAAGCCGAACCCCGCTCGCGCGCCACCGCGACCTTCACCGCCAGCTCCTCCATCGACGGCAGGAACTCGTGCAGCGGCGGGTCGATCAGCCGGATCGTCACCGGCAGCCCGTCCATCGCCTCCAGCAGCTCCAGGAAGTCCCCGCGCTGCAGGGGCTCGAGCTCGGCCAGCGCGGCCTCGCGGTCGGCGTCGTTGTCGGCCAGGATCAGCCGCTCGACGGATTCCCGCCGCTCCCCCAGGAACATGTGCTCGGTCCGGCACAGCCCGATCCCCTCGGCCCCGAACCGCCGCGCCCGGGCCGCGTCGTCGGCGGTGTCCGCGTTGGTCCGGACGCCGAGCCGCCGGACCTCGTCCGCGTGCGTGATCAGGCGGTGCACCGACGCGACCAGCTCGTCGCCGGCGTCCGGCGCCAGCGTGCCCTCGAAGTACTGCACGACCGGCGACGGGACGACCGGGACCTCGCCGCGGAACACCTCACCGGTGGTGCCGTCGATCGAGATCAGCTCCCCCGCCTCGATCACGGTGCCGTTCACCTTGATCGTGCCCTGGGCAACGTTCACGTCGAGTTCCTCGGCGCCGCAGACACAGGTCTTGCCCATGCCGCGGGCGACCACGGCCGCGTGCGAGGTCTTGCCGCCGCGGCTGGTCAGGATGCCCTGCGCCGCGATCATGCCGTGCAGGTCGTCCGGGTTGGTCTCGCGTCGGACCAGGATCACCTTGTCGCCGTTGTCCGCGGCCTCGACGGCGGCGGCCGACGTGAACACGACCTTGCCCGACGCCGCGCCCGGCGAGGCGCCGATCGCCTTGGTGATCCGGTCCTTGCCGGCGTCGGCGTCGAACCGCGGGAACATCAGCTGCGCGAGCTGCGCGCCCTTCACCCGGCGCAGCGCCTCGTCGGTGTCGATCACGCCCTCGTCGACCAGGCTGGTCGCGATCCGGAACGCGGCCGCCGCGGTCCGCTTGCCGACCCGGGTCTGCAGCATCCACAGCTTGCCGCGCTCGACGGTGAACTCGATGTCGCACAGGTCCCGGTAGTGGCCCTCGAGCGTGGCCATGATGCCCATCAGGTCGTCGTACGACGTCTTGTCGATCTGCTCGAGGTCGGCGAGCGGGACCGTGTTGCGGATGCCCGCCACCACGTCCTCGCCCTGCGCGTTCTGCAGGTAGTCGCCGTACACGCCCTGCTGGCCGCTCGCCGGGTCGCGGGTGAACGCGACGCCGGTGCCGGAGTCCATGCCGAGGTTGCCGAACACCATCGAGCAGATGTTCACCGCCGTGCCGAGGTCGGCGGGGATCCGCTCCTGGCGGCGGTAGAGGATCGCGCGCTCGGAGTTCCAGGAACCGAAGACGGCCTCGATCGCGAGGTCCATCTGGGTCCGCGGGTCCTGCGGGAACTCGCGGCCGGTGTGGTCGTGGACAGCCTGCTTGAAGGTCTCGACGAGCGCCTTCAGGTCGTCGGCGTCCAGGTCGAGGTCGGTCCGCGCGCCCTTCGCGTCCTTGGCGGCGTCGAGCGCCTGCTCGAACACCTCGCCGTCCATGTCCAGCACGGTCTTGCCGAACATCTGGATCAGCCGCCGGTACGCGTCCCAGGCGAACCGCGGGTTGCCGGAGTGGTGGGCCAGCCCGTTCACCGAGTCGTCGTTGAGCCCGACGTTCAGGACCGTCTCCATCATCCCGGGCATCGACGCGGCCGCGCCGGAGCGCACCGAGACCAGCAACGGGTCGTCGGCCTGGCCGAGCTTCTTGCCCATCTTCTGCTGCAGCAGGTCGACGTGCCGGTCGATCTCCTCGGCCAGCTCGGCCGGCACCGCGCCGGTCTCCAGGTACGCACGGCAGGCGTCGGTGGTGATGGTGAACCCCGGCGGCACCGGCAGGCCGAGGTTGGTCATCTCGGCGAGATTCGCGCCCTTTCCGCCGAGCAGCTCCTTCATGTCCTTGTTGCCTTCGGCGAAGTCGTAGACGAGTTTCGGCACGGTCACTCCCTGGGTTGCAGGCGGGTGTTTGTTGCGTGTTTCAGGCACGGGAAGATGGCCCGCTGGCCCGTCGACTCCGGCGGCGGGGGCGTGCTTTCAGGGTAAGCCCAAAAATCAGTCCAGTTGAACACTGGTCTCACTATCGCGACGTGACGCTTCCCACAGCTCGAAGGCCGGAAAACCCTTACAGCGTTGACAACGCAGGACAACCGACCCTGTTTCCAACGATTCCCAGCCAACCAGCGATCCGCCCACAACGCAGCGGACCTTGGACCGGGATGTCCCGGGTCCAAGGTCCGCTTTCGCTGTCCGGTTTACAGCTTCCGGCGCGTCCGGAGGTAGTCGCCGACCACCGCGGCGCCCAGGCCGTCGGCGTCCGGCGCGAGGACCCGGCCGCCGCTGCGGCGGGCGAGCAGGTCGACGAACGCGTTCAGCCGCGGGTCGTCGCCGAGCCGGAAGACGGTCAGCGAGGCGCCGAGCTTGGCCAGCCGGTCGACCTCGAAGATCGTCTTGCGGAGCGTCGCCGGCTCGGGTGGGTAGGAGAACTCCGCCGTACCGTCGGGCTCCAGGTGCGCGGTCGGCTCCCCGTCCGTCACCATCAGCACGACCGGCTGCGCGTCGGGGTGCCGCCGCAGGTGCCGGCCGGCGAGGAGCAGCGCGTGGTGCGCGTTCGTGCCCTGCTCCCAGGTGCCCTCCATACCGATCAGCTGCGGCAGCTCCACCACCCCGGCGTACCGGCCGAAGGTGATCAGCTGCAGCGCGTCGTTGCGGTAGCGCGTCGAGATGAGCTGGTGCAACGCGAGCGCCGTCCGCTTCATCGGCAGCCAGCGGCCCTCCTGCACCATCGACCACGACGTGTCGACCAGCAGCGCCACCGCGGCCCGCGCCCGGTGCTCCGTCTCGGCGATCTCCACGTCCGCGACGTCGAGCTTCACCGAACCGCTGCGCGAGGCCGTGCGCAGTACGGCGTTCCGCACGGTGCGCGGCACGTCCCACGGCTGGGTGTCGCCGAACTCCCACGGACGCGTCGATCCGCTCAACTCACCCGCCGCGCCCGCGTTGGCCGCGTCCCGCTCACCGGAGCCGCGCGCCGTCCGCAGTACGTCGGCCAGCGCCGTCTGCCCTAGCTGACGCAACGCCTTCGGCGACAACCGCAGCGAGCCATCGGGCGCCCGCTCGATCAGACCCTGATCCCGCAGTTGCCGTTCCAGCTCGCTCAGCCGGCGCGCGTCGACCGTCGCCTCGTCGCCCAACTGACGGGTGAGCGCGTCGAGATCGATGTCCTCCAGCCGCGCCCCCGGGTACGACTGGGCCAACTGCTCGGCGAGCGCGTCCAGCTCCGCGAGATCGGACATCGCGCGGGCGCCGTCGGCGAGGCCGAGCGGATCGTCACCGCTCATCTGCTCGGATCCGTACCAGTCCTCCCCCGGCCGCAGCGCCTGCAGCTGGGCGTCCAGCTGCGACAACTGCTGCGCGAGCTGCGGACTGCCGAACGCCTGCTGCGACAGCTCCATCAGCTCCGCCCGCTGCTCGGGCGTCATCGAGTTCAGCATCCGTTGCGCCGCGGCCGCCCGCTGCGCGAGCACGTCGATCAGCTCGTCGACATTGCGCGGGTTCTCCGGGAAGAACTCGCCGTGCTTGGCCATGAACTCGTCGAACAGCTGGGGTACGTCGGGACGCCCCTGGGCGTGCGCCGCGAGCAGCGCATTCAGGTCCGAGAGCATCTCGTTGATCCGCTCGACGTCCTCGGGCGTCGTCTGCTGCAGAGCCTCCTTCATGCCCTCGAACCGCGAGCCGAGCAACTCCTTGCCGAGCAGCTCGCGGATCTGCTCGTACTTCTGTCGGGCCTCCGACGACTCCCATTGGTAGTTCGCCAGCTCCCGGACCGCGGCCGCCGTGCCGGACGGGAGTGCGTCGAGCTCGGCCTCCTTGAACCGCGCGTCGTCGGACGGGTTCGGGAACAGCTCGCGCCGCTCCGCCTCGAGCGCCTCGTTCAGCAGCCGCTGGACGTCCCGCAGGGTGCCGTCGAGGTTGTGCCGCTGCTGGATCTCGCGGCGGCGCTCCCACAGCCGGCGGGTCAGGTCGTCGAGGCCCTGGGTGTTCCGGGTGCCACGCCGGAGCATCTCCTCCAGCGCGGACCGCGGCGACGAGCCGTTCATCACGTCCCGGCCGATCTCGTCCAGCGCGTCCCGCAGGTCCGCGGGCGCCTGGAGCGGATCCGGCCCGTCGTGCCACGGTCCGTAGGACCAGCCTTCCGGGATCGATGCCGACATGTCAGGCCCCGTAGATCGTGGTGTCGTTGTCGGCGTCCTTCGCCACCCGTTTCGACAGGTACAGCATCTCCAGGGCCAGCTCGACCGCGGCGGCGATCCGGCCGGACGAGTCGTCCGGCTCCACCCCGGCGCGCGCGGCGACGTCGTGCAGCACCGGCAGCTCGGGCAGCGCGGCCAGCACCTCCCGGCCGGGCACCCGCTCGCCGGTCGTCACGAGGTTGCCGTCGGCAACGGCATGGGCCAGCGGGGTGAGGTCGAGGCCCGCGAACCGCTCGCGCGCGGTGTCGGCCACCGAGCGGCGCAGCAGGTACTCGAGCAGCTCGATCTCGCGCCCTTCCTCACCCGGCTCGAACTCGAGCTTGCCCCGCAGTACGGCGGGCACCGCTTCGAGGTCGACCGGCCGGGCCACCGCGGGCTCCTCACCCGTGATCGCGGACCGGCGCAGCGCGGCGGCGGCGATCGTCTCGGCCGCGGCGACCGCGAACCGGGCGGACACCCCGGACCGCTGGTCGATCGACGTCGACTCGCGCAGGTGCCGGACGAACCGGGCCAGCACCTCCAGCAGCGGCTCGCCGACCTCGGCGGTGAACTCGGCCTCCTGCCGGATCACGTCCACCTCGGCGTCGATGTCGAGCGGGTAGTGGGTCCGGACCTCGGCGCCGAAGCGGTCCTTCAGCGGCGTGATGATCCGGCCGCGGTTGGTGTAGTCCTCGGGGTTGGCCGTTGCCACCAGCAACACGTCGAGCGGCAGCCGCAGCGTGTACCCGCGGACCTGGATGTCGCGCTCCTCCATCACGTTCAGCAGCGCGACCTGGATCCGCTCGGCGAGGTCGGGCAGCTCGTTGATCGCGACGATGCCGCGGTGCGAGCGCGGCACCAGCCCGAAGTGGATGGTCTCCGGGTCGCCGAGGCTGCGGCCCTCGGCAACCTTCACCGGGTCCACGTCGCCGATCAGGTCACCGACGCTCGTGTCCGGCGTGGCCAGCTTCTCGGCGTACCGCAGCGAGCGGTGCAGCCAGGCGACCGGCAGGTCGTCGCCGAGCTCGGCGGCGCGGCGGCGGGAGGCCGGCGTGATCGGGTCGAGCGGGTGCTCGGGGAGCTCCGCGCCCTCGATCACCGGGGTCCACTCGTCGAGCAGGCCGACCAGCGTGCGCAGCAGCCGGGTCTTGCCCTGGCCGCGCTCGCCGAGCAGGACGACGTCGTGCCCCGCGAGCAGGGCACGTTCGAGTTGCGGGATCACCGTGCGGGTGAAACCGACGATGCCGGGCCAGGGATCACGCCCGGCCCGGAGTTCTTTCAGCAGGTTGTCACGGATCTCGGCCTTGATCGACCGGGGAAGATATCCGGCGGCCCGGAGGTCACCGGCCTTACGAGGAAGTTCAGCAGGTGCACTAGTCACCCTGATGACGTTAGCTCGCTCACCCCAAATCGCTAAGGGATATCTCATCGCCGGGGCGTGACCCGGCCGGACGTGAACACGTGCGCCGGCGTGAACGTGACCGGCACCCACGGGTGCGCCGCGGACTCGCGGGTGACGAAATGGTCGCCGTCGGCGGGTTCGGTCGGTCGCAGCTCGTACTCGTGCACCGGGTCCTCGGAGAACAGCAGCCGGTCGCCGGTCGCGGTGTAGACCATCACCAGTCCGTCGTCACGCTTCGCGACATCGAGCCGTACGCTGGCGCGCTCGTACCGTCCGGCGTGCCGGTCGTCGACGGGTCCGTCGATCGGCTGCGGCGCGGGCGGATGCGGGACCCCGGCGTACTCCGTGAACACCTCGGACGCGAGCGGCTCGAACAGGCGGGTGCCGTTGCCGGAGTTGGTCAGCAGGCACATCACCAGTCGCGCCTCCGGATCGACCCGCAGGAACGCCAGCTGGGAAATCGTCGACCCGTCGTGCCCGAACAGCCGGCGGCCGCCCCAGTCGTAGATCCGCCAGGTCAGGCCGAGGTCGACGAAGCCGCCGATGCCGGCCGCGTACGGGACCTGCGGCTCCTGCATGGCCGCGTACCGCTCGTCGGTCAGATGCGTCCGGGCGAACTCGAGCAGGTCGGCGGCGCTCGCGCTGATCGTCCCGGCCGGTCCGATGCTGCGCGGCAGCTGCCACGTCTTCACCCGCGAGCCGTCCGTGGCCAGGTGACCGACCGCGGCGCGTTCCAGGATCGCCTCCTCCGGCAGCGTCACCGTGTGGGTGAGGCCGAGCGGCTCGACCAGGCGTGCCTTGAGCGCCGCGTCCCAGGTCCGGCCGTCGAGGACCTCGATCAGCCGGCCGAGCAGGACGAATCCGGCGTTGCAGTACGAGTACGCCGTACCGGGCTCGAAGAGCTGGTCGACGCCGGTGAGCAGGGCGACGTACCGCTGCAGGCAGTCGTCGCCGCGGCCGGTGTCGGTGAACAGGTCGCCGTCGATCCCGCTGGTGTGGGTCAGCAGGTGACGGACCGTGATCCGTGGATCGACAGGTGCCTCGGGCAACAGTTTGACGATCGGGTCGTCCAGCCGCAGCCGCTCCTCGGCGGCCAGCTGGACGATCATCGACGCGGTCCACGGCTTGCTGATCGAGCCGATCTGGAACAGCGAGTCGGCGGTGGTCTCCACGCCGGTCGCTGCGTTCAGGACGCCGTACGGCACGATCGTCGTCTCGCCGTCGTGCCAGATGCCGAGCACCGCACCGGTGACCTCGGCCGCCACCGCCAACTCGTTCAACCGCGCAGACCAATCAGGCATGCGCCCAACCTACGTCGGTACCACCTAGGCTGTGCGGAGTGGACGGGATTCCGGATGTGATCGCCCCCGGGTTGCGGGTGCTGTTCTGTGGGATCAACCCCGGCCTGATGTCGGCGGCGACAGGGCATCACTTCGCCCGGCCGGGCAACCGGTTCTGGCCGGCGCTGCACCTCAGCGGGTTCACGCCGCGGCAGCTGCACCCGAGTGACCAGCAGGAGTTGCTGACCTACCGGCTCGGGATCACCAACGTGGTCGACCGGCCGTCGGCGAAGGCGGCCGAGCTGACGCGCACCGAGCTCGTCGCGGGCGGGGAGAGCCTGGTTCGGAAGGTGCTCGACGTACGGCCCGAGTGGCTGGCCGTCCTCGGCGTCACGGCGTACCGGGACGCGTTCGGGGACCGGACGGCGGCAGTGGGCAAGCAGGACCGGACGATCGGCACGACCAGAGTCTGGATCCTGCCGAATCCGAGCGGCCTGAATGCCCACTACACCTTGCCGAAGCTCGCCGACGCGTTCGCGGAGCTCGAACGGGTCAGTTGAGCGCCTTGCGCAGGGTCGAGATCGCCAGCTCGATCGCGGCGTTCGCGGCGTAGGTGTCGCGGAGCGCGTCCAGCATCACGAAGTCGTGGATGATCGCCGCGAACCGGACCGCGGTGGTCGGCACGCCGGCCTCGAGCAGCTTCGCGGCGTACGCCTCGCCCTCGTCGCGCAGGACGTCGGCCTCACCCGTGATGACGAGCGCCGGCGGCAGGCCCTTCAGCTGCTCGGTCGTCGCCCGCAGCGGTGACGCGGTGATCTGGTTCCGCTCGTTCTCGTCGGTCGTGTACTGGTCCCAGAACCACTTCATCCCGTCCAGCTGCAGGAAGTACCCCTCGGCGAACTCCTTGTACGACGCGGTGTCGAACGACGCGTCGGTCACCGGGTAGAACAGCACCTGCTGGACGAACTTCACGTCGCCGCGCTCCTTCGCGAGCAGCGTGACGGCCGCCGTCATGTTGCCGCCGACGGAGTCGCCCGCGATCGCCAGCCGCTGCGCGTCCAGGCCGTGCTCCTTGCCGGAGGCAATGATCCAGCGGGCGACCGCGTAGCTCTGCTCGAGCGCGTGCGGGTAGCGCACCTCGGGCGACCGGTCGTACTCCGGGAACACCACCGCGGCGCCCGCGCCGACGGCGAGTTCGCGCACCAGCCGGTCGTGGGTGTGCGCGTCGCCGAACACCCAGCCGGCGCCGTGGATGTAGAGGATGACGGGCAGTACGCCGGTCGCGCCCTGCGGCCTGACGATCCGTGCCTTGGTGCCGTCCGCGGCGGTCACCCACTCCTCGTCGACCGGGAGCTTCGGGTAGTCGGTGGTCTGCGCCTCGTCGACGGCCTTGCGGCCCTCCTCGGGCGACAACTGGAACAGGAACGGGGGCTTGGAAGTCGCCTCGGCGAAGGCCTGCGCGGCGGGTTCGAGAACGGTCATGGTCATCCTCCTGTCGATCGCGGAGAACGCTCGTTCTCCGGTGCGTTTGCTACTGTAGGAGAACGATGGTTCTCCGCGCAAGGTGGCGCGGGTCACCCCGGGAGGCGGCAATGGTTCTGGACACGGCGACCGCGCAGCAGCAGGTGCTGGACGCGGCCGACGCGCTGTTCTACGAGCGCGGCGTGCAGTCGGTCGGGATGGACGCGATCCGGGCGGCGTCCGGGGTGTCGCTGAAGCGGCTGTACCAGCTCTTCCCGTCGAAGGACGCGCTGATCGAGGCATACCTGGACCGCCGGGACGCGCTCTGGCAGTCGATGCTCGCCGAACACGTGGAGGCGCAGACCGATCCGCGCGAGCGCATCCTCGCGGTGTTCGACTTCCTCTACGCGTGGTCGAGCCAGCGCGACTACCGCGGCTGTGCGTTCATCAATGCGTTCGGTGAGCTCGGCGCGGTGTCGCCGCAGGTCGCGGAGATGGCGTCGCGGCACAAGGAAGGGTTCCGGCAGGCGCTCACCCAGCTCGCCCGGGAGGCCGGCGCGGACGATGCCGACCGGCTCGCGGACCACCTGATCCTGCTCAGCGAAGGGGCGATCACCCGGGCCGCGATCTCCGGCTCGGCCGATCCCGCGCTGCGTGCCCGGGAGGCCGCGACGATGATCCTGGACGCGTCGGCGAAACGCTGACACCACCCATTGGGCAGGATGGGCGCATGCGTCTGCCCGAGCTGCTGCGATCGATCGACGGACTCTCGCGCGGACAGCGCGTACGCCTGCTCGCCGACCGGGCGCCGGAACTGATCGGACTCCTCGACGAGTTGGCGCGGGGCACCGCGTTCGAGCGCGTCCTCGGCCTGCAGATCGCCGAGGTCGCACGGCAGGCGCCGTACGTCAGCCGGATGCTTCGCGACCCGGATCCGGCCGTGCAGAGCCGGGCCCTCGCGGCGGTCGCGCGCGGGGTGCCGGTCGCGGACGACGACCTGCGGATCGTGTACGACGACGCGCCCGCGGCGCTGCGGTCGAGGCTGGTGGCCCTGGTACGGCGACAGCGGCGCGAGCACCTCGCCGTACGGCTGATCGACGAGCACCGGGCGCGGTGGGGTGACGTAGCGGCGACCGGGCTGCTCGCCGCGACGGACCGGGAGACCGTGGCGCGGCTCCTGCCCGAGCTGGCGTACTGCGTGACGCCAGGTGGTTGGCGTCAGCTCGCGAAGCATCACCCGGAGGAAGTACTGGTCTTCGCACGCCAGACGCTCCCGGCTGACGACGAGTGGTGGCAGGGCGTCGGCCACGGTGTCACCGCGGCTCTCGGGCATGCGCCTGACGCAGTCCTGGAGCTGATCAAGGAGGCGGTGCCGGCTCACGACCTCCCGGTCGCAGTGCTCGACATTCTCGGCCCGCTGACCGATCGGGACCCGACAGGTGTGCTGGAGCTGCTGCTGGCGCCTGATCGCCGCCGGGTGGTGACACGGGCGCTGACCCCGGCGTTCCGGCGTCGCCTGCACAGGTACTCCGACGAGGAGCTGATCAGTCTCGGCAGGGTCCTGTGGCCGCGACTCGGGGGCTCCCTGGACGCGCTACCACCGTCGCGGCGAGGAGCGGTCTTTGCCGCCGTGACGCAGCACGTCGACTTGGGGCAGGCGCAGCTGAGTGCCGAGCTGTTGGCGGCGTTGCCGCATGCGGTGCGCACTGAGCAGACACGCCGGATGCTGACGCTGCCGGCCAGTGAAGACGGGTCGTGGCGGCGCGGTGTCGCCGGTCATCTGCCGTTCGACGAGGCCTTTGCGCTGCTGGAGCCGGAGGTGCGTGATCCGGACGCGGCGGTCCGCAGCTCGGTGTACCAGGCAGTGATCCGCTCGGCCGGGTACGGCAGGCGACCCGAGCAGGTCATGCAGGCCGTGGCGTGGGCAGCCGGCCGGGTGCGCAACGATCAGGACACAGTGCGGCTCAACGCCGTACAGGCTGTCGTGGAGTTGCCACCATCGCTGTTGACGGATGCGCTGGTCGGGTCGCTGGACTTGTTGCTCAGCGATGCGCTGGCCGCACGAGACGTCTCGTGGGCGACGCGGCGGGCGCTGACGCAACTGGCCGAGCATGCTGTCGTCCGCGGCGCGGTCGATGACCGGCCCGGCGTACTGGAGTGGGGGCTCCAGGCGCACGCGCGGCTGTCCGAGAACACGGGCTCGCTCAGTCTGTACGGGCTGGTCGACGGTTTGCCGCGCGGGCATGACGTCCAGGTGTACGACGCGCTGCGGCCTTCGATCGAGGCGGCGGCGAAGCGGAACGAGTTCGGGCTGGCGCTTGCGGTGGCTGGTGCCTTCGGCCGTCGGGCCTGGTCGTTGGAGCCGTTGCAGGAGGTGCTGTCGCAGGCGGTCTGGTCGAACCAGGAGTACACCGTTCAGTCGGCCTGCCGGTACTGGCTGGACGCACCGGCGACCCGCTCTCACCGCGTCGAGGAGATCATCGCCCGGGACGTGCGGATGGCTCGCTGGCATCCGGTGTGGTGGGTCGTTACCGAACTACGCACCGATCTGCTCGATGTTGTGTTCGCCGCGGCGGACCGGATCCGTCGGTTCGATCGGAACAGCGCTGCGTGGGAGGTGCCCAGCTATGCGCTGCGGCAGTGGCTGCCACGACAGCAGGCACGGTACGCCGAGTTGCTCGTCGGCGTCGCACGGGACGAGCGGATGCCGGAGTGGTACCGGGCGTTGGCGGTGAAGACGCTGGGTCGCGTACCGGTGGCGGGGCGGGCTGCGTTGGACGAGTTCCTCGCGAGTGAAGACGTACTGCTGCAGGAGGCTGCGCTGGCAGCGCTGGCGTGGACGGAACGGCCTGACCTGGCTATGCCTTTGCTGCTCGCGCACGCCGGCGACGATCGCGCGCGGGTCGCGGTGTACGCGGCTGCGCGGGCGGCGCGGTTCGTGCGGCCGAGTCTGCTGCCCGGGCTGCTTCAGCCTGTGCTTTCTGGCGACGGTGTGAAGGTGACGTCGCGGAAGGAGGCAGTGCGGCTGCTCGGTGAGCTACGGGCGCCGGGGGCCGGTGCCGTGCTGACGGAGACGTGGTCCGGTGCGCACCGGGATGTGCGGGCGGCTATTGCGCGGACTGTGTCGCAGTACCTGCTGTACGACCCGGCAGCGTGGGCGGTGCTTGAGCAGGCTGTCCACGACTCGCCGGCTACCGCCACGGCGTTGACACTGCGGCGTGCTTACGACGTACCTGTGGCGTATAGGTCGCGGTACGCCGATCTGTTGATCGCTGTGACGACTCGTAGCGAGCCTGAGGTCGTTGGGGCGGCGTTGCTCGCGCTGCGAGGGTGGGCACGGTACAACTCCGCTGCTGCGCGGGTCTGCGCGGACTTCATCAGCCGGCTGGATCTGCGGGGTCGGGTGTGGCGGGATGCCGTTTCGACGCTCGTCTCGTTCTTTGCGACGGATGCGCCTTCCGGTTCGGACGAGGTGGTGGAGGTTGTCCGGCTGTTGGTGCGGATGGAGGGGGATCCTGCGCTACCCGATGCGCTGCCGGATCGGGATCATCCGGCGCGCCAGCGGCTGACGTATTTGGTGGGTCAGCTGTCCGTTGAGTTCAGCAACCGCTCCGGCGACGTCCGCAGTCATCTGCGAGCAGTAGCTGACGAGCTGTCCGGGGACTTCCTTGAACTGCGCCTGCAACTCCTGGTCCTCTCACATGCTGTTGACGACCTGAGCGGACTGGTTGACTCGGTGCGCGAACTGGTCGCCGACGACCCGCTCGCCGCAGTCACGGCCGCCGACCTGGTCCGCGTTCGCCTCTCGGCAACGGAATCAACGTGGACACCCGCCGTCCTGCTACCCGTTGCCGAAACGCTCCTCGAGTCCCCCGACCTGGCGTCCGGCCTCCTGACCCACGCCCTCCTGAAGGCCGCAGGCCCACGCGGCGGCTGGTCCCCCGACTGGCGCCGCCTCCTAGTTGCCCTCCGCAACCACCCCTCCCCCACCGTCCGCCGCCAAGCCCTGACCCTCACCACAGCCACCGAGTAGCACACCAGGCTCCACCGGCCGGGCTCCGCCTCTCGGGTTCAGCTTCGGGGTTCAGCTTCGGGGTTCAGCTTCGGTTTCAGTCGGTGGGGTTTTGCTGTTGCTCGGCCTCGCGGGCACGTTTGCGGCGTTTGCCTTCGTGCATGGCGGCGACTCGGGCTACCGGGATGGCGCGGCCTTCCTCGAGGACGTCCTCGGGGATGGCTTGTTGCGCGGGGAGTTGTTCGGCCCAGGGGTCGCGGTCGGCGAGCAGGGCGGGAGCGGTGCGGACGGTGAAGTCGCGCGGAGCGACGCTCTCCAGGTCGTCCCAGCCGACCGGGTACGAAACCGTCGTGCCAGGCCGGACGCGCGGGCTGTACGCCGCGACGACCGTCGCACCGCCGGACCGTGTCGAGTCGACGAACACCTTCCCGTGCCGGTCCTCCTTGATGTACGCCGTGGTCGCGATCGACGGGTCGATCTTCTCGGCGCGCGCCGCGATCGCCCGGGTGGCCGCGGCGGCGTCCTCGATCGTCACCGTGTCGACGATCGGCACGATCACGTGCACGCCCTTCGCGCCGCTCGTCTTCACCGCGCCCGACAGCCCGGAGTCGGTCAGCGCCTGCCGCACCAGCAACGCGGCCTGAACCGCCATCGCGAACGTTTCCCCCTCCGGCGGGTCCAGGTCGAGCACCAGATGCGTGACGCGGTCCCAGCGATCGGCGCGCATCAGCGTCGGGTGGTACTCCACGGCGCGCTGGTTCGCGAACCACAGCAGCGTCCGGCGGTCGTCGCACAGCGCGTACGACACCTGGCGCTTCGACGCCTCCGCCCACACCTGCACGGTCTTCACCCAGTCGGGCGTGTACTTCGGGACGTTCTTCTGCATGAACTTGGGCTGTCCCGGCCGGATCCGCACGACCGACAGCGGCCGCCCGCGCAGCTCCGGCAGGATCCGTTCGTGCACAGCGTCGAGGTAGTCGACCAGGTCCCGCTTGGTGGCTTCAGCCCCGTCGAACAGCGGCTGATCCAGGTTGGTCAGGTCGACCCCGTCCCGCGTCTCATCCGGCTTGCTGGCCATCCCCCGAGCTTAGACCGGCGTCTCCGTCGATGGCGGGTTGTTTGACCGATAACGCGCTGCAGCCCGGCAGCGGTGACGAAACCCGCCAGTCGGGCATCACTGCCGGCCGGGGCTCAGGATGCGCAGGAGGGCGTCGAGGACGAGTTTGTGCTCTCCGGGCTGGAGGGTCTGCGGGTTGAGGGCGATCGCGTCGTCCGGCAGGCGGAACGTTCCGACCGCGATCCGGGGGTCGCCGTCCCACAACTCCTGGACAACCTCGTCGCGGTCGCGGGTCAGGCGCAGGACGGCGCGACTGTGCGGCTGCCCGGCCTCGCTCGGGTACCCGCGCTCGACCGACACGCCCGGGATCCCCTGCAAGCCGACGATCCAACTGTCGACAATCCGCTCGTAGGACGCCAGCAGTGCCTCCTCGTCCTGGGCGAGCGTCCACTCGACGGCGGCGAGCAAACCCATCAGCTCCTCCTTCCCGACCTTCATCCCCCGCCCGAGCTCCTGGTTCGGCGAGGTGTGCGCCCTGACCCGGTCCACCAGCCACCGCTTCCCCAGCACGAGCCCGCTCGCCTGCGGTCCACGAAGCCCCTTCCCGCCGCTGACGAGCACCGCATCCGCGCCGATGTCCCGGGTGAATCGCCACAGCGACGCGACCGGTGGAATCTGCGCGGCCGCGTCGACGATCACCGGTACGCCGAACTCGCGCGCGCATCGCACCACGTCCTCCACCGGCAACGCACCGGCCGCGTAGTGCGCGCCCGCGAACCACAACACGCACGCCGGCTTCCGCGCGAGCGCCGTACGCAACTCGTCCTCCGACGGGCCTACCTCGACGATGCGCGCGCCGGTGATGCGGGCCGAGTAGTCGTAGCCGTTGCGCTGGCTCGCGAACATCACCACCTCGGCGTCGACGGGGAACGCCTGCGAGTCGGTGGTGATGCACGCGGCGACCGTGAGCGTGATCGCGGCGGCGGCGCCGGATGTCACATAGGCCGCCTCGTTGTGGGTGAGTTCGGCCAGCCGCTCCCCTACCCGGAGGTTCAGTTCGGGCAGGTCGACGAACTGCGCCGCCGCCTCGCTCATCGCGGTCACGACCGGGGCCGGCATCAACGATCCGCCGAGCACGGTGACCGTCGCGTTCGCGTTGATGACGGGCCGAACACCCAGCAAATTCGCCGCCGGGCTCAGCACGCGGTCCACCGACTCGGTGACCGACGGGTGGCTCGACGGGTTCGTCAGCAGGCTGGTCGGCGGCTTCGGCGACGGGCTCACCTGCGGGTTCGTCGACGGGTCCACCCGCGGGTTCGTCGGAGGGTTCACCCGCGGGTTCGGTGGCGGGGTCATGCGACGAACTTCGACATCGCGGGGACGCCGAACCGCTCGGCCAGCCAGGCGTCGAGGAAGTCGTTGTCGGTGCCGTCGAGGTGCGTGACCGGGTAGACCTCGGGATCGGGCAACGCCTCGAGCAGTGACGCGCACCAGTCAGCGTCGTCGACCGCCAGCAATGTCCGGCCGGCGACCGCGGGCGCGTGCCGCGAAGGATCGTAGTACGACAGGGTTGTCGACAATGCGTCAGTCGACGATCCGGCGCGCAGGTGATCGTTCAGCTCCTCCAGCGGATACAGGCACGACCTCAGCCGGGCCTCCATCGCGCGGTAGAACAGCAGATCCGTCACTCGCACCGCGCTGAAGCCAGGCCTGCGCGCCGCCGTCAGCACCGCGAGATCGTCACCAGTGACTGCGACCCGCATTGGATCCACCTCGGTCAGACCGAGCAGGAACTCCGCCGCGCGGAGGCAATCGGCCGCGATCCCCCGGTAGATGTAGGTCTGCGGATCGTCGATGTGCATTGTCAACAATCCTGGATAGGACGCGGCGAATCCCTCGTCCGCGAGCCGCTGACCGCGGTGCATCAGGCTGAGGACGACGTACCGGCTCCGGTCGTTCGGGTGCGGGATGTTGTTGACACTGCCGTACCGCGGGGTGATGAGCAGCCCGGGGAACGGCCCGTCGCCGGTGGGGATGCTGAGGTTGCCGTACACGCGATACGGCCCGGTGCTCGTGATCCGCACCGAGTAGAACGTGGCCTCCTCGGTCGTCCGCGCCGGCACCACGTCCAGCACCGGCCGGCCGGGGATCGCCGCGAGTTCGTCGTCGACCGCGGCCCAGTAGGCGGCGAAGTCGGACGCGGAACTCACGGCAGAGGTTGCAGCGGTAGTCATCACGTCACCGTCCCGGAGTGAGGTGCTCGGCAAGGAAGTCCTCCACGACGCGCATCACATCCGGGAGACCGGCATGATGCGCGCAGTGCGGATAGGTGTGCAGCGTCTTCTCGCACGTCAGCGTCCGGTGCAGCGCGAATCCGGTCTCCGGCGGGCAGACGTCGTCCTCGAGCCCGAGGTAGAGCAAGGTCGGCGCCTGGACCTTCGGGGCGAAGTTCAGCCCGTCGTAGTAGGCGACCGTCTCCCGGACCCGGTCCACATCCTTCGGGTGGATCCGCAGGTACTCGTTGATCTCCTCGTACGGGTACGACCGGGTCAGCGTCGGCGCGGTCATGATCGCGCACAGGTACGGCGCGCCGGCCGCGACGCAGCGGATCGCGTCCGGGCGCAACGCCGCCGTGGAGATCCCGAGCCCGCCGCCCTGGCTCGAGCCCTGCAATCCGATCCGCTGATTGTCGACAGTCGACTGGGCGAGCAGGACGTCGACCGCGCGCACCACGTCGAGGTAGAACCCGCGGTACCCGTAGGTGTTGGGGTCGACGATGTTGTGCGTCAACAGGCCCGGGTACCCGGGGTTGAACACGTCGTTCGAGCGGAGCTTCCCGCGCGGCGCGACCGCGAGCGCGGCGTACCCGAGCTCGGCCCACTCCTTCGGGATGGTGGGTTCGGAGATGTAGCCCGGGATCGTCACCAGACCCGGGTACGGCGCGCTGCCCGCGCGCGGCACGGCGTACCAGGCCGCGATCCGCAGACCGCCGTAGCTGGTGTAGCGGACGTCGTAGACGATCACCTTCTCCGTGGACAGCGCGGGCATCTCGGTCAGCACCGGGTCGAGCGGGTAGGACGCGCAGTCCGCCAGGCCGGCCGCCCAGAAGTCGTCGAAGTCGGCAGGCAGTTCGACCTCGACGGTGGCGTTCGCGGGGTCTCTCAAGAGCGTTCCTCTCGTTGCGGGGCATGGAGTGCGGTGCCGTCGGCGGCGTCGAACAGGTGTAGGCGGTCGGGGTTCAGGCCGACGTACACGGTGCTGTCGTGGCCGAGGCGGAACGGGGTCGGGACGCGGGCCTTGATCAGCTCGCCCTCGACGTTCACGGTCACCAGGACGTCCGGGCCTAGTGGTTCGGAGACGAAGACCTTGCCCGGGTGATGGCCCTGAACCGGGGTGCTGGAGAGGACGACATCCTCGGGCCGGATGCCGAGCACCACCCCACCGCCGAGTTCACCGGGCCGGGCGGGGAGGGTGAGGGGCTGGGTGAGTGCCGGTGAGCGGAACAGGCGCACGCCGTCGACGTCGGCCAGGTCCCCGGTGACGAAGTTCATCGGCGGCGAGCCCATGAACGAGGCGACGAAGCGGTTCGCCGGGCGCTCGTAGATCTCCTCCGGCGTCGCGCACTGCTGGACGACGCCGTCACGCATCACCGCGATCCGGTCCGACATCGTCATCGCCTCGACCTGGTCGTGCGTGACGTAGATGAACGTCCGGGCCACGTCGACGTGCAGCCGCTTGATCTCGGCGCGCATCAGGACCCGCAGCTGTGCGTCCAGGTTCGACAGCGGCTCGTCGAGCAGGTACGCCCCCGCGTCCCGGACGATCGCCCGCCCGAGCGCGACCCGCTGCCGTTGCCCGCCGGACAGCTCGCGCGGCTTGCGGTCCAGCAGGTCCTCGATGTCCAGCGTCCGCGCCGCCTGCAGCACCTGCTCGGAGATCGTTGCCTTTGGCACCCGCATCATCTTCAGTGCGAAGCCGATGTTCTGCCGGACGGTCTTGTGCGGGTAGAGCGCGTAGCTCTGGAACACCATCGACACGTCCCGCTTGTTCGCCGGCAGCCAGCTGACCGGCTTGCCGTCGAAGAAGATGTGCCCCTCGGTGGCGCGTTCCAGCCCACAGATCATTCGTAGGGTTGTCGACTTTCCACAACCGGACGGTCCGACCAGAGTCAGGAACTCCTGGTCCTTGACGGTCAGGTCCAGGTCGCGGACCGCGGTCTTGCCGCCGAACGACTTGGTGACGCCTTCCAAACGCACTTCGGCCATCTGCTCAGCCCTTCACTGATCCGGCGGCCATGCCCTGCACCAGCTTGCGCTGGAAGAGCAGAGCCAGCACCAGGGGTGGAACGACCGCGAGCACACCGGCTGCGGCCATCACGGTGAACTGGGTGTTGAAGTCGGTGGCGAAGTTCGCCGCCACCACCGGGATCGTCTTCGCCGCCTTGGTGCTGGTCAGGAACAGCGCGAACATGAACTCGTTCCACGCGGTCATGAACGCGAACACCGCGGCGGCGACCAGCCCGGGCGCCGCGACCGGCAGGAACACCGTCCACATCGTCCGGAACCATCCGCACCGGTCGACCCGGGCCGCTTCCTCCAGCTCCCGCGGCACCGACCGGAAGAAGTCCTTCAGGATCCAGATCGTGATCGGCAGCGCGAACGTGGTGTACGACAGGATCAGCGCGAGGTACGTGTCCAGCAGCCCGAACGACCGCATCAGCAGGTAGAACGGGATGATGATCGCGATCCCCGGCACCATCCGGGTCAGCAGGTACAGCACGAGCAGCACCTGACTCCCGCGGAACTTCAACCGCGAGAACGAGTACGCCGCCAACGTGGCCAGCACGAGATTCAGTACGGCGGTCGCGGTCGCCACGACCAGGCTGTTCCGCAACGAGTACGGCGTCTCCGACACCGCCCGGCCGCCGACCAACTCCTGCGCCGCGTTCGGCCGGACGAACCCGAGATAGTTCTCCAGCGTCGGATGCACCGGAGCCCAGTGCGGCGGCACCGCGATCGCGTCCACCTCGTGCATGAAACTCATCGCGACGATCCAGTAGAACGGCAGCACCAGATACACCGCGAATCCGGCCGCGAGCACGTAGAGCACGATCTTCTTCCACGGGATCCGGTAGCGGACCGGCACTTTCACGACGGTGCTCATACGTCGAAATTCCCCTTCCGGTACAGGAGGCCGATGTAGCCGACCGAGATGAGGAGGGTGATCGCGGTGATCACCCAGGCGTACGCGCTGCCGAGGCCGACGTCGGTGAAGGTGAGGACGGTCTGGACGTCGAGCAGGGCGATGGTGGTGGTCGCGTCGCCGGGGCCGCCGCCGGTCAGGACGTAGATGGTGTCGAACGCGCGGAACGCGTTCATCGTCTCCAGGATCAGCACGATCAGCAGCGGGTGCAGCAGCCACGGCACGGTGACCTGGCCGAAGCGCTGCAGCGCGCCGGCGCGGTCGACGGTCGCGGCGTCGTACAGCTCCGCGGGGATTGTCGACAATCCGGCGAGCAGAATGATGACCGAGAACGGCAGCGTGTTCCAGACCTGGGCGAGCGCCGTGAACAGGAACGCGCCGGAGCCGGACGTCAGCCAGGCGTGGTAGCTGTCGATCAGCCCGAGTTGCTGCAGCAGACCGTTCAGCGCGCCGGTCTTCGCGTCGAAGATCGTCCGCCACATCAGGCCGTTCACCACCCCGGGCATTGCCCAGGGCAACAAGGCGAGACTGAGCAGCAGACCGCGGCCCCGGAACCGTTCGTTCAGCACGAGCGCCAAGACCAGCGCGAGGACGACAGTGAGCCCGAGCACGACCACCACGAACAGCGCCGACACCTTGAGCGCGTTGAGGAACGCGTGGTCGCTGAACAGCGACGTGTAGTTGTCGAACCCGATGAACCGCTTGGCGCGCGGCCGTTTCAGGTTGTTCTTCTGCAGGCTGACGTAGAAGGAGTAGGCGATCGGGTACGCGACCAGCAGGGCGATCACCGCCAGGGCCGGGGCATTCAGCGCCCAGGCCTTGGCGTTGTCGCCCAGCGGCCGGCGTTCGGCGAGAGCGGCCATGCTCAGGAGTACTTCTTCTTCAGCGTCTCCGCGGTCTGCGCCAGCGAATCCATCGCCGCCGAGGGCTGCGTCTGGTTGCTCAGCACGCCCTGCACGACCTTGTGCATCTCGGTCTCGAACTCGGTGTACCAGGGCACACCGAGCACGTTGCGCGGCTTCGCGATCTCGGCCAGGTGCGCGTAGATCTTCGGGTCGGCGAACTTCTTCAGCGCCGCGGTGATCTCCGGATCGTCGACAATCGACTTGTAGGCAAAACCCAGTCCACGCTGCAGGAACCAGAACTTCGCCGTGTACGGCTGCTTGTCCGCGTCGTACCCGCCGAGGTACGTGAGCAGCTTGAACGCGTTGTCCTTGACCTCGGTGTCCTTCGCGAGCCCGTACATCCGGGTGTTGCTGACCGTCCCGTGCTCCTTGCCGTCCAGGCTCGGCACGAGCGCCATCTTGATCTTGCCCGCGGCCTTGGACTTGGCCGGGTCGTTGTAGTCACGGCTCGCGTAGCGCGCGCCGATCGTGTACGCGTACCGGTTGGCCTTCATCGCATTGTCGACCGGCACCGGCAGCAGCTGCAGCGACGCCGGGTCGATCACCTTGGACTTCGTCGCCGCCTGCTGCAACCAGGCGAAGACGTCCTTCGTGACGGTGTCGGACTTGTTCATGACCGGGTTCTGCTGGTCGTCGAACATGTTGCCGCCGCTGCCGAAGACGAGCGCCCACACCCAGGACCACCAGGTGTCGGACAACTGCGCGGGCAGGCCGATCGGATACTCCAGCAGGCCGGCGTTCTTGATCTTGAGCGCCTGCGCCTCGAGCTCCTCGAGACTGGCCGGCGGCTTCGAGATCCCTGCCTGGGCGAGGATTCCGGCGTTGTAGGTGAGGCAGTTCGCGTCGGTGTAGTACGGCAGGCCGTACCGCTTGCCGCCGTACGTCATCGCCTCGGCGTTGCCCGGATAGATCGCGTTGTAGACCTCGTCAACGCCCTCCATGCCGTCGAGAGGTTGCAGGTAGTCGCCCTCGACCCAGGCCGCGAGCGAGTCGTCGTACACGTAGAGCGCGTCCGGACCGCCGCCGCCGGTGAACTCGGCGACCACCTTCTGGACGTACTGCGCACTCGTGATCGGGGTGTAGTCGACCTTGACGTTGCTGGTCTTGGTGAAGCGGTCGAGGTTCTGCTGGACCAGTGCGGCTTCGTAGTCCCAGCCTTCGAACTTCACGCTGCCGTCGCCGGAGCCGCCTCCTCCGGAGGACGAGTCGTTCGAGCAGGCGGACAGCAGGGCGGGGCCGGCCAGTCCGAGACCGGTCAGCTTGAGGATGTGGCGGCGGGTGAGCTCCATGGTTGTGCCTCCAACGCTTGGGCGATGCGCAGTCGGTACAGACGCGTCGGGCGTCCTTTGGCGTGGTGCTGTGCGGTGCCCTCGACGCTCACCAGGCCGCCTGCGTCGAGGGTGCGGATCAGCCGGCGTCCGCTCTGATCCGTGATGCCGAGATGGCCGGCCAGCTCTCCAGGCGAGAGCGTGCGGCCGTGCAGTTCGTGATCCAGCGCGGCCAGCCGGGAGACGGTGGTCGCGCTCAGGCCGACGTACTTCGCGAGTTGTTCGACCTCGTCGCCGTGCTCGCGGTACGAGTACCGCAGCGCCTCGCCGACCGGGCCCATCGGGCCGATCACGACGCCGCTGTCCTCGAACAGGTACGCGCACGGTTCGTCGGCGAGCTCGGCACGCGCCGCCGCCTGCTCCGCGAGCAGGACGCAGTTGCGCGCCGACACGCCGACACCGAAGCCGGCCGAGATCCGCGCGCCGAGCGCCGCGGCGGCCTCGGCGAGTGCCGGTACGGCGACCCAGTTGCGGGTGATGCGCTCGAACAACGCCTTGTGGGCGAAGACGACGACACCGCGGCGCCCGCGGTTCTCGATCCAGGCGCCGGCGAACTCGGGGGTGTTGAGCAGGTGGTTCATCAGACCGATCCGGGCCCGTTCCTCGTCGGGCGCGTCCGAGATCAGGAAGACGCCCGCCGCGAACCGCTGCGCGCTGGCGCGGTCGGACTCGATCCGGAGCGCGAGCTCGTGCAGCTCGGTGCGGATCGTGGCCGGCACCGGCATACCGCTCATGATCTGGATCTGCCCGGCGAGCTGTTCGCGGACGGCGGCGCGGACGCTGATCACGTAGCTGCGTTCGCCGAACCGCCGGAACGCGTCCTGGTGGAAGGCGACGATCTCGTCGACGGTCTGGGTCGGTGCGTACGGCAAGCAGTCGATCTGGTCCTGATCGAGGTCCAGCGCGGCGGCGACCGCTTCGACCGCTTCAGCGGGGAACGTGTCGATGCTCACCGGGGTACGCCCGAGGCCGCGCTCAC
This sequence comes from Kribbella sp. NPDC003557, assembly GCF_040610805.1. Lineage (NCBI taxonomy): Bacteria > Bacillati > Actinomycetota > Actinomycetes > Propionibacteriales > Kribbellaceae > Kribbella > Kribbella sp. NPDC003557. Next base: position 45,393 of record NZ_JBEXMY010000018.1, read on the forward strand.
GGGCGCGGTATAGCGCGAGCGTCAGGTCGAGCGCCGACGAGCGGATCACGCCGACCGGCAGGCCGGGCGGGAGGAGTTCCTGGCTCGCCGTGTACGGCACCGGGCCGGCCAGGAAGCCGTCGAGGCGCGTCGTACTCAGGAACTCGGCGACCCGGTCGCGGATCTCGTCCTCGTGGTCGTAGCTGACCCACTCGAGATCCACGCCGCTCAACGTGCGCGCGGCGTCGTGGAACAACTCGTGGTGGGTCACGTGGGTGACGACCCCGATCACGATGTCCACGGCACTCCTTTAACGAACCATGTTCGGAAGTGACTCGTAAATCAATGTCGTCCAAGGTCTCGTGATTTCAGGCGCCAGGTCAAGGGATCGTGCGGGATTCGTTCAAGACGCGGCCGGCGTACGGCTCATAGCGTCACGGGCATGATTCTTGTGACCGGCGGGCTCGGGATGATCGGTGCCCACACTGCTCGCGCGCTGCTCGATCTCGGCCAGGACGTCGTCGTCACGTCGCACCGTCGGGGTGCGGTGCCGTCGTTCCTCGACGGCAAGGTCGCGGTCGAGTCGCTGGACGTGACGGACCGGGACGCGTTCCTCGCGCTCGGGCAGCGGTACGACGTCAGCGACATCGTGCACCTCGCCGGCAGCATCCCGGCCGACGATCCGGTCGCGTACTTCCGCACCGACATGACCGGACTGTTCAACGCACTCGACGCGGCGCGGGCTTGGGGTGTCCGCCGATTCGCGGTCGCGAGCAGCCTCGGCGTGTACATCGGGCAAGGCGAAAGCCCTTGGCACGAAGGGCTCGCGCTACCCGACGCGCAGCTGCCGCACCTCATCATCGCGTTCAAGAAGGCGGTCGAACCGATCACCACTCACGCGTTGCAGGGCACCGGCGTGCACCCGGTCGTGCTGCGGATCGGGTCGACGTGGGGACCGCTGATGGATCCGGAGTCGCCGTTCAACTTCATCCCGCCGTACGTCAGCGCCGTGCTGCGGGGCGAGACGCCGGCGCCGCTGTACGCCGACGACGGCGGTGACTCCTGCTACGCCCCCGACGCCGGGCGTGCGATCGCGCTCCTCGTCACGGCTGACCAGCTGAACCACACGACGTACAACGTCTCCAGCGGACAACCGCTTCGCAACGGCGACCTGGCTGACGCTCTCAACGTTCCGGCGCAGCCCGGCGGGCGGTTGAGCCCGCACCTCGACATCACCCGCCTCACGACAGACACCGGCTTCACCCCGCAGTACGACACCGCCGAGGCCGTCGCCCACTACGTCGCCTGGCGCTCCGAGAACCCACGCTGACCGATGCCCTCACCACCCAACGGTGAGCTTGGACAAGCTATTGCTTGTGCAAGCTCACCGGGACCTGTGCGAGTTGCTCGCCGGATGCGGTTGGATAGCGGGTGTGGCGGACAGCAGATTGGTGCTGATGTGCGGCAAGTCGTTCTCGGGCAAGAGCACGGTGGCGCGCGCACTGGCGCCACGGCTGCGGGCGCGGGTCGTCAGCCTCGACGAGATCAACGAGCGGCGCGGGCTGTGGGGCGGCGACGGGATCGCGGTCGCGGAATGGGTTCGCACGCACGAACTCGCGAGCGCCGAGGTCCGTGAGTTGCTGAGCTCGGGCTCGTCCGTGGTCGTCGACGACACCAGTTCGCCGCGGTTCCTGCGGGACAGGTGGCGGTCGCTGGCGGTCGGCGTTGGCGCCGGATTCACCTTGCTGTACGTCGATGTGGACGACGCGACCGTACGGCGGCGGCGTGCCGCGAACCGGCTCGATCCGCGGCGGCAGGATGTGGCGGACGACGTACTGGAGGAGCACCTCGCCGGGTTCGAGCCGCCCGGCGACGACGAGGACGCCGTACGGGTGAGGTCTGTCGAGGACCTGGATCAGCGGTGGAGGGTCGGGCGGTAGACGAGCTCCTGGGTGTTGCCGTCGAGGATCCGGGACTCGAGGATCTCGAGGTCGAAATCGGCGGCGCCGCCGAAGATCGGGTCGGAGCCGGTGCGGCCGGAGATCACCGGGAAGATCGTCACCTGGACGCGGTCGACGAGCCCGGCGGCCATCAGGGCACGATTCATCGCGAGGCTCCCGTGGGAGCGGAGCGGCAGGTCGGATTCCTGCTTCAGCTTGGCGACGACGTCGACCGCGTCGCCGTGCACGAGCGTCGCGTTCGCCCAGTCGAGCGGCCCGTCGAGCGTGGTCGAGACAACCGTCGACGGCATCGCCATCATCCGGTTGTTCACCGGGTCATCCACCTTCGGCGCGTCACTCGAGCCGAGAATCTCGCGGAACAGGCGGAACGTGTTCGCACCGAGCACGAGCCGCTGGTCCGAGCTGTAGGAATCCAGCCGCCGCTCGAGAAACTCCGGCCCGGCCTTGCCCCAGTACCCACCCCAGTCACCGTTCTCGTCGTACGACCCGAAGCCGTCGAGCGTGCAGAAGATGTCGAAGGTGTAGGTCGCGGTCATGATGCTCTCCTCAAGTAGGTCGGATGCGCCGTCAGTTACCCAACGAACGCCGAACCCGAGATCCGACAGCTAGTCCCGCGTTCGGCAAGCCGCACGACCGCGTTGCTCGCCGGAGCCGCCTTGTGGCGCTGTTTCAATTGGTTGACTGGGGCGCCGATGCCTCTACCCTGTAGGGGTCCGGTCCTGCTGCAACAGGCCGGACCCCTGCAGGTGGGTCGTTGGCTTAGCAGTCGTTGCGCCAGTGACTCAACACTGCAACCAGGGCCAGGATCGTCCGCAGCGCGTCCCAAGTGCCTCTGAGGATCCTGGCCCACCTCCTCTTGGACTTGGGCTCCTCTGGCGGGTCAGCCATCTCGTGCCTCCTTCGGGTTCGGTTTCTACAGAGCAAGGGTCGTCGATCGGCTCGATCTCCGGGAAACTCTGCTGCTCACTTTGCAAAGAATTGACGCTCGGAACCGGCAAATCCTCCTAGACTTTGTCCGAGGACAAATGCCTGGTGAAGATCTGTTGTCGACCCGAAGCGAGTTCGTTGATGCCGAATCAGAATTACGCCGTGGTGGTCGAGCTCGCCACCGCCCGGCATCCGCAGGTCCATCAGGATCACGTCCGGGTCCAGGTCGGCGGCCAGGTCGACGGCTTCGACGCCGTTGGCGGCCTCCG
>NZ_JBEXMY010000019.1:0-34599 GCF_040610805.1 Kribbella sp. NPDC003557
TCCCAGGACAACCCCCAGGCCGCCAGCGCGATCAGCGCCTAACCAGACAACGACGAATCACCAGACCTCGTACACCACTTCACAGGACTTGACCCCGGCGTCAGCCGGAACTCCCGGCGTCAGCCGGAACCCGCCGGCGTCAGCCGGCAGCCCCGGCACTTCGCGGCGCCAGCCGGAACTCCCAGCGTCAGTCGGAACTCCCTGCGCTGGCCGGAGACTCTCCGGCGCCAGCTGGCAGTCCTGGCGTCAGCTGGAAGTGGATGCACCGCGTTAAGCGGGGGGAGCGCGCGGAGTGGGCGTGCCGCGGAGCGGAGCGGCGCGAGGGCGGCTGCGTCGTGCGCGTGGGGCGTTCCGCTGTCCCCGTCAGCAGACCCGAAGTACTTCCGTGAGGCGCCCCGCCTGGCGTACTCTCGGTCTACTGAAACAGTCGTAGCAGTAATTCTCTGTAGTGAGCGTGAACAATGAGTGAGCAGATACCGGCAAGTGTGCGGTGGCAGTGGTGGGTGGACGATCTGCAGGCGCGTTGGCGCCGGATTCATCGGCTGTATGTGAACCGCGCGTACGGCTGGCAAGCGCGATGATCGTCATCATCTGCGCGGCCTGCGACCGGCGGATGTTGCTGCCGATGAGCATGGTGACGGGCCTGGACCGCCGGGTCGATCTGGCGGGGCAGGTGGTGTACGAGCTCGCCTACACCTGCTGGTGCGGCGCGCCCGGTGCGAAGGTGGTGAAGGGGCCGACCCTGGCTAGGTAGTGCTTGTCATCGCCGGTGTCGGGAGCTTGCGCTGCCAGACCTCGTCGAGGGCCATGCGCATCGCCCCGGTCACCACCGCGTCCTCGGCCAGCGCGGACAGCTCCAGCTTGGGGTGGTTGAGAGTCAGCAGACGGAGCTGGTCCGAGATGGCGTCCAGCAGTACGGCGCCGGCGCGGGCGACACCGCCACCGATCACGACGGCCGTCGGGTCCAGCACCAGCACGGACGGGGCCAGCGCCCGCGCGAACGTCCGGGCGACCTGCTGTACGACGCCCTGCGCCACCGGGTCGCGCTCCGCCGCCGCGGCGAACACGTCAGCGGTGTCCAGCTGCTCGCCGCCGAGCTCGGCCAGTCGCGACTGCGGGTTGTCCAGCGCGGCCTGGCGACCCAGCGCCGCGATCGCCTCGGAGCCGACCGCCCGCTCCAACGGGCCGCGGCTGTCGTCGGGGTTGATCACGTCGTCGGTGTCGGTGGCGATGAAGCCGATCTCGCCGGCCGCGCCGGTGCCGCGGTGCAGCCGGCCGTCGATCACGATGCCCGCACCGAGGCGCTCACCCCACTGGACCGCGAGCAGCGTGCCGGTCCCGCCGCGCGCGGCGGCGATCGCCAGCGCGGCCAGGTTGGCGTCGTTGTCCAGCATGACCGGGCAGTCGAGCAGACCGCGGACGTGTTTGATCAGGTCGATCGCCGACCAGCCCGGCACACTCGGGACCAGCTGGACCCGGCCGGTGTGCTCGTCGACGATGCCCGGGCTCGCGGCGACGGCGGCGGCGATGTCCTCGGCCGGCACCTCGGCTTCCGCGAGCGCCTCGTTGATCACCTCGCCGATGACCCCGAGCAGCTCCTGCGCGGTCCAGCCGGGCCCGGAGCGTCGTACCAGCGCCAGCTTGCGACCGGCCAGGTCGGAGACGCCGACGGTGACCCGGTGCGGGCCGACGTCGAGTCCGAGCACCGGGGCGGCGCGCCCGCGCAGCGAGACGCGGATGGCCGGGCGACCGAGCGAGCGGTCGGCGGAGTCGGGGCCGTGCTGCTGCAGCCAGCCCGCGTCGAGCAGCTCGTCGACGGCCTGGGCGACCGTCGGCCTCGCCAGCCCGGTGCGCTCGACCAGTTCGGCGACGCGCAGCGGTGCGGGCGCGGATCGGCGGACCGCATCCAGGACCGAGGCGACATTGATGCGCCGCAGCATCGTCGTACCGCCGCCGCCGACCGTTCCCTTGCTCATGTCCGACCCCTTGCCTGCCACTCGCACAGTATAGATAGCGAGCGTTCGTAAATACTGTCCATTGAGCGCGCCGACTGGCGGATACCGGTGCGTGAGTCGACAACTATCACCCGAGAGGTCCCGGATCGTCCTGCACACGCATCCCTGCCCGGAATCGGCACTGCTCAGTCCTGAAGTACGCTCCGGGCCAAGCTGCTCAGTGCCTCGCGATCCGGCTGCTGTGTCTTCGTCAGCAGACTCGCCACGTGTTTCTCCACCGTGCGCGGCGAGATGTGCAGCCGGGCCGCGATCGCCTTGTTACCGATCCGGTCCGCGACTAATCGGCACACCTCGTACTCCCGCGCGGTGACACCCCGTTGCCGCAGGTACGCCGGAACGTGTTGGGACCCGCTCCGCCGCTGGGACACCGTCGCACCGAACTGCCGCAACAGGCCGCGGCACGCGCTCGCCACCGGCTGGATACCCGTGGTGTGGAAGTAGTCCTCGGCCTGCCGCAACCACGCGACCGGCTCGCCCCACCCGTCCGCGTGAGCGGGCTCCGCGACCAGCCGCAGGCCCAGCTGACCCGCCAGCGGGTAGAGCGACGCTGTGTCGACAGCCGCGAGCACTGCGGCGTTCGCGGCCTCTACTTGTCCCTCCCGTCCGAGCAGTACGGCGTGAGCCAGCTGCACGAACTGCTTGTTCCACCGCATCCCACTAGCGGCGGTTGCGGTCACCGTCTCGAACTGAGTCCAGCCGCTCCGGCCGGCGAGTACGTCGAGCAGCAGCGCCAGACCGTTCCTACCGACCAGGTGCAGCGTGGTCGGGTTCTGCGCGTCGTACGCGAGCCCCTGCGCCAAGTCGGACTCAGCCAGCTCACGGGCCTCTTCCAGCAGCGCACAGAACGTACGCGCCAGACCGTAGGAGTACGGCAGCTCGTACGACGCCCGCTCGCCGCCCCAGCTCGCAGCCTCGGCCAGGGCCGACTCCATGGCGGACCGGCGGCCCTGGTGCGCCTCCAAGATCGCCTTGGTGGCCAGGAAGTACGTCGCCGAGCGGCCCACCCGCAGTCGCCGCGTGACCTCGAGACACTCGCCGATGATCTCGGCCGCGCGCCCGTACTCGGACCGCAGAACCGCCTGCTGCCCCAGGATGCCGTCGACCTCGTACGCCAGCGGCATCGCACCGATCCGCAGCGCCTGCTGCCGGGCGCGCTCGAGTTCGCGGACGCTGCCGTCGGCCAGGCAGATCGTGCCGGCCTGGAAGATGTGCGAGCAGACGCGCTGGAACGTCAGCGAGTGGTCCTCGGCCAGCTGCCGGGCGCGGTGGAAGTAGGCGATCGACTGATCGAGGTCGTGCTCGCGCGCCAGGATCCCGAGCAGGTCGAGGGCCTCGCAGGCCACCTCGGGCAGCTTCGCGCGTTCGGCGGCCGCGGCGGCCCGGCCGGCCAGCGTGGCGGCGGCCTCGATCCGGTCGGGATTCGTCCGGGCCAGCTCGAGGTTCGCCGCGACGATGTCGACCGGTGCGAGGTCGGCATCGTCCGCGTCGGGGCCGAGCAGCGAGCGCGCGGTCGCCACGTGCGTCAGGGCGTCCGCCCAGCGGCCGGCCATCATCTCGGCGTTCGCGAGCTGGACGTGCAGCGCGGCCACTTTGCGGCTGTCGAGGTTACGGTCCGCGAGTTCGTCGACCGTCTCGGCGTGGGCGGTGATGTGCTCCAGCCGGCCGGTCGCGCTGAGCGCGAGCAGCAGCGAGCCGAGCACCTCGGCCCGGTCGACCACGTCGGCGTCGGCGAGCAGGGTGTTCGCGCGGTCGAGCAGGTTGACCGCCGAGCCGGTCGACCCGTCGTCGAACGACCGCCGCCCCGCCAGTGCGAACAGACGCCCGGCCCGCACACGGTCGCCGCCTCTCTCCGCGAGCTCCGCGACCATCGGGCACCACTCGCCGGGCAGTCCGGGATACAGCTCCTCGACCGCGTCCGCGCAGCGCCTGGCCAGCGCGGCCCGCTCGGTCGGCATCAGCCCGGTCACCAACGCGTCGGCGGTGAGCGGATGCCGGAACGCGTACCAGTCCGGCGCCGGTTCGTCCGGCTCGACCAGCTGCGCCGCCGTACCGGCCCGGAGCGTTGTCAGGAGCAACTGTTCGTCCGCCCCGGTGGCCTTGCGTACGACACTCAACGGGAACCGGTGCCCGATCACAGCGGCCAGGACGAGGACGTCCCGCGACTGCGGCCCGAGCTGCTCCGTCCGGCTGTTGACACTGCGCACCACTGCGTCCGGCACGTTCCTGTGCAGGTCATCGGCGACTCGTACGCCGCCGTCCGGACTTGGCACGAGCTGGCCGGAGCGAGACGCCTCCTGCAGCAGTTCCTCAACGATAAAAGGGACTCCGGCGCTGTCGTGCCACAGCTGATCGACAAGTCGCTCCGGTACGCCGCTGACCGGGACCTCAAGGCAACCTGCGGCGAGCTCAGCGACCTCGCTGCGCCCCAAAGGCGAGAGGGCGACCAGTGCGGCCGTGCCACGCTGTGCCGAGGAGGTGGCCAGTTCGTACGCCGGACAGGCCTCGGCCCGCGTCGTCGCGACCAGGGCGATCGGCTGCCCGTCCAGGTTGTCGAGCAGGTACTCAACGACAGCCAGGGTCTCTGGATCGGCGCCGTGGAGGTCTTCCAGCACCAGCAGACAGCCGCGGCCCGCCCCCGCGAGGGCGAGGAGTCGCAGCACGGCCTCGCCGAGCAGGACCGGTGACGCCGAGGTGTCGTGCGACGTACCGTCGTCCCAGTCCGGGACCAGGCGCCCCAGGACCGCCCGGTACGGGCCGAGAGCCTCGACAGCGGGCATCTCGCCGTGCCGCACCAACGACAGCAACGCCTCGGTGAACGGCCGGAACGCGACCATCGTGCCGATCGCCCCGACGCGGCCGCGCAGGACCGCCATGCCGCCGTCGAGCGCGAGCGAGGTCGCCGTCGCAGCCAGCCGGCTCTTGCCGATCCCGGGCTCCCCGACCAGGAAGACCGTGCCGCCATGCCCGCCGCGAGCTCCGGTCAGCAGCCGGTGAAGACCGTCGATCTCCCGGTCTCGGCCGACCACCGCGGGCGAACGGGGCTGCATGGCAGCCAACTGTAACGACGGCCCGTCACCGCCGCAGGTCCAGACATGACTCAGCCGTAGCGGCGGGTCAGCAGGCAGCCGGCCTGGAAGCGGGACCTGGCGCCGAGTGTGGCCACCATCGCGCTGATCTCGGACCGCACGGTCCGCAATGACAGGCCGAGTTCACGCGCGACCGCCGCGTCCTTCAGACCGGTCGCGAGCAGCCGGCCGATCGCGATCTGACGACTGGTGAGGTCGTCGTGGCGCTCGGGCGGTTCCCGTCGGAGCGTGCCTAGCTCGTACACCTCGCAGGTGGTCTCCGCCGCAAGATCGTCCCGGCGCACCGCTGAGTTGAGCACGCCGACAGGTTGCCAGCAGGGCCGCCGCCGCGCATGGGGGACCGGCCCCCACATTTGTGCGGGCGCCGCCGGGACTCAGGCCGTGGCCGCTGCTACTCGGCCACGGAGTGAGCTCTCGGCTGTGGCGAGCGTACCTCTCGGGGCGTTCATGCGGAGCGCCTAATCTGGGTACTGCCCGACTAGTCGAAAGGCAGGCTCATGTCACGAGAGCGGGAAGTCGTCGAGGCTTGTCCGGCCGAGCTGTTCATCGGCGGAAAGTGGGTGGCGGCCGAGGGCGGCAAGACCCTCACCGTCGAGGACCCGTCCACGGGTACGGCGCTCTGCGACGTGGCCGACGCGAGTCCGGCCGACGGCAAGGCCGCGCTGGACGCCGCCGTGGCCGCCCAGGCCGAATGGGCCGCGACGCCGCCGCGGGACCGCGGCGAGATCCTGCGCCGGACCTATGAGCTGATGACCGAGCGGGCCGACGACCTCGCGTTGCTGATGACGCTCGAGATGGGCAAGCCGGTCGCCGAGTCCAAGGGCGAGATCGCCTACGCGGCCGAGTTCTTCCGCTGGTTCGCCGAGGAGGCGGTCCGGATCGACGGCGGGTACCAGATCGCGCCGAACGGCTCCGGGCGGTTCCTGGTGATGCGCCAGCCGGTGGGGCCGTGCCTGCTGATCACGCCGTGGAACTTCCCGGCGGCGATGGGCGCCCGCAAGATCGGCCCGGCGGTCGCTGCGGGCTGCACGATGGTGATCAAGCCGGCCGCGCAGACGCCGCTGTCGATGCTCAAGCTGGCCGAGCTGATGACCGAGGCCGGGCTCCCGGCCGGCGTACTCAACGTCGTCACCACGCACGACGCGGGCGGCGTGATGGAGCCGCTGATCCGCGACGGGCGCGCTCGCAAGCTCTCGTTCACCGGGTCGACCGCGATCGGGCGGAAGCTGCTCGAGCAGGCCTCCGAGCAGGTGCTGCGGACCAGCATGGAACTCGGCGGGAACGCGCCGCTGCTGGTGTTCGAGGACGCCGACCTCGACAAGGCCGTCGACGGCGCGATGCTGGCCAAGATGCGCAACGGCGGCGAGGCCTGTACGGCGGCCAACCGGATCTACGTGCAGTCGTCGGTGATGAGCGAGTTCGCGACCCGGATGACCGAGCGGATGTCGCGGCTGAAGGTCGGCCGCGGCACCGAGAACGGCGTCGACGTCGGCCCGCTGATCGACGGCAAGCAGCGCGACAAGGTCGCCGACCTGGTCGCCGACGCGATCGCGCAGGGGGCTCGCGCGCTGACCGGCGGGGCGGTTGCTGAGGGCAACGGGTACTTCTTCCAGCCGACGGTGCTGGCCGACGTACCGCGGAGTGCGCGGTTGCAGCGGGAGGAGATCTTCGGGCCGGTCGCGCCGCTGACCGCCTTCGAGACCGAGGATGACGCGGTGCGGATGGCGAACGACACGGAGTTCGGACTGGTGTCCTACCTGTTCACCAAGGACCTGAGCCGAGCTCTCCGCGTCTCCGAACGCCTCGAAGCAGGAATGATCGGCCTCAACCAAGGCATCGTCTCCAACCCCGCGGCTCCTTTCGGCGGAGTCAAACAATCAGGCCTCGGCCGCGAAGGCGGATCGGTCGGCATCGACGAATACCTGGAAACCAAGTACGTCGCAGTCAACATCGACTGAGCTGAAAGCGCAGACGATCAGGAAGAAGGGGCCCTCAAAGGGCTCGAGTTGGCCTCTCAGGCAGGAGATGAGAGGGGTGACCTTCTTCGACGGTCAGCCGCAGGCTTCGACGGTCTGCCGCAGGTCTGACTGCGTGACCTGAGCTCCACCCTGCTCGTACGCAGCCCCGTCACTGCCCGACCACGCCGGCAGCCCGGTTCCGCCCTCGTAGACAGCCGAGGTCAGCCTTCGTGGCGGCCTCGTTCCGCCCCCGCGGCGCGCCGGCTCCGTGTCCACCGCGAGCGGCGGAGGACAGACGCCGGCCAGGAGACACGGGTGCGGCAGGCAAGGCATGACGTGTGAGGCGGCCGTGCGCGAGCGGGTAGGTGTCCTCATCGGTTCGGTGTGGGCGACAGGACGAGCCGCCCGCTGCCGGAGGCGGCTAGAAGGATTCCACCGTCTCCCGCCCCCGGAGCACAACAACCTCCTGCCCGCAGGTCTGCGAGCAGGGGGCCGTCGTGTTGTCCTGCCTCAGCCGGTGGCTGCAAAGTCGGCCGCTTGCCGGAGCACAGCCACGTCGGCCCGCCACCGCGAACGATCGGCGCTGCTCCCCACCCCGACGCCCTCAGCCGCCCGCAGGGCGACCTCGGTGACCTCGGTGGGTTCGGTGACCTCGGTGACCTCGGTGACCTCGGTGACCTCGGTGACCTCGGTGACCTCGGTGACCTCGGTGGGTTCGGCGGGTTCGGTGGGCTCGGCCCCTCGCGAGCCCGTCCCGCCGCCGCCCGGCTCGGCGCGCGGAGGTGCCGTTTCGCGTGGCTGGGCGTCCGACGATGCCGTACGGCGTGGCTGGGCGTCCGGCCATGCCGTACGTCGTGACTGAGCCTCCGGTGCAGTACGACGTGGCTCGGCCCCTTGGGACGCCGTGCCGGGTGGCTGGCTGTTCTGCGGTGCCGTACGGCGGGGCTGGGTGTCCGGCGGTGCCGTACGGCGTGGCCGCGCGTCCGGCGGTTCCGTACGGCGTGGCTGGGTGTCCGGTGGGGTCGAGCGTTGTGCTGGGGTGACGGTTGGTGGGGGTTCTGCCCAGGTGGGGCGGGTGACGTGGACGGCGCCGTCGAGGATGGTGATGTGCCAGTGGCCGGCGTGGACGTCGGTGTGGTGGCGGCGACACAGCAGGGCCAGGTTGGAGATCTTGGTGTCGCCGCCGTCGATCCAGGAGATCAGGTGGTGGGCGTCGCACATGATCGGCGGCGCCCCGCAGACCACGCAGCCGCGGTCGCGGGCGTCCAGGGCGCGCCGCATCGCCTTGGTGACCAGCCGCTCGCGGCGCCCGACATCCAGCGGCTCGGAGTTCGAGCCCAGCACCAGCGGGATCACGTTCGCGTCACAGGCCAGCCGCCGGATCGTGGCCGCCGACAGCCCACCGCTGTAGACGGTCCGCCCGATCACGTCCGCGGTCGCGGCCTTCAGGTCCTCGAGATCGATCGTGACGGTGATGGTCGCCTTCGCCCCGTACCCGGCCACCTGACCATTCCTCGCCACGCTGCCGGCACTGCCCGTGCTGCCCACGCTGCCCGTAATAGCCGCGGTGGTCGTGGCTGCTGCTGTGGGTGCGGTGGGTGTGGTGGGTCGCGTGGTGTCCCATGCGGCGGCGGCGATGCTGAGGGCGGTGGACAGCGCGTCGGCCTGGCGCTTGTCGCGGGGGCGGGGGTCGGGTTCGCCGTCGATGGTCTTGTGCGGGCGGGCGCCGGCGTGGACGACGGCGCGCAGCAGTTCGGCGTTCTCGTTGGCCAAGAACCCGGTGAGCTTCACCCCGTTGTCCGCGGCTGACAGTGTCAGGGACTCCCGGGCGTAGGCCTTGTGTTCTTCGGGTTCGGGGCCGTCGGAGTCCAGCAGGTCGGCGATCTCCTTGGCGGCGGTTCGCAGTTCGCCGGGTGACAGGTGGCCGGCCAGCCCGACCAGTTGTTCCGCGGCCGCGTCCAGGTGCTCCACCGGGACCCGCGACCGGACCCGGTCGAGTCCGAACACGATCGCGGCCGCCTGCGCCGGACGCAGCAACCATCCAGCCCCAGCCCCGCCGTCCGCCGCTCCGTCCGCCGCGTCGGTGCCGTCGGTGGCGATTGTGCCGGCGTCGGGTACGTCGGACGTCGCGCTGGAGGCGGTCTGCTCGAGGGCGGTGGACACGGCCGGGTAGTGGGTGGCGGTTTGGGTGAGGCGGAGGGTGCGGCGGGCAGTTGGTGCGTCGAGGCGGTAGCGGAAGCGCAGGAGTTCGGCGGTGTCGCGGGCTCCGAGTTCTTCGGCGTAGCCGGTGGTTTCGATGGCGGCGATGACGCTCAGCCGGTAGGACTCCAGGCGGGCGAGCTCGGACTCGAGCGTGTCGAGGGTGGACAGCAGTTCGCTGCCACTCATCGACCACGCCGGCCGTTCGCCCAGAGGTTCCATGTCCTCGACTCTAGACGGTGCCACCGACAGTTTCCGAGCCGGAATCCCCTTATTTTGTGGGCTTTTCGTGGGCCCACACCAGCAAACACCCCAGCAAACCTTTGCACCCGCTCCGGCCACACACCAACGCAGCCACGCTCGGCACTCCAGTCGGTCTGTCGGAACGGACACCGACCCGGCACGGGAGGAGGCTTGCATGTTCCGACCTTGCTGAGCTCTTGCTGGAGCAGTTCCGTGGCTGTCTGCGCGACCGCTCAGCAACACCTTCCTCACGTTCTACCGGAGGACCGACCCGGGCCAGCCCGGCACGGGGGCGGCCATGCAAACCGCACCTGCATGCCGAGGCGGCCACGCATCCAGCCACTCTGTCTTCTCTCTGTTCTTCCTCGAGGCTTATTCAGAAGGCACCCGGGCGCGTGGCTGGGTTCGGCTCGCCGGCGACAGTCAGGCGTTCATCGGCTCTCTGTCGGCAGCCTGAGTGGCAGTGACTGCTGGGGCGAGTAGGCACTCAACTGCCTCGCTATTTTTCTGTTCTTCTTGTTATTGAGGCGTCAGTTTGCTGGGTCAGCCTTTGGTCAGTTGGGTGACGGTGACCAGTTCGTAGCCTCGTGCTCGAAGTTCGTGGACTATCGGGCCGACGGCTTGGGCGGTGTAGGGCGCGTTGTCGCCGCCGTGCATGTGGAGTACTACGATCGAGCCGTTCTGGGCGTGGTCCAGGACCTGTTTGATGATCGGCTGGGGGGACTTGGCGAAGCCGTCCGCGCCCGGTACGTCCAGGCCAACGGCTGTCACGCCGGCGGGGGCCAGCTCGTGTAGTGCGGTGGCGTCGTAGCAGCCGCCGGGGAAGCGGAACCACCTTGTGGCGTGGGGATCCAGCTGGTCCAGCTGCACGACCGCCCGCCGTACGTCGGCCAGCATCTGTGCGCGTGGCACGGTCCCCAGCGTGTAGCAATGCCTCGTGAAACCGCGGTGGTCGTACGTATGCGTCCCCAGCTCGAACAGCGGGTCGTTGGCGAGCTCCTTGACCACCTGCGGATACTGCTCCATCCACATCCCTGTCAGGAACATGGTCGCCGGAACATGCAGCGCCCGCAGCTCGTCGATCAGAGCCTTGTTGTAGTACGACTTGACCTGCCCTGACACCAGCCGTTTCCGCATCAGCGCGGTCAGGTCGGCGTCGAACGTCAACGCGATCCGCTTCTTGTCGCGCGGCCCGTGGTCGAGCACTGGCATCAGCTTGACGTTGCCCGAGGCACCCGGCTTGGCCTGCACCGGCGCGAGCGTCGGGCGGACCGTACGCACCGATGCAATAGGAGCGCGCGTCTGTGGTGTCTCAGTGACGACTCCGGCCGTCGGTGTGATGTCGGTGCATCCAGCAACGGTCAACAGCAACGCACCGACTGCAACGCGTTTCCCCCAGGTCACAAAGGATCATTCTACGGTCAAGGTGAGGCGCTGGATGCCCCAGTTGTCCGCGTCCGGCCCCGGTGGGAACCAGACGTCGACGATGTCGTCCTTGATCCAGCTGCCGATGTCAGCCGCGTAGCAGTGGCCGTACCCCGGGACGTACAGCCGCGTGCCCCACGGAATGATCCGGGCGTCGACAGCGCAGATGCCCGTGCCGGCGTTGTAGCCAAGAGCGGTCTGTGCGACGTCGTTGTACGCCGACACGCGGTAGTTCAGCGTCGTCCCAGCCGGCACCCGGTACGCCGCCAGCCGGTTCAAACCGTCCAACCGGTACGACGTGCTGATCTGGCCGATCGACGACGCCGCCGTGTCTTCTGCCGTCATCGCGTACACCTGGTAGTGCGCGCCGTCGCACGGGCTCACGTCAGTGACCTGCAGCGTCGGCTGACCCCAGTCGCTGATCCACTGCAGCGCCTGCCCGTTCCGGAACGCCCGGTACGCCTTCGCGCCGGCCACCCGGTTGAACGTGAACGTCACCTTCCCGTCCGCGCCGAGACCGCCGCTGATCCCGCTCGGAGCGGGCAGCCGGCCGCTGACGTCGTACGGCGGCGCTGTCGTCCCGTTGCCGTGCCCGCCGGAGACCGGCCGGTCTGGGATCGGCCCTGTGTAGAAGTGCTGACAGGCCGGCAAGGCCGCGGACGCGGTGGCCGGAACGGCGAGCAGGGAAGCAAAACTCAGCAGGACGACGGCGAGAGCGCGCATGACGACAAGACCTCCGAGGTGGGGCGGGACCAAGGGGTTTCACCCCCAAGTAGCGGTCCCGCCGCACCATTAGTCAAGGTCTCGACGTAAGTCAGTTCCGCAGATCGTTCACCGAGCGCAGCACCGGTACGGCGATCTCGGCCGGAGCGGCGGTGCCGGTGACGTGGAACGTGTGGGTCTCGCCCGCGGACAGGGTGACGAGGCACGAGTCGACCCGCGCCGCCGCGTCCAGCCGGTCCGGGAACAGCGCCAGGTCCTTCGCCAGCGCCGTCGCCGTGACCGTCACGTCGTACCCGCCCTCGGTCGGCGTGACCGCCGCCGTGTAAGCGTCACCCGCGAGCTGCAGCTCGGTGTCCTCGACGAAGTACCAGTGCGCCGTGACACCGTCCGCCCCGCGCACCTCGAGGTACTCGGCGGTGGGATCGGCCGCGACCGCGACCGACTCCGGAAGGTCGTTGACGACCGCGGAGCGAGCTGCGATCTCGATCGCGAACGTCTCCTGGGCCAGCACCTCGGCACCCCGCGTCGACCGCCGGCTGACGGTCACCTCGGTCGACCATGCCACGTCCGTGTCGTTGTGCGCGGCAACTACCAGACCGTCTCCCCGCGGCTGCACGGTCAGCAGCCGGTCGGCGTACACGCGCTTCAACGCGTACCACAACGGCTTGCGGATCCCGTGCCCGTCGACGGCCGCCCAGGAAACCACTGGCCAGTTGTCGTTCAGCTGCCAGACGACCGCACCGGTGTTCAACGGGAACAGCGACCGGAAATGCTCGATGCCGTAGGCAACGGCGCGCGCCTGGTTGAGCTGCGTCGTCCAGTGCCAGTCGTCGATGTCCTTCCATGCCGGAAGGTGGTCGCCGAGTCCGCGCTCCAGCTTGAGGTTGCCCTCGAACGCCTTCTGGTGCACCAGCATCTGCGAACCGTACGGATCCAGCGGCGAGTCGTGCACCACCGAGGTCAACGTCGACCACGCCGGCGGACCCTGGAACCCGAACTCCGACACGAACCGCGGCTTGTACTTGCGGTACGTCGTGTAGTCCACCTGGTTCCACACGTCCCAGATGTGCATCGTGCCGTGCCGGTCGTCGTTCGGGTGGATGAACTGGTCGAACGAGTACGGGCTGCCGGCCGAGTACGGCGTCCGCGGGTCGAGCTCCGCGACGATGCGGGGCAGCAGGTCGAGGTAGTACCCCGCGCCCCACGGCCGCCCGGCCAGCGGGACCCGCCAGCCCCACTCGACGTACCCCCAGATGTTCTCGTTGTTGCCGTTCCAGACCGCGAGGCTGGCGTGCCGGCTGAGGCGCGTGACGGCCTCGCGTGCCTCCGCCTCGACCTCGCTGCGCAGCGGCTCGTCCTCGGAGTACGCCGCGCACGCGAACAGGAAGTCCTGCCAGACCAGGATCCCGAGCTCGTCGCAGACGTCGTAGAAGTCCTCGCTCTCGTAGATCCCGCCGCCCCAGACGCGCAGCAGGTTCATGCCGGCGTCGACCGCGTCCTCGACGCTGGTGCGGTACGTGTCCGCGTTCAGCCGGGTGACGAAGGCGTCGTCGGGGATCCAGTTCGCGCCGCGGACGTAGATCGGCTTACCGTTCACGGACAGCACGAACGGCGTCCCGTCGTTGTCCGGGGCAACATTCACGGTGACGTTCCGGAAGCCGACGCGGCCGTGCCAGTCGTCGTCGTTCAGCGTCACGGTCACGTCGTACAGCGGCTGGTCGCCGTACCCGCGCGGCCACCAGACGTCGACCGCGTCGACGGTGCTGACGAGCTCGACGGTGTCGGTGCCGGGCTTGACGGTCGCCGACTGCTGGGTGCCGGCGACCTCGACCGTCACCGTCGCGTCGTCGGCCGCCGTATCGGTCCACGCCAGCTCGACGTGCGTGGTCAGTACGCCGCGGTCACTCTCGACACCCGCGAGCGGCCGGACCGCGGCGATCCGGACGCCGGACCAGGACTCGATCCGGATCGGGCGCCAGATGCCGGCCGTGGCGACGTCCGGGCCCCAGTCCCAGCCGAAGTTCGACGCCATCTTCCGCAGCTCGTTGTACGGGTGCAGGTTGGTGTGCGGCCAGCTGCCGACCTTCGCCCGCTCCGCCTCGGCGGCCGTCACCGGGCCCTCGAACTCGACCACCAGCTCGTTGTCGCCGGCGACCAGCACCCCGGTGACGTCGAACCGGTACGAGCGGTGCTGGTTCGCGGTCCGGCCGAGTTCCTGGCCGTTCAGCGTCACCGTCGCGACCGTGTCCAGCCCCTCGGCCACCAGCTCCTGCCGGTCGTTGCCGTCCGCAACCCAGGAAAACGTGTTCTGGAACCTCCAGCGGGTGCGGCCGATCCAGTGCAGCATCGACTCGTTGTCGCCGTCGAACGGGTCCGGGATCTCGCCGGCCGCGAGCAGGTCGGTGTGGACCTCGCCCGGCACGGTCGCGGGCACGGCGCGGCCGATCAGGCCGTCGGGCGCCGGCCCCTCGACGGCGTGCACGGTCCAGGCAGCACCGCCGTCGGTGGTCAGGTCGAAGGTCTTGAGTGATGTCACAGTCGGGCTCCAGGGGATAAACCGGTTTAGTAGAACCGCACTGCTCCGCACCAGGCATGCGGAGCAGTCGACGTCAGGTGTCCAGGACGTACCGTCGCCACAGATCGGCGAGGGCGCGGTGTCCGGCTGCGGAAGGGTGCACGCCGTCGCCGGCCAGCGCGGCGGCGCCGACGGACAAGGCCTGCTTCGTCAGCTCGACGTCGGTGGGGACCAGGATCGCGCCGTACTCGACGGCGAGCTTCCGGACCACCTCGAGCTTCGGGTCGAGGTCCTCCCGCCACTCCTCCTGCCCGTCCTTGACCGGCAGCAGGAACGGCTCCATCAGGACCACGGGGCACGACAGCGGGTCGAGCAGCGCCCGGTACGACGCCTCGAAGTCCTCGGGGGTCGTCGGGTCGTTCTCGTCGTACCGCCGCCAGGTGTCGTTGATCCCGATCAGGATCGACACCAGCGACGGGTCGTGGGCCAGCACGTCGGCGGACCACCGGGCGGCCAGGTCGGCCGCCCGGTTCCCGCTGATCCCGGCGTTGACGATCGTCGGCCGGCGTTCGCCGAGATCGTCCGACAGCGCGCGGACATAGCCGTCGCCGAGCCCTGCCGGGTCGGTACGGCGGCCGCAGTCGGTGACCGAGTCCCCGGCGAACACGATCGTCCGCCGGGGATCCAGAAGGATGGTCACAGGGTGGCCGCCGTCACGTCCCAGTCGTCGGGCAGGATCGCGGCGACCTCGACCGTGCTCTTCACGTCCACGAACGCGCCGGTGTCGATCGAGTCGGTGATGGAGGCCATCACGTCGACGATGTGGAACGCCAGCGCGCCGGTCGCCCGGTGCGGCCGGTCGGCCCGGATGGCGCGGGCCATCTCGAGCACACCGGTGCCGCGCTGCGCGACCGCCTTCGTGTCGGCGACGGTCTCCCAGTCCTCCGCGCCGCGCCGCCGGATCTTGATCGCACCGTCGAACCCGTTCGGGTCCGGTACGGCCAGCGTCGCGTCCGTGCCGGTGATCTCGACGAACCCGGCCCGCGGCAGCGGCGAGTCGAAGCTGAAGATGCTCTGCGACGACTGCCCCGACTCGAACTTCGCGATCGCGCTGACATGTGTCGGCACGGTGACGTCGAAGTCGGTCCCCGCCAGCGGACCGGAGCCGATCGTGCGCTTGTCCCGCGACTTCGAGCCGATCCCCGCCACGGCGGCGACCGGACCGAAGAGCTGGACGAGCGTGGTCAGGTAGTACGGGCCGATGTCCCACAGCGGACCCGCGCCCGCCTGGAAGAGGAACGCCGGGTTCGGGTGCCAGGACTCCGGACCGGGGGACTGCATCAGGGTGAGCGCGGTCAGCGGCGTACCGATGTCACCGCGCTCGATGATCCGCCGGGACTCCTGCAGCCCCGGGCCCAGGATGGTGTCCGGGGCGCAGCCGAGCCGCAGGCCCGCGTCCTGCGCCGTCGCCAGCAGCTTCAGGCCGCTCTCCTGGTCCAGCGAGAACGGCTTCTCGCTCCAGACGTGCTTGCCGGCGGCCACCGCGGCCAGCGCCACCTCGACGTGCGCGATCGGGATGGTCAGGTTGACCACGATCTCGACGTCGGCGTTGTTCAGCACCGCCTCGGGACCCCCGTGGGCCTCGATACCGTACTGCTCGGCCTTCTCCTTGGCGGCTTCCGGCCGGAGGTCGCCGATCGCGACGACCTTCAGGTCCGGGAAGCTCTGCATGCTCTTGATGTACGCGTCCGAGATCACCCCGGCGCCGATGATGCCCACGCCGACAGCGGTCATTGCGGTGCGCCCTCTCCGGTGAGGAAGGCGTAGCTGCCCTCGACCGCGTCGAAGATCTCGCCCGAGAAGTCGTCCAGCTCGACGACGCGCAGGGCCTGCGGCGCCGCGGCCAGGATGTCCCGGACCGCGATGGTGCCGTCGCCGACCGCGACCTGGGCCTTGTTGTTCAGGGTCCCGTCGCCGTCCTTGACGTGGATCGCGGTCACCCGCTCGCCGAACTTCTTCAGCAGCGCCGGTACGTCGGCGCCGCCGACCGCGGCCCAGTACGTGTCGACCTCGAGGATCACCTCGTCGGACAGGTTGTCCGCGAGGATCTCCAGCGCGTGCGCGCCGCCGATCGTCGACTCGAGCTCGAACTGGTGGTTGTGGTAGCCGACCGTGATGCCGAGGTCGGCGGCGACCTTCGCGGCCTCGTTCAGGCCCTGGGCGATCGCCTTGACGTCGTCCGCGGCCTGCCAGCGGGCCGGGTCGGTGTGCGGGTCGATCACCGTGGTGATGCCGAGCCGCTGCGCCGCGGCCAGGATCGGGGCGCTGTCCTCGCGGAGCAGGCCGGCGTGCGTGGTCGGGGCCGAGAGTCCGTGCTTGGGCAGCGCCTCGGCCAGACGGTCCGCGAAGGCGGTCACACCGAAGGGTTCGACCTTGGTGTAGCCGATCTCCGCGATGCGAGCCAGGGTGCCGTCGAAGTCCTCTTCGAGCTTGCCCCGGACCGTGTACAGCTGGAGGGACAGGTGGTCCTTTGCGACCATGGTTTCTCCTTGTCGGCGACGCCGCACCCGCTGCCCTGGGGTTGGCGCCGACTGATAAGCCGAACCGGTTAAGTAACGACGCAAACCGTATCCCAACCGGCCCCGTCCACACCACCCTCCGCCCAACGACTGGGCGGTCACCTGAGATTTCTCACCGGCGACCGGGTTTGATCAAACGGTCACGATGTGTGCTCAGGCCATGACAGAGGGTTCGAACGGCGTCACACTGAAGGATGCGGGATCGACCGTCAGCGATCCGGCCGCCCGTAAGGAGGGTGTCGTCGTGTCTCGTGTGACCATCAAGGAGATCGCCCGGCGTTGTGGGGTCTCCCAAGGAGCGGTCTCGTACGCGCTCAACAACCAGCCCGGTGTGTCGGAGGCGACCCGGGCCCGGGTGCTGAAGGTCGCCGCCGAACTGGAGTGGGTGCCGAACCGCGCCGCCCGCCAGTTGTCCGCCGCGCGCAGTGAGACGTTCGGGCTGGTGCTCGCCAGGTCCGCCCAGACGTTGATCGAGGAGCCGTACTTCATGGGCTTCGTCGGCGGCGTCGAGTCGGTGCTCGCGGAGAAGTCCTACGCGCTGGCCCTGCAGGTCGTGGCCGACCTCGACGAGGAGGTCGCGACGTACCGGAAATGGGCGGCCGAGCGCCGCGTCGACGGCGTCATCGTGGTCGACCTGCGCGTCGCCGATCCGCGCATCCCGGTGCTGCGCAAGCTCGGTCTGCCGGCCGTGCTGGTCGGCGATCCCGCGCTCGCCGACGGGATGCCGTGCGTCTGGACGGACGGCGCCGCGGCGATGACCGCGGCGCTCGACCACGTGGCGTCGCTCGGCCACCGGGTGATCGCGCGGGTGGCCGGCCCGCCCGCGTTCGGCGACGTCTGGATCCGCGACCAGGCGTACGACGTGGCCGCCCGCCGGCTCGCGCTCATGGCCTCGACCCATCACACCGACTACTCGGCCACGCAGGGCGCCGACGCGACCCGCGAGGTGCTCGCCGCCGACCCGCGCCCGACCGCGATCGTCTACGACAACGACCTGATGGCGGTGGCCGGCCTGGCCGTCGTCCAGGCACTGGACCTGCGCATCCCCGACGACATCACGCTGGTCGCCTGGGACGACTCGCCCCTGTGCCGGATCACCCACCCGACACTCACTGCACTGAGCCACAACGTCGTCGGCTACGGAGCCGAGGTGACCCATCGCCTGCTGGATCTCCTCGCCGGCGCCCAGCCGCAGTCACACCTGTACTCGACGCCGCTGCTGCTCATTCGCGAGAGCTCGGGCCGCCGGCGGTGACGGTCACGGGGACGCCGTTCACCGCCGCGGTGCCCGCTGTGGGGTCGATGAAGGCCGTGTCGGTGATGTCGTTCGCGCTCGGGCCGGGGACCTGACTGGCCACCGAAAGTCGCGCGCCGGGGTGGTTGTGGCCGAAACCGTGCGGCAGGCTGACCACACCCGACATCATGTCGTTGCTTGAGGCAACTTCAACCGAGACGGCGCCGGCCGCGGACGTGACGGTCACCAGCTGGCCGTCGGTCAGGTCGCGGTCGGCGAGGTCGTCCGGATGCATCAGCAGCTGGTGCCGCGGCTTGCCCTTCACCAGACGCGCGGAGTTGTGCATCCACGAGTTGTTGTTACGCAGGTGCCGCCGGCCGATCAGCAGCAGCTCGTCGGGGGCGACGGTCGTCAACGCGTCGAGCCGCGGCAGGTCGTCGAGGATCATCGGCTGGGCGAGCTCGATCCGCTTCGACTTCTGGTGCAGCGCCCCGGGCAACGCCGGCTGCATCGGTCCGAGGTCGATCCCGCCGGGTGTCCGCCGCAGCTTCGCGACCGACAACCGGTACGGCCCGATCCGCAGCCCCGCGTCGACGATCCGCCGCGGCGACAGTCGCAGCCGCGCGGTTGTCTGCACGCGGCGCCGGCTCCACGGCGTACGGCGTACCAGCGCCAGGCCCAGGTCGCGGAAGATCTCCCAGTCGTGCCGCGCCGACGCGGGCTTCGGGAGGACGGCGTCGTTCCACCGGGCCGTGTTCCGGACGGCGAGCTGGTGGAAGATCACGTCGTAGTGGTCCCGCTCCAGCGGCGGCGCCGGCGGGAGGATCACATCGGCGTGCCGCGTCGTCTCGTTGATGTACGGATCCACCGCGACCATGAACTCCAGCGACCCCAGCGCCTCGTCGAGCCGGCGACCGTCGGGTGTCGACAGCACCGGGTTCCCGGCGACCGTCACCATCGCCCGGATCTGGCCCTCGCCCGGCGTCAGGATCTCCTCGGCCATCGTCGACACCGGCAGCTCGCCGCCGAACTCCGGCAGCCCGCGGACGCGGCTCTTCCAGGCGCCGACGTGGCCGCGCCCGAGCCCGAGCAACGCGTTCACCGCCGGCCGCGGGAACATCGTCCCGCCGGGCCGGTCCAGGTTGCCGGTGATGATGTTCAGCACCTGGATCGCCCACTGGCAGATCGCCCCGAACTGCTGCGTCGACACCCCGACCCGCCCGTAGCAGGCCGCCCGCTCGGCCGTCGCGAACTCGTGCGCGATCCGCCGGATCGCGTCCGCCGGGATTCCGGTGATTTCCGCCGCCCGTTCCGGGGTCCACTTCTCCACCGCGGCCTCCACCGCCGCGAGACCGTCGACGTACGCCGCGACCCGCGCCTGACTGTCCGAGATGACCTGATGGATCAGGGCGAGCAGGAAGGCCGCGTCGGTCCCGGGCCGGACGAAGTGGTGCTCGTCGGAAACCGCTGCCGTCTCGGTCCGCCGCGGATCCACGACGACGACCTTTCCGCCGCGTTTCCGCAATTCCTTGAGGCGTTTTCCGAATCCGGGTGCGGTCATCATGCTCCCGTTCGACGCCAGCGGATTCGCGCCGAGCATCAGCAGGTACGACGTCCGGTCGATGTCCGGCACCGCGATCATCAGCTGGTGCCCGTACAGCAGGTACGCCGCGAGCATGTGCGGCAACTGGTCGATCGAGGTCGCGCTGAACCGGTTCCGGGTGCGGAGCTGCCGGACCATCGTCGGCAGATGGGTGAGCGCGCCGAGGCTGTGCACGTTCGGGTTCCCGAGGTACACCCCGACCGCGTTCCGTCCGTGCTCGCGCTGGATCCCGGTGAGCCTGCCGACGACGAGCTCGTACGCCGCCTCCCAGCCGATCTCCTGCCAGCCGTCGGCCGTGCGCCGGACCGGGGTGGTCAGCCGGTCGGGGTCCTCCTGGAGATCGCGGAGCGCGACCGCCTTCGGGCAGATGTGACCGCGGGACAGCGGGTCCGACTCGTCGCCGCGGATATCGGTGACCCGGCCGTCCTCGACGGTGACGAGCACGCCGCAGATCGCTTCACACAGGTTGCAGGACGTCCGTCGTACGGTCATCCACTCAAACTACCCCCGGGTAATGAATGCCGCACTAGTCGAAGCGCGCCTCGTCGAGCCGGCCGAGGATCGCGTCCACGGTCTCGCCCACCGACAGGTCGGAGTTGTCCAGCCAGAGCCCGCGCCGCGGACTGAACGCGTGCAGCTCGTAGTCGAGCTCGTCGACCAGATGGTGCGCGCCGCCGAGCCGGGTCGAGATGACGTCCGGCCGGGGCGTCAGCACGACCAGGTAGCGCGGCCTGGTCCGGATTCCGTCCAGGAACTCGCGCAGCAACTCGCCGATCACCACGTCCTGCAGGACCACGGTGAAGCCGGCCTTCGCGTACTCGTCGGCGGCCAGGCAGGCGAGCCGGTAGCGCAGCTGCAATTGGCGTTGTGCCTCGAGCACGTCGTCGGCCATCGATGCCTGGCCGCTCACGATCATCCGCCGGAAAACGTCCCCCCGCAGGTGCACGCCGTACTGGAATCTCTCGGCGAGCATCTGGGACACCGACGACTTCCCCGCCGCCATGATTCCGCTGACGACGATCACCCCCTCGGACTCCATGCGGTGATCGTGCCACGTGCCGCGCGGTTTTGGTCCGGTCTCGGCAATTCTTGTCCGAAAACCCAGGTTTGTAAGGGGTTACTGCCGGGCCATCAGGGTCTCGAGATGATGCCGCAGCAGTTGCCGGACCCGGGCCGCGCTGGTGCGATCGGGCTGGATGGCGGCGTGCAGTGCGAGGCCGTCGATGAGGGCGTGCAGCCGCTCGGCCTCCCGGCGGACGTCGAGGCCGTCCTGGAGCGCGCCGTCCGCGGCGAGCGCGTTCAGCAGTGACTCGCACAGGTGACGCAGGCCGTCGTGCACGGTGTCGACGTGCGCGCGCAGTCCGCCGGCGCCGGACTCGGCCTGGGCCTGCGCCATGAATGCCATCCAGACGTCGAACTCGGCGCGGCGCTCGGCGTCCAGCGGCAGCGCCTCCTCGAGGTACCGCAGCGCGATCGTGGTCGCGGAGCCCTTCGGCTGGATCGCGGCGACCCGCTCGGTCACCCGGCGCGAGACCAGGTCCATCGCGAAGCTGAGCAGGCCGTCCTGGTCGGGGAAGTAGTACCGCACCGCGCCCGCGGACCAGCCGGCCTCGGCGGCGATCGTGCGGACCGAGGCGGCCCGGATCCCGTCCCGGCGGACCACCCGCCAGAGGGCTTCGGCGATCTTCTCGCGGCGGGCGGCGTGGTCGACGATCTTCGGCATGTGGTCCTTTTTAGCACAGCTGTGTTAGTCTCGTTTTACAACACGGTCGTACTGAAAAACTCGGGAGGGAACAACCGTGCTGCTTGCTGTCATCGCCGCGTGTGAGATCGGGTTCTGGGTCCTGCTCGTCGCGGGCCTGGTCGCCCGCTACCTGCTGCGGCTGCCGAAGGCCGGTCTGGTCCTGCTGGCCGGTGTCCCGCTGGTCGACGTCGTGATGCTGGTCGCGAGTGTCGTGGACATCCATCGGGGAGCGGAGCCGTCGTTCAAGCACTCGCTGGCCGCGATCTTCATCGGCGTCAGCGTCGGCTTCGGTCACCAGACGCTGAAGTGGGCGGACCGGTGGGCCGCGCACTACATGGCCGGTGCCCCGCGCCCGGTGAAGCCGCCGAGGAAGGGGCCGGAGCGGGCCCGCCGGGAGCGTGCCGGCTGGTTCCGGCATCTGCTCGCGTACGTCGTCGGCGTCGGCATCATGATCGGCCTCGGTCTGCTCTCCGGCCGCGGGTACGACGCCGCGCTCGGGCCGGCCTGGACGTGGACGATCGTGCTGGTCATCGACGCGATCGTGTCCTTCAGCTACACCTTCGAGGGCGCCGACGAGAAGCAGTCCGCATAACCTCCACGGCCCGGGCGGTTACTCGGCGTACATTTCCTGCATGACGACGGTTGGGCGGGTGTGGGCGGCGATCACCGCGGCGGTCGTGGCGTGCGGGATCGTCGTGCAGCTCTTTGTCACCGCGAACGGGCACGAGGGGTTCTTCACGGACAACCCCGAGCGCGTGTTCAACGTGTTCGCGTACTTCACGATCCAGTCGAACCTGCTGCTCGGCGGCACGGCACTGGTGCTCGCACTGCAGCCCGGCAGGTCGGGCGGCGAACTGTTCAAGACGCTGCGGCTGAACGGCGTGCTGTGCATCGCGGTGACCGGGATCGTCTACCACCTGGTGCTGGCGAGCTCGGCCGACTTCCGCGGCTGGGCGGCGGTCGCGGACTTCCTGCTGCACACCGTGTCCCCGATCGTCGGAGTGCTCGGCTGGCTGGCGTTCGGGCCGCGCGGACTGACCGACTGGCGGATCGTCGGCTGGTCGATCGTGTATCCGCTGCTCTGGCTGGCGTTCACGCTGATCCGCGGCGAGTTCGTCGGCTTCTACCCGTACCCGTTCACCGACGTCGGGCTGCACGGCTACGCACGGGTCTTGCTGAACTGTCTGCTGGTGGCGGTACTGTTCCTGGCTCTGGCGGCGGGAGCGACCACGCTCGACCGCCGCCTGCGCCGGAAGACAACCGTCGAAAGGTAGACCTGTGCTGGTGACCTCGCGCTCGTACGCCGAGTACGAAGCGATGTTCGACCTGGTGGAACTCCCCGAGTCCGTGCTCGACTGCTGTGCGGGCGGCGCCGGCTTTACCGCCGAGGCCGCGGCCCGCGGCGTGGACGCGATCGCCGCCGACCCGGCGTACGAGCTGGATCATGCCGAACTCGTCGACAGCGTCCGGCGCAGCCTGCCGGCCACGTCGGGCATCGTCGACGAGCACGAGGGGAGCTTCGTCTGGCACTGGTACGGGTCGCCGGAGCGCAAGGACCAGTATCGGATCGAGGCGGCCGACCGGTTCCTGCAGGACGTCGAGGCGGCGCCGGAGCGGTACGTCGCCGCGGGCCTGCCGGACCTACCGTTCGGTGATCGCCGGTTCGAGCTGGTGCTGTGCTCACATCTGTTGTTCACCTGGGCCGGCAAGTACGACCGGGACTGGCACGAGGCCGCGTTGCGGGAGCTGATCCGGGTCAGCAACTCCGAGGTGCGGATCTTCCCGCTGGTGCAACAGGGGGCCGGGGCAACGATCCCCTGGCTGCCGGAACTGCTGGAGTCCCTGGACGGCGTCACCCACGAGATTCGCAAGGTGCCCTACGAGTTCCAGGTCGGTGCCGACCAGATGCTGGTCATCGCCCGCGCCTGAAAGTCTGGTGCTTCCCGACCCATCGCGCTCACGGATGAGTTGCGCACTCACCCGTCACGATGGGCGGGAAGCGGTCCAGTGGGCCGGACGAGCGTGGGAGGACGGTCTACCGTCGCCCGCCCGGCCGGGTCGACTCAGCGCAGGTACTTGCCGCAGACTGGCCACGGGGAGGCGCCGCGCTGCGCGTAGAGCTTCTTCGCGCGCATCAGCTGCTCGCCCGCGGAGGCCTTCGCCGGGTTGCCGGAGCCGCCGACGCTGCGCCAGGTCCGCAGGTCGAACTGGAACAGGCCGTAGTAGCCGGCCGGGTTCACAGCGCGCGGGTTGCCGCTGGACTCACAGTTCGCGACCTTCGCCCAGGCGCCGCTCAGGTTGGCCTTGCCGCTGCTCTTCGGGCGGTCCTCGGACCGGCTGGTCTTCGCCTTGCGCTCGGTCTTCGAGCTCTTCTTCGTCTCGGCCTTCTCGGCCTTCTTCTGGGTGGCCCGCGGCGCCGGGTCGGCGGCGGCCTTCCGCACACCGTCGAGCGTGAGGGTCTGCCCGATCAGGATGAGGTTGGGGTCCTTCAGGTTGTTGATCCGGGCCAGTTCGTGCCAGTCGGCGCCGTTGGCCTGGGCGATCTCGGAGAGGGTGTCGCCGGACTTGACCTTGTAGTCGGTCGCGAACGCCGAAGCGGCGCCGGCGGCGGTGATACCGGCTCCCAGACCGGCGATGGAGATGGTTCGGGCCACCCGGCGAGTGCTTCGCCGGGCGCGCGCATGTCGGGCCTTGGACATCTGGAACGCGCTCCTTGTGAGCTTGGGCATGGTAAAACGCACCGTGCAGGGGGAGGCACCCGGGCGCGTCGCCGACCAGGTCACGGGACAGCGTCCGAATGGTCACGCCACGGTAACGACGCGACCTGAGTCATCCTCTGTGAGGTTCACCCGAAACGCAACCCCGGATCGCGATCTGCCCCGAACTTTTTCCGGGGCCTGACCTACCGAAACCCCAACAACAGAACGGTTTCCGGGTTGCGACACGCCGAGCGCCGAGCGTGGGAACCGATCAGTTTTTCACCGCTTGAACCAGCGTTCCGGGACCAGTCGCACGGTCAGCTCGCGGATGGTGTCGCGGTCGGCGTCCGGCCACGACCCCCAGACCTCGCGAGCCCACTCGAGCAGCGCGGACTCGACCTCGTCGACGCCGCCCGCGGTGAGCACGTCGTACGCCGTGAGCTCGCCGACGCGCGCCGGCGGGACGAGCCGTGGCCAGTCGTCGTACGAGTTCGCCATGATCCCGTGCGCGGTGCGGACGTCGAGGTTGCCGGAACCGCGCTCGAGGAACATGTAGAGGCCGTTGAGCGCGAACACCGGCCCGATCCGCGGGGCGGCGGGGTCGACGTGCTGAGCGCCGTACGCGTCGATCCGGAGCTGGTGCAGGTATCCGAGCCGGGCCGCGTGCTGCACCTCGAAGCCGAGCAGCTCGCCGGCGGCCTCCGCGCACTCGGCGGACGCGTTGTACTTCGTCGTACCGGGCCACGGTGAACCCGGCAGCACGGCGCCGCAGCCGGGACAGGTCGTGGATTCGTGCGTGCCCTTCGGTGCGTTCACTCGTTGATCGAAACACGGGCAACCGCCGTCCGGCAGCTGGATTTCACCGCTGGGGGTGGTGAGGCGACGGACGGTGATGGGGGCAGAAGCGGTGATCCGAGTGGCTCTCGGCCATCGTGGCACGTTGGTGCGTGGTGCACTGGCCGCGGTGCTGGCAAGGGAGAACGACCTGGACGTGGTGGCCGAGCTGGACTGCTCGGAGGACGTCCTCCAGGTGGCCGGGCGGCGTCCGGAGGTGTTCCTGCTCGACCCGCAGCTACCCGGCCGGATCCGGATCGAGGAGCTCTGCCGCAAACTCGCCGGACGCGGCGTACTGGTGCTGATCGATCACGAGGCGATCGCCGCGACCAGCCTGGCGCTGGTGAAGCAGGCGCCGCGGATCGGCCTGATCGCGACCGACGCGACGACCGACCAGTTGGTGCAGGCTGTCCGCGACGTCGCGAAGGGGCTGCCCGTCGTCGACGTACGGCTCGCTGTGGCCGCGCTGAAGGCGGGAGACAACCCGCTGACCGATCGGGAGTGTGAGGTGCTGCGCCAGGTCACCACCGGCGCCACCGCGCAGGAGGTCGCCCGGACCCTCAGCCTGAGCGCGGGCACCGTGCGCAACTACTTGTCCAGGATCCTTGCCAAGACCGGCTCCCGCAGCCGGATCGAGGCGATCCGGAAGGCTCAGGACGCGGGCTGGATCTGAGTGCCGGGCGTCCAGTTGCCGTGCAGGTCGCGGTACATCCGGGACGTGCGCATCAGGGTGACATGCGTCCCGAGCATCGCTTTGTTGCCGTCGAGCACGAGGATGCGCCTGGCGCGCAGCGCCGAGCTGATCCGGTGGGCGATGACGATGAGCGTTCCCTCCCGCCTGGCGAAGGCTTCCTCGGCCTGACGCTCGGCCTCGGCGTCGAGGAAACAGGTCGCCTCGTCGAGGACGACGAGCGGCGCGGGTGACAGGTAGGCGCGGACCAGCGCGAGGAGTTGCTTCTCGCCGGCCGAGAGCTCACTCGGCCGGACCGCCGCGTGCAGGCCGCCGAGCCGTTCGACGAGCTGCTCGGCGCCGACGGTCTTCGCGGCGAGCTCGAGCTGGTGATCCGTTGCGTCGGGCAACAAGTAGGCGAGGTTGTCCCGAACGGTGCCGCTGAAGACGTAGGCCTCCTGCGGGATCAGGACCCGGGTGTGCGCGAGTCGCTCGATGCCGACATCGGTCGGAGGTGCACCGCCGAGCAGCAGGGTGCCGTCGGTCGGCGCCAGCATGCCGCAGACGAGGCCTGCCAGGGTGGACTTGCCGATACCGCTGGGTCCGACGACGGCGAGATGTTCACCTTCGGGGATCGTCAGCTCGAGCTTGTCGAGCACAGGCTCCGCCTTGGGGCCGTACGCGAACGTCAGCCCGCGCAGCCGGACCTGGTAGCCGTTCGGTCCGTCGGCGGTGCGCGGCGCATCGGTCGGAGTCGACGTGTCGAGGATCCGGCCGAGCGTGATGACGTAGCGCAGACCGCTGTCGCCGAGGGCGTTCATCACCGTGTTCAGCGCGGGCTGCAGACCGATCAGTACATAGGTCAGTCCGCCCAGCAGAGTCCCCGTGCTGACACCGCGATCCACCAGCCACGGACCGGTCGCGAGCAGGATCAGCAGCGGCAACCAGCCCCCGACCGCGAAGCACAGCGTTCGCAGCGCGGACACCTTCGCCAGTGCTCGCTCCGCCGCCGCGTGCGCCTCGATCGGGCGGCCGGCCAGCCATTCGGCGTACTCCTCGGTCCCGGCGGCGCTGATGTCGCGGACGCCGCCGAACACCATCCCGGCGGAGGCCGCGAGGTCCTCGTCCGCGGTCAGCGACGCCCGCACGCGATCCGCCGCCAACCCGAGCACCGCCAGCGACAACGCGAACCCCAGCAGGAACGGCGGTACGACGAAGGCGGCGACGAGCGGAGCGAGCGACAGCAACCCGGTCAGTACGCCGAACAGCGTGACCGCGAAACTGCGCAGCACGAGGACCAGGCCCGCGAACGTGTCCCGGACGATCTCGACCTGCCGGTTCAGCCGCGCGACCGCGCCGTCGTCCCCGGACCGCAGCGCGCCGCCGACGACCCGCCGTACCAGATCGTCCCGCAACGGCTCGACCAGCTCACCGAGCCGCCCGTACACCTGACGCGCACCGGCCGCACCCAGACCGGCGGTCGCAACCAGCCCACCCAGCCAGGCGATCCCCGGCCACAGATGACCACCGAGAAAGCTGTCCGTCGCCCGCGCCACCGCGATCCCGTACACCGCCGTCGGCAGGATCTCCGGTACCGACCACCCGATCAACCCGACCGTGGCCCGCGACCGCAGCGCGGCAGCGCCGTACGACAGCTCTCGTTTCATCCGAAAACGGCTCGATAGGAGGTGTTGTGCCAGAGGTCGGCGTGGGGGGCGATGGCGCGGACCTGGCCTCGGTCGAGCCAGATGACCAGGTCGGCGCGGGCCGCGGTGGCGGGGCGGTGGGTGACGATCAGGCGGGTGCGGTGGTGCCGGTCCTCGGTGAGGGTGCGGCTGATCTGGCGTTCGGTCGCGGTGTCCAGGCTCGACGTGGCGTCGTCGAGCACCAGCAGCCGGCGGGCCGGCCAGGCCCGGGCCAGGCCGAGGCGCTGGCGTTCGCCGCCGGACATCGGTGCCGTGCGCAACGAAGTGAGGTACCCGTCGGGCAGCCGGCTGACGAAGTCGTGGGCATGCGTGGCACGGGCGGCCGCGAGCGTGCGGACCGGGCTGACCGCGTGCGGGTCGATCGCCTCGCCGATCGTCCGGCCGACCAGCTGCGGACGCTCGAACGCACACCCGACCGCACTGCGCAGCGCATGCCGGCTGACGGCCTGCAGCGGTACGCCGTCGAGCGAGACCTGGCCGGTCGACGGATCCCGCAGCCGCGCCGCGACTGCCGCGAGCACGGACTTGCCGGCGCCGCTCGGGCCGACGACCGCGATCGTGATGCCGCCCGGGAGCTCGAGATTCACGTTGTCCAGCAGGACGTTCCCGTCGGCGACCACGCTGACGCCGTCGAACGTCAGCTGCCCGGGACCGGACGGCAGCGGCAACGTACCGTGTGCGACGGGCTCGATCGCGATCACCTCGGCCGACCGCCGGACACCCGCCTTGGCGCGGGCGAGCTCGCCGAGCACGCCGGTCAGGTTGCCGAGGCCGGCCCCGAGGACGGCGTACTGCGAGGCGGCGAACAGCTCGCCCGCGGTGATGTCGCCGCCGACGAGCTGGACGCCGCCGACGGCCAGGACCGCGACCAGGACCAGCGGGCCGACGACCGCGGCCTGCGCGCCGGAGCGGGCCAGGATCCGCCAGGTGACGACGCCGTTGCGGTGCAGCTCGGGCAACAGACCGAGGATGCGGCGCTCTTCGTGCTCCGTCGTACCGGCGGCGGTGATCGTGCGGATGCCGGTCAGCGCCTCGGACAGCAGCGCGGCGATCCGGCCCTGGGTCTCCTGATAGGCGAGGCTGACGTCGGCGGTCCGCTTGGCGAAGGTCCAGAGCACGAGGACGACGAGCAGGACGCCGCCGAAGAACGCGGCGGCCAGCCACGGGTCGATCACGGCCAGCAGGACGAGGCTGCCGAGCGGGGGAGCGACGGCGGCGATCGCCGTCACCGCGGCCGGCCCGGCCTGGGCGGCGTCGGTCGCGTTGGCCGAGACGCGGGTGACGAGGTCCCCGGTCTCGAAATCGCGCGTACCGCCGGGGCCGCCGCGGACGACGTGCCGGACCAGGCGGTGACGGAGCCAGGCCGTGGTCTCGGCGACGCACGCCGCGCCCGCGAACGCGTCGATGATGCTGGCCGCGATGCCTAGCCCGATCAGCGAGGCCGCGACGAGGAGCCAGCGGGTGTACCCGGCACCGGCCACGATCGAGTCGACCGAACGGCCGAGGACCGTCGGGAGCGCGAGCGTGACGGCGCTGCCGATGAGCGCGTTGACCCCGATCAGCGGCAGCCAGCCCCGCCCACGCTTGGCGACCTCGCCGAAGGTGATCATCGGTCCAGGCCTGTCTGATCGGCGACGAACGCGAGCATGTCGGCGGCGAGGCTGATGCCGCCGGTGGTATGTCCGGCGTCCGGCTCGAACCTCAGCAGGACCGGCCGGCTGCCGGCCGTCGCGTGTTGCAACGCCGCGCACATCTTCCTTGCATGCAAGGGATCCACGCGGGTGTCGTTCCCGAAGGCGGTCAGCAGGACGGCCGGGTACTTCACGCCGTCGGTGACCCGGTGGTACGGCGAATAGGAGAGCAGGTTCTTGAAGTCGTCGGCGTCCTGCACCGTGCCGTACTCCCCGGTCCAGCGCTCGCCCAGCCCGGAGAGCTCGTAGCGGACCATGTCGGTCAGCGGGGCCGAGCAGACCGCCGCGGCGAACAGCTCCGGGCGTTGGGTGAGAGCGGCCGCTGTCAGCAGTCCGCCGTTGGATTCACCGCAGATGGCGAGCTGGTCGGCGGTGGTCCAGCCGTCGGCGATCAGGTGCTCGGCCGCGGCGATGAAGTCGTCGAAGACGTTCTGCTTGTTGTGGCGTGTGCCGGCGTGGTGTGAGCTCCCGTCGCCACGGACGGTTGCCGTCACGAACGTCCCGCCTGCCTCGACCCAGGCCAGCGCGAAGGCGGAGTACGTCGGCGTGAGCGACTGCCCGAACCCGCCGTACCCGTAGAGGAGCGTCGGACGCGGTCCCGGCTCACCGATCACGTGCAACTCGACACCGGATCTGGTGACCAGCTTCTGGACCTTGGCTTCGCTCGCGCCACCTCCGCCCCTGGCTGTCGTGGAGTCGCTCCCGGCGTCGTAGCAGTACACGGTCGGCGGCGTCACGCTGTCCGTGTAGCTGAACCAGGCCCTGTTGCCGTGCGCGCTCAGAGCGCCGACGGATCCGTGGCCCGGGAGGGCCAGCGTCGTGTGCAGCCGGCCGCTCTCGCGCTCGTGCACGGCGATCTCGTCCGTCGTGCTGACCAGGACGACGTCGTCGAGGATGGCGAGGCCGGTCAGCGGTTTGTCGGGGCGGATGTAGTCACGCCAGACCGTCGGCTCCGCCGGGTCGCCGACGCAGATCCGCCCGGTGGGCGAGTCCTGCGCGGTGACGACGTACAGCCGGCCGTCCGGTGCTACCGACATGATCGTGGTGGCGGGCTGCGGGAGGTGCCGCGGCGGTACGTCGGTGGTCAGGTCGGCGAGCCACACGTCGTTCGCCGTACAGATCGTCAGCCAGCGGCCGTCGGCGCTGATCTCCAGGCCGTACGACGCTTCGTCGGCGAGGAGCGTGAGATCGTCTGGGTCGCCGACGCGGTGGCGGCGCACCTGACGGAAGCGCACGTAGTAGAAGGTGGCGCTGTCCGGGAGCCAGGCCACCGGCGAGTAGCGGCAGCCGTCGATCGGGCCGTCGACCACCTGGCCGCTCGCGATGTCGAGGACGCTCAGCGACGACCGCTCGTCGCCGCCGCGGGAGAGCTGGAACGCGAGCTTGGTTCCGTCCGGCGAGGGCTGCCAGGCGTCGAGCGTGGTCAGGCCGCTCGGGTCGAGCTGCTTCGGATCGATCAGCGGCGTCTCGTCGACGTACAGGACGGCGTGCTGCTGCCCGGCCTCGCGGCGCAGGGTGAAGCAGCGGTCTCCGCGCCAGACCGGCGTGGACACGCTGCTGACGTCCGACAACCGCCGGACGTGGTTCTTCCAGCCGAACCGGCTGGTCAGCGACGCGGCGTACGTCAGCCAGAGCTCGTCCTGGTCCCGCAGCCAACGCTGGGTCTGCGTGGCTGTGGGGTCCTCGAGCCGGCGGTACGGGTCCGCGACGTCACAACCGTGCACCTGCTCCACGAGCGTCAGACGCTCGGCGCATGGATAAGACTGCACGGGTCGATCACCTCACTCTCTCCCCTTGTCCCACCAACACAACGAGCAGGCGGGCCCGGGGCTACAGCCCCGACAGCCAGGTCGGCCCTGGGCGGTATGTCCACCCAGGGCCTCACTACCTGGCAATTCAGGTGCCGTATCAGTGGCAGAGCAGCAGGCTCAGGTTGCTCGGGGTCTGCGAAGCGCAGCCCAGCACGGTCAGCGTGGAGCCGCCGTGGTGGTGGCCGCCGTGGCCGTAACCCGGGGTCTCCAGACCCTGAAGGTCGAGAAGTGCCATGTTTTTACACCTCCTTCGGTGCGGATCGTCGGGATGGAGACTCGGACCACTGGGGAGGTCCGAGGAACGGGAGGGACACCGGCGCGTCGTGCAGCGCCGTGCCCAGGGCCAGGAGTACGCCGGCCGATCCGGTCGCCAGGTCCATCGAGAGACGGAGCAGCTGGTTGCCCGGGAACGCGAGACCGCCCTCGAACGGCATCGCGTGCCAGCCGAGACCGTGCACCAGGTCGTCGACCTGGTCCTCGAGTGCGGCGGCAGTGAGGAGGATGCCGGCGCGGCCCATGAACAGCCCTGGCTGGACGTAGTAGTCGCAGTGCGTGACCCGCAGCAGCTCCTGCAGCTTCGCGCTCAGCTCGTCGCACGGACGGTGGCGCAGGTACCGCTCGAGGACGAGCGCGATGCCGGCGGACCCTTCCTCCAGGTACGGCAGGGTTCGCCAGCCCTGGTTGACCTGACGCATGCCGTCCTCGGTGAGCACGGTGCGCTTGAGGTCCTGCCGGATCGCGATCTCCGCGAGGTCGAGCAGGCCGGTGTCGCCGAGCTGCTCGAAGGCGTTGAGGAAGAGCAGCGCCGGGCCGGACGACCCGTACATCAGGCCGGCGCGCGCGTGCTGCCCGCCGCTGATCTCCGGTACGTCGGCCTCCAGCCGGTCGGCGACCAGGTCTAGGACCCGGACGGCCTTCGCCCGGAGCGCCGGCTCGGTGTCGAAGTGCAGGAGGTTCAGACCGATGCCGGCGAGGCCGGAGTGCAGCCCGAGCTCGCGGGAGCTCCAGTCGTCGGCGAGGGTCCGGTCCACCAGGTCCAGCGCGTCCTGCCGGTAGCCCAGCTCGTCGAGGACATGGGCGACACCGTGCAGACCGTCGTACAGCCCGGGGCCGGTCTCGGTGCTGACGGCTTGTTTGCGCAGCCAGTCGTCGTACTCCGGGAAGCGGCCTGCTCCGGTCCTGGCGAGCGCGTACAGCACACCGGCCGCGCCGGTCGCCAGGTCGATGCCGCCGCCGTCGCGGAACTGCGCGATGTCGCCGGGGAACAGCCGGTCGGTGCGCTCAGGTGTCGCACTCGCGACGATCGCCCGCGT
This sequence comes from Kribbella sp. NPDC003557, assembly GCF_040610805.1. Classification (NCBI taxonomy): domain Bacteria; kingdom Bacillati; phylum Actinomycetota; class Actinomycetes; order Propionibacteriales; family Kribbellaceae; genus Kribbella; species Kribbella sp. NPDC003557. Next base: position 32,049 of record NZ_JBEXMY010000019.1, read on the forward strand.
GAGAGCTTGGCGTACGTCGGTCCACCCGGCCTGACCGGGGAGTGCGATGCCGTCCAGCTCGTTGGTCGCGCCGGCGCCGACGATCGTCCGCACGGCGCCGTCGAGCGTGTCGCGTGGTACGGGGAACGTCTCGGCGATCATGTCCGCGAGCTGGAACGCCTTGCCGGGATGGAGATTCAGCAGAATCGTTGCCTGCGGCGCGTAGACGCCGAGCGCGATACAGGCCAGCGCATAGCGGTCGACGGCGACGCCTTGCCGGTCCTGCGGAGCGGCGTACCCGGGATGGGCGAGCGTCGAGCGGGCGCGGTCCTCGGCCTTGGTCGCAACCTCGAAGTCGATCAGCGTGAGCTTGCCGTTCACGTCGAGGAGCAGGTTGTCCGGGTGCAGGTCGCAGAACACCACACCGCGCTCGTGGAGCTGCCCGACGGCCTCGCCGACCTTGGCGATCATCGCGGTCGCCCACTCGGCGTACCGGGTCTTGTCGGCCTCGGTCGCGTCCGGGTGCGTCAGCGGATACCGCCGGACCAGCTCGCGTTGCAGAGACACAGAGTCGATGTGCTCCTGCACGAGGAAGTGATGGTCGCCGAGCTGGAGGTAGTCGTGCGTCTTCGGCACGGCGTCCAGACCGGCGAGCTGCTCGAGGATGTCGCGCTCGTGGGCGATCCGCGCGACCGCGTCCCGTCCGGACATGTCGAGTCCGGCGTACGGCCGGCCCTCCTTGAGGACGACGCGGTCGCCGGTCTCGTTGTGGTGGCCGAGGTACACGCCGCCGCCGTTGGAGAACTGGATGACGCCGTCGATCGTGTACGCGAGGTCGTTGGTGGTGACCGCGTTGCGGGCGTCGAGGTGCGGCTGCAGGAAGTCCGGCAGCTGGATCCACGGCGGTGTGACGAAGGTCGGGCCGCGGTGGTCCGGGACCAGGGTGCCGTTGGCGTCCTCGATCGCGAGCACGCGCTCGCCGTTCGCGTTCAGGCAGTGCCTGCTGACGAAGGCGCCGTACCTGGTGAAGAGCGGGCCTTCGGCGTAGCGCAGATCGCTCAGGATGTAAGGGCCTTCGACGCCGCGGAGGACCTCGTTCAGCTCCTTCAGCACGAGCTCGAGCTGGGCCTCGTCCGTCGGGTAGATCGTCACCAGCTTGCCGCTCGACCCGCGGGGAGCGGCCTTGGAGTTGACCATCACCAGGACGGCCTCGTTGCGCAGGTACTTGAACGCGATGCCGCGCGGGACGCAGTACTCCCACACGGCCTCGAGCGTCCGCTCGACGTCCTGGAGCCGCGCGGAGACGTGGATCTTCCAGCCCTGCTTCGGAAGCTGCAGGTCCTCCGGCGCGTAGTGCATCCACTGCTCGCCCGGCACATGCCGCCAGCCGGCCGGCACCGCCCGCCGCGTGATCGCGAAATCCGGATGCCGGGCACCACGGTTGGCCGGCGTCTCGTAGAACCGCCGATCCGCAAGGCAGTAGAACTCGTAGCTCTCGTGCATGACTGTCCGACCCCCCTTTCCTGGTGCTCGCCACATCTTGGGCGCCCGGAGGGGGGTCGGCGTAGTGCACGATGTCATCACTCTCGTGTGAAGAACCCACACACTACGAGTGAGTAAGTAAACACTCTTCGTTACCTGGCCGCGCGCTGTGAGCGTGAATCGGCCTGTAACACCATGTCAATCCACGACAACCCCGTCACGGGCCGTAACTTCCGGACTGATGCGTCGTGCTCACACCGGGTAGGTGTGGACCTCGGTGGCTTTGAGGGTGGCGTGGAGGGGCTGGCCGGGGGTGAGGTGGAGGTCGGCGACCGCGGCGGTGGTGATGTCGGCGAGGAGGTCGGCGGGGCCGGCGGGGGCCGCGTCCAGGCGGACTCGGACGGTGTGGGCGTGCTGTTCGATGCCGGTGACGACGGCGGGCCAGGTGTTGCGGGGGCTGCCCGACGGGGGCTCGGGATAGAGGCTGACTGCTGCGGGCGGGAATGCTACGTGCACCGGACCGGTGGCTGGCTCGGCGAGGGTGATCGTGCCGCCTTCGGTGAGAGTGACCGTGGTGCCGGACGCATTGCCGCGGTACAGGTTCAGACCGACCAGCTGGGCTACGTAGTCGGTGCGCGGACGGTGGGCGACCTCGGTGGGCTTGCCTTCCTGGACGACCTGACCGTTCTCGATGATGACTAGGCGGTCAGCCAGGACCATGGCGTCCAGCGGGTCGTGTGTGACGAGCAGTGTGCGGCCTTCGAAGCGTGTGAGGTGCTGTCCCAGTTCGGCCCGGACGTGCAGGGTCGTGCTGGCATCCAGCGCGGCGAGTGGTTCGTCGAGCAGCAGGAGCTCGGGGTCTGTCGCCAGTGCACGCGCCAGCGCGACCCGTTGTGCCTGGCCGCCGGACAGCGCGCGGGGCCTGGTACGGGCGTACTCCGACAGGCCGACTGTTTCCAGCCAGCGCGCGGCGTCCAAACGGGCGGTCTGTTTCTTGAACCACCCCGGGTTTGATGCACACCTCCTTCGTTGGGAAGGTGGCATCTATGCCGAGGAAGTACGACGCGCAGACCCGGGCCAAGGCGGTTCG
>NZ_JBEXMY010000020.1:0-13505 GCF_040610805.1 Kribbella sp. NPDC003557
CGAACCGCCTTGGCCCGGGTCTGCGCGTCGTACTTCCTCGGCATAGATGCCACCTTCCCAACGAAGGAGGTGTGCATCAAACCCGGGGTGGTTCAGCCTGGTGCATCCGGGGTACCTGGTGTGCCGAGCGTGCCTGCCGTGACCGGCGTACCCGGCGTATCTGGGGTGGGTGAGGAGGGGTGGGGGGATCCTTGGGGGGTGGTTGGGGAGTTGGTTGAGCGGGGGTATGTGGATTCGGGGACGGCGGGGTGGTTGGGCGGGTGGTTTACCCGGCTCGCGGGGCGGATTGATATGGGTCGGGCGAGGGTTCTGGTTCACGGGGATGTTGCTGCTCACAACCTTCTTGTGGGGGCGGGCGGGGAGCTGCTGGCGTTGATCGACTGGGGTGATGCGGCTTGGGCTCCGCGGGCGATGGAGTTTGCCAAGCTGCCGTTGACTGAGGTTGCTGTGTTGCTGCCGGAGTACCTGCGGTACTCGCAGGCGGCGGAGTCGGAGGAGGAGTTGGCCGCCGGGGTCCTCTGGTTCCATCTGTTCTGGGCCGTCGCGAAACTGCCCGCGGCACCCTGGCCCGGCCAACGCCACTGGACCGCACCGACCGGCAGCCGGCTGCTCAGCATCCTGCACTTCTTCACCACCAACCCACCGGCCCCCTGGTCCAGACTCACCTAGCGATCGAGAACGCGAGCCCCGCGCCCAGCCACCAGAGTCCGAACATCGACCCGCCGCGGGCAGGCCAACCTTCATCCAGCACACACGCATCTCGTGGGTTGGCGGCCGACGTGCTCGCCCGCCACGCACCCGGTCGGCTGCTCGACGTCCTGCGCTTCTGTGGTCCTCGTCGGAGGGCGGGTGGGTTCCTCTCCGGGCAGGAGGAGCAGGGAGGTGTATCAACCGGCGTCGGCCGTTGGCTCTCGAAGGGTGGTGATGGTGATCTGAGACGAAGGCGGCGCGGATGTCAGAACGTAACTCTGTGGACGTTGAACTGCTCGCGATCGGTGCGGGGCCGTCGAATCTCGGGCTGGCGGTGGCGCTCGAGGAGTTGGCTCCGGATCTTGCGGCGAGCAGTCTGCTGATCGACCGGAACCCGTCGATCGAGTGGCAGTCGGGGATGCTGATGCCGTGGGCGACCAGCCAGGTGTCGTTCCTGAAGGACCTGGTCACGCAGCGGGATCCGAGCAGCAGGTTCTCGTTCCTGAACCATCTGTACGAGACCGGCCGGCTCGACGAGTTCGTGAACATGAGCACGTTCACGCCGTACCGGGTCGAGTTCACCGAGTATCTGCGCTGGGTCGCGGAATCGCTCACGAGCGTCCGGATCCAGCTGGGCACCGAATGCCGAGCGGTACGGGCCCGGCGCGACGACAGCGGCGCGGTGACCGGGTGGGTCACGAGCCTGGCCGACGGTACGACGATCACCAGCAGATACCTGGTGTACGGCGGCAGCCGCGAGCCGAACATCCCGCCGGAGCTGGCCGGGCTGCCCAAGGAGCGCGTGATCCACAGCACCCAGTACCGCCACCGGGTGGCGGAACTGTCCGGGGACCTGCCGTACCGGGTGGCGGTGCTGGGCAGCTCCCAGAGCGCCGCCGAGATGTTCCGGGCGCTGCGTGACGATCTGCCCGACAGCGACATCACGTGGCTGATGCGATCGATCGGGCTCAGCTCGGACCAGTCGAGCAAGTTCACCAACGAGATGTACTACCCGTCGTTCGTCGACGAGTTCTACGACGCCCCGCCGGAAGCGCGCGAGCAGATCCTCCGCGAGCTGTACCGGACCAACTACTCGGTCGTTACGCCGCCGATGCTCGAACACCTGTACGCCGACCTCTACCTGGACCGCTTCCAGGAGCGCACCGACCGCCGTCTCGTCACGATGGTCGACATCACCTCCGCCCACGAGGCCGGCGACGAACTCGTGCTGGAGCTCACCGACCGGCGGACCGGAGCCGTCACCGAGCTGCGCCGGGACCTGATCTTCCTCGGCACCGGCTTCGACACCCGGATGCCGCGGCTGGTCCGCGACCTGGCGAGCGATCTCGGCCTGGACCGCATCGACGTCACCCGCCAGTACCGCCTCGACCTGGACGCCGACAGCACCGGCACCAGCAACGGCACCACTAACCTCGCCGGCAGCACGGCGGCCTGCTACCTGCAAGGCGTCAACGAAGAGACCCACGGTATCTCCGACTCGCTGCTCAGTGTGCTGGCGCAGCGGTCGGAGGAGATCTGCCGGGACATCCTCGCGCACCGGGAGCGGATCCCGGCGGCGGCTGTATCAGCCAACGGTTCGGCTGCGCTCTAACGGATGGGAAAAGCCCCAGCCCGCGAGGAGAACCGGATGACAACACTCGAACTGGATCGTCCCCCCGGCCTGGCAGAGGCACGGGACCGGACGTTCACAGGTCTGCGTGCCGCCATGCCGCCCGGCGTCATGGACGAAGCGTTGCGCTGCAGCGGACAGCTCCTGGCAGAGCTGCCGCACCAGCCGGAGCTGGAACGCAACCTGGTCCTGGTGGCGTTCGGCGGCGGTAAGGACAGCTCGTACACGCTGGCCTTCGTCCGGGCGATGCAGCTGATCCTGGACAGGGTCCACGGCCGCACGTTCCGGATGCGAGTGGCGACCAACCGGCACGCGGGGATGCCGCGCGCCGTGATGGAGAACATCGACCGCGAGTACCGCGCGCTGGAGCTGTTCGACGACCCGGACTGCGAGCTGCTGCTGGTGGACGGCGACGAGATCAGCGAGTTCTACGTCGACTCGCCGCAGCGCGAGCACGTCGTACGGCGCAACCGGCTCGACATCCTGATGACCGGTCACCGCACGTTCGCCGACGGGCGCCCGACGTTCTGCAACTCGTGCAACCTGAGCGTCTTCAACGCGTTCGGGCTGGCCGCCGCCTACGGTGACGGCGCCGACGTGCTGATCACCGGCGACTCGCCGCAGGAGCAGCATCAGTACAGCTTCTGGGTCGGCCGCCTGGCGCGGCGGCTGCGCACCGGTCCCGCCGTACGGCCGCGCGAGCGCGGGAACGGATTCGGCCGGATCCTCGGCCAGCTCGACGACATCTCGCAGGCGTACTTCGCCGACATCCACGGCGCGGACGCCGACGACGCGATCTCCGAGCGCCGGGTCAGCACGGACGTACCGGACCGGTTGAAGTTCTTCACCGTGTACGGCGAGACCGCGTACCGGGCCGGCGACCACTTCGACATGCTGACCGGTTTCCTCGGTTTCCAGTTCGACGACCTCGCGTTCAGCTTCACCGAGTCCGACTGTGCGAACCCGGCCCTGATGGCGCACCTGCGCGGTATCAAGGCCGAGCGCGTGTTCGAGCGGTCGTACGACGAGGGCCTGGCCGAGTACGTCGAGTTCGCGCTCGGCCTGATGCGCAAGAAGGACATCCCCGACCAGCTGGTGGAGATGATGCGCGCCCGGTACGACAGTCCGGACGCCCCGGCCCGGATGCGGAAGGCCGCCGAGGAGTACGCGCTGGAGACCTTCGGGCTGACTGGCGAGCACCTGGTCTGCATGACGTACTCCCCGTTCGCCGGGCACGGCGCCGGGCTGGAGCGGTTCCTGGAGCGCGAGCATCCGCACCTGTCCGCCCGCCTCGACGAGATCCACGCCCTGCTGGCCGGTGCGGCCGACGATCTCGCGCTGGACGCCGAGCTCGAGCGGATCAGCGGGCTCACGCCGAGCCAGTTGCGCGTGCTGTACAGCCGTTCGGTGCAGAGCGCCGCGGGCGGTACGCCGGTGATCGACCTGATCCTGGCCGGCGATCCGCACAAGGCAGTCATCGAGACCCGGCACTCCAAGGACGGTCCGGACACCTTCGAACAGATTTCGGGACGGTAGCCATGGTCGTACACATCTCCCGGCTGGACCGCGACAACCTGCTGCACGAGTACGGCGTGGACACCCAGCGCCTGCAGCCGTGGCCGGTTCTGAACGCGCCGTTCGAGACCAGCTACGCGGTCTGCCGCGCAGGGACGGTCTCCAAGCTGCACACGCATCACGAGCAGGAGATCTTCGTCGCCGTGTCCGGTGAGTGCGTGGTCGAGTGCGGCGGCGAGCGGCAGCCGTTCCGGGCCGGCGACGTCGCGTACTTCACGCCCGGCCAGTTGCATCGCGTGCACAACCTCACCGACGCCGACTTCGTGTTCTGCAGCATCTGGTGGGACCCGGAGATGGCCCACAAGTTCCTCGCCGAGTACGCCGGATCGGACACCGAGAGGTACGCCGCCGAGGCGGCCGCGAACGCCGATCAGAACGCTGCGGCCGCCGAGGCCGTCGAGACCGCCGAACGAGTAGGAGCCAGCCAATGACCCGACTGCTGCCGTCCGACGACGACCGTCCCGTGCTCGTCCTCGGGCCGAACCCGACGCCGAACGGCGGGATGCACCTCGGTCACATCGCCGGTCCGTACCTGGCCGGCGACGTCTACGCCAGGTACCAGCGGGCCCGCGGCCGCAAGGTCATCTTCACCTCCGAGACCGACGACAGCCAGACCTACGTCGTGGCGTCGGCGGGCCGCGAAGGCATCACGCCGGAAGAGCTGTGCAAGCGCTCGACCGCGAAGATCCAGGAGGCGCTGAGCGCGATCGGTATCTCGATCGACGGGTTCGGCCCGTTCGACCAGACCTACCGGGCCACTGTGCTGCAGTACTTCAGCGCCCTGCACGCGGCCGGGGTGTTCCGGCTGAAGACCGTCCGGTTGCCGTACCTGGAGCGGACCGGCGAGTTCATGGTCGAGGGCCTGATCGAGGGCGACTGCCCGGTCTGCCTGACGACCAGCCGCGGCGGACTCTGCGAGACGTGCTGCCACCCGAACAACTTCGACCAGCTGATCAACCCGCACTCGACGATCAATCCCGAGGACAAGCTCACCTACCGCGAGGCCACCATCATGGTGCTGCCGCTCGAGGAGTACCGCGAGCAGCTGACGACGTACCACGAGAACCTCAAAGAGCACCGCCGCCCGCACGTCCGGCAGATGATCGCCGAGCTGCTGTCCCGCCCGCTGCAGGACGTGCCGATCACCTTCCCGCTCAACTGGGGTATCGACCCGCAGTTCCCGGAGGTCCCCGGGCAGGTGCTCAACGCCTGGCTCGAACTGATCCCGGCCGGCATGTTCACCACGTCGTACGCCGCCGCGAAGCTCGGCCGGGACACGGTGCCGGGCGAACTGTGGCGCAAGGCCGAGAATCTGCGGATCGTGCACTTCCTCGGCTTCGACAACGCGTACTACTTCTGCCTGCCGCACATTGCGATGCTGATGGCACACGGCGACAAGTACGTCTGGCCGGAGTCGATCATCAACAACGAGTTCTACGAGTTGGAGAGCTCGAAGTTCTCGACCAGCAAGGGCCATGTGCTGACGCCGGAGGAGCTGCTCGAGGAGGTGCCGCGCGACGTAGCCCGGCTCTACCTGGCGCTCACCGCACCGGAGTACCAGCGGTCCACCTTCAGCCGGGCGGGCCTCGACAAGATGGCCGAGGATCGGCTGGTCGGCCCGTGGAACCAGTTGGCGGGCATTCTCGCCAAGGCGGTCGCGAACGCCGGCGGCGACAGCGCCCGGCTGCCGGTCTCGGCGGACGCACGGCAACGCGTGGCCCTCATGCGCGACCGGTTCGACCTCGGGTACGAGATGCCGACGTTCAACCTGAACCGGTCGGCGGACACCGTGCTGGTCCACATCGACCGGTTGCGGCGGCACGCGGTGACGCTCGACGGCACCGGTCTCGACGAGCAGCCCGAGGCCTGGGGCGATCTGTTCTGCGAGGTCAAGGCACTGCTCGCGGTGGCGTCGCCGATCCTCGTCGACCTCGCGTCGGCGGCCGCCGAGGCCGGGGCGTTCGACGAACTGCCGGACGCCGGGGTGCTGGTGGCCGGTTCCTTCGAGCTCGCCGAAGTCACGCCGTTCGTGCCGCCGCTGCTGGCGGCCGGGACGGCGGACGGCGAGCTCGCCGGAGGTCGGTGATCCCGATGCGGATCACCGTGGTCGGCGGCGGCGTGATCGGACTGGTGACCGCGATCGAGTGTGTTCGGGCGGCCGGTGTCGAGCAGGTCGACCTGTTCGACGCCGGCCCGATCCCCTCGCCGACGGCGACTTCGAACGACCGGCTCCGGGTGGTTCGCGCGCTGCATCGCGGTGAGCCGGCGCTGACGCTGGCGGCCGCCCAGGCCCACGAGGCCTGGATGGAGGTCGAGGGACTCGTCGGCGCGCGGTTCTACCACCCGGCCGGGGCGCTGACCGCGATGCCGGAGCCGGAGGCGGCCGCCTCGCTCGCGCTCCTCACCGGGGTCGGCGCGCGAGCGTGGGGCCTCTCGCCGGACGAGCTGGCCCGCCGGTATCCGCAAGTCCGCTTCCCGGTCGGGTCCGGAGCGGTACTGGAGGCCACCGCCGGCGCCGTGCTCGCCGACCTGGCCCTGATCGCGCTGACCCGCTGGCTGGGTGGCCAGCCGGCTGTCCGGCTGCATCCGCACCGGCGGGTCGCCGAGGTCTCCGGTAGCGACCGCGGCGGGGTCATCCGGTTCGCCGACGGAGGCTCCGCAACCGCCGACCGGGTCGTGGTCGCGGCCGGTCCCTGGTCGCGTGAACTCGTACCGGGCGTCATCGCCTCGACGCTCACGCTGTACCGGCAGACCGTGCTGTCGTACCGGCAGCCGGCGTGGGTCGGACTGCCCGCAGTGCTCGGCCTCGGGCCGGATCGCGACGCCTGGTTGATGCCGACGGTCCCGCACTCGGACGCACCGCTGCGGTTGAGCGCCGCGAGCGCCTGCCGGCCGACCCGCGAGATGACCGACCGGGGCACCCCGGACCGCTGGCGCGAGCACCTGATGGCCGTGTTCGCCGAGGTGCTCCCGGGGTTCGATCCGGCCGCGGTGACCGACGCGGCCGACGGCTACTACCTCGCGGATCGGTCGCGGGGCGGACCGCTGCTGTCGTCGTACGGCGGCGGCGCGGTCTGGGCGTACGCGGCCTGCGGCGGGATGTCCTTCAAGTTCGCACCCCAGATCGCGCGGGCCGTCGCCGACCGCGCGGTGGGCGCACCGCCCCGGCCGGTCGGCCTGGACTCGATCGACAGGCCGCGGCAGCTCGCCGCGGTCGGTGAGGAGTAGCTGACATGAAACTGCTCGCCCTGGAAGCCGTGCAGAACGCCGGCTACTACCAGTCCCGCTACCGCCAGATCGAGGAGTTCGGCGGCACCCTGTTCGTGCTCAACGGACTCGGTGAGCCGGACTACTGGCCGGCCGACCGCTACCGGGTCGCCGGCTCGCGGCACATCGACGACATCATCGCTGCGGCGCGCGAATGGCACGCCACCGAACAGTTCCACGGTGTGCTGACGTTCTCCGAGTCCGGCGTCCTCACCGTGGCCGCGGTGGCCGAAGCGCTCGGACTGCCCGGCGTCGGCCTGGACGCGGCCAGGATCAGCCGCAACAAGCTCCTGATGCGCGAGGCCCAGCAGGCCGGCGGCGCGCCGGTGCCCCGGTTCCGGCTGGCGCCCGACCTCGACACGGCGCTCGCCGCCGCGGAGGAGTTCGGCTACCCGATCATCCTCAAGCCGACATTAGGTGCCGCGAGCAACTTCGTGTTCAAGATCGACGACGCCGACGAGCTGCGGACCCGGTTCCCGCAGGCGCTCGACGGGATGGCCGGGATGTCGTGGTTCCGGATGGAGGCCGAGGGGATCGACACCGGGCCGTACGGTCTGCTCGTCGAGTCGTTCCTGGACGGCCGGGAGATGCAGATCGAGGCCCTCGCCTGGGACGGCGAGGTGTACCTCGGCTCGATCGTCGACCGGATCACCATCGAGGGCAACACCTTCGACGACGACGCGCACCGGGCCCCGACCACCCTCGACGACGATCAGCTGGCCGCCGTGCACGAGGTGGTCGCCACCGCCGCCCACGCCCAGGGGCTGCACCGCAGCGTCATGCACGCCGAGGTCCGGTTCCACCGCGGCAAGCCGCATCTGCTGGAGATCGCGGTCCGGCCCGGCGGCGGCGGGCTGGACTACTTCGCCCGGCTGAGCACCGGCTACTGCCCGATCCGCGCGACGATGGCCGTCGCCGCCGGCACCAAACCCGAGGTGCGGCACTATCACCCGACCGGCGTGCACCTGGCCGGCACCTGCCTGATCGGCGGACCGGGCCGGATCGAGCAGATCACCGTGCCGGCCGCGGTGTCCGAGTCCGACCGGGTGTTCTTCCTCAAGATCACGGCGAAACCGGGTGACGTGATCCGCCGGCCCCCGGACGGCAACAACATCCTCGGCTTCCTCTGCACCAGCGGAGCGACGTTCGACGAAGCGATCCGGACGGCGTACGAGTTCGCCGGGCAGATCGATGTACAGCTGGCCGCACCGGCATCCCGGCTGACGGCCTGATCCAACCCACGAGAGGTGACCTGGATGTCCACTGTGCTGACCGAGCAGCAGTCCGATCAGCCGTCCGAGGACGGCCGGCCGATCAAGGGTGGCACGGTCACCTGGGCCTGCAACCCCGGCTTCCCGCCCGCCGCCATCTTCCCGTTCACCCCGCGGGAGCGGATCGGCATCCGCAACCTGTACGAGTTCCAGGTGCTGATGTTCCGGCCGCTCTACTGGCTCGGCCGGGACGGCAAGCCGGAGGTGAACCCCGACCTGAGCCTGGCCTACCCGCCGGAGTGGAGCGAGGACGGGCTGAGCGTCACCGTCACGCTGAAGCCCTGGCAGTGGTCCAACGGTGAGCCGATCTGCGCCGACAACGTGATGTTCTGGGTGAACATGATGGCGGTCAAGGGTGACCGGCTCGGGTACTACGTCCCCGGCTACTTCCCGGACAACCTCACGTCGTACGAGAAGATCGCCGAGGACAAGGTCCGCTTCACGTTCAACGAGGTCTACTCCAAGACCTGGGTGGAGATGAACCAGCTGTCGCTGATCACGCCGATGCCGAAGGCCTGGGACCGGACCGCGGACGGACCGGCCCGGGCGTCGTTCGACCCCGCCGACATCCCGGCCGTCTACGACTACCTGGTGTCCGAGAACGGCGACTGGACGGTCGAGGCGAACCACTTCCGCGGCGGCTGGGCCGACAGCCCGGTGTGGAGCGTCGTCAACGGGCCGTGGCGGCTGAAGAGCTACACCCTCGACGGCGTCGTCACCTTCGTGCCGAACGAGAAGTACTCCGGCCCGAACAAGCCGCAGCTCGCCGAGTTCCGGCAGGTGCAGAACGACACCGACGAGCTGATGTACGAGCGCCTGCAGGCCGGACCGGACGCGCCGGACGGGATCCAGATCGGGTACCTGCCGCCCGGCTTGGAACTGACCGACGACGAGCTCGCGGACAAGTACCGGCTCGTCGCGCAGGACCTGTTCGTGGTGCGCTACATGCCGTTCAACTTCGACAACGACTCCACCGCCGCGGCGATCTACAAGCACGCGTACGTCCGGCAGGCGCTGCAGATGTGCCTGGACCAGGACCGTGCGATCCGGGAGATCTTCCACGGCAACGCCTACCGGATGGACGGCCCGGTGCCGCTGTCGCCCGCGAATCCCTACGTGTCGCCGAAGCAGCGCAACGACCCGATGCCGTTCGACGTCGACGCCGCCCGGCGGCTGCTCGAGGCGCACGGCTGGGACACCAGCACGATGCCGGCCGGCTGCGTCCAGCCGGGTGAGGTGGCCGGTTGCTCCGGCGAGGGCGTCGAGATCGGCGACCGGCTCTCGTTCACGGTCCGGTACGTCGAGGGCAAGGTCGCGCTGACCCGGATGCTCGAGATGTTCAAGGAGGATGCGGCGAAGGCCGGAATCGAGCTGAAGCTGGAGCCGGTGTACGGCTCGGTGATGGTGGCCGAGGACCACAGCCCCGGTCCCGCGAAGCGGCTGTGGGAGATCAACACCTGGAACGGCGGCTGGTCGTTCTACGGCCACCTGACCGGCGAGATGCTGTTCCGCACCGGCGGCGGCAGCAACTTCGGCGACTACAGCGACCCGAAGGCCGACGAGTTGATCGACCGGACGGTGCACAGCGACGACCCGCAGGCGATGTTCGACTACCAGGACTACATCGCCGAGCAGGTGCCGACGATCTGGTCGCCGGGCTTCCCGAACCGGATGTTCGAGGTCGCGAAGAACCTGCGCGGCGTCGAGCCGGTGAACCCGTACGGCCTGATCACCCCCGAGGACTGGTACTACGTCGAGGAGTGAACCCCGGCAGCCAAAAGACACTGCCCCAGCCGGATCGGCTGGGGCAGTGTCATGTCCGGCAGGATCAGGACTTGGGCGGGATCGTCGCCGCCGGCAGGTGGTGCATGCCGCGCAGCAGCGTGCTCGGCTCCCACTCCAGGAAGCTCGGGTCGGCCGTCATCCGCAGGTCCGGGAAGCGTTCCAGCAGCCGGGTCAGTGCGATGTTCGTCTGCATCTTCGCCAGCGGCTGGCCGATGCAGAAGTGCGGGCCGTGGCCGAAGCCCAGCACACCCTTCGGACGGCGGTCCAGGTCGAGCGTGTTCGCGTTCTCGTACTGCTCGTCGTCGCGGTGCGCCGACAGGATCGACAGCGCGAGGATGTTGTTCTTCGGTACCACGACGTCGCCGATCTCGATGTCCTCGGCGGTGAACCGGAAGGTGGCCACGCCGACGCCGCCGTCGTACCGCATCAGCTCGTCGATCGCGTGCCCCATGATCGACGGGTCGGACCGCAGCCGGGCCATCGCCTCGGGGTGCGTGAGCAGGCTGAGGATCGCGTTCGACAGCGTGTGCTGCGAGGTGATGTGACCGGCCACCGTGTACAGGAAGATCATCGCGACGAGCTCGTCGTCGGTCAGCCGGTCGCCCTCCGGCGAACCCTCGATCATCGCGCTGACCATGTCCTCGGCCGGGTTCTTGCGCTTCATGTCGATGATGTGCCGGCCGTACTCGATCACGTTCTTGGAGGCGTTCTCGACGACCTCCGCCGGGTGGCCCGCGCCGACCAGCTCGACCGCCCACTGCTGGAACCGCTCGCGGTCCTCGAACGGGATGCCGAGCACGTCGCAGATGATCACGATCGGCAGCGGCTGGGCGTACTCGCCGACCAGGTCGACGTCGTCACGACCCTCGAGCTTGCTGAGGTAGTCGTCGACGAGCTCCTCGATGCGTTCCCGGAAGGCCTCCATCCGCCGCAGTGTGAAGGCCTTGCTGACCAGCGAGCGCAGCCGGGTGTGCCGGGGCGGGTCGCTGTTCAGCATGTGCTGGGACAGCTCGTCGTCGAAGCCGACGTCGGGCTTCTCGTCCTCGACGTAGGTGCCGGTGTGGCGGGCGAACATCTCGTTCATCCGCGTGCCGTCCTTGCTCACCCGGGGGTCCTGCAGCAAGGTCCGTACGTCGGCGTACCGGGTGACGAGCCAGACGTCGGCGCCGTGGGGGAAGACCACGTGGTGCACACGGCCGGCCTTGCGGTACGGCTCGAGGATCTCGTACGGCCTCTGCATGAAGTCGTCCGGGATCCGCGGGAGGGCCTCCGTCATTTCGGTTGTCATAGGTCAGATCCTCCTGGGAACAAGGCATGTCGACAGGGGCGCACGTGCGCTCCGCTACGCGTCGCCGTCATTCATCAGAGGCGGCGCGCACCCCGCCCTGATACGCCTTGTTTTGTTGCTTTCAGGGGCTGTCGGTACGGCGCTGCGGGCGGTAGCGTGCAGGACCGAATGCCTTCTGGCACAAGCCCGCCGCGTTCGCGGCACAGAGGGGTGGAGTAACTGATGAGCGAAGAAGTCGACCGCGAACCGGGTTCGACCGGGCAGCCGGGTGAAGGACTCGGCGCTATCGCGACCTGGCGCCAGACGTCGATCACGTCGAAGGCACTGCTGTTCGGCGTCTTCGTCAACCGGCTGGGCGCGTTCCTGCAGATCTTCCTGGTGCTGTTCATGACCCACAAGGGCTTCAGTGCCGGCGAGGCCGGTTTCGCCTTGGGTGTCTACGGCGCCGGCCACGTGCTGGGGTCGTTCGTCGGCGGCTGGCTCACCGACCGGTTGAGTGCGCGGGCGGCGACGTTGATCAGCATGCTCGGCTCCGCCGCGCTGATCGTGTCCATCCTGTACATCAACGTCTACTGGGTGATCCTGCTGGCGATCCTGACGGTCAGCACCGTCAGCATGCTGAACCGGCCGGCCGCGCAGGCGATGCTGGCCGAGCTCACCAAGCCGGGCCAGCTGGTGATGACGATGGCGATGTACCGGCTGGCGATCAACCTCGGCACCGCGGTGACCCCGATCGTCGGCGTCGCGCTGGTGTCGGTCTCGTACAACCTGCTGTTCTGGGCCGAGGCGTTCGCCGCCGTCCTCTACAGCGCGATCGCCTGGCGCTTCCTGCCCGGCAAGGCCGCGCCGGAGGAGGCCGCCGCCGCTGCCGCCGCCAAAGCCTCGGAACCGAAGCAGGGCTATCGTGCCGTGCTCGCCGACTGGCGGTACGACTTCTACCTGGCCGCCGTGTTCCTGGTGACGATCGTCTACTGCCAGTACATCGCGGTGCTTCCCCTGGCGATCGTCGACGACGGCAGCAGCCTGTGGTGGTACAGCCTGGTCGTCTCGGCCAACGCCATCGTGGTGGCCGTGTGCGAGGTGCCGGCGACGAAGTACGTGCAGACCTGGCCGCTGCGGCTGACCGCGATCGCCGGCTTCGGACTGGTCGCGGTCGGGTACGGCGTCTACGCGATCGCGCTGGTTCCGGTGCTGCTGATCCTCGGCACGCTGATCTGGACGATGTCGGAGATCATCGGCGCACCGACCACGTTCGCGTACCCCGGCATGGTGGCGCCGCCGCACCTGCGCGGCCGGTACTCCGGCGCCATGCTGAGCGTCTTCGGCCTGGGCAACGCCGTCGGCCCGGCGGTCGGTGTCTGGCTGTGGGACAAGGTCGGCCAGACGTTCTGGCTGTGGGCAGCCGGCGTCGCCGTCCTGTCCGCGGTCTGCGCCCGAATCGGCATGCGCCGCCCAGACGAGGAACCAGCCACCGCCGAGGCCAAGACCGACACGACCGCCCCGGACACCACCACCCCGGAAGCGGCGACCTAAAGGGAGGTCGAACGGGCCTTCAGGCAAGAGACTGAGAAGTCGAGCTTGGTGGCCGGCTTCGGCGGTTGGCCGGAGGTTCGCCAGCGCGACCTGTACGCCGCCCCATCACCACCCGATCCCACAGGCAGGCCGGTTCCTCCTCGCGCTCGGTGAGCACGTCGAGGAGGGGCGCGGATCGCCGGCAAAGAACGACGCGCGAGGCGGATCCGCCCGCGAGCGGGCAGGTCCCCTCACCGGTTCGGTGTGGGCGACGAGACGAGCCGCTCGCTGCCGGAAGCGGCAGGAACGATTCCGCCGCCTCCTGACCCGCCGCAGCACAACAGCCTCCTGCCCACGGCTCCGCGAGTAGGAGGCCGTTGTGTCGCCTGGCCTCAGTTGCGTCCAGCAGAGTGGTGTACGACGTGGTGGTGGCCGGCCCGGGTGTGGACGTGGGTGCGGTCACCGCGTGATTCTTCGAGGAATCTCT
>NZ_JBEXMY010000021.1:0-3150 GCF_040610805.1 Kribbella sp. NPDC003557
AAGTATTTGTTGGTGTGTGACAAGCCCTCGGCCTATTAGTACCAGTCAGCTCCACACCTTACGGCGCTTCCACTTCTGGCCTATCAACCCAGTGGTCTACTGGGGGCCTTACCCGGTTAACCCGGTGGGAGACCTCATCTTGAAGCGTGCTTCCCGCTTAGATGCTTTCAGCGGTTATCACTCCCGAACGTAGCCAACCAGCCGTGCTCCTGGCGGAACAACTGGCACACCAGAGGTTCGTCCACCCCGGTCCTCTCGTACTAGGGGCAGCCCTTCTCAAGTCTCCTGCGCGCGCAGCGGATAGGGACCGAACTGTCTCACGACGTTCTAAACCCAGCTCGCGTGCCGCTTTAATGGGCGAACAGCCCAACCCTTGGGACCTACTCCAGCCCCAGGATGCGACGAGCCGACATCGAGGTGCCAAACCATCCCGTCGATATGGACTCTTGGGGAAGATCAGCCTGTTATCCCCGGGGTACCTTTTATCCGTTGAGCGACGGTGCTCCCACATGCCACCGCCGGATCACTAGTTCCGACTTTCGTCCCTGCTCGACATGTCTGTCTCACAGTCAAGCTCCCTTGTGCACTTACACTCGACACCTGATTGCCAACCAGGCTGAGGGAACCTTTGAGCGCCTCCGTTACCTTTTAGGAGGCGACCGCCCCAGTCAAACTACCCACCAGGCACTGTCCCTGATCCGGATAACGGACCAAAGTTAGACAGCCAGAACAATCAGAGTGGTATTTCAACGATGACTCCACCCGAACTGGCGTCCGAGCTTCACAGTCTCCCACCTATCCTACACAAATTGTACCGACCACCAATACCAAGTTGTAGTAAAGGTCCCGGGGTCTTTCCGTCCTGCTGCGCGTAACGAGCATCTTTACTCGTAATGCAATTTCGCCGAGTCCACGGTTGAGACAGCGCCCAAGTCGTTACGCCATTCGTGCAGGTCGGAACTTACCCGACAAGGAATTTCGCTACCTTAGGATGGTTATAGTTACCACCGCCGTTTACTGGCGCTTAAGTTCAAAGCTTCGCCGGCCGAAACCAGCTAACCTGTCCCCTTAACGTTCCAGCACCGGGCAGGCGTCAGTCCGTATACATCGAATTACTTCTTCGCACGGACCTGTGTTTTTAGTAAACAGTCGCTTGGGCCTGGTCTCTGCGACCATCACCGCTTCCCCCAGCAAGTGGAGTAACGGATCCGGTCCCCCTTCTCCCGAAGTTACGGGGGCATTTTGCCGAGTTCCTTAACCATGGTTCACTCGATCGCCTCAGTATTCTCTACCTGATCACCTGTGTCGGTTTGGGGTACGGGCGGCTCTAACACTCACTGCGAAGTTTTTCTCGGCAGCATGGGATCATCCACTTCCCCTGAACGGGTCCGCCTCGGCTCTCAGGCTCAATGAGACACGGATTTGCCTATGCCTCGCCCTACCACCTTGCCCGCGGATCAGCTTGCGCCTACCATCGCCGCGGTTGGACTACCCTCCTGCGTCACTCCTCAATGCACCTACTACCACCTCGGGTCACCAACCCCACCCATCCGTCCGAAGACATCAAGGTTTCGTTGGCTTAGCATCAGCGGGTTCGGTCGGGTCGTGTTAATGCCGGTACGGGAATATCAACCCGTTGTCCATCGACTACGCCTGTCGGCCTCGCCTTAGGTCCCGACTTACCCAGGGCAGATTAGCTTGACCCTGGAACCCTTGATCATCCGGCGGACGGGTTTCTCACCCGTCATTCGCTACTCATGCCTGCATTCTCACTCGTGCAGCATCCACAACTCCATCACTAGGCTGCTTCACACGCTGCACGACGCTCCCCTACCCACCCACACACCTGGATGTCGATCAAGTCGACACCGGGTACAAGTGTGAGTGCCACAGCTTCGGCGGATTGCTTGAGCCCCGCTACATTGTCGGCGCGGAATCACTTGACCAGTGAGCTATTACGCACTCTTTCAAGGGTGGCTGCTTCTAAGCCAACCTCCTGGTTGTCTGGGCAACTCCACATCCTTTTCCACTTAGCAATCGCTTAGGGGCCTTAGCTGGTGATCTGGGCTGTTTCCCTCTCGACTACGGAGCTTATCCCCCGCAGTCTCACTGCCGCGCTCTCACTTACCGGCATTCGGAGTTTGGCTGATTTCGGTAAGCCGGTAAGCCCCCTAGACCATCCAGTGCTCTACCTCCGGTAAGAAACACGCGACGCTGCACCTATATGCATTTCGGGGAGAACCAGCTATCACGGAGTTTGATTGGCCTTTCACCCCTATCCACAGGTCATCCCCCAGGTTTTCAACCCTGGTGGGTTCGGTCCTCCACGCGGTCTTACCCACGCTTCAACCTGCCCATGGATAGATCACTCCGCTTCGGGTCTAGAGCATGCGACTAAAACGCCCTATTCAGACTCGCTTTCGCTACGGCTACCCCACACGGGTTAACCTCGCCACACACCACTAACTCGCAGGCTCATTCTTCAAAAGGCACGCCGTCACACAACCGAAGTCATGCTCCGACGGATTGTAGGCAACCGGTTTCAGGTACTATTTCACTCCCCTCCCGGGGTACTTTTCATCTTTCCCTCACGGTACTAGTCCGCTATCGGTCACCAAGAAGTATTTAGGCTTAGCGGGTGGTCCCGCCAGATTCACACGGAATTTCAAGAGTCCCGTGCTACTTGGGAAAACACTCAAGAGTCACTGTCTTACGCCTACAGGGCTATAACCCACTACGGCTCAACATTCCAGAAGATTCGACTTCAACAGTGATTGATAACTCTCCGGTCTCACGGCATTAAGACCCGAATGCTCCCACAACCCCACATGCGCAACGCACGCCGGCTATCACACACACATGGTTTAGCCTCATCCGCTTTCGCTCGCCACTACTCACGGAATCACAATTGTTTTCTCTTCCTGCGGGTACTGAGATGTTTCACTTCCCCGCGTTCCCTCCAGAACCCTATGTGTTCAGGCACTGGTAACTGGCTTTAGAATGCCAGCTGGGTTTCCCCATTCGGACACCCCCGGATCACAGCTCGGTTGCCAACTCCCCGGGGCTTATCGCAGGCTCCAACGTCCTTCATCGGCTCTTGGTACCAAGACATCCACCGATTGCCCTTAGTAGCTTGTCACAACAAAAAAT
>NZ_JBEXMY010000022.1:0-1476 GCF_040610805.1 Kribbella sp. NPDC003557
CGACAGGCCGACCACCAGTGCCCCGATCAGGCCGGACGCGATCATCGCCGGCCCCGGCGACCGGGTCAGCCGCCGCGCGATCGGCGGCGCGACGTCAGGGACTCACCAACCCGGAGATCGGCGAGCAGCTCTATCTGAGCCCGCGCACCGTCGAATACCACCTGCACAAGGTCTTCGAGAAGCTTGGTATCGCATCCCGGCGTGACCTCGTGCACGCCGTTCCCGACCGGCCTCAGGACAGTCCACCCGAGTCGACGCAGTACCAGCCCTGACGTTCGGTGATCATCAGCAGTACCGCGTCGCAGCTCCGGCACCGCCCGACGATCCCGGGGCCGTTCGGGTAGACCGCAAGCTCCGCGACGTACCCCGTGCGACCGCAGGTCCGACAGGAGTAATCGCCCGCTGTGACGTCGCGGCCGAAGACCTCCTGCAGCACCCCCGCGATCGCATTACCGTCCAGCGGCGTCATCGCGCCACCTCCGTTCCACCGAAGCGTTCGGTCCGGATCCGGAGCGGATCGTGACCTAACGCAACCAATTCGTTCGCAGCGGCCTCGACGAAGCCGGTCGGTCCACAGATGTAGGTCAACGGCCGCTCCGTGGCCGGCCAGCCGGTCTCCGTCAGCAGCTCGCCGTCGATCCGCCGCCGGTACCCGCGCCAACTGCTCGCCGGTTCCCTGGTCAGAGTGACCGAGATGTCGAACAGGTCGTACGCCGCGATCTCCATCAACTCGTCGCGGTAGATCAGCAGGTCCAGGCACCGGGCCGAGCACAGCACCCGCACCGGCACCCGGCTCCCGGCGGCGCGGTGGTGCCGCAGCATCGACCGCAGCGGCACCAGACCCGATCCGCCCGCCACCAGGAACAGCGGACCACCGAGCTCGTCGCCCCACACGAAATACCCTCCGACCGGGCCGCGCAGCTCGAGTTCGTCGCCCACCCGCAGCTCGTCGACGAGGTACGGCGAGACCTCACCGTTCTCGATCCGCTCGACGGTGAGCGCAACGTACTCGTCCTCCGGAGCAGACGCGATGGAGTAACTCCGCTGGGCCTGGTACCCGTCGGGCGCAGTCAGCCGCACATCCACGTGCTGCCCGGCGCGATGGGTCGACCACCCGGGGACCGCGAGCTTGATCGTGCGGGCGCGCGTCGTCTCCTGCACCGCTTCGACAACAGTCCCGGTCTGCCAGCTCAGTCGCCGCTGTAACACTGTTCTGTCCACGGGTCTCCGTAGTTGTGGTAGCCGAAACTCAGGACGCGTTGCCGACCTCGATTCGACCATTCACCGCACCCGGCCCGCCCCCGGGAACTCCCCGGTCCCGCCCCGGGCCACTCAAGCGTTCAAGCGTTCCTCGGTCGAGGTGGAGAACAGGTGCAGCTTGTCCGGGTCCGGCGCCAGGTGGACGACGGTGCCCTTGTCGTTGTGCAGCCGGGTGCCGATCCGGGCGATGATCTGGTCGCTGGTGTGCTCGGCGGT
>NZ_JBEXMY010000023.1:0-1352 GCF_040610805.1 Kribbella sp. NPDC003557
TGAACCGTCCCGGGTTTGGTGCACCCTCGGTTATGTGTGGACGACCGGTCGGTCGTCTCGGGTTTGTGCATAGTAGTCGGCCTCGGCTTCGGCGGGTGGGCGTCGGTCGAGGCGGTGCATGAGCCGGCTGGTGTTGTACCAGTGGACCCAGGCTGCGGTGATGGCCTCGAGGTTGGCGAGGCGGGTGAGTGGTCCGCGGCGGAAGGGTGAGTCGTCGCGGATGCATTCGGTCTTGTAGAGCCCGATGGTGGTCTCGGCCAGGGCGTTGTCGTAGGCGTCGCCGACGGTTCCGATCGAGGGGCTGAGACCGTGCAGTTGCAGGGTCTCGGTGAAGTGCAGCGAGGTATATTGCGACCCCGCGTCCGAGTGGTGAATCGCCTTGTTTTGCAGAGGTTTCCTTTCTCTGAGGCGCAGTTCGGCAGCCTGTCTGATGGCGCGTTCGACGAACGCGGTGTGCTTGGACATCGAGCACTCCCAGCCGGCGATGAAGCCGGCGAAGGCGTCGATCACGAACGCGGTGTAGGCGAACGCGCCGCTGGCCAGCCGCACGTAGGTGAAGTCCGCGACCAGCAACCGGTTCGGTGCCGGCACCCGGAACTGGCGGTTGACCAGGTCTGGTGCCCGGTCCGCGGCCGGATCCGGGATCGTGGTGCGTGGCTTCTTCGCGCGGGTCGCACCCCGCCAGCCGTTCGCCTTCATGAGCCGCTCGACCGTGCAGCGCGCCACCTCGACGCCCTCGCGGTTCAGGTGGGCCCACATCTTCAGCGACCCATACAGCGACTCCGGCGGTCGCCGGCCGTGCTCGTCGGGTTTGTAGTACCCGGCCAGCACCTCGGTCACCGTCAGCTCCCACAGCGCGCGTTTCGACGGCGCCCGCCGTGCCCAGGCGTAGTAGGTTCCCGGGGCGATCGTGCAACCGTGCGCACTCAGCGCACGGCAGATCGGAGCGACCCCGAACCGAGCCCTGTGCTCGGCGATGAACCGGCAGATCAGCGCTGTCGCGGGTCGCTCTCCCGCACGAAGAAACTCGTCGCCGCCTTGAGGATCTCGATCGTCTGTTCCAGTTCGGCGTTCTTGCGCTTCAGCTCCCGGTTCTCCCGGGCCATCTGCGAGGACACACCCTCGGCCTCACCGGCGTCGACCGCGGCCTGGCGAACCCATCGCCGCAACGTTTCCGGTGTCATCCCCAGCCGGCCCGCCACCGTGCTGATCGCCTCCCACTCACTGGCGTAGTCACCACGGTGATCGGTCACCAACCGAACCGCCTTGGCCCGGGTCTGCGCGTCGTACTTCCTCGGCATAGATGCCACCTTCCCAACGAAGGAGGTGTGCATCAAACCCGGGGTGGTTCA